>JAJPHZ010000040.1 GCA_021325025.1 Pseudomonadota bacterium | reverse complement strand
GTAAACTGAGCCGCGCTTGAAAACGCGGCCCATCCCTCTCAATGATTTCTGTTCCTTCGCTCTCAACCCGTGCAAACGTTCCCGGCCGTGAAATTCGAGCGCGCGCCGAACCGTATCCGTCCGGCGACGCTCCGCGCCGGCGCGAGCGACGCATCCCCGCGGAGCTCGCGCTGCCACAATAGATCAATGTTTGAAGAGCGACCGTGTCAACGGCACGGCGATCGAATTCTCAACGGCTCTTGCCGCGAATGAATTCATCCATCGGGGCTCCAAAGCATCGCAACACGCGACGCACCGAGCGGTTGCTCCCCGTGGAGGAAGCGGCGCAGAAGTTCGGCGTTAAAGCCGACTAGCTATACCGCCATCACAAGGAGCTTCCGTTCACAGTGCGGTGCGGCAGGCTACTACGGTCGCGAAGAAGCTCCATTTCGTGTGCGCACAATACGTTGAGCGCGGCGCTCGCCCCCGACGGCCTTCTCATTCTCGCCACGTCTCCCCCTACGCAGGTTTCCCGCGCCGCTGGACCGGCCACTCAGGGCCAAGCCTTCAGCAGGGTCGCCCCAGCAGCATTCGGCATATCAAACACCCATACTTCTTTAAGGCCGCGCGGAATCTTTCCCCGTTTGCCGGGCCGGTCAAGAATCGATCGCACGCGGTTCCCCAGGTCGGCCAAATTCGGATGCTCCACGCCGTGCTCGTTGTCGTAAATCACAAGCCAGTACGGCGGATAGTCGCTTCTCAAATGCTTTTTAATTATGTGCGGAAGCCGTGCGTACGGTTTGTATCCAGGGCGCGGGTTGTCAATGTCCAGCAGCATCGCGTCCGGCGCAATTTCCTGAATCGGATAGGGTGAAAAATCCTGATACCCGGACGGATCCTTCACTGCTGGCGTCGAGAACAGCGCGGTGACTTCGATGTCGCGCAAGTAACACTTGTTCTCGTCGTAGACCGTAAAGTCTGCGCGACCCGACCCGGGCTGGTTGCGACGGACCCAAACAAGCTTTGGCGAAAGCACCTCGTTGTATTGCCTTGCAAAGATGCAAAAGTACTGGGCTTCTTTGAGTTCAGTGAAATCGGGACTTGGCTTACCGGACGAGTATGAGCACCTCAGGTACTCGCCCGCTCCCATCGCCTCGTTCTTTGCCTCGGCCTCCGCACAACGCTCCTCGATTCTCACGAGCACTTTCGCGTTCCTCCAGGCTGGGGCGATTTAATGATCCGAATCGGCCGCGGCCACGGTTGGTACGATTCGCTCAGGCGCCGACCCGCCCTCGAAAGCGGTCTTTCCGACATAGACACTTGCGATCGCCGCGTTAGGATCGGGCGCATCGAACCGGTACGTGCCCTTAGTTTCCTTGCCCTTGTCGAGCGTCATGGTTATCGGTTTGACCTCCGCCAATTGACGCCATGACACCGAAGCGTCGATCGTGTAGAATATAGCTAAATTCGCGGGAAAACGGTATCAGACGATGGCAAGATCTATCACGAAAACGAACCGGCCACGGCTTACGCTCGACATACCACCCGCGCTACGGCGCCGCATCAAGGTAGCGGCAGCCGCCCAGGACCTTTCAGTCTCGGCCTATGTCACCCGCCTCCTCGATCGCGCGGTGCCAGCGGGTCGCACGCTTAAGAAAAGGGCTGACGGGACGATCACGACCGAGACGCTACGCCGTTTCGCCGCCTTCCGCGCCCAGCAACCCACGCCCTTTCCGGAGGACTCTGTAGACCTGATCCGCGAAGCCAGGATGGAGCGTGATAAACAACTGTGAGCGCGGATGAAGTGATGGCCGATGCGAGCTTTGCGCTTAAGTGGATCGAGCGGGAGCCCTGTAGTGACGAAGCATCGGAGCTTCTAGAAAAGTGCCAGAAACAGCGTCGGCGCCTAACCGCGCCGGCGCTGTTTGCCTATGAGGCGACCAATGCCCTCGCGAAACGGGTAAAACGGGGCCAGGTGAGCCTTGAGATCGCCAGGGAACGCCTAGCATTCCTGTTGGAGAATGGGCCAGCGCTGGAGAACGACGTTGCGGTTAATCTTCGCGCTCTGGAAATTACGGAGCGGTTCTCGCTCCCCAGCGACTGCGACGCGCACTACCTGGCGCTCGCCGAGTCCCTCCAGTGCGAATGCTGGACAGCAGACGAACGCCTCTGGAACACGGCCAGGAACGAACTGCCCTGGGTGCGCTGGGTGGGCCAGCGGACCTCGGCGATTATGGAGTAATATAGAAGTCGAATCCGCCGGCGAGCTCTGAGAACAATTGGTTGCGTTCCTACTCGTCTACCGGCGAAAAGTTCAGACCGGACAAATAGGGAACCCCGCCTGTGTGGTACATCAATGCGTCGGACGTTACTTACCTTCAAGGAAACGACGAGCGTTTCACGGAGTTCGTTGATGCCTTAATCCGAGCCGACATGTTTATCGCCTCATTACCGGACGCAAGCATCAAAACTAACCTACGGACGCGCATTTCGGACGGCGGGGTTGACACCGAATTAACGGCCCCAATACCCAGTGCTTCCGGCGGTTTGTGTCAAAACCCAACGTGTTGGCAATACAAGGCTCGACCGTATGCCAACGTATCGGTCAAAGAACGCGGCGAAGATCCTTGCAAGCCTTACGCAAAGAACCTTATATCCAGCGGTTACGCGTATCGTCTTTGCGTAGCAGACGACATGCCCCCGCAAACCAAAGCAGATTGGGAAACCGAGCTTGATCAGACTATACGGAATATCGAAGCAACCGCGCCCCCACCGAAAGTCGTAACGGCAAGCGACCTCGCAGCATGGGCTAATCGATACCCAACAATTGTCGCGCGATTTTTCCGCCCACAGCTTTTCAATCTCCTGCACCTGGATTCGTGGGGGCCAAATGCCGTGGCCGTGACAAGGAATTACGTCCCGGTCGCACAATGGGCGGAAACGGAGCGGCTGTTGCTGGCTCACACCGACTTGGGCAAACCCGTACAGGACCCGGTCCTGCGCATCCAAGGAGAGGCCGGTGTCGGTAAGACCCGGCTTGTGTATGAGACGCTGTCCAAGGTTCCCGGCTTGAGAGGCCTGGTCCTGTACTCCTTGGACGAAAACAACGCGCGAGCCTTCGCGCACTACCTCATCAACGATAAGGAAGCAAAGGCCATCATTGTCGTCGATGACTGCTCACTTCAAGGAAGTGCCGAATTGCGCCAGCTCTTCAACGGCCACACTACGCGACTTCGAGCGGTGGTCATTGACAACAGAGTGCCGAAGAATGTGAGCCAGGCGCCTGAGCTACATCTTCAGCGAATCCCGAAGGAGGTCGTGGATCAAATACTGGCCCTTAATTTTCCCTATGTCGCAGCCGATAGGCGGCGGCTTTACGTCGAATTGTCGGTCGGCTTTGTGAGGCTCGCAGCGGATCTCTGTTCGCATGATGCCACGATTCTGCAACGCGGCGATATAGGTTACGTTATACCAGGCGTTCGGGAGTACTTAAGACTGAGGTTGGATGACGCCAACGACCTAAAAACGGTGCAGGCTATTTCATTGCTGCAGATTGTAGGGTTCAAGGAGGATGTTGCAAGCGAACTTGAAGAGTTGTGCCAATGGATAGGGCTGGACAAGTCGGATGTTCTTGATCGCGTGACGCGGCTCAAAGATTCGCCCGGCTTCATAGCGATAGGTGGTCGATACCTGTACATTACGCCCAAAATCATCGCGGACGTGGCCTTTCAAGATGCGTGGGAACGTTGGTTTGCCGCCGACCCGAACGGCCTTCTGTCAAAAATTCCAGCCATTCTCACGGAGCCGTTCCAGCGACGAATAGCGGCAAGTGGAGATGTCGCGGCCCGGAGGGCCGCCGCAGATTTTTTTCGACGTTGGGCCGCAGGGCTGACGATCGCTAGTCTTGCTGATCACGGCAATCTCGACAGAATCTTGGCGTTAGGCGAGACGGACCCTGACGTTTACCTGCCCTTAATCAGCAACCTGATCCTGAACGGCTCCCTCGATGATTTACGCTCTATTGATAGGACGCGCAGCGAAGAGCGTGCTTGGCGCTGGGGACCTCGTCGGTACCTGGTCTGGTTCCTGGAACGGATCGCGGCATTTCCAGAATATTTCAGGGACGCCGAAGCTGCTCTCTTCCGCCTAGCGCTTGCGGAATCCGAACCGGGGATCGCAAACAATGCAACGGGTGTGTGGCGCCAGCTCTTTCGTCCGCTTCTTTCCGGAACTGCGGTTCCTTTCGCCGAGCGGCTGAGTCTTTTGAGGCAACGCCTTTTCATGAACGATCAGGAGGCTCAAGCACTTGGAGTGGCTGCAGTCGAGTCTTGCCTTGCTTCTCTCTTCGGCGTTGCGACTCGGGACGTAGGACCCCAAATTGTCGCGGGGCGAATCGTCCCAGATGACTGGCGGCCCAAGACGTATGCGGAACTGTGGGATTGCCTGGACAAGACACTGGAATTGGTTACAGAAATGGCAAGCAGCACACTTCCGACCTTGCGCGCAGCGGGAGAACGCATCGCGCTAGCTCACGTGCGTCAATTGGTAGCGGCTAACCGCCTGCAGGCTCTACAGCAGGTCTTTACCCCGGATCGTCTCACATCCGTCACGCTGCCGAAACTTCTCGAACATATCGAGCAGTTCCTCGAGTACGACACCGCTGGCGCACAGGGGCGACCACCAGTGCCGGAGGAATACGTTCGTCAGGTCCGTCAGTGGCAAAGGGCGCTGATACCCAAAGATTTCCATGGTCGACTCGCGAGCGTGATAGGCAAGGAACCATGGCATCACCGTGTGACCGGCGGCGAATCGGAATGGCTGACCGAGGTGATTCAGATCGCGGAACAACTCGTAAAGGACCGTGAGCTGTTCGCGCGCAACATCGACTGGCTCTGTAGTGAAGAGGCGAAGAGCGCCGTGACTTTGGGTGTTGAGTTGGGCAAACTCGACTCCGACGCCAATTATTCTGAGCGCATCCTGATTGCCTGCGGACAATCAGGAAATAGCGCGCTGGGCCGCGGCTACGTAGCCGGCTTACTGGAGCAGCATCCGCGCCACTTGGAAGGTTTGAATCGGCTGTTTGACGAACTCGAAGAGCAAAGTCCTAGAGTTGCCTTTGAAATGTGCTTGGTCGGTGGCCAGCGGACTCATGCTATCCAAAGGGTGTTGAGGTTAGTTGACAAGGGCCGATTGGATGTTGCGTGCCTCGATGTTTTCAGCACCGGCGTTGAAGGTAGACCCCTGAATGACACCGAACTCTGCGACGTGCTCAAGCGCTTTATTGACGCCTCGATGAAAGGAAATGAACAGGCTGTGCGCCGCGCGATTTCTTTTCTGGGCCTGCGGCTGGGCTCGCTAAAGAACGATGCCGGCGTGGCATTCTCAAGTGATCAGTCGCGCAAGCTAGCATGGAAGATCATAGAAGCGGCGGCGAGTTCCAAGAACGTTGAGCCGCACTGGTGGTCGGGTGTGTTAGAGGCTCTGTCTCATACGGAACCAGCGCGGGCTGCACGAATCGCTAGCCTAACCTTAGCGGAGAATTTTGTGCTCTCTGGGGCGGCAGAAGGTATCCTAGCGAAGATCGCCCGAGCTAATGCGCAGATCGTCATGGACGAATTGGGCCAAGTGGTGTTGCATCCGAAGCTCGGCATCTACTTCTTTGTTGGTTTGCACAGGGGAATTATCAATGCTTTGCCGGTCGAGGTGGTTAAGAATTGGCTCAGCAAAGCGGGTGTTGAAGGGGCACGTCGCCTAGCGCGACATCTTCCAGTTCCGTTCTTGGACCCGAACGGCCAGCCGATCGTTCCGCCGCTGACCGAATTCGTACTAACGCGCTTTGAGAACGATGATCGGACTTTTCACGAATTTTGTGCCGGCGTTGGTTCCTTTAGAAGCTACGTTGGACCGATGGCGCCGCAGAAGGAGGGAGAAGCGGAAGTCGCCAGGAAATTTCTCAGCCATCCGCTGCGCAGAATACGAGAGTGGGCCAGAGGCGAGATTGATGCTGCGACGCAGCAAGCGGAATACTGGCGTCAGTTCGACGAGGAATTGAAAATTCGCTAAAGCTCTGGAGGAGCCTGCTAGCGGTTCAGTGCTTCTCACGGAGCCTTCTAGTCCTGGCCTGCTCCCCGAAAACTCTCCCGAAATGATGTAGAGTTCGTCGCCGGAAAGGAGACGGGCGATGAAGGGAACTCGCTTCAGCGAGGAACAGATCATCGGGGTATTGCGCGAGCAGGAGGCCGGCGCGAAGACCGAGGAGGTGTGCCGGCCAGGTCCCGACAAGGTCACCCCGGCTGTACGCCGACGTCATCGCACAGATCGGCTACGCCGGGGAGCAGGGCTTCGACTCCTGCTGGATCGTCGAGCATCATTTCACCGGCCGCTATTTATGGTGCTCCGCGCCCGAGGTGCTGCTGTCGCGCATCACGACCACGATGCGGCTCAGATCGGCGGTCTGCCGGCTGCTGATCTATGATGCGATACGGCGGACCCCCTATGAAGAGGTCAAGAAGAACGCAATGGTGGTGACCCGAACTCCGCCGCAGGTGATCGAGTCGCGCAGGGTTTTCGAGCGCTACGGCGTCGACCGCCTGATGTGCCACTTCAGGGTAGGCCTGATGCCGGCGGCGATGGCGATGGACACGATGCGGATGTTCGGCAAGGTAGTTCTGCCCGCATTCAAGTAGGCGCGCGCCGCCTTACGGAGGTGTTCGATGGAACTGGAAAACAAGTGCCTCGATTTTGGTCTGTTCACCAACCAGCCGGAGGTCATGCACAACTTCTACGGCGGCGAGCTCGGCCTCACCTTTCAGGGAACCACGCCGATGGGGCCCAAATTCAAGCTCTCGCGCTATGCGCTCAACGGGTCGGTGTTGAAGCTGTGGCATGCGGCCGATCCGCTGCCGCCGCGCGCCGCCGCAGGCTACAAGTCGCTGACCATCGCCGACCCCACGACCAGCGCTCCGCGCACGTTGACCGACCCCGACGGCAATCTGCTTTGCTTCGTGCCGCCCGGCCACGATCAGGTCGAGCAGATCGAGTTTCGGGTCGGCGTCAGCGATCCGGCGCCGTTCGATCGCTTTTACGGTGAGGTGCTGGGCGCGGAGCGAATCGCCGCCGGACGTTATCGTCTGGGCCGCACCATCCTGACCGTGAGCGCCGATCACGCTGCCCATCAGGTCCAGACTCAGGCGCTGCCCGATCCGCTCGGCGCACTTGCGGCGATGGCTGGAATCGGCTTCAGGTATCTGACTATCCAGGTGCGCGATTGTGCAGCCGAGTATGAGCGGCTGATGGCCAAAGGCGGCGTCAACCCCGGGGTGGGGCTGGCGCGCCCGGGCGGGCCGTTGGTAGCGGTCTTCATGGTGCGCGATCCCGACGGCAACTGGGTCGAGATTCTGCAGCGCGCTTAAGTTCAGTGCCCGCGCGGCAGGCCCAACAGGCGCTCGGCCAGGATGCCGCGCTGGATTTCGGAGGTTCCGGCCTCGATCGTGTTGGCGCGCGAGCGCAGGAACTCGTACTGCCAGCGCCCCTCGTCGATCGTGTGCGGCGAGCCGGCGACCAACTGATGCGCGGGGCCCTGCAGTTCCATCACGAAGTTCTGCATCCGCTGATTGAGTTCGGACCAGGTCAGCTTGATGATCGAGGACATGACGCCGCTGCCGGTGTTCTGGCGCAGCATGGTGGCGATGCGGCTGGCCGTGTATCGCAGTCCGCATACATCGACGAAGAATTGCGCCAGTTGCTGGCGCACCAGAGCATCTTCGACGGCGGGCTTGCCGTTGCGGTTGACCTGGCGGGACAACTGCACGATCGCGGTCAGCGTGGCGAAGTAGCGCGCACCCATTGCGATACCGCCCGCGCCGCCGCGCTCGCTGGCCAGCGTCGTCATCGCCACGCGCCATCCCTCATTGAGCGGGCCCAGCAGGTTGGCGCGCGGCACCACCACATTGTCGAAAAACGTCTGGTTGAACTCGGCCTCGCCCGTCATCTGGCGCAGCGGCCTGACCGTCACGCCGGGAGTTTTCATGTCGACCAGCAGAAAGCTGATGCCGCGATGGCGCGGGGCGTTGGGATCGGTGCGCGCCAGCAGCATGCAGTAGTCGGCCAGGTGCGCGTAGGTGGTCCATACTTTCTGGCCGTTGACGACGAAGTGATCGCCCTTAAGCTCGGCGCGCGTGCGCAACGAGGCAAGGTCGGAGCCCGAGCTGGGCTCGGAAAAACCCTGGCACCAGACTTCCTCGCAGCTCAGGATCTTGGGCAGATAGCGCTGTTTTTGCTCGGGCGTGCCGTGGGCCATGATGGTCGGCCCAGCCAGCGCCAGCCCCAACACGTTGAGCGGCTGGGGCGCACCGCAGGCGGCCGCTTCTTCGGCATAGATTGCGACTTGCGCTGCACTGGCGCCCTGACCGCCGTACTCTTTAGGCCATTCCAGACCGAGCAGTCCGGCGGCGTTCAGGCGCTGCTGCCAATCGCGCAAAAAGTCGCGCTCCGCCGCCGTGCGTGCCATCCCGGTACCGCCTCCGACTCCGCGCCATCCGCGCGGCAGGTTGGTGTGGAAAAACTCGCGCACACGCTGTCTGAATGCAGCCTCTTCGGGACTGTCGCGCAGGTCCATCGTGACTGACTCCTGAGTTCCGCTCGTTGGACGTGGTCCGCTCGTTCGACGCCGCCTGGACAATTACACCGCCCAAGCTGCAGCGGGCAAGAACGAAGCCATGCGACCTTGCTACACAATCACCCCGTTGGCGCGCAGGCGGGCACGGTCGTCGGGGCCGATGCCGTGGGCGGCGAGGACTTCGTCGGTATGTTCGCCGAACAACGGCGGACGCGTGATCCGGCCGGGCGTCTCGGTCAGCTTGGCCGCCAGGCCGGTGGTCAGGAAGGTTCCCAACGTCGGATGGGGTATGCGCAGCAGCATCTCGCGCGCAGCGATCTGCGGATGCGCGAACAGCTCTTCCATCGTGAGAATCGGACCGGCGGGAATGCCCGCCTTGTTCAGCTCATCGATCCAGTAATCGGCCGGATGGGCCGCCAGGGCAGCGTTGATTTCGGCAGTCAGCGCCGCGCGGTTCTTGACGCGCCGCCGCACGCCCAGGAAGCGCTCGTCTTTGTCCAGGTCGGGGCGTCCGATCAAGGCCACGAAGTTCTTCCACATCGTCTGGTTGCCGACCGAGATATTGAAAGGGCGGTCGGCGGCCTGGAACGTGCCGTGCGGCGACACCAGTGGATGGTGGTTGCCGGCCGGCTCGGGATTCCTGCCGGTTTCGAAGTAAATGCCCGCCGACCAGCTCAGGATGCTGACGATCGATTCGAGCAGCGAGGTCTCCACGCGCTGACCGCGGCCGGTGCGATGGCGCACCTGGAGCGCCAGCAGGATGCCCTGCACCGCGAAGATTCCGCCCAACAGATCGCAAATCGCGATTCCCGCCCGCATCGGGCCGCTCTCGCGCGTGCCGGTTACGCTCATCAGTCCCGACATCCCCTGCGCGATCTGGTCGAAGCCCGGATTGTTGCGCAGCGGACCGCTCGAGCCGAAGCCCGAGATGCTGCAACAGATGATGCGCGGATTGCGTTTAGATAGGGCATCGTAACCGAAGCCCATTTCCTCGATTACGCCGGGGCGGAAGTTGTCGATCAGCACGTCGGCCGAGTCCGCCAGTTGTAACAGGACGTTGCGGCCTTCGTCCTTCTTAATATCGAGCACCACGCTTTTCTTGGAACGATTGGTGCACAGGAAGAAGTAATTGTCGGCGCCGCCGCCCGAGCCCAGTTGCGCGCGCGAATCGCCGGGCGGTTCGATCTTGATAATCTCGGCGCCGTAATCACCGAGAATCTGCGTGGCAAAGGGTCCGGCCAGGTAGCGGGTGAGATCGATTACCTTGATTCCGTTCAGCGGCGGTTGAGCATGGTCCATTGCGATGATTCCTCAGTTGCCCCGCGTGCCGATTGAGCAAATCCGTTGCGGGGCTGGCCGAAAGCGAGCAACAGGGGGAAACTATGAAGGCAGTGGCAGATTTGTAGGATTCCCATGCGGCGAGCTATCAAGTCCTGGTCCCTGGCGCTGTTCGTGATCGTTGCGCTTTTGGTGGCGGGCTACCTGTACTTTGGCGCCACCCCGCAAACCAAGTATGTGACGGCGCCGGTCACCGTCGGCGCTGTGGTCAGGACGGTCAGCGCCACCGGGACGGTCAACCCGGTCACGACCGTCCAGGTCGGGACATACGTCTCCGGCCCGATCCAGGCAATCTACGCCGACTTCAATTCCCCGGTCAAAGCGGGCCAGCTCATCGCCAAAATCGATCCGCGCACCTTCCAGTTCCAGGTCGATCAGGCGCGCGCCAACCTTGAGAACTCGCGGGCGCAACTCAAAAGGGACATGGCCGACCTGGCCTACAAGAAGTTGACCTTCGAGCGCGACCGCGTGCTGGTGCGCAATAATACCATCTCCCAGGACCAGGCCGACGCCGCCGAGAGCGCGTGGCGGATGGCCGAGGCGCAGGTCGGCCTCGACCGCGCCCTCATCCGCCAGCAGGAGGCGCTGCTCAAACAGGCGGAGGTTAACCTCAACTACACCAACATCGTCTCGCCGGTGGACGGCACCGTCGTGTCGCGCAACGTTGACGTGGGCCAGACGGTGGCGGCCAGCTTCCAGACCCCGACCCTGTTCCTGATCGCCAGGGACCTGACCCAGATGCAGGTCGATGCCAACGTCAGCGAATCCGATATCGGCTACGTCAAGGACGGCCAGCGCGCGACATTCCGCGTGGACGCCTTTCCCGAGCGCGATTTCGAGGGCGTAGTGGGACAGGTGCGCCAGGCGCCGATCACAGTGCAGAACGTGGTCACCTACGATGTGGTGATCAACGTCTCCAATCCCGAGCTGTTGCTCAAACCCGGCATGACCGCCAACGTCACAATCGTCACCGCGCGGCGCGAAGACGTGCTGCGCGTCCCCATCCAGGCGCTGCGCTTCAGACCCGAGCAGCGCGCGGGCACAGCGCAGCCGCCCGGCGTGGTCTCGGAGGGCCACAGCCGCCAGCAAAAAAGAGTCTGGGTGCTGCGCGATGGGCGGCTCAAGCGAATAGCGGTGACGGCCGGTCTGGATGACGGCACCTATGTCGAAATTCTCAGCGGCGACCTCCGTGCGGGCGACCAGGTCGTAACCGATGTCATCAAGAGCGCCGCTTCCGCAAGCCGTCCGCCCGGCATGCGCGGCCCGCGATTTTAGGCAGACGCCGGTTCCCGGGACGCAACCAACCCCGATCCCGTTCTCGCCGGCGTATGAAACTGCGCGTGTGGTGTTGAACCGTTAGCCGCGTTTTCAGGCGGCGATGCGCCGTTTTGTTACGACCGCGTTGGCGCGCCATGACCGGCGCGTTACTCGATTCCTGCGCCGCGCTTTGCCACAATCGGCGCAGCCCCGATGCAACAGCCCGCAGCACCATCGCTTCCCGACCAGCACGGCGCCACACCGGCGCCGAGCCTTGAGGGTGGTTCCAGGCTGGGAGCGTTCCGCGCCCTGCGCCATCGCAACTTTCGCCTGTTCTTCTTCGGCCAGCTCACTTCGCTGATCGGCACCTGGATGCAGATTGTGGCGCAGGGCTGGCTGGTGCTGCGGCTGACCAATTCGCCGTTCAAGCTGGGGCTGGTGTCTTTCTCCAGCTACGTGCCGCTGCTGCTGGTGACGGTGTTTGCCGGCGTGGTGGTTGACCACGTCGATCGGCGCCGCCTGATCGTAATCACGCAGACCTGCCTGATGTGCTCGGCCTTCGTGCTGTCGGCGCTGACCTGGACCAGGGTGGTGCGCGTCGAGCACATCATCATACTGGCGTCGTTCAATGGGCTGGTGAACGCCTTCGACCTGCCCGGGCGGCAGGCATTTCTGGTCGAGATGGTGGGCGGCAGCCGCCAGGACCTGCCCAACGCGATCGCGCTCAACTCGATGACCTTCAACGGTGCGCGCGCGATCGGACCGGCGGTCGCCGGCCTGTTGCTGATGGCGGTCAGCGAAGCGGGTTGCTTTTTCCTCAACGGAGTCAGCTACCTGGCGGTAATCTGGAGCCTGCTCGAAATGGATCTGCCGGCCCGCCGCACCCAGCGCTTCGGCGCGACGATGCTCAAGCGGGTGCGCGAGGGCTTTGCCTACGCAGCGCATCATCCGGCCACGCTCAACCTGCTGATTGCGATCGCGCTGATCATGGGACTGGGAATGCAATATTCGGTGCTGGTGCCGGTGTTCGCCCGCAACATCCTCCACGGCCAGGCGCGCACCTACGGTTTTTTGATGGCGGCCCAGGGTATCGGCGCGTTGGCCGGCGCAGTGGTGCTCAGTTGGCGCTCACGCGAGCCGGCGCAAATCCGCCAGCATTTGGTTGCCGGCGCCTGCCTGTTGGGGTCGGCGATCGTGGTGTTCGGCCTGTCGCGCTGGATGGTGTTGTCGATGGCGGCGCAGATGATGGTGGGGGCGGGGATGATCAACTATGTCGCCTCGACCAACACGCTGGTGCAGCTATTCGTCAGCGACGAGCTGCGCGGGCGCGTGATGAGTCTGTACACGATGTCGCTGATGGGTCTGGCGCCGCTGGGCAGCCTGGAGGTGGGTTTCATCGGCCAGCATCTCAGCTCTGAACTGGCGGTGGTGATTGCCGGATGCATCACGCTGGCCGCGGCCGCCTTCCTCATTTCCCGGCTCCACGTTCTGGCCGCGGCGCGGGTAGCCCGCTAGGCGCAACGGCGATATCATAGCGCGGCGCAAAAACTGGCAGGTGCGTTAATGGTGAAGTTCGAAGACCTGGATTTGGACCGAATCGTCGAGGATGTGCTGAGCGGTGGCGAGTTGGATCGCGAAACGGCGCGTGCGCTCCTCAATTGCCCCGACCAGCGTCTGGGCGACCTGCTGGCCGCGACGCTCAGGGTGCGGCAAGCCGCTTTCGGACGGCGCGTCAAGCTGTGCATGCTGCGCAATGCGCGCAGCGGAATCTGCCCCGAGGACTGCGGCTATTGCTCGCAGTCGCGCCTGTCCAGGGCCGACATCCCGGTCTACAAGCTGCAAAGTATCCAGCAACTGGTGGAAGGCGCCGATCGCGCCGCGCAGGCCGGTGCGCGCCGCTACTGCATGGTGACCAGCGGGCGCGGCCCCGACGCCCGCGACATCGAGCATTTCGGAGAGACCTGCGAGCGCATCCGCGAGCGCTTCCCGGAGCTGGAGATCTGCCTGTCGCTGGGCCTGATGGAGCGCGAGCAGGCCGACGCGCTCAAAGGCGCGGGCGCCGGATGGGTCAATCATAACCTCAACACCAGCCGCCGCTTTTATCCCAGCATCTGCACCACGCACACCTGGGATGACCGGGTGCGGACCATCGAAAACGTGCGCGAGGCCGGCCTTGCCACCTGCTCGGGGGGAATCGTCGGGATGGGGGAAAGCGAGGACGACCTGCTCGATCTCGCCTACGCGACGCGCCGGCTTAACATCGACTCGGTGCCGGTGAATTTTCTCAACCCGATAAGGGGCACGCCGATGGAGGGCCGCCGCGAGCTGACGCCGCAGGCCTGTCTGAAGGCGCTGTGCCTGTTCAGGCTGCTCAATCCCGCCAGCGAGGTGCGGGCGGCCGGCGGGCGCGAACTCAATCTTGGCGAACTGCAGGGCTATGCGCTCTATGCCGTCAATTCGATCTTCGTCGACGGCTACCTGACCACGCCCGGTCTGGCCGTTGCCGCCACCCGCGAAATGATCGAGCGCATGGGATTCGAGGTCGAAGAGCAGGATTGATCGAAACGGTGCGCCGATGCCGCCGAGCGCTGACGACCTTGCCCGGACTTTGCGCCGGATGCCTTCGGTTGACGAATGTATCCGGGCGTTGCCGGCCGACGCGCAACACCGCTTCAACCGCAGCTATCTGACCTCGATCGTCCGCGCCGTCCAGGACGCGCTGCGCGATGCGATTGCCGCTGGACACGAGCCGGCGGCCGATAGCCGCGAGGCGATCGTGCGGGAGGTCGTGCGCCGCGCCGCCGCGCGCATCGCCGCCGACAGCGCCGCCTGGCGGCCCGTGATCAATGCCACGGGCGTGGTGATTCATACCAACCTGGGGCGGGCGCTGCTGGCCGAGGAGGCGGTGGATGCGCTCGGCGCGGCGGCGCGCTCGCCGATCACGCTCGAATACGATCTGGAAAAGGGCGGGCGCGGCGAGCGCGACCGGATGGTGGAGGAGGAGCTGTGCGCGCTGACCGGCGCGCAGGCGGCGACCGTGGTCAACAACAATGCCGCCGCCGTGCTGCTGGCGCTCAACACGCTGGCCGAAGGACGCGAAGTGATTGTCTCGCGCGGCGAGTTGATCGAGATCGGCGGCTCCTTCCGCATCCCGGACGTGATGCGCAAAAGCGGCGCGCGCCTGCGCGAAGTCGGCACCACCAACCGCACCCATCCGCACGACTATGCCGGTGCGATCGGTCCCGAAACCGCGCTCCTGCTCAAGGTGCATCCCTCCAATTACCGCGTGATCGGATTTACCGCCGAAGTGTCAATCGCCGAGCTCTGCCGGCTCGCGGCCGAGCGCGGGCTGGCGGTGATGGAGGACCTGGGCTCGGGCGCGCTGGTGGATTTGCGCCGCTTCGGGCTGCATCGCGAGCCGGTGGTCAGGGAGCGAATCGAAGCCGGCGCCGGGCTGGTGACCTTTTCCGGCGACAAGCTGCTGGGCGGCCCGCAGGCCGGAATTATCGTGGGCCGGCGCGATCTAATTGAACGCATCCGCGCCAATCCGCTTAGGCGCGCGCTGCGCTGCGACAAGCTGACGCTGGCCGCACTGTCGGCGACCCTGCGCATCTACCTGCGCGCCGCCGACCTGACTCAGACTCTGCCCGTGCTGCGGCTGCTGACGCGCACGCCGCAGGAACTTGAAATCGTCGCCCGGCGCGCGCGCGAAATCCTGATGCAGCGGTTGGGCGCCGACTTCCTGATCGAGGTTGCTCCATCCTCATCCGAGATCGGCTCGGGTGCGATGCCGGGCGGCGAAATCGAAACCCGCGTGCTGCGCATCACCCATCCCGTGCATTCCGCCGACGCGCTGGCCGCGATGTTCCGCCACGCCGATCCGGCCGTCATCGGCCGCATCTCCGAGGGCGCCTTCACTCTGGACATGCGAACCATCGAGGATCCCGCCGTCCTCGCCGTTTCGTTTCATCGGCCCGGATCGATTTCTGCCGGCGGCGGCCGGTGAACCGCCATTGGACAGGAAAACAGGCGGCGTGCGCGATGCGAATTTGCTTGCCGTCGGCCGCACCACCTAGTAGTTGAGAGGAACGGCCAATTTGGGGAGGACGAAAAAATGCCGAACAACACCTACAAGATTATCGACGTGGTCGGGGTTTCCGAAGACAGCGTTCAGCAGGCGATACGCAACGCGCTCAAGAAGGCCTCGCAGACCTTGCGCAACATCGATTGGTTCGAAGTCACCGAGATCCGCGGACTGGTTAAAAACAACTCCGAGCCGGTCTTCCAGGTCAGCATCAAGCTGGGCTTCCGGCTGGAGGGACAGCCCGTTTGAATCGGGCCGGGTCGCACCTGCGCCTTTACCTTTGAGGACAAACATGGCGGACCAGACGTACGACGTAGTTGAAATCGTTGGAGTCTCCGGCGACACCGTGTCGCAGGCCGTGCGCAACGCGCTCAAGAGGGCCTCGCAGACCTTGCGCAATCTGGACTGGTTCAAGGTCAAGGGCATCCGCGGCGCGGTGAACAACAATTCCGAGCCGGTCTTCCAGGTTCACATCGAGCTGGGATTCCGCCTGGAGGATAAGTCCTGATTGTTCGCGTTGCAGGGATCCGGGGTCGGGGATAGTCGGCCTCGATGATGATGATGGATGACCGTTACGGGGCAAGCCGCGGTTAACATTCATTTCGGTGCGATGCATTAATCTATCTATCCTTCCCGGCTGACAACTGACGGCCCCTGCGGATGCTTTTGCGCAAGGCGCGGGCCTAATATCCTTGAAGGAGAATCCAAGGCGACCGGGAGAAGGCCCATGAAGCGCTGCCCCCAATGTTCCGTCACCTATCCGGACGCGGAGCGGTTTTGTCCAAATGACGGTGCGCAACTGGTACCGGCGGAAGCCGCCGGGCGCGCCACCACCCAGATGCCCGCTGCGGCAGGCCAAGAGCCGTCCATCGAATGCGCGGTGTGCGGGGGCAAAGCGCTGCCGGGGGAGGAGATCTGCTCGTTTTGCGGGGCGCGCCTGAACCCTCCCTCACAGCCCCCGCCGCCTCCGCCGCAGCCGTCCTTCACCATTCCGCGCCAGACCGTCCTGCAATCCGCAGCCGAACAACCGGCGGGACAGACCTTTGACGACGAGGGCCCCGAACCGCCCTCGACCTCGCGCCGATTCTTCGCGCTCAGCGGATACGTGTTGGCGGCGGTGGTCGCGTTGGCAGCAGGCGTGTGGTTCGCGATTCATCTCAACCGCACCGGGGTTGTCCCCAAAGCGCCCGCGCCGGAAGCGTCGCCGGCCGCCTCTCCCGCCATAACCGGACCGCTGGCGCAATTGGCGGTCAACACACCGGTGCAGGTTACCGGGGAGTCAGCGTCCGACCCGGCGCGCAACGTCGAGGCCGCAACTTGGCTGTTCAACGCGAATTCGGCGGCGGTGCTTGATGTCTACAAGAAGGCGATCTCGGGCGACAGCGGGTTTTCCGACGGGGTGCTGGCGACGCTGACCGTAAATCCCGCTGGCGAAGTGGTCGCCGGTTCGGTCAAGACCTCCACTGCGCCCAATCCCGCGCTGGACGCCGAGCTGATCAAGACCATGATGGGATGGCGTTTTGCGCCCTTCAGCGGCAGTTCGGTCGAAGTCAGCTATCCGGTGGTGATGGCGCGCAACGAAGCCGAACGAGCGTCAGTGGAAGCGGCGCTGGCCGACAAGATCGCCCATCTCGGTCCCGCCGAGACTCCCGAATACGCCAGCGCTCCGGCGCCGCCCGCCGCCGCGCCCGAAGCAAGCCCGGCGCTGGCCGCAAAGGAGCCGATCGCACCGCCGCCCGCCATGGCTCCTGAAGCGCCGCCCGCTCCCGCGCCGGCCGCGCCCGAAGCGCGGCCGCGCCCGCGCCGGCGCCATCGCGCGATTGCGCCTCCGCCGCCCCGGCCCAGTCTGCTGGCCCGCGTGCAGGAGCGCTTGCGCGCCGATCGCCGCTTGGGGCGCGTTAAGGTGTATACCAACGGCGGCGGCGTGGTGACGTTGTACGGCAAAGTGTTCGACGACAAGCAGCGCCGACTGGCGGTGGCCACCGCCAAGAGCGTCGACGGTGTGACCGACGTGATCGATACCCTGCAAACCGACACCGCCGAATGGGCGCGCAGCGAGGCCGCAATCAACGCGCAACTTCAGAGCGCGGGCCTGAGCCAGGTAACCGCCAAGGTGATCGGCAAGGACGCCTATCTGAGCGGGCAGGTCAGCACCGAAGCCGAAAAGGAGCACGCCGTGACGGTGGCCGAATCCGCCGCCAACGTGCGCGTGCGCACCAATCTGATCCGGGTGGTGCCCAAGGGAGTGTTCAGTTTCTAGCCCGGGCCGCAAACAGGGAGCGTGCGGCGCAACAACCGCGGCGGAGAAAAATTTTTTAGCCGTATGCTTAATGTGTTGACAAGTTTCGGATCCGGCGCTTAGATGGCCGCAGTATCCAACGCCGCATCGTATTCGGCAAGCTGGTATTCCAAGGAGGCAGCCATGGCGGAAGTTCAATCGTGCAAAGAGGCGTTCGCTCAGATGCCGACGATTTTCAACAAGGAAGCCGCCAAGGGCCTGGATGCCGTCTACCAGTTCGATCTCTCCGGCGATGGCGGCGGCAAGTGGTACGTGACGATCAAGAATGAGACCTGTGATGTTAAAGAGGGCACCCATCCCTCGCCCAACATCACCATCTCGATGGCGGCGCAGGACTACCTCGACATGGTCAGCGGCAAGGCCAATGGCCAGATGCTGTTCATGAGCGGCAAGCTGCGGATCGCCGGCGATCTGGGCCTGGCGTTGCGCATGCAGAGTATCTTCCCACAGTGAGGCAGTTGGCGTAGACTGAAACCACAGCAGGCGAAGAACCGCAAACGGCCGAGGACCCATTCCGAACCGTCCCAATTCCGATTCCTTCCAAGCAGGGATAGCATAGAACTCTTGTAAAATTTTTGGCCTTCCAAGTCAGAACCGACCAACCTAAGCCGACCCAACCGGACCCATATAGTTCTATGGTTCGAAGGTGGGTAATTTGCCTCAGGGGAGAAGGGAGCTAAATGAGTTCCCCAGAATCGTCACACAATCCTGCGGATAGCGACGCGCTAGACGCCGGGGCCGGGATCGGCGAGAGCGACCTGGCCTCCAAACTTTCCAAGGAGCTCAGCAATTGGCGCCGCAAACGCGGCGGCGCAGGCGCGGCCCGTTTGCGCGAGGAGCGCCCCGCCATCAGCAAGGCGCCGTTGTCCGAGCCCGCGCGCACCATCAAGGTGCGCGGTCACGAAACGCTGGTGATCCGAAAGTCCAAGATAGCGGGCAAGCCCCGCCCCGATTCGGCCCCGCCCCGCGAGTAAAGACCGGCGGCGCCGGCTTTCCGCAGTATCGCCTAACCGCGCAGGCGACTTGCGCCTGTGCGTTGGGAATCATTCCCAACGGATAACCTCGACCGGCAACTGCCGCGAGGCTTGCCGCGCGGGATACAAAGCGGCGACGAAGCACAGCGCCATCGCCGCCAGCGCCACCCAGGCAAAGGCCGCCGGCGAGGGCGCCACCGGCAGGGTCGAAATGCCGTAGATCTCGCGCGGTATATGGATGAAGTGGTAGCGCGCCAGCACGAGGCATCCGGCGATGCCCAGAATCACTCCCGCACCGGTGCCGATCGCACCCACGATCAAGCCCTTGATGATGAAGATCAGGCGCACCGCGCCAGCCGTGGCCCCCATCGTCATCAGGATGGCGATGTCTTTGCGTTTTTCCATCACCACCATGATCAGCATCGCAACCAGGTTGAAGGCGGCCACCGCGATCAGCATCATCAGCACCAGGCTGTAGACCCGCTTGAGCATCGCGAAGCCGGCCGATGCCGCCTGATTGATTTCGATCCAGTTGCGCACGCGGTAGGGCGGAAAGGGAAAGAGTTTCTTGAGCGCGGCGGTCACGCGCCAGGTGTCGTCGAGATTGGCCAGATGGACCTGGACGCCGTCGACCTGCTGCTTGCGCCCGAAGAAGGCCTGCGCCCGATGCAGTTCCATGAAGATCACGGTTTCATCGATGAACTGCACGCCGGACAGAAAGGTGGCGCCGATGCGAAAGGGCGCGCTGGTGGCGTTGATCTCGCCGCCAGCCACCGAGATCGGCGAGATCAGCCGCACCTGGTCGCCCACGTGGACATGCAGTTTATCGGCCAGCACCGAACCGATGGCAATTGCTGCGTCCGCTGGCGGCACGTTCGCCGGGCCGGTGGATGACGGCGGCGGCGCGTTGAGGCTGGCCACGCTGCCCCGCTCCAGATAGCGACGCAGGTCGGCGACTGCGGCGGGATTGGAGGGATCGATTCCCCGCACCACCACGCCGCGCGCGGCGCTGGCCGAGGTCAGCATCCCCTGCCCGATAATGTAGGGGTCGGCGCCGGTCACGCCCCGAATCTTCATCGCCGCGGACGCCACCGCCGCGTAATCGGACATCGCGCCGTAGCGTACCACCTGCACCTGCGGGGTAAGGCTCAGAATGCGGTTGCGCAGGTTGGCCTCGAAGCCGTTCATCACGGCCACTGTGATGGTGAGGGCGGCCACCCCGATCATCACGCCGATCGCGGTGAAGAAGGTCGTGATCGAAATGAAGGCCGACTTGCGCCGCGACCGCAAGTAGCGTGAAGCTACTAATAGTTCGTACCGCATTCAATCAAAGAGTCGGCGGCGGGACGGCCGGCTCGGCGGCACAGGCGTCCCTGCCTGTCAACCACGCGCGAGCATCCGAGGCTTGCGCCACCCAATTTTCAAAATTGGCGCGCGCACGGATGCTCGCGCATCGACGGCTCCCATTATTGTTCAGCTTGCACAAGCCTCGTGCCGGTTCCAGCCCTGAGTTCCCATCACACCATGAACAACTCGGCGGCGGGCTTGAAGTCGCGCACCGCGGGCTGTTCGGCCAGCGCGTGCGCGACCTGCTCCGCATTATGCACGGTATCGAAATGCGCAAGGCACAGCAGCGTTTTCGATTTGCCCACCTCATGCATCAGGATGTGCGAAAGGTAGCCGGGCGCCTCGGCCAGAAAGCCCAGCGCCGCTTCGGGCTGTTCCATCTCCTCCAAAAAATCGATCACCACTGCCACCGGGGCGGAGGCGAAATTGATGCCATGCGCGCTGCGCACCGCGCCGAACGGCTCATAGGCGCGCTCGCTGCTTGCCTTGAGCGCCGCGTGCAAGCGGCGGTTAAGCGGCGAGCGGGCCGCTTCGCGCCGGGCGCCGGCCAACTCGGCCAGGCTGTTCCATTCCGAATACGCCAGCCACGACGCTTCGTCAGCGGGCGAGCGATACAGGCGGCTTAACGTGCAGCCCTGTTTGCGGCGTAGGATTTCCCACAACTCCCGCGCCAGACGCACTGCGCCGGGCGCAGCGAATTGCATACGCTGCAACTCGCAAACCGGATGTCCCCTGGCGGCTCCAAACTGTTTACGCGGTGAAATGGCCACGACTCCTTCGCAATGATGTGGAGGCCGCAGCCTCCCTCACCATCATAATCCAGCCGCCGCTTCGGCCATATACATTGGCGCTAGATGAGCGCGCTGTCCTTGCGCAGTTGCTCGATTTCCTCTGCGCTCAACCCCAGCATCTCACGCAGCACTTCGTCGGTGTGCTGACCCAGCGTCGGCGCGGCCCATCGCAATTGCCCCGGAGTGGCGCTGAGCCGATGCGCCAGGCCCATGTAGGGCGCCGGCCCCATCTCCTTGTGCTCCAGCCAGTTCCAAAAACCGAAGGCCTCCAGGTTGTCGTCCTGATGCAGGTCAAGGCAGCTCTGGACCGGATAGGCCGCGACTCCTGCCATCTGCAGCGCCGCGGTCAGCTCCCACACCTCGCGGTCTTTCACCTGTGCGGCGACGAAGCCGTCGAGCGCGTCGAAATTTTGCAGCCGGCCCAGCATCGTGGCGAAGCGTGTATCGCAGGGTGGATTGCCCAGCACTTCGAGCAGACCTTGCCATTGTTTGTCGCTGCCGACGGCGATCGAAATCCAGCGCTCGGCGCCCGCTTCGTCGCGGCATCGGTAGGCACCGTGGGGCGCGTAGCGCTCGCTGCGATTGGCCTGCGCCTTGAGCACGCGCCCGGTAGCGAAGTAATCGATCAATGCGGGCGCCAGGAAATGCAGCGAAGCTTCGTACTGGGAGATGTCGATGAACTGGCCCTGCCCGGTGCGGCGGCGGTAGTCGAGCGCGGCCAGCAGCACGGCGGCGGCGAAGCGCGGGGTGATGTAATCGGTGTAGGCGCCGTAGGGCGGCGCGGGGTCGCCATCGCCGTAGCCCGAGATGTAGTAAAAGCCCGACAACGCCGCCATCAACTGCCCGAAACCCGGCATCGAGGCCTGCGGTCCGGTCTGTCCCTGCAGGCAGGAGGACAGCATGATGATGTCGGGCTTGATCCTGCACAGATGCTCGTAGTCCAGTTCCCACGCGCGCATCACCTTGGGCGTGAAGTTTTCCACCACCACGTCGGCCCACGGCACCAGGCGGCGCGCCAGCTCGCGCGCCTTGGGATGGTTTAAATTGAGCGTCACGCCCTTTTTGGAAGTGTTGTAATCGGCGAAGAACTGGCTGCGATTGACGCCGAACCTGCCGTCGGCATAGGGGGGTGCGGCGCGCAGCACGTCGATATGCGTGGCGGATTCGATCTTGATCACGTCGGCGCCGTTGTCGGCCAGGTATTTTGTCGTGATCGGGCCAACCGCGACCCAGGTGAAATCCAGGACGTGAATTCCTTCCAGCGCGAAAGGTGCCATACGCCGCCGCTCTCCGAGTCAGATTATGCCGCTTGCGCGCAGCATCGAAAGCTCGCGCGCGCTGAGCCCCAGCAAACCGCCCCAGACCTCCTGGTTGTGCTGGCCGAGCCTGGGCGCGGGTGCGGGCGAGGCCAGCGGCGTCGCCGAAAGCTTGGCGAACGCGCCCGGGAAGGTGAGCGTAACTGCGCCGTCGATATCGTGGCGGACCGGGACGAAAAACTCCCGCGCCGCAAGCTGCTCGTCGGCCGCGATTTCCGCCACCGTGTTGACCGGCGACAGCAGGATGCGCCGCTTGAGCCCGCCGGCGTAAATCTCGCGCTTGGTCATGGTCATGAAGAAGCGCTCGACGCGCTCTTCGATATCCTTAATCTGCTCGACTTCCTGGTCGGTGGCCGCGCTGATTACGCCCGGTGCCCACACCGACCAGTTCTGACGTTTCATCCAGTCGGCGGCGAAACCTTTTTCGTCCATCCACTCCACCAGCGCCTTGACCGACGCGGCCGCGGCGCCGCCGGTCAGCAGCATCGAGATGTGCCCGTCGGCGCATCGAAACACCATCTTGCGCTTGAGCCGCAGCGCGCCGGAGAAGACGCCGTTGCGGGTCATCGACGCCCCGTGCATGATCGGAAACGCCTGCGCGTTCATCAACGTCCACACGATACAGGCCTGCATGTCGACCACGATATGCTGGCCGCAGCCGGTGCTCTGGCGCGGATAATGCGCAATCATCAGCGCCGCGGCGGCTTCGGCGCCCGCGTGCAGTCCGGCTTGCGGCAGGCTTATCTGCAGCGGCGGGCGGCCCTCTTCGCCCATCAGGTACATGTTGCCGCCGGCGGCCCAAATCGTGATGTCCGCGGCGTGGTAATCCTTGCCTGGCCCGCGGTCGCCGAAGGGTGTGATCGAGGCCTGGATGAGGCGGGGATTGACCGCGGCCAGCGCCTGGTAGCCCAGCCCCAGCGATTCCAGGTATCCCAGGGGATACGACTCGACCAGGAAATCCGCCTTGCGCACCAGTTCGGTCAGCAGCCGGCGCCCGTCGGCGCATTCCAGGTTCAGCGTGACCGAGCGCTTACCCGCCTGATAGGCGAGAAAGTATAACGAGGTGTCGGGACCCGGGCGATCGTTCAGGAACGGCGGAATACGCCGCGTTGGGCATCCGCCCAGCGGCTCGACCTTGATGACTTCGGCGCCCATATCGGCGAAGATTTTGCCGCAGGTCGCGCCCTTGTCATCGGCCAGGTCGAGCATCCGAAACCCCTTGAGCAGTTCACATCCCATTTGCCATCTACCTTGACGTGCCGGACCTGGCGCCTATTGCGGGCGGGCGCGGGCCGCTCCGATTGCGGTGGCGTAGGCGGCATGTTGGGGAATGATGAAGCCGCGGCTGAACATCAGCTCCATGTGCGCGAAACGGCGCGCGAACTGGATGGTGCGCGTCAGTTTGCCGGTCAGCACGATATCCTTGTGGCCGCACGCGCGCGCATGGCTCAAGCTCAGCACCGCGACCACTTCGGCGATCATGTTGATGATCGCCAGCGCCTTGTCTTCGGGCGAAGGATCGCTGCCGACTTTGCCGAAGTTGGAGGCGGTGCTGGCTGGCGGCAGGTCACCGAGCGGACCGCCGGCGATGTCGCCCACCGTCAGGTTGACGCGCGATAAATCGCCGCGCGCCGCCATCGCTTCCAGCGTGTCGATCTTGGAGACGCCCAGCAGATGGCGCGCCAGCCCCAACAGCGTGCCGCCGCCCACGCCGGTGCCGCCCACATGCTCGATGCGGCCCGGACGCACCGACACGATCGCGGTGCCGGTGCCGAGCGACACCACCAGCGCGGACTCCTTGCCGGCCAGCGTGCTACCGCCCACGCCGATCGCCGTGAATTCGTCCACCTTGAACACCGGCCGGCCCAACAGCGTGTCGGGCAGGCCGCGCGCGCCCGCGCCGGTGGCGGCCACGGCGGTGATTTGGTCAAGGCGCAGGCCGCATTCGCTGACCAGTTTGCCCAGCGCACCGGCGGCGGCCGCCACTGGGTCGGTCAGTTCGATTGTCACCACCCGCATCCCGGGTACGTCGAGCACCACCGCGTCGGTGGTCGAGCCCCCTATGTCAATTCCGGCGATCATCGGCAAAAGCGCTTCCCGCAACGGTAAATCATCCCGCACCCGCCGTGCAAACCTCGGCAGCAGCGCGGCTATGGCTGCAACCCGCGGTTGTCGCTACTGTGCAGGATGATGAGAGTTGTGGCTGACTTCCTGATCGTAATCGGCGCGATGTTGTTGACCGCAGCCGCGAGCATCATCGCGATCGAGGTGGGTCACGTCCCGCCCCAGGAGTATCCGTTGCTGGTGATCGTGGTGATGGCGGCGATGGTGGGGGTGGCAATGGTGACGGCCGGCATCCTGGTCCATCTGCGCCGATGGCAGCGGGACTGAACCCAAACCACACCTGCCCGATAAGCGTCGCGGTGGGCAGGCGCGCGGCGGGGGTTTTCGTGGTAAGCTTGCCTGCGTAGGGGTCCGCATATGAGCCATCCGCCCGTGCGCGTCAACCATCACGTCCAGCATCGCTACCCGCAGGGAATCCGCTACTGCCCGCTGTGCGCGGGCCAACTGCAGGACCGGATTCTGCTGCCCGACGGCCGCGAGCACAAGGTCTGCTCGCAATGCGGCTTCGTGCATTTCCTGGGGCCCAAACTGGTTGCCGGCTGCCTGGTGATCGAGGCGGACCGGGTCCTGCTCCTGCGCCGTGGCATCGAACCCGAGTTGGGTAAATGGACTTTCCCCGGCGGTTTCGTGGACTTCGGCGAAACGCCCATCGAGGCGGCAATGCGCGAGACGCTGGAAGAGGTCGGGATGCGGGTGCGCATCGAGCGCCATCTGGGACTGTACGCCGACCCCGCCAATCCCCACGCCGCGGTCGCGGTTTACCTCGCCTCGCCCGGCGGGCAGAGGCCGGGCATTTCCGAAGAAGCGATCGAGGTGCGGTTTTTCGCGCCGGCCGACATCCCGTGGGACGAAATCGCCTTTCGCACCACCCGCGAAGCCCTGCGCGACTGGCTGGCCCTGCTCAAATAGCGGGGTTCGTGGACGGTTCGTCTTGTGCGCCGTCGATCTTACAAATAGCCAAGCTCGCGCGCCTGATGGTACAGGTCGTCGCGGAAGTCGGGATGCGCGATCGCGATCAGCGCCTGCGCCCGCTCGGCGATGGATTTGCCGCGCATGTCGGCGACTCCGTACTCGGTAACGATGTATTGCGTGTCGGCGCGCGGATCGGTGGCCGGTCCTTCGATACGCGCCACGATGCGCGACAGCTTGCCCTTGGCCGCGGTCGAGTAGGCGGTCAGGATCGACTTGCCGTGCCGGGAGAGCTGCGCGCCGCGCACGAAGTCCAACTGCCCGCCCGGCGCGCTGTATTGGCGGCCGGCGACCACTTCGGCGTTGACCTCGCCGTCCAGCCCCACCTCCAAGAACGCACTGATCGAAATCACCCGCTCGTTGCGCGCGATGACGTAGGGGTCGTTGACGTAATCGACCGGATACAGCTCCATGCTGGAGTTGTCGTTGAGAAAGTCGTACAGGGCCGCGTCGCCCGCCGCCAGCGTGTAGACATTCTTGTACCGATTGATGTTCTTATGGCGGTTGGTCACCGCGCCCGAGCGGATCAATGCGGCAAGCTGCGGCGTCATCAGTTCGGTATGCACCCCCAAATCCTTGTGATTGACCAGCGCTTCGCACACCGCGTTGGGAACGCCGCCCACGCCGATCTGCAGGCAGGCGCGATCGGGAACCAGCTCGACGATGTGCCTTGAGATGATACGGTCGAGCTCGGTGGTCGGGCGCACCGGCAGTTCGAACAGCGGAGTTTCGTTTTCGACGATCGCCGCCACCTCGGAGATGTGCACCGCGGAATCGCCGAACACACGCGGCATGCGCGGATTGACCTCCACGATCAGCTTCCTGGCGATGCGCGCGGTGGGAATGGTATAGTCGCCGTTGGTGCCGCAACTGAAGAATCCCGCCTTGTCCATCGGCGACACCATCACGACGAAGGCGTCGATGCCGACCTCGGCCAGGATGCGCGGCATGCTGCTGAAATTGCCGGGCATATAGTAAACCACGCGCCGCCCTTCCTGCGCTCCGCGCTGCATCAACTCGCGTTCGGGCGCGGTCAGGAAAAAGGCGTGCGGCTTGATCACGTCCATGTATTCGTACTTCAGGATGGTGCGCGCGGCGGTGGGCGTCGAGTGCGAGTAATAGACGCGCAACTGTTCGATTCCGCCCCGCTTGATCCGCTGCTCTAAAGCGCCCAGCAGGGCCGGCGGCTCGCTTACCGCCATCCCCATCGAAAGCGTTCCACGCGCGGGAACCAGTTCGATTGCCTGCTCCGGTGTCGTCAGTTTGGACTTGTATTCGGATTGATACACGTTCGTTTACCGCCTCGGTGCGGCTGCATCCGCATCATCCGTGCCGCGCCTGACGGCCAAACGAAACAAGCTATACGACGTGAAGCTGGGTCGAAAAGCGCCATCGGCTGGCTCCAAATGACGCAATCGAGCAGCGCTTCGCCGTCGATCACTTGTCTCCGACTACATACGCCTCATCAACTGCGGGGCATGCATCTTGCTCCGTGCGCAAAACAGGTGTGGCGATGACGGAGATACGAATCCACGGGCGCGGCGGCCAAGGCAACGTCATTGCGGCTTATATTCTGGCCCAGGCTGCTTTTGAATGCGGTAAATTCGCGCAGGCCTTCCCCAGTTTTGGCCCCGAGCGGCGCGGCGCGCCGGTGACCGCCTTCGTGCGTATCACTGGCGTTCCCGTCCACCGCCATTGCCAGGTGCTGGCGCCCGCCTTCCTGATTCTTCAGGACCACGCCCTGCTGCACGCGGCCGGAATCACGCAGGGGTTGCTCCCGCATGGCAAGATTCTCGTCAACTGGTCCAGGCCGATTGCACCGGCCACTGCCGGCAACGGCCATCAGGTGGTGGTAATACCCGCCGCGAGCCTGGCGATGGAGTACCTGGGCAAGCCGGTGCCCAACACTGCCTTGCTCGCGGCCTTGCTGACTCTGACCGAGATGCTGCCGTTGCAGGCGCTGGAACGGGCGCTGGCGCTGCGCTTTGCGGGCGAGATGCTGGAGCGCAACCTCAGCCTGGTGCGCAAGGCGGCGCAAATGGTGCCCGCCGGCTTGTGGAAGGAAGCCGCCGATGCGCGCAGCGATTGAAGGCTCGGCGGCGATTGCGCGGGCGGTGGCGATGTGCCGGCCGCAGGTCGTGTCCGCCTATCCGATTACTCCTCAGACCCACATCGTGGAGGCGCTGGCGCGCATGATCGCGCAGGGTGAATTGCGCGCCGAGTTGGTCAGCGTGGAGAGCGAGTTCTCCGCCGCCTCGGTCGTACTGGGCGCGGCCGCGGCCGGTTCGCGCGCCTACACCGCCACTTCCGCGCAAGGGCTGTTGCTGATGACCGAGGTGCTCTACAACATCGGCGGACTGCGCATTCCGGTGGTGATGACGTGTGCCAACCGCGCGATCGGGGCGCCGGTGTCGGCCTGGAATGATCAGCAGGATTCGATGGCGATGCGCGACACGGGCTGGCTGCAGCTCTATTGCGCCGACAACCAGGAAGCCGTCGATACCACGATCCAAGCCTTTCGCATCGCCGAGCGCACCGAACTGCCCGTGATGGTCTGTGTCGACGGCTACGTGCTGACGCATACCCTGGAGCCGATCGATCTGCCCAGCCAGGAGCAAGTCGATGCCTTTCTGCCGCCCTATCGGTTTTCACGCGCGCTGGACCCGCGCAATCCAATCAGTATCGGCAATCTGGTCACGCCCGAGTATTACAGCGAGGCGCGCCATGCGCATCATCAGGCAATCCTGCGCGCCCGAGAGGAAATCATCGCTGCCGACCGCGATTGGGCCGCGATCTGCGGCCGCAGTTGGGACGGTCTGCTGGCGGTCGACGGTCCGCCCGACGCCCGGCTCGGAATCCTGACCATCGGCTCGGTGATGGGAACGCTGTTCGACGCGCGCCAGGCCCATCCGGAGTTCGGTGCCGTCAAGCTCATCAAGCTGCGCGCGATGCGCCCGTTTCCGGTGGCCGAATTGATCGGCGCGTGCGCGGGACTTTCCGATTTGATCGTGCTGGAGCGCGCGCTGTCGCCCGGCGGCGGTGGAATCGTCGGGGCGGAAGTGCGTGCGGCGCTGTTCGAAGCTCCGTCGCGGCCCAAAATCCACAATTTCGCCGCCGGACTGGGCGGCCGCGACATGCCGCTGGACCTTTACCCGCGCCTGCTGGCGCGGATCGCACATGAAGCACCGGTTCAGTTTGCGATTTTCGATCTCGAGCCGGAACGGCTGCCACCGCAGGAGCGCTGACAACCCCGCCATGAGCGTCACACCACCACCCGACTCGCCCGCCGAACTGCAGCGCCGCCAGCCCGTCTTCCGCGGCCTGGACGCGGGCCATCTGGCCTGTCAGGGATGCGGTCAGGCGCTAGCCGCGCGGCTGGTGACCGAAGCGATCGGGCCCGACGTGGTGATCGCCAACGCCACCGGATGCCTTGAAGTATTCACCACGGCGTGGCCGCGCACCGCCTGGCGCGTGCCGTGGATCCATTCGGTGTTCGCCAACACGCCGGCCGTGGCCTCGGGAATCGAAGCGGCGCTCAAGATGCAGGGCCGGGACACCCGGGTGGTGGCGCTGGGCGGCGACGGCGGTACGTTCGACATCGGGCTGCAGGCGTTGTCGGCGATGTTCGAGCGCAACCATAACGTACTGTATGTTTGCTTCGACAACGAGGCGTATATGAACACCGGCGTGCAGCGCTCCAGCTCCACCCCGCACGCTGCAATGACCACCACCTCGCCGCCCGGCCGCGAACGCATGGGCAAGCGCCATCTCAAGAAGGACCTGCTCTCGATCATCGCCGCCCATCACATTCCATACGCGGCCACCGCCACCGTCGCCTATCCGTCGGACCTGCGCAAAAAGGTGCGCCGCGGCCTGGCGATCGAAGGTGCCGCCTTCGTCCTGGTGCATTCGCCCTGTCCGCTTGGCTGGGGCCACGGCGGGGAGCTCAGCATCGAAGTCGCGCGCCTGGCGGTGCAGACCGGCATCTTTCCCTTGGTCGAACTGGAGCGCGGCGCGCTGGTCGCGGCGATGGCGCTGCGCGAAGTCAGGCCGGTGACGGACTACCTGAAACTCCAGGGCCGCTTCCGCCATCTGTTTGCGGATGATCCCGCTGCCCGCGAGGAGCTGGAGCATCTGCAGGCCCTGGCCAACCACAATATCGAGCTCTACCGGCTGCGCGGCGCGCGCAGCGACCCGCGCGACAGCGAGGGCGCCGACACCGTGCGCCGCGGCGGCTTGCGTTGGGCGTGACGGGGGCGAGTGCGATGCTGACCCTGACGCGCGGCGCTTATGCTAAAGCCGGCAGCTCGCTGGAGCTGAATACCGGCGACTGGCGGCTTAAACGGCCCGTCCATCTCCACCGCGACGCGCCCTGCCACATCGCGTGTCCGGCGGGTGAGGATCCGCAGGCATGGCTGGCCAGGGTGGCGGTGGAAGATCTGCGCGCGGCATGGGAGAGGCTGGTCAGCGCCAATCCGCTGCCCGCGATCACCGGCCGCGTCTGCCATCATCCGTGCGAGTCGGCCTGTAACCGTGCACAGTTCGACGAACCGATCGCGATTCACAGCGTCGAGCGCTTGCTGGGCGATCGCGCCCTCGAACAGGGATGGCCCTATCCGCTCACCGGGCCCGGCCCCGGCGCGGCCGAAGTCGCGGTGGTCGGCGCCGGACCGGCGGGGCTTTCGTGTGCCTATCATCTGCTGCGCCGCGGATGGCGCGTGCGGCTGTTCGAGGCGCAGGCCGCGGCGGGCGGGATGCTGCGGATGGCGCTGCCGCCTTATCGTTTGCCGCGCGAGGTGCTCGACCGCGAAGTCCAACGCCTGCTTGAGGTTGGTGTCGCCTTGGTTCCCAACCATCGGCTCGGGCGCGACGTCTCGCTGGAAGAATTGCGGCGCGACTTTCCCGCCGTATTCCTGGCACCCGGCACGGGGCTGTCGCGTACCTGGAGCGCGGGCGGCGTGGTGCCGCACGATTTGCGCACCGGCTTGAGCCTGTTGACCGAATGGCTGTCGGTCGGCGCGCTGCCCGCCTTTTCGCGCGTCGCCATCATTGGCGGCGGCAACACCGCAATCGACCTGGCGCGCGTGCTTAGAGCTACGGGCGCACGCGAGGTCCATGTAATCACGTTTCAGGCAATGCCCGGTCCGGGGGTGGCCGCGCACGAAGCGATGTCCGCGGCGCCGCGCGAGATCAGACAGGCGCTCGAAGAGGGGGTGATCATCCACGACCGCCGCGGCGTACATCGGCTGATCATTCGCGGCGAGCGCGTGGTGGGCGTCGAGATGGTTCACATGAAGGAGCTGACGCGCGCCGGCGGACGGCGCGAGGCGGTCGCCTTCGAGGGCACCGAAACCATTCTCGAGGTCGACCAGGTCATCCCCGCGATCGGACAGCGCGTGGATCCGCAGGGAATGGAAGCGGTGCTCGGGCGCGCGGAATTTTTCCAGACCGATTGGTGGGGCCGAATCGGCGGCCACCCCGGAATCTTTGCCGGCGGCGACGCCGCCGGCCGGTGCGGCACGGTCAGTGGCGCGGTCGGCGAGGGACGGCGCGCGGCGCAGGCGATCGACGCCTTCCTGCGAGACGCCACAATGGCGCATGAAAAAACGCCGCAGCCGATCGGTTTGGACCAACTTAACGTCAACTATTTCGATCATGCGCCGCGCGCCGATGCGCCGATTGTGCCCGCCGCGGAGCGCAGCGCGGAGGTCGAAGTCGAAGGCGGAATCAGTGCCGCGCAGGCTTTGGCCGAAAGCCACCGATGCTTTTCATGCGGCGAATGCATGGCGTGCGACAACTGCTGGACGCTGTGTCCGGATAACTCGGTACTCAAGGCCCGGGACCATTGCGTGGAGGGCAGCAACTACGTCTTCGATTACGACCATTGCAAAGGATGCGGTCTGTGCGCCCACGAATGCCCGGTAGGATTCATCGCCATGATTGACGAACCGTAACCGGAGCCTAGGCCATGACCGACCTCTTCCAGTTCGCCGACGAACTCGGCCCCGCAAAGATAATCGGCATCTACGAACCGCGCCTTAATCTGCGCGCGATGGTGGTGGTCGACAACGTCGCCGCCGGTCCGGCGATCGGCGGCTGCCGGATGGCGCCCGACGTCACGCTGGAGGAATGTTTTCGGCTCGCGCGCGCGATGACGATGAAGAACGCTGCCGCCGGCCTGCCCCATGGCGGCGCCAAGTCGGTAATCGCCGGCGATCCGGCGATGCCACCCGAGCGCAAGGAGTTGATTATTCGCGCCTTCGCACACGCAATCGGCGACCTCAAGGATTACATCCCCGGTCCGGACATGGGGCTGAACGAACGCGCGATGGGATGGATTCACGACGAAATCGGCCGTGCCGCGGGACTGCCGCGCGAACTGGGCGGCATTCCACTGGACGAAATCGGCGCCACCGGCTTTGGGCTGGCGATTGCGGCGGAGGTCGCGGAGGATTTCTGTCCGGTCAGGATCAAAGGCGCGCGGGTCGCGGTGCAGGGCTTCGGCGCAGTCGGCAAACACGCCGCGCGCTTTCTGGCCGCGCGCGGCGCGATAGTGGTCGCCGCGTGCGACTCGGCTGGCGCGGTCGCCAACCCCAGGGGCATAGACGTGCCGGCGCTGGCGGCGTTCGTTGAGGGCGGGGGCAAGGTCAGCGACTTTCCCGGCGGCGAACGCCTTGACCGCGACGCAATCGTCGGCGTCGATTGCGACATCTGGATTCCCGCCGCGCGCCCCGATGTGATTACCATGGCCAACGTCGACCTGCTGCGCGCCAGGCTGGTTATCCAGGGCGCCAATATTCCCATCTCAGTCCAGGCCGAAGAACGGCTGCATCAGCGCGGCGTCCTCAGCCTGCCCGACTTCATCGTCAATGCCGGCGGCGTGATCTGTGCCGCGGTGGAGTATCACGGCGGCACCCAGGCGATCGCGTTTCAGACCATCGAGGAGCGGATTCGCCGCAACACGCGCGCGGTCCTGGAATCGATGCGCAGCGGCAACCTGACGCCGCGCCAGGCGGCACTGGAACTGGCGCGCCGGCGCGTCCTCAACGCCATGTCGATGCGCCGCTTCCATTGAGGCGCGCATCCGTGCACCCCGATCGCCGGCGCTGCGCGCCAGCGCAGCTTTGGGCAGTGGCCCTCCTTTGCCTGATTGCCGGTGCGCTCGGTGCGCCGGTGGGTCCCGCCGCCGCCTCGCAGCCAATCCCGGAGCGCGGTGTTGCCATCCTGCTCTACCATCGCTTTGGCCCAACGGTGGCCGACAGCATGACCATCACGACCGCGGTCTTCGAATCGCACCTGCGATTTCTGCGCGACAACGGCTACACCGTGATTCCGCTGCGCGCGCTGGTCGACTGGGTGCGCGGCACCGGACCGCCGCCGCCGCCGCGCTCGGTGGCGATCACGGTTGACGATGCGCATCGCACCGTCTTCACCGACATGCTGCCGCTGGTGATACGCTATCGCGTGCCGGTTACGCTTTTCGTTTACCCTTCGGCGATTTCCAACGCGTCCTACGCGATGACCTGGGAGCAGCTTCGGCAACTGCACCAGACCGGGCTGTTCGATATCCAGTCGCATACGTTCTGGCATCCCAACTTCAAGGTCGAAAAACGCCGGCTTACGCCCGACGCGTACGCGAAACTGGTAAATACCCAACTGCTCAAGGCCAGGGCGGCCATCAAACAGCATCTGGGTGTCGACGTCGACATGCTGGCGTGGCCGTTCGGAATTCACGATCAGGAGCTGATCGATCACGCGGTGCGTGCCGGATACGTCGCGGCGTTTACGATCGAACGCGGCCGGGCAGGCCGTCTGACAACGTGATGGCGCTGCCCCGCTATCTGCTGTCCAACTCCGATCGCGGCATGGCTTTTGCGCAAATCGTCGGCGGAGGTGCGGTGGAGACCCGGTCGAGCCGGGTGCATTGAAATGAATATGAACAGACTGCATTCCGGGTTTGGCCCGATACTTCCTTACATCCTGGTCATATTCGCCGCGCTCGCCGCGTCTTTGTTGTGCGCCGGCAATGCCAGCGGATACAGCGGGCGGGTAATCGATGCGGCCACCAGGATGCCCATTGCCGGGGCACTGGTGACGCTGAACGACACAGTGGTGCGCACGGATAGCGACGGCCGCTTCGCCATCTCCGCGCACGGCGAGCGTATCGGGGCGCGCGCTTACGGTTACCTGCGCGCCAACACCGCGCTCGACCCCAGGAGGGAAAGCTATGATTTTGAACTGACGCCGTTTAAACCCAAGGCACTGTACCTGTCATTTTACGGGGTGGGCAGTTCCACCATCCGGCGCAACGCGCTCAACCTGATTGAAGCGACCGAACTCAACGCCCTGGTGATTGACGTCAAGGGCGACCGCGGGATGGTTCCCTATTTGAGCGGCGTGCCGCTGGCGGCCAAGGTAGGCGCCCAGCAGGTCATTACGGTCAAGGACATCAAGGGGCTGTTGCAGGATCTGCAACGCCGGCAAATTTACACCATCGCCCGAATCGTGGTCTTCAAGGACAATCCGCTGGCGACGGCCCGTCCTGAACTGGCAGTTCGCAGAGGCGGCGCCATTTTCCTGGATCGGGAGCGGCTGCGATGGACCGACCCGTTCAGACAGGAGGTGCGCGATTACAATATCGCAATCGCGGTGGAGGCGGCGCGGCTGGGCTTCGATGAAATCCAGTTCGACTATCTGCGATGCCCCGACGCACGCGGCGTGGTGTTCTCCAAGCCCAACACGCTGCGCAACCGGGTGGCTGCGATCGACGAATTCCTGGATCAGGCGCGCAAGGCGCTCACCCCCTACAACGTCTTCCTGGCGATCGACATCTTCGGCTACGTCAACTGGAACCTCGACGATACGCAAATTGGGCAGCAACTCGAAGATCTGGGGCCCCGCGTCGATTACATCTCGCCGATGCTCTATCCGTCGGGCTACCAGTTCGGCATCCCTGGTTACCGCAACCCGGTCGCCCATCCTTATGAAATCGTCTACCTGTCGCTCAAACGGGCGCGCGAGCGCACCGGCCTGCCGCCGATCAGGTTTCGCCCGTGGCTACAGGCCTTTCGCGACTACGCGTTCGATCGTCGGGAATTTGGCGGCAACGAGATCCGCACCCAGATCAACGCGGCGGAGAAATTCGGCTCCGACGGCTGGATGCTTTGGAACCCCCGCAACGTGTATTCTGGAGCTGGTTTGATGAAATAGCAATTGCGCATCGCTGTGCCGCCTGACACTTCACAAATCGGGCCTGGCCGCAGGCTCGCAGCGCCGCTGCTTTCGATGATCGCGGCGGCTATCATCACTGCGCTGTCGATTCCGGCGCGCGCCGCGGCATCGACGGCTCCCGGCTACCTGACCGCCGCCGACCTCAACCCGATTCCCGCCATCGTGGCGGAGCAGATCGGCGCTGGACGAATTCCCGGCGCAGTCGTGCTGATCGGCAACCACGGGCGCATCGTCTACGACCGTGCCCTCGGCTCCCGCCAGCTTGCTCCACGCGAGATGCCGATGACCACGGACACGATCTTCGACCTGGCCTCGCTGACCAAGGTCGTCGCCACCACTACCGCCGTGATGCAACTGGTGGAGCGGGGACGGCTGGCGCTGGACAACCCGGCCGCGCTTTACTGGCCGCAGTTCGCCGCCAACGGCAAGGCGACGATCACCGTGCGTGAGTTGCTGACGCATTATTCGGGCCTGCGCGCCGATCTCGATACCACTGCGCGATGGACCGGCTACAGTGCGGCGATGCGGCGGATTATCGGTGAGCGGCCCGTTTGTCCGCCAGGAACCTGTTACATTTACAGCGACATCAATTTCGAAGTGCTGGGCGAACTGGTGCGCCGCGTCTCCGGCCGCACGCTGGACCGCTGGTGTGCGAGCGAAGTGTTTGCGCCGATGCACATGAACGACACCGGTTTTTGCCCGGCTGCGGCATCCGAGGGACGTATCGCACCCACCGGGTTAGCGCACGGCAGATTGCGGGTCGGCCAGGTGCAGGATCCGACCGCGTGCCGAATGGGCGGCGTAGCGGGTCATGCCGGACTGTTCTCGACCGCCCGCGACCTGGCCCTGTTCGCGCAAATGATGCTCAACGGGGGGCGCAGCGCCAACGCCCGCATCCTCAGCGCCGCCAGCGTCGCCGCGATGAGCGCGCCCGCATCGCCGCCCTTCGCCGCGCGCTTGCGCGGCCTGGGATGGGATCTGGGCGCCGCACTGGCCTCCAATCGCGAACAGCTTCCCGCGGTGGGCAGCTACGGCCACACCGGATATACCGGCACGATGCTGTGGATCGATCCGCCCTCGCAAACCTACGTCATCATTCTGACCAATCGCGTGTACCCCGACGGCCGCGGCGACGCGCGCCCGCTGCGCGCCGCGATCCTCGACCTGGTATCGCGTCGGCTCGGACCCGCCTCAACCGCCGCGATTGTCGCATCAAATCCGCTGCTTGACGGCTACATTGACTCGCAGCGCAAAGTCCAAACCGCAGCGCCGCCGCGCGCGCCGTCCGTTGCGTTGGGACTGGATGTGCTCGCCGGTGAAAACTTCGCACCGCTGCGCGGTCTGCGTGTGGCGCTGATCACCAATCAGTCGGGCGTCGACGCGCATGGCGAACGCGCAATTGATTTGATGCGCCGCTCGCCCGCGCTGCGGCTGGTCACACTTTTTAGTCCCGAGCATGGATTGACGGCCGATGGTGAAGGATTGATCGCATCGGGGGTGGACGGCGCGTCGGGTCTGCCGGTGATAAGCCTCTACGGCGCGACCCAACGACCCACGGACGGGATGCTCGACGGCCTGGACGCGATCGTGTTCGACCTGCAGGACGCGGGCGCGCGCTTTTACACGTACGCGACCACGATGGCTTATGCGATGGAGGCGGCGGCACAAAAGGGAATCGACTTCTATGTGCTGGATCGCCCCAACCCGCTCAGCGCGGCAATCGTGCAGGGGCCGGTGATGGAGGCCGGCCTGCGCTCGTTTACCGGCTTTTACCCCATGCCGGTGCGGCACGGAATGACTATCGGCGAACTGGCGCGGTTGTTCAACGTTCAGGCCGGAATCGGCGCGCGCCTGCAGGTGATTGCGATGCAGGGTTACGAGCGGCGCGAATGGTACGACCAGACGGGACTGCCCTGGATCGCGCCGTCGCCCAATCTACGCACGCTGACGCAGGCTGTCTTGTATCCAGGCGTAGCGATGGTGGAGGGGTCCAACGTCAGCGTCGGGCGCGGTACCGCATCGCCCTTTGAACTGGTCGGCGCGCCATGGATCGAGGGCGACCGATTGTGCGCCTACCTCAATCGCCGCGCGATCGCGGGCGTGGCATTCACGCCGGCGGAATTTACTCCGCACGCGGCTCCTTACAAGGATCGACAATGCCGCGGCGTCCGCATCGTGCTGCAAGATCGCCAGGCGCTCGATTCGCCTGAGCTGGGAATCGAGCTGGCCGGCGCGCTGGAGCGCCTGTATCCCGCCCGCTTCCGGCTGGACGCGACCGTGGGCATGATCGGCGCGCACTGGATCGTTGAATCATTGCGCGACGGCGTCGACCCGCGCACCATCGCCGCCCGCTGGCAAAGCAACCTCACCGCCTTCGCCTCGTTGCGCGCCAGGTATCTGCTCTATTGAACGCAAGAAGGTCGGCGTTTGAAGCGTACCAAAACACTCACGTCTTCTCTCCCACAACTGATTGTGAGTGACGGGACAGAAGAATGCGCCGGCAAATTCTTCTGTCCTCGCCCGCGGGTGCGGACCCGGTCCGCAGCCGCAAACGGGGAGAGGCGGCCGGGCGATTCGCCCGCGAATCGCCCGGCGGCTGAGGGCCACTGCCTGCATCGCCCGCCTTAATCATTAACTGATGTTTCTTGCTCAACGGCATTCCGCGCTTGTGCGATAGTTGTGGTCGGGAGGGCTTGCGTCAGCCAATCGGTCTTCGAGTCAGGCTGCGGGTAGCATCACTGCCGCGCGCTGGCTTGACGGCGGGCCGCAACCTTCCGTAGTAGTCGGTTAGCAACCGCTTCGGGGGATTGGCCCATGGCAATGTCGAAGTCCAAATCGGCCGCGATCCACGAGCATCTGACTCATCCGGTGATCGACTCGGACGGCCATCACGTGGAATACGGGCCGCGGGTGCGCGACTACGTCAAGGAACTGGCGGGGGTGCAGATGGCGGACCGGGTCGGACCCGCACTGGAGGGCACGATCGCCAGTTCGAAATGGTATCGGCAATCGCCCGCCGAACGGCGCGAATTCCACACCAAGCGCTCGCCGTTTTGGGGCCTGCCGACCAAAAACACGCTGGACCTTGCCACCTCGCTGTTCCCCAGGCTGATGTACGAGCGGCTGGATGAGATGGGCCTGGACTTCTGCGTGCTATATCCCAGCCTGGGGCTGGTCGCGTCTCATTTCGAGGAGGCGGACGTCAGACGTGCGACCTGCCGCGCCCTCAACACCTATTGCGCGGAGATTTGGGGCGAGTACCGCGACCGCATCGCGCCCGTGGCCGCTATCCCGATGCATACGCCGCAGGAAGCCATCGAGGAGCTGGAATATGCGGTCAACGTGCTGGGGCTGCGCGCGGTGCTGATGGCGAGCTACGTCAAACGTCCGATTGCGGCCGCCGCACGCCAGTATCCGCAGGCCGCGCCGTATGCCTTCTGGCTCGACACCTTCGGCATCGACAGCGAGTACGATTACGATCCGGTTTGGGCGAAGTGCGAGGAGTTGAAGGTGGTCCCCAGCTTCCACAGCCATGGCGAAGGATGGGGCAGCCGCACCTCGATCTCCAACTACGTCTACAATCATGTCGGTCACTTCGCGTCGTCGGCGGAGGCGGTGTGTAAATCGCTGTTTTTGGGCGGCGTGACGCGGCGTTTTCCCAGGCTGCGGTTTTCCTTTCTGGAGGGCGGCGTGGGCTGGGCGCGCAGCCTGTTCGCCGACCTGATCGGCCATTGGGAAAAGCGCAATATCAAGGCGCTAGCCAATTACGATCCGGCCAACATCGACCAGGAACTGCTCGCCCAACTGTCGCGCCGCTACGGCGGCAAAGTGCTGGGCGGCAGGGACTTTGTCAAAGGCCGCGAAGTCGTCGGCATGCGGCCCGAAGATCCCAGCGATGACTTCCAACGCTGCGCGATTGCCGGCAAGGAAGACTTCCGCGAACTGTTTCTCAAGCCGTTTTTCTTCGGCTGCGAGGCCGACGACCCGATCACCGCCTCGGCCTTCGACGCCAAACGCAATCCGCTCGCGGCGCGGCTCAATGCGATCTACGGCTCGGACATCGGGCACTTCGACGTGCCCGACATGAGCGCAGTCACCGCCGAAGCCTTCGAAGCGGTCGAGCACGGACGCATGACCGAAGAGGATTTCCGCGACTTCGTCTTCGTCAACCCAATCAAGCTGTGGACCGCGGTCAATCCCGACTTCTTCAAAGGCACCGCCGTCGAAGGCGCGGTGGCCAAATACCTGGCGCAGGCCTGAGGGCGGCCAAAAAACGGCGCTGCCGAGCGCAGAGCAGTGTGCGATCGGGCGCGCCAGGATCGTCCACGGCGGCGGCGCGTGTTTGCGGCAGCCGATGGGATGATCGACGTCGACTACGAAGCTGCGTTCGATCATGTGGCGATCTTCGCACAGGTCCTGATTGCCCAGTGTGGGAAAAGCCGCCACGCCCGCACGCTGCAGCGCATCGGTAATTTCCCAGCGGTCACGCTGATTGGGCAAGCTGCCGCCAACGCGCGCTTGACTTGGCGGCTTGCGGGTGCGACGTTGCGCCTCGCCGCCTTGACATGAAAGGCTCCCAAGATGACTCGATCCGTATCCCGTTCGCTGAGAAGATTCCTCTGGACCGCTCTGGCGGCCTTTCTCGTTGTAATGCTAACCGAAGCGGCCACGGCTGCGGGGCAGGGCCAAACCGAAGCAGCAAAGGTTACGGCGCGTTTGCTCGCTGCTCCGCGCATCAAGACCGCGCCCGGATTTGCCGCTCGAATCGTGGTCGGGCCGGGTCAGCTTTACGATTCGCTGCAGATGGTGCCGCATGGCAGTGAAATATGGCTCAACGATGACGGCGGCGAGAGTGAAAAGGGCGGCGGACGCCTGCTTGCGGTCGGCAAGGCGGGAGAAGTCAGAGAGTTGACCGCTCCCAAGGACCTGCTGCCCGGCGTCGGGATGGATCAGGCGCCGGACGACTTTGGCTCTTACGGCGGACAACTTTTTCTGCTGACGCAGCCCGCCAAGGGCGAGCAGGGCATCGCGGCCAACCATCTTATCAAGCGATTCAATTTGCAGACACAAAGCCTGCAGCCTTTCTGCACGCTGCCGCCTGCGGGGGGTGCTGGTCACGGTGTCGCCGGCGCGGGTTCGGCGCTCTGGTTCGGACCGCCGCACGGCTCCTTTGGCGGCCGCATTTTCGCTGTTACGACCCAGAACCGGATGGTGTATCAGGCGACCGCCGACGGAAAATGCGCTCCGTTCGCCGACTTCAATCGCTATGGCGTTCCGCTCGACCTGACGTTCACGCCTGACAATCAGTGGATGCTGGTTCCCGTTACGCCGGCCAACGCCGCCGGTGCGCCTGATCCCGGCGCCCGGCGCGGGATGATCATGAAGGTATCGCCCAGGGGCGAAATCAATCCGAAGCCGCTGGTGTGGGGGCTGCGAACCCCGGGCGGGATGGCGTTCGCGCCGGTGGATTTCAAATGGTTTGGCGGGCAGCTATTTTTCACCGACCTGGGAGAATTTCAGATTCCGGTGCCGATGACGCAGCCGCTCAAGCGCGACGCCGTCGTGCTGCGCCTTTCCAGGGCTGGAGTTCCCAAGCTGGTTGCGTCGGGGTTCGTCAATCCGCTCCACATGCGGTTCATCGGCCACAAGCTGTGGGTCAGTGACCTCAACGGCGACTTCATCGGCGGCCGGCGCGAGCTACCCGACGGATTTATCGTGGAGATCGCCGCCACGCCCACCTTGTGATACCGCAGGAACTGGTTTCCGTTCAGAGGAGCACCGCGATGGAAAATCCGAGCGAGGGACGAATCACCACCGAGGCTCGCGGCCACGTCTTTCTGATGGGCATCGATCGGCCGCGCAAGATGAATGCGTTCGACCTGCCGATGCTGCGCGCGCTTATCGCGGCATACACGGAGTACGAAAACAATGACCAGTACCGATGCGCCGTGCTGTTCGCGCATGGCGATCATTTCACCGCGGGCATCGACCTGACCCAGGTCCGCCCCGAACACTTCATCCCGCCGCCGGGCGGAATCGAGCCGATGGGAATCTACGGCCGGGCGCGCACCAAGCCGGTGGTGATTGCGATCCACGGCCGCTGTCTGACGATCGGCATCGAACTGGCGCTGGCCAGCGATATCTGCGTGGCAGCGGAAAACACTCGCTTCGGCCAGATCGAGGTCAAGCGCGGCGTGTTTCCCGCGGCGGGTGCGACGGTGCGGATGATCACGCTGACGGGATGGGGCAATGCGATGCGCTACCTGCTGACCGGAGATGAGTTCGACGCGCGCGAAGGCTATCGCATCGGGTTGGTACAGGAGGTCACGCCCCCCGGCCAGGAGTTGGAGCGGGCGGTCGCGATCGCCGAGACCATCGCAGCGCAGGCGCCGCTGGCCGTGCGCGCCACGATCGTCTCGGCGCGCAAGTCGGTGATGGAAGGCGCGGCGGCGGCGTTGGCGGCGCTGCTGCCCCAATACCACGAACTGGAAAAATCGGAGGACGCCCACGAAGGCGTGCGCTCCTTTGTCGAGCGGCGCACCGCGCGCTTCAGCGGCCGCTAGAATTCAAACGGCCCCCGGCGTCCGCTGCATTCCTGAGCTTGACGGCAGCGCCAATCACGCCCCCCAGCGGGATTCGGGAGATCGCGCGAGATAGTCCGTCAGGGAAAAGCGTGCTTACCATCCGAATGCCGTCCGCCCGCCTGCCTGCGGCCTCCAGCAGATGCTGTCGAAGTTCACCGGCGGAGAAATCACGCGCCTTACTTAAAAGCGCGCCTCGCGATTGCGGGCCCCATCGGCGCGACAACCCGCCCAGGCTGCAACGGTTGAGCACCACCGCGACGACACCCCGGCGCGCGACGCGCACTGCCTCGCGCAGCGCACGGGCGGGATCTTCCAGGAACTCCAGCGTTGTCACAAACACCACAAGGTCCGCGGATGTGTCGCGGAACGGCAGATCGTGCGCGTCGCCCAAAACCAAACGCAGCGAAGGGAATCCCCGGGCCGCTTCCGTCAGCATCGCGGGTGCGCGGTCCAGTCCAGTGGCGCTGAACCCCCGGACGGCGAGGAAAGCCGTGAAATGACCGGTCCCGCATCCGACCTCCAATACACTGCGCGCGTTATGAAACAGGTCGATAAGATACAAAAGCAGGCGGCGTTCGGCGGCGTCGGCGCGCCGTCCTGCCCGCGTCGTATACCATTGCTGATAGCGGCTGGCGGCCCGCTCGAAGATGAGCCAGCTCACCGCGCAGTTTCCGTTACCGGACAGGCGTTGGAGACCGTGATCGTCATCACGACGTAGCCCTTGGCTGCGGCGCGCACAAACCCTTCCTCAAGGGCCGCAAATACGGTGTGCGCAGCGCCTGTGACGTGCGTGCTCATCGGGCCGACCTCGGCGCGCAGGCCCTTGGCCTGCAACGCGGCCGCCACTTCCTCGATCGCGGGCGTCAGATGCTCCTGGCGCAGGGGATAGATACTGACCTGTGCACTAATGGCTGGGTTGTCCATCTGATAATCCTTTTAACCATAGATTGGCCCGGAGCAGGATCATCGAAAACTCTTGGGTGCCACGGCTTGTCCTCGCTCTTAACCGCATGCGATCGTCTGTAGCCATGAGACGAGTTATCGCACTGCAACACTACGGTTGTGAAACGCTCGGCGCTATCGGCGACGCGCTGCAAAGCTGTGGAATCGAATGGACGTATCTCTCTATGGCTGAAGGTCAGCCCCAGAGCGGGGAGATTGATGGGATGGCAGGGCTGGTCGTGCTCGGTGGACCTTTCAGTGTTTACCGTCTGGATCTCTATCCCTTTTTGCGTACGGAGATTGAGTTGATCAAGCGGGCCCTGGCGCTCCAAACCCGTACTTGGAATCTGCCTCGGGAGCCAGCTTTTGGCCGCCGCTCTCGGCGCCAATGTCCGTGCGGCGAAGGTTCCCGAGATCGGCTGGCTTCCGGTCCGCCTTGAGCCGGCCCACCATGATCGGCTCTTTCACGATCTCCCGGCGTCCTTCGTCACCTGCGTGTGGCATGGCGACATATTCGATCTGCCGGCGGGGGCGGTTGCGCTGGCGCGCTCGAAGATGACGGCGTGCCAGGCTTTTCGCTACGGCACCAACGCGTATGGCTTGCTATTTCATCTGGAGATGAAGCCTGAAATGGTTGCCGCGTGCGTGAGCGCATTCGAACCCAGGCTGCGGCAGGCCGGTATCGATCCAACCCATTGTATTATCGAAGCAGCCGACCATTTCAAGCGGCTCCTCGCTGTGAGGGAAACGGTCTTCAACCGATGGGCCGAACTGGTAGCTGCTCAGTGACCCGGCGCGCTGTAGGTTACGCCGGATGCCGAGTGCGCAGGAGGGCGCCGCTGGCTTCGATGGCCGTGAGGATGCCGTCGGCCAGGCGGCCGGCACCAACGGCCGATACGAAATCGTCGACCATTTTTTCCCACACCCCAGGGGCCGCGGCAGCGTAGGTTTCGTGGTCGGCGATGATCTCCACGTAATGTTCGCCCAATGACGCGAACAGCAGGATGCGCTTTCGCGGCGGCCCGCCGCGCGCGTATTGGGCCGCGAATTCGCGGTGCGCAAGCTGGCGGGCATGTGCGCGTTTGACGCGGCGCGGCACCAGTGCGAGCCGAATCGGCATCAGGTCGAAGATGAGCGTGGCTGCAATCAGAATCGCGAACTGGAATACGAGCGCCACGCGAGCGCTGATCGCGGGCCGCAGCAAAACCACGATCAACGTCGCCGCGAATGCCGTAACCGCCGCCCATACCAGCGGATACAGCGCATAGCGATCGCTGACGCGCACGACGACCAGGTCGAGGTCTGCCGCGGTGGCGCGCTCGACTTCGGCAATCGCGGCGTAGATGCGCTGGTGCTCCTCGCGCGTCAATGGCCGGCTGCTCACCAACTCCCAGACGCGCCTCCTCCGCCGAACGATCCGCCGCCACCGGTAAATCCACCGCCAGCGCCCGAAAAGCCACCCGATGAACCGCTGCCGAATCCGCCATGGAATGGGCCCGGACCAATGTACCGGGAGCGGCCGATGCGCCGGATGACGCGCGGATTGCGAGTCATCGCGCGCATCAGCAACACGTACATCAGCCAGATGCCAAACAGCCCGACGACCAGCCAGGGGTCGATCGAGCTGGCATTGGAAGGGCGCGCGCCGCCCGGCGGCGAGGTGCCTTCGGGCTCGCCGCTCAGCACTTTGAGTATCGCGCGAGTTCCCGCCAGCACGCCGGAATCGAAATCGCCGCGGCGGAACTGCGGCAGGATATCGCGCTGGATGATGAGACTGGATTTGGCGTCGGTCAGCTCTCCCTCCAGACCGTAGCCGACCTCGATCCTGACCTTGCGTTCCTTCGGCGCTACAATGAGTAGGACGCCGTTGTTCTTCCCTTTCTCGCCGATTCCCCAATAGCGGCCGAGCTGATAGCCGAATTCCTCGATCGAATAGCCTTGCAGGGAAGGCAGCGTGACGACCACGACTTGTTCGCCGGTCGCCCTTTCATGCGCGGCCAGCATGACTACCAAGTTGTTGACCGTCGCCGGGCTGAGAATTCCGGCGTCATCAACCACGCGGCCGATGAGCGCCGGGAATTTCGGCTCAGCCAAAAGCGCAGCGGCGCTCAGCAGTATCAACGCGCCCAGGCATAGCCCCGCGCCGGCGCAGCGGCGCGCGGTATCGCCGCGCGGCGCCATCAGAACCTGACCTGCGGCGCTTGCTGGGCCTGCTGCGGAATGGTGAAGGTCTCGCGCACCTTGAGGTCGGGATACAACCACGCCGCGATCCATCGGTCCGGGATGGTCCGCAGCGCGGTATTGTACTGCTGCACGGCTAGAATGTAATCGCGCCGCGCTACGGCGATACGGTTTTCCGTGCCTTCCAGCTGCGACTGCAGCGCCAGGAAGTTTTGATCCGACTTGAGCGTCGGGTAGTTCTCGCTCACGGCCAGCAGGCGGCCAAGTGCGCCACTCAGTGCCGCCTGGTTCTGCTCGAATTGATGGAACGCCTGCGGGTTGGACAGGATGTCGGCGGGAAGTTGCATCTGGGTCGCCCTGGCGCGCGCCTGGGTCACCTGGGTCAGCACCTGCTGTTCCTGATGTGCATAGCCCTTGACGGTCTCGACCAGGTTGGGAATCAGGTCGGCGCGGCGCTGGTATTGGTTGAGAACTTCGCTCCACGAAGCCTTAACCTGCTCGTCCAGCCGCGGAAACTTGTTGATGTCGCAGGCGCAAAGCCCGCTTGCCATCAGCACGGCGACCATCGGGAACGCAAAGCGCGCAGCTCGTCTCGGCACCATCAACCGCCCTCCTGAGCCATGATTATATGCGCGTGCGCGGAAAAAAGATTGAGCCGTGCCGCACAGTGGGCAATCGCCGGCCAAGTATGTTACTCAGAGGTCAGGCTGTCCTCGGATTGGGGAGGAGACCGGCATGAAGATTTCGATGTTCCACCTGATGCCGTACCGCGAACTGCCCGCCGACTTCGAGCGGCGCTACCACTCGGTGTGGGTCGATCCGCCGTTTTGGGAACTGGCCGACCCCGAGAAGGTGGGCCAGTACTACAACTGGACGCTGGATGAGTTGATCCATGCGGCGCGCTGCGGGATGGACGGGATTTGCGTCAACGAGCACCATCAGAACGCCTACGGCTTCATGCCCTCGCCCAACGTGATGGGTTCGGTGCTGGCGCGCGCCACCAACGGGATGAATACGGCGATCGTGCAGATGGGCGCGACGCTGCCGACCACCAATCCGCCGATCCGGGTGGCCGAGGAATACGCGATGCTCGATTGCATCAGCGGCGGCCGGCTGGTGGCAGGGATGCCGCTGGGTTCGCCGATGGATGTCAACCTGTGCTACGGCATCAGCCCCATCGAGCAGCGCGAACGCTACTATGAGGCGCACGACCTGATCCTCAAGGCGTGGCAGAGCCGCGAAATCTTCGCCTGGAACGGCAAGTACTTTCAGTTGCCAATGGTCAACCTGTGGCCGCGTCCGATCCAAAGCCCCTATCCCCCGGTTTGGGTTCCCGGCAGCGGCAGCCTCAGCACCTGGGACTTCTCCGCCCGCCACGATCACTGCTACTGCTTCCTGAGCTATTACGGCAACAACGTCGGCAAGAAAATCATGGACGGATTCTGGGAGTTCGTCTCCAAAACCGGACTGGAGCCCAATCCCTACCGCGCCGGCTTTCTGCAGTTGGTCGCGGTGTCCGAAACCGACGCCAGGGCCGAGCAGGAATATTTCCCGCACATCCGCTACTTTTACGACAAGTGCCTGCACATCGCGCCGGAACTGCTGGCGATTCCCGGCCATCAGGACTACCGCAGCCTGGTCCACAGCGTAAAGAACATCAACCCCGACCAGGCGCAGCTCATGATGCAGGTGCCCAATTGGAAGTATCGCGACTTCGTGGAAAATCAGTTCGTGATCGCCGGCAGCCCGGCTACGGTGCGCGACCAGCTCATGGCGGCGGTCAAAAAGCTGCGCGTGGGCAATCTGATGGTGCTGCTGCATATCGGCTCGATGCCGCATGAGCTGACGCTCAAGAACATCGAACTGTTCGCGCGCGAGGTGATGCCGCATTTTCGTACCGTGTGGGACGACGAAGGATGGGCCAACAACTGGTGGCCGCGCCGGCTGCGCGAAAATGGCGCGCGCACAGCCAGCCCGGCGAAGCATCCCAACGCCTAAGCGCGCGGGAAGGTCAACTACGATGGCGGCTACCTCGGAACGTACGGTCAGCGTATGGCAGGACAAGGTGCAGGCGCGCGTGAAAATCGCGGGCAGCGGTCCTGCACTGGTCTATCTGCACAGCGGCTATGGTTTGGTGTGGGACGACTTCCTCGATCTGCTGGCGCGCGACTTCACCGTCTATGCGCCCGAGCATCCGGGCACCAGCGCCGGCTTGCCAGACGCGGTCAAACCGCTGGACGACGTCTGGGACCTGGCGCTTTTCTACGACGAATTGTTTGACCGCCTTGGGTTGCAATCCGCAGCGGTCGTTGGCCATTCCTTCGGCGGAATGGTTGCCGCCGAGTTGGCAGCGTCGGCGCGCCATCGCGTCGGCAAGCTGGTGCTGATCGATTCGCTGGGGCTGTGGCGCGATGATACCCCGATCAAGAACTACATGGTGATGGCGCAGGCGGACGTGGAGCCGTTGCTGTTCCACGACCGGACCCATCCGGCGCGCAAACATATCTTTGCCAATTTCGAAGACGCCGATTCGGTCGTGCGCCTGATGTGGGCGCTGGCCTGCACCGGCAAGTTCATCTGGCCGCTGCCCGACAAGGGACTGCGCAAGCGCATCCATCGGATCGCCGCGCCCACCCTGATCATCTGGGGCAGGCATGACGGCCTGACGCCGGCGGTTTATGCGGAGGAGTTCGCGCGGCTCATCCCAAACTCGAAGACCGAGTTGGTCGAAGCGGCGGCGCATATGGCGCCCATGGAGCAACCGGGCGCGGTTGCCAAACTGGTGCGCGACTTCATCAAGGGTTAACGGGAGGAGCTGACGATGGCAAAACGGCTGGCGGGCAAGGTCGCGATCGTCACCGGTGCGGGACGCGGAATCGGGCGCTGCGAGGCGCTGCTGCTGGCGCAGCACGGCGCCAGGGTCGTAGTCAACGACCTGGGCGGTGCGCCCAGCGGCGAGGGCGCCGACAAAAGCGTAGCGCAAAGCGTGGTTGACGAAATCAGGGCAGCGGGCGGCGAGGCGGTGGCCAACACGGATTCGGTCGCGACGATGGCGGGCGGCAAGGCGATCATCGACAGCGCGATCAAAAGCTTCGGCCGCCTCGACATCCTGATCAACAACGCCGGCAATCTGCGTCCCAAACCGATCTGGGAAATGAGCGAAGAGGATTGGGACGCGGTGGTCAACGTCCATCTCAAGGGTACCTTTGTCTGCACGCGGCATGCGGCGCCGATTTTCCGCCAGCAGCGCGGCGGCGTGATCGTCAACACCGCGTCGGAATCGGGGCTGGGCCATTACGCGATGGCCAATTACTCGGCAGCCAAGGAGGGAATCGTCGGGTTTACCCGCACCGTCGCCCGCGACCTGGGGCAGTTCGGCGTGCGCGTCAACGCAATCCGGCCGCGCGCCGGGACCCGGATGGCCACCCCCGAGGTGCTCGACACGATCCGCATCCAGCAGGAAGTGCTCGGCTTTCCCGCGCTGGGCAATAGCTGGCTGTCATCCGACGACGAGGAGATCCGGCCCGAGCAGCCCGCCACGCTGGCGGTATGGCTGTGCACCGACGCCTGCTCCAACGTCAACGGCCAGGTGTTCGAAGCCAACGGCCGTCAGATCGGGCTGTGGCCCGAAGAGGAGATGAGCCGCGTAATCCATCGGCCCGACGCGGACTGGGACCTCGACACGCTTGATCGCCCCGCCATCCGCAACTACTTAATCGGCCATCTGACCAACAAGTTCGCGGGCAAAAAGAAGTAGTCGGTTTGCAGGGTCAAGGCGCCGCGCGCGTGCGCGCTGGGGACACTCGGGTAGCTGCGCGACGCCGCGTCTTCGCTTCACTTCAGCGTGTACTGGGTCGTGTAGAACGTGACGATCTTCTCCAGGTTGACGAAGCTCTTGACGTCGGCGGCGATTACCTCGGCGTTTTGCGGGGTGTCGTAAAGCCGCTGTTCGAGGTCCTGCAAAGTCGGGAAGTAGAGCACCGCCACGCCGTTGTAGGTGGGCGCGCCAGCCGTCAGCGCCTGCGCGATGTAGTTCTGCACGTAGCGGGTCATCCCGACATGCACCCGGCAAGCCAGCGGGCCGTGCTTGCGCCACCCCTGCGGCCCGGTTTTGTCGTCTTTGTCCGCCGCCCAGGTGATCGCGGAGATCAGGTTGACGCCGGGCGCGCGGCCCGGCGCGAAGCTCTGCTGGTCTTTCTGTACCACTTCGTTAACCAGATACGAATGGCACCTCGCGGCGCGCGAACTGAGGCCTTGCACCATCGCCGGACTCGCCGTCGTATTGTATAACTCGGTCGCCGATTGCGCGGCGCTCGCTGCCTCGATCCACATCTCGGCGACGACATCGTAAGGCACCGGCGCCGAATCCAGGGGCGCCACACCCATGTTGGGGGACACGTCATTGACGTTGACTATGAACTGTCGCAAGCGCGCGACCTGTTTGACTACGGCGGGGGCGTGCTCGCGCACAAACCAATTCTGGAACTCCGCGCGCTCCTGTCCCGCCCCGCGGCTGATGAGTGAGATGAACTTCATGGTCCGCTCCTGCGTCGGGCGCCTGCGTGCGGGGGCGCAGCGGATGGCTGCGCAGAAAGTCCAGCATCAGCGGCGTCCATTTCTTCGGCCATCGCGAGTGTTCGATGAATCCCACGCTGAACCCCAGCGGGTCGGCGCGCGCCGCGGCGGCGCCGTTTTCCGCGCCGCCGCATGCCAGCGTACATTGATTCACCGGCGTTTGCGTATAGTCGATGATTACGTCGCGCACTGCAATGCCCGCCGACCTCATTCGTGCGGCCATCCGCTGCGCGTTGGGGCACAGTCCCGCGATATCGCAACTGTTGTGCACGTGCATGGCAGGCAGCGCGGGATTGAAGACCTCGATTTGCGCATCGTCCGCGGCCGGCCCCGCGCGCGGCGTCTGCGGGCACGGATCGTCGAGCGCACCGAACGGGTCGGGTGCGGAATAGATCGCCGCCGCCGCGATAGTGGGGCGGTTTAGTCCATACAGATACGCCATCGCCGCCCCGTTGGACCATCCCATCACGTAGACGCGTTCGCGATCGACGTTGCCCGATGCCATAACCTGGCCGACGAAATGATCGATCGCCGCGGCGTCCACATTGGGGCGATAAAGCGCCCTGCCGGCCGTTACCGCGCCTGCAGGATTGAGTTGGCGGTACCAGTTGTCCCATCCAAGCCCCTTCTCGTCGGGGCGTGGGTAATGGTGCAGCGTCTTGCGGCCCATCGGCGCCAGCACGATAAATCCGGCACTGGCGTCCGCACTGAGCGAGGTATCGTTTTGATAAGCGAGCAGCCCGGTCTTGGCAGCCGTCTCGGGGCCATAGAGGGACGGATGCAGATAAACCACCAGCGGCAGGCGGCGCGCCAGGCCGGCGCGATGCGGCTCCCACAGGCACGCATAGCGAGCGTCGCCGTTGGCGTCCGTCCACGGACCGAGCATCCGGCCGTGCAGGCAGTCGGGCTTGGACACGCCGGTGACGATCGCGGGAGGATCGCCGAACGGACCGCACATCGCGGGCGCGCCGGCGCTCATCGCCGGCCCGCCGCAGCCCGAAACAAAAAGTATCAGTAGCAGCCACCAAGGCGGTATCGGGAAGTTGTCCGTCGCGGTCACCGCGCCGATGGGTGCTTTCAGAGTGGGGTGGGGAGGACGGCGGCCGCAAGGATGGAATCGCCAGGTCTGATCACAGCGGACTTCCCGAGTAGTCCCACGACGCCTTGCGCTCGGTGAACAGCCATCTTCCGCCGACCTTGCGCAGCTGGTCATGATAGGTGCCGATGGCGCTCAGTTCGGTGCGTCCGCGATGGGTCCGAAAATGGAGCACGTAGCAACTGCCCACCGCGCGGTCGCCCTGGATGTCGACGTTGATGTTGCTGATCACGTGGCGGGTCTGGAACATCGCTGTCTCCGCCCGGTACTTGACGATGAACTGGCGCAGTTGCTCGCGCCCCGCGTGGCGGCCGAAGTTGGGCCCTTCCACGGCGCCCTCCTCGGTGAAGCAATCCAGCCATTCGTCGTGGCGCTTTTCATCCATCGTCCAGTTGTAACGCGAATAGAGCTGCTGAATTTCCGCCAAATCGTCCACGGGTAATTCCTCCCCCACATGCGGTGCCAGCTTAGCACCATCGCTGCTCGGTGAAAGCCGCCGCGTCGGCGCAAATCACGGCAGCCCAAAAGCCTCGATTGTAGGCCAACCTAAAAACTGGCTATATGGAGTAAATTCATGATATTTTCCATTGCACTGAGTCAAATCGAGGAGAGTGATGAAAGGGTTGTTGGCGCTCAGCTCCCGGATGCTCACCGCCATTGCCATCCAGGCGTTGGGTTTGTGCAACCCGCCGCCGAGGTCCGCCGGATTGCTGCTGCTGGCCGCGATTGCCGCGGGATGCATCAACTGGCCGATGTTTCGCCACGATCAGGCCCATAGCGGGGTCAGTCAGTACAACACCGCTGCGCTGCGCGGCGTGCTGAAGTGGAAGCTGGCCTTTCCCACGGGCTGCACCATCGTGTCCTCGCCGGTGGTTGACGGCAACGAGCGGGTCTACGTCGGCGCGGTGTGTGGCACTCGCCCCAGCCAGACCGGGGGCTTCTGCGCAATCGATTCCAACGGGAAGTCCGCCTGGTGCAGCGTCAACCTGCAGGGATGGCCGCTGTATTCGTCCGCGGCTATCGGAGGGGCGGTTTACGTCGGCGGCTTCGACTCCGGCACCGCCGGCCTGGTGGCGCTGAACCCCGGCAACGGCAACGTACTTTGGAATTTTCCGGCCGCAGTCGTCTTCTCCCCGCCGACCCTGGCAGTAACGCTGTCGCCGATCACCGGTTCGGCTGAGAGCACAATCTACGCCGGTTCCTTTGACGGTGAGCTTTACGCCGTGCGCACCAACGGCACCGAGAAATGGCATTTCGATGTCGGCACCACCGATCTGGCCGCGATCGTGAATACCTCGCCCGCGGTTGCGCCCGATGGAACCGTTTACGCCGGCTACACCAGTCCCGCGCTGTTGGGCAGCGTGCCCCAGGGCGGCGTGGTAGCGGTAAACCCGGACGGCACTCTCAAGTGGCGCTACGGACCTATCGGCGGCGTCGACTCCTCGCCCAGCGTGGGCGGCGACGGCACCATCTACTTCGGCTCCTACGACCAGTTCTTTTACGCGGTCAAACCCAACGGCACCACCAAATGGTCGCTGGCCAGCGCGGGCGTGGTGGTTTCCTCGCCGGGCTTTGCTCCCGGCGGCGGCGTGATTTACTTCGGCTCGCGCAATCATCGTCTGTACGCGATCGACCCCAACGCGCTGCTGAAATGGATATTTACGACCGGCGGCAACGTCGATTCCTCTCCGGCGATCAGCAACGACGGCATCGTCTTCGCGGGCTCCGCCGACCATTATTTGTACGCGATCAATCCCAACGGAACGCTGAGATGGAAATTCCTGACCGGCGGCCCCATCCAGTCCTCACCGGCAATCGGGCTGCCTGGTCCGACGATCTACGTCGGTTCGGGCGACGGCGTTCTATATGCGATTCAGTAAGCGGGGCGCGAGCGCGGCTCGACAAATGTGAGCCCAGCCGATAGCCTTGTATGCGAAAGACAATCCCGCGTCGCGCCGAAGGAGGCCGTTTCCAATGTTGCAAGTCGGTGATACTGCGCCCGATTTCACCCTGCTGACCCACGAGGGCAAGCCCTTGACATTGTCCTCGCTGCGCGGGCGCAAAGTGCTGTTGTGGTTTTATCCCAAGGCCGACACCCCTGGTTGAACGACCGAAGGCCGCGGGTTCCGCGACCAGTACGCCGATTTCGAAAAGCACAATATCGCGATTTTGGGCGTGAGCTTCGACGGCGTCGAAGAGAACGCCGCGTTCGCGAAAAAATTCGACTTCCCCTACAAACTGTTATGTGACACGGAGCGCAAGGTCGGATTGGCCTACGGCGCGTGCACCGATGCCAAGGCGGGCTACGCGAGGCGCATCAGCTACCTGATCGACGAGCAGGGCAAAATCGCGGCCGCCTATCCAAAGGTGGTGCCCAGCGAGCATCCGGCCCAGGTGCTCGCCGACGCGGCCCGCGCATGAGCACGGACTGCGCGCGAGGCGCCCTCAATGAATCTCGGCGGCGCCGGCAAAGGCCTGGCGCAGCGCCTCGATCGAAAAACCGGGTTGGCGGGCGGCCTCGACGATCAGCTGTTCGCGCCGCGCCAACAGGGCGGCGGCTTGCGGAATCGCCTTGACGGCGTCGGCCGGAATCACCACCGCGCCATGGCGATCGGCGTGGATCACGTCATTGGGAGCAACCACCATTCCGGCCACGTTGACGATAATCCCCACGTCCACCACGTGAACATTGGCGTGCGAGGGCATGATCGAGCCCGCCAGGACGAAGAAGCCTTCCGCCCACACGTCGAGGTCGCGCACCGATCCGTCGGTGATCACGCCCGCGCATCCCAAACCCTTGTGGATTGCGCTGTTGACTTCGCCGAAGAACGCGCCCAGGCCGATATCGGGTCCGTCGAGATCCTGGATGACCGCGATCGACGGCATCGGCGCGGCCGCCACGTGTTCATAATAGGCCAGGCTCAGCTTGCCAGCTTCGCGCATGCCGCGCGGATGCGGTTCGCGCGAGCGCACCGTGGCGGTGCGCGCGAAGCCGACCACCGGCTTCATGGCGGGAAACGGCGCGAGCAAGGGGCGGCGGTTGAATCCGGTGGCCCGGCGCGCGGGCGCCACCACTTCCAGGGCGTTGCAAATCGTCGGGGTATCGAATGCGCGCAGTGCTTCGAGGTCGGCGGCTTCGGGCAGTGCGGACATGAGTCATCCTCCCCAGAGATTTTGGTTGAACGAAACGAGTATGTCGCACGCTGCGGGCGGCCGATCAACCGCTAAAGTATCCGCAGTACCGGAGATCAGAACAGCGGACTGCGCGGCGGCAGGCCGAAGGCGACGCGCCCCGCTTCCTCCATCATCGTGTGGCGCAGCGTGATATGGCTGGCGGCGGCGTGCACGTCGCGCAGCGCACGGGAAAACGGCGCCGATTCAAAGACTGCGGTCCCGCATGCGCTGCGGTAACAAAGGTCCACCGCTTCGACCGCGCATTGCGCGGCGTGCGCGCAGGCGCGGCGCACCCGGGCTTTGATTTCGAGCGGCACTTGCTCGCCGGCCGCCACTTTATTCCACAGCATCCGGAACGATTCCCTGACGTTGAGGCTGCTCGATTCGACCAACGCCTGGGCCCGGGCGGCGTCGTACTGGGCGCGCACGTCGTCGCGCAGGCTGATGCCTGCCATCGGCGAAGTCTTGGTTGCCGCCAGCGACTGGAGCGCGGCCACGGCGGCGCGCGCGATTCCGGTCAGCACGCAGCAATGGTTGAAGCCGAAGAAAGTGGCGGGCATGCGGAAAATCGGGTAGGGAAGGCGCGCTTCGCCGCTTAACAGGCGCAGGACCATCTGTTCGGTAACGAAGAGGTCGTTGAGTTCGAATTCGGTGCTGCCGGTGCCGCGCATCCCGCCCACGTGCCAGGTGTCGAGGATGGTGCACGACTGCCGCGGCACGATAAACCCGAGCACGACCGGCGCGCCGCTCTCCGTCCGCCGCGGTCGCTCGCCGTCATACACCGGGCAGTACGCGATAGCCCATTTGGCATGATGGATGCCGCTGGCCCAGGCCCATCGCCCACTCAGACGAAAGCCGCCGGTAACCGCCAGCGCGCGGCCCACGGGCGCGCCGCCGCCCGCAATCCCGCAATCGGGAGTGGCCAGCACCTCGCGCATCTGCTTGACGGGCAGGCCCCCGGCCACTACGCCGCCGGTGGCACCGATCGCGTAGTTCCATCCGGCCGAGCCGTCGTAAGAGGAAACTTCTTCGGCCAGTTCATAGAAGGTGATCGGATCGATACCCTCGCCGCCGAACTCCTCGGGCACCAACAGGCGATAGACGTTGGCTGCGACGAATGCCTGCGCGACGGCGTCGGGCAAACGGCGCAGCCGCTCCGCCTCGTCGCGATAAGCTTCGATAATCGGCCGCATCCGCCGCACCTGCTCCCAGGCCCGTTCGACGTTGTCTTGCATCCGCTTTATCTCCCGCACGGACTAGCAGCCAGTTGTCGCCTGCCGATGAGCATTCGTCAACAGTCCGGGCGGCGCGAGGAGACGGGAGGGCCACAACGGGCGCGCCCAATTATTTGACCCGCCGATAGCCAGTCTTCCCGCACTGTGAATCGTACAGATAATCGAACCACTGCAGCGGATTGCGGCCCGTGTTGACGAAAGCCGAGCCGGCGGCCCATTCGATTTCCGTCGGGGCCGGCCCGCTGGGGCTCGCCGGGTTGTAGTAAAAGCTATAGGCCATCGCAGGCGCGTTGGGATCGTCGCCCGCCAGGATGTTCACCTTCGTATTGACCGGCACCGACGGCGGCGTGACGCGGTTGTCGACCGCCTCGGCAGGGCGCAGGCTGGGCGCCAGGTCCAGGAACATTGCGGAAATGCCCACGTCCAGCAGCACCGTACCGCAGAATTGCGGGGCACCGGGCAGCGCCGGGAAGCCGAAGCATCCGTGCGGAGTCAGCCAATCGCCCCATTGCATGGCGCTGGTCATCAGGTCAACGGTGTCGAAGTTGGCCAGAGTCGCCGCCGCGATTCCCAGCGCCGCGCCGGCGGTGGTATTGCCGGTCAGCACGTAGCCCTGGGCGATGTCGGTGCCGCCGCTGGCATCGGTCACATTGAGGAACGCGTTTTCCGCCGGCGAATGAAACAGGTCGCCCACGACCGGGTCGTTGCGATCAAAGCCAACGCCCAGATAGTGGAGATTGGGCGGCGGCGGCGTGCAGCCCGGTTTGTCGCAGCGGCTGCTGGTGATCGCCAACACCTGGATGGGATTGGTTTGCACGACTCCCGACTCGGTCATTATGCTGACCGGAGCCAGATACATATTGCCGTAAAAAGTAAACTTGCTGCTGCTATAAAAGACGAGGCCCGCAGCCCCTGGCCCAATCGCGTCGGGCCCCAGTTCCGCCGCCGGAACCACCACCCCGAGAGAGCCCGTATCAATCGTAAAACGTGCCAGCTTGGGCGAACTGCCGTAACCGACGGCCGCCTGCACATCCAACGTGTTGGGCGCGCTCGATAACAGGTCAAGCGGATAGCTCACGGTGCTGGCCGCGCACTCCACCCGATTGGCGTGAGTTATCGTGGCACTGCCCAGTGCGTACCCGTTTGGAACCGCCGGATCCTTGATGTAGGCCTCGACCGACAGAATATTCGGAAAATAATACCCATTGTAGGTAAAGCTTGCGGTGGTGTTGGCGGAAGTGATCGTCGTGCTGTCGGGCGTCACGACGTTGTTGGGGCTGGGGAAGTCGCCGTAGATGTTGACCGTCAACGGGTTCGAACTGGAGGGCGTAATCGGTTTGCCGGTCGAGTCGTAAGCGGTAAAAGTCAGCGTGAAGGTCTGCGCAGGGGCGGCAGCCGCGCTCTCCGCCGCGGGGTTGTTGAGCGCGACGTTGGGCGAGATGTCGATTGCGCTGACCGTCGGCGTACCGGTGGGCGTGGCGCTTGGCGCCGCCGTGGGGCTGGCGGTCACCGTCGCCGTCGCGGTCGGCAGCCGGGTCGGAGAGACTGTCGGCGTGGGAGTATTGGCAAGCGGCAGCCCGTTGCGGTCGCTGCCGCATCCCGCTGCCGGCACCGTCAGCGCCGCGATAAATAGGAGCAGGCTTGTGCCCAGGTTCAGGGACCTTATGCCATTAACCACTGATTCTCCTTCAAGATTTAGTGCGAGGGGGCTCGGCGCAGAAGGCGCCGACTGCTATCAATCTTTAGCAATAACCAACCACGATGAGTGTAACATGCAGCAGCAACTGAAGGTCTATTAAACAATGCGGATGTTGGGACTTCGGGCAAGATCAGTCAAGCCGGCGGCCCCGCGGTCGTGGGTTGCGCAAGTGGCGGACGCTCACACCGCCTGCCCGGCGCACCATCCGCTGGACCACGCCCATTGGAAGTTGTACCCGCCCAGCCATCCGGTGACGTCGAGCGCCTCGCCGATAAAATAAAGGCCCGGCACGCTGCGCGCCTGCATGGTTTTGGAGGAAAGGCCGCCGGTGTCGATGCCGCCCACGGTGACTTCGGCCCTGGTCCAGCCTTCGGATTCAGTCGGCATCACCTCCCATCGTTTGAGCCGCGCGGCGGCCGCGGCCAGGACACGGTCGGGCAGGTTTGCAATTGCGCCCTCGGCGCGAAGCGCCGTTGCAATCGCCTGCGCGAGCCGTGCGGGCACAAGCTCTGCCAGCAGGGTCTTGAGTTCGGCTCGGGGCCGCAGGCGCTTGCGCTCGCGCAGGAAGCGCTGCGCATCAAGGTCGGGCGCCAGGTCGATTGAAATCGCCTCGCCCTCGCGCCAGTAGGAAGAGATCTGAAGAATCGCCGGACCGGAAAGGCCGCGATGGGTAAACAGGATGCTCTCGCGGAAGCTTCGGCGGCCGCATGACACCATGGCCTGGACGCCTACGCCGGTGAGTTCGCGGCACAGACTAAGCATCTCGCCCGCAAACTTCAGCGGCACCAGCCCCGGACGCGGCTCGATAATCGCCAGGCCCAGGCGGCGCGCAAGGTCGAAGGCAAAGCCGCTTGCGCCCATTTTGGGAATCGACAGGCCGCCGGTTGCAATTACCAACGAAACCGCCGCGAATTGACCGCGGTTGGTCGCGACGCGGAAACCCTGGCCACATGAGACCTCGCCTACGCGATGGCCGACGCGCAAGTCGACACCCGCCGCCGCGCATTCCGCCAGCAGCATCGCCAGGATCTGACGCGACGAGCCGTCGCAGAACAACTGGCCCAGCGTCTTTTCGTGGTAGCGAATACCGTGGCGGCGCACCATCGCGATAAAGTCATGCTGGGTGTAGCGGCTTAACGCGGACTTGCAGAAATGCGGATTGGCCGACAAAAAGCGCTCGGGCGTGACGTGCAGGTTGGTGAAGTTGCAGCGTCCGCCGCCGGAGATCAGAATCTTGGCGCCGGGCCGATCATTATGTTCAAGCAGCAGGACGCGCCGGCCGCGCCGGCCGGCGGCGATTGCGCACATCAGCCCCGCCGCTCCCGCGCCCACAATCACCACGTCGAACGCTTCCATCGGTTCGATCAGGAAATCACAGGCTCCAGGCCGGCGCCACTATTATCATTCCGCAGGCGTCTGCGGCATAGTAGCTGCCACGAAGGGGCTGGCGCTGCCAGTCCAAGCGAGGCTCGAGCGGAAATGGAACAGATGCGTTTTGATGGCCGGGTGGCATTGGTGACCGGCGCAGGCAACGGCCTGGGACGCGCCTATGCTCATCTGCTGGCAGCGCGCGGCGCGCATTTGGTGGTCAACGACATTGGTGCGGCGCTGGACGGGAGCGGCGCTTCCGAGCTTCCGGCCAAACAGGTGGTCGAGGAAATCAAGGCGGCCGGCGGGCAGGCGGTCGCTGACGCGCACGATGTCGGCGATCGGGAGGGCGCGGCGGCCGCCGTGCAGCGCGCGCTCGACGCGTTCGGGCGCATCGACATCGTCGTCAACAACGCCGGCTACGGCTTGTCCTGCCCGTTCGCTCGATATCCAGCCGACGAGTTTCAGCGCCTGGTCGGCGTCAGCTTCCTGGGCACGGTGTGGGTGACGCAGGCGGCATGGCCGCACATGCAAAAGGCGCGCTACGGCAGAATCGTCAACACCAGTTCGGCGTCGGTCTATGGGCTGCCCGGCAACAGCGCCTACGGCGCGGCCAAGGCCGCAATCCTGGGCCTGACGCGCGCGCTGGCGCTGGAGGGCGCCGAGTTTGGCATCAAATGCAACGCCATCTCGCCCTCCGCCGCCACGCGCGGCGTCGCGGCGTTTCCGGAATCGGAATTGCGCACCTTCCTGATGAATTACCTGCCGCCCGAGCGTGCCGCTGTCGCGGTAGGATATCTGGCCCATGAGGATTGCGCGCTCAGCGGCGAATGCATCGTGTCGGGCGGCGGCCGAATCGCACGGATGTTCATCGGGCAGACCGATGGCGTGGTCGATCCCGACATCACGATTGAAGGACTGCGCGACAACCTGGACAAAATCATGGACAGCGGGCGGTTCGAAATCCTGAAATCCAACGCCGAGGCGATCCGTTATTGCGCGCGCCAACTGGGTTTTGCGCATCCCGAGCGGTTGTTCTTCACCCTGGACAAGCGCTGACCCGGCAAGTGGACCATCATGTCGATCTTTGACGGCATACGCATAATCGACCTCTCGCAGGGAATAGCCGGGGCGCTTACGACCCTGCTGCTCGCCGAGCAGGGCGCAGAGGTAATCAAGGTCGAACCGCCGGGCGGCGATCCTTACCGCGAGATTGAGCCGGGCTACTTCATCTGGAATCGCAGCAAGCGCAGCCTGACGCTGGATCTGAGCGATCGCGCCGAGCGTGCCACGCTGCAGCGGTTGCTGGCCGGCGCCGACGTGCTGGTCGATTCGTACTCTCCCACCGAAGCATCGGCATTGGAGTTGGCTGCCGAATCAGTCGCGACGCGCTTCCCGCATCTGGTGCATTGCCGCCTGAGCGGCTACGGATGCGACCATCCGTGGCGCGAGCGCCCGGCGATCGACGCGCTGGTGGCGGCGCGGCTGGGGCTTTACTTCCAGCAGCCGGGTATCCGGCGCGAGGGGCCGACCTTTTTGTATTGCCCCTTTCCCAGCCATGGCGCCGCCTTCTGTGCGGCGATCGGGATTTGCGCCGCACTGCGCGTGCGGCTGTACAGCGGCCGCGGCCAGTTCGTCGATACCTCGCTGCTCGACGGCACCGCGATCCTCACCTGCATGCTGTGGCAATGGTCGGACAGGCCGGCGCCGCCGTTCGCCGAGGCGATGCACAGCATCGAGCCGTTCCCGCAATTCCTGTACGAATGCGGCGATGGCCGCTGGCTGCATCATATGATGACCGACAAGGGCAACCTGTGGGTGATCGCCGGGCTGCTCGGCATTGCCCTGCCCCAGCCGCCTGAAGGTAGCAGAATCCTGCCGGTTGAAGAGCGCCGGCGGTTTATCGCCCAGGCCGCCCGCGTGTTCAAAACGCGGCCGCGTGAGGAGTGGATCAGGCTGCTCCGCGAGCATGACGTTCCGGTCGAAGGCGTCATCCCCACCGAAGAGGCGCTCCTTCATGGGCAGACGCGCGCCAACGGGATGGTCGCGGAAATCGACGACCCGCGCCGCGGCCGCACCACGCAGATCGGCATCCCGATTCGGTTTTCCAAAGCGCCCGGACGCATCAAGGGACCGGCTCCCGAGCCCGGTCAGCATTCGGTGCAAATCGCGGCCGAACTCCTCCATCCGCCCTCCGTGCACGCGCGAAACCCGGCAACCGCCAGAGCGCTGCCGCATCCGCTGGCCGATATCACGGTGGTTGACTTCGGCGAATATCTGGCCGGTCCGTTCGGGCCGATGCTGATGGCGGACCTGGGCGCCAGGGTCATCAAGGTGGAGCGGCTTGAAGGCGACCGGATGCGGTATCCGGCGCAGCCGTTTTTCGCCTGTCAGCGCGGGAAGTTGGACCTCGCGGTCGATCTCAAGCATCCCGACGGACTGGAAATCATCTACCGCCTCATCAGGCGGGCCGATGTCGTGCATCATAACCAGCGCCCGGGCGTCGCGGAGCGGCTCAAGATCGATTACCCAGCGCTCAGCGCGATCAAGCCCGACCTGATCTATTGCCACAGCGCCGCCTACGGCACGCACGGTCCGAGCGCGGCGATGGGCGGATACGATCAGCTCTTCGAGGCGATGTGCGGGACAGAGTACATGAGCGGCGGCGAGGGCAACCCTCCGCTGTGGATACAGGCCGGCCCGGTGGATATCGGCGGCGCCACGCTGTCTGCAATCGCAACCATCATGGCGATCTACCATCGCGACCGCACCGGCGAGGGTCAGTTCGTCGACGGCTCGCTGCTCAACGCCGGCCTGTGGTACAACTCCGACGCGTTCATCAGCGAGCGATCCGATGTGCGCCGGCGTCCGACGCTCAATTGCAGCCAGACCGGCACCAGCGCGGGGTATCGAATCTATGAAACGGCCGCAGGATGGATCTGCGTCGCGGCACTCACGCAGCAGCATTGGCGGCGTTTGTGTGAAGTGTTGGAGCAGCCGCAACTCGCTGCCGATTCGCGCTTGGCCACCTATCACGGCCGCGTTGACCATCGCGAAGAGGTGGCAGCGATTTTGGAACCGATCTTCAGGCGCAGGACCGCCGCGCAGTGGTTCACGATGCTGGACAAGGCGGGAGTGCCGTGCGAAGTGTGCAATCGGGGCTACTGGCGGGACTATCTGATGGATCCGTGGGCGATTCAAAGCGGGCGCGTCGTCGAGTACTTCCAGGGCGACCTGGGTGCGATGCTGCGGCAGTTCGGCCGGACGATCCGCTTCTCGCAGACGCCGCAGGCAATCCAGGGACCGCCGCCGGTGCTCGGGGAGCATACGCGGCAGATCCTGCACGAACTGGGATATGGCGCGCGCGAGCAGGAGAAACTAAGGAGTCAAGGTGTTGTAAGCTGGCCCGAAGGCTGATCTCGATTGTCTGGCGGCCAAAAGCTTCTTATCCATCTCCCTGACCAGGGAAAGGGTAAGAGTACTGGTCGGCAAATCCAATCCGGCCGGTAATCAGTTTATAGGTTGGAGCAATTATCATGGAAAAACGAAACTACAATCTGGTATCCGCCGACGATCACGTGCAGGAACCCGAAGACACCTGGCAAAGCCGCGTTCCCGCCCGGTTCAAATCGCGTGCACCCAAAATCGTCCATACGCCCAACGGCGACGCCTGGCAGATCGACGGCAAGGTGGGCGCGACGTTCGGGCTGGGCGCCCAGGCGGGCAGGAAGTTCGAGGAATATAAGCCTGCCGGCGAGAGCTATGCCACTATCAGGAAAGGCTCATATGAGCCGCACGAACGGCTGCGCGACATGGATATCGACGGCGTGGACGCGCAGGTGCTGTTTCCCAATTTGGCAATCGCCGAGTTCTACAACATGAAGGATTTGGAGCTGCAACTTGCCTGCCTGCGCGCCTACAACGATTTCCTCGCCGATTTCTGCTCGGTCGACCGGGCGCGCCTTCTGGGCGTGGCGCTGCTGCCGGTGGATGACATCGATGCGTCGGTGGCGGAGGTACAGCGTGTGGCGAAGGTGGCGGAACTGCGCGGCGTGATGGTGCCGACGTATCCGCGGCTCAAGCCGTTGGACAACGCCATTTACGATCCGATTTGGGCCGCCGCGCAGGAGGCGGGTCTGCCCGTGCATATTCATCTGATCACCGGCAGCAAGGCCGAGCGTTTCAACGAATTGAACTCGGCCGGGCTGCTGTGCGCCGAGATGGCGAACCATTCGCTGGCCTGCTACGAGACGCTCGCCAAGATCATCTTCACCGGCGTGCTGGAGCGCTTCCCGCGGCTTAAGTTCGTCTCGGTCGAGGGCAATATCGGGTGGATCGGCTATTTCCTGGAAAAAATGGACCGCACCTACAAGCGCCATCGCCACTGGACCAAACTTGATCTTCCGCTGCTGCCCAGCGAATACTTCCACCGCCAGGTCTATGCAACATTCATAGAGGATCCAATCGGAGTGAAAATCGCCGAGGAGATTGGTGCGGACAACCTGATGTGGTCGTCGGACTATCCACATACCGACACCACCTGGCCCAATTCCCGCCAATACGTCGAGGATACGTTCAGGGGCGTCAGGGAGGAGACCAGGCGGAAAATCGTGGCCGGCAATGCGGTCCGGCTGTATGGATTGAATTAGGGTGAGAAGCTGCTGCCCCCCTTGGTCATCCTGAACCAGGTGAGGGGTCTCGCGCAGTCTGCCGCGCGTAATCAAAACCTGCGTGGTTTGACGCGCGCGAAGGACCGCGTGAGATCCTTCGCTCCGGCCGCCTTCGCTCAGGATGACTAGGATGCTTATTACGGGTGAAGCTGACCAAGCTATCGGAGAAAATCAAATATCGTTGCAGGCGACCCACCGCAGTGGGTTTTCCATATGAACTTTAGTCATTTGAAACACTGAGTATTGTACGATTGGAGAGCGCAATGGCCGGATTTCTATCCCACGTTAAGGTCCTGGAGTTGGGCGACGAGAAGGGTGAGTTCTGCGGCAAGCTGTTTGCCGGAGCGGGCGCCGACGTAATCAAGGTGGAGCCGCCGGGCGGCTCGAGCACGCGTTCAATCGGTCCGTTCTACCACGACGAGCCCCATCCCGAGCGCAGCCTGTACTTCTGGCATTTCAACTTCGGCAAGCGCGGTGTCACGCTCGACATCAACGCCGCCGAGGGGCGCGAACTGCTGCGCGGCCTGCTCGCACAGACCACGGTGGTGATCGACAGCCTGCCGCTGGACACCATGGAGAACCTGGGCTTTGACTGGGAGGCGCTGCAAAAGCTCAATCCGGGCCTGGTCTATGTGCGCATCACGCCCTTTGGCCGCAGCGGTCCCTGGCGCGACTACAAGGCCAACGATCTCATACACATGGCGCTGGGCGGCGAGATGATGCATTGCGGATACGACCCCAGGCCCGACCTGACCTACGACACGCCGCCGATCTCGCCGCAGATGTGGCATTCCTATCATATCGCGGGCAACCAGGCCTTTATCGCGGCGCTCGGTGCGCTGTTCGCGCGCGGCAAGACCGGCTGCGGCGACTATATCGACCTGCCGATTCATCAGGCGATTAGCTGCTGCACCGAGCACGACGTCGAATGCTTCCTGTTCACCGGCCGGCCCTACCTGCGCCTGACCGGACGGCATGCGCGGCCCGAACCCGACGCGCCCACGCAGTACAAGACCAAAGACGGCCGCTATCATTGCATAATCGCCAATCCATTTGCGGGCGGCTTCGAGGCGATAGTCGAGTTGCTGACGCGCAAAGGTTTCGCCGACGATCTGGGCAGCGACAAATACAAGGACCCTGAAAGCCGCAGGAACCGCGAATTCCACCATCATTTCTACGCCCAGGTCGGCAAGTGCGTCGCCGCCTCCAATCTGGAGGAGACCTGGCACGAGGCCCAGGACCTTGGCATCCCCTGGGTGCCGGTGCGCAAGCCCGAGGAGAATCTTGACGACCCGCAATGGCGCACGCGCCAGACTTTCGGCGAAGTCGAGCATCCGGAACTGGGCCGCAGCTTCACCTATCCGCGCTCGCCGATGCTGTCGGAGGAATGCCCGTGGCGCACCGGCCCGCGCGCGCCGCTGATCGGCGAGCACAACGAGGCCGTGTTCGGTGGGATTTTGGGCAAGGGCGCCGCGGAACTCAAGCGGCTGCGCGAGTGCGGAGTCATCTGAGCGGCGAGTCCACACCGCACACAGCGAAAACAAGGAGAAGAATTATGCGACCGTTGGAAGGTGTGAGAATCGCGGATTTGAGCTGGCTGATGGCAGGGGCGGGCGGGCTGAAGCTGATGTCGGCGCTGGGCGCGGAGGTAATCCGCATCGAATACCAGGGGCGGATGGACTGGCTGCGGTTTCACGCGCAGACGCCGATTCCCTATCGCCAGCCCGACCGTGCGCCGCTCAACCCGCAAAGTCCCAACCGCTCGGGCTACTTCAACGCGATCAACGCCGGCAAGTACGGCATCAGCCTCAACGTCAAGCATCCCGAGGGGCGCAAGCTGTTCCTGCGCCTGGTCGCAATCAGCGACATCGTGGTGGAGTCGTTCACGGCGGAGACGATGGACAAACTGGGGCTGGGCTACGAGGTGCTCAAGTCGGTCAAACCCGACATCATCTACTACCAGCAGCCGGGATGGGGCAAGAAGGGCCCTTACGTGAAGTACGCGTCCTATGGTCCGATCGCGCAGGGTGTGTCGGGACTGACCGAGCAATCGGGGCTGCCCGAGCCGCATCCGCCCGCGGGATGGGGCTTTTCCTACATGGACTGGAGCGGCGCGTACTACTGCGCGATCGGGATGCTGCTGGCGCTCAACTACAAGCAGGCCACCGGCAAGGGTCAGTATATCGACGGCTCGCAGATCGAGCCCGCCATTTACATGACCGGCACGGCGATTCTCGACTACTTGGCCAACGGACGCCATTGGCAGCGCACCGGCAACCGCTCGCCGTACCGGCCGGCGGCGCCGCACGGCGCGTATCGATGCGCGGGGCCGGGGGCGGACCGGTGGATTGCGATCGCCGTCACCAATGAGGACGAATGGCGCGCGCTGGTGCGCGAGATGGGCAATCCGGGATGGGCGTCGGAGGTGAAGTTCGCGACGATGGCGGCGCGAATTGCGAATCACGACGAGCTGGATCGGCTGATGGAAGCGTGGACCAGGGAGCAGGACGGCTACGCGATACAGGAGCGGTTGCAGAAGGCGGGCGTGCCGGCGGGAGTTTGTCAAAGGGCGCAGGATCGGCTCGAACTCGACCCGCAGCTAAAGCATCTTAACTGGATGATCACGCTGCCGCACAGCGAGGTCGGTCCCTGGCCGCATCGCGACATCGCCTGGCACTTCGCCAACCTGCAGTCCGATCAGGGCGGACCCACGCGCCGCTCCGCCCCCTGCTACGGCGAGGACAACGACTACGTCTATGGCGAACTGCTCAAGCTGACCAAGGCCGAGCAGGAACGCCTGCGCCAGGCGGGTGTGATTTAGGCGGCGATCGCAGGAATATCCGACCTGGAAGCGGCAAGCTTCGGAAGCTTGACGCCAGGGTTTGCTATCGCCAACATAGGAAGCTTGAAACGTCGGTCTGCGAATTATTTCGCCGACGGCAGGTAATGGAGCGCGGTGAAGTGAAGCGGCTGGTGGCCCTTGGTTTTGTGCTGGCGTTGATGGCCGCTGCGGCGGCGGCCGGGTATGGCCAGCAGACGCTGGGGCCGCCGGTTTTGGACATGCGTCAGCTCTACCAGGTGGTCGGCTACATCTACGACCTCGACCCCGACCTGTTGGCCGCGATTGCGACGGCCGAATCCAACAACAACCCCCAGGCGGTTTCACCCAAGGGCGCCCAGGGCCTGATGCAACTGATGCCGGACACGGCGCGCCGTTATCGCGTCGACCATCCCTTCGATCCGGTGGAAAACGTGCTGGGCGCAGCGCGGTTTCTGGCCGGGCTGCGGGCGTGGTCGCGCCTGCAGGCCCCCTACGGCGAGGTCGATCTGCCTGCCGTGATCGCGGCTTACAATGCGGGGACTGGCGCGGTGGAAAAATACCGCGGGATTCCACCCTACGAGGAAACCCAGGCCTACGTGCGCAAAGTGCTCTGGCTGTACCTGCTCGGTCAGCCGCCGCCGCATCGACTAAACCCGATGCAGACCTCGGGACATGCGACCTATGAAGCCAGCCCGCCGCGGTTGCCGGCGTCCGCTGCCGAGCGCCGTGCGGCCGCCGCCGCGCCGCCAAAGCCGCAATCCCGTTCGATCTTCGATCAGTTGGCCGAAATCAGACGCGGGCGCGAGCGCGCCAAAGCCAAGGAGACCGCCGAGCGCGCCGAACTGCACATCAACAATTAGTGCCGATCACCCTTGATGGCGCCAGCGTGCGGAGAGGTTACAGCGAGATGACTTTTCCGTGACCTGCTAGTCGTCGGAAAAGTCCGGCGGCGGGCCGTGGGGCTGTGTCGGCGCGACAGCCGGTTGCGCGTCGTGCATAAAAAGCGCAGGCAGGTCAGGCGGCACTTCAGGTGCTCCGCCCTGCGGGGACCCGGCGGCCGCTTTGGGCGGCAGCGCGGGCAGCGGAGTGAGCGCTATGTTGACGCGATCAGCGGACAGTTGGCGTGCGGCGCCGTCGGAGGCGTCGATCGCCATCCCGACCACGCCGCCGGCCAGCAGGTTGCCCAAAATCCATCCCGATACGCCCGACGTCAGGGTCTCGGTGGTGTCCTGGTAGCCTGGCTTGTGGAAGACCAGCTTGTGCGCGCTGCCGCGAGACAGGTCCACTGCGGAAGGTGTAATGACACGCTGGGAATCGTCGATCGCGACTTCCGCGCCGCTGGGAGTGGAATCGATCTGAACGCGCTCGGTGGTGCCGTGGACGATTGTCGCGCAGCCGGCGCACTGCACCGCGGCGCAGGCCAGCGCCAGCGCAGCGATATTTCTGACCATCGCCGGTTCCCCCCTTGAATTTCGTCCGAGCCAATCTGTTTTTAGCCGATTTGCCCCTTTGCGCGCAAGCTTGGGCTCAGTTATCCACCGGCAGCTCCAGGTATTCGTGGTAGATGAAATCGCGATGCTCGTAGAGCAGGGGCGAGGCCGCCTGGGCGACAGCCGGATCGCGATTGGTGTACGTTTCGCGAAACTGCGGTGTCATCGGGCACAACTCGTCGGGCAGCGGGTTGATAATCGCGCAAAAGGCCGCCCAGTAGATGTCCAACGCGCTCAGCCGCGCGCCGATGAAATAGCGGCTGCCGCGGCGATGCTGTTGCTCCAGCCGCGCCGAGAGTCCGCGCAGGATTTCCACTACCCGCGCCCGGGCGTCCTCTATGCGCGCCGCATCGTAGCCGTACTTGGGCGCCAGCGCCCGCGTCAAGGCGAGCGCGTCTTGACTGACGCCGGGCGCGGTCAGCGCCGAGTGGAACAGCAGCAGCCGTTTGCACCATGCAAAACCGTTCTCGCCGCACAACTCGTTGGCGTAGCCGAACATCGCGACGCGATCGGCCGCCGATTGGGGAATTAGCGCCGGTTGCGGAGCGAGCCGCTCCGCCAGGTAGAGCTGTTCAATCCAGGTCGAGCGCGGACGCTCATCGTTGTAGATGGCGACCGGCGCGCTGTCTTGCGCGGTCCATTCGCGCAGCGCCGGATCGCCGCCCATCTTCTGACGCACCGGAATATAAGGAATCTTCTTGACGTAGAAAATTCCCTTGGCGGCTTCACTCCATGGTCCCGGGACACCCGGCGACAGCACCAGGCGCAGCCCCGCCATGGTGCGCGCATCTTCGACTTCAACGTATTTGGGCATCGCGGGGTGCTCGTGCGGAGATGCTACAAAACCCCGCCCTCTATGCGCAGCCGGGCGATTTCTTCGCTACTGTAGCCAAGCAGCCCGGTCAGCACCTCCTCGGTGTGCTCGCCGATTGCCGGGCCGCCGTAGTAGTTGGGTTTGAAGCCGGAAAACGTCACGGGTAGCGTTGGAATCAACCGGCGTCCGACTTCCTTGTGGTCCAACTCGACGTTCATGCCCGATTCGACCATCGCCGGATCGGCCATTATCTCGGCGGTGTTGTACATCGGACCGGCGGCGAGACCGCGCGCGCGCAGGAGCGCGACCAGTTGGTCGCGATCGAATTGGCGCGTCAGTGCGCCGATCTCGCGCTCCAGCGCATCGACGTTTTCGAGCCGCGCCGCCATCGTCCCAAAACGCGCCTCCGAGGCCATCGCCGGCGCGCCCAGCACTTCGCACAGACTTGCGAACTCGGCGTCCGAAACGGTCACGATCGCCAGCCAGCGATCGTCGCCTGCGGCGGGAAACGCGCCGTGCGGCGCGAGGTCCGGGTCGCGATTTCCGATGCGGCCGTGCTCGCGCCCGTTGAGGAAGAAATCCATCATCGCCTCGGGCAGCATCCCTGTGACCATCTCGGCGATCGACAGATCGATGTACTGGCCTTCGCCGGTGCGGTCGCGATAATGCAGTGCCGCCAGCGCGCCCATCACCATCACCACACCCACCACGAAATCCGGCCAGGTGCCGCCGATTCCGCACGGTTCGCCGCCCGGATAGCCGGTCAGGTGCGAGATGCCCGAGAAGCCCAGGCTGTTGGGGCCGTAGCCGATCGCACCGGCCAGCGGGCCGGTCTGGCCCAGCGGCGTTCCCGACATCATTATGATGTCAGGCTTGACGGCGCGCAGATTGTCATAGTTCAGGCCGAACCTGGTCATCACGCCGGCGCCGAAGTTCTCGAACACGATGTCGCTGCGCGCGACCAGCCGGCGCGCCACCTCGGCGCCGCCCCTGGTGGTGAGGTCCAGCGCGATGCTGCGTTTGGAGAAGTTGATCGAATGAAACAGGCCGCTGCGGTTGATGCCGGGGGTGCCGTCGGTGGCGCCCAGGAAGCGGACCAGATCAGGCCGCTTGGGACTTTCAATGCGAATCACATCGGCGCCCAGCGCACCCAGCCAACTGGTGGTGTGGGGCACCGCGAAGATCCATCCGAAATCCGCAATCCTGACTCCGGCCAGCGGAAGTTCGTTCATGCTAAATCACTCCCTGCGCTTGCAGTGTGCCGAGTTCCGCGCGGCTTATCCCCAGCCGCTCGCCGAGGATCATCGCGTTGTGCTCGCCCAGGCGCGGCGCCGGCCGCCTGACGGCGGCGGGCGTGCGGCCCATCCGGTACGGCGCTCCTGGCATCTTGAAATGTCCGGCTACCGGGTGGTCGCATTGCTGGAAGAAATCACGCGCCTGGTATTGGCGATTTTCGGCCACCTCGCGCACGTCGTAGACCGGAAAGCAGGGCACGCCCTGCGCCTGCGCGCGCTGGAAGATCTCCTCCTTGGTGTATTCCATGAACCAACCGGTGAGCATCGCATCCAGTGCGTCGGAATTCTTGAGCCGCTCGGTCTCGGTGGCGAAAATCGGCTCCTTGGCCCATTCCGGATTGCCCAGCATCCGCACCGCTCCGTCCCAGAAATTGCCGGGGCTGCTGCGAAACGTGATGTACCCGTCGCGGCAGGGATAGATCCATCCGGCGTTGGTCTTGCGCCGCACGAACAGCCGCCGATGCATCCCGGCGCGCGGCGAATCGTGCGACAGTTCGCCCACGTTGATGCGGATCGTGCTGACCATCGCCAACCACTGGCTGACGTCGATATGCTGGCCCTTGCCGCTGCGCTTGCGCCCCTCCACCGCCACCATCGCGGCCGCGGCGGCGGTATAGCCGGTCATGTAATCGGCCTGGCGCTCGGCGGCCTTGAGCGGCGGATTATTGGGCGGATCGACCACCTGGTTGAAGGGCGTCTCGTAGCCCACGCCGCTCATCTGGGTTGCCACCAGGTCGCCGCCGCGAAAATCGCGGTAGCGCGAAGCGGTGCCGAAAAAGGTCGTCGACACCACTACCAGGCGCGGGAATCGATCGCACAGCGTACGCCATCCCAGCCCCAGGCGCTCGCACAGCGCGGGCGGATTGGGATTGAAGAGCACGTCGGCACCCTCCAGGATGCGCATCAGCAGCTCGTGCCCGCGCTGCTGTTGGATATCGAGCGTGACGCTGAGCTTGTTGCAATCGAGAAAAAGATGCAGCGCGCGCGTCTCCGATGCGGGACCGCTTTGCCCGCAGGGCCCGAAGCGGCGGTCCTGCGCGCCGATGCGCGGCGGCTCGATCTTGATCACCTCGGCGCCCAACTCCGCCATCGTCTTGCCCGCCATCGAGGCGGCGAAAAACGGCATCGCGTCGAGCATCGGCAACTCCACCACTTTAAGATCGTCGAGCGCAGCCGGACCTTGGTTGGTGTTGTCCACTTGGTGCTTCCTCGTGCTCCTGGCAATGGGCGACGGCGCGCTTGAAGTGCGCGCCTCAACCTTCACTGGGAATGATGGGCGGAATCCCGGTATGCGCCGTCTGGCCGCCGTCGGCCACATAGGCCGAACCGGTGACGAACGCCGCCAGGTCGGAGGCGAGGAACAGGACGACATTGGCGATGTCCTCGGGACGCCCCAGTCGGCCCAGCGGAATCCGGCTTTCGATGCGCTTGCGCATTTCGGGGTCGCGCCCCGCGCCGCCGATCAGCGGCGTGTCGATCACGCCCGGGCATACGCAATTGGCGCGGATGCCGTAGGGGCCGTACTCCAGCGCGAAGGCGCGGGTCAGGTTGATAAGCCCGGCCTTGATGGTGTTGTAGGCGGCCACGCCGTAGTCGGCCTGGATGCCAGAAATCGACGCGGTGTTCACGATCGCGCCCGAGCGCTGCTCGCGCATCGCCGGCACGGCGTACTTCATGCCGCGAAAGCAGGCGGTCAGGCCCACGTTAAGCGTATGCTCCCACGCCTCGTCGCGGACCTCGCCGACCCGCGACGGGCGCCATCCGGGCGGCATCGCAAATGCGTTGTTGTGCAGGAAGTCCAGGCGTCCGAACCTGCTGCGGGCAAGGTCGATGGCGGCCTGGATGTCGGCGGGCTGGCTGACGTCAGTGCGAATCGCGACCGCCCTGCCGCCCGCCGCCGCGATCTCCGAGGCCACCTGGTTGGCCGCCTCCTCGTTGTAATCCGCGATCACGACCGTTCCGCCGCGCTGTGCAAACCCAATCGCGGTGGCGCGGCCGATTCCCGATCCGCTGCCGGTGACCACGCCGACCTTGCCGTCAAATCGCATCCTACGAACCTCCTCAATTCCCTTTGCGCCCGCTTCTCAGGACCCCGAAGCCTTCAGTTGATCCACCACCAGGCTTACAAGCTCTTTCCTTCTCTTCAAACTCTCGCGAAAGTCCTGCGAGTCAGTGTCAACGATCTCCATGCGCAGGTCCGAAAGATAATCCTCCAATATTGCTGACAGTTCCTGGGCCTGTTGCGCGGACAGTTCGATTCTTACCATGGGCGCCCTCCTTGCCGGCCTTGCCAGCCGGCTGCTACTCAGCCCTTCCCCCGCAATCGTTCCATAACATAGACGGTCCACGGCGGTCATCCCCAAGTGCCTGCCCGACCCCGCCCATATCGCCGTTGACGCCCGCAGAGCGGTAGATTAGACGGCAGGGCAGGGACCGCGAACACCAAGGAGGCAATGATCATATGTCCCTGGCAGACAAGACCGTCGTGATTATCGGCGGCAGTTCCGGGATGGGTCTGGCAGCGGCGAAAGCGGCTTTGGCTGAAGGCGCTGCAGTCGTTATCACGGGGCGGTCGGAAGAGCGCCTGCGCAGCGCGCGCGAGGCGCTGGGCAGCGCGGTGCGTACGGTGGCGCTCGACGCTGCCGACGAGGCCGGGACGCGCCGGCTGTTCGAGGAGTTGGGGCGCGTCGACCACGTGTTCTTCACCGCGGCGACGCTCAGTTTCGATCCGCGCCTGGCTGGGGACAGTGCTGCGGTCCGGGCGGCGATCGATACGCGTTTTTGGGGCGCCTATTATGCCGCCAAATATGCTGCTCCCAGGATGCCGCCGGATGGATCGATCACCCTGACCACCGGAACCGCCGCGCTCAAGCCGATTCCCGGCGGCGCCGTGGTGTCCGCCTCCTGCGGCGCGGTGGAAGCGCTGGCGCGCGCGCTTGCGCTTGAACTGGCGCCGATTCGCGTCAACGCACTGCGCCCCGGACTGATCGATACTCCGCTGCACGAAAAGCTGGCGGGCAGCCCCGAGCGCGCCGCCAGGCGCATCGCCCAGGGCGCCGCGCACCTGCCGCTCAAGCGCGCCGGGACAGCCGAGGATATCGCGCAAGCGGCGCTGTTCCTGATGCAAAACCGCTTCACCACGGGCGTTACCCTGACCGTCGACGGCGGCCATCTGCTGGTGTAACCGCCATCAACCGCCTTGGCCGTCAGACGCGGCCCGTCGGTGAGTTGGCGCTGGCAAGTCCCAGGGACGCGGCACATCCGCCTATCGCGTCCACGCTAGCCAGCGGCGGAACAGGCTGGCGAGCCGCGGCGTCAGCCGCGATCGATTATAGGCATCGGCGATCTTTCTGATCGCCTCGGCCTGCGTGGGATACGGATGGATGGTCCGGGCGATCGTGCCCAGGCCGATTCCGCCGGTCATCGCCAGCGTCAATTCGGAGATCATTTCGCCGGCGTGCCGGGCCACAATCGTCGCTCCCACAATCCGATCGCTGCCCTGCATTACATGGATCTTAACGAAGCCTGCGGTTTCGCCGTCGAGCACGGCGCGATCGACGTCGGCCAGCGGTTGTACGAAAGTTCTGATTCGGCCGCGCCGGCGGGCCTGCTCTTCGGTAAGTCCCACCTGCGCAATCTCGGGGTCGGTGTAGGTACACCACGGGACGATCAGCGTGCCTGCGCGCTGACGGCCCCTGAACAGGGCGTTGCGAATCACGATCCGCGCGGTCGCATCGGCGACGTGGGTAAAGCGATACGCCGAAGCGACGTCGCCGGCCGCGTAAATCCGCGGATTGGTGGTTTGCAGCCGATCGTTTACCTTGATACCGGTACGGCGATCGTACTGGACGCCGGCCGCCTCCAGATCGAGTCCCTCGACCGCGGGAGTTCGGCCGGCCGCGACCAGGATCTCGTCGCCCTCGATTTCAGACATGGCTGCGTCACGCTCAAGCCGCACCCGCTTGCCGCCTGCGCCCGGCGTAACTTCCACTATTTTCACGCCTTCGCAAATTTCGCAGCCGTCGCGCGCCAGCGCGTCCCTGACGATCGCGGCCGCGTCGCGGCCCTCCTGGGGCAGAATGCCGGGTGCGGCTTCGAGCAAGGCCACCTGCGCGCCGAAGCGGGCAAAGGCCTGCGCCAGTTCGCATCCAACCGGGCCGGCGCCGATTACAATCAGGCGGCGCGGCAACTTGGTCAACGAGAAGACCGTCTCGTTGGTCAGATAACTCGCTTTATCGAGGCCCGGTATTGGCGGCGCCGCGGGGCGGGTGCCGGTCGCGATTGCGGCGTGCGCAAAGTACAGCGTATGGCCTGCGACCGCCACGCTGTCGCGGCCGCAAAAGCGTGCCGCGCCGATGAACACGTCCACGCCCATGGCCCGATAGCGCGACGCCGAATCTTTGGCGCTGAGCTGCGCGCGCAGCCGCCGCATCCGCTCCATCACAGCGGCAAAATCCACCTCGGTACCCGCCGGCGGCGCCGCACCAAACGCAGCGGCGCCTCGCGCGTCGGCGATTGCGCGCGCACAGCGCAGCAGGGCCTTGGAGGGTACGCAGCCGAAGTTGAGGCAATCGCCCCCCATCAGCTCGCCTTCGATCAATGCCACTTTCGCGCCCAGGCCGGCGGCGCCCGCCGCGACGATCAAGCCGGCTGTTCCTGCGCCGACCACAACCATGTTGTAGCGCGGCGCCGGCTGCGGATTGACCCAGCCGGGCGGATGTACGTTGTCAAGCAGCGTTTGATTGTGAACGTCGGCGGGAGCGATTGATGGCGCCGCTGCGGGCTGCGTCACGCTGACCCTCCTTCAACGCCGGTCTTTTCGCGCAGCGCGCGCCCGGCCACGTAGGTGACGTACAGCGCGACCGCGACCGAAGCGGCAAAGCCGGCCACCTCGAACGCCCAGTGTGCGGCGGTGCGCTTGACCGGACGGCTGCCGATCATGGCGATATCGCCGGCCAGCGAGCCCAGGTATACGTACATCACGATTCCCGGGATCATCCCCAGCCAGGTGGCGAAGAAATAATCGCGCAATCTGATGTCGGTCAGCCCGAACGCATAGTTGAGCAGATTGAAGGGAAAGAGTGGAGACAGCCGCGCCAGCCCCACGATTTTCCAGCCCTCGCGGGCCACGGCGCGGTCGATCGCCTGGAACTTCGGATTGCCCTCAAGGCGCGCGGCGACCCATTCGCGGGCCGCGTAACGGCCGACCACAAACGCGCAGGTCGCGCCCAGCGTGGCGCCGATCGACACGTAGATCGATCCGGCCACCACGCCGAAGATGGTTCCGGCGCCGATGCTCAGAATAACGCCGGGCAAGAACAGGACGGGCGCGACGATATAGATGCCGATAAAGATCAGCGGACCGGCGGGCCCCAGCCCGCCGATCCAGCGCAAGACGCCGCGCAGCAGGTCTTCGGCGACGAACAGCTTGACCGCAAGGAAGGCAGCGAAAACGCCCGCGCCGATCAGCAGGTTAGCGCTCAAAAGCCGCCGCCAACCCTTGCGCGGCGAACTGGGCACACCGCTCAGCGCGGAACAATCGGCCAAGGCGTCATCCGCCTTTCGGCGCGCCCAACAGTTTTGCGGCGGCGCGCGCCATATGCAGTTCTTCGTCGAGCGGAATTACCCAGATTTCCACTTTGGAGTCGGCGGCGCTGATGCGGGATTCGCGCCCGCTGCCGGCGCGGTTGGCTTCGCTGTCGATCGCGATGCCGAAGTTGTCGAGCCCTTCGCAAATGCGTTGGCGGGCAAGGTCGGAATGCTCGCCGATGCCGGCGCCGAAGACGATCGCGTCGGCCCGGCCCAGCACCGCCAGGTAGGCGCCGATGTACTTGCGCACCCGGTAACAGAACAGCTCGATCGCCAAGGCGGCGTTTTGATCGCCGCGCACCGCCGCCGCCTGCACTTCGCGCAGGTCCAACGATATTCCCGATACTCCCAGCAATCCCGAGCGGGTATTGAGGATGTGCTCGACGGCGGCGGGCGACAGCCCCTCGCGCGCGGCCAGCACGCCCGGGATGGCGGGGTCGATGTCGCCGCAGCGCGTCGCCATCATCAGGCCCTCCAGCGGCGTCAGGCCCATCGAGGTGTCCACCGAGCGCCCTTTGGCGATCGCGGTAATCGAGCACCCGGCGCCTAGTTGCAGGGTGATCAAATCCAGTTCGGACGCGGGCTTGCCGGCAAGTTCGGCGTAACGCTCCATCATGTAGGAGTGGCCGATACCGTGAAAGCCGAAGCGGCGGATACCGTGGCGTGACGCCAGCTCCTTGGGAATCGCATAGGTCCAGGCGCGGGGCGGAAGGCTGTGATGGAACGCGGTGTCGGCCATTACTACTTCCGGTACGCCGGGCAGCATCCCGCTGACGGCGCGGATGGTGGCCAGCGCGGGCGGATTGTGCAGCGGCGCGAAGATCGAGGCTTTCTCGATTGCATCCAGCACCGCGTCATCGACCAGCGTGGGCTGCGCGATCGCGGCACCGCCATGCACGATTCGATGCACCACCGCGCCCAGCGCGTCGAGGTAATCGCCCCTAAGCGAGCGCATCCAGTCCAGCACGTGGCGGGCGGCGGCCTGATGACTGTGCTGCGCCACTTCGCCCCGCGCCGCGATACTGCCGTCGCGCCAGTACGTATACTGCGCCTGCGTCCCGATATTTTCGACCAGACCGCGTAGATGGCTGTGGCCGCGCGCGCCGCCGTCAACTTCGATCAGCTCGAATTTCAGCGATGAGCTGCCGCAGTTGAAAACCAGCACGCGCATGGCTGAGGCGGCCTCGACCCGGCCTGCTACACCCGGCAGAGCAGACCGCCGTCGATCGCCACCGACTGGCCGGTGACATAGGCGGCGGCCGGGCTGACCAGGTACAGCAGCGCGCCGCCCAGTTCCTCGGGCTTGAGCAGGCGCTGCTCGGGCAGATATTTCACCAGGGTCTGGGCGAACTCCTCGTCCTTGACGGCCGGACTGCGCTCGTCTTCCACCCATCCCATCTCGATCGCGTTGACGCGTACCCCCTTGCGGGCCCACTCCAGCGCCAGGCTGCGGGTCAGGCTGAGCACGGCGGCCTGCGCGGCCGCATACAGGCTGCCGTTGGGTACCCCGCGCTCGGCCATGATCGAGGTGAGATTGACGATCACGCCGCCGCCATGCTGCACCATCGAGCGCCCCGCCTCCTGACACGCCATCCACACCGTCTTGAAGTTGTTCTCGAGCACCTTTTCGAACGCGGTGTCGTCGCTCGCCTCCGCCGGCGCGAAAAACGGCACGTCCAGCGCATTGACCGCGATGTCCAGCGAGCCGAGCTGTTTGACCGTCAGATCCACGCAGGCGCTCAGGTCGGCGCGCGTGATGGCGCTTTGGATCTTCACCGCTGCCTTGCGGCCAAGCGCACCAATCTTTTTGGCCAACTCCTTGAGCGCGTCGCCGGTTCCCGGCTCCTGCGAGGCCAGCATCACGTTGGCGCCGGCCTCGGCCAGAATCTGCGCGGCGGCCGCCCCCAGCGGCAGTTCGGCGCCGATCACCAGCGCCGCCTTGCCTTCGATCGAGAAATCCTTGAGAGCTTCATTAAGCGCCATGTTCAGGCCTCTGCCGTTTCGGTCAGGCGCGGAAAGACGCCGGTGGGAGTGATGCCGCCGGCCAGCCCGCCGCCGTCGATGGTGATGAACGCGCCGTTTAGGTGGTTGGAAGCGTTTGAGGCCAAAAACAGGGCCAGCGGACCCAGTTCGGCGTCGCGCCCGATGCGGCCGATGGGGATGAACTTGCCGCCCTGGAAGTACTGGGCCGCGCCCTCGAAGATGCCCGGCACTATACAATTGGCATAGATATTCTTCTTCGCGTAGGTGACCGCTAGCGAGCGCGTGAGCTGCAGTACCGCGCCCTTGGCGCAGGCGTAAGCGAAGACGTTCTTGCCGCCGCGCAGACCCCATCCCGACGCGATATTGATGATCTTGCCGCCTTGCTGCTCGAGCATCTGCGTGATCACCGCGCGGCAGCAGTAGAACTGGCCGGTCAGGTTGGTGTCGATGCCTTCGCGCCATTCCTCGTCGGTCAGTTCATGCAGCCGCTTGCCCATCCCTTTGTGGTAGCCGCCGGCGTTGTTGACCAGGATGTCGATGCGGCCGAACTCCTTGATGGCGGCCGCTGCCATCGCATTGACCTGCTCCGAACGCGTCACGTCGGTTTGCGCGATCAGGCATTTGCGCCCGGTCTGCCTGACCTGCTCGGCGGTCTGCTCCAGTTCTGCCAGCGTGCGCGCGGCCGCCACCACGTCGGCGCCCGCCTGCGCGAACCGCACCGCCATCGCGCGGCCCAGCCCGCGCCCCGCGCCGGTGATAATCGCGACCTTACCGTCCAGCTTGAAGCTGTCCAGGATCATGTTTCCTCCTGACTAATCGGCTCTTTGCAAGCCCAGGCCATGCTAGTAGCATAGCGCGCTGGAACGGAAGAAGAGCCATACTCGCCTTCTGAATCCGCCCGGCTGGGTTTCGGGCAAAAGGACGGTCGCCCCGATGTCGTCAACCAAGGTGGTCGTGTTCAGCGACTTTGTCTGTCCCTTTTGTTACATCGGACTGCATACTCTGCGCAGCCTCAAGCCCGAATTCGGCTTCGAGATCCAATGGCGCGGCTTTCAGATCCATCCGGAATGGCCCGCAGAAGGGATGCCCGCCGAGCACTACTACCGCGCTATGGGTGAGGAGCGGCGCAAGGCGGCCTGGGAGATGATTGAGTCGATGGCGGCACGGGCGGGACTGCAGATGCGGCCGCCGTCGGTGCTGGCCAATTCCTACCTCGCGCTGGCGGCGCAGGAATTCGCGGTCGAGCACGGGGGCGCCGACGCATTCGAGGAACGGGTCTACCGGGCCTATTTCCACGACCAGGCCAATATCGGCGAGCGCGGCGTGCTGCTGGACCTGGCGCGCGAGGTGGGGCTGGATGCAGCGGCGCTTGACCAGGCGCTGCAAGAGGATCGCTATGCGCTGCGTCTTAAGAACACTGCGCTGGTGGCGCATCAGCGCGGTATCGGCGGTGTGCCCACCTTTATCATCGGCGGCTATCCGCTGGTCGGCGCGCAGGAGGCCGACGTGATGCGCCAGGTGCTGCAGCGTGCGATCGAAATCGGCGCCTAGCCAGGACCCGGAGGGCCGATGGCCCGCGGTCTGGCCATGATGATATGCTCGAAGATGGAAGTGGCGGCCAGTTCTTCACAACCCGTTTGCCTTGATCTGAGAGGCGTCAAATGCCCGCTTAACTGGGCGCGCGCCAAGGTGCGGCTGGAGCAGATGCATCGTCACCAAGTACTCGAACTCATACTTGACGATCCGCGCGGGGTGCGCGACATTCCAACTGCGGCGGAGGCCGAAGGCTACGCGGTGCTGGAATGCAGGAAGCTGAACGGGGCCTGGCGGATGCGCATCGAGCGCTGAAGTTCTTCGGTCCCGTAGGAGTGCCGGAGAGGACAAGTAAGGTGGCGGACAAGACTGCTGAGGACAATCCCACCGCCGGCGGCAAGGTGCTCCCGTTCCGGCGCCGTATGCGTGCACAGCCCCGTCCGCGCCGCCGCGGCCCGCGTGGCGTCAAGCCGCCGACGGAACTCACCTCCAGCGTCAGGCTGATCCTAAGCCGGCTCGGCCTGTGCGGCGCCGATTGAGCGCAATCGGCGGGAACCGGAATTTTTCTCGTAAAGCACTCCAGCGCCTTTCACTACCTTTTGCCTGGAGTTTTGACGCCGGACTCAGGCGCCGGTGCCGTGGCGCAGCAGGCGGCCTGAGCTGGCACCGGTTGATTGGCCGTCCACCAAGGTTACTTCGCCGTTGACCAGGATGTAGCGGTAGCCTTCGGCGCGGCGCACGCGGCGCCATTCTCCGGCCGGCATATCGTGGGCGATTTCCTGCGGCAGCAGCTTCAGTCCCTGGTAGTCGTAGACCACGATATCGGCCGCGGCGCCCGGGCGCAGCACGCCGCGATCCGCAAAGCCGGCCGCGTAGGCGGGCAGTGCACTGAGCTTCCAGTGCGCCTCCTCCAGGCTCATCGCGCCGCTGTCGCGCACGAAGTTGATCAGATACTGGGTGGGATAGACGCCCGCGGTCAGGAACTTGGTGTGTGCGCCGCCGTCGGACACGCCGGGAATCGCGTAGGGGTACTTGGCGACCTCGGTCTGCAGGTCGAGCCGGGTGTTATGTGCGGGAGCGAAGAACTCGGTGCGCAGCCGCTCCGAGACGGCCAGGTCCAGCATCGCATCGACGTAATGCTTGCCCAGCTTTTCGCCCGCCGCCGCCAGCGTCAGGCCCTCCAGATGCTTGTGCTCGGGGTGCTTGACGTCGCTGATGATGATGTCCCAGAAATCGCTGGCGGTCTGCGGTGGACGCTCGCGCAGCGCCGGTCGGCGTGCAGGATCGCCCAGCTTATGCAGCTTGTCCTCAACGTTGCCGAGCATCGCTTCGCACCACGCCTCGGAATCGTCGAAGATGTTGAGGTCCTGCGCCAAATCGAAGGTCAGGCCCGCGTCGGTAATGATCGCCTGCGGATAGATGCGCAACCCGCGCGCATAGCAGGAATCCAGCCACTTCATCGTCAGATGATGCGCGTTGGGGCGGCTGTCGGTGGAACGCAGGGCCTGGAAGATGAGCGGCCGGCCGCTGACTTCCGCCAACTCCTCCATGTGGCGCACGTCGGCGCGCGGATCGGAGGTCGACAGCACCATCTGGATGAAGCCCTCGTTGCGCTTGCGCAGCACGCGCGCAAAGGCAAGCGCGGTTTCGTTGTGCATCACATCGGTCACCATCGGGGTACCGTCGAAATCGCGCTGCACGCAGTTGCCGCCGCTCGGATGCAGCCGCTGGGCCGACCATCCGCACGCCCCGGCGTCCATCGCCTCATCCAGCAGCCGGCACATCTCTTGGGTTTCGGCCTCGGTCGGCTTGCGGGTTTTGGCGGCTTCCAATCCCATCACATAGGTGATGAGCGGGGTGAGCGGCACGTAGGGCAGGACGTTGATGCCCTTGGGGCGGCGCTCCAGGCTGTCGAGAAACTGCGGAAAGCTTTCCCAATCCCACGGGATGCCGGCTTTCATGGACTCGTAGGGGATCGCTTCGGTGCGCGTCATGGTCAGCATCGCGCGCTCGCGATCCCTGGGATGGCAGGGGGCGAAGCCGAAGCCGCAATTGCCGATTACCACCGACGTCACGCCGTGCCAGCTCGAAATGCTGCAATAGGGGTCCCAGAAGATCTGCGCGTCGTAATGCGTGTGCAGGTCGATAAAGCCCGGCGCGACGCACAGTCCCGACGCATCGATCACGCGTTGGGCGGCGCTACCGTCGAGATGGCCGATCGCGGTGATGCGGCCGTGCTCGATGCCGATGTCGGCTTTGTAGCGGGGCATCCGGGTGCCGTCGATTATCGTTCCCCCGCGAATGATCGTGTCGAAGTGCGCCATTGCAGCTCCCCTGTGCTTGAAATGATGAATCAGTCTTATGCGCATTGCGTGAAATTTTCAAACAAAAGCCCACCCCGCCGGCTTCCCGAGGCGGCGCGTTGACTCAGGCTCGCTGCGCGGCATGCCGCTGGAACAGTTCGGGCAGGTAAATCCGCACCGCGTCCGCCATTTCTTCGTCGGAAATCGATGTGGTCCTGCCGCCCGCGTACTGGCAGTCCACCCATTGCACAAGCTGCGCTACCTGCGCCGAGCGTTTGTCCACCTGCGCCTGCGGCGGCAAGCCGAAGTAGGCGTTGATCCACCAGGCGATGCCGGCACTGCCCGACGTCTTGTCGACCGCGACCCGCGGCGGACGGCGCAGCAGCGCCCTTGTGTCGAAGATGTTGTAGATCTCCTCGTCCTTCATCAGACCGTCGGCATGGATTCCCGCGCGGGTGAGGTTGAAATCGCGTCCGACGAAGGGATAGTTGGGCGCAACCCGGTAGCCAATCTCGCGCTCGAAGTAGGCCGCGATCTCGGTGATCACCGAAAGGTCGACGCCGGTATCATCGCCGGTCAGCGATACATAGTCGACCACCAGTCCTTCAAGTGGCGGATTGCCGGTGCGCTCGCCCAAGCCCAGCAGCGTGCCGTTGGCGTAGGTGCAGCCGTACAGCCAGGCGGCGGTGGCATTGGCCAGCACCTTGTGAAAGTCGTTGTGCCCGTGCCATTCCAGACAATCCGAGGGCACGCCGCATTCCCGCCGCAGGGTCGCGACCAGCCGGGGTACACCGCGCGGCAGCGCCGCGCCGGAGAAAGGCACGCCGAAACCCAGCGTGTCGCACAACCGGATCTTGACCGGGATTGCGCTTGCCGCGCTCAGCTCCATCAGGCGGGCGACGAAAGGGATCACAAAGCCGCCGATGTCGGCGCGCGTGATGTCCTCCAGATGGCACCGGATGCGCAGGCCGGCATCGAGCGCCGCCTGCACGATTTCGAGATAGCCGTCCATCGCCTGGCGGCGGGTTTTCTTAAGCTTGTGAAAAATATGGTAGTCGGAGCACGAGGTCAGGATGCCGGTCTCCTTAAGCCCCATCTCCCGGACCAGCCTGAGGTCGGCGCCAACAGCGCGGATCCAGCCCGTGATTTCGGGAAATTCGCAGCCCAGCTCCTGGCACCGGCGCACCGCCTCACGGTCGAGTTGCGAGTAGAGAAAAAATTCGCTCTGGCGGATTACGCCGCGCTTCCCGCCCAGGCGGTGCAGCATCCGGTACAGCTCCACGATTTGGGCGGCGGTGTAGGGTGGCCGTGCCTGCTGGCCGTCGCGGAAGGTGGTGTCGGTGATGAAAAAGTGCGGCGCCGGATCGAGCGGTTCGATTTGGCCGTCGAACGCGACGCGCGGCACGGCATGGTAGGGAAACATGTCGCGCAGCAGGTTGGGTTCGGTCGGGTCCTGAAGTTCGGGCAGGCCCGCGGCTTGACGCAAAGCACGATTGACATCGGAGACTTCCGGCATGGCGCACTCCTTTGGTCGATGACGGTGAGCACTGTTCACACCGAAACTAAGCCCGCGCCTCTTGCTAGTCAATATTGATTTACCTATCAATATATGATCGTGGCAGCTACTTCGGAAGCGAGCGGGAGAAAGCAGAAATCGATGACATTGAGGGAGCGTCTGACAGCGGCGGAGGCCGCGCGCGAACTGGGCGTAAGCGCGGCCACGCTTTACGCATACGTGAGCAGAGGGCTGGTCCGCTCCGAGCCTGGGGCGGATGCGCGGCGCACGCGGCTTTACCGGCGCGAAGATATCGAGTTGCTCAAACGCCGCAAGCAGGCGCGGCGCGATCCGCTGCAAGCGGCTGAGGGCAACCTGTCCTGGGGCCTGCCGGTGCTGGAATCGGCGCTGACGCTGATCAGTAACGGGCGGCTGTATTATCGGGGCCTGGATGCGGCGGAGCTGGCCGCAAGCCGCAGCGTGGAGGAAGTGGCGGCGCTGATGTGGGAAGGCGAAGTCAACGCCAATTATCCCACGATGTTCGCGCAAGCTGCGGCGCGCGTCAAAGACTGCGCCGCCCTGCGCGCCCGACTGCCCGAGCTCACGCCGCTGGAGCGTTTCCGCGCGATCCTTGCGCTGGCCGAGCGCGATGACGCCGGTGCATTCAACTTCGATTCGGCCGCTCTGGTCCAGACCGGCGCGCGGATCGTTGCGATGTTGACGCTGGCGGCCGCGCCGGGTGCAAGATGGGATGGCGGGTTGGCGCACACGTTGCGATCGGCATGGACGCCGCACAACCCCGCCGCCGAGCCGATTGTGCGCGCAGCGCTGATCATGCTGGTCGATCACGAACTGGCGGTGTCCTCGTTCACCGCGCGATGCGTGGCGTCGGCGGGATCGACCCTGTACGCGGTGGTCGAGGCCGGGCTGTGCGCCCTGCGCGGCGTCAAGCATGGCGGCGCCACCGAACGTGCCGAGCATTTTTTGCGCGAGGCGGCCGCTGCCCGCAGCGTTCACGAACTTATCGCGGAGCGGCTCAGGCGCGGCGAGCCCATTCCCGGCTTCGGCCATCAGCTTTATCCCGACGGCGACCCGCGCGCGCGCTTTCTGCTCGAGATGCTGGCGCGCCGCTGCGCCGGTTCGCCGGCGCTCGCGCTGGCCCGTTCGATCATGAATCAGGCACGCCGCGTGTCGGATCGGATGCTGCCCAATGTCGACTTTGCCGGCGCCGTGCTGGCCCGCACGCTGCGCCTGCCACCGGGCAGCGCAGTGGCGATCTTCGCGCTGGGCCGCACGATTGGCTGGATCGGCCACGCGATCGAGCAGTACCGCATTGACCGGCTGATCCGTCCGCGCGCCCGCTACGTGGGACCGCCGCCGATGCCGGCCGGCGCGCCGCAAAAGACTTCGTGACTCTGGCGCGGGGCGCTATGCAATTGGTATAAGCCGGACGGTTGGCAGCAGCGCGCTTATCGATGACACTGTGGCGCGGGCTTCGGCCCCCGATTTAAGGGAGAAAACCATGGGCAAGCTTGACGGAAAGGTTGCCGCGATCACCGGCGGCGGGCGCGGCATCGGGCGCGCGGTGGCCAAGGCGATGGCGGCGCAGGGCGCGGCGGTGGTGGTCAACGACTTGGGCGTAACGGTGGCCGGCGAGCAGGAGACCAAGTCGCCCGCCGACGACGTGGTGGCGGAGATTCGCAAGGCGGGCGGCACGGCGGTATCCAACCATCTGGATATCGCGACGATGGCGGGCGGCAAGGGGCTGGTCGACCAGGCGATCAAGGAGTTTGGAAAACTCGACATCCTGGTCAATATCGCCGGTATCCTGCGCGACCGCATGATCTTCAGCATGAGCGAAGAGGAGTGGGATGCGGTCATCCGGGTGCATCTCAAGGGCCACTTCTGCACCATCCACTACGCGTCGATCCACATG
>JAJPHZ010000009.1 GCA_021325025.1 Pseudomonadota bacterium | reverse complement strand
TGACGGTGGTGCCCTCGACGATCGGCAGCAGGTCGCGCTGCACGCCTTCGCGCGAGACGTCGGGACCGCCGCGGCCGGCCTCGCGTCCGGCAATCTTGTCGATCTCGTCGATGAACACGATGCCCGACTGCTCGGCGCGCAGGATCGCTTCGTGCGCCACCTGGTCCATGTCCACCAGCCGCGCCGCTTCCTCCTGGGTCAGGATCTCCATCGCCTCGGGGATCTTGACCGAACGCCGCTTGGTCTTCTTGGGCATGATCTGGCTGAAGAGCTCCTTCATGTTGACGCCCATCTCTTCCATTCCCTGCGGCGTGAAGACCTCGATCATGGGCGTGGCCTGCGCGGTGACTTCCAGCTCGACCTCGCGGTCGTCCAGATGGCCGCCGCGCAGCAGCTTGCGCAGCTTCTCGCGGGTGTCGCGATGGGAGTCGTCGGCGGAAGAAACCTGCAGATTACCCTCGGGCGTAATCCCGACCGGCCGGCGGGTCTTGGTGGGCGGCGGAAACAGGATGTCGAGCAGGCGTTCCTCGGCCGCCTCGCGCGCCTTGACCGCAACGCGCTGGCGCTCCTCCTCGCGCACCATCTTGACGGTGACCTCGACCAGGTCGCGGATGATGGATTCGACGTCGCGCCCGACGTAGCCGACCTCGGTGTACTTGGAGGCTTCGACCTTCAAAAACGGCGCCTGCGCCAGGCGCGCCAGGCGGCGTGAGATTTCAGTCTTGCCCACCCCGGTAGGCCCGATCATCAGGATGTTCTTGGGCGCGATTTCATCGCGCAGCTCGGGCGGCACGTTCTGGCGCCGCCAGCGGTTGCGCAAGGCGATCGCGACGGCGCGCTTGGCCTCGTTCTGGCCCACGATGTAGCGGTCGAGCTCGGAGACGATCTCACGCGGCGTCATTACTTGCGCGGCTGTCATCGCTCAACTCCCGCCTCATAGCTCTTCGAATACAAATTGTTCATTGGTGTAAACACAAATCTCCGCGGCGGTCTTCATCGCGGCTTCCGCGATCTGACGCGCGCTCAGCCCGGGCGCGTTGCGCAGCAGCGCGCGCGCCGCCGCCAACGCGAAATTGCCGCCGGAGCCGATCGCCAGCACCCCATCGTCGGGCTCGATGACGTCGCCCGAACCTGAAATCAGCAGCGAGCTGTCCTTGTCCGCCACCACCAGCATCGCTTCCAGCCGCCGCAGCATCCGGTCGGTGCGCCAGTCCTTGGCCAGTTCCACCGCGGCCCGGCGCAGGCTGCCGTTGAACTCCTGCAGCTTGGCCTCGAACTTGTCGAACAAGGTCAGTGCGTCGGCGGTCGAGCCCGCGAAACCCGACAGCACACGATCATTATACAACCGCCGCACCTTGCGCGCGCCGCGCTTGATCACGGTCTGGCCCAGGCTGACCTGTCCGTCCCCCGCCATCACCACGGCACCATTATGGCGGACGGTCAGGATAGTGGTGCTCCTGATGGGGGAGCTTGCTTCAGGCTCGCGGGTGGGCACGGGAATAAACCTCTTTAAGGCGCGCCACGCTGACGTGCGTGTAGCGCTGAGTGGTGGTCAGACTGGCGTGACCGAGCATCTCCTGGATGGAGCGCAGATCGGCGCCGTGGTCAAGCAGATGGGTGGCAAAGGAGTGGCGCAGGCCGTGCGGCGTGATGCGATTGGCCACGCCCGAACGCGCCAGCATCCGCGCCACGATCAGCTCCACCCCACGCGTCGTGATCCGGCCGCCGCGCAGATTGGTGAAAATAGGACTGCCCGCCGCGCCGTCCGACGGTAGGTTGGCGCGCCAGGCCTTTAACGCCTCAACCGCCGGCTCCCCGACCGGCACAATGCGCTCCTTGTTGCCCTTGCCGTGACGCACCCGCAACAAACCCATCTCCACATCGAGGTCCGCCCAATTGAGGGCGACCAACTCGCTGATGCGCAGGCCCGAGGAGTACAGTGTCTCGGCAATTGCGCGGTCGCGTATCCCGGCCCGGTCGCCGGCGGCCGGCGGGTCGCCGATCAGGTCGGCCACTTCCTCTTCGCGCAGGATCGAGGGCAGATGCTTTTCGCGCCGCGGCGAGCGCAGACCGCGCGAGGGATTGGCCCCGCCGCTGGTGACCTCGCGATGGCGGAAGAAGGATTTGATGGCGGCCAGATGGCGCTGTGCGGTGGCGCGTGTGGCACGCTTCATCACATGGGTGAGGTAGCTGCGAATGTGGTCGGGCTCGATGGCCGCCACGCACACCTCGGCGCCGTCGGGAGCCGCTGCCGCCCCGCGTTCCATCAAAAAGGCGCGAAAGCTCAGCAAGTCCCTGCGATAGGCCGCTACGGTATTCGCCGAGGCGCGCAAAACCCTACTCAAGCTCGCAACGAATGCTTCGATTTCCTTCAACATGCTCGCCCCCGCCGCTCCCGGGAGTTATGCTATCAAGGGGTTAAAGACGGCAAAAGCCGGGCCATCATGCGGTGCTGGAACTGCGCAAGAGAGATCGACACACGCGAACGAGTCGAGTTTCGCGCTTCCTGTCCGTCGTGCGACCGTGCGCTGCACGCCTGCCGCAATTGCAGGCATTACGACCCCGGCTATTACAATGAATGCCGCGAGACGGCCGCGGAGCGCGTAGTGGATAAGGAGCGCGCCAATTTTTGCGAATTCTTCGCACCCGGTGCAGGCAGCGCGCGGCCCGCCAGCCCCTCGCCTTCAAGCGCACGGGCTCAGCTCGATGCGCTCTTCAAAAAGAAGCCGCGATAGGGAGGCAGGCTGACTTGAGATCCGTGCAGGTTGAAAGCGTTCAACAACATAGTGCGGCAGGCGCAGTTGCAGCGAAAGCGCTGCTGCTCGCGCTCGTCCTTGTCACGGTGGGATGCCAGCCGTTCAACAGTCCGCGTGCAGTCGTCGATCGTTTTATCGAGGCGCACTACATCGCCATCAACCTCAAGAGCAGCGAGCGATGGTGCACGGGTCTTGCCTTGGACAAGCTGCACAAGGAAGAAGCGCTGACGCGGGGTCAGGTGATCGACGAGGAGACGCGCAAACCGACGATTCATTACAAGCTCCAGCAAGAGCGCGACGGCCCGAACCGGGTCATGTACCTGTTCCTGGCCACCATCGATGTGCCTGACGGCGGTTCGTTCGACAAGAAGTGGATGATTACCGCGCGCAAGGAAGGCGAGACCTGGAAGGTGTCGAATTACAGTGAGTACGACTGAACTGGCGCAGGCAGGCCGCGACCCCGCGCCGGTGGCGGCAATCGCCCTGGCGGCGGGGCTGGGCACGCGGATGCGCTCGGCGCGCGCCAAGGTGCTGCATGAGTTGGCAGGCGAGCCGATGATCGTGGCCGCGCTTCGGCCGCTGCTAGCGTTGGGGGCCGATCCCCTGATCGTCGTGGTGGGCCATCAGGCGCAGCAGGTCGAAGCGGTCGTGCGCGCAGCTTTCGCCGATGGCGCCCGCTTTAAGTTCGCGCTTCAGGCCGATCAGCGCGGCACCGGACACGCGGCGCTGTGCGCAATGGATTGCCTGCCGGCCTCCTTCAGCGGCGACGTCCTGATCACTTACGGCGACATGCCGCGTCTGCAGCCCGGCACCCTGGCCGGCTTGCTGCAATCGCATCGGCAATGCGGCGCCGCACTGTCCTTCATCTCCGTGGAACTGGCGGACCCCGGCGCTTATGGGCGCGTGGTGCGCGACTCCGGCGGCGAGGTCGCCGCGATCGTCGAGGCGAAAGACGCCAGCGCCGCGCAGCGCGAGATTCGCGAGATCAACACCGGCGTGTACGCGGCGCGCACGGATTTTCTGCGCGGCGCATTGGGCGCGATCGGGTCGGACAACGCGCAGGGCGAGTATTACCTGACCGACCTGGTGGCCATCGCGCGCGGGCGCGGCCTGGCGGTAAAAGCCATCAAGACCGCGCGCATCGGCGAGTTCGCCGGGATCAATTCACGCGAGGAGCTGGCAGCAGTGAGCGCGGAAATCCACATGGAGATTAACCGGAGGCTGATGGCGTCGGGAGTGACGCTGATCGACCCGGCCACCGCATACATCGGCGCGCAGGTCGAGATCGGCACCGACACGGTAATCGGTCCCAACGTGCAAATCCTCGGCCGCAGCAAAATCGGGTCGGGCGTGCGCATTGACGGCACCGCCTGGCTGCGCGATGTGGTGATCGGCGACCGCAGCTATCTGAAGATCGGAGTGCGCGCCGAAAGCTGCCGCATCGGCGAGGATTGCGAAGTGGGCCCCTTCGCCCATCTGCGCGAAGGCACCGAGCTTGAGGGCCACAACCGCATCGGCAATTTCGTTGAGACCAAGAAGGCACATATCGGGCGCGGCACCAAGGCCAGCCATCTGAGCTACCTGGGCGACGCCCGAGTGGGGCGCGACACCAACGTCGGATGCGGGGTGATCACGGTCAATTACGACGGCTACGACAAGCATCCGACCGAGATCGGCGATCGCTGCATGGTGGGCTGCGACACCCAGCTCATCGCGCCGGTCAAGGTCGGCAGCGACGTCTATATCGCGTCGGGAACCACGGTGTTGCGCGACATCCCCGATGGTACGCTGGCGATGTCGCACCATCCGCAGCGCGAAAAGCCCGGCTGGACCGCCAACTGGCACAAACGCCATCAAAAGCGCGGCCAGACCGGCAGCGGCGCAGGATCCTGAATCACGGAGTTGCATCGGCATGTGTGGGATCGTTGGGTACGTCGGCCATCGGGAGGCGGTGCCGATCCTGATTGGCGGACTGAAGCGGCTTGAGTATCGCGGCTACGACTCGGCGGGCGTGGCGACGCTGGGCGCCGGCGGCAAACTTGACGTCCGCCGCGCAGTAGGAAAACTCGTCAATCTGGAGAAGGTACTGGAGCAAAACCCGCTGTCGGGCAATACCGGGATGGGGCACACGCGTTGGGCCACTCATGGACGCCCCTCGGAGGAAAACGCGCATCCGCACCGGGCCGGTCCGGTTGCGGTCATTCATAACGGTATCGTGGAGAACTACGTCGAGCTGCGCGACGCGCTGGTCAGCCGGGGCCATCAGATGGCTTCGGAGACCGACACCGAAGTGATTGCGCATCTGATCGAGGAAAAGGTCAAGGCCGGAATGCCGCTGACGCGCGCCGTGCTCGGTTCGGTACGCGAGCTGCGCGGCTCCTTTTCGATCGTCGTGCTGTCCGAGACCGCGCCCGGCAAACTGGTCGCGGCCAAGACCGCAACGCCGCTGGTGTTGGGGCTGGGCGAGGGCGAGAACTTCGTCGCCTCCGACATCCCCGCCCTGCTTGAGCATACCCGCCGCACCATCGTGCTGGAGGACGGCGAGGTGGCCGAAGTCGGCGCCAACGAAGTGCGGCTGATGACCTTCGAAGGCGCCCCCGTGGAGCGCCAGCCGCGCTACATCGAATGGGACGCCGTGGCGGCGACCAAGGGCGGCTTCCGCCATTACCTGCGCAAGGAAATCGCCGAGCAGCCGCAAGCATGGATCGACACGCTGCGCGGACGCGCCCAGGCCGACTCGCGCAGCGTGACCTTCGAGCAGGAGCTGTTTCCGGGCGGCGATCCGCGGGCGGTCAGCCGCTTCGTGATGGTCAGTGCGGGCGCGTCGTGGATCACGTCGCTGATCGGCAAGTTCATCATCGAGGAGCTGTGCGGCGTTCCAGCCGAAGTCGATTACTCCGCCGAGTTCCGCTACCGCCACCCGGCAATCGACGCGCGCACCATGGTGATCGCGGTATCGCAGTCGGGCGAGACCGCCGACACGCTGGCCGCGATGGAGGAGGCGCGCAGCCGCGGCTCCCACCTCATGGCGCTGACCAACACGGTGGATTCCTCGATCGCGCGCAAGGCTGACGTGCAGCTCTATACGCGCTGCGGCCCTGAAATCAGCGTCACCACTACAAAATGTTTCCTGACCCAGATCGAGGCGTTCTACCTGTTCGCGATTCACATGGCGCAGCGCCTGGGCAGGCTCAGCGAAGCGCAGGTGCAGGAGTTGATCGCGCCCGCGCTGGCGATCCCGGCACAGATCGAAGCGGTGATCGGCAAGGAACGGCAGATCGAGAAGATCGCGCGCAAGTACGGCAAGGCGCACGACTTCCTCTACCTCGGCCGCGGCATCAACTACCCTGTTGCGCTGGAGGGTGCGCTCAAGCTCAAGGAAATCTCCTACATCCATGCCGAGGGCTACTCGGCAGGCGAGATGAAGCACGGCCCGATTGCGCTTATCGACGAGAACATGCCGGTGGTGGTGCTGATTCCCAACGACAACGTGTTCGAAAAGACGCTGTCGAACCTAAAGGAGGTGGAATCGCGCAACGGGCGCATCATCGCGGTCACCGACCACGTCAACGCGGAACTGGAAGAGGTGGCGTGGGAGATCATCACGGTGCCGCCCACCCATCGTTTGCTCGCCCCGGTGCTGCTGACCGTGCCGCTGCAGTTGCTGGCCTACCATATCGCGGTCTACCGCGGCACCGACGTCGACCAGCCGCGCAACCTGGCCAAGTCGGTCACGGTGGAGTAAGGCAGAGGCCGGGGCCCCGCCGGAGCGGTCCCGCGGCTATTCACTGCCACACCCCGCCGGTATAGGATAGGAGCACGAAGCGAAAGCTGCGCAGGCCCCCAGGCGAGCTATGTTCAACGAGCTGATCTTACGCGAATCGCAGGCCGAAGCCCCCTTTGTCAGCGTCGAGGAAGGGCTCGAAGAAATCCGCCGCGGGCGGATGATCATCCTGATGGATGACGAACAGCGCGAAAACGAGGGCGACCTGTGCATGGCGGCCGAAAAGGTCACCCCCGAGGCCATCAACTTCATGGCCAAGTACGGCCGCGGGCTGATTTGCCTGCCGATGGCCGCGGAGCGCATCGAGCAGTTGGGGTTGGGCATGATGGTGGGCGACAACCAGGCGCCGCTGGGCACCGCGTTCACGGTCTCGATCAACGCCAAGCGCGTTTCAGGCTCCGGCGTCTCCGCCCACGACCGCGCCACCACCATCCTGCAGGCCGTGCGCGAGGACGCCACCGGCGCCGAGTTCGTCACCCCGGGCCACGTCTATCCGCTGCGCGCGCGCGAGGGCGGCGTACTGGTGCGCACCGGCCAGACCGAGGGCGGCGTGGACCTGTCGCGGCTGGCGGGACTCAAGCCGGCCAGCGTGATCTGCGAAATTCTCAAGAACGACGGCACCATGGCGCGGCGCGACGACCTGGTCGATTTCGCCCGCGAGCACAATCTGAAGATTCTCACCGTGGCCGACATCATCGAGTACCGGCTGCGCAACGAAACCCTGGTCCAGCGCGTGGCCGAAGCGCGCCTGCCCACCGAGTACGGCGAATTTCGCGCCTGCGTCTATCGCGATATGGTTGACCTGACCGAGCATCTGGTGCTGATCATGGGCAAGGTCGACCCGGCAGTGCCGATCATGGTGCGGGCTCATCGCGAGTACCTACCCGGCGACGTGTTCGGCTACCTGGAGCGCAACACGCGCAACCTGCTAACCGCCTCGATGGCGCATATCGCGGCGGCCGGCAACGGCGTGATTCTCTACCTCAAGCGCAATTTCAACGCGATCGCCTCCGAAATCAACGGCGCCCTGCAGGACCATCTGCGCGTCACCACTCATACCAACGCGCTGGGCGGCGATTTTCGCGAATACGGGATCGGTGCGCAGATTCTGCGCGACGTGGGCGTGCGCAAGATTATCGTCGTGTCGGACCGGGTGCCGCGGCTGGCCAATCTGCCCGGCTATGGCCTGGAGATCGTCGATAGCGTACCGCTGTCGATGACCGAGCCGCCGCTCATCCCGCTGCGCCCCACCAACGACCATCAATGACATCCGGCGCGTTCGCCGGCCATGATTGAGGCAGCGCATCGTTCAATCCTTCCTGCCGGGTTGCGTGCCGGCGCGCTCCTCGTGCTCGCAATCATACTTGCCCTGCATGCACCGGCGTGGGCGGCGCTGCCCAAACCCGAACAGGTAGTACAGATTACCGGCGCGCGGCTTGCCCAGGCGGCCGGCAATCGGCCCGTGCTGCGCGTCGACGCCGCCATCCTGCCCGGATGGCATATCAACTCGGACAAGCCCTCCAGCTCCGACTACATCGCGACCCGGCTTTCGATCAAACCGCCCGCCACAGTGCGCGTGGAGGATATCGCGTATCCGCCCGCGCAACTGATTGCGCCGGAATTCTCGATGGGCGAGAAGCTGTCGGTGTTTACCGGCGCGGTTACATTCAGGGCGAACCTGGCGGAAGAAGCGGGCGTCAAGCCCGGTCAGCCGATGGCGTTTGAGCTGTCGCTCGACTATCAGGCTTGCAACGAACGGCAATGCTTGCGCCCGGCCACAATCACCAGGGCGGTCACACTCCAATGGCCCGGCGCTGTCCCATCCCGCGCATCGGCGCTGAAGACTTACTCCGCTGCAACGCCGCCGGCCGCGCCTGCCCGCGACCTGTTTGCCAGCCACGGCTTGGTGCTGGGCTTCCTGATGGTCTTTTTGGGCGGGTTGGCGCTTAATCTGACGCCCTGCGTGTATCCGCTGATCGGCGTGACGCTGGCCTACTTCGGCAATCAGGGCGGCGGAGGAACGCGCCGCATTCTGATCCTGGCCGCGCTCTACGTCGCCGGCATCGCGCTGATGTTCTCTGCGGTCGGCACCGCGGCGGCCCTGTCGGGCGGATTGTTCGGCGCGGCGTTGGAGAACCCCTGGGTGCTGGCCGCGATTGCGGCAGTGATGCTGGTGCTGGCCGCGTCGAGCTTCGGCTGGTTCACGTTGCAGGCGCCGTCGTGGATGCTGCAGCGGGCGGGGATGGCGCGTCCCGGATATCTGGGCGCGCTGGCGATGGGTCTGGGGATGGGTGTGGTCGCCGCGCCCTGCATCGGACCCTTCGTGCTTGGTCTGCTGCTGGTGGTCGAGCGCAGCGGCAATGCGATGCTGGGGTTTGCGGCGTTCTTCGTACTCGCGCTCGGCATGGGCTTGCCTTACATCGTGCTGGCGCTGGCCGTCGGCAGCATCCGCAGCCTGCCGCGGTCGGGCGAATGGCTGACGTGGGTCGAGCATCTGTTCGGCTTCGTGTTGATCGGCCTGGCGCTGTATTTCATCGACCCGCTGCTGCCAGGCCGCCTGGCCACCCGCTTGTTGCCCTACTATGGAGCTGCCGCCGGCCTTTACCTGGGATTCATCTCGCCGCACGGGCGCCAGCCGCGTCCCTTCGCGCTGTTCAAGGCGGCGATCGGCATCGCGTCGGCAGCCGCGTTGGTATTGCTGCTGAAGCCATCGGGCGGCGCGCCCGCGCTAGCATTCCAGCCCTACGATACGGCGCGCGTTTCCGCCGCTGCCGCCGAACACAAACCGGTGCTGATCGACTTTGGCGCCGACTGGTGTATTCCCTGCCGCGAGATGGAGCACACCACGTTCAAGGACCCCAAAGTGGTGGCCGAAGCGCGCCGCTTCGTTACTCTGCACGCGGACCTCACCCACCTCAATGCCCGCAACGACGAGATCATCAGCGAGTACCGGATCCAGGGCGTACCCACGATGCTGCTGCTCGACGGTTCGGGCAGCGTGCGCAAGCGCCTGGTCGGCTACATCGGCCCCCGGGAGATGTTGGAATCACTCAAGTCGGTGAACTGAGCCGAGCGCCGGCTGGGCTTTTGCTCTTGCTGACGGCCGGTTTTGTGTTGGCAGTTCCAAAGGCTATCGATCCGGTTAGTCTTCGACGCGATGTTTTTCGCCCTCGCGTGTGCGGTGCAGGCTCAGGTAGAGGCTGGACAGCGAGGCCAGCACCAGGCGCAGTCCGGTGGGAAACTCCAGCGAGCCGGACTGCGCGTGCGCGTCGGGATGTATTACGACCTTCTGTCCGCCGTGCCATTGCACCAGCAGCACCTTGTGTCCGATCTGGCGTCCGCTGACGCGATCGATTGCGAAGTCGCCGAACAGCGTGGTGGTTCTCAGATCGGAAAACGCCTCGCGCAATGCCGCCTGATCGACGCGCCCGCAGGCCCGCAGCGCCTGCGCGGTCAATAATCCCGCGCCGTAGATCTGGGCGGCCGGATAATCGCAGACGCCGCAGGCGGCGCGCATGCGAGAGGCAAAGCGTTGGGGCCGCGGTCCCAATTCGGGAGTGAAGTTGAGCGATTCCTCCCACTGGCTGGGACCCACGATTCCCTCGGCGTGCTCGCCCAGCGTATCGGCGAAGGCGCGCACGCCGGCCGCCACGCAGGCCAGCACGGGAATATTCAGGTCCGCCCTGACGATCCCGCTGGCCAGCGCAACGTCGTCGGCGAAGCTGCCGGCGCTGACCAGCGCCGTAATGCGCGAGCGCGCCAGGCGCATCAGCAGGTCGATCGAAACCTCGCCCGCGCCCCGTGTGGGCGCCGCCGACTCGCGCACCCGAAGGCGCACGCCGCGGCGCATGATCGGGCGCTGCCGGCATTCGTCCTCAAATCCGTCGATCACGGCGCGGGCAAAGGGGGTTTCGAAAGTCACCGTCGCCACGCCTTTGCGCCACAACTTGAGCTGGCTGACCAGATGGGCCAGTCCTCTGAAATAATCGCCGGCCGGGCTGAGCACGCCGACGATGAGGCGGTACTTGTTGCGGTAAAGCCCGTCGTCGGCGCCGCCGTGATTGACCATCACCAACCCCGCCTGTTCTGCGATCGGGGCGGCAGCCCGGGCCAGTTCGCTCGAATAGGGACCGAAGATCACATCGGCGCGATTCTCGTAACATAACGAGCGGTAGAGTTCAGCGCACAGCTTGGCATTGCTCCGATCGTCCAGGCAATTGATCGCCACCTGGCGGCGCACGCCGCCGATTTCAATTCCTCCCGCGGTGTTCTGATCCTCCGCGAACAGGCGCAGCGCGGCCGCCGCCTGACGCCCCATTGCGGCGTAGCGCCCGCTTAAGGAAAGCGTCAGTCCGATGGTCAGCTTGGCGTCCAAGTGCGCGCCGGTGCGGGCCGCTTCACACCGCGACCTCGGCGATGCCGCCGCGGATCACGGCGCGGCCGTTGGGGTTGAGCGTTTCGAATTCGAAGATGCGGTGCCCCGCCCCCTCGGGGCCGGCCCAGATGCGGGTGGTGATAGTCTGGCCGGGCAGCACCGGACGCACGAAACGCACCCGCAGCCGGCGCAGCCGGCGGGGGTCGCCGCCGCACACGGTCTCGATCACCGCCTTGGAGCAAAACGCCATCGTGCACAGGCCGTGCACGATGATGCCGGGCAGCCCCGCCATCTTTGCCACGTTGGCGTCCAGATGAATGGGATTGACGTCGCCCGAAGCCTCTGCGTAGCGGAAAGTCTGGTCGGCGGCGATCGGCTGGCTGACCACGGCAATCGGCTCGCCGCGGGCCGCCTCCGGCTCGCGCGGCTCGCCCTCGGGGCGGGCGCTGCCCACCGCGCGGATGAAGGCGGTGAACACCGTATTCTGAACCGCCTCGCCGCGCTGATTGCGCGCGGCAACTCCGATCGCGATCGTCTCGCCAGTGGCGCCGGTCGCCATCGAGCGGATAGTGGCCACGGAGGTGATCACATCGCCGGGCCGAATCGGAGTGATGAACTCGACGTCGTGCTCGCCGTGCACCAGGCGCAGCAGATCCGCGCCGACCTCGGGATCGGTAACGACTTTGACGATCGACTGCCAAATCGGCACCACGCCGAACATCGGCGGCGCGATGATTCCGCCGGGCCGGCTGTCATCGAAGAAGAAGGGGTTGTCGTGATCGCAGGCGCGGGCATACTTCTGGATCGCTTCCCGGGTAACGGCAGCCTCAACCGGCGGATAACGTTTGTCGATACAGGCCTTGTTCAGTGGCATTAAAATCTTCCATGCGCGCGCGGTCTGGCGCGGACCGGGTGCGGACTGAATCCTATTTTATTCCAGCTCGCGGCCGGCGATGAATACCGCTTTTAGATTCAACTGCGGGTCGAGCACGATCAGATCGGAGCGTAATCCTACTTCGAGTTGGCCCCGGTCACGCATCCCCAACACCTGGGCCGGATTGGCCGCGGCCATCAGCGCCGCTTCACCCACGCTCACGCCCACTTCGTTCACCATCAGCCGGACTCCGTCGAGCAGCGGGACCAGGCTCCCTGCCAGACGCCCGTCGGCCATGCGCGCCGCGCGGTTGCCGTTTGGGGTGGAATTGAGGCGGGCGCCGGCCGTTGAACTGCCGGCGACCTTGTCCGACGTCAGGATCATGCCGCGCGCGCCGCGCGCCCGGTAGACCAGCGCCAGCACCTGCGGATGTACATGAACGCCGTCGGCAATCACCGCTGCGAAGGCGGGCAAGGGCGTCAGCGCCGCCGCGATCACGCCGGGGTCGCGATGGTGCAGCGGGCGCATCGCGTTGAACACGTGCGTGAACATCCGCGCGCCGGCCGCCACGGCGGCTTGCGCCTGCGCCAGCGTGGCGTCGGTATGTCCGATCGAAACCGCGATCGCCCGGGAATTGGCCCGGCCGATGGCTTCGATCGCACCGGGCAGCTCGGGCGCGATGGTCATCAGGCGCAGTTGATCGAATGCCAGCACACGCTCCAGACTCTCTCCGCACGGTTCAAGCATCAGCCGCGGATGAACGCCCAGGCGCTGGGGGGAAACAAAGGGGCCTTCCAGATTGAGGCCCGCGACCGCCGCGATGTCGCAGGCGCCGGCGTTGACTTTGCGGCACTGCGCGACGGTGCGGTTGACCTGCGCCAGCGTGTCAAGCGAAGCGGTGATCGCGGTGGGCAGATACGCCGTTACGCCCTCGCGAGCCAGGTAGCGGCTGATGTCGGTCAAATCGTCCGCCGTGGCGTCGATGACGTCCATTCCGTGAGTGCCGTTGACCTGCAGGTCGATCAGGCCGGGCAGCACATAGTCGCGGCTGGGCGTGTCAAGCGCTTCCACACGCTCGACGCGGCTGGAAAATGCGATCCGGCCTTGCACCAGCGAGCCGTCGGGCCGCGCGATTATTCCGCTGAGCTCCCGCATGATGCGCCGCAGCTCAATTGGCGCCGAAGCGCTCGGCCAGAAGGCGCGAGAAGCGCGGCAGATAGACCAGATCGAACACTTCGCCCTTGCCCGGAAACATCGCCAGGGCCGCGGCCTTGAGCGCCTGCACGTGTTCCCATCCCTGCTCCAGGGTCAACGACTGGTCCTGCGCAATCAGCGCGGTGGTCAGCTCGACCAGGATCCGCAGCCGGCGAATCATCCGCGTTTCGTCGGCGATCATTCGTTCGCGATCGTCAGGCATGCTCATCTTCCTCGCCCGCCGGTCACCGGGACGTTGTCAAAACTCCGCCCGGGCCCCGGCGGTTCCTACTATAGCATCGGGCCGCGCCATGCATCAGGATCATGCCGCAAAGGCGGGCTAAAGGACACCGGAGCCGGCGCGTCTTGTTTTAACCCCGGTGCGATGTAAACTGGCCAAAATCGTGGCTGAAGTACGTCTAAAGAGCAGCTTTATCTATCTTGCCAATGCGGTGCGCGATCTGACCGGCAACTGGAAGGTGCTGGCGCTGGCGCTGGCGGCGCCGGTGCTGCTGGCATCGCTGTGCCTGCTGCCCGACGCGCTCAACCTTCAGCATCTGGTCTCCGAGTTCAAAATCGGCAACCAGGGACAGAACGTCGCCTTCATCCCCGCGCAGGCGCCCTATTCGACCTTGACTCATATCGAACCGCTGGTGCCGGTTTGGCTGACGCGGACGCTGCACGTGGTGTTGCTGGTGCTGACCGCCGTGATCATTGTAATCGTACTCTGTACGCTCAAGTGGGTCCGCGACAGCCACGGCGAAGCCGGCGCCCTGGAAGCGACACTCCAGATCTATCGCCGCTCGCTGCGCCGTCTGCTGCCGTTTGCCTGGCTGTACGTGCTTCAGCTTATCGCCGCGCTGCCGATGGTGATCTGGGTCAACGCGAGCATGCCGTTACTGTTCGCGGTGCCGGTGGTGCTGCTGATTGTACCCGGCTTTCTGGCCTCGGTGTGGCTGTCGGTCGCGCAATATGCGCTGGTGTTCGACGGTTACAGGACCTGGCTGGCGCTGTTTTACGGACGCGAGTTGATGCGCGGCCGCTTCATCAAGGTTGCCATCCGGATCATAGTGTTTCTCGCCGTGTGGTCGGGCTACAACTCCTGGTCGGTTGCTGCCTTTTTGGCGCTCAGCCTGTTGCTGGGGTTGCTGGGTGCCTTCGCGGGCGCGTTGTGGGCAGGAGTCTTTATCGCGGATCTGCTGTCGGTCAGCGTCGTATTCGCAACTACCGCCTTCTTCTTCGCTGCGGGGCTGCGCCTGTACGATGATTTGAAGGCCGGCGCGTCGCCGGCCGCGATGGCGATGGTTCAGGGGCCGATGTCCCCCACCGGCCCCTTGCAGAGCGCCGCATCCTGACCGGGCGCGGTCATTTGCGCGGCAGCAACTGCGAGGGCGCCTGAGGATCGGCGGGGTTAAGGCGCGCCGGAGGATCTTCCTGCGGCAGCGACAACAGGATCACGCTGCGCACCGCCACCAGCAGCGGCGCCAGCGTAATCGAGGGCAGGTTGCGAATTTGGCCCAGCACCTGCTGCACCTGCTCGAAGCGGCGCGGACGAAGCGCGGTTGCGCGGCGTGCGATTTCGGCGCGGTCCTGGCCCCGGTAGTCGGTCAGGATGGCGCGCGTCAACCTGACGCGGGCCGCACGCAAGCCCTCATCCAATTCCTGGGCGGCGCGCCGCTCCCACTGATCTTCGGTGCCGACGGCGCGAATCGCCCCCTCCATTATGGGAAAATCAATCGCTTCGGCCAGCGCGAAAAATACCGCCGCCGCCTGCTCGGGCGTAACCTCCGACTCCAGCCCGATGCGGATGACCTCGATCAGATGGTCGGCGAAATCCAGGCGGGCGATCTGGTGAGCGTCGGCTTCGCTCAGGCCTGAGGTGCGCAGTTGGCGGTAATAGCGCTCAAAGCGCTCGCGCTCTCCGCCTGCCAGGTAGCTTTCAAATCGCCCCGCCACAGCGCGGAATCCGGGCTGCAAGCGGCCCACCGCCTGTGAGAGGTCGATCGCGTCCGTCTCGACATCGGCCAGAACCACGCGCGTGGCGCGCGCGGCGGCGCGCTCCAGCGCCGCCAGCGCCTGCATCTCCGCATCCACCATCAGCTCGCGCGAACGCGCCTTGATCTGCTCAACCTCGGCGCACAGGCCGACCGTGTCCGAAGCGATCAGCCAGGCGCGCACGACCTGCTCGGCGCCGGCGTCGAAGTCGCGCATCATGCCGAACACAAACGTCGCACCCATCGTGTCAACCAGTTCGTTGACGAGCTGGGTGGCGATCAACTCGCGCCGCAGACGATGGCCCGGCACCTCGGCGCCGAAGCGCCGGGTGATCGACGGTGGAAAGTACGGACGCAGGTAACGTTCGACCAGGTACGGGTCGCCCGCCAGGGACGAAGTTTCCAGCCGCCGGCTCAGATCGAGCTTGGTGTAGGCGGTGAGTACTGCCAGTTCGGGGCGGGTCAGGCCGGCGAAGCGGGCGTGGCGTTCCTTGAGCGCCTCGCGCGTGGGCAGCGCCTCCTCGCTGCGGCGCAACAGACCGCGCTGTTCGATGGCGCTGAGGTGTTCGCGAAAAACGCTGGCCTGCGTGCGGCTGCGAATCTGCTCCAGGCTGAGCAGCAGGGCCTGATCGCGATTGTCCTTCAACACCTGCTCGGCGACCTCGGCGGCGGCCTGCTCGATGGCGCGGTTGCGCTCCTCGAGCGAAATCGCGCCGCGCGCCAGCGCCGGCGCCAGCAGGATCTTGAGGTTGACCTCGTGGTCGGACAGATCGACGCCGGCCGAGTTGTCGATCGCGTCGGTGTTGATGCGTCCGCCGCGCAGCGCGAACTCGATGCGCGCCTTTCGCGTGAAGCCGAGGTTGCCGCCTTCGACCACCACCTTGGCGCGCAGCTCCGAGGCCACAATCCGGCACGCGTCGTTGGCGTGATCGCCGACCTGCGCGTCGGTCTCGTCGCTGGCGCGCACGTAGGTGCCGATGCCGCCGTTGTAGAGCAAATCCACGTCGGCGCGCAGGATCGCCCGAATCAGGCTGTCGCTGTCCAGTTCGGCAGCCTCGACCTTGAGCGCGGCACGCACCTGTGCGCTGAGCGGTATTACCTTCTGGCCGCGGCGAAAAACGCCGCCCCCGGCGCTGATCAACTGCGCGTTGTAGTCCGACCACTGCGAGCGCGGCAGTTCGAACAGGCGTTTGCGTTCGGCAAAGCTCAGCGCGGGGTCGGGGTCGGGATCGAGAAAGATATGGCGATGGTCGAAGGCGGCCAGCAGCTTGACGTTGCCCGATTGCAGCAGACCGTTGCCGAACACGTCACCCGACATGTCGCCGATGCCGACCATCGTGACCGGCGCGCCGCGCTCCAAATCGCGGCCCATCTCGCGCAGGTGGCGCTTGGCCGACTCCCACGCGCCGCGCGCGGTGATGCCGAGCTTTTTGTGGTCGTAGCCGTGCGTGCCGCCCGAGGCGAATGCGTCGCCCAGCCAGAAGCCGCGCTGCTCGGCGATGCCGTTGGCGATGTCGGAGAACGCCGCCGTGCCCTTGTCGGCCGCGACCACCAGGTAGGGTCCATCGCTGTCGAGCACCTTGACCCGCGGCGGTCGCACCACCTCGCCGTCGACGATGTTGTCGGTCAGGTCCAGCATCGCGCCGATCAGCGTCTTGTAGGCTTCGATCACCTCCTGCGCGCTGCTCGGCCTGCCCGGCTTGATGATGAAACCGCCCTTGGCGCCGACCGGGACGATGATCGCGTTTTTGACCGTCTGGGTCTTCATCAGGTCGAGGATTTCGGTGCGAAAGTCGTCCAGGCGGTCGCTCCATCGGATGCCGCCGCGCGCCACCTTGCCGGCGCGCAAATGGCATCCCTGCATGCGCGGGGTGTCAACGTGAATCTCGTACAGTGGTGCCACTTCGGGCAGATCATCGATGCGGGCGCTTTCGAACTTAAGCGCAATAACCGGCACCGGATGCGCCAGCGGCTGAAAGTAGTTGGTGCGCACCGTCGCCTCGACCATCGCCAGCACGCGGCGCGCGATGCGGTCGTCGTTGATGTTATCGACGGCGGCGAGGGCCTCGATGTACGCCGCCTTCATCCGCTCCAGTTCGGCGGCCGGCGTGTCGCGCTCCGGATGCATCCGGGCAACAAAAAAGTCTACTAATTGGCGGGCGAGGTTGGGATGGCCGAGGAAGACGCGGCGCAGTGCCGGGCGCGCGGGTCCCAGCTTCATCTGAAAGGCCGCCGCCAGATAGGCGCGCAGCAACGCCACCTCGCGCCAGGTAAGCACCGCGGTCAGCGTCAGCGTATTGAGCTGATCGTTCTCGGCCAGTCCGCTGCGCACCGCGCTCAGCGCTTCGGCCAGCAGCATCGCGCCGGGACAGGAGGCCAGCGGCTGGCCGTCGGGTCCCTGGACCTGGAAAGCCAGCACATAAGCGGTCTCAATCTGCCCGTCCACGTTGGGCCGCAGTTCGTGCGCGTCTTCCGACAACACCCGGATGCCGAAGTTCTGCAGCAGCGGCATCAACTCCGACAGCACCATCGCCTCATGCGCTTGAAAGAGCCGGATCTGAGTTGAGGCGGCGCCCTCGGAGGGCGCAACGACCTCAACGCATGCGGCCCCACCCGCCATCGCCGCTTCGACCTGTTCGATGTCGGCGATGGCGCGCGCGACCTCGTTGCCGGCCCGGTACTCGTCGGGAAACGCGTCGCGGTAGCGCGCGGCCAGCGCAGCACCGTGTTCGGCGCCGAACTTCGCGGCCAGTTGCTCGGCCAACCGATCCGACCACGTGCGCGTAAGCGCCCTGACCTCGGCCTGCAGCGCGGGCAGGATCGCCAGATTGGGTTTGGGCGCGGCGAAACAGAAATGCAGATGGGCGCTGTAGCCCTCGCGCAGTTCAAGGTGATAGTAGACCGGCGTGGCGTTGAGGCGGCGCGCCAGCGCCTGCTGGATCTGGATCCGCACCTCGGAGGAAAAGCGCTCGCGCGGCAGCAGCACCATCACTACCACCATCTTGCGCTGCAAGTCGGGGATCATCGTGACGCGCACGTCGGGCTCGCCGAAGGAGCCGATTATCGCGTCCAGCTCCTGGCGCAATTCGGGCAGCGAGGCGCGAAACAATTCCTCCTTGGGCAAGCTGTTGAAGGCGGCCACCATCTCCTTGTAATCGTGCGAACCGGGCAGCAGGCGGTCTTCCTCGAGCAGTTGGCGCAGCTTGTCGCGCAGGATGGGAACGTGGGCGGCTTCCTCGACCGCGGCTTTGGAGCTGAACAGACCCAGGAAGCGGTCGAAACCGGCAATCCGGCCGGCGCCGGCGCTGCGCCGGATCACGATGTCGTCCATCGGTTCCAGCCGATGGACGTGGGACTGGAAGTGACTCTTGTTGACGATCAGCGTCGGGCCGTGGAAGAGCAGCTCCGGCTCGAGCGACTCGATGGTATGAAAGACGCGCGCCTCCTTTCCCGCGGCGCCGCCGTCGCGCAAAATCCCCAATCCCGAGCCCATTTCGCGGACCGGCGGGCCGGGCTGCGCGGCGGGCGGCACGCTGTAGCGTTCGTAGCCGAGAAACAGGAAACTGCCGCTGACCAGCCAGCGCAGAAAGTCGCGCACCTCGACCAGTTCACGCACCGGCGCCAGCTCGTCGCAAATCTGCAGCGCGCGCGCCGTCATCTTGTCGAAGTCATCGGTGGCGGCCAGCACTTCATACATCCGGCGCTCGATTTCCGCCGCCAGATAGGAGCCGGCCTCGGCGTCCAGTTCGGTTTCGAAAATGACCAGCATCAACGACTCGCGCCGCTCGCGGGCGCTGCCTTCGTCGAGCGACAGCAGGCGGCCGGCGGCGTCGCGCGCGACGTTGAAGATCGGATGGAGCAGGGCGTGCACGCCCAGGCCGAGTTCGTGCAGGTACTCGCGGCAACTGTCGACGATGAAGGCGCAATCGGGCATCGCGGTCTGCAGTACGGTCAGTGCGGCGCCGCCGATGGTGCGGCTGCCGATGCCGACCTTGACCGGCTCCGGGCGCGACGCGAAGAAGTCCAACGCTTCGTGCGCCAGCGTGCGCCGTTCGTGCTCGGACAGCCGGGCCGCCAGTTCGCCGGGCATGCGCTTGAACAACTGCTCGGCGAAACTCTCCGCGCGCTGCGCTGCTTCGCCATCGCCACGCGCCTTCAGTTGCTGCGAAGTCGAACTATTCACGCATCCACCTCAAGCGTGCGAATGCCATCCGCACGCGCCAACATTATAATAGAAGCCCGTGCCTCAACAGCGCCACGCCGCGCGGCCGCGGCTGGGGTGAAGAGGCTTGTCCAGCATGAGTCAGCCGCAGCAGCAATACCAGGTCGCAATCGACGACATGACGCTGGGTCCCTATGGCGTCGGCCGTCTGGCGGGTAAGGCGGTGCTGGTTGCTAACGCGGCGCCGGGCGACGTGCTGCGCGTTTCGATCACCAAGCGCCATCGCGATTATTTCCTTGCGCGGCCCGATGCGATTGTACACAACGGTCCGGCGCGCCGGGCCGCGCCGTGCCCGTTTGTGCCGCGATGCGGCGGGTGCGACTGGCAGCACCTGGACTACGCCGAGCAGGTTACGATAAAGGGCCGCCTGATCGCCGCCGAGCTCAATCGCGCCCTGGGCCTTGAGCTTGACGCGCGCGGGCTGGTCGTACCGGCGCCAGCGGAGTTCGGCTATCGCTCGCGCGTGCGGCTCAGGGTCAACGGCACGGGTGCGCTGGGCTTTTTCGAATTGGCGAGCAACCGCCTGGTTGAAGTCGATCGATGCCTGGTGGCCGACGCCCGTCTCAGCATCGAGCCGGCGCGCCGCCTGGCGCGCGCCTTGCCGGGCCGCTGCGAGGAGATCGAGATCGTCCGCCACGATCGCGCCCAGGTGCTGATCGCCGATCTGCGCGGACGCATGCAGGCGGCGGATATCGATCGCGCCAGGCAAACGGCCGCGGTCGAGGACGCAGTCGCCGGAATTATCCTGCGCGCAAGCGGCGAGCGTGTCGCGCTTGGGGATGTGTGCGTCGCGATCGAGTTGGAGCCCGGCCTGCGGCTGCGCGCCGACGCCGACGCCTTCAGCCAGGTCAATCATGAATGCAACCGGATGCTGATCGCGTCGGTGATGGAACAGGCCGCCATCGCGCCGGGCGCCGCGGTGCTTGACCTTTTCTGTGGAGCAGGTAACTTCAGCCTGCCGGCCGCAAGGCGCGGAGCGCGAGTGATGGGAGTGGACGCGGACGCGGTTGCAATCGGCGCGGCGCAGCGCAACGCGCAGGAGCTGGGCTTGAGCGATGCGCAATTCGCCGCGATGCCGGTGCAGCAGATGGCGCCGTTTTTGTTGCGCGCCGGCTATCGGCCGCAGGTTGTGATTCTGGATCCGCCGCGCAGCGGGGCGCGGCAGCTGATGAAGACGATCACCGCACTGGGGGCGGCGCGAGTGGTGTATGTGTCGTGCAACCCGGCGACGCTGGCCCGTGACTTGCGTATTCTGACCGGGGATGGCTACGTTGTCGCCTGCCTCAAAGCCTTTGACTTCTTCCCCAACACCCATCACTGTGAAGTTCTGGCACTATTGACTTGAAATGATGGCGGCTCATATTGTTACCAAGACGCCGAACATCCTGCCGCGGCGAGTTTAAGGCTGTCAGATGGCCAAGCAAGAGAAATCTCCTCGACCAAAAATCACCATCATTCCCGGCCGCGGGGTCGCTCAAACCATCAACTATCTGCTCGAAGATCGCGACGACCTGGAGTGGATTATCGCGGTGGGAAGAACCAAAAACGGCGAGCTGTTCTTCTACGACACCGGCGGAGACATCGTCGAGGATCTCGGCACACTTGAGTACCTGAAATCCCGCATCGTGCGCGCTCACTTCGGCGACGAGTACGAGTAGCAGCGCCGGCGCGCATCAGCGGCGCCCAGCCTGTAACATTAATCCACAGCTTGCGGCTTACAGACCGCGCTCGATGGGCGCGGCGGGCGGATGGGCGAAGATGAGGCCGCGTTCGATCTGGAGTGGAACGCGAAACAGAAATTTGCCGCAGGCGCCCGCCGGTCCGGCCAGGCATTCGCCGCTGTCGGGCTGGTACAATGCGCCGTGCGTCTGGCACATCAGGTAGCGGCCGCCTTCGGCGAAGAAATGATTGTCCACCCAATCCATCGCAATCGGGATATGGCGGCAGCGATTGACGTAGGCGTGGAACTCGCCGCGAAAATTGATCACGAAACACTCTTCGTCAGCGCCCTGAATGGGCAGGATGAACTTGCGCGATTGGCCCGGCGCGATCTCTTCGGCGCGCGCCACCAGATAGCGCCGTGTGGTCGTCGGTGGGCGCGCTGCGGCGTCGGTGCGGGAGCGTTTGCGCGTCTGCGCGGGCATCTCTTTCAAGCTCCCGCCAATGCCAAGACCGTGCTCATCGAGCGGTCCGCCATCATCATCATTATATCAACGGCCGGCCGCGCCGTTTTACCTGCGCGGCTTGCCGCAGTCTGGCAGAGACCGTACGATCAGTAAACGTGGCCTGGACGCCGCCGGGCCAAGGGGCGTTATGGAAAATCCCAGGATTCGAGCAGTGGAAGCGTTTCCCGTGGAGCATCAGGGCCAGACCATGATCTGTCTGCGCGATCCGATGGCGATCGCACCGCAGCCGATCCTGCTGGGTATGGGCGGTTACTTTTTGCTCACCCTGTTCGACGGACAACATTCGCTGTCCGACCTGCGCCAGGCCTACGCGCGTCAGTTCGGCGAGGTGCTTGCCGCAGGTAAGCTCGAAGAGCTGATTGAGGCGCTCGACCAGGCGTTTTATCTGGACAGTGAAAATTTCGCGCGCCGGCGCGCGGCAGTGATGGAGGAATTCAAGGCTGGCAGCGAGCGCGCCGCCATCCATGCGGGTCTGTGTTACGAAGGCGACCCACGCCGCCTGCGTGAGGAGCTGGCCGCGTTCTTCGATCCGCCTCACGGTCCGGGACGCAGTCCGCAGCGCCGCAACGGCCGCGCACCGGCCGGACTGATCGCGCCGCATATCGATCCGCGCCGCGGCGGGCCTGCTTACGCGCACGCATACTTCGAATTGATGGGCGCCGAGCCGCCCGAGCTGTTCATCATCCTGGGCACCTCCCATTACGGCGCCGGCCCTGAGTTGTTCACCGCCACGCTCAAGAACTACGCGACACCGCTGGGTGCGCTGGAAACCGATCGCGACTTCGTGGCGCGCCTGGCACGCCGCTATTCGGGCGGCGACCTGTTCGCCGACGAACTGCTGCATCGCAACGAGCATTCCATCGAGTTCCAGGCGCTGTTTCTGGCCTGGGCGCTGGGGACGCGCGGCTATAAGGTGGTGCCGATCCTAGTCAGCTCCTTCCATGAGATGATCGCGGCCGGACGCATGCCCGCCGCCGATCCCCGGGTCGGATCATTCATCGAAGCGCTGCGCACCGAACTGGCAGCCGATCCACGTTCCGCCTGCATCATCGCCGGAGTCGACTTCGCTCACGTCGGACGAAAATTCGGCGACGAGCGGGCGGCCGATGAGGAGTTTGTCAAATGGGTCGAGCAGGAGGACCACGCCCTCATAGAAACCATCGAGCGCGGCGATCCGGAGGGCTTCTTCCGCGCCATCGACAAGGACAAAGACCGGCGGCGCATCTGCGGGCTGTCGCCGATGTACACGCAGCTCGAACTGCTGCGCGGACGCAGCGGACGCCTGCTCAAGTATGACGTCGCAATGGAGCCGCCGACCCAGTCCGCCGTCACCTTCGCCAGCCTGGCCATCCAGTAGGCATCCGGGCACGCGCGCCGCGCGCACGTGCTGAATTCATCCCTTCGTAACATCGGCGCCACCGGTGCGCAATGCCGCGTCGGCTAGCCTGTGGTTCATACTTGTTGAAGAGTCGAGCCGCTGCCGATGGTGAAGGAAGCCGCAACCGAATTTGATTCTGGCTACTTTGAATATGCAGGCGCAGTACTGCCCTGCCAGATGCGCCCCGCAGTAAGCCCGCTGCACGCGGGCAGCGGCGAGCGGCTGTTGATGCTGGCGCTGCTGGCCGATGCGATCAACATCTTTCTCAACGCCGCCACGGAGCGTCGTTTGCTGGCCGAGACGCACAACTGGATTCGCGGCCACGGACGCGACTGCCAGCCGGTGTCGTTCGAAGACGCCTGCGACGCGCTGGGAATCGCGTCCGACGCGCTGCGCGAGCGGCTGTTCCGGCTCAAGTACGGACGGCGTCCGCGCCCGGGGGGCAGAGAGTTTTCCGCACTGATGCTCAAACCGCCGGCAATGTCGCGCCGTCCGGTCAAGGTCGGCGCCAATGCGCAGCGCAGCTCCACGCGCCGGCGCCGCGCAACGCGCCACTAACTTGACTTTCGCAAAGGCGGGAGCCGCAAGGGCAAGCGAAAATTTAACCTTCGCTTAACACGGCGTTAAGGACGCAGTCGGACAGATCTTCCATAACAGTTTCAATTTGGTTGCGGCGAGCCGGCCGCAGCATTGGGGCTAGATGGAGCGCGACGCTGCAATCTCGACGCTGAGCGCGTTGGCGCAGGAAACCCGGCTGGCGATTTTCACGATGCTGGCGCGGGACGAATGCACCGGCCTGAGCGCGGGCGACATCGGGGAAAAGCTCAACATCCCGCTGCCCACGCTTTCCTACCATCTGGGGCAACTCAAGCGCGCCAGACTGGTCAACGCGCGCCGTTCGGCACGCACCGTCATGTACTCCGCCAACCACGGTACCATCGACGGACTGATCGCGCATCTGAGCAGAAAAATCCGCTCCGCGGGCGAGCCCTCGGCCGGCTCCGGCGATCTCTGACCTGCCCCCGCATCCGCGCACAACGGCCCGCTATGAAGCGAGCCGGGGTGAGCGTGCGAAGAAGCTAATTAATGCTTCGATAAATCTTATGTAATTCGCCTGTAACCTTGGTTCGGAATAATTCGCACCGTTTATCCAATGATGGCCCTGCAAGACGAGAGGAGAAACATGCACAAGACTAGCACTGCCGCCATTGTGGGCGCGCTCATCCTGATTGTTGGCGGCTTGCGCCCGGCTGCGGCTCAGGTCCTGATTAATGGCGCCGGCGCCACCTTTCCCTATCCGCTGTATTCGAAATGGTTCGACGTTTACACCAAGGTGGACCCCTCGGTCCGCTTCAACTATCAGTCGATCGGCTCGGGCGGCGGCATCAAGCAACTGCTCAGCCGCACGGTCGATTTTGGCGCTAGTGACGCTCCCATGACCGACGCGCAGATGGCGCAGGCGACCGACTCGATCCTCCACTTCCCCACCGCCCTGGGCGCGGTGGTAATCACCTACAACGTGCCCGGCCTCAGCACGCCACTGAGGCTGACCGGGCCGGCGATTGCCGACATCTACCTGGGAAAAATCTCCAAGTGGAACGACTCCGCCCTGGCCGCCCTCAATCCGGGCGTATCGCTTCCCGATCAGCCCATCGCGGTGTGCCATCGCTCCGACGGCAGCGGCACCTCGTTCATCTTCACCGACTATCTGTCCAAGGTGAGCGAGGACTGGAAGAAGGGTCCCGGCCGGGGAACCTCAGTGAAATGGCCGGCGGGGCTGGGCGGCAAGGGCAATGAGGGGGTTACCGCGCTGGTGCAGCAGACGCCCGGAGCGATCGGATACGTCGAGCTGATTTACGCGATTAACAACAAGCTGCCGTTTGCCACCGTGCGCAATCATGACGGCGCCTGGGTGGCACCCAGCCTGCAGAGCGTGACGGCTGCGGCCGCGGCTGACGCGGCGAAGATTCCCGCCGACTTCCGCGTGTCGATCACCGATGCACCCGGGAAGGACTCCTACCCGTTGTCATCATTTACCTACCTGCTCGTTTACACGCATCAGAGCGACGCGGTCCGCGGCAAGGCATTGGTTGGCTTTCTGCGCTGGATGGTCGGCGATGGCCAACAATATGGACCGCCGCTGCAGTACGCGGCGCTGCCCGCCGCGCTGGTCAGCCGCGAGCAGGCGCAAATCGGCAAAATCGTTATGCCGGGGGGCTGAACCCAAGGCCGCCCCAGGGATGAATCACCGCTGTGCGGGACCAATTGAAGGAGAAGCAACGATGAGAGAGCACCCCAAGTTCCATCGCGCTGTAGCGGCGTTGTGCGCGCTGGCAATCAGCGGCTGCGCAGGCTCGGGCCTGATGTGGCCCACCAGCCCACCACCAGCCCCGGCCAGCACGGCCGCGGATCCGCCCGCGGCCCGGGTCCAGGATTGCATCAACATCGGCAGCGGCACGCCCAGCAAATACGTGTGCCACGGCAAGACCTACACGTCGCATGAGCTGCGCAAGATGCGCGAGGACGCGGCCGCACCATCGGGTAGCAAGTCATAACCAAGGGGATCACCGCGGTTGAAAACCGCGACCACACAAAAGGGAAAGCATGATGAGACGTTGGAGGATACAGGCGATTGCGCTGGCGTTGGTGTGCGCGGCGCTGGCGGCGCCCCCCGGATCGCGGCCGGCGCGGGCCCAGTCAGGCACACCGGTGCAGTTATGGGTGGATACTCGCACCGGTCAGGTCTTCATCCGGCCCGGAGCGCATCGCGTGCGCCTCAGTATGCCGGGCGTCATCACCGAAGATCAGTTGAATCGCCAGGTCGAGGAAAAGGTCGAGCAAAAGACCCAGGCGCTGCAAAGCCAGATCTCCCAGCAGCAGTCGGTCAATGCCTCGCTGGCCCAGCAGAATGCGGCGCTCAACCAGCAGGTGGCGCAGATGAAGCCCGCGTGGACCAACTTCGCGGACAACTTCATGA
>JAJPHZ010000015.1 GCA_021325025.1 Pseudomonadota bacterium | reverse complement strand
TTGCGGCCCAGCGCCAACTCGCCGTTATCGGTCGACGGACCGTCGGCGATCACGTCGCCGGCCTTAACGCGCTCGCCCTTGATCACCACCGGACGCTGGTTGATGCAGGTGTTCTGGTTGGAGCGCTGATACTTGATCAGATTGTAGATATCCACGCCGGCGTCGCGCGGGTCGCGGCTCTGACGGTCGGCGCGCACCACGATGCGCTCGGCGTCCACGCTCTCCACGGTGCCGTCGCGCCGGGCCAGTACGGTGACGCCCGAATCGCGGCCGACGGTCTTCTCCAGTCCGGTGCCAACCAGCGGCGCGTCGGTCTTGAGCAGCGGCACCGCCTGGCGCTGCATGTTGGAGCCCATCAGGGCGCGGTTGGCGTCGTCGTTTTCCAAAAACGGAATCAGCGAGGCCGCCACCGACACCAACTGGTTGGGCGACACGTCCATGTACTGGACCTCGTCGGGCCGCACCACGGTGAACTCGCCGCCGATGCGCGCCGACACCAGCTCGCTGGAGAAGCGGCCATGGGCGTCGAGCGCGGCATTGGCCTGCGCGATTACCTTGTCTTCCTCGTCCAGCGCCGACAAGTAGACGATCCGGTCGGTGACGCGGCCGTTTTCCACCACCCGGTAAGGCGTTTCGATGAAGCCGAACTCGTTGACCCGCGCGTAGGTCGACAGCGCCGCGATAAGGCCGATGTTGGGGCCTTCGGGTGTCTCGATCGGACAGACGCGTCCGTAATGGGTGGGGTGGACGTCGCGCACTTCGAAGCCGGCGCGCTCGCGCGTCAATCCGCCCGGGCCCAGCGCCGACAGGCGGCGCTTGTGCGCGATCTCCGACAGCGGATTGGTCTGGTCCATGAACTGGGAGAGTTGCGAGGAACCGAAGAACTCCTTGATCACCGCTGCCGCCGGCTTGTAGTTGACCAACTCCTGCGGCATCAGGGTTTCGATATCCTGCAGGCTCATCCGCTCCTTGATCGCCCGCTCCATGCGTACCAGCCCGATACGGAACTGGTTTTCCACCAGCTCGCCGACCGCACGCACGCGCCGGTTGCCCAGATGGTCGATGTCGTCGACCTGGCCGTTGCCGTTCTTGAGCTCGATCAGGTAGCGCACGACCTCCAGGATATCCTCGCGGCGCAGCGTGCCCTGCTCCAGCGGCACGTTGATCTTAAGCTTGTGATTGAGCTTAAGCCGCCCCACGCGGGAGAGATCATAGCGCTCGGGATTGAAGAACAGGTTGTTGAAGAACGCGGTCGCGGTCTCCATCGTGGGCGGGTCGCCCGGACGCAGCCGCTTGTAGATCTCGATGATCGCTTCCTCGGGCCCTTCCAGCTTGTCCTGCAGCAGGGTCAGCCGCAGCGGTCCGCCGCCGGCCTGGTCCTCGGTGTACAGGACCTCAAGGCGCTTGATGCCGCGGGCGCGCAACTGCTCGACCTTTTCGTCGGTCAGCTCCTCGTTGATGCGCAGCAGAATCTCGCCGGTCTGCGGATCGGCGACGTCATGGGCCGAGATGCGCCCGCGGATCTCGTCGATTGCGATCGGCACCTCCTCGATGCGCGCCTGCTCCATCTGGCGCACCACCGCGCGGTTGAACTTGCGGCCCTCACGCGCCAGCACTTCGCCGCTCTTGGGGTCCCTGACCTCACGCGAGACGCGCGAGCCCAGCAGTTGGTCGGGCTTGAACACCTTGGCGTACTGCTTGCCGTCGAGGATCAACTCGTCTTTCTTGTAGTAGTAATTGAGCAGATCCTCGGTGGTCATGCCCAGGGCACGCAGCAGCACGGTGGCGGGGAACTTGCGCCGCCGATCGATTCTCACGTACAGCACGTCGCGCGGGTCGAACTCGAAATCAATCCAGCTCCCGCGATACGGGATGATGCGGGCGGAGTACAGCAGCTTGCCGGTGGAATGGGTCTTACCCTTGTCGTGCTCGAAGAACACTCCGGGCGAGCGATGGAGCTGGGAGACGATGACGCGCTCGGTGCCGTTGATCATGAAGGTGCCGTTGGGCGTCATCAGCGGAATTTCGCCGAAGTAAACCTCCTGCTCCTTGACGTTCTTGATCGAGCGATGGCCGCCCTCGGTGTCCCAGATAACAAGCTGAATCTTGACCTTGATCGGGGCGGCAAAGGTCATCCCGCGCTGATGGCACTCATCGACGTCGTACTTGGGTGTGCCCAACTCGTAACTGACGAACTCCAGCGAGGCGTTTTCATTGAAGTCCTTGATCGGGAAGACCGACTTAAACACGCCCTGCAGACCCGTGTCGGTGCGTTCCTCGGGCTTTACATCCGCCTGCAGAAACTCCTCGTAGGAACGCTTTTGAATCTCGATCAGGTTGGGAATGTCGATGATCTTCTTGATTTTGCCGAAGGAGCGGCGAAGACGAAGGTTGGTTGTAACCTGCGACTGCTGAGCCATTGTTACTCCGCCCGATGCTTCATCGGCGCGCCGGCGCCGGCGCGCGCTGAAGGTCGAGTTCCGGGCGCACCTTGAGTGGGGCGCCGGGTTGATGAAATGCCAAACACGTACTGCGGCAAGGTATGATCGGGGCGGGAACGCCGCGCTCGCCGCCCCTGCCTATATTGTGAACCTATTTGCCGCAGCAAAAAAGAGCTCTCTACTTCAGCTCGACGGTGCCTCCCGCCTCTTCGATCTTCTTCTTGATCTCCTCGGCCTCAGCCTTGCTCACCCCTTCCTTGACCGGCTTGGGTGCGCCGTCAACCAAATCCTTGGCCTCCTTGAGCCCCAGTCCGGTCAATTCGCGCACCACCTTGATGACCTGGATCTTCTTGTCGCCCGCCCCGGTCAGCATCACCGTGAACTCATCCTGCTCGGCGGCCGCCGCCGGTGCCGCACCGGCCGCCGCACCGCCCACTGCGGCTACGGCCACCGGCGCCGCCGCCGACACGCCCAGTTCTTGCTCCAGTTCCTTGACCAGGGCCGCCGCTTCCATCAGGGAAAGATTCTTGAGGTAATCTTTCACCTGCTCGCGGCTAAGCTGTGCTTCTGCCATTTCCATCGTCTCCTTATGCCTGAGGCGTGCGCCAGCGCCGCCCCCAAGCTCTAATATCCGTGCGCCTCCCGGCGGCGGCGCGCCGCCCGGGTCGGCTGCTCGCATCCCTTGAATTTATGAGGCAGCGGTACCGGCGTTTTTCTTGCCAATTGCGTCGATTACCCGCGCCAGGGCGGAACCGGGCTCGTTAAGCAGCCGCACCAGCCGGCTGGCGGGCGCTTGAAGCAGTCCCAGTAACTGGCCCATCACCACTTCCTTGGGCGGCATGTTGGCCAGTTCCTGGATTTCTTCACGGGTCAGCGGCCTGCCGTCCAGGACCCCACCGCGCAGCTTGAACTTGTCGCCCGCCTCCTTGAAGGAAGTTACGGTTTTGGCCACCGCGATGGGATCTTCAAAGGACAGGATGAGGCCGACCGGGCCGCCCAACTGGCTGTCGAGTCCGGCGAACTTGGTATCGCGGATCGCACGCCTGACCAGCGTGTTCTTGGCCACTCGCAACTCGCCGCGCACCGCGCGCAGGCGGCTGCGCAGTTCAGTGGACTCCGCCGCCGTCATGCCCTTGTACTCCGAGACCAGCGCCATGCTGGCGCGGCCGAAGCGCTGCGAAAGGTCGCTGACCGTTTCAGACTTCTGAGTTTTCTTCATCTCGGCGCTCCCGGCAGGGTTCAGGCCGCCGCCGCAGTGCGAGCCTCAGCCGGGTCGACTCGCACCCCGGGACCCATCGTGGAGGCCAGCGCCACGCTCTGGACGTAGTTGCCCTTGGCGCTGGCGGGTTTGGCTCGGATTAGCGCCGCCAACAGGGCGCGCGCGTTCTCAGTCAACTTGGGTACCCCGAAACTGGTCTTGCCGATTGGCGCATGCACCACGCCGCCCTTGTCGACCCGATAGTCCACTTTGCCCGCTTTGACCTCGCTCACCGCCTTGGCTACGTCGAAGGTGACGGTCCCCAGCTTGGGATTGGGCATCAGGCCCCGTGGGCCCAGAATCTTACCGATCCGCCCCACCGCGCCCATGATATCGGGGGTGGCAATCACGCTGTCGAATTCCAGCCATCCCTCCTCCTGGATGCGTTTGATGACGTCTTCGCCGCCCACGTAATCGGCGCCAGCTTCGCGCGCCTCGCGTTCCTTTTCGCCCTTGGTCAGAACCAGCACGCGTTTGGTGCGTCCAGTGCCGTTGGGCAGCACCACCGTGCCGCGCACGTTCTGGTCGGCCTGGCGCGGGTCGACGTTGAGCCGCACTGCCAACTCCACGGTTTCATCGAACCTGGCGACTTTGTTTTCGACCACGGTTCTGATCGCCTCTTCCAGCGGATATTTCCTGGCCCGATCGATTTTCTCTGCCGCTGCGCGATATTTCTTGCCTGCCATGACGCTTCCTCAGCCGACCACTTCGATTCCCATCGAGCGCGCCGTACCCTCTACCGTGCGCATCGCGCCCGCCAGGTCGGCGGCGTTGAGATCCTTCATCTTGGTTTTGGCGATTTCCTCGATCTGCGCGCGGGTCACCTTGCCGACTTTGTTCTTGTTGGGGGTGGCGGACCCTTTGGCTACTCCGGCCGCCTTGGCCAGCAGCACCGAGGCGGGCGGGCTCTTGGTGATGAAGGTGAAAGAGCGATCGGCGTAAACCGTCACGATCACCGGGATGATCAGGCCCTGCATGTTCTGAGTCTGCGCGTTGAACGCCTTGCAGAACTCCATGATATTGACGCCGCGCTGACCCAGCGCCGGTCCCACCGGCGGCGAGGGGTTAGCCTGCCCGGCCGCGATCTGCAACTTCACCTGCCCGACAACTTTTTTTGCCACTGCTTAAAGACCCCGCGCCATCAAGCCGGCGCATAAACAAAAGGCAGCTCCGCCGTCGTACTCTTAAACGGAGCCGCCGTGTTCAAGCCTTCTCGACCTGAATAAAGTCCAACTCTACCGGTGTGGCGCGGCCGAAAATCGAGATCAGGACCCGCACCTTGCCCTTTTCGGGGCGCACCTCTTCGACCGTGCCGTTAAAATCCTGGAACGGGCCGTCGATTACCTTGACCGATTCGCCCACTTCGAACAAGACTTTGGGCTTGGGCTTGAGCGCCCCCTCCTGCATCTGCTCGCGCATCTCCCGGACCTCGGACTCCGGAACTTCGGGGGGCGCGGTGGAATGGCCGACAAAGCCGGTAATCTTGGGGGTGTTGCGGATCAGATGCCAGGTGTCGTCGGTCAGCTCCATGTTGACAAAGATATAGCCGGGGAAGAACTTGCGGCTGGAGATCTTGCGCTCGCCCTTTTTGCCCAATTCGGTGACTTTTTCCACCGGCACCAAAATCTCGAAATTGCCCTGCGCGTCGCGCCCGAACTTGTCCTCCATCTTGAGGGCGCGGATGCGTTCCTCAAGCGCGGCCTTGGCCTTGTGTTCGTAGCCCGAGTAGGTATGGATCACATACCATTTCTTGGCCATCGCCTCTCGCCGCTCCGTCGGCTGCTTTGCGGTATTGGTCGCCTGACTCACAACGATCGTCTGAATTACAACCTGCGCGTTTGGTTCCCGATGACCCTAACTCAAAAACTCTCTAACGATACGGGTCGCAAAAAAATCAATCACGCCCAGCCACGCCGCCATCAGCAGCGTCACGACCACCACCACCACCGTCGCGCGCAGGGTGTCCCGGGGAGAGGAAAAATGGACCTTGGACAGTTCGGTCCACGCCTCTTTGACAAACGTGACACCCTGATTGAAGTAATCCTTTATCCTATCCATCGGCGACCGTCATTCCAATGGGGCAATAGTTTGGCGGGCCAGGCAGGATTCGAACCTGCAACCCTCGGATTTGGAGTCCGATGCTCTGTCCAATTGGAGCTACTGACCCTCTTTGACCCAACTGCGCCGCCCAGCGAGCCCGTTCCAACGGCCAGCTCAGACCTTGGTTTCCTTATGAATCGTATGCGAACGGCAAAACGGGCAGAACTTCTTCATCCCGATCTTGTCGGGCTGGCGCTTTTTATTCTTGGTGGTGGTGTAATTGCGGCGCTTGCAGCCTTCGCATGCCAATCCGATTAAATCTCTCATTTCCGACCCATGCTTGTCGGCCCGTCACCATGCGGACCAAACCGGCGCAGCTCCCGCTCTTGGGTACTCGGTTGAAAGGAGCAGGAGGAACGCCATCGTTTAACAGGATGCTACCACTATATGCTCACGCCCGGGGACCTTCAAAGCCCGCCTCCGCACCCTGCCCGGGTTGATTTCCAAAGCCCACGACGGGAATCGGACCCGTGACCTCTTCCTTACCAAGGAAGTGCTCTACCGACTGAGCTACGTGGGCGCAAAGCCACGTTGGAGCGGGAAACGGGACTCGAACCCGCGACCCCGAGCTTGGAAGGCTCGCGCTCTACCAACTGAGCTATTCCCGCTCTCCCGGCACGTCGCCAAAAAATTTGGTGGAGAGGGGAGGATTCGAACCTCCGAAGGCTTCGCCGGCAGATTTACAGTCTGCTCCCTTTGACCGCTCGGGAACCTCTCCGCAAGTCAAACCACGGCCATCGTCAGGCCAAGCCGATGGCCAGAGTTGAACTGGCAACCTACTGATTACAAGTCAGTTGCTCTACCGTTGAGCTACATCGGCCAAGGGCTAAGGAACCACTTGTAGGCCGCATACCGGGATGTGTCAAGAAAGCCCCAGTGTAGCCATGGAATTATGCTCGTCACGGCCATTTTTGGCAAGCGCCACCGCGACGGTTATTGCGCAGAGCCCGAAGAACGGCGGTGCTCGACCGCGCCCCGACGGCGATTGATTTCGAACAGCACGATGGCGGTGGCCACCGATACGTTTAGTGACGCGACCCGCCCCAGCATCGGGATTCGCACCAGGAAGTCGGCCCGTTCCTTGACCAGGCGGCGCAGCCCCTCGCCCTCGGCCCCGACCACGATTGCCAGGTGCCGGCTGACGTCCAGGTCGTACAGCCCCACCGCTCCCTCCGGCGCCAGCGCCACTACCCAATAGTCCAGCTTCTTTAGCCGCTCCAGCGTCTGCACAACGTTGCCGCATTGCGCGATGCGCAGGTGGGCCCAGGCGCCAGCCGAGGTTTTGATCGCGGCAGGCGTAACTTCCGCGGTGCGGTCGCGCGCCAGTATCAGGCCCGGCAGCCCGGCGCATTCGGCGGAGCGCAAGATCGCGCCGAGATTGCGCGGATCGGTGACACCGTCAACCACCAGCAGCGGATCGGGCCGGGCCGACAACAGCTCCTCCAGTTGCGCATAACGATACGGCCGGACCACCGCGACCAGCCCCTGATGGCGCGCCTCGGAGCCGGCCATCCGGACCAGTTCGGCCTCCTCCACCGTCACCACGCGCCCGCCGACACGCCGTACCTGGGCGATTTCGCCCGCGAAACGCCCTTCATCGCGTCCGCGCAGATACAGGGTCTGGACGGCGGCGGGCTCGGCGGCGAGCATCTCGCGCACGGGCTCGATGCCGAAGATGATCTGAGGGCGTTCGGGTCGGCGCGCATGGGACTGGGCCCCAGGCGCCAGACGCCGCTCGCGCGGCGGCTTTGTTGGTTGACTATTTCGCGGGCGCTGCTGACTCATTTTTGCAACCATAGCACGCCCACAGCACCGGGGCTGCGCCGCCAGCTTGCTTTGTGCGCCTCGCTGCGACAAACCTGTAGGGACGGCCCGCGCATTGATTTGTCAGGCCAGGACAAGTGTACCGTTTCAAAACCCTGGATTTCTACGTCTTCGGCGAGGTGCTCAGCCCGCTGTGCATGGGACTGCTGGTGCTGACCTTCGCGCTGGTCGTGGGGCGCCTGCTCAAGTTGATCGAGATGATGGTCAATCACGGTGTAACCCCGCTGGAAATCCTGCAACTGTTGGGCTATATCGTGCCCGGCTTTTTGGAGCTGACGCTGCCGATGGCGATACTGCTGGGCACGCTGCTCGGCTTCGGGCGGATGTCGGCCGACCACGAACTGATCGCGGCGCGCGCTTGCGGCATCAGCCTGTATCGTCTGGCCGCGCCGGTGATGGTGCTGGCGGTGCTCACCTGGGGGCTGGCCAGTTGGATGGCGTTTCAGGTGCGCCCGTGGGCCAATGCCAGTCTGCGCGCCCAACTCTACCATCTGGTGCGCTCGCGCGCCACGGCCGGACTTAAGGAAAAGGTCTTCAACCGTAGCTTTTCCGGACTGGTGGTGTACGTCGACAAGATTAAGCCGCCCGACACGCGCCTGTCCGGCATCCTGATCTCGGACGAACGCAATCCACACGAGCAGTCCACCATCGTGGCGCGCAAGGGTCTGGTGGTCCCCAACGAGAAGGCCGAAACCATCACCATTCGCCTGACCGACGGTTCGGTATTCGGCACCGATAGCGACGGCACCAGCACCCACGTTTCGCGCTTCGGCACCTACGACCTCACCATCCGTCCCGGCGAGGCGTTCGGAGCAATCCGGCATGACCCGCAGGAGATGAGCCTTGGGGAACTGCGCGGCGTGATCGCGCGCGCACGCGCCGCGGGCCATCCCAACTATGAAGCCGAAACCGAGTTGGCGCAGAAGTTTACCGTGCCGCTGGCGACCCTGCTCTTCGCCCTGCTGGGGGTCACGATGGGGCTTAAGCCGGCACGCGGCGGCCAGTCCGAACGCTTCGGCATCTGCCTGGCCTTCTTTTTTCTGTACTACGTACTGATGAAGGCGGGTGAGGCGATGGCCGAAGCGGGCCGGCTTGATGCCGTGGCGGCAATGAGTATCCCCGACATTTTCTTCGCCACGCTGGCGCTGTGGCTGTTCCATCGCGGTGCCACCGATCGCGCCGACCAAAGCCGCGGTCCCGGCGACGCGATCTGGGACTTCGTGGAGCGTATCGGCTCCCGTCGCGAGGCCGCATGAACCTGCGTCCACGCCTGTCGCCCACCGTGGATCGCTTCCTGATGATGCGCTTCATGGAACCGTTCGTCTTCTCCCTGGGCGCCTTTACGGCGGTCTACGTCTTGGGCGACTTCTTCGACCGTTTCGACGAGCTGGTCCAGTACCACGGGCTGAACTGGCTTGGCATCGAGTATTTTCTGCTCAAGCTGCCGCTGATCGTTTCCCAACTCCTGCCTATCGCCTGCCTGGTCGGGGTGCTGCTGGCGTTCGCCCTGCTCAACCGCAGCGGCGAGGTGCTGGCCTTCCAAGGGCTCGGCATCAGCCGCCTGGAGATGGCGGCGCCGATGCTGGCGGTGGCGCTGTTGATTTCGCTGTTTGACTTTGGCTTCAGCGAAACCGTGGTGCCGATAACCACCCGTCAGGCGCGCTACCTGTACACGGTGCAAATCAAGAAGGGGATTCAAAAAGGCGTCTTCGCCTTTCACCGCCTGTGGCTGCGCTCGCGCGACGGGTTTTTGAGTGTGGAGCGTTTCGACGGGCGGCCGCCGCCGCGCCTGTACGGGATTACGTTTCTGCACCTGGGCCCCGACCACAACCTGATCGACGTCCACAAGGCCGACAGCGCGACCTGGGACGGCCGGCAATGGCGTGAAATCAACGCCCATATATTGCACATCGGCGCGGACGGCTCGGCTAGCGCACTGGCCGAGGCTTCCTTTCCGATCGAGTTCCGCCCCGGTGATTTCATCCTGGTGCGGCAGGACCCCGAGGAGTTCAGCCTGAGCGAACTCAATCACTACATCCATTCGCTCAAGCGCAAGGGATTGGCTCCGGGCAGCTACGTGGTCGACCGCGATCTTAAGTTCGCGACACCGCTGGCTTGCCTGATCATGGTGGCGTTGGGCGTCGCCCTAAGCCTCGACCCGCTGCCGCGCCATTTAAGCCTCGGCCGCAGTTTCGGCCTGGGCCTGGTGATCGGCTTCGGTTACTGGGTCGTACTGGGTTTTACCTCTTCTTTCGGCCACTCGGGTGTGCTGCCCGCGTGGGTCGCCGCATGGCTGCCCAACGCCGTCTTCGCGACCCTGGCGATTTCGATCTTCCTGCTGGGCGAAGAGCGCTGAGCCCGAAGACCTCCATTGCGCCGTGGCCTGAAGCCACGCCGTAAGGCCGCGCGGCTGCCCGAACCCAGCCCGATTCCCCTGACACCTGCCCGCCGCGCATCCTCGGGCACAAGGCGATTTTGCTTGTGAGCATGCATGGTGGACCCTTCCAGCCCGGATCGCGCGACGGGATGAAGAGGGCCGCGTTGACGCACATAGATGATTCTAACGTTCCGGCTGCAGCGAGAACCCATGAAAACGCCTGCCAGGCTCCTGTTGGGAATCATTTTGGGCGCGTTGCCCGCCTTCGGGCGCGCGGAGATGGCCGCCGTGCAGGCCAGCTAGTACCCGGCGCGATATAAGGCGCCGGCCGACGGCAGCGCGTGGATTTTCAGAACTCGCACATAACCGCCACTGTCGAGACGCCGACGCTGGTCAACGACCAGGTGCCCGGCGAATTCGCCAGCTGATGACCAGCCCAGGCGGCCTGATGCCTATCATGAAGTAGATGACGTGGGCGCTTGCTCATCGAGGGTGGGCGCCAGCGGCCCGCCCCGGTCGGCTATGCGTCGCCGTCGCGCTCCTTGAGCTTGCGCATCAGTTCCTGGTAGCGCCTGGGCATCGTGACCGTGCCGCGCATCGCCACCGGAATGGGGTAACGCACGCCGCCTTTCTGCGTGCCCTCCAGCCCTGCCAGGATTTCATCGGTACGATTCCACGGAAAAGTGAAGACCATCTCGGTGTCCTGCGCCATGCCGAAGACGCGGTCGCCGTTGCAGGGAATGATTACCTTGGGCGCGTTGGCCGTCATGGTCTGAATCACGATATCGGCGCAATCCAGGCGCCCGCTGGTGGTGCTCGCCAAACGCCCGCCGCGCTTGTACAGGGCCGCATTGACCAGGCGCATCACCTGCGCGCTGTTGGCATACACCGCCACCACATGCGGCTCGAAATTGGCCCGAGACAGGGGCGCGACGCATACGTAATCGTAGGTTCCGGGTTGGAACTTCCATACACCCGCCTCCAGACGCGACGCCGCCTCCTCCGTCTCGCAGTACATACCCAATGCGGTGTAGCCGGCCAGCGCTTCGTCATTGGGCTTGCGAAAGCCGAAAGCGACCGCCGAGAGCGGGCAGATCACATCGCGCCTGCCCACCGCGATCGACCATCCGTAGCGCCGCGCCACCCCGATCGATTGGCATACGATCCAGTTCTCGCCGAAGCTTTCGCTCGGCACGCGCACCCCTTCGGGCAGCGCCTCGCCGGGGCGCAGCATGCGGATGGCAAGCGGAAAAGTATCGGGCCGGATGTAGCGCGATAGCGCGTCATCGAGCTGGCGCAACTTTGCCGTGGTTTGATCATCCATGTCGCTCACCCATCGCGCCGCCCAATGAAGGATGCTACGGGAGCTGGTTGTCCAGCGCCTCTTTGCGCCGTTTGGCGCGAAATGCACTCAGGCGCTCATGTATCGCCGGGTACTTCAGCGCCAGCATCGCCGCGGCAAACAATCCGGCGTTGGCGGCGCCTGCCTTGCCGATCGCCATCGTGGCCACCGGAATGCCGCGCGGCATCTGCACGATTGACAGCAGCGAATCCATTCCGTTAAGCGAGGTCGACGGAATCGGCACGCCGATCACGGGCAGCAGCGTGTTGGCCGCCACGACTCCCGGCAGATGAGCCGCACCGCCGGCGCCCGCAATCAGGACTTCGACGCCGCGCTCAGAAGCGCCGGAGGCGTACTCGGCAACCGCCTCGGGCGTGCGATGCGCGGAAAGAATGCGCACCTCGCTGGCGATGTCGAGTTCGGCCAGCGCCTCGCTGGCCGCCGACATGTACTCGAGGTCGGTTTTGCTGCCCATGATGATTCCGACCAGGGGACGGACCGCGTCGCTCATGGCTGTAATCTCCTTGTGCGACAGTGAAGCGCCGTCACGGGCTTGTCAAGGCGGCTTGTAAAGCGGGGCGCGGGCGGCCAAATTTGATCCTCGATGGCAACTCCGCTGCCCACCAATCAGGTTGAAATGACCCTGGCTGAGGTCGCCCAGGCAACCGGCGGCAAGCTGTTCGGCGACGGCGCCCGGCGCATCCGCGGCATCAGCACCGACTCGCGCGCGATCCAGCCCGGCGGACTGTTCGTCGCGCTCAAAGGCGTGTCGCACGACGGACACGCATTCATCGCGGCGGCGTCGGCGCGCGGCGCTGCCGGCGCAGTAGTGCAACGCGGCAGCGCCGCGCCCATCGATCGCGTCGAAGTCGATGACACACTGGAGGCGTTGGGGCGCATCGCCTCCTTTCATATACGCCGCCTGCGCGCGCGCCGTTTCATCCCCGCGATCGCAATCGGCGGAGCGGTCGGCAAAACCACCACCAAGGAGCTGACCGCGGCCGCGGCGCGGGCGCTGTTCGGGCATACATTGGCGACCGTTGGCAATCTCAACAACCTCATCGGCGTGCCGCTGACGCTGCTGGGGCTGGACGAGACGCATCAGGCGATGGTGATCGAGTGCGGCACGAATGCGCCCGGCGAGATCGTACGGCTGGCCGGGATCGTGGAGCCTGACGTGGCGCTCGTGCTTAACGCCGAAATCGAACACACCGAGGGTTTGGGCACGCAGGAGGGTGTAGCGGACGAAGAAGCGGCGCTGTTCGGCGGCGCCCGCAAAGCGATTGTCACCTGGGCGGAGGAGCCGCTGCTGACGGCCCGCCTGCCGCGCAGCAACGCGCGAACAATCTTTTTTGGCACTGGTAATCGGGCGCATGCGCGACTGGTGCGGCGTTGCATAACCGCCCAGGGTCATTCCAGCATCCGCATCGAATTCGCCCCGGAACTGACCGCACAAAACGCCCCCCGTCATCTCGACCTAGAGCTGTCCTTGCTGGGCCCGGCCGCGGCTTTGAACGCGACCGCGGCGGTCGCTGCCGTTGCAGCTTTACAGCCGCTGGATGCCGAGCGCCTTGCGCGGTTGGCCGCAGCCCTGGGCGCGGTTACACCGGTCGCGGGACGGCTGGTGCTGAGGCAGGTAGGCAGCATCCGCGTGCTCGACGATACCTACAACGCCAATCCCAGTTCGGTGCGCGTGGCGTTGGAAACCGCACGCGAGCTGGCCAATCAAACCGGCGCGCGAATGGTCGTGGCATTGGGCGACATGCTCGAGCTGGGTGCGCTGTCGCGGGAAATGCATATCGAAGCCATCGAGCGCGCCATCCAGGCGCGCCCCGCCGCGCTGGTCGTGGTCGGCCCCGAGATGGCGCAGGCGGCATCGGCGCTCAGCGCAAACAACAACGGCGTCGCCGTCGTCACAGCGTCCGACAGCGTCGCCGCCGCCCCAATCGTGCGCGGTCTGCTGCGCGACGGCGACCTGCTGCTGGTCAAAGGCTCGCGCGGGATCGCCATGGAGCGGGTGATTGAGGCACTTTGACATTATCTGGCCGAGCACGAACCGGCGACCGCAGAGGTCGTGCTGCATGCACCGGCGGAAATCCCGATCGCAAGGGGCCGCCAGATCCCTGTGGTTGAAGGACAAACCCCAAAGGTCCGCGAATGGTCAGCGCTCGCCGATTCCGGAACTGGCCAAACGACACTGAGGTCATGAAGCGCTGACAGGTTGCGGAAAGAAGGATTTTCCACCACCTGCTCCGCTCACTCTAATCTCTCCCGCAGGAAGAGCAGTTAAGGAAAGCAGCCAGCCTTTTTTTCCGCACTCTCTAGTGCGGCGGTGCGGCGGCGTCGCTGGGCGCCGCTTCCACGCAGTCGGCGATTTCGTAACGCAGTTTGCGCTTTTTCATCCAGCGCACGGCGAGCAGGTCCTGGAGGAAGACCAGGCGGTTCCAAAACCCGTAATGGCTGCGGCCGGCGTGGCGCGGCCGGTTGACCACCGCGATCTCTCCGACCCGGTAGCCTTCCATCTTGATTAGCGTCGGCATGAAGCGATGCATCCCGGTAAACGGGACCAGATTGGCCGCGCATTCGCGCCGGAACGCCCGGAACGTGCATCCCGAATCGCTGGTCTGGTCCTCGCTCAGCCAGTTGCGCACCCGGTTGCCCACCCGCGAGGTGATCACGCGCAGCAGGTTGTCGCCCCGCGAGCGCGTCTGCACCCGGCTGCCGCATACGCAGTCGTAGCGCTCCAGCGCCTGCACAAACCGCGGTATCTCGGCCGGGTCGTTCTGCAAATCGGCATCCATCGTGATTACGTACTCGCCGCGCGCCGCGCGGATTCCCGCCCATACCGCCGCCGACTCGCCGCAGTTGTAGGCGAAGCGCTGCACGCGCAGCCGCGGGTCCGAGCGCGCCATCCGCTGGAGCATCGGCCATGAACCGTCGGTGCTGCAATCATCGGTCACGACGATCTCATAGCTAAGCGCCAGCGGTGCCATCGCCGCATGGATGCGCTCGAACAACAAGGGCAGGTTGCCCTCCTCGTTGTAGCAGGGAATTACGATACTGAAGTGTGGATTACTCAATTGCGCCGGATGAATTCAATAATGCAATCGCAGACATGGTCAACTTCGTCAAGTGCGATTTGACCATGAATCGGCAACGAGAGGATTTCGCCAACCGCCTGCTCGGTGCGCGGCAGGGCGGGCAGATTGCGCAGGATGGCGGCAATCGCCGGTTGCCGATGGTTGGGCACCGGGTAGTGGATTCCGGTCTCGATACCGCGCTCGATGAGGAACTTCGCCAGAGCGTCGCGCCGCGGCGTGCGAATCACGAACATATGATAGACATGCGTCGCCCATTCGCGTTGAACGGGCAATTCCACCACGCCCGACAGACGCTCGCGGTAGCGCGCCGCCGCCGCGCGCCGGCCGGCGTTGAGTTGCTCCAGATGGCGCAGGCCGACACGCCCGGCCGCCGCCTGGATTTCGTTGAAGCGCAGGTTGAAGCCCGCCACTTCATGCGTGTACTTGCTGCGCCGGCCGTGATCACGCAGCATCCGGACACGTTCGGCAACCGCGTCGTCGTCGGTCACGATGCATCCGCCATCGCCCAGCACGGTCAGGTTCTTGGACGGATAGAAGGAGAACGCCGCCGCCGTCCCGATCGACCCCACCGGCCGGCCCTTGTAGCGCGCGCCATGGGCCTGCGCGCAGTCCTCGATAACCCACAGCCTACGGCGGCGCGCGACCGCCACGATGGGGTCGAGGTCCGCCGGATGGCCATACAGGTGCACCGGCAGGATTCCCACCGTGCGCGGCGTGATTGCCGCTTCGATCAGGTCCGGGTCGATGCAATAGGTATCGTCGATATCGACAAACACTGGCCGCGCCCCGCAATGCAGCATCGGCTCGATCGAGGGGAATGCGGTATGCGACGGCACGATTACCTCATCGCCCGCCCGCAGACCCATCGCCAGATGCAGCAGATAAACGGCCGCGGTCCACGACGAACTGAGCACCGCGTGCTTGCGTCGGGCAAAGCCGGCCAGTTCGCGCTCGAATTCAATGCATTGCGGTCCCAGGATGAATCGCCCCGAATCCAGCGCGTCGAGCACGGCCTGGCGGACTTCGCCGTTGATGAAGGGCTTTGACAGCGGTATGCGGCGCACTGAAATTTTCCGCCCTATCTTAGATCGACCGGACACCCGTTGCGCGCGGAGGCAAGCGCAGCCTCGATCACACGCACCGCCTCGTAACCCGCCATCCCGTCCGCCAGCGGCGCCTGCCGCGTTTGCACCGAGTCGATGAACGCGCGCCATTCCGTGTGCAGCGGCTCTTCGGGCGAAAACTCGAGCTGGTGCATCTCGCCTTCGACCGCCTCGAACCTTCCGCCCGCCTTTGCTACGTGATGGTTGCGGAAGGTGCGTACCTTGTACTGCGCCACGTTGAAGTCGCAAATCGCACTCATCTTATCGCCCACCACCACCACTTCGCGATACTTGCCGGGCAGATGGTAGCCGGCCTCCACCCTCGCAATGACGTTCGCCGCGGCGCCGCGCGTGGGCGGATACTCCATGACGATCAGGGCCTCGTCTTCCATCCCGCGCCCCAGAAAATCCTGGGTCGCGGCGGAGACCCGAGCCGGCGGCCGGTCGAGGATGAAGTTGAACAGGTCAACAAAGTGGATGGCGTCGGCGAACATCACACCGGTGTCATGGCGTGGACGTTTGAACCCGGAAAAGCAACCGCGCAGGAGTCGCAGCTGGCCGAATTCGCCGCCCGCAATCGCGTCGCGCATCCATTGCGTGGCGCTGTCGAATCTGAAGATGTGGCCGACCTGAAGGATGCGTCTGCGGTGCTCGGCCAGCTCCACCAGCTCCAGCGCCTGTGCCGATTCCAGTGTGATCGGCTTTTCGACAAAAACGTCCTTGCCGGCGTCCAGAAAGCTGCGGCACAGATTGAAGTGGGTCTGCGCCGGGGTCGCAACCACGACCGCGTCGACCTGGGCGCCGAACGCCAATGGGTCGGCGGACAACCGCGCCTGCGCTATTCCGGCCTTGCGCGCCAGTTCGAGCCGCTCGGGGGCGGGGTCCGCGACAAACAACTCAACGGGCAGCGAGCGCGCGACGCGCAGATGGTTGGAACCCCATCGCCCCACGCCCAGTAACAAAACCTTAACCACGTACCGCCGTCATCCAGAGGAAGATTAGTCGATTGCCGCGCAATACCTTAGCGGTTTGCCGTCCGCGATGCATCGCCCGCAACCAAAATCATGCTGCGCAAGTTACGCGTGCGCCACTATATCGGCCGGCAGACCTTCGATGTGTCGCGCGATGGCGCCGCTGGTCGTAAGCCAGATCCGCTCGCGATGCGCGGCGATATGTTGCAACGCGCGGCGCAGATGGCGCAGCCTAAAGGGCTGCCCGGTGATATAGGCATGCAGCGCCACGCCGCATACCAGGGGGCGGCGGCCGACTGCTCGAGCATCTCGTCGAATTGATCGATCATCATGTCGGCGAATTCGCACGCCGAAGCGCGCCGTGCGACAATCGCCGGGATGTCGTTGATTTCCTGCGGATAAGGAACTGACAGGATCGGACCGCTGCGGGTGGCGAACCATACCGGCTGGTCGTCGTGGCACCAATCGAGCAGGTACTTGTAGCCGGCTTCCTTGAGCAGGTCCGGCGTCGCGGCGCTTTGCGAGATCCAAGGACCGAGCGCAGCCCTCGGGTGCGCGCCGCTCGTGGCGGGCAATCGCGGCGGTGCACTCCGCAATCAACGTCGCCTCCTGCGCTTCTTCAAGCGTCCCCTGACGCTCGGAGTTGGTGCGTCCGTGAGCGACCATCTCCGCGCCGTAATCGCGATAGGCAGCGATCAGCTCCGGGCCATAGTCATAGGGCGAGGAGTTGGCCAGCAAGGAGACGGGCACCGCCAGCTCGCGGAACAGATCCAGCATGCGCCAGGCCCCGACCCGGTTGCCCCAGTCGCACCAGGCGTAGTTCAGCACGTCGGGCTGCGGCCCACCGGGCGCAAGCTCGGCACCCAGCCCCTCGCCGAAACTGAAATGCTCCAGGTTGAGTGCGATATACACTGCCAGTCGCTTGCCGCCGGGCCAGTCATAGAGCGGCCGCCGGCCGATCGGCGAATAACGGTAGCGGTTGTGCGAAACAAGCTTTACCACGGCATAGTCAGTGTTGGCCGTGATGCGTTTGTTGTCAAACCCGGCGCACGCCAATGGCCGCGAACCGCCTTTTCGGCCCAGCGCCGGTCCGGTTTCTCCGCAGCCGTCATCCCCTTGCGCGGTTTGTCGGGCGCGGAACTGCACGCAGGCCGGCGCCGCGGCAGACCGGGCTGACGCGACGTGATTTGAACTAAACAATTGCTGATCTTTTGGCTAGCGTTGGTCTATGCGTCGGGCGATTTTGTTGTTGGCGCTGTGCGCCCTGATTTCGCGCGCCCCGGAGCTTTTCGCCGGCGCGGCGCAAGGCAGCGGCAAAGAGCCGCTGGTCACGATGAATTTCGATAACGTCGACATTGCCACCGTCGCCAAATTCATCAGCGCCATCACCGGGAAGAATTTGCTGCTCGACGACACCGTCAGGGGCAAGGTCAGCGTCATCGCACCAGCCAGGGTAACGCCCGCGCAGGCTTATTGCATCTTCATGTCGGCCCTTCAGCTCAAGGGTTTTGCGGCTGTGCGCGCCGGACCGGTGATCGAGATCATGCCGGCGCGCGACGCGCGGACTTTCGCGCCCCTGACTGGCTCGCAGACTCCCGCCGGTGAGTGCGCCCAGCCCGTCGACCCGAACGCGTAGCTGCTCTATGACGCGGGCGCGCAATCGCGCTATAAGGCTTGGTCGAAGAAAGCGGCACAGACGCAATGGGAGCACTGACCGACAAGTACTGCATCGTGGGCGTGGGCGAGACCGCGTTCATGAAAGCCTCCGGCCGCACGCCGCTTTCGATGGCGTGCGAGGCGGTCAAAAGAGCGATGGACGACGCCGGACTGGGCGCGCGCGACATCGACGCGATCACCAGTTTTCAGATCGCCGATTCCACCGACGTCGCCAACGTCGCGCAGGCGCTGGGTATCCGCATGAACTACGGCTCGGTCGCCTACAGCGGCGGCTCGACCACCGAAGCGCTGGTGGCGCACGCAATCGGGCTTATCGAGGGCGGCTACTGCAACACAGTGGCGATTTTCCGCGCGATGAACGGGCGCACCGGCCGGCGGATGGGCGGACAGGCGCCCGGCGGCGTGGTCCCGCCCAGCCGCGCCGAAGGCGATGCGCAGTTCTACATGCCGTGGGGTTTCACTACCCCGGCGCAGCATTTCGCGCCCTCCGCGATGCGCTATCTGCACGATTTCGGCGCCACGACGAAGTCCTTCGCCGAGGTCGCCACTGCCTTTCGCTACCATGCCAGCCTCAATCCCAAGGCCCTGATGCGTGCGCCGATTACAATCGAGGACCATCAGCGCTCGCGCTGGGTTGCCAAGCCGTTTCGCCTGCTGGACTGCTGCCTTGAGACCGACGTGGCGTCGGCCTTTATCGTCACCTCGCGCGAGCGCGCCTACGACCTGCGCCAGCCGCCGGTGTTCATCATGGGTGGCAGCGCCCGCACTTACGCGGACAATCCGGCGTGGAACCACTCGCGCCAGCGCACCTATATCCAGGCCGGCCATTTCGCCCGCCAGCGGGTGTGGGGGATGTCGGGGATCGGTCCGCAGGATATCGACGTGCTGTCGATCTATGACGCATTTACCTACACGGTGATCATCCAGCTCGAAGCTTACGGCTTTTGCGGCATCGGCGAGGCGGCGGAGTTCGTCAAGGGCGGCCGCTTGCGCATCGATCACGACCTGCCCACCAATCTGTCGGGCGGCCATCTGTCGGAAGGCTATGCGCACGGCGTGGCGTTGGTGAACGAGGTGGTCCGCCAACTGCGCCATCGCGCCGACGACGCCTGCCCCGGATGGGCCGAGGGCAGGCACAGCTACGATCGCGCGGCGGGATGCCGCCAGGTGCGCGAGGCGCGCTTTGGCGCCTGCCTGGGATGGGGCACCGAGACGCGCGGCAGTTCCTTGATTTTGAGGAGCTTATCGGCCTAGTTGTCGTTGCATTAGAGAGCACAGAGGTACGCAATGCCCGGACCAATCGATTACAGCAAGATCAACATCATTCCCGACCCCGACACCGTCGAATGGTGGGAAGGCACCAAGCGCCACAAGTTTCTCGTCCGCCAATGCAAGAACTGCGGGCACAAATGGTTTCCCCCCTTCCCGGCCTGCGCCAAATGCACCTCGATGGATCTGAGCTGGTTTGAGACCGCCGGCAAAGGCGTGATTCACAGCTACGTGGTGGTCACACAGCCGATCCTGGCGGCGTTTGTTCCGGCGGTGCCCTACGTGGTGGGGCTGATCGAACTGGACGACTGCCATGAACCCGACGGCTCGCTGACGCGCGTGGCAGGAGTGATGATCGACGACGAAGACGCAGTCGCGATCGGCTTGCCCGCTGAGGTCGTGTTCGAGCCCACGGGCGATCCGAACTTTGTCATGCCGCGCTGGAAAATCTGCGGCACCGCGCAGAATACCTGGAAATTCAACGAGTAAGGCTGCCTGCCACGCCGCGCGGTTCCCAACAGACGTGCTCTGTCGACGGCGCGCGAGCATTGTGTTGCTCGCGCCCCGAGTTTCTACGTCGCAAATAGCCCGGGCCTTCGCAACGCGGTCTGTAGTTTGAGCTGAGATGGCGCGGGCCAACCCGCCCCCGGGCAGGAATCGTAGCAACTCTCTCTTCTCCTCATCCGGAGCCGGAGGCACAACGCGACGATTGTGCGCGTTCGCAGGTCGGCGAAGATGGCACACTACATTGATGGCCCTGAGAGCGAACGTAGCAGGCAAGCGCCGCTACAGGTCTTGCCTACGCGCTTGGCAAGGGGTTTGCTGACATCGGTTCCAAGCATCGCGAAAGTTGGTCAAGGATTTGGCAGCCTCCGCAGTTGTTCCGCAGGTAGTCCGCCCGGCTAATCCCCGCCCCATCCAACCCGTAAAGGCCAGCGAGGCGATAATTGCGCTGGCGGTGATCCTCGCCGTGGCGATGCTGGTGGGTTTGGGCTTCATGCTGGGGCGGATCCAGCAGCGGCGGGTCGACCGTCGCCACGCACGCCGTCTCAACCAGCGCAGCGAGGGCCGCCAGCCGTCCGGCCATCGGCGCAACCTGCGCCTGGTAACACCCAAACGACGCTGAAGGTCACCGATGCCGACGCCCCGCCCGCCGCAGATTGGCTTTTCCTGCTCAATCAGCAGGCATCTGCCTAACGATTGACCCACGCGCCACTTCCCACCCTTTCATTATGCAATCCCGCTCTCGGCACCATTCTTGCCCTTGACGCTTGGCGCGCCCCGAGTCCACGGCGGGCGCCCAAACTGGAGGTGGTAGAGAATGGCTGAAGAGCGACGACCGACAATGGTGCCCACGTTGGGCTTGACCGGGGTGACGGTCAACGCGATGGCGTTGATCGCGCCGGGAGCCTTCCTGTGGATCACATTCGTGCTACAGGCCGGTTACGTATTTCCGTCGGGCCTGGCCATGTGGGCCGGCATCCTGGTGGCTCTGCTGCTCGCTTATGCCACGGCGCTTTCCTACTCCGAACTGGCCAAGCTTTATCCCGGAGCCGGCAGCTCCTATCTGTTCGCGGAGCAGGCCTTTTTGGGTAAGACGCATGCCTACAAGTTCGCACGTATCGCCAAATTCGTGATCGGCTGGGCCTCGCATCTCTACTACTGGGTATATCCGGGCGTGATGGTAGCCACGATGGGCGTCATGATTGGCTACATCGTGGGCAACATCTTCCCCAACGCGATCAATCCCGCCACGCCGGGACCGGTGTTCATGGCCCTGACCGCAGTGATTTTCTCCTACGCGGTCGCCTACATCGCCTTTCGCGGCGTGACCGGCTCGACGATGGTCAACATTGCGATCAACGGCATCCAGATCGTGGCGCTGCTGTTCTTCTCCGCCCTGGCAATCGCCTATCGGCTGTCCCATCCGGCCGGCTCGATGGGGCTGGCTCTGGACTCCTCGGGCAACGTGATCAAAAGCGTGATCCACTACGGTATCGGTGGCGATAACCCCTCGCATGCCGGCGCGCTGTCGGTCATCCTGCCCCACCGCTTTGACTGGGTGATGCTGCAGGCGACGATCGCGATTCTGCTGCTGGTCGGCTTCGAATCGGTCACCGCGCTGGGAGAGGAAGCGAAGAATCCCAAAAAGGACATTCCGCGCGGCGTGCTCCTGTCACTGACCATCCAGGGCCTGTTCTGCTACCTGATCGAGTACTTCGCCGCCAACTACTTCCTGAGCAGCGCCTACAGCCTGGCCGCGGCCAAAGGCTCGGCGGCGCCGATCGGCGACATGATGGTGCTGGTGGGCAACGCGATGCTGGGCGGGCACGGCCAGGCCTTCATGCTGGTTGAGGCGTTCACCGTGTTCCTCGCCCTGATCGGCACCACGCTTAGCTGCATCAACACCGGGGCGCGCGTGACCTACGCGATGGGCCGCGACGAGGAGGTGCCCGAGCACTTCGGTCTGCTGCACGGCGACACCCTGACCCCGCATCGCGCGATCTGGACTTTGGCGACGATTACGGCGGTGCTCGGCGCCTACGCCGCCATCTACTTCTTCGCCGGCGGCTCGGCGCCCGACGACAAGGCTATCGCGGCGCTGCCGCACAACATCTGGTACGCGGCGGGTATGAGTTCCAACGGCTACCTTTCCTCGCTGCCCAACGGCCTGCTGCTGGTGACACTGGTATCCAACTTCGGCACCTTCATGCTCTATGGGCTGACCAACATCATCTGCATGGTGGCCTTCCAAGAGCATCACGAATTCCACGGCTTCAAGCACATGGTGGTGCCGATCTTCGGCGCAGTAGCCAATTTCGCCTGCATGGCCTTTTACATCATCGGGCCCCTGGAGGGCATCGGCAGCGCCAAGGAACCGTTGATGGCGGTGGCAATCTCGGCCATTTGGGGCATCTACGGCGCCATCTACTTCGTACGCAACTCCCGCAAACGCGGAAAGGAAACTCTGGTGATGGCCAAGAGCGCCTGACTTGTAATAAAGCAGTGGACAGTTGAACGGCGGGCGGACCGCGCGCACACAACGCGGTCCGCCTGCTTTGACTTTCAAGCCCGCCGCAAAACTCAACAGCGGCGCGTGACCAGCGGGAAACCCAAATCAAGTGCCCGACAGCACCGAGCTTGCCGATTTCGAAGTCGCGCTGCTCTCCGATATCGGATGCGAGCGCTCCAACAACGAGGACTTCTGCGGTCATACAATCGAAAGCCCGCGCGAGGTGGTGCTGGCGGTGGCCGATGGCGTCGGCGGTTATGACGGCGGCGAGGTGGCCAGCCGGATGGCGGTCGAAGTCACGCTGGGCGCCTATCGCGACAGCGCGCCCGCGCTGGGTCCGGCCAAGCGCCTGTATCGCGCTGTCCAGCGCGCCAACATCGAAATTCACAACCGTGCGCTGGCGGTGCCTGAATTGCGCCGCATGGCGACCACGCTGACCTGCGCGGCGGTGGCCGACGGCGTCCTGCATGCGGTCCACGTCGGCGATTGCCGCCTGTACTTGATTCGCGGCGGCCGCATCCAGCAGATGACCAAGGATCACACGGTGGTCGGCGAGCGGGTGCGGCTGGGCCTGATCAGCGAGAAGGAAGCCCGCAACCATCCCGAACGCTCGGCGCTCAGCCGATGCCTTGGGCGCGAGTTGATTGCCTCGCTGGACCGCCTGACGATGCGGCTGCGGGCGGGCGATCGCGTGATCGTTTGCACCGACGGATTGCACGGGATGCTGGAGGATCACGAAATCGACCTGCTCTGCCGCGGCCGGGCGCCGTCCGATGCCTGCCGCCGGCTGGTCGATGAGGCCAACGCGCGCGGCGCCGCCGACAACGTCACCGTCGCGATGCTGATCGCGCGCAACGGCTCCACCAGCGCCGACTTGCCGAGCCCCGGATGGCGCGAGCGTTTGCGCGGACTGCTGCGGACCGGCCGTTGACCCGTTTTAAGCGGCGGTGATAACGTGCGCGCCCATACCACAGCTAAACCAGGCGGATAAGCGGTGCGCGAGGTCAGCGTCGGGGAGCACCTCGACCAATATCACATCACGGAGTTGATCGCGCGCAGCGGCATGGCATCGATCCTCAAGGCGATTGACACCGAAACCGGCCGCACCGTCGCCTTGAAGGTTCCCTATCCGCAGTTCGAGTCCGACGTGGTCTTCTACGAACGCTTCCGCCGCGAGGAGGCGATCGGCCAGCGCCTGGACCATCCCAACATCATCAAGGTTCTCACCCCGCGCCGCAAAAGCCGCATGTATATCGCGATGGAGTACGTCGAGGTCACCTCGCTGCGCGCCTTGCTGCGCGACAAGCGCCCCTTTGCCCCCGAGCGCGCGTTGAAGTATGCGCGCCAGGTGTGTGGCGCGCTGGTTTACATGCACGGACAGGGCGTGGTGCATCGCGACCTGAAGCCCGAGAACCTGCTGGTGACCGACGCCGACCAGATCAAAATCATGGATTTCGGCATCGCACTGGACGAAAGCGCGCGGCGGCTGACCTGGGCCGGCCTGTCTACCACCATCGGCACGCCCGACTATATGGCGCCCGAGCAAATCAGCGGACGGCGCGGCGACGCTCGCACCGATATCTACTCCTTGGGCATGATTCTGTACGAGATGTTGACAGCCAATTTGCCCTACGAGGGGCCCAACGTCTATGCGGTGATGAAGGCGAAAGCGTCGGAGGACCCGCAGCCCCCCAGCCGATGGGTGCCCGACATCGACCCCAGGCTGGAAGAAATCGTCCTGCACGCCATTGAACGCGCGCCGCGCAACCGCTACGCCAGCGCCCGCGAGATGCTGGCCGACCTGGAGGATCCCGCCCGCGTGCAGGTCAGCGGGCGCGCCTCTCAATTGCAGCCGCCCGCCAGTTGGAAACGCTTGCGGTCAGTGGTTATGACCGGAGTGTTTTTCGCCTCGCTGGCCGCCATCCTGGCCCTGCTCGTCTACCTGGCGCGCCGCTACCCCGCGGCGCCCGCGCGCACTCAGGGAGCTTACCGCGGTACCGTACGATGACTCTGTCACGCCATTATCTGATTCTTGTGCCGGCCGCCTCCCTTGCCCTGTGGCCGGCGGCCGTGCTCGCCGCCGGGCCAGGGGCCGGTGTCGAGCAATCGCTCAACCTGGCCTGGGTACTGGTGGCCGGCTTCCTGGTGATGTTCATGCAGCTTGGATTCGCGATGCTGGAGACCGGGTTCACCCGCGCCAAGAACGCCGTCAACACCATGGCGATGAATCTGGCCATTTATCCGATCGGGCTCATCGGCTTTTTCCTGGTCGGATACGGCCTGATGCTGGGTGGGGTGGGCCAGTACGCCTCGCTGGGCTCGGCGGCTATCGCCCATCACGAGTTGACGCTGCATCTTGGGGGCCGCAGCTTCGGCCTGGTGGGCCTGACCAAGTTCGGTTTGCTCAGCGTCGCCGGCGATCCCGGCAGCATGGCCATGTTCCTGTTCGCGGTGGTGTTCATGGATACCGCCGCGACCATCCCGACCGGCGCGATGGCGGAGCGATGGAAGTTCTCGGCGTTCTTCATCTACGGACTGTTCATGTCGATGTTGCTCTACCCGTTGTATGGCAACTGGGTGTGGGGCGGCGGATGGCTGGCGCAACTGGGCGTCAACTTCGGCCTGGGCCATGGCGAGGTCGATTTCGCCGGCTCTTCGGTGGTGCACATGACCGGCGGCGTCACCGCGCTGGCCGGTACCCTGGTGCTGGGCCCGCGCATCGGCAAGTTCCGCCGCGACCGCACCATCGGCGCGATGCCGGGGCACAATCTGCCGATGGCGGTGGCGGGCACGCTAATCCTAGCCTTTGGATGGTTCGGATTTAACTGCGGCTCAACCTTCGCCGCCTCCGATTCGCGCATCGCGCTGATCGCTGTCAACACGATGCTTTCCAGCGCGGCAGGCGCATTGTGCGCCTTGATGGCGATGTGGGTGCGCTACGGCCGGCCCGACATCGCAATTACCTGCAACGGCCTGCTGGGCGGCCTGGTCGCGGTTACCGCGCCGTGCGCGTTCGTGTCGCCATGGGCGGCGCTGCTGATCGGAATTGTCGCAGGCCTGATCACGGATTGGAGCGTGATCATGCTGGAGCGCCATCTGCACGTCGACGACCCGGTGGGCGCGATCGCCGTGCACGGCGTGTGCGGGCTGTGGGGCGCGCTGGCCGTTGGCATCTTCGCCGATGGCAGCTACGGCGCGGGATGGAACGGCGTGGCTGGCAGCGTGCGCGGCCTGCTCTTCGGCGATGCCGGCCAGTTCGTCGCCCAGCTAATCGGCGTTGGCGTCAACCTGATTGTGATCTTCACCCTGGCTCTGCTCTTTTTCACCATCGTCGAGCGCACCATCGGCAACCGCGTCGCCGCCGAAGTCGAATGGTCGGGTCTCGATACCCTGGAAATGGGCAGTGACGCCTATCCCAGGAGCTAAGCGCGTTCACAGCCGGCGCAGCACGCCCCACCATCGGCGCTCGCACCGATCCAGCGGAGTGTCGAAGGACAGATCGCAGTAAGCCGCGATCAGTTTGAAGACGCCCGATGCGCGTGCCGCAAGCTCCAGCAGTTTGGGTGTAGTGTAGCGCACCGGAACCAAGTCGCGCGTTTTGACCGTGCCCTCGGGCAAGCGAATCGTGCACTCCAACTCGTAAATCCAGGCGCTGGCGTGCCAGGCGAGGGGACGCAGAAACTCGCGCACGGCAATCGAAACGCCCCGATAGCGCACCTTGCGCCGGCGCCACAACCTGCGCCGGCGGGCGCCTTCAATGTCGTCGTGGCGGTCGATATCCACACAATACAGCCCGCCCTTGCGCAGCACCGCCGCCACGGATCGCAGATGGCTTAACAGGTCGGCGTTCTCCACGATCACGGGCAGCGTTTCGGACATGAAAAAAGCCGCGTCGAAGCCGCCGCGCATAAGCCTGAAGCGTTCGATCCGGCGCCGATAAAATTCCAGGTTGCGCTGCCCGGCGGCCTCCCTGCGTCCTGCCGCGATCATCGTCGGCGAGCGGTCGATACCAGTCACGGCGATACCCTGCGCGGCCAAAAGCTGCCCGTGCGGCGAGTTGCCGCAGGCGATGTCGAGCACGCGGCGGACCGGCCGCGCCAGATGGCGCTGCCACACCTGCTTGAGGAATTCGACCTCCTCTGCGATTTCATGCGGCTGCTCCATGTGCACCACCCGAAACAGGTCGGGGAATTGGTAGATGCTGCGCTCTTTCATTCGTTGCTCCGCACCGGCAAGTGGCAGCATCAAGTCTATAGCGAGTGGATTAGCGCGCAATCGGATGCGATAATCTCCCCATTCGGCGTTTCACCGGGCAATGATCTTTCGAAGTTCAACGGGATGGGTACTTGTACGATGGGTGACATTTCGGCGGCAGATTACTTCACGCGGCGGCTGACGCCAGCCGACGCTCTGGCGATTCCCGAACTGACCAACCGGGTCAACGGCCCCGGCTACATCCACGCGGAGGTTTACCATCCGCAGCAATTGCTCAACCTCAACCGGACCGGGCGCCTGGTTTCGGTGGTGGCGGTGCACAAAAAGGACGGCGTGGTTGGGCACAGCGCGTTGGAGCGACCCGACCTGGGGCCGATCGCGGAGACCGGCGAGGCGATGGTTCTGCCCGAGCATCAGCACCATCATCTGCTCGACCGCATGAAGGTGACTTTGACCGAGGAGGCACGCAAAATCGGGTTAGCCGGGGTCTTCGGCAACGCCGTCACGCATCATCCTTTCAGCCAACGAACCGAGGAGCGCTTCAACGCGCATCCGACCAGTTTCCTGCTGGCCGCCTCGCCGGCCACCGCCCATCGCCTCGAGGCGGCGCATTCACAGCGCGTCAGCCTGGTCAGCTACTTTACCTATCTGGTCGAACCGGGCAGCACGGTGGCGTACCTGCCCGAGCGTCATCGCGAAATCGTCGGCCGGATCTACCAGTTGCTAGGACGGCGCGTCGAATTCCGCGCGCCGGGCGCACTCGGCGGTGCGGGCAAAATTGCCACTTCCTACGATCCCGCCACGCAGCAGGGAATGATCAAGGTGATCGAGCCGGGCGCGGACAGCGCCGAGCAGATCGATCAGGCGCGGCACGGGCTGCTCAACAACTTCGGGGCCGAGGTGATCTATCTCGAATTGCCGCTGGACCATCCCGCCAGCGCCGATGTATGCGGCGAGGCGGAGCAGCTGGGTTTCTTCTTCAGCGGCATCGTACCGCAGCCCCCGGGTATCGGCGACCGGCTGCGCTTGCAATTCGTCAAGACCCCGATCGACCTGGGGCTGCTGCAAATCGTGGGCGAATTCGCTCGCGAGCTGCTATCCTACATCGGCAGCGAGCGCACCCGCGTCAAAGCCTGACGCGCTCAAGCGCTTATAACCGGGGCGACGAACCAGGTCGCGCGCGGGTCGAAATTCCGGCGCGTTGACCGGGAGGAGCGGCTGTGCGCGGCTTCGCAGCGAAACAAAATCAAGGTCAGGGCGGCGCGCAATCGAGGACAGCCGGAGCAGGTGCCTGCGGCTCAATTTATTTGGGTACCCTGCTCGGCCGGCTCGACGCCGCGGCCAGGGCAAGCGCACCGCCATCTTCCCGGCTGCAGCGAGAAATTATGACCGTTCCCTTTGCCGACCCTCTCGCTTCGAGCGCGAGTCACTGTATGCTTTGATGAACTGCCGCGCGCGCTCGATTGGAATGGCGAAGCCTATCCCCTGGCCTTGGGCATAGATCGCGGTATTGATGCCGATCGCCTCGCCCACGATATTCAGCAGCGGACCGCCGGAGTTGCCGGGATTGATGGCGGCGTCGGTTTGGATCAGGTCGGTATACCCTGGCTCGCGCAGGCCGCGGTGCAGGGCGCTGACCACTCCCACCGTCACCGTGTGGGCCAGACCGAAGGGATTGCCGATGGCGATCGCGGTTTCGCCGATCATCAGGTCATCGGATTCACCCAATGCGACGGAGGGCAAAGGCTGCGGCGCGCTGACACGGATCAGCGCCAGATCATCCTTGTCCGAGACGGACACCAGCCTGCCCTTGAAAGTGCGCCCGTCTACGATTTGAATCCGGATCTCGGCTAACCGCAGGATCACATGGCGATTGGTCAGCACCAGGCCCTCGGGCGAGACTATCACCCCCGAGCCAAGCGAAATCTGCTTTGCCTTTCTGGGCTCGAGCAGGCGCGGATCCAGGAACTGGCCAAAGAACTGCTGGAACAGGGGATCGGTGAACACAAAGGGTTGAATCTCGACCGTTCGTTCGGTGGATAAATTGACCACCGCATTGGCGGCTCTTTGGACCGCGATAACCACCGGGGTGCGCCGCTGGAGTTGATCGCCGTGAAAGCTGGGAGTGCCAGCTCCAGCGGCACTGAACGCGGCCACGTCGCCGGTGCGCATGCGGATGGTTGAAGCACATAGGACGATGGCGCCAACAATCAGCACGATCTGCATCATTTTGGGCACAATTACATGTTTCACGTCACTGACCCCGGTTTTTTTGAAGAGTTTGCAAATTACGATGGTCGCCAGCATCGACGATGCAATCGCGACCCCATGTTCCCGCTCCGGCTAGCGCGGCGGCGGCACTATCTCGGGCGGACTATCCGCCGATTGGAAACACCGCAGCGTTGCGCCTTGTTGGAAAGACTCGTCCATCCAGCATATCCCCCGCGCCCGCGCCGACGCTGCCCGCTGGCGCGGCTCGATTTTCTGCCTGGAACGCCAAAATTAATCTCATTGATGCCCATGCCGTTGGCGATGTTCTCTGTTCGTCGGCACGCATTAAGCGTGCCTTTTTAAACATCGCTGGCGTACCGAACTTAACCGCCGCGAACTGGCGCGTTCCAGCAATCAAACCTGTCACGTCAGGTGCGGCGGCCGAACCGCTGGGCGAGGCCGTCGCCCAGAAAATTGAAGCCCAGCACCGACAGGCCGATCGCCAGGCCGGGCACGGTGGTAAGATGCGGCGCCACCAGCAGGAAGGCGCGGCCTTCATCGAGCATCCCGCCCCAGGTCGGCTGTGGCGGCGGAATCCCCAGGCCGAGAAAGGACAGCGCGGCTTCGGCGATAATGATGCCACCGGCGCCAAAACTGGCCTGCACGGCGAGCGGCGCCGCCACGCCGGGCAGCAGATGGACAAGAAGCAGCCGCACCGGCGAGGCACCCAGGCCGCGCGCCGCCTGCACATAATCGCGCTCGCGCAGCGAGAGGATCTCGCCGCGCACCAGGCGCGCATAGCCGGTCCATCCCATCGCCGCCAGCGCGATTACCAGGTCGAGCAGGCCGGGACCCAGGATAGCGGCCAGCGCGATCGCCAGCAGGATACCCGGAAAGGCCAGCAGCACGTCGACAGCGCGCATCAACAGCTCGTCGATGCGGCCGCCGGCCAACGCGGCTACGCCGCCGATGAGGGTGCCGGCCGCCAGCGAGACACCCACCACCGCGGCGGCGATTCCGATCGATACCCGCGCGCCCCACAGCGTGCGCGCCAGCAGGTCGCGCCCCAACGCATCGCATCCCAGCGGATGGGCGCGGCTGGGCGCGGCGAGCACCTGGCCCAGGTCGATCGCCAACGGATCGGCGGCGGTCAGATACGGCCCGGCGGCGGCGGCCAGCAGCAGCAATGATACGATCGCGGCGCCCGCCGCCAGCGACAGGTTGCGCATTATCCCAGCCTCACCCGCGGATCGATCAGGCTGTAGGCAATATCGGTCAATAGGTTGACCACCACATAAGTCAGGGCGAACACCAGCACGCAGCCTTGCGCCAGGGGGTAATCGCGCGCCGCGATCGCTTCGATCATCAGGCGGCCGATCCCGGGCCATGAAAAGATGATTTCGGTCACGATCGAGCCGGTCAGCAACGCGCCGGCCTGCAGGCCCATCAGGCTGACGACCGGAGTCAGGGCATTGCGCAAACCATGCGCGGCCAGGGCGTGGAATTCGCCCAGACCCTTGGCGCGCGCGGCGCGCATGAAGTCGGCGTCGCGCACGCCCGCCAGACTCTGGCGCAGCATCCGCGCCAGTATCCCCGCCATCGCGGTGCCCATCGTCAGCGCGGGCAGCACCAGATGGGCCAGGCCGCCGCGTCCGGTCAGCGGCAGCCATCCAAGACGCAGCGAAAAGACGATCATCAGCAGCGGGCCGAGGTAGAGATGGGGCACTGAGATGCCCAGGATCGCGAAGGCCATCGCGCCGAAGTCCGCTGCGCTGCCGGGGCGCGCTCCGGCGATGAAGCCGAGCGGAAAGGCGATCAGCACGGCGACCGTCAGGCCAGCCGCCGCCAGTTCCAAGGTCGCGGGAAAGCGCGCCGCAATCAGCGCGGTCACCGGCTCATGAAAAGAGATCGACGAGCCGAGATCGCCGCGCAGCAGGCCGCCCAGATAGGAGACGTACTGCGCCGGGAGCGGACGATCCAGTCCGAGCTGATGGCGCATGGCGGCGATATCGACCGGCGCCGCGTTCTCACCGAGCATCGCGATCACCGGATCGCCGGGCACCAGATGAATCAGCGCAAAGGTCAGCGTGGCCACTCCCAGCGCGACCGGCGCCAGGCCCGCCAGGCGGCGCAGGAAAAATCGCATCATCGCAGCGCCGCCTCCGGAGCCTCAGGCGGCAAGCGAAGAAGGCCGCCTTGGGCCAGGCTGATCGAAGCGAACGAGCGCAGACTGCCGTTGGGAAAAGGCCGGAAACCGGCGACCTCGCGGCTCATGACGGCGACGTTGTCCTGCCACCACAGCGAAAGATAGGGCAGGTCATGCGCGGCGAGCTTTTGCACTTCGGCGTAGATCGCCTTGCGCCGGACCGGGTCCAGGGTGGCGTCGGCCTGCTCCAGCAGCCGATCCATGCGCGGATTCGAGTAGCCGCTGCGATTGAGGCCTTTGGGCGGCGTCATCGCGGAATCGAACACCATATAGTAATGATGCGGGTCGTTGATCCCGATCCACGCCATCGAAGTGACGTCGAAGTTGCCACGCTGGATGTCGCTGTAAAACGTGGGCCATTCGTAGGTCCGGATTCTGAGCTCGATTCCCACCTCGGCGAGCATCGCGGCAAACGCCTGCGCCAGCAGGCGGCGCTCCTCACCCTGGGTAGTCGTATAGACCAGCGCAAAGCGCCTGCCGCCGGCGCGCATCGGATAGCCCGCGGCGTCGAGCAGGCGGCGCGCGGCCTGCGGATCGTAGGGATAGCGCACGACGTTGGCCTCGTAGGCCCAGTTCTCCGGCGCCAGCATCCCGGTGGCGACGCGCGCCGTGCCGCGCATGATCGAGGCGACCAGGGCGTCGCGGTCGATCGCCATCGCGATCGCCTGCCGCACCCGCAAATCGGCGAGGATCGGATCGCGAAAGTTGAACTCCATGTACTGATAGGTGCTGCCCGCTGCCTGCACCACGCGCAGCCCGCGCCGCCCGCGCAGGTAAGCAACCAAATCGGGCGGCAGGTTGTTCTGCGCGAACTGGGCGGCACCTTTGATCAATTCGAGCGCGCACACGGTGGGATCGGGCACGACTTTGAATGCGATGCCGCCGACCGCCGCGGGTGGGGCGCGATGGTACGGGTTGCGATCCAGTATCACCCATTCATCGCGCACCAACCGGCGCAGCCGGAACGGACCACTGCCGGGCGGCGCGGGCTGATTGCGCCCAGGAGGCGGCGTTGCGTAGGGCACCACGCCATGCAGCGCCCATTGCAGCGCCGGGGCGTAGGGCCGGGTGGTGATAAACTTGATGGTGAAATCGTCGGGCGCTTCAACCCGGGCCAGTGCGGCCATGTCGCCGCCTTTGGGCGACAGCGCGGCCGGATCCAGCATCGAATCGAAGGTGTACTTAACGTCGCGCGCGGTCAGCGGACGCCCGTCACTGAAGCGCACGCCGCGGCGCAGATGGAATACCAGCTCGGTGGGCGACGGCCGCTCGAGGCTTTCGGCCAGTTCTCCGACGATTGCGCCGCGTGCGTCAATGCGCGCCAGCGAGTCGAAGATCAGTTCGTTGATGCGGCTGGACACGGCGTCGGTGCCGTAGCGAGGGTCGAGCGACAGCGGCGAGGTGTCGATATCCACGCGCAGATAATTCGCCGGCGCCTGAACCGGCACCGCGCGGCATCCGGGCATCGTCAGCGCGGCCAACAGCGCGAGCAAAGACAGTGCACCGCCCGCGGCCTGCCCGGTCTGCCATCTTGTCTTAGACGCAGTCACCTTCGGATGCGATAATGGGGAATCGAAATCCCGGCTTGAGGAGAACTGGCATGAGCGGAGAATGGCGCACGCGCATTGTAACACGCCAGGGCGACCTGACCGAGTCCGACTGCGAGGCGGTGGTCAACGCCGCCAATACCGATCTGAAGCTGGGAGCGGGAGTGGCGGGCGCGATTCGACGAAAGGGCGGCCCGCGCATCCAGGCCGAATGCGACCGGATCGGCCCAATCGCACTGGGCGAGGCCGCGGTAACGACGGGCGGGAATCTCAAGGCACGCTATGTGATTCATGCCGCGGGGATGCATCTTGGCGGCGGCGTGGATGAGCGCAGCCTGCGCGACTGCACGCGCAATTCGCTGCGGCGCGCCCGCGAAAAAGGTATCAAGTCGGTGGCGTTTCCCGCCATCGGCACCGGAATTGGCGGCTTTCCAATGAGCCGCTGCGCGCAAGTGATGCTCGAGGAAATCCGCGACTGGCTCAAGCGCGAGAGCCTTCCGCAGCGGGTCGAGATCGTGCTGTTCGACCAGCCGGCGCTAAGCGCGTTCGAGCAGGCGCTCAGGGAGCTGAGCGACTGAGTTAAGCGAGCAGCACCGCGACAATGCCGGTCAGGAAGATGCCGTCGAAGGTGCCGGCGCCGCCGATTGAGGCAACCGGTGCGCCGAGCTCGCCAAGCTTGCCGATATTCATGAGGTCGGCCCCGATCAGCGTGCCCAGCACGCCGCCGACATACGCCACCGGCGCCGCGTGCTGCGCACCACCCAGGAAATAGCCGGCCAGCGCCGCCACGATCGGCGGGACGAACATCGGCGTCGCGATTCCCAGGCCCCGAATCGGGCGGGCGGCGCGGTTTACCACCAGGGTTACGATCGCGGTGGCCAGCAGCGCCTGTAACAACATGTCGGGCTGGTTAACCAGGATGTAGATGGTGATCAGAACCGGCACGACCGCTCCTCCCACATTGACGGCCAGCACAGTGGAGTCGTCCCATCGGCGCGGGGGCAGACGGTAGCGCACGCCATAGCTGGTAATCAGCTCCGCCGGATGCGGTTGGCCGCCGTGCAGCCGCGCCACCGGGATGTTGACGTAGCTGCCCAGCAGGCTGGCCAGCAGCGCGGCGAACGCCAGTCCGGGCGGCAGGCCGGCCAGGGTAAAGGCGTAGTTGATCACGTGGATTTCGATCAGCGCGAACAGAAACGCCAGTGCGATGAAGAACAGCAGGACGTAGATGAAGAGGAAGGGTCCGAAGATCACCCCCTGATGATAGCAGAGCGCGGCTTTGGCTCCAGCCCCGACGGACTTGTCAGGACTCCGTCCCCCCGCTTAGATTGCCTTCAGCATGGATGAAGACAAGCGCAAGGCATTGCTCCACCTGCTGGCCCGGCATTCCTACTTCGAGCGGCAACTGACGCTCGCTTCGGGCCGCCCTTCGACCTATTACGTGGACTGCAAACGCACCCTGTATCTGCCGATGGGCGCGCGGCTGGCCGGAGAATTGATGCTGGATTTGGTGCTGGCCGCAGGCGTCGGACAATTGGGCGGGATGGCGGTGGGGGCGGTGCCGGTCACCGATGCCATCATCGTCGCCGCCAGCTATCGCGGCGCCGAGCTGCGCGGCTTCTTCGTGCGCAAGGAAACCAAGGCGCACGGGCTGCAGCAGCAGATCGAAGGCGCCTTCGATCCCGCCCTGCCAACCGGGGTGATCGACGACACCATCACCACCGGCGGCTCGACGCTGGCCGCACTGCGCGCCCTGCGCGCCGCAGGCGCCAGGGTCACCACCGCCTTTGCCCTGGTCGATCGCGGCGAAGGAGCCGCGCAGGCATTTGCCGCCGAGGGATTGAAATACGCCTGGCTGTTTAGCGCGGAAGAAATTCGCCAGGCCGCCCGCGGTTAGCTTTCGATGGCGATCGGCGGCGGCACGCGGCTGACCGGGATCTTCGGCGATCCGGTGGCGCATTCGGCGTCGCCCGCGATGCATAACGCGGCCTATGCGGCGCTGGGGATGGACCGTGTCTATGTTCCCTTCCACGTGCTGCCCGGCCAACTGCCGGCCGCGCTGCGCGCAATCGAGGCGCTGGGGCTGCTGGGCGTCAACATCACCGTGCCGCACAAGGAGCGGGCTGCCCGCCTGCTCAGGCATCAGAGCGCCGAGGCCAGGGCGCTGGGTGCGGTCAATTGCGTATGGCCGCGCCGCGGCGAGCTTTACGGCGACAACACCGACGCGCGCGGCCTGGCCGCGGACCTGGCCGCATTGCGCGCGCCGCTCAAGGGACGGACCGCCATCGTGATCGGCGCGGGCGGCGGTGCCGCGGCAGCGGTTCTGGCGCTGCAGCGATTGGGCGTGCGCCGCCTGGTGATCACCAATCGCACGCGCCGGCGCGCGTTGAACCTGGCGGCGCGCTTCAAAAGCGCGCGCATCGAGGTGCGCGACCTGCGCGCGCTCAATGACCCCGACCTGATCGGCGACGCCGCATTGGTGCTCAACGCAACCTCCGTCGGGCTTGAGCCGGGGCCGTTTCTTCCGCTGGCCTGGGATGCTGCACGAACTGACTGCTTTTTCTACGACTTGATCTATGCGGCCGAGCCGACGGCCTTCCTGCGCCCGGCGCTGGAGCGCGGCCTGCGCACGGCCGACGGCGCCGGGATGCTGCTGCGCCAGGGAGCACTCGCCTTCGAGCTGTTCAACGGCGTCAAGGCGCCGCTGCAAGCGATGCGCGAGGCGCTATACGCCCGCCTGGGCCGCAGCGCTTAGCAGCAACCGTGTTCAGATACCGCTGTTGAAATAGGAAGCAACGCGCTACCAGTGCGCCAGGACGTCGCCGGCGCGGTCGGCAATCGCCATGATCGTGCCCACCGGATGGGCCGGGACGATGGTCGGAATCAACGAGGCGTCGACCACCGCCACGTTTTTTGTGCCGCGCAGGATGAGCGTCTTCGGATCGACTCCGCCCTCGTCGTCGCTGAGCGCGGCGGTGCCGCCATAATGGTTGATGATCAGCCGGTTGAAATGCACGCCGTCCACCGGCGACGGACCGGTCACGTAGGTGCGCACGTCTGCCAGCGAGTCGGGTTTTAGCTGCGGATGGCTCAGGCCGCCGGGACCGAACACGATTTTCAAGCCCGGATCCTGCGCGAACAGTTGGAGCATGTCGAACACCGCCTGCGCCATCAGCGCCTTGTCTTCCTCTCCTTCCGGCGTGTTGGGCAGATAGATACCGGGGTAATTGACGTTGCCTTTGGCGTCGAGCGTGATAATCCCGCGCGCCTTGGGATCGAGCAGCATCAAAAAGGCCGACAGGGTGCGCGGTCCGTAGTACTTCCCACCCGGGGTGCCGGCGCCGTTGGGGTTGAGAAAGATCTCCACGCTCGGGGTGGCGCCCTCCGTCGCATAGTTCAAAATCGATACCGGCTGATACTGCGCGTATGGACCACTGCCGCGGCTGAGGTATTTGTCCAGGTCCGCCGCGTGGCCGGTGTAATCGCCGTAGTTGTAGGCAAGGTAGGGCACCGGCCCATCGTAAGTGTAGGTAACCATCGTCATGACATGGTCATACACGCCCACGCCCACGCGCTGGTTGTCGATCGCAAAAGGCGGGCGGGATTGGCCGGGGAAAATCTCCGCCTCGCGGCCGCGCGGACCGACGCCGCTCAGCAGCAGCAGGCGCGGGGTGACCAGCGCTCCCGCCGCCATCACCAGCAGCCCCCCGCGGCGCAGACTGACGGCACCGCGGACGCCCGGCTGCGACTGGTCCAGGCCGGGGCGCCGCGTGTATTCCACCGCCGTCGCGCGCCCGCTCTTGTCGAACACGATGCGGTCGGCCTTGGTGAAACGCAGGATTTCCAGCCCGGGTACGGGCACCCCGGCCGGAGCAACCTCCTGGAAATAGCCGCTGATCGGGCCGGCGCGGCGCCCGTCGCCGACGGCGACGTAGGGCCGGCTGTAATAACCCGGCGCCTTGAAGGGCTGACTGGTATCGGCTTCGATCCATCCGGCGCGCGCGTACAGCGGATGGGCAATCAGGGCCGGTCCGGTATTGAACGCAATGCCGTCGGTGGAGGGGGTATTGGTCACCGGAACTCTGCGCCGCACGCGCTTGAAGTAGGGGCGCATCTGCTCCCAGTGCCATCGCGCAGGCCAGCGCTGGTCGAACACCGCGGGCGGATTGGTCTGAAACAGCATGCCGTTGAACATGCTGTTGCCGCCCAAGCCGATGCCCTGAAAAGTAAAGGGCGTCTCCGTGAGTTGATAGGGCTTGCCCAGCGGCATGAACGCCATCTGCGAGTATTCGCCCGGCACGTCGAAGATGGTCAGATCGGTGCGGCCGGCGGGCAGCCACGGGGGAAAGTCGGTGCCGCCGATCGAGGCAGCGGTGGGGCCGCCCGCTTCGATGATCAGGATTCGTTTGCGCCTGCCGCCGGCCTTATACAGCCTGGCGGCCACGATCGCACCTGCCGTGCCGCCGCCCACGATGATCGCGTCGTAACTGGCGGCCGGTCTCTCGACGGCCTTTGCAATCCCGTCCAGCAGTCCGAACTGCGATAAGATGCCGGCTGCCAGGCCGGCCTTGAGCACTTTCCTGCGGCTGATTGATGGCATACGAGTGTTCTCCGTCGATCGAACCAGCCGCGTGCAGCAAGGCAGTCAGGCCCGACTTTGCCGTGATGATAGCCGGAATGCCGCCGTTGTGCGACCAGCACCGTTACCGCAGGGACATCAGTTGGCGCTCCCGCTTGGTGATATCCACGGCCCGGGAGTCGAGTTTTTTCGGCGACAAACTGCGCCACTCCGCGAGTTTTGTTTTGCTACACATTGGCAGGTGCCGCGGACCGGCTGCCAAGCATCATCCGCATCTGCACCAAACGCGCGATACCGGAGCGCGTAATCAACCCCGCCAGGCGATTGCCATCCATCACCAGCAGGCGGCCCGCATTAACCTCGGCCATGCGATGCAGCGCTTCGGCCACCGTCGCCGACGCCGGGATGGCGACGCTGTCATCCACGCGCAGCATGATGTCGCGCACGCGGCGGGTGGCGCGCTCCTCGGCCGGACAAGCGCTGACATGCGGCAGAGACAGCAATCCCAGCACCTGTCCGTCGCTGACCACCGGAAAGCCGCCGAAGCCCAGATGCAGGAAGTATTTGTCCACCGCCTCGGAGACCGGCATGTCAGGCGGCAGCGTCACCGGGTCGCTGACCATTATGTCGCGCACGCGCAGCCGGCTCAGGAATTGATCGACGAAGACGTGTTGATAGCTGGCGAGCGCCGCGCTCCTTAAGAACAGCCCGATGAAGATCAGCCACAGGCCGCCGATCAGCGCGCCGGCGAAGATTTCGAACGCGCCCAGCGCGATCAGCCCGAATGCGATACCCTGGCCCCAGTCGGCGGCCTGCGCGGTGGCGCGCGTCAGATTGCCGGTGCGCCACCACAAGATCGCGCGCAGCAGCCGCCCGCCGTCAAGCGGAAAGCCCGGCAGCAGATTGAACAGCGCCAGCGCGGCGTTGATGTAGGCCAGGTAGCGGAAGACCGCGCGCCACAGCGTCAGGGCGGGAGACGCCGGGATAGATTGATGGATAGCCCAGAAGATCGCGCCCAGCACCAGACTGGTCAGCGGACCGACGCCCGCGACCTTGAACTCGATCGCCGGACTTTCGGGCTCGCCCGACAGATGCGCCATCCCCCCAAAGATGAACAGCGTGATACGGCTGACCTTCTCGCCCAGCCGGTTGCCCATCCAGGCGTGCGACAGTTCGTGGACCAGGACCGAGGCAAAAAACAGCAGCGTCGCAATTAATCCAACGATCCAGTAACTGGAGAGCGCAAAACCCGGATATTGCTCGGGGAAATAGCCTGCCGCCAAGCCCCACAGCACCAAGGCGAAAATGATCAGCCACGAATAGTCAATCGCAACCGACACCCCCGCCAATCGGAACAGTTCGATTCCCTCCCGGCCTTCTGCTGCAGCCATCGTCACACTCCTGCCCGGCGTCGACACGGGCGTTGCCGGCAGTTTACTCCCTTTGATCAGGGCCGCCACCGGCCCCCCCTCGGGGCCGGCGCCGGCCCGATTAGCCCTCAGTCGGGTTTGGCGGGCGGCTGGTAGAGTTCCGCCGTTGCGGTGGCGAAGTAGCCCGGCGCGGAGAAGCGCCCGGTGACCAGCACCTGGCCGTTGCCGAGCAGCGTCAGCGTTGGACCGAAGCGGGGCAGCAGCATTTCGCCGAGCAGCTTAAAGCGCCGGGTCGCCGGATTGTAGATCTCGACGCTGGCCAGATAGCGATGCTGCGGGTTGAGGCCGCTGCCGCCGACCACCAGGACCTCGCCATTGGGCAGCAGGAGCGCACGGTGTCCCTCGCGGGCGACCTCCAGGTCGCCGACCGGGGTGAAACTCTGAGTCGCAGGATCGTACAATTCGGCTGATTTCTCCGCCGCGATGGCTCCCGCCGCTCCGCCCGCGATCAACACCTTGCCGTCCTGGAGCAGGGTGGCGCTGTGGCCCTCGCGCGCAGCGTGCATGGTGCCCGCCGGGCTGAAGCGGCCGGTGTGCGGATTGTAGATTTCCGCGCTGGACAGCGGGCCCTTGTCCCCGGTTCCGCCGACGACCAGGACCCGTCCGTCAGGCAACAGCGTGGCGGTATGATTCTGGCGCCCGGCCGTCATCGGCGGCCCCGCGATGAACTTGCCTTGGGCGGGATCGAACAGCTCGGTGGTCGCGGTGGGAAACGCGTCGCCCGGATAGCCGCCGGCGATCAGCACCCGCCCGTCCTTGAGCAGCGTCGCGGTGTGCTTTTCGCGCGCCGCATGCATGGGCGCGACGGCGCTGAACTGGCCGGTGGCCGGATCGTAGACTTCGGCGGCGGCAATGACCTTAAGGTTGTCCATCCCGCCCGTCATCAACACCCGTCCGTCCGCCAACAGCGTCGCGACATGGCCGCCGCGCGGGGTCTTCATGTCGCCGGTGATGGTGAAGGTGCGTTTGGCCGGATCGTACAACTCCGCCGCCGCGATCATCGGCGCGCGGCCGTTATCGCCGCCGGCGATCAGCACCTTGCCGTTCTTGAGCAGGGTTGCGCTGTTGCCCTCGCGCGCGCGGTTCAAGTCGCCGGCGTCGGTGAAAATGATCGGCGGGGGCGGCGGCGGCTTGGGCGGTTCTTTGCCCCAGATCGCCGAGTCCGGATGAAAGGCCGCCCATCCGAACCACTGACCGGTGTAGGCAGGCAGATGGTGCTGTTCGTCGGCGGCACCCACCGTGGCCGTGTTAGGATCGAACACCACGGTGATCTCCTTGCCACCCAGCCTGGTGGTCATGGGCGTTTTGGCGATGGCCAGGCGCCGCAGCGGGAAGGCTTCGGCGTGATGGTCGACCTCCACGCCCAACACCAGCTCATCGCGCGGCAAGCGCGGGTCCTTGTGACTGACCGGGAACTCCGTGGCGCCGGGACCCTCGTACAACCCGTAGGGATCGACTTCGTAGTTGCGCGCAAAGCCGGTGTCGGTCGACATGATCAGCGTCTTGGGATGGTAGGCCTGCCACAGCGCCCAGTTGGTATTGATGCTGGCCAACTGCACGAGCTGTTTGCCCCGGGCGGGCCCGATTATCGCCTTGCCGTTGAACTGCGACCACAGGCTGCCCGTCGCGCTGTCGCGCAACAAAGTAGTGCTTTCGTACAGTTTGTCGGTAGGATAGAGGGTGACGGTTTTACCGCCCATCTTGCGCACGTATACCGCGGCATCCCCGGTCAGCGGACAGTAGGTGATGGCGATGGGCCGGCCGGCGGTCACGTCGTTGATCACTTCGTGCCAGCGCAGGATGCGCAGCGGATAGGCCTTGGCGACGTCGCCCACCACCACGCCGATTACGCGGTCGCGCGGCTCAAAGGTCGCCGCGTCGCGGGCGGCCACGAACTTGGGATGCAGGATCGCTTCGATCTTGTCCTTGATGAGCGGCGCGCGGATGATTTGTGGCGCCGCGTCAGCGCCATGCGCCGTGCCGCCACCTGCCGCGGTCAAGGCGACGATGGCGATCAGTGCGCCGCCCAGCGCCGGCGCAAATCGCGCCCGGCGCCGGCCTGGGCCGAGTGGCGCGCCTGAGCGGCGGCCAGGTTGGATGCTTGGTGTGCGGATGCACCTTTGCAATGAGTTGGATCGAAGCCAGAAGATCAAATCGCGCATATCTGATTTGGACGCGGCCGCAGCGATTAAATTCGCCCGACGAGCCATCCCCAACGCCTTCGGCTCCCCCGCCCATCAGGCCATCCCCGTAACCGAGGATGCCGGCCGACTATGACCCCTAAGCATAGCCGGGATGCGCAGGCGGTTCTATCCCGGCCGCCAAACTGAGCCGTCACAACATCCGGGTTTTCACGAAGCGCGCGTAAAGGAAAGCCAGCAGCCATCCAAACGCCGCATACGAAACGATGTTGATCGCGATCGAAAATGCGACGACCAGCGTCACAACCGGCCACGGTGGCTGGCTTTCCAGCACCATCAGTTGGATGGAACTGGGCCAGATCCAGGCCAGCCAGGCTCCGGTGGCCAGTGGATGGTAAAATCCGGCAGCAAGACAAACCGCAGGAACCAGCAGACCCGCCAAGGCAGCAAGCCAGGCTGCGCGACGCGGCTTCATGGCGTTACTCTAGACCAATTGCGCGGCCCGCGTCCAACCGCAGTGTCCCGTCGAAGCGCACCGAGCGAATCGATTTGCCGCCACCGTCAGTACAGGACCTGCTCTTCACGCAGGCGGGCGATTTCCCCGGGCGAGTAGCCCAGCAGGCTCTGCAGGATGTCCTCGGTATCGGCGCCTAGCAGCGGCGCCGGCTTGCGCACCTTGCATTGCGAGGGCCACATGTGCCACGGGACGCCCGCATGGCGGCGGCGGCCAACCACCGGATGCTCCAGCTCGACCATGAAGCCGCGCGCGATCAGATGCGGGTCTTCGGCGAGGTCCTGATTGGTCATGGTGGGAAAAGCCGCCACGCCGGCATCCTGGAGCAATTCAGTAATCTCCCAACGGTCGCGCTGCGAAGTCCATGCCGTGATGATTTGGTCCAGCTCCTCCTCGTGCCGCTTGCGCAGCGCGGCACTGGCGAAACGGGCATCGCCGGCCAGCGCCGGCGCGTCCATCGCGTGGCATAGCGCACGCCATTGCTCTTCGCTGCCCGCCGCGATCGTCACCCAGCATTCGTCGTCGCCCTTGGCCTTGTAGCAGTTGTGCGGCGCCACCCACGGGTCGCGGTTGCCCATCGCCTGCGGTTCGCGCCCGCCGATTTCATACTCCAGCAGCGCCTCGGGCATCATCGTCTCCAGCATCTCAAGCATCGACAGGTCGATGTACTGTCCCTGGCCGGTGCGGTCTCGATGGATGAGCGCGGCGATCAGCGCAAAGGCGCCGAACAGGCCGGCCACCGGGTCGGCCCACGTGATGCCCAGTTCGCGCGCATCGCCGCTCCGGTAGCCGAGCACCGAATTGAAGCCGGCCGCGGCGGTGGAGAGGTTGCCATAGCTGGGCAGGTTGCGGCGCGCACCGGTCTGGCCGTAGCCCGAGATCGACAACATGATCAGGTCGGGACGCCGCTCGCGCAGTTGGCGGTATCCAAGCCCCATCCGCTCGGCCACGCCGGGCGCGAAGTTCTCCACCACCATGTCGCAATGAGGAATGAGTTGGTGCGCGATTTCGATCGCGCGCCGGTTGCTCAGGTCCAGCACCAGGCTGCGCTTGCCCTGATTCCATTGGCAGAAGCTCGCCGCGCGGTCGAAGCCCGGCACGCCGTCGGCGTACGGCGGCAGCCTACGATTGAGGCAGGGCCGCTTGGCGCTCTCCACGCGGATTACCTCGGCGCCCAGATGCGCCAGTTGCAGGGTGGTGTAGGGACCGGCCCAGATCCAGGAGAAATCGAGCACGCGCACGCCGGCAAGCGGCGGCGCCTGCTCGATGGGCGGCACCCTGCTGCCGATAATCCGCTTGGATTTCCCGCTTGCACCCGGGGCTGATGCAAAGACTTCATCGTTGTGTTCGCCCAAACGCGGCGCGGGCGAGCGCAGCGCCCATCCGCCGGCGGTCGAGCGGAACGGCGCGCCGGGAACGCGGATCGGCCGTTCGCCGCCATCGCGACGGGGCAGTTCAACGAAGAAGCCGCGTTCGGCCAGACCCTCGTCGGCGTACAAATCGGCCATGCGGTTGAGCGGCGCGGCCGGAATCCGCCGCCTGACGCATTCGCGATACAGGTCCTGGAAATTCCATCCGCGCGCCCACTCCTGCATCAGGGCGCGCAGCGCCTTGGAGTTCTCGCCGCGCCGCTGGCCGTCCGCGAAGCGCTCATCGTGCGCCCACGGCGGATTGCCCATCAGCTCGACCAGCCGCAGCCACTGGTCCTGCTCGCCGCAGCAAAAATAAATGTATCCGTCGCCGGTGCGCACGATGTTCCACGGCGCCACGGCCTTGGGCGTATCGCGGGTGTTGCGCTGGCCGGCATAGGTGTAGTTGATGAAGGCCAGTTCGAAGAATGCGGTCATGCACTCCTGGATGGAGACATCGATGCGCTGGCCCAGGCCTGAGCGGCGGCGATGCCACCAGGCAGCCAGCGCGGCGAACGCGGCATGGGCCGCGGCCTGGAATTCCGCCTGATGGCCGTACAGCTTCAACGGCGGCAGCACCGCCGACGGTTCGCCGTGCGGCGTCAGCGAGGCCGCACCTCCGCTGTGGAACGCCTGCAACTCATAGCCCCGGTAATGGCTGCGCGGCCCGCCGGTACCGAAGATCGAAACCTCGGCAATGATCAGCTCCGGATGGGCCGCGGCGAGAGCGGCCGCCAGCAATCCCTGCGCGCCCTGCTCGGCGGGCGGCACGTTGTGAAGCAGGATGTCGGTGTGCTCCAGCAGCCGGTCCAGCCCGGCGCGTCCCGGCCCGGTACCAAGGTCGAGCATGACCCCGCGTTTGTTGGCGTTGAGGTACAAAAACAGCCCGCTGCGCTCGGGATCGGGGCGGTCGGAGGGAAACGGTCCGCGCCGGCGCATGACGTCACCGTGCGGCGGCTCGACCTTGACGACATCCGCCCCAAGGTCGGCCATCAGCTTGGCCGCGAACGCGGCGGACACGCCCTGGCCACATTCCACTACTGAAATTCCGTTAAGCGGCCCGCTGCCCGAAACCTCTGCTTCGGCCATGCTTTGCACCTCCGCGATATCGCGCCCGCTGGCGGCACCTACGCCCCTTTAAACCATGACTTCGGGCTGTGCAACCGGCCCCGGCCGAGGTGAAAATCCTGAGCATATGGTGTACAAAGACGTGGGTAGAATCCGCCGCCTTTCCTGATTTCAGGAGAGGACCAGGGAGACATTCGGCGCGATAGCCCACAGAACAAGGGACAAGCGTCGTGAGAGGGGGCTGACAGTGAGCAAGTTCGACTCAATTGATTTCTTCACCGATCCGTCCCTCATCGGGGACCCATATCCCTACTTCGAATACCTGCGCTCGAAGGGGCCGGTGGCGCGCGAGCCGCGCAATGGCGTGATCGCGGTCACCGGGTACGACGAAGCGGTCGCGATCTACCGCGACAGCGAGACTTTCTCCTCCTGCAACTCGGTCATCGGGCCCTTCCACGGATTGCCGGTGCAGTCGGCGGGTGACGACATCCGGGACCTCGTCAGCAGCTACCGCAGCCGGCTGCCCATGAACGAGCACATGGTGACGATGGACCCGCCGGAGCATACCAACCAGCGCGCCCTGTTGATGCACCTGCTCACGCCCCGGCGGCTGCGCGAGAACGAGGAGTTCATGTGGCGGCTGGCCGACCGCCAGCTCGACGAATTCATCGCCAACGGAAGATGCGAGTTCATCAACGACTACTCGCAACCGTTCGCAGTACAGGTCATCGCCGACCTGCTGGGAGTCCCCGAAGAGGACCATCGCCTGTTCCGCGTCCGCCTGGGGCTCAATCCGCCGCCCGGCACAATCCGCCAGCGCGACGACGAGCGGTTCTCGAACCTGAACTCGTTGGCGTTTCTCGACAGTTGGTTCACCGCCTACATCGAGGACCGCCGCCGGGAACCGCGCAACGACGTCCTCACCGAGCTTGCCCTGGCCAAGTTCCCCGACGGCTCCACGCCCGATGTCGTTCACGTGGTGCGCACGGCCACTTTCCTGTTTGCCGCCGGACAAGAGACCACCGCCCGCTTGCTGGCCTCCGCCCTCAAAATCCTCGCCGAGCGACCCGACCTCCAGCGGACGCTGCGCGACAATCGCACTCTGATGTCGAACTTCATCGACGAGACGCTGCGCATCGAAAGCCCGGTCAAGACCGATTGCCGTTTGGCCCTGCGCACCACCCGGGTTGGCGGCGTCGAGATTCCCGCGGGCACTACGGTGATGATCCTCAACGGCGCCGCCAACCGCGACCCGCGCCGGTTTGAGAACCCCGCCGAGTTCCGCATCGATCGGCCCAATGCAAACGAGCACATCGCCTTTGGACGCGGCGCCCACGCCTGCCCGGGCGGACCGCTGGCGCGGGCCGAGGCCCGGGTGAGCCTGGAGCGGATTCTCGACCGCATGCGCGACATCCGTCTGTCCGAGGCCGAGCACGGCCCCGCTGCCGCGCGGCGCTTCCAGTACACGCCGACCTACGTGCTGCGGGGACTGGCGGCGCTGCACCTGGAGTTCACGCCCATCGGCGGCGCGTGAACTGCTCCTGGCCTGCGGCCCGCCGTAGGAGCGCATTCAACGCAATCTTGCCGGGTCATCGCGGCGCGTAGTCATTTGGTTGATTGACACAGGCAGCGCGGCGGACTTATGTTTACAAGTCTCAACTGCGGACGACGGGAGGGTAAATGGAGATAAGAGTCGAAGGCTCCTTGGACCAGGCGATGCGTGTGCTCAAACGAAAACTCGCCAAGGAAGGCGTGTTCAAGGAGATGAAGAAAAGGGCCTTTTACGAAAAGCCCAGCGTCCGCCGCAAACGCAAGCGCTCCGAAGCCCAACGCCGCCGCCGCAAAGAGCAACGCCGCCGTCGCGCCTCGGCGATGTAGGCGGTTTCAAGCTTCCGAACCCTCCCGAAAAGATCCGGAATTTTTCGGTCGAACTTCGTCGCGCAGGCGCTTTTTCCGATGGTGCCGCAGGAGCCCTTGGCCCCACCAAAAGCTGACTGAGCAGCGCTGGGCCGGGGGGCGGCCGAATAGTGGGGCGGGCGGACCTGCCCGCCAATGACGCGAGCGTCCTCGCTCGCGCCACCGCTGAAGAACACAGTTGCACGACATGATACTTGCCCGTTTGCGGCAGGCACCGCGGGCCGCACGACAATGCAGGGCGATGGGCCTCACCTAATGCATCTCGAAAAATTTGCTAAGCATTGACTTGCCTGCGCCTGTGTTGCTCTAAAACGGAGTAATGGTCTGCGCTCTATTCGGACGGCAAAGCGGGGGCTACTTGAAATCTATTCCGGCTGAGGCGAAAGGCCGGGTTCGATTTGCCACTGTTAGGCGAGTCTTCCTTATCGCCTCGTTGCTGCTCGCTCTCACGGCAACGATGGGCGCTGCGGATTGCGCGGCGCAAGTGGCCGGGGCGCAGTTTGACAATGCCCGTCTTGAGCGCCTGCGCGGGCTGGCCTTTAAGAGGCCGGTTCCGGTCGTGGCCCTCAAGGCGCAGGAGGCCCAACAGATAATCGAGCACGACCTCAAACGCGATTACAGCGACGAGCGGCTGCGGGCGGACGGGATGGCCGGTTCGGTGCTCGGCTTATTTCCGCCGCGCTTTGATCTGGAATCGGCGATAATGAAGCAGGTCGTTACGCAATTCGGCGGCGTCTATTCGGAGCATCTCAAGGAAATCGTGCTGATCGGACGCGGCTGGGACTCATCTCATGCCACGATCGATATATCGTGGCTGGCCAATGAAAATGGACCCTTGGGCAACAGCCTGGCGCATGAACTAACTCACGCCTTGCAGGATCAACACTTCGATCTGGAAGGCTGGCACGAAAAACTGAAAGACGAAGAAGATCGGGCAACCGCCTTCGACTCGGTGATCGAAGGCGACGCGACGCTGGCCGCCGTCGCCTATACCGCCGATCGCATCGATGTGTCCGTTGTCAACCGGTTCGTTGCCAACCTTGACGGCTGGACGCGGCGGATGACGGCGGGGGCACACGACTACGAGGTTCCTGCGGGTCTGGCGGTGCCCAAGATCTTCACCCACACCCAGGGAATCAAGTTCGTAGCCGAGGCTTATCGGCGCGGCGGATGGCGGGCGGTGGATGCGCTCTACCGCAACCCGCCGGTGTCGACCGCGCAGATAATCGATCCGCGGCTGTATTTCGATTTGCATCGATTGCCGGTCGAAATCAAACTTGCCGGATATCAGGCCGCGCTGCCCGCGGCGGCGCTGATTCACACCGATAGCTACGGCGAGTTGCTGCTGAGCGTCATCCTCGAGCGCAATCTTGCCGCCAACTCCGGCTATCTTAGCCTGGCCCAACGATGGGCCGGCGACCGGATGGCGATTCTCAAGCAGGGCGGCGCGGTAACCGTGGTATGGATGGTGGTATTCGGCGATGCGGCCGGTGCAGCTCAGTTCGCGGCTGTCTATTCTTCGATCCTGGACCGGCTGCACGGCCCTGCGACGGCGCATCGGGTGGAGTATCGCGGCAACGCGGTGCTGTGCGTAGTCGGCAACGGCCTGCGGCAACATCCCGAACTTGCCTCCCAGGTCTGGCAGCAGACGATCATTGGAGCGGCCAATTAGCGCTTTGCAACCTTCAAGACTAAGCTGGGCTGCATGGCTATCGTGATTTTCTCGGGTGGGGCCAATCAGCCGCTGGCGGAAGCGATCGCCGCTGAGGTTGGCGTACCGCTGGGCCAACGGGTGCTCGCGCGCTTTCCCGACAGTGAACTGCACGTCGAGATCCAGCAAAGCGTACGCGGACACGATGTCTACCTGATCCAGTCCACGTCGCCGCCCGCCGATGCGCATCTGATGGAGTTGCTGTTTTTGGCCGACGCGTGCCATCGGGCGGGCGCGCGCCGCATCACGGCCATCGTTCCCTATTTCGGCTACGCGCGCCAGGACCGCCGCGGCAAAGGGCGTGAGCCGGTGGGCGCGCGCATCACGTCTGACCTGTTCGCCGCCGCTCACATCGCCCACGTCGTGGCGGTGGACCTGCACACGCCCGAATTGGAAGGCTTCATGAGTATCCCGCTGGAGCATCTGACTGCCGTTCCCATCCTGGCCAGGACGGCTGCGCCATTGCTCGGTGCGGATTGTGTTGTCGTGTCGCCCGATTTGGGCGGCGTCAAGCTGGCGGAGCGCTACGCACGGGCGCTGGGCCAACCGATGGCGGTGGTGCACAAGACGCGGCTGTCGGGGCGGGAAGTGGAGGTGCACGGGATCGTCGGCGAGGTAGCAGGGCGTGTTCCGGTGATCGTCGATGACATGGTCAGCACCGCGGGCACCGTGGCAGCGGCGATTCGCGCCCTGCTTGACGCCGGAGCTGTGCCGCCCGCGTGCGTCGTAGCCACACATGCATTGCTGGTTGGCGAAGCGATCGAGCGCCTGGGCGGCGTGCCGCTCAAGCGCCTGGTCTTTTCCGACAGCGTGGCCGCGGCCGCCCATCCCGCTCTGCCCATCGAGGTCGCCAGCATCGCGCCGCTGCTGGCCGAGGCGATCAAGCGCCTGCATTGTGAGCAGTCGCTGGCCGACCTGATCGTCCATCAGTGAAGCCGTCCCCGGCTCGTACAAGACCAGCCGCAGGCAAAGGCGCGTCCAGGCAATGTACTACCAATGACCTGAAGCCCGTCGTAGGCTATTGGTATAGAAACCATCGGGCGGCGGGCTGGCGCGATCATGCGCCGGCGAGCGGCCGATGGAATGATCGGGGCGGTTGCGGATGAAGCAGCACAGCGATGGCACCCGGGCCTTGAAACGGCGTGAACCCCAGCAGGAAACTCAAACCGTAATAAAGGTCGGCTCGGACTTCTATATTCTCGCCTCCTCGTTGACCTCGCGGCGCTCCACGCGCGTTTTGGTCGACGGCGAGAGCTTTGCAGTCTTCGAAGTCGGCGGCGACATCTTGCAGTCGCCGCTGGAACCGCTGGGGTTTTTCCATCGCGACACCCGCTATCTCAGCCGTTTTGAGCTGAAGGTCGCCGGCGAAGTGCCCTATTATCTCAATTCCTATACAAGCCGTGAAAATGCGCAATTGCGGGTCAATTTAAGCAATCCCGATCTGACCTTCCAGGGTGACGATATCCGGCTGCCGCGCAACTCGATCCAGATCGAGCGCAACTGGGTGATCGCCGGAGCGGCGCTCTTTCACAAGCTGATGGTCCGCAACTACGCGCCGCTGCAGATCGAAGTGCCGATGGATTTTCTGTTCGAGGTTGATTTCGCCGACCTTTTTGAGGTCCGCGGACTACGGCGAGTCCGCCGCGGCACCTACCTGCCAGTCGAGGTGGATGCCGGCCGGGTGCGATTCTCCTACCGAGGGCTGGATGGAGCGCAACGGTTTACCGAGCTTGTTTTCGAGCCGCAACCGGCGGCGCTGGAGTCGGGGCGCGCGTCGTTTCGCCTCACGCTCAAACCCGATGAGCAGAAAGAGTTGCAAGTACGCATCAGCGGCGGATGCGAAAAATCAACCGCACGCCCTGCCCATCCGGCCCGCTTTGAAGAGGCGCTGGCGCGACGTCGCGCAGAGATCGCGCAACTGGACGCCGGATGGAGCAGAATCACCACCAGCGCCGAATCGATGAATCTTCTGCTGCGCCATTCGGTAGCCGATTTGACCTCGATTATCCGCTACTCACCTGAAGGCACGTTTCTGATGGCGGGAATTCCGTGGTTTGCCACGCTCTTTGGCCGCGACAGTATCCTGACCGCCTTGTATACGCTGCCCTTTAACCCCGCGATTGCGGCCGGCACGCTCAAGACGCTGGCCAGCCTCCAAGGTTCGGAAGTCAATGACCGGCGCGACGAACAGCCGGGCAAGATTGTGCACGAGATTCGCGGTGGCGAAATGGCGGCGACCGGCGAAGTGCCCTTCGGCCGCTACTATGGCAGCGTCGACGCCACCCCGCTGTTCCTTTGGCTGCTGGGGCGTTACGTGGCGACCACCGGCGACCTGCAACTGGCCGATGACTTGTGGAAGCACGCCGAACTGGCCCTTGACTGGATCGTCCAATGGGGCGACCGCGACAGCGATCTGTTTGTCGAATACCTGCGCGAGACCCCGCGCGGCCTCGCCAACCAGGGATGGAAGGATTCCTTTGATGCCATCTCACACGCGGATGGCGACCTGGCGCGGCCGCCCATCGCACTGTGCGAGGTCCAGGGCTACGTCTATGCCGCCTACACGTCGGTTGCGCAGGTGGCCAGACGGCTGGGCCGCCAAGCCGTGGCCGACTCCCTGCGCGAGCGAGCGGCCGCCCTTAAGTCGGCTTTTTTGCGCGACTTCTGGCTCGACCATGAACGGACGATTGCACTGGCGCTTGACGGTGACAAATCTCCCTGCCGCGTGATGTCGTCCAATGCCGCTCATTGCCTGGCCGCAGGGATTGTGGACTCCGAGCACGGAGCGGCGCTTGCCGAGCGTTTGATGAGCGATGAAATGTTCAGCGGATGGGGCCTGCGGACGCTAAGTTCCCAGGAGCGGCGCTACAACCCAATGAGCTATCACAACGGTTCGGTGTGGCCGCACGATAACGCCCTGGCCGCCGCCGGTCTGGCCCGCGTCGGTCAGTCCACGGGTGTCATGCGGATGCTCGAAGGCTTGCTCGACGCGTCGTTGTATCTCAACAGTGGCAGTCTGCCCGAGCTTTTCTGCGGATTTACGCGCGATGAGCGGATGGGGCCGGTTCCTTATCCCGTGGCCTGCCATCCGCAGGCCTGGTCCGCGGCCAGCATCTTCATGTTTCTGCAGGCGATGCTGGGAATCGAGGTAAACGGCTTCGACCGCAAGCTGGTGATTGATGCTCCGGCAATGCCAAGCTGGCTGGACTGGATTAAAATCGAAAATCTCAAGGTGGGCGGCGGGGCGGTCTCACTCCTGGTGCGCCGCACTCCGGAAGTGCCGGCGATCGAAATCCTCGGCAAGCGCGGCCCGGTTACGGTGGAGATCAGATAGGGCGCCCATCGTGCGCGCCGTCGCGCAATTGCGTTGTGATTGCCCTGCACAAAGCGCTAGCTTGGATGGCAGATGAGAAGATGTCGCGCCCGGTTAGTGTTTGGGCTTTGGGTAGCGACGGCGGTCGGTGTGTCGGCCTGGTCGGCCGCTTGGGCGGCTCAAATTAGTGTTCCCCTGACCATTCCGTACCTGACTCTGAATGAGGCGCTCAAGGCCCAACTGTACAACGGTCCCGGCCATCGCGCCGACCTGTGGCAGGAGTCCGGCTGCCGTTATCTGTACGCCGAAAACCCCCGCTTTTCGCGCGACGGCGCGCTGCTGCGCCTGGAGTCCGACGCCGACTTAAACGTCGGCACCCAGTTGGGCGCCCAATGCCTTGACGCCGTCACCTGGCGCGGCATCGCCCAGGCCGTGGCCGCGCCGTATGTCACCCCGGATTGGAAAGTTAAATTTCGCATCCAGGAGCTCAACCTGTACAACTCCCAGCACCAAAAGACGCTGCTGGCCGGCCGCGGTTTCGATCTGATCAAGGGTTATTTCATTCCCTACCTGGAGCAGTTTTCTTTCGACCTGAAAACTCCGCTGACGCAGATTACGCAGTTGATCGCCGCGGGCGCACCCGATCAATATCGCGCCGACCTGGACCACGCGCTTGCCGCCCTGTCGACCCTGCCGCCGACGGTCGCGACCGAGCGCGGGCTGCGCGTCACGCTGCGGATTGCGCTTCCGTCAGGGTTGCGCGCCCCGGCCGTGGCGGCACGCAGCGAAGCGTTGACCCAGGCCGACATCGACACGTGGGAAAAAGCGCTGGACCAGTGGGATGCGTTCGTGGTCTTTGCAGTCAAGCAACTGGGCGCATCGGCCGCCGACAAGGAGTTTCGCGACGACCTGCTCGATCTGTTGCTCGATAGCCGCCATCGCCTGGTGCAGGTCCTGAGCCGGCCGCAGCCCGCCGGCGGCCCCGATCCAGTGAGGCTGCTGTTCATCTATACCTGGAGCCGTTTTGATGCGATTGTTCAAAAGGCTGCGGCCCGCGGCCTGTTGGGCAATCAAACGCTGCAGTTCCTGAGCTTCATTTCGGCCGGCGACGCGCTGATCGCTTTTGACCAGGCGGCGCCGGCGTTGGGGATGCGCATCACGGCCGCCGATTTGCGCGCCCTGGCGCACATTATGGCGCCGCGGCTGCGCGCCGATCCGCTGGCCTTCAGTTTCGCCGAGGATCCCGAACTGCAGAAAATGTTCAACATCCGGCCGCCGGTGACGACTCCCGACGCGCTGCGTATCGAACCCGACGACGCACCTGACAAGGTGCCGTCCGCCGATGGCGGTCGCTCCTCGGCCATCGGTCTGTCCGGCGATTTTGTAGCGCTGCTCGGACGATGGCTCGCGCCCCCGGCGTTGGGCGCGATGCAAGTCGTGACGATCGATGGGGAAATCCGCGCGGTCGCCGGCCGGCTGCGCCGCAAGGTCCCGCAGCCTTCCAACCTGCCGCAGTATTCGGCCGACGTCGGACAGCTGCTGGACTTAAGCACGTCGCGCGAAATCGACGACGACTATCTGGCGGCGCAGTACGGCCGCACCACGCGCCGCCTGGTGCGCAGCGTGGCATGGCAGGAGAGCTGTTGGCGTCAGTTCGTGCGCAAAGCCGGACGCATCACCTACCTCAAGTCATCGACTCACGACATCGGCCTGATGCAGATCAACGAGTACGTGTGGCGCGGCTTCTACAGCATCCCGCGGCTCAAATGGGATATTGCTTACAACGCGGGCGCGGGCGCGCAAATCCTGCTGCGCCGCCTGCATGACTGCGCGCGCTTTGCAGCTGGTCACGGCGTCGCGGCCAGCGCGGACGATTTGGCGCGCTCGGCCTATTCGGCCTACAACGGCGGACCGGCTGCGTGTAATCGATGGAGCAACGCTGCGGAGCCGAAGCAAAGCGCGCTGATCGACGTTTCGTTCTGGCTGAAATACCAGGCGTTGGAAGCAGGGCAGCCGCTGGATATTCTCCAATGCGCCGCGCAGTGGGAGCATTTGCCCGGCCACTGAACTTCTTGCTTTGGCTCAAGATATTGCATTACCAAACATTTTGTGGCTTGTTAGGTGCGCGGACGCTGGGGGGTTGATTCACTGCCTGCGGCGAACAGAGATTCGCAAAGACTTTCCGGCGCTGTAAAGTTCGAAAAGTTGGACCGATTGGCTTTACTTGAGCGGTAGGCGCGCACGCCGGACCGGGCTCGGTCTTTGAGTGCGGCCTTTGGGCCGCCAATCGCCACGGGCTGCTGTGATTGGCGAGCGGCATCATCAACCTTTGGGGAGGGTTGCTAAGTGAGACTCCTGGTCGTGGATGATTCTCCGATCGACCGCCTGCTCCTGACACGGGCTCTGACCAAGGCTTTTCCCGACGCGAATCTGCGTGTGGTCGGTTCCAGTATGAAAGAATTTGAGGAGGCCGTTGCCGAAGGGCCCTGCGACCTGCTGGTGGCGGATTACTCTCTGGGATGGGGCGACGGGCTGGAGGTGCTGCGCAGCGTGCGCGGCCGATGGCCTCATTGCCGGGCGATTCTGTTCACCGTGATGCCCTCGGACCGCTTGTTCTCGCAGGCGATGAACGCGGGATTCGACGCCTGCCTGACCAAGAGCAACTCCCTGGAGCATTTGACCCTCGCGGCGGAGAGCATACTGGCGGCCGCCGAAGCCTGAGCCGGGCCCCGCGCCGCCGGTTCACAGAGGCGTTGCTCATTCTTCTCATCTGCGATTGGGAGCATAATCCGCTCAGGGCGACCGCGTTTGCGCTCGCCGGCAAGGTTGCGCCCGGTGAATCGCAACTTCTTCCCCAGTTTCAAGCGCCGCGAACGGCGGCGCCATCCTTACCTCGACTCCGATGCGCAGGCGCCGAGGCTGGTCTGGCTGGCAAGCCTGGCGCCCGACGAGGTGCTATCCGCGCTCGGAACGGGGCCCGGCGGCCTGACCACCGCTGAAGTCGCGGTCCGCCGTTTGCGCTTCGGAGCCAACCAGTTGCCGGCTCCCCCGCGCCGTCCGTGGTATTTCGACCTGGGCGCCAATCTCTGCCATCTGCTGGCGCTTTTGCTGTGGGCGGCGGCCGCGTTGTCCTGGCTGCTGGGTACACCGCAGGTGGCGGCGGCGATTATCGCCGTGATCGCGATCAATGGTCTGTTTAGTTTCTGGCAGGAGTACGCGGCCGAGCGCGCCGCCGAGGCGCTGCAAAAGCTGCTGCCCCATCAAGTCACGGTACGCCGCGAGGGGCGTTTGCAGACCATCGCGGCCTCCGACGTGGTCCCCGGCGACGTCCTGATCCTGACCGAAGGCGAATCGGTGCCCGCCGACGCCCGCCTTATCGAGGCCCAAGGCTTGCGCATGGACAACTCGCCGCTGACCGGCGAGTCGCGTCCGATGCCGCGCTTTGCCCATGCTATGGCGGCCGACGGGCGGGCCCCGGCGATGCTGGCTAACCTGGTGTTCGCGGGAACTTCGGTGGTGGCCGGGCGCGGTGAGGCGGTGGTCTTCGCGGTGGGCGCAGCCACCGAGTTCGGCCGCATCGCGGCCCTGGCCCAGGCGCTGCCCGAGCGGCCCAGCCCCCTGGAGCGCGAGGTCGCGCAGGTAACCCGGGTAATCGCGATACTTTCGGTCGGCATGGGCATCGTCTTTTATGTGCTCGGCACTTTGCTGGGCGGATTGCCGCCGCTGGCAGGGCTGCTGTTTGCGATCGGAATAATAGTGGCCAACGTGCCCGAAGGGTTGCTGCCCACGCTGACCATGGCGCTCGCCATCGCGGTGCGCAAGATGGCGGCGCGCAACGCGCTGGTCAAACGCCTATCGGCAGTGGAAGCGCTGGGCGCGACCAACACTATCATAACCGACAAGACCGGCACGCTGACCGAGAACGAAATGACGGTTCGCGAGGTTTGGACCGCCGGTTGCGCATATCGAATCGGCGGCGTCGGCTACGAACCGGTCGGCACCATCGAGGTGCTGCGCGGGGCCGACCCGCAATTGACGCGATTGAAGAACCTGCTGCGGACCGCGGCGTTGTGCTGCGACGCCCAGTTGGTGGCGCCCGCGCGGCCTGGGGCGCGTTGGTCGGCCGTGGGCGACCCGACCGAGGCGGCGATTCTCACTGCCGGCGCCAAGGCGGGCCTGAGCCGCGACGCGCTGGCTTCGTGGCCGCGCCTGGCGGAACTGGCTTTCGACTCGGTGCGCCGGCGCATGACTACCATCCAGGAAATCGACGGCGCGCCCGTGGCCTGCGTTAAAGGCGCGCTCAGCGAGTTGCTCCCGCGATGCACGACCATCAGTGGCGACGGCGCTGCACTGGCGTTGGATGAGCGGCTCAGGCAGACCATCCAGGACCGGCACGACGACTTTGCCGGCCGCGCGATGAGAGTGTTGGCGGTGGCGATGCGCCGTCTGGAAGCGCAGCCGCATGACCGTCATTGGCGCGCCGAAGAGGTCGAGAAGGAGCTTACGCTGATGGGGCTGGTGGCGATGGAAGACCCGCCGCGGCCCCAGGTGCCCGCCGCCATCGCCGCCTGCCGCGCGGCCGGAATCCGGGTGGTGATGGTGACCGGAGACGACGGCCACACGGCGGCTGCCATCGGCCGCGAAATCGGGCTGTTGCCCGATCGCTGCCGCATCATAACCGGCGCCGAACTGGAGGCGATGAGCGAGTTGGCGCTGGACCACGCGCTGGACCGCAACGATGTGGCGTTCGCGCGCGTCATCCCCGACCACAAGCTGCGCCTGGTCAGAGCCCTGCAGCGGCGCGGCGACGTGGTCGCAGTCACCGGCGACGGCGTCAATGACGCGCCCGCGCTCAAGCAGGCTGATATCGGCGTGGCGATGGGCGCCACCGGTACCGATGTGGCCCGCGCCACCGCCGACATCATTCTGACCGACGACAATTTTGCCGCGATCATCAGCGCGGTCGAATTGGGGCGCGGCGTGTACGACAATGTGCGCAAGTTCCTGACCTACATCCTGACTCACAACGTGCCTGAGGCTGCCGCCTTTATCGCTTTCGTGCTGCTGAAGTTTCCGCTGCCCCTGACCGTCATGCAGGTGCTGGCGATCGACCTCGGCACCGACCTCCTGCCCGCGCTCGCCCTGGGGATGGAGGCGCCCGAGCCCGGCATCATGAAGCGGCCGCCGCGCCGGCGCGATGAGCGGCTGCTCAATCGCGCCACCATCGTGCGCGTCTATCTGTGGCTGGGATTGGTCGAATCGGCGATGGTGCTGGGCGGCTACCTGTTGGCGATCTACCAGGGCGGATGGCGTCCGGGGCTGCCGATGCCCTCGCGCGGGCCGATCTATCTGGCGGCCACCACCATGACGCTGGCCGGCATCGTCGCCTGCCAGGCCGGCAATGTGCTGTCGTGCCGCAGTCCGCTTCAATCCGTCCGCAGTTTGGGGCTGACGAGCAATCCGATGGTGCTGGCCGGTATCGCGGTGGAATTTGTCCTGCTGATGGCGCTTATCTACGTCCGTCCGTTGTCGCGCATCTTCAGCATGACGCCGCTTGACGCCCGCCAATGGGTTTTGCTGGCCGCCTTCGCACCCTTGATGATCGCACTGGAAGAAGGGCGCAAGGCGCTCGCCCGACGTCTGGCGCGCCGCGTGTGAATCCTACTGGACCGGCGCTTCGGCGTGCGCCTTGTGCATCAACTTGTCGCGCACCGCGGCTTCGACCTCCGCCGCCATCACGGGGTTGTTCCTGAGCATCTCGCGCGCGTTCTCGCGTCCCTGCCCGATGCGCTCGCCTTTATAGGAATACCAGGCGCCGAGTTTTTCGATGATGTTGTGTTCGGCGGCGATATCGACCAGCTCGCCTTCCTTGGAGATCCCTGAGCCGTACAGGATGTCGAACTCCGCCTCCTTGAAGGGCGGTGCGACCTTGTTCTTGACCACCTTGACCTTGGTGCGCGAGCCGATCACGTCGTTGCCCGACTTGATCGCCCCCACCCGCCGGATGTCGATTCGCACCGAGGAGTAGAACTTCAGCGCGTTGCCGCCGGTGGTGGTCTCGGGGTTGCCGAACATCACGCCGATTTTCATCCGGATCTGGTTGATGAAGATCACGATGGTGCGCGAGCGGGCGATAATCGAGGTCAGCTTGCGCAGCGCCTGCGACATCAGCCGCGCCTGCAGGCCCATCTGCGGCTCGCCCATCTCGCCTTCGATTTCGGCGCGCGGCACCAGCGCGGCCACCGAGTCAATCACCAGCACGTCGATCGCGCCCGACTGCACCAGCGTTTCGGCGATTTCCAGCGCCTGCTCGCCGTTGTCGGGCTGCGAGATCAGCAAATCCTCGACGCGCACGCCCAGTTTGCGCGCGTAGCCCGCGTCCAGCGCGTGCTCAGCGTCGATAAAAGCGCCGATCCCGCCCATCTTCTGCGCTTCGGCGATACATTCAAGCGCCAGCGTGGTCTTGCCCGAAGATTCGGGGCCGTAGATCTCGACTACGCGTCCGCGCGGCAAGCCGCCCACACCCAGGGCGATATCCAGACCGAGCGAGCCAGTGGAAATGACCGCAATGTCGGTTTCGATCGCCTCTTCGCCCAGTTTCATGATCGAGCCCTTGCCGTACTGCTTCTCGATCTGGCTGAGCGCGATTTCCAGCGCCTTGCCTTTCGTGTCCTGCGCCACGTTAAAACACCCCGCCGACCCTGTAATTGACCGTTTCCCGCATCGAGGATCGACGCAGACATATTGCCACAAAACAACCTGCAAGGCGCTATGCCTGCGCCGTGACGCCTGTCCACAGCTGACCATGTCAGGAACCTGGACGGGGCGCTCGCAGGGCTTATTTCGTCGAACGGGCCGCGCGCTGGTCGAGGAGGTGCTGGCAGGGCTGAACGCACTACTTTCGAGGACTAAAGCCGACCCTGACGCGCGGCGGGAGCCTGGCTAACCTCCAAAACGCAGCGTCGCTAGCGCTTCGTACTTCGCGCCCTGGGGAGACAAATGGCTGCGGTAGAGCGCCATCGATGTGATCAGGCAACTGCCGAAGTCGCGCTCGGCGGCGGCTTGCAACGCCTCCTGCATGCGCGGATTGCGCGTGGGCTTGCGCACCCGCCCGATTGTCAGATGGGGATTGAAGCGGCGGGGCTCGGGTTCCAGGCCGCATCTGACGCTTAGTGCTTCGACCTGTTGCGCAACCGCACCGAGTTCGCCGTCGGTCAGTCCCACCCAGATGACGCGCGGACGGTGGAGCGAGGGAAAAGCGCCGGCGCCGCGCGCCCGCACCATAAACGGTGCGATGGCGGCCGCGACCGGCCGCAGCCCCTCGATCATCTGTTCGACGACCGCCAGCGGCACCTGGTTGCCCAGAAAGCGCAGTGTCAGGTGGAAGTTCTCCGGATTCGTCCAGGAGATATCGCCGCCCAGTCTGCGCAGGCCCGCCTGAAAGCGGGCGACAGCGTCCTCCACCTCGGGCGACAACCGAATCGCCACGAATGCCCTGATGTGCTCCTGCATGCCATGCCCCGCGCGACTACCAGAACCCTACCCGTACTCTGCGGTGCGGCTCAACCGGTCAAGCGATGCGCGAAGCGCAATTCTACTGTGCCGGTCTTAAGTTGAATAAATAATCTTCTCGCTGCACAATACTATTTATACCTACATACGTGCCTAAATGTCGTGGTCGCGCGCGCATTGACGTTGTTGGCCCTGTGCTTTCTGCTCCTGGCCTGTGCCCCGGGCGCCGGCGCCTTCGACCCCGACGACGCGTTCCCGCCGATGAGCAAAGTCGTGTCGGTGGAGGGTGCGCTGGTGCATTTCAGCACCGGCCGGATGGCGGGCGGTTATCTCAACGCCTGGAACGTCGGCGCGCGTGTGTCGCTGCTGCCGTTCGGGGTGCTTCACGATCAGAACTTGCTGCACGGCGCTCTGGACGGCGCCCTGGAGGTGGGTCTTGAACCGGCCTTCGAGCGCTTCAACACCGTACATCAGAATTTCGCCGGCCTGCTGTTGGAGTTGAAATACTACTTCGTTCGCCTCGGCTATGGGCCGTTCGTACCCTGGATAGGCGCAGCCATCGGCCCCGGCTATTCCGACCTTAACGTCGGCCACGCGCACGACGACAGCAAGCTAAAGGGTCCCTTTATGGCGCTGATCCTCGGCGAGGTCGGAGTGGCATATTTTATCGATCGTCGAAAAGCCCTTTATGTGGGCCTTGAGGCCCAGCATGTTTCCAATGGCGGATTGAACGGAAACCAAAGCGGCAACAGCACCAACGTCAGTATCAACACGCCGGGAGGAATGGTAGTGGGCTTCTCCTGCTTCTTCCGTTGAGGGCCGCTGGCAGGCGGCGCTGGGCCGCCGGTCAGGCCTCGAAGCCTGCCGGCGGCGCAAAGCGCGGATTTACTGAATCACAAGCGTTACCGAAGTCGAATGGGTAAAACTGCCGTTGTTGCCGGTGATCCTCAACGTGGCGGTTCCGGTGCTGGCCGGACGGTTGACCGAAACCGTCAGGGTGGAGCTGCCCGGAGTAGTGACTGGATTGGGGCTGAAACTCGCGTTGGTCCGTTTTGGCAATCCGCTGACGCTTAGACTCACGGAGCTCGAACCACTCACCGTGCCGAGAGAAACCGTGTACTTGCCGCTGGTTCCCCGCTTCACCGTCAGGGACGACGGCGAAGCCGAGAGGGTAAAGTCGGCGGGCGGCGCGGCGACGGTCAGCGTAAAACTGCTGGAATGGGTCAGGCTGCCGCTGGTACCGGTAACCGTAATCGGGTAAGAACCCGCCGGCGTGGCGGCCGCGATTACGATCTTCAAACTGGTCGACGTCGAGCCATTAAGCGGCGGAGTAAGGCTGGCGCTGCCCAGGGTGCAGGTCGCCGACGGCGGACATCCGCTTAGAGCCAGGTTTACCGCCGAGCTGAAATTGTTCAACGAACTGACGGTCACGGTTCCGTTCGCAGTACCGCCGGTCCCGGCCGTAAACGACAGCGGCGCCGCGGTCGCGGCGACGGTGAAATCGGCTGAGCCGGTGCAATTGGCGAACTTGAACGAACCGATCGCCGTATACCACACGTAGCTGGAGGTGACCGGGTAGTATTCGTCGGTGTACCAGAATGTACAGTCGTCGCTCGGATCGAGCCGCATCGAAGTATAATCGCCCCAGCGCGAGTAGCCGGTCTGCGCGCCATTGCCGGGCTGGAGGACGGTTTCCGCTTCCATCGTGCCCAGCGGATCACCCGGCGTGCGCCCGGTGATGTTGATCGACGGGTAGAGGCTGGTGGAGGACGTGCTGTAGCCCAAAGCCATGTCGCCCACCTGGTCCATCGCGATGCTGCCCATCCATCGGTAGGAGGAATCGGGCGCGAAAGTGCCCTGCTGGTAGAGGCTGAAAGCCCCGCTGGTGCGGCGCAACTCGTACCAGCGCACGCCCACGCTCGTTCCCGCCGCGACCGAATGGTTGACCACCATCGCCTGATGGTCGGGGAAGACACGATAGGCCAGCCGATACATCAGCCGGTCGCCCAGCGAGTCGAGCTGGCGACTGGTGCCCGGCTGCGGCACGCAACTTCCGCCGCCGCAGGCCTCGCTGAAGGACGCCACCGTGATGTCGGTTGCGGCGCTGAGCGTGGAGCTGGCGGGATTGGCGAAATTGGGCGAGAGCTGATATAGGCGCAAGCTGCTCAGCGTCTCGAAGGTCAGAAAGTAGCCGGGCGTGCCGTCGGCCGGCACGGTCGGGCCGTCGAGGTCGGAGGGCAGGTAGCCGCCGTCGCCCGACAGCGTGAAGCAGACAAAGGCGGCCGAGGCCGCCCCCGAAAGCATCGCGCCGCGGTCATACGCGCACAGGTCGGCACCGACGAAGGAGTTGCCGTTGGCGAACAGGTTGTAGGTGGCCAGATACGCGGAGTTGGTGGCCGTCGGCCACACGCCGATTTTCTGGTAGTCGTTGAGGTTGCTGCCGAAACTGTAGGAATACAGATAGTAGGAGCCGGTCGGATCCCCGCTCGCCGAAACAGCGAAGCACTGCGAATACGGCGAATTCAGGCTGCCCAGTTGCGTGACGACAAAGCGGTTGGCAGCGCGGTCGTATTGCACTACCGGGTCGCCGGCATTGTTGGTCGCGCATGGGCCGCCCATCGCGCTCCACAGCGAACTGAGCGACTTGGGATAGCCCGAGTAAATGCTCCCGCCCTTGGTAAAGACGGCGATTTGGGAGTTGACCACCTGCACGATGTGATTGGGTCCCACCGCGATGTTGGGGTCCGGCGGAATGGCGCCGGCTTCGCCCAGACCCGGAAAGTTCGGATTCTCCCTGACCGCCAGACGGCTGCCCGCGGCGGTCTGCAAAGCCCGGTCGGAGGCGTTTTGCTGACCGGCCTGCGCCGCCAGATGCCTGGGCAGCGGCCGGCGCGCGTGAATCTTTAACTCCGGCGGCCCCGCGCTTTCCGATTCGTGGATACTGGAGAGCGGCGGCGACACCGCGAAGCCCGACGGATAGGATACCGTCGGCGCAGGGCCTGAACTTTGCGCGAACGCGGATGCGGGAATGATGAGCACCGAAAGGGCGGCAACGATTCCCAGGCCCATCGGCACGGCGTGTTTTCTCGTCATCTCAACACCTCCCGGCGAGCCACACCGCCTCTCTCAAGGCAGGCACCCCGGACCGTGCAGTTTGTATCAAAATACTGCAACAAGAAGCAATACCGAAAAGCGCCGAGCATTTGCAACTCTATTTGCGCTCGCCCCAGCCTGTGCGCGTCCCTTCGGCACAATTGCGGAGCTTTTTGCCCGGCTCGCTTGATGCCAAACCGCGCGATGACCGAGCATAAGCGGCGCGGCCGACACGGGGCATACCGGAGGCAGAGCATGGAGTTGGAACAAAGCGTTTTGCCGGTCTGCGAGTGCTGGACCTAGCCGATCACAAGGTCGCGCTGTTCGCGCGGGTGCGCAGTGGCTTGGAGCAACGGGGCGACGTCAGCCTGCCGCTATTTCCCCGAACACCTGGCTATAGAATCGGCCAATCGCGCATCGACTCCATAGCTTTGCCGCTTCCGCCCGTCGCGTTGTGCCGTCGAACTGAAGGTTTTCGACTAAACGTCGAAGATCACCCGCGCGAACCATCGGCCGCGCTCGTGGCGCACGGCCAGTTGGTGGTAGGTGACCGCTTTGATTTCCTGATGGAACTCGTGGCGGGCGGCATCGAACGGCTCGCCAAAGAGGCTGACCTTCAATCCGCCGTCCGCCTCTTCGACCGTCGCATCCGACCACACGAAGCCGTCAACCACGAAGCAACGCAGCAGCTCGCTCAACAGGTCGTGCATCAAATCAACGTCAGTGGCAGCGGCCACCGACAGGTTACGGCTTTCCAGTGCGCGCACCCCGGCCGTGTCCACCATCAGGCGGGCGATTGCGATCGCCGCGCGGCGAAACAACTCGGCACGGCTGTCCGCCTCGATGTCGATCCCGACGTCGCCGGTGTGCTCGATTTCGCGAAAAATGTCGTCGCCGTCCTGCCGCGTCATCTGCTCGCACAGTAGAACCGATTGCGCGCGGTAGCAATCGATTGCCCGTGCTCCGGAACCATCGCCGGTCCTGCCCGAATGAGGCGAGCGGAACCCGTTCCATGGATTTAGGAGGCATATTGGTGGGATGACGGAATCGAACAAGTTGTGCGTTTTCAGGCATCGGGTAAAAATTCGGCTGGGGTAGAGGGAAGAAGGCGACAGTTTCGGCCTGAGGACGCTGGCACGAAACCTGCTTTAGGCTTTTCAGAGGTTATCGGACCATGGACCCATCCACCACTGCCACTGCCGGAAGCCTGGAGGTAATTGGCAAACCCTGTCGCTTGTGCCGGCCGATTCGGGACCGCAGTGGGCGCAGCAGATTCAGCGAAACCCCAATCATTGTGCGCGAAGTGCTCAACCTGGAACGGCACATGTACCTGGTGAAGTTTGCCGACGGCGCAACCACCTTCGTGTTCCCTGACGAAATCGAATTGTCGCGATGAAAGACGACGTTCGAAACTTCGGTTCGCAACGCCCTGCGTCGCGCCTGCCGGCATCGGTTGCTAACCCCGGCCATCCAGGTCTGCAGCCACGCCAACTTAACACGACATCCAGATCGGCCCGGGTGATGGGACATGCGGCGATGCGGCTATGGCAAGCAGTTTGCTTAGGCTATTAGCACCTGACTTGAGCGCGTCAGATCGATGAGGGAGATGAAATGCTAGTAGCCAGCCGCATGAGAAAGAACCCCGCGACCGCCACGCCCAGGGATACCTTGGCCGAAGCCGCGGCCAAGATGCATTCGGGCAATTTCCGTCATCTGCCCATTGTCGACAACGGCAAACTGGTCGGGATGCTCTCCGATCACGACGTCCGCCAACATCAGGGTCATCTGACCGACACCCGCGTCACCGGCGCGATGACCGAGAACCCGATCACCGTCACCCCCGACACGACCATGGAAGAGGCCGCGGAAATCATGCTGGAGCGCAAGATCGGCGGCCTGCCGGTGGTGGACAAGGACCGCCTGGTCGGAATCATCACCACCACCGACCTGCTGGGCGCGTTCGTGGAAATCTTTGGCGCCGCAGAGGAAAACACGACACGCATCGACCTGATGCTGGATCCCGGACCGCCGCGCGACCTGCCCAGCGCGACCCAAGCCATTCAGTCCGCCGGCGGTGAGATTCTGGGTCTAGGCACCTATCGCGATCGCTGGAAAGACGAGCGCGTCTACTACCTGGTAATTCGGGCCGATGCGATGAAGCCGGTGATGGATGCACTGGAGGGCAACGGATTCCGCGTGCTAGGGATCCACTGAGGCTGTGCCCGATGGCATCAGCATGGCGCTAAAGGGTCCATTGCGGCTGGCGCCGCTCAGCCCTCAGGTGCCTTCCGACGCCTTGATCTGCTGGAGCTTGTCTTGCAGCATCCGCACCAGTTGCGGATAGCCCTGGTTGTTGATCACGCGGTTGAACTGGTTGCGATAGTTGCCGGTCAGGCTGATATCCTCGACGATCACGTCGTACACTTTCCATTTGCCGTCCAGCCATCGCATCCGGTAATCGACCCGGATCGGCTTGTCGCCCTGCTTGAGCGTAACCGCCGTGGTGATCTTGCGGTAATCGTCGCCTTCTCGGATTTCCTTGAGATAATCGACCCGCACCGTTGCGCTATACTGCTGGGCCTTGGAGAAATTGGACCGCGACAGGTAGATGGACTCGACCAGGTCGCTGAACAGCTTGGTAAACTGCGCGCGCTGCTCTTCGTTGAGATCTTTCCAATGGTAACCGAGCGCGGAACGCGCCATGTCGGTGGTATCCCAGTATTGCGCAATCAGCGCGCGCAGCCGTTCGCGGCATCCCGCGCGATCCGTCTTGCACGACGGCTCCCTGGCGATAGTCAGGATGCGGTCGCCGAGCGATCTGGCTTCGGACATCGCGTCGGGCAAGGCAGCCGCCGCGGCCGACCAGGCCAGCGCCAGCAACATCAATGAAATAGCGGTGATCGGACCTGTTTTGCGCAACAAATCATCACTCCCAGTCCGGATGCGGCCGTTCAGCCGGCCCTCGAGCGGACCATTATCATTCTGACCGATCCGCCGCGAAGGGAAAAGTAAATAGCCGCGCGACAGATTGCGCCGCAGGCGCCGCCGATGTTATCTGGAACGGCTGATTCATAAGGCAGGCCGCACGTGAGCGGCAATCCAACGCGACAGCGACAAGGAGCGCGCGGTGCACAGCATCAAGTTCGGCATCTTTCTTCCGACCAACGATTTCGCCAAGGCGCTGGCTGCCGCCCAAAGCGCTGAGGAGCAGGGCTACTACTCGGTTTCGATCAACGACCATTTCTTTCCGCCGATGGGACCCGAGCAGCGCAAGGTTCCGCAGTTGGAATGTTACACTACGCTGAGCGCGATCGCCGCCCTGACCAACCGTATCCGCCTGGCGCCGATGGTCACGGCAATGTCGTTTCGCAATCCCGCGCTGCTGGCCAAGATGACCTCAACACTCGATCACATCAGCGGCGGCAGGTTTATCGCCGGGCTGGGCTCCGGATGGCTGCGCGCGGAGTACGACGCCAACGGCTATCCCTATCCGTCCAACGCCGAGCGGCTGGAGCAGATGGCCGAAGGGATTCGTGTACTCAAGGCGATGTGGACGCAGGCCGAGCCGTCCTATTCGGGCCGCTATTTCAGGATCGACAAGGCCTACAACTTCCCCCAGCCGGTGCAGAAACCCCATCCCCCCGTGATGATCGGCGGCGGCGGCAGCAAACTTTTGCAGATCGCCGGCGCGGAGGCCGATATCGTCAATGTTGCCGCCCCGATTACGACTGGCGCCGTCGATTTCGCCGCGATGCTGAAGTTCGACAAGGCCGAACTCAAGCGGCGCATCGCGATGCTGCACAAGTCGGCTCGGGCGGCTGGACGCGCCCCCAACGCGATCGAAATCAGCGGCTTCGTCACCGTCATCCCGGCGGCGGACCCGGCTCAGGCCCAGGCGATTGCCGAAGGCACGGCCAAGTCGATGGGCTTTGCCGGCGCGCAGGCGGTGCGCGAGTCGCCGATGTTCCTGATTGGCACGCCCGATGAACTCAAGCGTGAGATCAAATCGCGCAGCGAAGAGTTCGGCCTGACCTACTTCGTCACGGTGTTCATGGCCGACGAGGCCCGCGAGTTGTTTGCCCGCCAGGTCATGCCCGCATTCGCGTGAGCGGGTCTTGCGGTGGCGGCTTGCGTGTGAGGGCCTGTCGGACGAGCGAGTCGTGCTTCAAGCACCCATGCTGCAACGCCTTGCCCCTCGGTTGAGATAAGGCGGCGGTTGTTTTACTGTGGAAAGAGGGCAGGACGATGGAGCAGCAGCGAAAGCCGTTGCGAATCAGCGATCTCAATGAAGTCGGCCGGTATGCGGTCGGGATGCATTGGAGCGACGGCCATGAGAGCATCCTTCCCCTGGACAGCCTGCGCCGCCATTGCCCCTGCCTGGCCTGCCGCGGCGAGGTCACGGCAGAGCTGTCCGAGGACAGCCGCCGTTTGCATCAACTGATGCGTCTGGGCGACGCGGCGGTGTTTATGGCTTGGCGCGACGGCCACGAAACCATCTACACGCTGACCCAACTGCGCGCGCTGTGCCGATGCGCCTACTGTGCGGGCGAGCCGGAAAAACCAATTACCGGCGCCTGAATGGCACGCCGCAGCCGTTGTACCAGCCGCGCGCTGCTTCTTTTTAACCTCTCATTGCCCTGCCTGCCCGCTATTCTCCATCGCCGGGCTCGATGGTGTGGGCCGACTTGCCGAGGATCGACGGCGGGACCCGCCGCAGCGGCTGGGGGTAATGTTGACCGTGCGCAAATCGATCAGTAAAAACTGCTGTGCGGACGAGCAGGGCGCCGTCTGCCAATTGAGCCTTTCACGCGAGGAAACCCTTGGCGCTAATACATATGGGAAAGCGAAGCCGCGCCGGCCTACCCGCACCCGGCGGTCAGCCGGTTCACGACGATGAGTGAAGCCGCCGGACCGCAGGAAATTTCCGGCGCCGACCTGCGCCGGAACGTCAGCCTCCTCTCGCTCTTCAAAATCTTCCTCACCATCGGTGCCATCAGCTTCGGCGGCGGGGTGGTCGCCTATCTGCGCGAATACATCGTGCGCGGCGAGCAATGGATGGACGACGAGGAATTCCTCGACGCGCTTGAGGTCGGCCAGACACTGCCCGGACTGATCGCGGTCAATCTGAGCGTGATCATCGGCGACCGCATCCGCGGCGCCGCGGGCGCGGTCGCCGCCGCAATTGGAATCCTGCTGCCGGGCACGATCGTGGTAATGACCGCCGGAGTGCTCTACATGGGCAATCGGCAGAACCCCGCGGTTAACCATTTCCTGGGGGGAGTGGCGGCGGCCGCGGTCGGATTGTTGACCGCCGTGGCGCTGCAACTGGGCCACAAGCAGTTGGTCCATCTGGGCGATTTCCTGCTCGTGATGGCCACCTTCGTCACTATCAGCCTGCTCCATCAATCGTTGATCGTGGTGATCCTGGTGGTCGGCCCGATCGCCGTGATGCTCTACCATCCCAGGACGCACAAGGAAATGAAGCCGGCGCGGACCCGGGAACCGATTCGCCTGGCGGGCCATCGCTGAGAAGGAAACCAGGACTTTGCAGGCGACCAAAATCCTCAACCTGTTGTGGGTGTTTGCGCTGCTGTCGCTGGTCGCGGTGGGCGGCGGAACCGCGGTGCTGCCCGAGATGCGGCGGATCCTGGTGGGCCATTTCCATTGGCTCAGTGACAAGCAGTTCCGCGAAATCTACAGCATCGGGCAGATCGCACCCGGGCCCAACATGCTGATGGTGCTGGTGATTGGCTACCGGCTGGCCGGAGCATTGGGTGCCATCGTGGTGGGTTTGGCGTTCTTCATCCCCGACTGCTGCATCACCTTTTTCGCCAACCGGGTATGGAAGCGCTTTGAGGGCTCGCCCTGGCGCACCGCGATCCAGCGCGGCATGGCGCCGGTGGCCATCGGCCTGATGCTGTCGGGAACCTACACGGTCGCCAAGATCTCGATTGTCGATCTGGCCACCGGACTGGTCGCGGTGGGCGTGTTCGCGATCCTCTACTTCCGCCACGTCAATCCCGCCCTGCTGATACTGATCGGTGGCACGATCATCTACCTTGTGCGCGCCTTGTAGAGATAGGCTAGGTGCCGAACAACATCTCGGCCGGCGCAAGATGATGGATGATGAGTTGGAGGGCGAAACTTGCGGCAACGACCAGGAACAGCCGCAGGTTTGAGAGCAGGCCGATTTCCCAAATCGTGCGAACCGCGTCGCGTGGCGCTCAGTGCTGTGGACCTTCGAAGCCGAGTTCGTCGAGCAGCTTGAGGGCGTCGCCGCGGGCGTCGGCGTGGACCATCAGGCGCGCCGGGACGGCGGCAGTGCTGCCCAGCATCCGCGAGGACTCCTCGTCGAAGATGAAGGATTCGATGCCGTTGGAAGCCAGCATATCGTGCGCTATCCGCACCTGCATCGCGTCGATACTGGCCAGCACCTCGACCAGTTCCGCCGGGTCGCGCTCTTGATTACTCATCATCCGCCCCCTGCTTGCAGTCTTGCGGCAATTGTATCACGTCGGCCATGTCAGCGGCGGCTTTGCGAACGCAGGGGCTCTTGATGCGCCGGCTGCGGGGTGCGTCCGCGCAGCCGGAGGTAAAGGAAGGCCGCGACGGCGATCACGAGCAGCGCCCCAATCAGGTCGTCGAAGCGATGGAAGTACGGGGCGAGGTTGTGCCAATGCTCGCCCAGCTTCATCCCCGCATAAGCCAGCGCCAGGCACCATGGATAGGAGCCGAGCAGCGTGTAGATCGAAAAGCGCCACAAATCCATGCGCGAGACGCCGGCGGGAAAGGCGATGAAGGTGCGGATCACCGGCAGCAAACGGGCGATGAAAACCGTGGGCGAGCCCCAGCGTTCGAAGAATCGGTCGGCAATTTCCAGTTCGTGAGTCGAAATCAGCACATAGCGGCCGTAGGCTTCGAACGCCGGCCGGCCGCCAGTGGCGCCGACGAAGTAGGCCACGTAGGAGCCCAACAGGCATCCCACCGCGCCGGCGACCGCAACCGCCTGCAGGCTGAAATGGCCGGTTGAAACCAGATAGCCGGCAAACGGCATTATCACTTCGGAGGGCAGCGGGATGCAGGCGCTTTCGATCGCCATCAGCAGCACCACGCCGCCGTAGCCAAGGCCGGCGATGACCGAAATAATCAGGGCCGAAAGCCCGCTCAGCAATTTATCAACCATTACTCCGCCCTTACCGAACACCGTGGACCGGGTCGCACCAGCATAGCGGCGGACGCAGCATGTCGCCACCTGGAGAGAGCGCTGGTTTCAGGCAGGATTGGTTTTGGCAAGCGGACTGGTCAGATGGTAGCGTCGGCGTTTGCGCCACAGCGTGGTGAGATGGATTCCGAGGGTGGCGGCGGCCTGTTCCAACGATTCCGCCTGCGCCAGAACCCGCGCGATGTGCTCACGTTCCATCTCTTCGAGGCTGGTCAATTGGCGCCGGCCGTCGTTGGACCTGGCGGCGCTGACGGCGCGCGGCAAATGGCGCAGGGTGATGGCTGGCGCGTGATGGGCATGGGCGATTGCGTGTTCGACCGCCCCGCGCAGTTCGCGCACGTTGCCCGGCCAGCGGTAAAGTGTCAGCGCCGCACTTGCTTCAGGCGAAAAGCGCATCGGGCAAACTCCGCTCCGCTGCGAAACCTCGCGCAGGATATGGTATGCCAGCGGCAGGATATCCTCGGGCCGTTCGCGCAGCGGCGGAATTTCCAGGCCAATCACGTTGATGCGGAAGAACAGTTCCTGATGGAAACGATGGGCCGCAACTTCCGCGGCCAGGCTGCGCTCTGATGCCGCCATCAGGCGAAACGGCGCACCCGCGGCGCAGCTTCCGGCCGATGTACCCGGCGCGTGGTCCGCCATGAACTGCAGCAGCCGTTTCTGTCCCAATGCGCAAAGGTCGGCGATGTTGTTCAGCAGGATAGTGCTGGAGCCGATCATCGCCGGATGCGGGCCGCGCAGGACGGAGTCTGTTGCCAGCGACGCCAATACTTCGGCGAAAGACGCGCCCTGCAGCATGGTTTCGGAAAGCGCGGCGCAATCCACCGACACAAAAGGATGACCACGCCATGCGCTCCATTCGTGCATCTGGCGCGCAAGAGTCTTCTTGCCGACGCCGCTTTCGCCGGTCAGGACAACGGTCAGCGACGTCATCGCCGCGCGATGGGCCGCACGGATAAGCTCGCCCATTTGCATGCCGGCGGTTTGCAGGCAGATCTCACCGTCCGCCATCGCCGCGGTTTGCACGCTGATGATGCCGGTGGACGGCTGCGGATGATGATTTTCCTCAGGTGGAAGCGTCGCGCTGCGCATTCGATGCCTCCCGCGCGGCCCGCTCGCCGCGCCGTTGGATTCAGCTCATCCAGTGCAACACCGCAAAGCACAGCGCCATCAGCGGAAGCCCGGTGAGCAGTCCGATGCGGGCCCATTCGCGGCTGCTGATACCCAGGCGGCTGGCCGCCACGATGTTCGGGATGTTGCCGGGAATCAGCATCCCGCCGCTGATCAGCAGGCCCATCAGCACCGCGCGCTGCTGACTATGGTTGAGCGCGGGGCCGATCTCGGCGGCGGTCAGAGTGGCGTTGTCGACCACCGCCGAGATCGAATTGAGCCAGAACAGCGCGGTGTGCGGCATGCGGCTGATGTAAGCGTCCACCAGCGGCCGCATGCCCCAGGATAAGCCGACCAATCCGGCGACAAACGCGTATACACGCACGGCGCGCAGGACAATCTCGTGCCAGCCATCGTCGGGCCGCGCGGCATACAGCGAAGCCCCGCTGTGCGGGGAAATAAACAGGCTGAGCGCGGCGACGATCACGATGCCGGCCATCACCAGCGGACCCAACAATCGCATCAGGTACCAGAAGTCGGCGCTGAGCGCTGAAATCGCGATGGTGCCCAGCGGCTCGCCCACCGGCGTCAGCGCGGCGCCCAGGCCGATGGCGAAGCAGGCCAGCACTACGGCTGCGGTTTCGCTGGGGCGATCCAGTTTGAGCATCGCGATCGCCTCAACCAGCAGCAGGGCCGCGATCACCGCCGTAATCACGCTGGAAAGCAGTCCCAGCAGCACAATCAGGCCAAAGTAAATCCAGCGCGCTGAAACCGTAGTGCGCAGCCGCTGCAAGCCCCGATCAAACGCCGGCCGCGCAATGCGTGCGGCGGCACCGAAGACCAGGACCGCCACCGTCAGGGCGATCGGCTCCGTGGCGGCGGCACGCACCAGCGGCCATCCGAACTGTCCGGTGAAGATCGCGGCCAGCGCGCCGACACTCAAAAAGAATAACTCAATGTTGCGCTCGATGGGGCCGATGAAGATCGGCCCGATGAGCACCGCGAGCAGAATCAGTCCAAGTCCGACAAGCACCGCTCTCCATCCACTGCGCGACCGCTCAGATCGCGGCGTCGCCATGCTCGTTGGTCCGGATTCTGATCACATCTTCGACGTTGGTAACAAAGATCTTGCCGTCGCCGATTTTGCCGGTGCGCGCCGCTTTGATAATCGCGTCGAGCACCGTATTGAGCTGATCGTCATGCACCAGGATTTCAAGCTTCACCTTGGGCAGAAAGTCGACCACGTATTCGGTGCCGCGATACATCTCACTATGGCCCTTTTGGCGGCCAAAGCCTTTGACCTCGTAAGCGGTCAGACCCTTGATACCGGCTTGCCCGAGTTCCTGTTTGACCGAATCCAGGGTGAAGGGTTTGATAATCGCTTCGATCTTCTTCATAACCGATTCCTTTACGGCCCCGCCTTACGCCGCGTTCGGGGCCCGATTGGCGGCTTGTCAGTCGTGATGCCACGCGCGGCGTATCAGGAGCGCCGCGGCCAGCACCGCCCCCGCCGCGACCGGCGCCACCGGTGCCTTGAGGAACACGATCAGAACGATGGCCGCGTTGGCGGCGGCCGCCGTGGTGATGGCCGCGGCGCGATTGCGGGTCATCGGCGTGGCTTCCTTGGCCGCAACAGCCTGCTGAAATCAGGCCGCCAGATGCGCTTGGGCGCGCGCTGCGCCTCCGCGCCCATCAAGGTACGAACCATCTGGCGCTGCTCGGGCGTCTGGCTGAGCTCCATCGCGCAGTCCATCTCTTGCTTTGCCCGGGTCGGAACCCCCAGCCGCATATACAATTCGGCCATGCGCAGCCGCGGATAGAAAGCGCGGGGCGCAAGTTCAACTGCGCGCTCGAGCGCCGCCATCGCTTCCTGCATCCGCATCGTGCGCATCAGTGCGATGCCCAGGGCCAGGAAGCCGTCGGCCGCCTGTTCATCGAGCGCCACCGCCTGACGCAGCAGGACGACGGCTTCCTCATGGCGTTCGCGCTCCAGCGCTTCGATACCGCGCTGCAGCACCGCCTGGGCGTCGCGCACAATCGGCGTCGGCGGCTTCGCCATCTCGGACAACACCATTTGCTCCACCGTGGCTCCTGACACCATGTTTGATTACTTGTCGAAGATGCTCTTGCCGGGTTTGACGGCCTGCCAGATGGCAAAGACGGCGAGCATCGCGATGGCAAATACGATCTGCGCAACCATGATCATTATCTCCTCTTAGCGTCCGGCGATTTCGATGGAACGGCCCAGGCCCGGAGTCACCAACTGGAATTCCGGATAGCCGAGCGCGCCCATTTCGGGCAGGTCAAGACCTTCCAGTTCGCTGGCGGCGCTCACGCGCTGGCCGACAATCCCGTCCACTGCCCAATTGAACAGGTAGGAGAGCGTGAAGACAATTCCCACCAGCGTGGCGCCGCCGATGAGCTGGGCGACGAACTGACCCGGATCGCCATAGAAGAGGCCGGTCACCGAGCCATTGACGCCGTTCCAACTGCCGCCGTAGTTGCTGGTCCCGTCGGCGAACAATCCCACCGACAGAACGCCCCATAGCCCGCAGGTGCCGTGCACCGAGATGGCGCCGACCGGATCGTCGATTTTCATCACGCGCTCGACGAACTCAACGCTCAGGCATACCAGCATGCCGGCGGCAAAGCCGATAATCGCCGCGCCCACCGTGTTGACGAATCCGCTGGGCGCGGTAATCGCCACCAGGCCGGCCAGCAGACCGTTGCCCGACATCGAAGCGTCGGGCTTGCCGAAGCGAATCCACATGTAGAGGATAGCGCTGAAGGAGCCGGTGGCGCCGGCGAGCATCGTGTTGACGGCGATCGAACCGATGCGCAGATTGCCCGCGCCCGAGGCGCCCAGCGTGCTGCCGGGATTGAAGCCGAACCACCCAAAGGCCAGGATGAAGCATCCGATCAGCACCATCGTGATGTCATGGCCTGGCATCGGGTTGGGGGTGCCGTCGCGATTGTACTTGCCGATTCTCGCGCCGATTATCATCGACACGGCCAGCGCCGTCATGCCGCCCACCGCGTGCACGACGCCTGAACCCGCGAAATCGCAGTAGCCATGACCCAAACCATAGTTGACGCCCAACTGCGACAGCCATCCGCCGCCCCACGCCCAGTTGCCGTACAATGGATAAGTGACCGCGCCCAGGCAGAAGGTTGAAATCGCAAACGCGACGAACTTCCATCGTTCGGCCGCCGCCCCGGTTACGATGGTAGTGGCGGTATCCATGAACACCATCTGGAAAAGGAACATCACCATGATGCCGACGTCGTAGGTGGTGCCACTGAGGAAAAATCCCTTCAGGCCGAACAGTCCCCAAGGTTTGCCGCCCAGGAAGTTGACGGCGAACTCATGATTGAGCGGATTGAGGCCGCCCAGGTTGGCAATCGGCGCACATCCGCCCTGCTGGAGCGCAAAACCCATTACCCAGTAGGCGAACAGCCCGAAGCCATACACCATGAAGTTCATCATCATGGTGTGATTGGCGTTCTTGGCCCGGCACAGCCCGGTCTCGACCGCGGCGAAGCCGGCCTGCATGAACATCACCAGGTAGCCGGTGATCAGCGTCCATACGATGTTAATCGCGATCCGGTTCTGCCCCACCATGTTTACCAGGTCAGCAAGCGTGAGGCCCTTTTTGGAATCGGCCACTACAATGTCGTTGACGGAGCCCGTCAGCGTGCCGCCGGGATCGCCTGCGGCCAGTTGATCCGTGGTCGGACCACTGATGGCTTTGAGATCCGCGGTAGTAATTGGTGCCGCTGCGGCCGCCGGCTTGTCGGCGGCAAGCGCCAGTACCGGCAGCATCCAGCCGCCCACAAAGGCGGCAGTCAAAGCTATAGCTATTGCGAACCGCAACTTGTTGATTCGTATCAGCATTCTCCGCTCCCAAATTTACCGGCTCTTCCAGATAGCGTTTCTGAGGTGGTGCTGATTGAGAATGCCGATGATGCCCACGCACGCCACGACAAATCCCAACAGGGCCACCGCAATCTGCGCGCCGGTGCCCGGCACCTGAGTGCTTAAGACCGCGACCAACCATCCCAGGACGGCCACAATCAATCCCGCAATTCTCACGACGTCGTCCTCCTTAACTGACGCGCAGCTTGGCGGCCGTGGCGGGGGGCGCTGCGGCCTGCTGCGGCATCTCCCCATGTTCCAACGGTTTGATCTGATGGAGCCCAACCAGCGACGCGATCAGGAAGGCCAGGCCCACCAGGGCGAAAATCACACCCAGGTAGATCAGGCCGGCCACCACGAAGGTGAACCCGATCAGAAAAAGAAACAGGAACCAACCTTGTTTGCTGTTTGCGCCCATTGGTTATTTTCTCCGATAGACCTTGTTTGAATCCTCGCGCTCCCGCGTTACGCACGGCGCCTCGATGTTCGTCGTGCACCAAGCAATGCGTGTGCCCCAGCAGGACCTTGAGCCGCCGTCGGCACCTATGCGTAATTAGCAATACTGAAATCTTCATTAATAAAACTTATAATATAAACTGACTATATCTTCAGTTATAAGAACGCTGTGAAACCCGGTGTTCTGGAACGATTGCCCGGCATGCAGGGCAGGATTGCAGTGCTCGGAAGATGTGCAGTTGCACAAAATCAAGACAGCGCCTGACGCGGCTTTGCGGGCGCTGCCAGGTTGCGGAAGAGAGGATTTTCCGCAACCTTCCCTTCTTTGTCTGGTCGCTCCCGGAGGGGGATTACGATGCGATTGGGAGGGTCAGGACGATTGCCAGCGGCCGCGGCCGGGAGCCGTTACCAGATGCTCACGCAGCGCATACAGGGTCAGCTCGACGCGGTCGCGGATGGCCAGTTTCTGGAAGATTCGGTTGAGGTGGATTTTGACGGTCCCCTCGCTGATTGCAAGCCGTGCGGCGATCTCGCTGTTGCGCAGTCCGGCGGCGACGTGGCGGACGATCTCTGATTCTCTGGCCGTAAGCCGCCTGGCGCTCGTCGCATTGGTCTGGGCAGCCAATTCCGCCTGTAGCATCGGCGGGACCCACACCATCCCGCCCGCCACTGTGCGAATGGCCTCAGCAAGGGTTTCGACGGCGAAGCGCTTGTGAACGATCGCCCGCGCACCCTTGCGCAGCGCGTCCATCGCATCCTCGATGCGTTCGCTGGCAGTGAGCACGCACACCGGCGCCCGGTGCGCCAGCGGCGCGATCTCTTCAGCCACCCAGCGGTCCATCTGCAGGTCAAGCAGCACGACATCGCACGGTGTAGCCGCCACAATCGGTATCAATTGCCCGGCGCGCTCGACCTCGGCCACGACCGTCAAGTCGTCCTGCAGCGCCAGCAGCAATTTGAGCCCCTGGCGGAAGAGCGCGTGGTCGTCGGCGATGATCAGGCGAATCGGCGATTGCATCAGTCATCCGCCGGCATTTCGATTTCCAGCCGCGCTCCGGCCCGCTGGTCGTTGCCGACCCTGAGGCGGCCGCCAAATTCCTCAACCCTGGACGCGATCGCCCATGGCAGGGTTTGTTTTTGCTCAAAGCCCTTACCGTCGTCTTCGACGACGATCCTGATGACATCGCCGGCCGCGGCGACGTTGATACGGGCGCAAGCGGCGCGCCCATGCCGCCACGCGTTCCTGATGCCTTCAAGCACGATCTGGAAAATTTGCTCGACCATCGGTCCGCGCGCGGAAAAAGACATCTGGACCGTGAACTGCGTGTCAAACCTGCCGCACAGCGCCTCGGACGCAGCTTGCTGGTCCAGATTCACCAGGGTCCGCAGGTACGACCGCACCTCGTCGTACTCGCGCGCCACACCACGCCGCAGCTCGGTTACCTGCTCCAGCGCTTCGGACCATCGCTGCCTGACCAAAAGCTCGCGGCAGGCGGCCAGACGCAGATTGAAGGCGGCCAGCTCCTGGACGTAGCCGTCGTGCAGGCAAAGCGCGATGCGTTCACGCTCGGCCGCCAATTCGAGGTCGCGGATGCGCGTTTCGAAGTTGACGCGCTGCTCACCCAAAAACGCGATCAGGTAGCCGATGATCGCCAGATAAGCCGGCCGCATCAGGTAGAGACTCTTCTGCGACCCGTGGCCGAACTCAATTGTCAACAGGTAAACAATCACACTGCACAAGGTCACCAAAGTCGTGACGCGGAAGCCGAAACGGCAGCCGGCAGAGATGATCGCAAAGGCGAAAAAGACATAGGAAGGGCCGGTCTGACCCTCCGCTAAAATCGCCAGCGCGCTGGCAAAAACCATATCCGTCACCGTCCACACCGCGGGCAGGCGGCCGGGCGCCAGACCACTTTCGGCAGCGGCGTACAAGGCGATGCTGCTGGCCAGGTGAAGCATCAGGACCGCCAGCATGGTGGGTCCGATGCGGAAGGCTCCGCCGACGGTGGGATCGAGGTAGATGGAAAGCAGCGTGACCAGGGAAAGCCCGATGCGGGCGCGGCCGATGTTGAGGTCCAAGCCGCTGAAATCAGTCCTCCGGTTCATAACCACTTGCTTGCGCACCGGAGGACGCAAGCAAGATTTGCGCCGATGCTTGCGCACCTCCCGGCATCCGCGGCGCTTGCATCGCGCCTGCCCCAGGCTATTGATTGAACCCGACGGAGGGGAGCTCGGTGCGAAATAAAATCCCGTCGGCAATTATCATCCTGGCGCTTTGCTTTGCGATCGGACCTTTGGTGTGCGCGCGCGCGTGGGCCTATCCCGGCGGTCCGCTGCACGACGTCACCGACGCGGCGCCCTACTGCGCCGGATGCCATTCCTCGGTCGGCATCGAGCAACTGCGCGACCTGCCCGCCGAGCAGGCGCGCAAACGTACCGCCGCCGTCGCACACATCGACGCGATCAAGGCAGGCTCGGGACCTTACGCAAAGTTAACTGCGCAGCAGCGCGCCCGGCTGATTGCCGACGTGGAAGAGGTCGATGCCAATTCGACCATCTCGATCGAAGTTCCACAGTCGGTAAAGGCGGGTAAAACCTTCACCGCCACGGTCAAGGCGCAGGGCGGGTCGGGTCCGGTGCTGGGAATCATGCTGCTCGACATCGACCTGCGCGACCAGGCGCGCCCCATCCAGGGCGAGGGATTTCAAATCCAGTCGCCGCCGCACGTGGTGGGGCCCGACGGCAAGACGCAGGCTCAATGGCTTGAGCGGCGCTACGACGGGCTGGCGCGCAACCTCAACTTTGTGGTGGTCTTTGGCGTCAAGACCGACCTTGCGGCGAACAAATTTTCAACCGCCAGCGTGACCTACGAACTGGCCGCGCCGGCGCGCCGGGGCAGATACACCATCTGTGCCGCGCTGGTGTACGGCACGGAGAAGGCATCGCCGGCCGGCACAGTGGAGATAGGCGGCCATCGGGCGCCGCTGGGCGGCTTTGCCGGCGCCTCAGGCCGAATCCGCTTCTCCAAGGTCGCGGCCATCGACGTGCAGTGACTGGCCCGCTGTGCGATGCGGCGGCGAAGCGATTAGTTGATCCACGATCGCCGGGATCTCAAAAACCGCGCGATTGTCAAGCGCGCCCACGCGGGCGCGGAATCCCGCCAGTTGCGCGGCGTCGAGCATCGGGGCGATGCCGCGCGCGATATGCCGGAACGAACTCAGCACCACGCCCAGCCGCTGCTGCTCGATCCATTCGGTGTTGTAGCGCTCCTGGACCATCGTGCGGGCGTTGCGCTCGACGATCACCGGCAGTCCCATCAGCCAGGCTTCGCTCAGACTGCCGGGTCCGGGCTTGCCGATAAAGTAATCCGCCAGGCGCATGAAGTAATGGGGTCGCGGGGTGAAGCCCTCGACGTGATGGGGAAACGAAAGGCGCATCGCGGACAGGCGCCGTGCCAGCGGCTGATTGTAGCCGCATAAAAAGATGAGCTGCGTGTCCAGCCGCGCTGCGGCCACGCGCCGCGCAATCGCGATCATCCGGCGCGAGCCGAATCCGCCGAACATCACAAGGCCGGTCGGCAATTGCGCCGCCAGCCCCAGCCTGCGCCGCTCATGGTCGCGGTTGAGCGGCGCCGGCTGATAAAATTCCGGGCGCACGATCATCCCTGACGTCTGGAATATGCGCTGTGGCGGATGGCCCATGGCGCGCGCCTGCTCGGCCGCCCGCGCCGACCCGCAGATGAAATACTGCTCCTGGCGCTCGATCCAGAAATGGGGCGGATAGTCGGCAAGGTCGGTCAGCACCGTTACCATCGGCGTGGGCGGACGGCGCGCGGCATCGTCGGCGGCGCGCAAGCCTTCGAAGATGGCGCGGTTGAAGTTGGGGATGAGCGACATCACCAGCGCCGGGGCCTGGGTCTGCCAATGGCCCGCCAGCGCTTGCACCGCGCGTTTGTGCCGCAGTGCAATCAGCGTCTGCGCCAGCCGCAGCATCGGTCCCGTCGCCACGGTCAGACCGTGGCTGAGCATTGCGTTGTAGAAATCCTCGAAGCGCACGCCGATGCTGTTGCGGATGAAATCGAGCGGGCCCAGCAGGTCGCGCAGATTGACCGGGTTGGGCTGCCAGGAGCGCCCCTGGTCACGGGCGGCCGCCGCCAGCGCCGCCGCCGCGGCGCGATGGCCCCCGCCGGCATCGAAAAAAATCAGGTCCACACGCCGCTCGGCCGGCGGCCCACCGTTGATGTTCACCGCGCCTCCTCGGCGGGGCTGTCGAACTCCCGCCAGCCGCCGTTGGCGTCGCGATGGAGCAACCGCAGGCCGCCGTCGTGGTCCTCGACCAGCGCGGTGCAGTTCTTCACCCAGTCGCCATCATTGATGTAACTGATTGGCCCGATGCCGCGCCGCTGCGGCAGATGCGTGTGGCCGCAGATCACACCGTCGGCCCGATGGCGCCGCGCGCTTTGCAGCACGGCGCGGTCGCCGAAGTCGGTCAGATAGCGGACCGCCCGGCCCAGGCGCTGCTTGAAATAGGCGGCGGGTCGGGCGCCGATGCGCCCTCCCCTGACACATCCTTCACTGTACCACCGGTCGATACGTAGTGCCTGATGGTAGGCCTGTGCCCCCAGCAGGTGCATCCAACGGTTGGGATTGAGCGAGCCGTCAAACTGATGGCCGTGAATCACCAGCATCCGGCGGCCATCGGCCGTGCGATGGATAAGATGCGCGGCGACGGGCACGGGCCCGAGCAGCGCGTGGGCCAGGTCGAGGCTGATTTCATCATGGTTGCCGGGCAGGAATACAACACGCACCCCGCGTCTGTGCCAAAGCGCAATCCTGCCCACCACGGCGCCCTGCGCGCGGCTCCAGCGCCATGCCGGACCTGTGACCCATCCGTCGACGATGTCGCCGACCAGATAGAGGTTTTCAGCCTCGTGCCGATCCAGGAAGTCGAGCAATTCGCGCGCGCGGCATCGGGGCGTCCCCAGGTGCAGGTCCGAAATCCAGATCGAGCGAAACGCGCGCCGCGGCACACGCTCCGCAACCTCGGTGTGCAGCCCGCTCATTTCGACTGAACCGCATCCGTCCACTACCCCACCTCGCCACAGGCTCAAGTCATAGTTCACAGCCGTCACGCGTCATTCAGTATATCATCAATGTTTCTTCCGCGATGAATATTCGTGACAGGTTATTTAACTGACATGCTGCACAATATTAATTTTCCAGGTTTAGTATATGCGGTCCGTGTAACTCATTATTTAATGAGTGTACATCATCGATTATATTTACAATTGTTCCTTCTCGTTCTGAATGCGCCGGGCTGGACGCTTCGAATTCCCGGATGTTTGCGCTCCGTAAACAGACACACTTACCGGACGTTTTCTTTTTCATTCCGAACGTGCCGACGAAGCTCAAGCGTTACCGCGGCGCCTGATGCCCTGTGCCGACCCTGTTTGACAAGCGCCGGGGATGATCCTATTGCCAAATTGAGGCCGTTCCGGCGCGCCGGGACGCAGATGATCGCCGGAGGAATGTCATGAGCCTTAAGGGAAAGACCGCGATTGCCGGGCTGGGAATCACCCGGATGGGCAAGAACTACGATCACTCCAGTGCCCTGGGATTCGCCGCGGAGGCGATTTCGCTTGCCCTGGAGGATGCCGGGCTCAAGCGCTCCGACCTCGATGGCTTGCTGGTCACCACCGGGGTTTCCTACCAGGGGCTCGCTTCCTTCGCGTTGCAGGACTCGCTGCGTCTGACCACGCGGTTGCTGGCCGACGTCAACGCCGGCGGCTCCAGCGCCGGCACCGCGCTGGCGATGGCGGCTGAGGCGATCGCCACCGGCACCGCCAACGTGGTGGCCTGCGTGTTCGCCGACGCGCCGCTGAAGCCGCCCGCACCCGGCGGCAAGGGCGGCAGCGCGGGCGACGCCTATGGCGTGCCGCGCGGCCTGGACAGCGCGTACGGTGCGTTCGGCGCCAACTGGGTATACGCGTTGCTCGCCCAGCGCCACATGTACCTGTACGGCACCACGCAGGATCAACTGGGCGCCATCGCGATCGCCGAGCGCCAGTGGGCCAACCGCAATCCGATGGCGCAGTTTTACAAGGAGCCGCTGACGCTGGAGGAATATCACGCCTCGCGATGGATTACCGAGCCGCTGCATCTGTACGACTGCTGCCTGGTCTCCAACGGCGGCGTATGCGTAATCGTAACCTCTGCCGAGCGCGCGCGTGACCTGCGCAAACCGCCGGTCTATATCCTGGGCGTCGGCCAGGGGCATCATCCGGGCCCCACGTTGGACAACCTCGACACCGGCATCCCGATTGCCAAGGAGACCGCGTTCCGGATGGCGGGCATCGAACTGAAGGATGTACAAGTCGCGGAATTGTACGACTGCTACACCATCACCGTCCTGCTCTCGTTGGAAGGCTACGGATTCTGCAAGAAGGGCGAAGGGGGCCCCTACGCAGCGGCGACCCGGCTGGGCCACGGCGGCGGAATCCCCATCAACACCGGCGGCGGCGAACTCAGTTCGTATTACATGTGGGGGATGACGCCGGTGTCGGAGGCGATTATCCAGGCGCGCGGCGAAGGCGGCGAGCGCCAATCGCCCAAACACGACGTCGTGCTGGCCTCCTGCCAGACGCGCAACCTGTCCACCCATTCGGTGGTCGTTATGGGCACCAACCCCTGAGGTCGCGGGTCAAGCGGCGGTTTTCAGGCAACGGAGAGTTTGTCAATGGCGGAAGAGGTCAAACTGATCCCACAGGTCACGCCCGAGCTCAAACCTTTTTTCGACGCCGCCCGCCACCATCAACTGGCGGTACAAAAATGCGACAATTGCGGCAAGCTGCGCTTTCCTCCCGCTCCGCTGTGCCTGGCGTGCGATTCGCCGCGCTCCAGTTGGGTGGCGGTCAGCGGGCGCGGCACGGTCTTCAGCTTCACCGTGATGCATCGCGCCTACCATCCCGCCTTCAAGGCGCCCTACACGCTGGCGGTAATCGAACTGGATGAGGGGGTGAAGATCACCTCCAACGTGGTCGGCATCGAGCCCTCCAGGGTCAAGTGCGGGATGGCGGTGGAGGTGATGTTCGACCGGCTCAGCGACGAGGTCACGCTGCCAAGATTCCGTCCCGCGGCAGGTTAGGCCGGCTGTTGCGCCCCTGCGCAGCCGCAGCCATCGGAGTAAGCGATGAAGCAACGTACCGGGCCGCTGGCCGACGTCCGGATCATCGACCTGACACAGTATCTGGCCGGGCCTTTCTGCACGATGCTGTTGGCGGATTTGGGCGCCGACGTGATCAAGGTCGAAGCGCCCGGCGGCGATCCGACCCGCCAGATGGGCCCGCTGCCGCCCGACACCGGCGGCTGCGACTATGGCGGATACTTCGCCAGCGTCAACCGCAACAAGCGCAGCGTCGTGCTGGACTTGAAGAGCGCGGCGGACCGCGACGCGCTGCTCAAACTCGTCGATAGCGCCGATGCGCTGGTGGAAAACCTGCGGGCGGGCGCGATGGACCGTATGGGGCTGGGCTACGAGGCGCTGCACGAGCGCAAGCCCGCGCTCGTCTATGCCGCCATCCGCGGCTTCGGCGACCATCGCACCGGCCAAAGCCCCTACATCAACCGGCCCGCCTTCGACGTTGTGTCGCAATCGATGGGCGGGCTGGTCAGCTTCACCGGCCCCGAAGGCGGTCCCGCTTATCGCACCGGCGCGGCGGTCGGCGACATCTACCCCGGCTCATTGGCCGCGCTGGGAGTGGTGTCGGCCATTCACGCCGCGCGCCGGACGGGTCAGGGGCAGTTCGTCGACGTCGCGATGTACGACGCGATCCTGACACTGTGCGAGGAAATCACCTATCAGTATTCGATGCGGGGCCGGGTGATGCGGCCCAATGGCAACAACCATCAGACCCTGGTGCCCTACGGGATCTTTCCCACGCAGGACGGCGCGGTCGCGATCGCCGGCCAGACCGACCACCATTGGCAACTGCTGTGCGGCATAATCGGCCGGCCTGAACTGGCCGGCGACGAACGCACGCACAACAATCGCGCGCGGCTCAGGAATGCCCCCTTCGTGCGCGCGCTGCTGTCGGAATGGACCAGTGCGCGGCCGACGCGCGAGGTCGTGGCCGCGCTGGACGGCAAGGTGCCGAGCGGGCCGGTCAACAACGGCAAGGACATCTTCGAAGATCCTCATGTGCGGATCCGCGAGATGCTGGTGGAAACGCCGATGCCCGGAAATAATCCGCCCGTGGTGCTGGCCGGCGCGCCGATCAAATTCACCGCCACTCCCTCGGGCATCTACGCCCGCGCCCCGCGCCTGGGCGAGCACACGGCCGAGATACTGGCCGAGGCGGGCATCGCGCCGCGCCAGGGCTGAACGCGCGGGCGTCGCTTGGCCCGGCAGCGTTGCTCGCGGAGGTGGAAGGAGCGGGGCGGCGGATGCCAGGTCGGAGCTTTTATCTACTCTTTGTTTCTGACGAAGTTGGGTTTGCGCTTTTCCAAAAACGCCTTGACCGCTTCCTTGTGATCCTTGGTCTTCAGCGTCATCATCTCGTAGGCCAGTCCGGTATCCATGATCAGGTTGGCCTGCTCCTTGAGCCACTTGTTGACGGCCAGCTTGCTCCATCGGATCGCCCAGGTCGGGCCGTCGGCCAGCTCCTGCGCCAGCGCCCGGGCCCTGGTCGTGACTTCCGCGGCCGGCACCGCGTAGTTGACCATTCCGATGCGCCCGGCCTCGGCGCCGGTGATGTAATGGCCGCGCATCAGGAACTCCTTGGCGCGATGCGGCCCGATCAGCAGCGGCCAGATGACCGCTCCGCCGTCGCCCGCCACGATGCCGATCTTGACGTGCGTGTCGGCAAAGCGCGCCGTCTCCGACACCACGATAATGTCGCACAGCAGGGCCAGCGTGGCGCCCAGCCCAATCGCGTCGCCGTTGATCGCGCCGATAATCGGCTGCTCGACATCGAGCATGTTCTCGATGATCCGCCGCCCGTTGGCGGCCTGGACCGGGCCGCGATCGAAGCGATGGCGTTTGGCGGCACCGCGGGTCAGCTCGCCCGCCTCCACGCCCCCGAGATCGGCGCCGGCGCAAAACGCCCGCCCCGCGCCGGTCAGGATGATCGCGTTGACGTCGCGGTCGGAAGCCAGATCCAGCCAGATGTTTTCCAGTTCGTGATGGAGCCGGCTGGTGACGGCGTTGAGGCGGTCGGGGCGGTTGAGAGTGACGGTGGCGACCCGCTCGGCGATTTCGACCTTGAGCTGCGCGTATTCGCTGTAATCCCACATGGCGGTGGTTCCTCCTGCTGAATGCTAGCCGTCATATACAATGGCGCACCTCCGCCCGCCATCGAAATCGCCCGCCGCTCAGTTGAGCCTGATGCCGTAGAGCTTGGCGGCGTTGCCGCAGGTGATTTTGCGCATCACCTTTTTGGGAACGCCGGCGAAATTGCGCTCGATAACCTCGCGCGAATGCGGCCAGGTCGAGTCGGTGTGGGGGAAGTCGGAGGCCCACATGTAGTTGTCCTCGCCGAAGAAACGCCACGTCATCGGGCCGATCGGATCGTCCTGGAAAGTCGCCCAGAGCTGGCGGCGGATGTATTCGCTGGGCTTCATCTCCAGCGGCTCCGCCATCTGTACGCCCCATTTCTCGAACGCATGGTCGAGCCGGTACATGTAGTGCGGCAGCCATCCGGTATCGTTTTCCGCCGACACGATCCTGAGCTTGGGAAAGCGCATCATCACACCGCCCAGGATGAGGTCGGTAAACGAACGCTGCACCTCGTGGATCATGTTCATGTACGGGCGGGTAAAGGAGGTGTCCGCCGATTTGACGCGCGGTTCCTCCCTGGGGCGCGGCGCCTTGCGGCCGGCGGTGATCAGATGCAGCGACAGCGGCATCCCGGCCTCCGACGCCGCCGCCCAAAACGGGTCGTACATGCGATGCCAGAACGGCTTGTCGGCGGGCGCGGCGCCCCAAATCATCGCGCCCCGCAGCCCCATCTGCGCGGCGCGCTCCAGCTCGCGGGCGCCCGCCTCGATGTCTTCGAGCGAGATCAGCGCAACGCCGATCAGCCGATTCGGATCGTACTTGCAGAATTCCGCCAGCCAGTCGTTGTAAACCTTGAAACACGCCGCCTGCAGTTCCGGGTCGTCGATGGCAAACAGCGGCATGCCGAGGGTGGTGTAAAGCACCTCGGCGCATACCCCGTCGAGGTCCTGGTCCTTGATGCGCTGGGCCGGATCCCAATGGCGTTCGGCATGATAGCCCTCAGCGCGTTCGACGAAATCGACCAGCTCTTTGCCGCTGCGTCCGGCGGCGAATCCGCCCGCCACCGGGAAGGGCCTGATGCCGGGGCCGACAAAGATGTGTCCGGCCCTGTCCTGCGCCGCAATCACGCGCGGAGCGCGCTCTTTGAGCCGGTCATCGACCCGTTCGACCCACAGATTGGGCGGCTCCATCATGTGGGAGTCCGCCGATATTACACGCGCGGTTGCCATAACGAGCCTCCCCGCTGTCAAGTGGTTTTCATATTAGAGATTGCGGCAATAACTACAACCCTTGATAAATGGCGAATGCCGAAGGCTGGTGAACCAACCTTTGGTGCCAAACCCCGTGGGCCCCGGCATTTGAGAGCCGGATGCACCGGCAGGGCTTGATTTGCCAGCGCCGTACATCCCAGTATCAGAAGCGGGCGGTGGGCGGAGTTGACCGCGCCCGGAATCGAAGGAGAGCAAAGCAGATGGCTCGACTATCTCATCTTGGACTTACCGTCAGCAACCTGGAGCGTTCGCTGGCCTTTTACCGCGACGTGGCGGGGATGAACGAAGGCGCGATCGTCGAAGGAGAGAATCGCCAGTCCGGGACTACCACGCGGATGAAAATGATACATCTTGCTGCCGGCTCGTTCCTGCTTCAGCTTATCCAGTACGATCCGCCCGGCAAGTCGCTCGAGCTCCGGCAGAACAACATCGGCTGCCCGCACATTTCCTTTTACGTGCCCGACGTGGACGCGAAGTATGCCGAGGTCAGGGCCCGCGGCGACGTCAGGATCACCACGCCCGTCAACCAGATGGGCTCGTCCCTGCGCGGCTTTTATACCGAGGATCCCGATGGCCTGCCGGTCGAGTTCGTGCAATCGCTGAAGTAAAATCGCATCGGACCGACCGGTTGTCCGGCGGATTGGATTGATGCTTAAAGTTGCACTCACAATTGCGGGTTCGGATTCTTCGGGCGGGGCCGGCATCCAGGCCGACCTCAAGACCTTCAGCGCGTTCGGCGTTTACGGCGCCAGCGCGATCACCGCGCTGACCGCGCAAAACACCGCCGGTGTGCGCTCGGTCGCCGACCTGGAGCCGGCGTTTATCGCGGCGCAAATCGACGCGGTGATCGACGATTTGCCGGTCGCCGCGGCCAAGACCGGGATGCTGGCGCGGGAGGAGGTTATCGAAGCGGTCGCACAGCGGGTGCGCGAGCGCAGGATTCCCAATGTGGTGGTCGATCCCGTAATCGTGGCGGCCAGCGGCGACTTGCTGCTGGCACCGGGCGCGGTGGCCGCGATGCGCGAGCACATGTTCCCGCTGGCGGCACTGGTGACCCCTAACCTGCGCGAGGCGGAAATCCTGCTTGGGCGCGAGGACGTCAGGGATCGCGCCGCGATGCGGCGGGCGGCGATCGACCTGGTCCGCATCGGCGCGCACGCGGCCCTGATCACCGGCGGGGCGCTGGAGGGTCCCGACGCCATCGACGTCCTGTTCGACGGGCATCAGGTGCACGAATTCAGCGGGCCACGCCACGGCGCCCGGCGCGCGCACGGCGCCGGATGCACGCTGTCGGCGGCGATTGCCGCGTCAATGGCGCGTGGCGCCTCGATGCTCGACGCTATCGGCGCCGCCAAGCGTTACGTGGCGCGGGCGATCGAACAGTCGCCGGCATTCGGCAAGGGCTCGCGGCCCTTGAACCATCTGGTGCCCGCGGCCGAAAGCAAGTGAACCACGATGGCGCCAACCGTGTTCACAACCGCAGTGCGGGCCAAGGCGGCAGAAATCTGGCGGCGCGAACTGGAGCATCCGTTCGTGCGCGGCCTGGGCGACGGCACGCTGCCCGTTGATCGTTTCCGCTTTTATCTTGAACAGGACTACCTGTTCCTGAGCGAGTATTGCCGTATCTTCGCGCTGGCTTCGGCCAAGGCTGCCGACCTGCCTACGATGAACCTGTTCGCGGGGCTGCTCAACGACACGCTCAAGACCGAGATGCAACTGCATCGCGATTACTGCAAGCGTCTGGGCATCGCCCAATCCGCATTGGAGGATGCGCGGCCGGCGCCGATCACCCACGCCTACACCCGTCATCTGCTGACGGCGGCGTATGCCGGCACGATCACGGACATCGCAGCCGCGGTATTGCCGTGCCAACTCGGCTACGCGGAGATTGCGGCGGCGTTGGCCCGCGAAGGCCGCGGCGGCAGCAATTCCTTTTATGCCGAATGGATCGCCGCTTATACGTCGCGCGAGTTCACGCAAGGCGCGCAGCGCCTGGCCGAGCTGCTCGACAACCTCGCCGATGGCCTGCCCGCGCGCGAGCTCGACCGCCTGGAAAGCCTGTTCCTGACCAGCAGCCGCTACGAATACCTGTTCTGGGAGATGTCCTGGACGCTTGCCGTCTGGCCGCTGTGACGCTTCTTTTGCCGAGCGGGCGCGATCACAGGAACGGATCGAGGATGCGATTGCCCAACTGCGCGGCGCCGTAGAGCCTGGCAGCCGCATCGGGTGCCATGGCGGCGTGCGCCATCATGGCGCGGATGTCCTGGTAGCGGCGTTGGAGCGGATGATCGATGAAAATCGAGTGGCCGCCGCCGGTTTCGAACAGCCGGTCGACGGCACGGGCCGCCATTTGCGCGCAGCGCACCGTGTTGTAACGCAGTTCGGCGCGCCGCTCCAAGGTCAGGGGCTGACCCACGCACGCCGCCGCCATCATCTCGTCGCAGTCGCTGAGGAATTTCAGTGTCGCGGTCTTGATCGCGTAGCTGGCCTCCGCCGCCAGCTTGTGGCTGTAGGGATCGCGGGCAACCACCAGCCCCAGGCCGCCGACGCGCGTGCGGCCGATGTCGAGCCATACATCCAAAAAGCCGGCGGCGGCGCCCAGGATCGCGGCGGTCAGCGCATTGATGAACACCAGCGGAAACGGCAAGCGGTACAACGGGCCCGTATTGAGCTCCCAGCCGGGCAGCGGACGGCCCATTGTGTAGTCCCAATGCGATTGGCTGCGATGGGCCGGGACGAAGGCACCATCGACCACGATGTCCTTGCTGCCGGTGCCGGCCAGCCCGGCGACGTGCCAGTTGTCGTCGATGCGGTAATCCTTGCGCGGCAGCAAAAATGAGTGCAGGTCGGCGAACCGTTTGCCTTCAACCTCCACACTGCCGGCCACCGCGCCCAGCACGACCCATCGGCAATGGTCGCATCCGCTGGAAAAGGACCACCGGCCGGCGAGCCGAAAGCCGCCGGACACGCGCTCGGCCTTGCCGGAGGCGGCGAACGACGAGGAGTTCATGGCCGCCGGGTTCTCGCCCCAGATCTCTTCCTGAGTCTGTTGGGGAAACAGCGCGACCTGCCAGGGATGAACGCCGATGATTCCGGCGACCCATCCGGCGCATCCTTCGGCGCGCGCCACTTCGCTGACCGCGGAGTAAAACTCCCGTGGATGCGCCTCCGCGCCGCCCCATCGCGCGGGCTGAAGGCCGCGCACGATGCCGGTTTCGAGCAGGTCCTGCCAGGTGGCGTCGGGCAGCCGGCGCAAGCGGTTGGTTTCTGCGGCCCGCTCGCGCAGCGCCGGGGCGAGCTTTCGGGCCAGTTCCACCAGGGTCGGACGTGATGCCGGGGGGGGCGGTTTCGTCGTGGCTCACCTGTGATTCCTCCTTCGGCGCAAGGCGCCGACTTTGGGCTGGCTTTGCGCCGCTGCGGGTGGCCGGGCGCCATCGCTGGGCAGGACGACGCGCGTGCTCTGCCACAGGTACCAGGTCGCGGCCGAGCGATAGGGCCGCCAGCGCTCGCCGATCCGCTCCAACTCCCGTTTAGTTGGCAAAGCCGACAGCTTGTAGGCCTGGCGCACGGCGATGCGCAAACCCAGGTCGTCCAGCGGCAGGACGTCGGGCCGCCCGAGGTTGAAAATCAGGAACATCTCGGCGGTCCAGCGCCCGATACCCTTGACCCGCGTCAACTCGGCGACCACTTGGTCGTCGGACATGGCGGCGAAACGATCGAAGCTGAGCGATCGGTTTTCAACATGCGCGGCCAGGTCGCGCAGGTAAAGGGCCTTCTGGCGCGACAGCCCGGCCCGCCGCATTTGATCCTCGGAAAGCGCCAGCACCTGGGCCGGGGTGGGAAAGCTCCGCCCCGGGAAAAGCGCAACGAAGCGCTGGTAGATGGCCGCCGCGGCACGGCCGGCGAGCTGCTGAAAGATGATTGCGCGCGCCAGTGCCTGGAAGCGCCGGCGCCTGATTGTAAGCGCAAACGGCCCGACCCGCTTGATGATGCCCGTCAAGATCGGATCGGCGCGCCTGAGATGGCGCAGCGCGGCGCGGGCGTAAACCGGCGCGGGAACTGCGCTATTTGTTTGAACTGCGGTCACGGCACGATTGCCAGGTAACCTCGATGCGCGCGTTGATTGTAATGCGCCGTGCGCTGCGCGTCACGCCTGTGCGCGCCGACGGTTGGTTGGGGATAACCATCGCCGTCAAACCTTGCGCTGGAATCCGGCAGCTTAAAAAATAAATGTGACCGGGCGTGGTACGAAACATAGCTCATAGAGGTTGGTTTTGCTTTTTCTACCTTGTGCAAAGTGCGGACGGCGCGGGAGCGCCTGCTCGTGGACGGTGATGCGCTTCAAGGCGTGGTGCGCTCAATGCGGCCACAGCGCGGCCTGCCATGAAACCAGACGCCGCTGCTCCTCGTGCCTCATCCTGCTGATGATCGCGGCCCTGGTGGCGGGAACGGTGGCCTTGTTCGGTAATCCGCGGCACACGGCGACTGCCGCGGCCGACGTGTCGGCCAGCGTCGCGGCTCATCCGCCGGTGAAAGATTGATCCCGCAACCCAGTGCGCGGCCAGCACTGGGGCCGGCAGCGTAATTCATCAATCGCGCCTTTGCAGACGCCCCCGACAAGCTCCTTTCCGGCGGCGCAGCGGGGCGCCGCCTCGGGGAAGAACCTTTATCCTACAAAGTGTAGAACCCGCCGGCTCGGGCATTCGGCGCTCGGCGTCAGGGAGAATCAAACGCCGGGCAGCGGGGCGTCCGCCGCGGCGTGGTTGCCGTTGCCATTGTCGGGAACCAGCCACTTGTAGATGATCGGCAGCACGTAGAGCGTAAACGGGGTCGAGGTGAGCAGTCCGCCGATTACCACCGTCGCCAGGGGGCGCTGCACCTCGGCGCCCGCGGCGTGCGAGACCGCCATCGGGATAAAACCGAACAGCGCCACCATCGACGCCATCAGGATCGGCCGCAGGCGCTCGCACGAGGCCTGCTCGATCGCCTGGTCGGCGCTCTCGCCGCTCTCGCGCAGGCGGTTGATCTCGGAAACCAACACCACGCCGTTTAACACCGAGACGCCGAACAGGGTGATGAAGCCGACTCCGGCGGTGATCGAAAACGTCAGCCCGCGCAGCAGCAGGGCGAGGATGCCGCCGCTGGCGCCGAGCAGGACGTTGCTGAAAATCAGCAGCGCCAAGCGCATCGAAGTAAACGTATTGTAGAGCAGCACTACGATCAGCAGCAGCGACACCGGCACCAGCACCATCAGGCGGTTGGAGGCGCGCTGCAGGTTCTCGTACTGCCCGCCCCATTCCAGCCACCATCCGTGGGGCAGTTGAAGCTGCTGCGCGACGGCGCGCTTGGCGGCGGACACGAAACTACCCAGGTCGGTGCCGCGCACGTTGACCGCCGCGGTGACGCGCCGGATGAGGTTCTCGCGCCAGATCGCAACCGGCCCCTCTTCGACGGTGAAATGAGCGAGCTGCGACAGCGGGATCAGCTTGCCGTCGGGCGCCGCCACCTTGATGTCATCGAGACGCTCCAGGTCGGTGCGCGCGCCTTCGGCAAAGCGCACCTGGAGCAGGTAGCGGGCGTCGCCGTCGATGACCTGGCCGACGATTCTGCCGCCCATTGTCTCGATCGTGTCCAGCACGTCGCCGGCGTTAATGCCGTAGCGGGCCACGGCCTGGCGGTCGATCGCGATGTTGAGCGAGGGCAGGCCGGCGCGCGGCGCCAGCTTGGGGTCGGCGGCGCCGGGCAGCGAGTTGAGCAACTTGAGCAGGCGCTGCCCGTAGGCCATCATCTTGTCGAAATCGTCACCATAGATATGGACCGCGACGTCGGCCTTGATGCCGGCGATCATGTCGTTGACCCGGTTTTCAATCGGCTGCGAAAAGCCGTAGCGGGTCTCAGGTACGCGCTGCCTGAGCTTCTTTTCCATCTCGCGCACCAACTCTTCGCGATCGCGCATCCGCCACTGCTCGCGCGGCTTGAGGAAGACGTACACGTCGCTCTCGTCGGGCCCGGCAGTGTCGGTGGCCAGCTCCGGACGGCCGATGCGTGAGACCACCCGGGTGACTTCGGGCAGCTCCAGCATCGCCTTCTCCGCGCGCATCGCATCCTTGATCGCGCTGTCCAGGGAAATGCTGGGAACGCGCAGCACGTCGAGGTTGATGGTGCCTTCATCCAGGGTGGGAATGAACTCGGTGCCCAGCAGCGGCGCCATCGCCAGGCTGCCAAGCAAAAGGAGCAACGAGCCGGCCAGCATCAGTTTGGGCCGCGACCACGCGGCTTTGCTCAGCCAGGCGTGGAGGCGGTCGAACTGGCGCGCCACCAAGGGATCGTGATGGGCGGGATGGCGCAGCAGCAGCGAGGCCATCACCGGCACGTAGGTCAGCGCGCACAGCAACGAGCCGGCCAGCGCGAACACCACGGTCAGCGCCATCGGGCGAAACATTTTGCCCTCGACGTTCTCGAAGGTGAGGATGGGCAGGTAGACGATGATGATAATGCCAATGGCGAACACAATGGGACGGAGCACTTCGCGTCCGGCGTCGAAGATGCGATGGCTGACCGAGCCCACGCGTGCGTCGGCCTGTGCCAGGCGGCGGAAGATATTTTCGATCATCACCACCGAGCCGTCGACGATCAATCCGAAGTCGATCGCGCCCAGACTCATCAGATTGCCCGACACGCCCGCCCACGTCATGCCCATGAACGCCACCAGCATCGAGAGCGGAATTACCGAGCCCACGATCAGACTGGCGCGGAGGTCGCCCAGGAACAGAAACAGCACGATCACCACCAGCGCCGCGCCTTCGATCAGGTTGTGCGTCACGGTGTGGATGGTGCGGCGGATGAGGTCGGCGCGATCATAAAATGGAACGATGCGCACGCCCTGGGGCAGTGTCGGCCCGATTTCGGCGATTTTTTCCTTGACCCGGTCGACGACCACGCGCGAGTTCTCGCCAATCAGCATCATCACCACGCCGACCACGGTTTCGCCCTTGCCGTCATGGGTGACGGCTCCCTGGCGGATGCGCGGCGCGAAAGCGACCTTGCCCAGGTTGCGGACGTGAATCGGCACGCCGTTGCGGCTGCCGACCACCACGTTGGCCACGTCGCTGAGGTTGGCAATCAGGCCGGTGCCGCGGATTACTTCCTGTTCGCCGTCGCGCACGATGTAGCCGCCACCGGTGCTGGCGTTGTTGCGTTCCAGCGCGCGAAACAAATCGTCCAGGCCGATTCCGTACTTGACCAGCGCGTCGGGGTCCAGCTGCACCTCAAAGGTCTTCAATTCGCCGCCGAAGCTGTTGACCTCGACCACGCCGGGCACGGCCTTAAGGCGCGGTGCGATTTGCCAATCCAGGATCGAACGCAACTCCATCAGCGAGCGATGCGGATCGACCACTTCGAACTGATAGATCTCGCCCAGCGCGGTAGATACCGGCGTCATCTCGGGCGAACCGTAACCCTTGGGAATCAGCTCGCGGGCCGCGGGCAGGCGTTCCATCACCAGACGGCGAGCGAAGTAGATGTTGTACTTTTCGTCGAAATAAATCCATACCGAGGACAGTCCGAAGCGCGACAGCGAGCGGATTTCGGTAATCCCCGGCATCCCGCGCATCGCGATTTCCACCGGAAAGGTGATGAACTTCTCGACCTCGGCCGGCCCCAGGCCCGGCGCGTCGGTGACCACCTGCACGACGTTGGGGGTCACATCGGGAACGGCATCGATCGGCAGCTTGACCATCGCGCGCAACCCAAGGCCGGTCAGAACCACGACGAAGATGATGGTCAGCAGGCGGTTCTCCAGGGCGGCTTCGAAGATTCGCTTGGCCATAACTCAGTCGCCTTTGTTGACCAGCAGCGCCTTGAGCACCAACCCGCCGTGGGTTACGACCTGATCGCCACTTTGCAGGCCGGAGAGGACTTCCACCTCTTCATGGCCGGCACTGCCCAGCACCACCGGACGCACGGTAAAGACATGCGGCGCAGTCTGCACAAACACCGCCTTGGCGCCGTTGACCTCGTAGATGGCAGAAGCCGGCGCGGCCAGCACTTCGCGGCCGCCCCCGCTGGTGCGGATCTCGGCGTGCGCGAACATGCCGGGTTTCAGCCGATGCTCGGGATTGGGAACGTCGATGCGCGCCTGCACGGTGCGGGTGGCCGGATCGACCGTGTCCGACAGATATGACACCACCCCCTCAAAAGTCTGCTCGGGCCAGGCCTCGACCTTGATCTGCGCGGCAGCACCTACGGCCAGGGCGGCCAAATCATGCTCGAAAACATTGGCCAGCACCCAGACGTGGTCGAGGTTCATCACGGTAATCACCTCGGCGTCGCCGCTCACCATCTGGCCGACGATCAGATCGCGTTTGACCAGGGTGCCGGCGATGGGAGAAGTCAGCGCGAAATCGGACAAGGAGTGGCCCGCCGTGGACCAGGCAACGCGCGCCACCTCGGAGGGCGGAATCAGGAGGCTGAGGGTTTCGCGCGCGGCCTGGTATTGAGCAAACGCCGTGTCATAGGCGGCCCGCGCCTCCAACACGTCCTTCATCGAGGCGACCTTGCGTTTGTAAAGGCTCTCTTCGCGCTCCAGGTGCTGGCGGGCGATGTCAGTCAGCGCGCGCGTCTTGAGGTATTCGGTCTTGGCTTGACCCAGTTCGATACTGCTCAGGATTGCCAACGGCTCGCCAGGCTTGACGCGCTGGCCGGGATCGGCGATTAGACGCACCACGCGGGCGCGGATGCGCGGCGTGACGCGGGCCACCTCGCGCGGGTCGGGCTCGATGGTGGCGGTGGCGGAAATCAGGTCGCCCAGGCGCTTCTTGCCGATGGTGACGACTTTGATCTGATGGTCGGATTCGGAGCGAGGATCGAGCTTGAGCACCGGCGCGGCCGGCTGCTCCACAGCCCACACACTGGGCGGTGCGAGCAACACCGCCGCCACACACAACCCAAACAGATGCCTTCGCATGATCACGGTGACGTACTCTGGAGTGGAGTGCCGGTGGCCAGCTCGATTGCAACCTGCGCGGCGAGCACCTCGAACCAGGCATCGACATAAGCCATCCGGGCCTCAAAGGCCTCGCGCTCGGCGATCGCCAGGCGGAGCAGATCGATTTTGCCTTCGGTAAACGCGGTTTCCAGCAAGCCGAAGCTCTGGCGCGCCGGCACCACCACCTCGTCCTGATAAATCCGCAGCGTCTGGCGCGCGGTGAGGTAGTTGTTATAGGCGTCGCGCACCTGCTGCTCGACGGTCAGCTCGGTGGCGCGCAGTTGGTCCTTGGCCTGGGCGCGGCGGCCGGCCAGGATGGTCGCCTCGCCCACCCGCCGGTTAAACAGCGGAAGGGAAAATCCGAACAGTGGGCCGATGAAATGTTCGGTGTTGTTATCGTGGCCGAAGAACATACCGATCGCGGGATTGGGGTAGTTGAGCCGCTGGTTGAGCGCAATCTCGCTGTCAAGCTGCGCGATCGCGAGCTGGCGTGCGCGCAGATCGGGACGATTGCGCCGTGCTCCCTCGATCAGGCTTTCGATCTCGACCTGTATCGGTTGGACGGTGGTCCGGCCCGAGGGCTCGGGTTCGGCCCCGGCGCTCCCGCCCAGCAGGCGGCCCAGGCTGGAGCGGACCAGGCGGTAGCGTTCGCCGCCCGCAACCACCGCACGATGGCTCTGCCCGTAGCGGATTTGCGCGGAATTGTATTCGACCTGGTTGATCTCGCCGGCCTCCAGCCGCGTGCGTGCCGCCTCGACCAGGTTGAGATCGAGCTTGGCCAGTTCCGACAACAACTCGAGCTGGTCGCGGGCACGCATCGCGTCGTAAAAGGTCATCTTGGTAGCGCCCTCGAGCAGGCGCGCCTGATCGCTTAGTTGCGCGGCGCTGGCGTCCAGTCCGATGCGGGCGCTGTTGCGGCGCAGCGCGCGTTGACCGAAGATCTCGAATTCCTGGATAAAGCCGACCCGCCAATCCTGGGAATTGGAACGCCCATCGCGGGCCTTGTAGTCGGCTTCGCCGATCAATTCAAAGTTGAACGGGGTCAGATAGCTGGCCTTTTGCAATTCGCCCCGGGCGACAGTCAACTCCTGGCGCACGGCGGACAAATCGGGATTGTGCCGGCGCATCATCTCCAGCGCTTGCTGCAATGAAACCTGTTCAGCGCGCCCCGGTGCGGAAACCGCCGCCGTCCCCAGCACCGTCAGCAAGACCAAGGCTGCCGATTTTAACCCGCGCAGCATGATGTCGAACAGTTTGGCACCGCTCTTGGGGCAAACGTGCCGCTGCGGGTTGGACCACCCAATTAAAAACCTACCAACCACGTCGCGGATTTGAACCCAGCAAAGTGCGGGCCACGAATCGCGCTGAGGGTTAAATCGTAGATGTTTTTGCGACCGCGGGCGTAAAACGTCGAGTAGAGCGGGGAATTTTTCCCCATCTGGCCGTGTTGAATTGCTACACGTTGTTGCAAAGCGTGGCAGACCGTCCGGAAATGATGGCTCTGTTGGATTCAAACTCTGGCATACAATTGGCGCCGCCCGTTTTTGGGGGCCTCCGCTTTTGGATACTCCAACCCTGTCCCGTTGGGCGCGATTTAGGGCTAAAATGCCTGAAATGAAGGTCGGAACACGGCTTGCTATCGGACTGATGGCCGCGCTGACCCCGGTGGTGTCGGTTTACACCTACAACCGTGTGCGCACCTCGTCGCGAATTTTCGAACAAGACCTCAAGCGGGAGACGCGGGCCACGGAACTGGCGCTCAACCAGGCGATCAAGCTCGACGTTCAACGCTCGGAGTGGGGCGATATCCGTTCGGTGCTGGAGACCATCTCCGAGCAGGGGATGGCGGTGGCGGTGCTGGATAAGTCGGCCAGACTCTGGTACTCGCTGCCCGACTTCCCGATCAAGCTGCCGGCGCCCGAGGAGATCGCGTTGCAGGTCAGGGAAAATGGCAGCAGCGAGTTCACCCAGACTGCGGCGGGCCGGTTCTGGTTTTGCCGCATCGCACCGATGGGCGACCCGTCGCTGGGCTACCTGCTGGTGGCCCAGGATTGGAGCGAGGTCCAGCACGACCTTTATCGCCGCACGGTTTCCTCGATCATGGCCGGGATAGTGGTGATCTTGCTGACCACTATCCTGATCCCGCTGGTGGCGCGCAAGTACGTCTCGCGTCCTCTGGCCGAGCTATCGCGGCGGGTCAGCGCCTTGTCGTCAGGCGAAGAGCCGGACCGTGAGCCGGCCGGTGATGAAGTTACGCTGATCACCGAAGAGTTCCGCAAGCTGGCGCGGGAGCTGAGCGTGGCACGCCGGCGACTGTTGGACGAAAGTGAGCGCAAGCTGGAGTTGGAGCGCCGCCTGCGCCATTCCGACAAGCTGGCAACGATCGGCACGCTGGCCTCGGGACTGGCCCACGAAATCGGCACTCCATTGGGAGTAATCCGGGGCCGGGCCGAACATCTGCTGCGTAGCAACCCCGACGAGCGCAAGCTGGCCCAGGGGCTGGAGATCATTATTAACCAGATCGACCGCATCACGCGCATCGTGCGGATGCTGCTGGACTTCGGGCGCCGGCGCGAGCCGGTGCGGGTGACCAGCGACGTACGCTCGATCGTGCACCGTACCCTGCACCTTCTGGAGACCGAGGCCGAGCGGCGCAATATCCGCTTGGTCAGCGACCTTGGTCCGGTGCCGCTGCTGGTGGACTGCGACGCGGACCAGATGCAACAGGTATTCGTCAACCTGGGGATGAATGCGCTGGATGCGATGGCACAGAGCGGAGGCGTATTGCGCGTCAGCGCCCGGCCGGTTACGGCTGAGGAAGGCGAGCAGGTGCGTCTGAGCTTTGAAGACGACGGCCCTGGTATCAGCGAGGAAGTCAGAGAGCGGGTCTTCGACCCGTTCTTTACCACCAAGGATCCAGGCAAGGGGACCGGCATGGGTCTGGCGGTCAGCCAGTCGATCATTCGCGACCACGACGGCGAGATCACTGTGGAAGCACGTCCACGCGGGACGCGGTTTGTGGTCACGCTGGCGCGCTCGCATCGCCGCGAGACCGAACTCGCGGCCAGTGCCTGAAGATGGAAGGGGAACGCAATACGATTGTGGTCGTCGATGACGACCGTGAGATGGCCAGTGTGCTGGTCGAAATTCTCGGCTCTGCCGGCTACCGGGCACTGGCTGCCAACTCCGGCACCGATGCGCTCAACCTGATCAAGCGCGAACGTCCCGAACTGGTAATCACCGACTTGCGCATGGTGGGTATGAGCGGCCATCAGTTGCAGGCCGAGATCAAGCGCGTGGCACCCAATCTGCCGGTGATAATCATCACCGCCTTCGGCTCGATTCAGACTGCGGTGGAATCGATGAAGTTGGGCGCGTTCGATTACATCACCAAGCCGTTTTCCAGCGACGAACTGCTGCTGGTGGTGTCGCGCGCGCTGGAAGATCGCAATCTGCGCCAGGAGATCCGCCGCCTGCGCGGCGAGTTGGCCCACAGCTACGGTCTGGAGAACATCATCGCGGTCAGCCGCAAGATGACCGAGGTGCTGGAGATTGTCGGCCAGATTGCCGATAGCGCGGCCAGCGTTCTGCTGGCGGGCGAAAGCGGTACGGGCAAGGAGTTGATTGCGCGGGCGCTGCATTTCCGCAGCCGGCGCCAGCAAAACCCCTTCATCCCCGTCAACTGTGCCGCGATTCCTGACAATCTACTGGAAAGCGAGCTGTTCGGGCACGTCAAGGGCGCGTTCACCGATGCGCGGCAAAGCAAGACCGGTCTGTTTCAGGCAGCGCGCGGGGGAACCCTGTTTTTGGACGAAGTCGGCGAGATGCCGCTGCTGTTGCAGGCCAAGCTGCTGCGAGTAATCGAAGACAAGCGGGTGCGACCGGTAGGCGCCACCGAGGAGACGCCGGTGGACGTGCGCGTCGTGTCGGCCACCAACACCGACCTTGAAGAAGCAATCAGCGCGGGCAGATTTCGCGCCGACCTCTATTACCGGCTGGCGACCGTCACGCTGGTGTTGCCGCCCCTGCGCGAGCGGCCCGAAGACATCATGCCGCTGGTCAAGCATTTTCTGGCGCGCGCCGCGGCCGAGGCGGGCCGCCCGATTCCCGAGGTCACGGCCGAGGCGGTCGCCTGCCTGACCCACTACCCGTGGCCGGGCAACATCCGCGAGTTGCAGAACGCGATCTCGCGCGCCGTCATCCTGTGCCGCAATGACCGCATCACACGCGCCGACCTGCCGGCCAAAGTGGCGGGTGGAGAGACGCAATCGGTGACCATCGAAGACGCGGTCAATCGCCGGCTCACCATCGACCAGCTCGAACGCGAATATGCGCGCGCGATCCTGGCCGCGGTGGGCGGCAACAAGAGCGAAGCGGCCACGGTTTTGGGTATCGATCGCAAGACCCTGTATCGCAAGCTGGGCGAGCCCGAAGCCAACTGAGGGCGTAACCCCGCGCCACGCCTTTAGCTCTATTTCGCCAGCAGTGCTGCGATTTGCGCGGCGCGGCGATGCGCCAGGTCGGCCATGCAGGCCTGGTAAGTATCGTCGCCCGCACCGTTTTGCGCCGCCACGCCCCGCCATCTGCACTCCGCCTCGCGATAGAGCAGGAAGGCCTGCTGCGCCATCTCGAAGCCCTTGGCGGCACCGACCTTGGCGCTGCCCACCCGATCCAGCGCCCGCATATCCGCCGTCATCCGCGCCGCCGTCTGTTCCAGCTCGCGTTGGGCCTGCGCGTTCTTTTCCTTGAGGCACCGATGCACATCCTGGTCGGTGGCGGCCTGCGCGCGGCACTGCGCGAGCAAGGCGTCGGCGCCGCCGGAGACGTCGCCCTGAGGGGGTTGGAAGCTCGCCGCCGGTTCCTCCAAGGGCGCTTCCAGGTGCGGGCGCATCCACATGTAATTGATCAGGCGCCATCCGGCCAGCGCGAAGACCGCCAACAGGATGACATCGTCGATGATCATCACGGTCTTTTTCGCGTGTCCGTCGGGAATCAGGTAGGCAATCAGCCGCGCCGTCACGCCGAAGAGAAAGATGGCGGTGATTACCGCGGTTGCATGATGGATGAGGGCCTGGATCGCTTCGAGATGGATCCAGTCGGTCAGTTCACCCAATACGCTGTCGCCGCCGCCAGCCGCGGCCGCAATTATCATCGTAAGCTTCATGTTACGGTGGCGAGGCTTTCGAAGCGCGATTGTAGTTGCCCGCTGCCGCCGCTTCCAATGGCTGATGGATTCATGGCGAGTTGGCCCGCGGCAACTCCGGCAGCCGGATGGTCCCGTCGATGATGCCCTGCTCGGCGCGCTTGACGCGTTCCATCGCGGCGGCCGGAATCCGGTCGCGCAGTTGCGAGTTGAACACCACCTTGACCATACCCTCGCGCATCCCGAAGGTCAGCATCCCGGGACGAAATGTGCCGGCCTTGACCTCGGTTGCGATCTTCAAAAAAGCATCGGGCACGTCGACTACGGCGCTGGCCAGCACGGCCTGCGAGGCAACCACGTTTTGGTTGCGATAGGCGCCAAACACGTAGACGTGACGCTCCTGGGCCGCCTGCAGCACGCCCAGACCGGCGGCATCAGCGTTGTGGATAAGAAAATCCGCGCCGCGGCCGATCAGGGCCAGCGCGGCTTCTTTTGCGGCGCCCACATCCTCAAAGCTGCCGGTAAAGCTGACCAGCACGCGGGCGGCGGGGCGGACCGAGGTAAAGCCCAGGCGGAAACCTTCAAAGGTCAGCTTGATGGCGGGCAATTCGATTCCGCCGATCGCGCCCACGATCCCGGTGTGCGACATCACGCCGGCCAGCACCCCTTCGGCATAGGTGGCCTGCTCCAGGGCGAAGGATACCGAAGCGACATTGGCGGAGGAGCGGTTGCCGGAGCTGACCACGAAATAGGTGCTGGGAAAATCGCGGCCGGCCTGGATGGCAGCGTCGGTGTATTCGAAACCGTTGGCGAAGATCAGATTAAAGCCGCGCGAGCCAAAGTCGCGGAACGCGTCGTCGAAATCGGCCGGCGAGGTGGTCTGCACCATCGCGGTCTGCGCGCCCAGACGCGACTTGATCAGTTGCAGGCCTTCGAAGGCCGCCGCGTTCCAGCCCGCGTCGCTGACCGGTCCGGGGGTGAGCAAAGCGACGCGAAACACCGAACCCGGAGCCACGCGCGGTTTTGGCGCACACCCGGCCAACGACATGACGGCTATTGCTACAAACAGAAAAGAGCGGAGAAGGCCGCCACGCTGGCCGGCGGCGTCCGGGCCGGGCGGGCGGGTTGATGTAACGCAAGGTCCGCGGATGGGCAGGCGAGCAGCTCTCAGGTTTCCAACAGCTTGGCTTCGTCGGCAGCCAAGCTTGCCCACACTTCACGATCGATTTCGCGGTAGCGTTCCAATGCCTGATCGGCACGCTCGGGTTTGCCCTGTTCGCGGGCGATTTCGCGCATCTGCCGCTCGATCCACGACAGGTGCCAGCTTTCGTCTTCGGTCACGGCTTTGAGCACACCCAAGGTTTCCGCGTCGACGTCGGGCCGCGCAGCGTGCTGCATGTAGCGGGCGCGGGCCCGCTCCTCGACCACCACGGTCAACGCCAGCAGGTCAATCAGGTCCTTGGGCACGCCGGTTCTCATGCCCAAGCGGCGCTGATAGCCGTCGTCGATCAGGATCGGCGCCGCACCGAGGTCGGCAATGCGCTTGGTCCACAACCAAGCGTGGCGGGTTTCGTCGGCCAGATGGCGCGACATCTTGAGCTGGGCCTCGGCATCCTTCAGATGGTGGAGCAGATTGAACAGCAGCCGGGCGCCGCGCAGTTCAGCATCGCGATAAAAGCTGAAGATCAAGACCTGCTTGTCGGTAGGCGACATTTCGCTGAGATTAATTTTCACTTCGGACATATCTGGCATCTTCTCGGCCCTCCGCATCCCATTCCTGCGATCCCATTGCGAACAAACTACCGTAAAAGGGACTCGCCCTGCGACATCCCCGGCATGCCGCGGCCTGGGGACGGATTTCCCGATTATCCCGCCCTTAAGTATGCGATCGAGAAAGCCGGGTCAAGATTGTCTCGGGGATACGCGATGGGCTTACAAATTGATAAGTCACAGGCCTGAGGGTAAAACAATTGGTGGCCCAGGGAGGGCAAACAGGGGGATGGCTAGCAGTGCCGACGCTTACTGGCTCGCACTAAGGCGCGTGCGTGGAGTGGGGACACGGGTGGCGCGGATGCTGCTGGAGAGATTCGCTGACGCGCCGGGCATTTTCGCAGTTGGCGAAGAAGAGCTGGTGGCGGCCGGAGTTTACCGGCCAACTGCGAAAAATATCGTCCAATTCGCACAATTCGAAGAGCTCGAAAAAGAATTGTGCGAACTGACGCGCCTGGGGGCCGGCTTGGTGCGCTGGACCGACAACAATTATCCCGCCAATCTGCGTCATATTCCCGATCCGCCCCCGTTTCTGTACCGGCGTGGCGAATTGCCCGCCGGTGAAACCGCCTGCGTTGCGATTGTGGGGGCGCGCGCGGCCAGCGATGCAGGTTTGCATATGGCGCGCCGGCTCGCCATGGAGTTGGCGCTCAAAGGAATCGTCGTGGTCAGCGGACTGGCGCGCGGCATCGACGCCGAGGCCCATCGCGGCGCGCTTGACGGCAACGGCCGCACGATTGCGGTCCTGGGCAGCGGCATTGATATAATCTATCCGCATGAGCATCGCGCTTTGGCGGAGTCGATGCTGGCAAAAGGGGGTGCTCTGCTCAGCGAGTTGCCGCTGGGCAGCCCGCCGGTTGCGGAGAATTTTCCGGTGCGCAACCGCCTCATTGCCGGCCTGAGCCTGGGTGTCGTGGTGGTGGAAGCCGCTGAAAAAAGCGGCTCTCTTATCACCGCCCGCATGGCTCTGGAGCAAAACCGTCAGGTATTCGCGGTGCCCGGAAGCCCGTTGACCGGCAAGACGCGCGGCAGCAATCGTCTGCTCAAGGAGGGAGCCAGACCGGTGGATTGCGTGGAAGATGTGCTCGAGGAACTCGCGCCGCAACTGGCGGCACTGCCCAAGGCGTCGGCGCAGACAGCAATTGCGGCAAGCGCGCGGCATGACGCGGCATCCGCGCGCGCCCCGCTGACCGATCGGAGATTCCAAACCGTGCTCGAGCATCTGAGTTCGTCGCAGCGCGTACACATCGACTCGATCGTCGAAAGGTCAGGAATGAACGCGCAGAGCGTACTTGGTGTGTTGCTGGAGTTGGAGCTGAGTGGCGTGGTGGTGCAACATCCGGGCAAGCTTTTTTCTCTGGCACAAATCTAGCATCCTAATTGCAGCTATGGAGGCGGCTGGTTGGGCTGCGTGCGCGCAAGCCCCGACCGTGGCAGCATCGCAAGGGACGTGGCTAAAAATCTTCTAATCGTCGAATCACCGGCAAAAGCGAAAACCATCAAACGCTACCTGGGGCCCGGTTTTCAGGTGGCACCCTCGGTCGGTCATGTGATGGATTTGCCCAAGAACAAGCTGGGCGTGGACGTCGAGCACGATTTCCTGCCCGAGTACGAGATCATCAAGGGCAAGAACAAGGTTATCGAGGGGATCAAAAAAGCCGCGCGCGAGAGCGAGAACATCTACCTGGCGACCGACCCTGACCGCGAAGGCGAGGCGATCGCCTGGCACGTCGCCGAGCAAATCGGCGCCAGCCGCGGCAAGGTTCATCGTGTGTTGCTGCATGAAATCACACCGGCTGCGGTGCGGCAGGCGCTGGCCAATCCGGCCGAACTCAACCGCAACCTGTACGAAGCCCAGCAGGCGCGCCGCGTACTCGACCGCCTGGTCGGCTACCAAATAAGCCCGCTGCTGTGGGAAAAAGTCCGGCGTGGGATCAGCGCGGGCCGCGTGCAGTCGGTGGCGCTGCGCATGATCGTGGAGCGCGAGCGCGAGCGCGAGGCGTTTCGCGCCGAGGAGTACTGGACGCTGGACGCCAGGCTTGAGGGGGGCAATCCGCCGCCGTTCAAGGCGCGGCTGTTCACACACGCGGGCCAACGCGTAGACAACAAAAACTACAAGCTGACCAAGGCCGAGGCCGACGCGATTGTCGCGGCGCTGCGCGCACCCAAGGCGCCGCCCTTTGTCGTAAGCCGCATCGAGCGCAAGGAGGTGCGCCGCAGCCCGGCCCCGCCCTTCATCACCTCGCGCCTGCAGCAGGAGGCCGCACGCCGGCTCTACTTTTCGCCCTCGCGGACCATGAAGATCGCACAGAAGCTGTACGAGGGCGTGGAACTGGGCGATCAGGGCGCGGTCGGACTGATTACCTATATGCGCACCGACTCGGTGCGGGTGTCGGAGCAGGCGCTGAGCGAGGTGCGCGGCTACATCGAACAGCGCTTCGGTGCGCAATACGTTCCGGACAAACCCAACTACTACCGGTCCGCTAAATCCGCCCAGGAGGCGCATGAGGCGATCCGTCCGACCTCGGTCGGCCGCGACCCCGAGTCGCTGGCGCGCTATCTGTCCAGGGACGAACTGGCGCTTTACACCCTGATCTTCAACCGCTTCGTTTCAAGCCAGATGCCGCCTGCGGTGTTCGACCGCACCACGGTCGACATCACCGCCGGCGACGAGCTGTTCCGCGCCACCGGACAAGTGATGAAATTCGACGGCTTCATCCGCGTCTATCTCGAAGGCGTCGATGAGCCGGCGGAAGACGAGGAGGCGGCACAGCTGCCGCAACTGCGCGAGGGCGAGGTGCTCAAGCTGCTGGAATTCCTCCCCGAGCAGCATTTCACCCAGCCGCCGCCGCGCTACACGCAGGCGACGCTGATCAAGGCGCTGGAGGAAAACGGCATCGGCCGTCCCTCGACCTACGCTTCGATCATGTCGAGCATCCTCAACCGCGAGTACGTCGACGAGGACGAGAGCAAGCGCCTGCGCCCGACCTCGCTGGGCCGTATTGTCAGCGACCTGCTGGTGGCAGCGTTTCCCGATATCGTCGAGACCGGGTTTACCGCACACATGGAGGAGGAACTCGACCAGGTCGAGGAGGGCAAGGAGAACTGGGTCAAGACGCTCAAGCGCTTTTACAGTCCGTTCAAGAAGCGGCTGGGAGAGGCGCGCAAGAAGATGCCCCAGGTCAAGGGCATCGGCAAGGGCATCCAGACCGAGCTCAAGTGCGAGCTTGACGGCGGCGCGATGGTGATCAAGTTCGGCCGCAACGGCGAGTTTCTGGCCTGCTCCAACTATCCCGATTGCGGCAACACCAAGGAGTTCACGCGCGACGAGCAGGGCAATATCGTAATCAAGGAGCCTGCCCCGGCACCCGCCACCGATGAAGTGTGCGATAAGTGCGGGCGGCCGATGGTGCGCCGGCGCTCGCGCTTCGGCGAATTTCTGGGCTGCTCGGGCTATCCCGAATGCAACGGCATCAAGAAACTGCGTGCCGAACCGGTCAAGACCGGCGTGCGCTGCCCCGACTGCCATGAGGGTGAGGTGCTGGAGCGGCGCAGCCGGCGCGGCAAGCTGTTTTACGGATGCAGCCGTTATCCCAAGTGCACCTTCGCGAGCTGGAACAAAGTGGTCGGCCAGAAGTGTCCCAAGTGCGGCTCGCCCTATCTGGTTGAAAAGACCACCAAGCGCAGCGGCACCACCTGGTCGTGTCCCAAAGAAGGATGCGATTACATGGCGGCAGCGCCCGCCCCGGCGGCCGAGCGGCCGCCCGCCTCGCCGCCACCGGGCGCATGAGTGAAGTTTCCCTCCGACACCCTCTCCCTGAGGAAGAGGGTTGCAATGAGGATGAGATCGTAATGGGCGAACCGACGGTCAGCGTAATCGGCGCGGGACTGGCCGGCAGCGAAGCGGCCTTTCAACTGGCGCGCCGCGGCGTGCGTGCGCGCCTTTTCGAGATGCGCCCGGTGCGCATGACCCAGGCGCATCGCACTCACCTGTTTGCCGAGCTGGTATGCTCCAACTCGCTGCGCAATGCCTCGCTGGAAACCGCCGTGGGCGTGCTCAAGGAAGAGATGCGGCGGCTGGGTTCGCTGGTGATGGCGGCGGCGGCGGCCTCCGCCGTGCCTGCCGGCGCCGCCTTGGCCGTCGATCGCGAGCGCTTCGCCGGCGCGATCACCGCCGCCATCGAGCAGGAAGCGCTGATCGAGGTCGTGCGCGAAGAGGTCACCTCGGTCCCGCCCGGACCCGCGATCATCGCCACCGGTCCGCTAACCAGCGAGGCGCTGTCGGGCGCGCTGAGCGAGCTGATCGGCGCGCGCCATCTGTATTTCTACGACGCGATCGCGCCGATCGTGACCGCCGACTCGATCGACATGACCATCGCGTTTCGGGCTTCGCGCTACGGCAAGGGCGGCGACGACTATATCAACTGCCCGATGACGGAGCAGGAGTACGCGGACTTCGTGGCCGCGGTGCTCGGCGCGGACAAGGTCGCGGCCCATCCTTTCGAGCGCGCGATCTATTTCGAAGGATGCATGCCGATCGAGGAGCTGGCCCGGCGCGGGCCCAAAACGCTGGCCTTTGGCCCGATGCGTCCGGTGGGGCTGGTCGATCCTCGCACCGGGCGGCGGCCCGCCGCGGTCGTGCAACTGCGCCAGGACGACCGTGAGGGACGCCTCTACAATATGGTTGGCTTTCAGACCAAGATGACATATCCGGAGCAGCGGCGGGTGCTGCGGATGATTCCGGGGCTGGCCAATGCGCAATTCGTCCGCTTCGGGTCGCTGCATCGCAACACGTTCATCGACTCGCCGCGCTTGCTCAGCCCCTCGCTTAACTTGCGCACGCGGCCTGACCTCTTCCTGGCCGGCCAGATGATCGGCGTCGAAGGCTATGTCGAGTCGGCGGCGGCGGGTCTGCTCGCCGCGATCAACGCCGCGCGAATGGTGGCGGGCCGGGAGCCGATCACACCGCCGCGCACGACCGCGCTGGGCTCGCTTGTCGCTTACATCACCGACGCCAGCCGTACCGACTTTCAGCCGATGAACGCCAATTTCGGCCTGATGCCGGAGCCGGCGGGCCGCAGCCGCGGACGGGCCAGGAAGATCGAGCAGGCAGCGCGCGCCCTGTGCGCGATGGACGCCTGGATAGCCGAGCATCACCTCGCGATCGCTCCGCCGGTCACCGCCGCCGCTTGAGAGCGCGGACGCAGCCATGAGCGCCGCCGGCAGTGACGGGACCGCCATCGTGGCGGCTCTGGACGTAGGCTCCAACACGGTGCTGATGCTGGTCGCCGATCTGAGCGCCGGACGCGTGCGTCCGCTCGCCGAATTGTTGAAGATCACCCGGCTGGGACGCGGCGTCGATCGCACCGGGATGCTTGACGCGGGCACGGCCTCCTTGACGCTCGCTGCGATCGCGGAGTTCGTGGACAAAGCGCGCGCGCTGGGCGCGCAAAAGATTCTGACTGCCGCCACCGCGGCATTGCGCGACGCGCGCAACGGGCCGGAGTTCATCGAACAGGTGCGCCTGCGCACCGGAGTGGCTCTGGAAATCATATCGGGCCGCACCGAAGCCCAACTGAACTTTCTGGCCGCCGTTCACGGGCTTGGGATCGATCCGGCTCAGGCGATGCTGATCGTGGACATCGGCGGGGGCTCGACCGAATTGATCCGATGCGAGTCGGGCGCTGCGGCGGCGCTGGTCAGTCTGCAAATCGGCTCGGTGCGCCTGACCGAACGTTTTATCCGGCACGACCCGCCCGACCCCGCCGAGCGCGGCCAAATCTACGCCGCAGTCAGGGGTCAGCTTGCGGCCCTTGGATGGGACAACTTCCGTCCCGCGCGCGTGGTCGGCGTGGCCGGCACGGTCACCACGGTGGCCGCAGTCGCGCTGGGCCTGCGCACGGCGCAACATTCCTCTGTTCACGGCCGTCAGCTCACCGGCGATCAGGTCGCGGAAACGGCACGTCGCTTTTTCCGCCTGACGGTGGCACAGCGCAGGCAGCTGCCGGGAATGGTCGAGGGACGCGCCGATGTAATCTGCGCCGGCGCCGCGATCCTGGATTGCGTCACTGAATTCTTTGGCGCCCAGGGCGTTATCGTAAGCGACCAGGGCGTGCGCTGGGGCCTGATCTATCGCGAACTGGCAGGGCGAGGCTGAGGCTCACTGCGCGGGCCGCCTTACTCCAGGGATCGACGCCGCGCACCATAATGTGTGCCGCCTGTCGCAGAGGCCGCCTCTGAATCAAATCACAGCTGCTGGCGTTACGCCGGCGCTTAGCGCATCGGCTTGACGTCCAAAGGCGAAGGGACTAGCTACGGCCTTAAGCGATGCGCTCCACATGTCAGTAGGCAATTGCAACGGGTAAAAGAGGCAAGGCATCATGGCGAACCTCGATGAACAGGCACAGGCGCAGGGGTTTTTGAATTACAAGGGCCGTCTGCTTAACCACCTGGAGATGGTCTATCGCCCCGGCGAGCGGCATCTGGTCACCAAGCTGTTTACTGCTTTGGGCTGCACGGTTACCGACACCGGCCACACGCATCTTGGAATCGCGGTCGGCGCCACCGACAAGTACGGTCTGAACAACGCCTTGTATGCATCGGAAGTGACGTCGGAACAATGGGCTCTGGAGCAACTGCTGCAGAAGGCGCTTGCGGGAGAATCGCAGTTGTCCGCAGCGTTTGCCGGGTACGAGGAAAAGTTTCGCCGCCATCCGCAACTGACCTCGCACTTCGGAATCCGCTACCCGTCTTTCGATGCAGTGGAAAAAACCCTTGATCACCTGCAGAACCGGTTGGATCCGGAACTGAAGGGACGCGTCGAGGTCAAGGGGATTTTCCGCCCCGGCGAGCCCGGCTCGATGAGCGATTTCATCATGCAGGCGTTCATCAAGACCGACGTCGCCGCCAGCGGCCTCATCACCTTCGGCCAGCATATCGAGCTTCAGGCACAGCGCATTTGACGGGCCCGGCGACGGCGTGCCGCACCCGTCAACCGCACGGCTCATTTATCAATGATTGGGCAGGCGGTCCCGCAATAAATCGGGCGAGGTAAGAGCGATGGCATACGACTTTACGCTTTGCGTAGGCACGATCGGTGCCGGCGTATGGTACAGTCCCGACGGCGGCGAGCATTGGCGCCGCAGCCGAATGAATCTGCCATTTTACGCGGAACCGGGTGAGATCCAGATTCGCGCCCTGGCCGTATCGCCCCATCATCCGCATCACGTGCTGGCCGGCTCCGAAGCAGGTCTGTATCGCAGCGAGGATAACGGCAAGTCGTGGGATTTGGTGCCCTCGCCGATGGAAGGGATGCAGATCTGGTCGGTGGCGTGGCATCCCTTCGATCCCGACATAATTTTTGCCGGCACCAAACCGCCTGGCATCTTCCGCTCCCTCGACGGCGGCAAGCGATGGGAGAAGCTGGCGGCCGACATCGTCGAACGATGCTTTGCGGGGGCGCCCAAAGTGACCAATATCGTTCCCGACCCGCGCAATGCGCGCGACCTATGGGCCAGCGTGGAGATCGACGGCATCTTCCGCAGCCGCGACGGCGGCGATAGCTGGACGCGTCTGCCCGCGCTGGGCGAGCAGGTCATCAACCAGGATCTGCATGGTCTGGCGCTGAGCCTGGGCAATCCGGTCAAGTTGCTGGCCACCACGCCCGACGGAATCTGGATCAGCACCGACGAGGGCCAGAGCTGGAGCTTGCACGGCTTTCCCAAATTCGCCGAGCGCGACAACATCTCCTACTGCCGCGGGGTCGCGCTCAAGGCCGACGACCCGGACACCATCTTCGTCGCCAACGGCGACTTCATTCCCGGCAAGCGCGGCGCGATCCATCGCTCCAGCGACGGCGGCAAGAACTGGGAGAAGCTGCCGCTGCCGGTGGAGCCCAACTCGACGATCTATTGGTTCGCGGTCAACCGCGCCAATCCCCGCATCATCGCGGCCAACAGCCTGCACGGATACCTATACCTGAGCACCGACGGCGGCGATTCGTGGAGCAAACTGCGCCGCGAGTTCGGCGAAGTGCGCGCCCTGGCGTGGCTGCCCAATTGATAATTTTCGCAGGCCGGAACTTACGGAAAGGAATTCAGCGTGAAGTACGGAGTTGTATATTTTCCCACCGATTATGCGATTCGCGTCGATGATATGGCGCGTGCGGTCGAGGAGCGTGGTTTCGAGTCGCTGTGGCTGCCCGAACATACCCATATCCCCTGCTCGCGCCGCTCGCCCTATCCGTTGGGCGGCGAGCTGCCGCGCGAATATATCGACGGCTACGAACTGCTGACCGGGATGGCGTTTGCGGCTGCGGCCACCAAAAAAATCATCATCGGCTCCAGCATCTGCCTGGTGGTCGAGCGCGACCCGATCGTGCTGGCCAAGGAGATCGCCACGCTGGACCGGCTTTCCGGCGGCCGCGTCCAACTGGGGATCGGTTCGGGATGGAACGCCGAGGAGATGGAGAATCACGGCGTGCAGTTCAAGAACAGCCGCAAGGTGATGCGCGAGAAGGTGGCCGCCATGAAGGCGATCTGGACGCAGGACAGGTCCGAATACCACGGCCAGTTCGTCAACTTCGAACCGATGTGGTGCTACCCCAAACCGCTGCAGAAGCCGCATCCGCCGGTGCTGATGGGAGGCAATGGCTCGCTGGCAATCAGGTACGCCGCGCGTCAGTGCGACGGATGGCTGCCCAGCGCGGTGCTGGTGGAGCAGTTGAGCGTCTCGGTGGCAACGCTGCGCGAGGAACTGGCGCAGGCCGGGCGCGATCCCAAAGCCTTCCCCATAACGGCGTTGTTTGCGCCCAACGATCGCAAGCAACTGGACGCCTACGAGGCAATGGGTATCGAGCGCGCGGTGTTCGCGATGCCGTCGGCGGAGCGGGACAAAACGCTGTCGCTGCTGGACCGGCGCGCCAAAACCGCAGGTTTTTAACGATTTCGCGCAACGCCGCAGCTTGGTCCAAAAATGTGCCCGGAACGGACGGGTATCGTCAGATAGTAAACTGGCCAATGCATTTTGTTGCTTTAAGTGAGCGCTCTGTGAAATTTTTTAATGCCAAGTGGCATCGGTGCCACGGGATACGCACGGGAAGTAGGCTTTGGCGGGATTGGATTACAGCAAGCCAGTCTCCACCGGTTCGCAAGGCGCAATCGCACTCGGCCCGGTTCACAGTGAGCTGACCGCGCGGCTGCTGCTCCCCACCAACCTGCTGGTGGCGGCGGGCCTGGTAATCCTTTACTTCCTGGCCGGCAAGTTCGGCCTGCTGTTTGCGTCGATTCAGCCCAACACCTCAGCGTTCTGGCCCTCGGCCGGAATTGCGCTGGCGGCCATGCTGTTGTTTGGCTACCGCCTATGGCCGGCGGTCTTCGTGGCCGCGTTTTTGGTCAACGCCACCACCGCCGGCTCCGTTGCGAGTTCCTTCGGCATCGCGGCGGGCAACACGCTGGAGGCGCTGGCCGGCGCTTACCTGGTTAATCGTTTTGCCAACGGTTGCGCCGCTTTCGATCGCGCCCTGGACGCCTTCAAGTTCATCGCCCTGGCCGCCGTGGCCAGTACGATGGTGAGTGCCACCATCGGCGTCGCCAGCCTGACCTTGACCGGCTACGCAAAATCGTCCCACTTCGGACGGATCTGGTTTACCTGGTGGCTGGGAGATGCGGCCGGCGACCTGGTCTTTGCACCCCTGATGCTGTTGTGCGGCCTTAATCCGCGCCTTAACTGGGACCGCAAGCAGAGCCTGGAATTCGGGCTGCTGTTTGGCTTGCTGGCGTTCGTCAGTTGGCTCGTGTTCGGCGGGGTGTTGCCGCCCGACATCCAGCGCGAGCCGATCGACTTCTTATGCATTCCGTTTCTGATCTGGGTGGCGTTTCGATTCAGCCCGCGCGAGACGGCGGTGGCCAACTTCGTGCTCTCCGCCATCGCCGTCGCCGGCACCCATCGGGCCCTCGGTCCATTTGCCATCAGCGACCCGGGCAGTCCGCTGCTTTTGCTGCAGGGCTTCCTAAGCGTGATGTGCCTGTCGCTGGTGATTGCCGCCGGCGTTGCTCAGCGCCGCAGGGCCGACGAAGAGCGGGCCGGCCTGGCTGCCATCGTCGATTCCTCCGGCGACGCCATCATCGGCCAGAGTCCGGACCGCCGGATCACATCGTGGAACGCCGGCGCGGAGCGGCTGTTCGGCTACAGCGCCGAGCAGGCGGTGGGCCAGCCAATCAGTATCCTGGTGCCGGAGGATCGGCTCGATGAGGAAGCCAAAGTCTTTGAGCGCGTGTACCGCGGCCAGGTGGTGTCGCTGGCGGAAACGGTGCGGATGCACAAGGACGGACGGCGGGTGGACGTTTCGCTGGCCGTCTCGCCGATCAAGGATCGCAGCGGACGCATCATCGGTGCCTCCAGCATCGCGCGCGATATCTCCCAACACAAGCGCGTCACCCGCGCGTTGCGTGAAAGCGAAGAGCAATTCCGCCTGATGGCGGATACCGTTCCCGACATCCTCTTTACCGGCAATCCCGACGGCATGATTGATTACACCAACCAGCGGTTCTGCGAGTACACGGGAATGCCGAAGGAGGCTGCGGTGGGAATGGGCTGGGTCTCCGCCCTCCATCGCGAGGACGTGGAGCGGGCCGGCCAGGGATGGCTGCGGTTGGTCGGCAAGGGCGAACCGTTTGAACAGGAGTTTCGCATGCGGGCGGCCGACGGCAACTATCGATGGTTCATCGCGCGCGCCCGCCCCATCCGCAACGGCGAAGGCGCGATTGTCAAGTGGTTCGGTTCGTGTACCGAGATCGAGGAACAAAAACGGGCCCAGCGCGAGCGCGAGAAACTGCTGCGCGCCGAGCAGATCGCGCGCGCCGAAGCGGAGGCCGCGGCCTCCAAGCTGCAACAGTTGCAGGCGGTGACCGACAGCCCCTTGCCGGAACAGACGCTGGACGAGATGCTGCAGGATTTGCTGGCCCGGCTCAAAGCCGCCTTCCAGTCCGATACCGCCAGCGTGCTGCTGCTCAAACCCGGCGAGCGCGAACTGAGCCCGGCAGCCTGGGTAGGGTTTGAGGAGGAGGTCGACCCCGACCTCAAGGTGCCGTTGGGGCGGGGCATCGAGGGGCGCATCGCAACCAGCGACCGCGGCCTGATCTTCAACGATACGGCCGCGGCGGAGGCGGTCAACCCGCTCCTTCGCCGGCATCTGAAGTCCCTGGTGGGAGCGCCGCTTAAGATCGAGAATACTCTCATTGGCGTTATCCACGTAGGCAGCTTCACGCCGCGTGAATTCACCGAAGAACATCTGGACCTGATTCGGCTGGTGGCCAATCGCGCGGCGGTGGCGATCGAGCGCACCCGGCTGCACGAAAATGAGCGGCTGGCGCGGGCCGCGGCCGAGGAAGCCAGCCGCGCCAAGGACGAATTCCTGGCGATGCTGGGGCATGAGTTGCGCAATCCGCTCGGCGCCATCGTCGCCAGCATGGAGACCCTGGAGCGCTGCAGCACCGACCCCCAGCGCACCGGGCGCGCGCGCCAGATAATGAGCCGCCAGCTTAAGCATCTGCGCCGCCTGGTGGACGACCTGCTCGACGTGGCGCGAGTCACCACCGGCCGCATCGACCTGCATCGGCGCAAAATGGACCTGGCCGAGAGCGTGCAGGCCTGCCTCGACGCCCTGGAAGACCGGCTTTCCCCCTACGACGTCAAGGTGGACATCGAATCGGTATGGGTCGACGGCGATCCGACGCGTCTGGAGCAGGTCGCCACCAACCTGCTGCGTAACGCCGTCGAGTACACGCCGGCGGGCGGGCGGATCCGGGTCAGCGTGATGACCGAGGGGCGCGACGCGGTGCTGCGCGTGGAGGACAGCGGGATGGGAATTTCGGCCGAGCTGTTGCCGCGTGTCTTTGACCTGTTCGTCCAGAATGAGCAGGAACTTGACCGGCCGGTCGGAGGGTTGGGGATTGGCTTGACGCTGACCCGCCGTCTGGTCGGCTTGCACGGCGGTTCGGTGGAGGCGGCCAGCCCCGGGCCGGGACAGGGCAGCGTGTTCACCGTGCGGCTGCCACGCATCGCCGCCCCGCCGCCCAAGGCCGAACCCGCCGCCATCGCGATCAAGCGAAGAACTCGTCGGCGGGTCTTGATCGTGGAGGATAACGCCGACGCCCGCGAAGCGCTGCGCTCGCTGCTGGAACTGTCGGGGCACGAGATTTACGAAGCGGCCGACGGACCGCACGGCGTGGAGCAGGCGCTGGCGTTGAAGCCCGACATGGCGCTGATCGACATCGGATTGCCCAGCCTCGACGGCTACGAGGTTGCCCGCCAAATCCGCTCCGCGCCGGGGGGCCGCAGTATCTTCCTCGTGGCGCTGACCGGCTATGGCCAGCCGCGCGACCGGCAGCAAGCGCACGAGGCGGGTTTCGACGTGCACCTGGTCAAACCGGTCGATCTGGAGCGCCTTTCCACCATCATCGGGGCACCCTTCGCCTGAGCGCGAGGCTTGCCAGCCAGTGCGCCGATCGATTACAGGTTCGATCGGCCGATCGACAACTCACACAGGAGGCTGATTAGCGATGAGCGCCCTTTACGATATCCCGGTCCGCCGCATCGACGGCTCCAATGTTTCGCTGGGCGATTACAAGGGCAAGGTGATGCTGATCGTCAACGTCGCATCCAAGTGCGGCCTGACGCCACAGTACGCGGACCTGGAAAAGGTCTACGAGGAGTATCGCGACCGCGGACTGGTGGTGCTGGGCTTTCCCGCCAATGAATTCGCCGGCCAGGAGCCGGGCAGCAACGAGGAAATCCAGCAGTTCTGCCACAGCAAGTTCGGCGTCCAGTTCCCGATGTTCGAGAAGATCGTGGTCAAGGGCGACGGACAGCATCCACTTTACCGTGCGCTGATCGAACAGTGCCCCAAGGCACAGGGCAAGCCCGACAGCGCCTTGCGCAAGACCCTGGATTCTCACGGTCTGGGCCCCAAGAATGATACCGACATCATGTGGAACTTCGAGAAGTTCCTGGTCAACCGTGAAGGCCGGGTCGTGGCGCGCTTTGCCCCGGATTTCAATCCGCAGGACGCGGAGGTCAAAAAAGCAATCGAGGCCGAGCTGTCGAAATAGCAGTCCGGGCCCGCCGCATCCCGGCCGGCATTGCGCCTGGAAATTGGAAAGGTTATGAGCGGAGCGGGCCGCCGATGACGCGCGAGCGTTTTTTTCCGCTCGCGCCACCAATCAATGCGCAGGAGGAAGCGGTCTCTGAGGACCGCTCCGCGTTGGCTGAGCGAGCTTAGCCGAACATCTCCTTGAGCTTGTCGACGAAGCCCTTGGCCAGTGGATGGTTGACGTCTTCGCCCGAAGCTCGGGCGAATTCTTCGAGCAGTTCGCGCTGGCGCGCGTTCAAGCGCTTGGGCGTCTCGACTACGATCTTGACCAGCTCGTCGCCGCGCCCGTAGCCGTGCAGGTCGCTGAAGCCCTTGGCCTTGAGACGGAAAACCTTGCCCGACTGGGTGCCGGCGGGGATCTTGAATTTGACCTTGCCGTCCAGCGTAGGCACTTCTATTTCAGCACCCAAGGCCGCTTGCGGGAAACTGATCGGAACCTCGACGATTACGTCGTTGTCCTGACGGGCGAAAATCGGATGCTCCCGGACGTGGATTACGACGTACAGGTCGCCCGCCGGACCGCCGCCATAGCCGGCTTCGCCTTCGCCGCGCAGCTTAAGCCGCGACCCGTTGTCGACGCCCGGCGGGATGCGCACCGACAGCGATTGCAGCTTGCGCAGGCGCCCCTGTCCCTGGCATTTGGGACACGGGTCGGAAATGATACTGCCCTCGCCGCGGCATTGGGCGCAGGTGGTGGAAATCGAGAAGAAGCCCTGCTGGGTGCGGACCTGGCCGGTGCCGCGGCAATTGGGACAGGTGCGCAGGCCGCCCGACCCGGCCGCCGTCCGGGTGCCATTGCAGGCCTCGCACTGTGCCAGGCGCGCGACCTTGATGATCCGCTCGGCGCCGCGATGGGCGTCCTCGAAGTCGATTTCCAGGTCGTAGCGCAAATCGTCGCCGCGCCGGCTGCGTGAACGCGAGCGGCCGCGCCCGGTGCCGAAGAAGTCCCCGAAGATGTCGGAAAAGACGTCTTCGAAGCCCTGCGTGAAGTCGAACCCGCCAAATCCGCCGCCGCCTTGCGGTCCTTGGAAAGCGGCATGGCCGAAGCGGTCATACTGGGCGCGCTTGTCTGAGTCGGAGAGCACCTGGTAGGCTTCGTTAACTTCCTTGAACTTCTCCTCGGCCTGGCGATTGCCGGGGTTGCGATCGGGATGATATTGAACGGCGAGGCGGCGGTAAGCCTTTTTGATCTCATCGTCGCTCGCGCCGCGCGAGACGCCGAGTACTTCGTAGTAGTCGCGTTTACTGTTGCTTGGCATCCCGAGCCTTATCTTACCTTAGTTTGTGGCCCAACGGTAGGCGCACGCGCCTGAGGAGGCAAGCGCAAGGTTCTTTTGCGTCCGCGGCCATCCGCCGTAACGATACTCAATCCATGAACTCGGAATTACCGTGGCGTGAAAGCAGAAACCCCGGCAGCGAGCCGGGGTTCCTTAGCCCTCAGTCCTTTACCTCGCGGTAGTCGGCGTCGACCACGTCTTCCTTCTTGCCCTCGCCCTGGCTGCCATCCTGGGAACCGGCACTCGCGCCTGCCCCGGCACCCGCACCTTGCTGGGCGCGGGTTTTGCTGTACATCGCCTCGGCCAGCTTGTGCGAAGCGGTCGCCAAAGACTCGGCCGCCACGTTGAGTTCGTTGGCATCCTGCGATTCCAGCTTGGACTTGGCTGCGGCCAGCGCGTCCTCGACCGACTTTTTGGAGGCGGCATCCATATCCGCACCATAGTCCTTGAGCGACTTCTCAGTGGTGTAGATTAGGTTGTCGAGCTTGTTGCGTGCCTCGACCACCGCGCGTTTGCGCTTGTCCTCCTCGGCATGGGACTCGGCGTCGCGCACCATCCGCTTGATCTCTTCTTCGGTCAGACCCGAAGATGCCGTGATTCGGATCGACTGCTCCTTGTTGGTGCCGAGATCCTTGGCGTGCACGTTGACGATACCGTTGGCGTCGATATCGAAGGTGACCTCAATCTGCGGCATCCCGCGCGGGGCGGGCGGTATGCCGATCAGGTCGAACTGGCCGAGCAGCTTGTTGTCCACCGCCATCTCGCGCTCGCCCTGGAAGACCCGGATCGTCACCGCGGTCTGATTGTCCTGAGCGGTGGAGAAGACCTGGCTCTTGCGGGTTGGAATGGTGGTGTTCTTCTCGATCAGCTTGGTGAAGACACCGCCCAGAGTCTCGATTCCCAGCGACAGCGGCGTCACGTCGAGCAGCAGGACGTCCTTGACCTCGCCCTTGAGCACGCCGCCCTGAATCGCCGCGCCCACCGCCACTACTTCGTCGGGGTTGACGCCCTTGTGGCCCTCGCGCCCGAATAGCCGGCGCACCCGCTCCTGCACCGCAGGCATGCGCGTCATGCCGCCGACCAAGACGACCTCATTGATGTCGCTGGTCTTGAGCCCGGCGTCGCGCAATGCCATCCGGCAGGGCTCCTCCAGGCGGTCGAGCAGGTCAGCGCACAGCGCTTCAAGCTTGGCCCGCGTCAGTTTCATGTTGAGATGCTTGGGACCGCTTTGATCCGCGGTGATGAAGGGCAGGTTGATGTCGGTCTCCATCACGGTGGACAGCTCGCACTTGGCCTTCTCCGCCGCCTCCTTCAGCCGCTGCAACGCCATCCGGTCCTTGCGCAGGTCGATGCCCTGATCCTTGCGGAATTCGTCGGCCAGGTAGTCGATGATGCGCTGGTCGAAGTCTTCGCCGCCCAGGAAAGTATCGCCGTTGGTGGCCTTGACCTCGAACACGCCGTCACCCAGTTCAAGAATCGAGATATCGAAGGTGCCGCCGCCCAGGTCGAAGACCGCGATCTTTTCATCCTTCTTCTTATCCAGCCCGTACGCCAGCGACGCGGCGGTCGGCTCGTTGATGATGCGCAAGACGTTGAGCCCGGCGATGCGGCCGGCGTCCTTGGTGGCCTGACGCTGGCTATCGTTGAAATAAGCCGGAACGGTAATCACCGCTTCGGTGACCTTCTCGCCCAGGTAATCCTCGGCAGTCTGCTTCATCTTTTGCAGGATGAAGGCGGAAACTTCGGCGGGGCTGTACTTCTTGCCGCGGATTTCCACCCACGCCGCCCCGTCATCGTGTTTGACCACCTTGTAGGGCAGGACTTTGATCGCTTTTTGGACTTCGGCGTCCTCGTAGCGCCGTCCCATCAGGCGCTTGATCGCAAACACCGTATTGGTCGGATTGGTAATCGCCTGCCGCTTGGCGATTTGGCCCACCAGCCGCTCACCGGATTCGGTAAAAGCGACCACGGAGGGCGTGGTACGGCTGCCCTCAGAGTTGGCAATTACCACCGGGTCGCCGCCTTCCATGATGGCGACGCAGCTATTGGTGGTACCGAGGTCGATGCCGATTACTTTGGCCATTGTCTGCCTCTTCTTATCGCAAACCGGCGTTAAAACGCCGGTCCGATTTGTGTGCTTTGCTCAAAAACATAACCAGTACTTAGTGATTTTCAACCTCACCATCGCCCGACCGCGGCTCGCCCGCAGGCGCCGGCAGGCGCGAGACCGCTACCCGTGCCGGCCGCAGCAGCCGGTCGCCGATGTAATAGCCGCGCACGAACTCGTCAACCACCGTATTGGGCTCATGCTGGGTGGTTTCGACGCTATCTACCGCCTCATGCAGCAGCGGATCGAAGGGCTGGCCGAGTGCACTCAATTGCGTGACGCCATGGCTGCGCAGGAAATCGATCATCGAACGCAGCACCATCTCGACGCCTTCCACGATGGGCTTGCCGTTGCCGCCGTCGCGCGCGGCAGCGACCGCACGTTCCAGGTTGTCGATGATCGTCAGCAGGTCGCGCAGCAGCCCTTCGCGCTGAATGCGTGCGCTTTCCTCGGCCTGCTGACGGATGCGTTTGCGGGCGTTCTCCGATTCCGCCAGCGCGCGCAAGTATTTGTCCTTGTATTCCGCGGCTTCCTTCTCTTTTTGTTCCAACGCCTGTTGTTTCTCCGCAAGGCTTGTCAGCGCTTCGAGAAGCCTCTTGCGCACCTCCGCCGGCGGCAATTGCTCAAGCTCGGCCTCCGAGGGGGCGCTGGACTGAACTGCGCCCTCTTGGGCGGCGGGTTCGATCTTGCTCGTCTTCTCGGTCATTTTACCCTACACAAACCTCAAGACTCGCCTAAAAGATAACCACGGTTTTAGCCGATGCCAGACCCCGGCTCATCGATCCCGGTCTCCTGCGTCCCAATCAGAGATGGCCTGCGGCCGGATCAAGGATGCTTCGACGAACCGCACGGGCACCGGAATCCTCTCTACCGAGGGTCCGCGCCTGGGTAGGGCCGGCCAGAGTTAGCGACGTCTGCACGCACGATAGGCAGGGGCGCGATTTTCGGTTGACGTTGCTTGGAAAATACTCAGGAGCCGAGCACCCGCGAAAGCGCCCGGGCGGTGTAATCAACCAATCCGATGACGCGCTCGTAATCCATCCGCATCGGTCCCACCACACCCAGGCTGCCCAGCGGCATCGCTCCCTTTGAATAGGCGGCCGCCACGACACTGAGGTCGCTCAGCCGCGGGTCGTGCTCATCGCCGATCGACACCTCGACGCTGCCGGCGTTGAGCGTACGTTCGAGCAGGTCGAGCAGAGCGGTTTTGTCTTCCAAAGCGGCCAGCAATTCGCGTAATTTCTCCGGGTCGCTGAACTCGGGCTGACGCAACACCGCGGCGCTGCCCTCGACGTACACCTCCGAGGGGATCGGCCGGCTTACCACCGCGTCGCCCAAGGTCAGTGCAGCGCGCACGAACTGGTCGTAGCGCACACGCTCTTGTTGGAGCGCGTTCTCGATCCAGCTCCGGGCCTGTTCCAAGGTACGGCCTTCCAAAGCCTCGTTGAGATAGCGGGCCATCCGCTCCAATTCTTCCTGGCTGTAGTCGCGGCCGCTGGCAACGACGCGGGTCTGTACGCCGCCGCCCCTCGCCACCATCACCGCCATCACCTGGGACTCGCGCAGGCGGATAAAGTTGACGCGCGCCAGCTCAATCGCCTCAAAGCGCGGCGTCAGCACCACGGCCGCCTGACCGGTCATCAGCGCCAGCAATCGCGAGGTCTCGCGCAGCACTTCGCTCAGGTCGCGTGAGCGCTCCGAGTAGCAGTATTCGATTTGCACGCGATCGTTGCGGCCGATTTGCCGCTTGGGCATCACATGGTCAACGTAATAGCGAAACGCCTTGGCAGTCGGGACCCGTCCGGCCGAGGTATGGGGCTGATAAAGGAAGTTATCTGCTTCCAACTGCGCCATCATGCTGCGCACGGTCGCGGCCCGTACCCCCAGCGAATACCTGGAGGCGATATGATGTGAGCCCACCGGTTCCGCGCTGGCGACAAAATCCTGGATAACGGCCATCAAAAGCGAGTGATGGCGCCGTCCCAGCTCGCTGCTCCCAGCACCATTGGTCATAACGCCGTCAACCCCGGCTATCCCTTGGACGATTTTGTTCCGCGCGTCAAGCTTCTTTCAAGTATCCGCCACATCAAGGTCAAACATTGTTCCGCAGCGCCTCTGCAGCACGGCGATGGCGGCTTGGGCAGCGCTGGGGTAAGCTGGTGCACGATGGCGTCGCGGGGGAAAAAACGAAAAGCCAAAGCGCCGGTTTACGTCCCGGCCGTGCCCGACGAGTCGCGATGGCTTGAATGTGACAGTTACGACCGGCGGGTGTGGAAGGAGATTCTGGCCAGTGCGCCGACGGTCGCCCAACTGGTCGAATCGGGCGAAAACCTGGTGCCATATTTTGGTGCACTGCTGCAGGACATCTTCCTTGGCCTGTTCAAGTACAACCTGGTCTGGCTTGAACCGGACCAGGTGCGGCGCAGCGCGATGCTTAATCGCACGATTTTGCGCCAACTGCTCGCCTCGCCCACCTTCGAGGCGCTCAAGCTGCGTACCCTCCTCGAAGAGGACAAGGCGGCCATCGCCGCGATGGCACTGGGCGAGGAGGTAATCGAAATGGTCCGCAGCCAGCGCCTGATCAACCGGCGCGAGATGCTGGATCTGTGGGACCTCAAGCATCAGGAAGAGGACCTCAAAGAGCGCGCAGAGGCGTTGAAGGCCGCCGGTGAGCAGCCGCCGTCTGAGGCGGGACAGGAAAGCAGCACCGCCGACGCGCAGGAGCTGGCGCGCAAGATGGAGGAGCTTAAGGAAGCGGCAGCGCGTGCCGCACAGGTTTCCGAGGCGCGGCTCAATCATAAGGCCCGCGACGTCGAGCAGACGCTTACGCAGGCGCGCCAGAGCGAGCTCAGGCGCCTGGAGCGCAAGAGCGCCCAGTTGGTCGAGGAAATCGACCAGATCGCCCAGGATGCGCACGATTTCGGCCTGGAGTTCGGCCAGGCTGGGCGCCTGTCGGCCGGCGAGCGGCTGGAGCTGGGACGGCGACTGGCGCGCAATCGCAAAATCGCCGAGCTGGCCCGGATGGTGGGGCGTTTCAAGCAGGACGCGCTCGCTTTGCGCCGCAAGAACCTTGACCGCGGCCCCAACGAACTTTATGACATCGAGCGCGGTTCGGAGCTGGCTCGCATGATCCCCTCCGAACTCGTCGCCCTGCACCATCCGATCCTTTATCGCGATTTCAAGCGCCGCCTGCTCGAGAGCGAAATCCTCCAGTACCAGCTCCGCAAGGACGAGGAGAAGGGTAAGGGCCCGATGGTGGTGTGTCTGGACCTCAGCTCCTCGATGCAGGGCGACAAGGAGTTGTGGGGCAAGGCGGTGACGCTGACGCTGATGGATCTGGCGCGCCGCCAGCGCCGGCTGTTTCGCGCCGTGCTGTTTTCCTCGGGCGAGGGCAGCCTTAAGGTGCTCGACATGAACGATCAGCGGCGCTACCAACCCGAGCTGTCCAAGGTGCTGGAGCTGGCCGAATATTTTCCCGGCGGCGGCACCGAGTTCGAGCGCCCGCTGGACGCCGCCGTGGAGCTGCTCGACAACAAAAAGCTGCGCCGCGGCGACATCGTGATCATCACCGACGGCGAATGTCAGGTCAGTCCGCAATGGCTGGCGCAGTTGCACCAGCGCAAGCAGGAGCTGCAATTCAAGATCTTCGGCGTGCTGGTCGACGTCGGCTCCAGCGAGACTTCCACGTTGGCCCAGTTCACCGACCGCATCACCTCCGTCACCAGGCTCAGCGCCAAGGATACCCGGGAAATTTTCCTCAATGTGTGAAATCGCCGGTGCGAAGTTCGCCGCTGCCGTTGCAGAACTTTGAAGACGGCATCATTGATTTACAATACGTAGATAACCGAAACATCAGGTTATTGACAATTGAGTAAGCGGGGAGCACTTTCGATGCGGATGGCGGTGGCAATGCCGCTTGTTGTGGCGTTTGCAAATCGGCGGGGAGGGTTGGGATGGCGGCGCTGCGGTCCACTGGCGGCTGGTGCATTTTCATTGTCTTGCTCTCTTTAACCCTGGTTTTGGCCGATGCGCGCGAAGCTGCGGGCGTAGGCGGCGTGTCCCAAGTACGCGCGCCTACCGCGGGTCGCGCGGTGGAGCTTGAAGGCCGTTTCGTGGTCGTGCACCAGGACTTCGCACAGCGCGGACGCTACCTTTATTTCCTGCAAACGCCGCAGCGCCGATTATCGTTACATTTCGCCAACAGCCCTCCGACGCATCTCCTGACCGGCACCAGCGTGCGCCTGCGCGCCATCCCACAACCCGACGGCAGCCTGATGCTGGCCTCCGGCAATGCGAGCATCACGGCGGCGCCCGCCACCGGTTCTTTGGCTGCGCCGTTGCCCAACACGTTGGGTGCGCAATCGACCGCGGTGATGCTCGTCAATTTCCAGGACGATCCGGCCAATCGGCCATGGACCGCGGCGCAGGTGCAGAGTGCGGTATTCGGCAGCGCCGGTGCCAGCGGCTTTCTGATGGAAGCATCGTACGGGCAAACGCAACTGACCGGCAATGTTTACGGATGGTATACAATTCCCTACTCCAGCGCCGGATGCGATTCCATCCAGATCGCGGCCGACGCCAATTCCGCCGCGGCTTCTGCGGGTGTGAGTCCGGCTGCCTACACGCGGCTCATCTATGTTTTCCCGTACAACTCCGCGTGCGGCTGGTCGGGAATGGCTACTGTTGGCGGAAATCCATCGCAGGCATGGATAAACGGAGGCGGAACCACTACCAACTCCCTGCAGGTCGGCGCTATAGCTCACGAATTAGGCCATAATCTGGGTCTTTACCATTCGCACGGACTGGATTGCGGTGCGGTTGCTCTCAGCGGAGAGTGCACCGTCTATGAGTATTTCGACACCATCGACACGATGGGCTCGCAGCAGGGCCATTACAACGCCTTTCAGAAGGAACGGCTGGGATGGCTCAACTACGGATCATCGCCGCCGATCACCGCGGCGAACACATCGGGCACCTACTTTCTGGCGCCGTATGAAACCGCCGACTCGAAAGCGAAAGCGCTCAAGATCCTCAAGTTCACCAATCCTGCAACCGGCGCCAGTTACTATTACTACATTGAGTATCGCCAGGCGCTGGGTTTCGATTCGTTCATATCCTCGATGGCCAACCAAAACGTCACCGGCGGCGTAGTCGTCCATCTGGCGCAACAGGGCGACGCTAATTCCAGCGATCTGCTCGATATGACTCCCAACAGCTCCGCCTACTTCGAGTGGAACGATGTCGCACTGGTGGCGGGCGCAAGTTACGCCGACTCCGACGCCGGCCTTGTCATTACCACGCAGTCGGCGGACGCCGCCGGCGCCGGCGCCGGCGTCGCCATCAGCCTGACGCAGCCCAACTGCCTGCGGGCGCTGCCGCAAATCGCGATTTCGCCCGCTCAGGCCGGTCCGATCGCCGCCGGCAGCACGGTGAATTATACGGTTTCGGTCACCAACGCCGACTCTTCGAACTGCGGCGCGTCTGCGTTTAAGCTGCAGTCCGCATTGCCCTACGGATGGACGGGCGGGTTGGCGGGTTCGCAGCTTACGATCGGTCCCGGAACAAGTTCGTGGACGTCATTGTCGGTGACATCGCCCCCCGGCGCACCCGATGGTTCGCAGCCGGTTTCGGTAACGGCGGCCAGCATGGTGGATTTTGTCTATACCAACTCGGCCGCGGCGACGTATGTGATCAGCCTGCCGCTTGCTTTGACGGTCGCCACCACTCAGTCGACCTACAGCGCCGGCCAGACCGTGGTCGTGACTGCGACGGTCACGGCGCAGGGAGTTGCGGTGGCCAAGGCCGCCGTAGCCTTTACCATCACGCTGCCCGATGGCTCCGTGGTAAACGGCAGCCGCACGACCGGCAGCAACGGCGGCGCTTCCTTCAGCTTCAAACTGGGCCGCCATCCCGCCAAGGGCATCTATACGGCAATGGCCCAGACCACCGTCAATGGTGCCTCGGCCAGCGCAAGCGCCGAGTTCTCCGTTCAGTAACAGTCGCGCCAGTCAAATTCTGAAAGCCGGGGCGTGGGTTTGAACACTCACGCCCCCTGCCAACTGCTCATCGCGCCCGGGCTTGACGCTGCTACGGACCGGCCGGGCACAGCGGACAGGTTTGATTGGCCACGTTTGAGACCGTCGGACATGTACAAAATGTTCCCGCGCAGGTGCCGACCGCCAGGACCTGGTCACTGAAGTTGAAGGGGGCTCCGCTTGGCACCGCGCTGGGCAAGTAGGTATCGCTATAGTTCTTGGAGGCGCCCGGCGCGAGGCCCGAAACCGTTGCAACGGTTGTCAGCGTGCCGCCGTTGACCGTACAGCTGTTGGGATCCACGGTAGGGCAGGTTCCAGCGCCGGGCACGCCGAATGTCGCGCCATAGCAATCGTAGATCGTGACATCGAGCGGCGCCTGACCGCTGTTGGTAACCGTGCCGCTGACCCCAACTTGAACCGCGACCAGACCGCTTTGGCTCACCAACGTGGTGCCCGGCTTACAGTCCTTCGACACGTCGATCATCGTGCTGAGCGAATTGGCTGGACAATTGGCGGTGTTGGACTTTGCCGTGGCTGAACCGCCGCCCACGCCCGCCATGGTTGCCGTGATGACGTCGGGACCGCCGTTGTTGGCAGTGGTGATCGAGGCGGAGTAGGTGGCGGTACTGCCCGGTTGCAGCGTCACGCTGGCGCAGTTGGTGCCCGCGATCGTGCAGTTCGCATCGGCACACGCGCAAGTCAGAGAATTGGTATCGAAACTTTGCGGGTTGCCGTTGAAGCTGTCGGTCAGACTCAGATTGGTGACTTTGCCACCCCCGATGTTCTCCACGCTGCCGCTGATCGGGTAGGTGATGTTGCCGCCCGATATGGTGCCTGCCGCGCACGACTTGGTGGCGCTGATCGCGCAGGTGTTGTAGCTGCCGATCATGAAGGCCTTGAGCGATGCGCTAGCCGGGCTGCTGCCCGATGACACCGTGGCGAACATGGCGCTGCTGAAGCAGGGTGCGTTGCCGGCAAAGATGCGGTTGAGATCGAGGCCGCCTTCCTGGAATTGCATGATCGGGACGACGCCGCCCGCGAATCCCGCAAAACCCGTTCCGCTGACGTTGAAGCCCGTCCCCGGCGATTGAGGCCCATCGGGACTGCCAAGGATTATCGGGCTCTTCGCATTTGTGACCGCGCACGCGTCATCATTCGGGTTGGGACATAGGGAGATTGCCCCTGGCGTCGTGACCAGCGCGCCATTCTGCCAGATGGCGGCCTGCACAGTCGCGGAACCACTGCCATAGCTTACAAACAGAAAAAGGTCCTTGTTCTGATGGTGGGCGAGGGTTGGCGTGCCGGCGACGCACAATCTGGTACCGGCGTTGGGTCCGCTGCGGCAAATCTCGACGTTCTGCTGGAACAGCCAGATCCCCTCGGTTGTCGAACCATTGGGCGACAGACGCGTTGCGGCATGGTAGAAGAGCTGATGGGCGGCGTAAGCAGTATTTGGCGGGCCCGTATATGTCGCCAGCGCCGCCGCCAAAAACGCGTCCTTGGGCGGACTTGCCTGGGTCGCAACCACCCAGGTCGAGATATCGCCCGTGTTCTTGCTGCCTTGCTTGAGTATCTCCGAGGTTCCGCTCACCACCAGCGAACTGGTGAAAATGCCGCTGAACGAACCGAAGCCGCCAGTCCAGGGTAAGCTGAATGTGTAGGCCGAACCGGCGGGCGGATTGGGCGGAACCGATGGCACACCGGTGCCGCTGGTCAGGCTTGGATAAAGTAATGCATCCCAATCCGCTGGCCAGATAGGGTTACCCTCCGCTCCGACGGTGGAATTGCTACAGCTGTACTTGCCCGCAATGAAGGCGCCTACGCAGGTGTCGGCGTTGGCTCCACCCGGCAGGTTGGCGCCGTCGAGCTGAAAGACAAGGCATGCAGAGCCGCTGCTACCGTTGCAGTAATATTGAACGTCATCCGCCGCCGGTGCCGGCGCGGCACACAGCGCGATAAGCGCCAGCACCGCCATTAAATTTGCCGCAGGGCTCAACAGCCGCCATGGATGCTTGCCGGGCCGGGCCGCCGATCCCGTGAATTTCGCGAGCTTTTCCGATAGACTTCTCATGTCAGGTGCTCCTGGGCCTGTGAGCCCTAGCGTTAGCCTGATGCTTCGGGCGGCGGGGCCGGACGTTGGCAGCGTAACTGCCCCGCCGTCTCGCAGCTCAGGCTTCTTGTCTTTTGAACCGATTTTGCAATCGCAACTGGAGGGGCGCGGGGCTTGGGCGCATTGCCTGTCAGCGGGTCAGTTAAGCGGCACATGGCTCCGAACTGCTCGCCTTGCAATTCGCCATACCACCGCTAACGGCCTGGGCCCCCCTCGGGCCGGAAACACCGGCGAGCGTGGCGCTCCCCTGCCGCCCGAGCAAGCTGAAGAATGCACCTGCTTTCTTCAGCCTAATTTAAGATAGACCAAGCAAGACTGAGACGTCAAGGTCAAATTTGCTTAAATTCTCACAGGCTTTCTATATTTTGGGGCGGGTTTGAGAGAAAATGCTACAACTGGAATAATATATTTGCTGACAGTCCGATTAACTATTCTAGTTGTGCTTGTTTATGTCAGGAAGTTCAGCCGGGAAATTCCTATCCATGCACCGCGCTCATCAGCCCAACCTTCAGCTTAGAGGCTGCGCCCGTCGAACTGTTGCACCTTAAGCGACGATATGTCGACGCCCTCCAGGCATCGCACATTGACCGACGTCCCCTCGGGACCCGTCACGAACGGCGCGCATCCGCAGGTGGGACAGAATTGATGCTTCAGCTTGCGGCTTCTGAACGTGTAGGTGGAAAGCGCCGACGGCGGTGTGGACAGGCGCAGTTTGTCAGGGGCCACAAACCAGTGCAGGTAGCCGCGTTTGGCGCAGATCGAACAGTTGCAGTCCATTACCTGTTGGAGGTCGCCCTCGACTTCGAAGGCGATCCTCCCACAATGGCATCCGCCTTTGTAAATCATGTCGGTTCTCCCCGCCAAATTATGGCCGCCGCCGCCCGATTTGGGCAATCATTCGCCACCCGGCATCCCGACGCATCGGCGGGCGCGGGCGTGCGCCGCTCGGCACTGCTTGCGCTGTCCGACGAATGCGGTCGGCGCGCGGCCAACCCTACTCGTTGTAGCGGGTCATCTCGTCCAGGGCCGGTTTGACGTGCTTCATGAACAGCTCCATGTCGTCGATAGTGGCCTGTTTGGGCTGCTGGGCATAATGCCAGATCAGCACTACGTACTCGGCCGGCAGGACCTTCCATTGCTCGATGAACTGTGCCTTCACGTCCTCGACCGTGCCGATGAAGTAGGTGCGCGCGCCGAGCACGTTGTCGACCGGGTCGGCGGAGCGCGGCAGCGACGGCGGCCAGAACGGCGCGTAGAAGTTTTTGGTGATCTCGGCGTCATACTCCAGCACCGCGCGCCGCGCCGCCGCCATCGTCTGGCCGAACCGGGTGTAGCGCAGCACGCCCTGATGCTGTCCCCAGGCGTACGAGCGTCCCGCGGCCTTGGCGGCATTGTCGAAGGCCTGGCCGCCGCGCACCGCGGTGCGCAATCCGGCCACATACACCGGCACGAAGCCCCTGGTGCCGCAATACGCGATCGACTCGGGACTGCCCAGACTCATCACGAACACCGGCGGATGCGGCCGGGTGTAGGGCGCGGGCACCACGCTGATGCGCCGCACCACGCGATTTGCGTCGACCTCACCATGCGCGCCCAGCCGCTCGGTTACGCCCTCCAGCGCCAGCGGCCAGTCGTCGATTCCCCGGTCATGCGGATAGGGCACCAGCCACGGACCCTGCGACGCCTCGATGCTCTCCTGCGTCCAGGCGCGGATTACCATATCGACCTGCTGCTCGAACACGTCGCGATTGGCCTTGTCCTCGGCAATCTGCGCGCTGCGCCGCGCGGCGTCGGTGATGGCGATATCGGCCCTGGTGGCGGTGGAGGGCGAGCGCGTCGCGCGGCTGCCCAGATGCTGCCCCAGCACGTTGACCCATCGCGACTGGTAGCCGCGCGCGAAGCCGACAAAGAAGCGCCCGCGCGTCAGATGGTCCAGGATGGCGGTCTCCTCGGCCACCCGGATCGGATTGTTGGCGCTCATCACGTAACCCATCTGGCCGATGCGGATGTTGTTGGTGATCGCCGCCCAGTAGCCGTTGAGCACGCCCGGGTTGGGGCCGACCTCGTAGCCCTCGGAATGGAAATGGTGCTCGATGGTGGCCACGCCCCACATGCCCATCTCGTCGGCAGCCTTGACGATGTCGTGCCATCCGCTGAGCACTTCCTGGTAGAGCTCGCGGTTGCGCGCGATCGGCCGTTTGGCCGCCCGCTCCGCCTCATCCTTGGCCGGCATCATCGGATAAAGCTGCAAAATCACCTTGAGCATAAAGCCGCCCTCCAGCCCGTTGCATAGATTGAGCAAACGCTCCGAGTCAAACCGCACGCGCCCGGCGCTGCGGCATCGGCACCGAGAGCGGGGATGCAGAGCGCGTTAGGCCAGCCTGACGCCGGCGGCGATGGCCGCATCGCGCAGTTGCCGATCGATCGTGGCCAGCGGCAGTGCTTCGCGCGCCGCCAGTTCCAGGTACTCAGCATCATACGCAGACAAGCCATATCGACGCGCGGTCTCAAGAACCGCGCCAAACACGCGCTGCGGGGGAAGCGGGTCAACGCCAATGGCAAGCTGGCGTAGCTGCTCGAGAAAGGCGGCGATGTGCGCCGCCTTTAGCAATTTACGCCGCTCGGCGACAGCCATTGCATTGGCGATCTCGACCGGCCAGATCGCGGCGGCGACGGCTTCATCGCCGCCGCTCAGGCGGTCAAGGACGGTCTCGGTAAAGGGCGTCGCCTGATCTTCGAACAACCAGCACAACGTCACGGAGGCGTCGAGCACGAGGCGGCTCACCGCCGGCCTTCCTCGATGAGACTGCGCAGGCCGACCTTTCCGAGCACTATACCGCGGCGCAGACGGCGGATGTTAGCCGCCACCTGGCCGGCATTTCGCCGGACCAGGTCGGGCGGCATCAGCCGCGCGACCGGCACACCATGTTTGGTGATGGTAATCTCTTCGCCGCGCTGCACTCTGGCGACCAGCGCGGACAGGCGGGTCTTGGCCTCGAACAACCCGACTTCCCTGAGGTTTCGTCTCATCAAACTAGTCTCAATCTGGTTGAAATCGCTGTCAAGCGTTAAAGCGCTCCTGGCCGGACCCTGATGCGGGGACGCTGGAATCAGAGCGGGGCCCGCGGTATACGAATGCCAGAATTTGATTTTCGGCAAAGTTACCACTGGGCCGCGGCAATCCGGCTTGATTTTCCGAAGGAACAGGACACGATGACAACAGCGAAAGCGTCACATAAGCAGGCCACCCGCACCGAGACCGACACCATGGGTGCGATCGAGGTGGCCGCCGACCGCTACTGGGGGGCGCAGACCCAGCGCTCGCTCCTGCATTTCAATATCGGCGCCGATATCATGCCGCGCGAGCTGATCCGCGCCTTCGGCATCCTCAAGAAGGCCGCCGCCAAAGTCAACCAGGAACTCGGCATGCTGCCGGCCGAAAAGGCCCGCCTGATCATGCAGGCCGCCGACGAAGTGATCGAGGGCAAGCTTGACGATCACTTCCCGCTGCATATCTGGCAGACCGGCAGCGGCACGCAGACCAACATGAACGCCAACGAAGTGATCTCCAACCGCGCCATCGAGCTGGCGGGTGGCGTGATGGGCAGCAAAAAGCCGATCCATCCCAACGACGACGTCAACATGTCGCAGTCCTCCAACGACACGTTTCCCGGCGCGATGCATATCGCGGCGGTCGAGACGATACATCATCGGCTGCTGCCCGCGCTCAAGGAACTGCGCGAGGCGCTGGCTGCCAAATCCGCCGAGTTCAAAGACATCATCAAGATCGGACGCACGCATCTGATGGACGCCGTGCCGCTGACGCTGGGACAGGAGTTCTCCGGCTACGTGGCCCAACTGGACCAGGATATCAAACGCATCAATGGCGCCCTGCCCGACCTCTACGAGCTGGCGCTGGGCGGGACCGCGGTCGGCACCGGGCTCAATGCGCACAAGGAGTTCGCCGAACGGGTCGCGGCGGAAATCGCGCGGCTGACCGGACTGCCCTTCGTGTCGGCGCCCAACAAGTTCGCGGGTCTGGCCGCCCACGACGCGATCGTCGCCGCCAGTGGCGCCCTGCGTACCCTGGCCTGCTCGCTGATGAAGATCGCCAACGACATCCGATGGCTGGGCTCGGGACCGCGCGCCGGGCTGGCCGAATTGATCCTGCCCGAAAACGAGCCGGGCTCTTCGATCATGCCGGGCAAGGTCAATCCCACGCAGAGCGAGGCGATGACCATGGTATGCGTGCAGGTGCTCGGCAACGACACGGCGGTGGGAATCGCCGGCAGCCAGGGCAACTTCGAGCTCAACGTGTTCAAGCCGGTGATGATCCACAACCTGCTGCATTCGGTGCGTCTACTGACCGATTCCTCCCACAGCTTCAAGGTTTATTGCGTGGACGGACTGCGTCCCAACCGCGAGCAGATCAACCATCACCTCAACAACTCGCTGATGCTGGTGACGGCACTCAGCCCCAAAATCGGCTACGACAATGCCGCCAAAGTAGCCAAAAAGGCCCATGCCGAGGGTAAGACGCTGCGCCAAGTGTGCATCGAGATGGGGCTTTTGAGCGGCGAGGAATTCGATCAGGTCGTACGTCCGGAAAAAATGATCGGCCCCGAGGGTTGATTCGGCGCCAGCGTGGGCCGAAGCCCGGAAAAGGTGCCTGGTCCAAGGTATGGTCGCCCTTAGACGCCGGAGCGATTTGCCGCAAATCGCCCTGCGGCCGCACCCGGGCTGCGCCCGCGCGCCGCGGCGCGAGCCCGGGCGAGGTGAGAAAATCTGATGGCTCCAGTATAGTAGCGGCGGAGTTGATCGATGGACATCAGCGTCGTACTGCCGGTGCTCAACGAAGGCGGCAATCTGGGCAGTCTTCTGCAGCGCCTGAGCAGCATCCTGGAGCACCTCGGGCTCAGCTACGAGTTCGTAGTGGTCGACGGCGGCTCGCATGATAACACGCGCCAGGTCGCGGCCGCCCACGGCGCGCGGATTCTGGACGAGGATCCGCCGGGCTACGCCGGCGCGCTGCGCACCGGCTTCGGCGCGGCGCAGGGAGAATACGTACTGACGCTGGACGCCGATCTTTCCCATGAGCCGGCGTTCGTCGCCAAAATGTGGCGCGCCCGCCATCTGGCCGACATCGTGATCGCCTCGCGCTACGTACGCGGCGGCGTCGCCTACACCAGTGTGGGGCGGCGCGCGCTCAGCCGTCTGCTCAACCTGGTGCTGCGCCGGATGCTGTCGGTGCCGGTGCGCGACCTCTCCAGCGGCTACCGCCTGTACCGGCGCGAGGTGTTGGAGCAGCTACAAATTGGCGGGCGCAACTTCGAGGTGCTCGAGGAAATCCTGGTCAAAGCCTACGCCGCCGGCTTCAATATCACCGAGGTGCCCTTTACCTACTTCCCGCGCCATCGCGGCGTCTCCCACGCCCGCGTGATCAGCTTCGGGATGGACCTGATGAAGTCGGCCTTCCAGTTGTGGAAGCTGCGCAATTCGCTGGAGTCGGCCGACTACGACGCGCGCGGTTTTTACAGCCTGCTTCCGCCCCAGCGCTACTGGCAGCGCGCGCGCCATCATATCGTCACCTCGTGGGCGCGCGGCGCGGGCCTGACCCTGGATTCGGGCTGTGGCTCCAGCATCATCATCCAGAGCCTCAACAACGCAATCGGACTTGACTACAACTTTGCCAAGACCCGCTACCTGCGCCGTCTGCAGATTCCCGCCGTGCGCGCCTCCGCCTTCGCGTTGCCCTTCAAGGACGAAGTTTTCGATTGCGTGATCAGCTCCCAGGTCATCGAGCATCTGCGGCGCGAGCAGGTGCTGTTCGACGAGATGTGGCGGGTGCTGCGTCCGGGCGGGCTATTGATTATCGGCACGCCGGATTACGCGACCTGGCAATGGCGGACGATCGAGCCGATCTACGGGATGCTGATGCCGTGGGCGTATCGCGACGAGCATATCAGCCACTACACACGCGCCGAGCTGTCGGAGCGGCTGGAGGGCATGGGCTTCGTCCATGAAGAGACCGCCTACATCGCGCACGCCGAACTGATCATGCGCTACCGCAAACCGCAAACGGCGCGGCTTAGCGTCGAGCGCCCGCCGCTGGCACTCGAAGCCAAGCGCGCCTGATGCGCCGACCGCCCAAAGCAGGCACAGAGCAAGGCGCCTGACTTGCGCCGGCCGCCTCGACGCTGGTTGAAAAATTTAGGCGCAGTAACAAAGTCCATCCTACCCCATCGCATTATGTAATATTATGTCCCTTTTAGTTGGTTTGACTCATTTTTAGAAATGGCGACAATCGCCATGTTTACCGGTCAAAAAATGGGGCAAGGGTGAACAGAACACTGGCATCGGCGTTCGCCGTCTTGGCCCTCGCCGCAAGCTCTCCCGTATCGGCGCAGATGCCGCAGTCCACCATGGCAAGCCTCAAGGGCATCTGTGGGCTAAGCGCTGCCGTGAACCAGGTGAAGTTGGACCCACACTTCACCTCAGGTGCAGAGATCGGCACATTGAATTTCAGCGGCACAGGCACCGTAACATTGACCACTGCCCAGAACATTGCCGGCACGATTAAAACCAAAAGCCAGTCCGGCAGCTACTCGGTCAATGCCGACGGGCGCAGCGGTACGATCGATTTAAGCGTCAGCGGCGGCCCCGTCCTGGGCTTCCTGATCGTCGCCGGTGGGCAGGAGTTGCGCTTCATCAATACCGGTACGGCCAGTTCGACGACCGGACTGGTGGATTCGGTGGAAGTGGGGCAATGCGATTTTTAACGCTTTTGGAGAATCTCCGGTGACAAACAAGAGGTTATTCCCGATCCTGGCGGTGCTCGTGCTGATGGCGGCTGGGGATCGCGGGTGGGCGCAATCGTCTGATGCCGTTGTGAGCCAACCGCAATTTACCACAGCCAGCTTGAATGGCGTGTGCGGATTCACCGTTGCCTCCACCAATGTTAATCCGAGCAGCGGCAGCTTTCTGGAACCGCGGGCTGACGTCGGCACGCTCAGCTTCAACGGGGCCGGCGCCGTCTCGCTAGCTGGAACGGAGAACAAGAACGGCACCATTCAGCCACTTTCGGCCACCGGTACCTATTCGGTGGGTGGCGACGGCCGCACCGGCACAATCACTTTCACCTCGGGGGATCAAGGCCAGTTTCAGTTCGAAGTCGTTAACCAGGGCGCCACGCTACGCTTCATGAATACCGGCCCGGTGGACCCAACCCTGGGCATTGTCAAGGAAGTTTTGCTCGGGGTGTGTCAGTTCTAGGCGCCCAGGACGCATGCAATGAGTACAAAATTGCCGCTATTGCTCGTGCTGCTGGCAGCGGCCGTCCTCGGCGGCGACGGCAAAGGGACGCGATTGGACAGTGCGGCGCGTGCGGAAGCGCAAGTCGTCGTCGCGCCCCAGCTTACCGCCGCCATCCTCAAAGGCACCTGCGGCTTCAACGCCGTCTCCACCGACGTGGTTCGCCTCAGCCCCGCTTTTCTGCATCCCGCCGCTTCCTTTGGAACGCTCCAGTTCGACGGGGTCAGCGCCGTCACAGGCACCGTTACCATCAACGCCTCGGGCAAAGTAGTTACGCCGGCTCCTGCAACTGGCAGTTATTCGGTGAACGCCACCGATGGGCGCACCGGCACGATCGACTTCAGCGCCAGCGGCGGCGCGATCTATACCTTTGTCATCGTCAACGCAGGCGCGGCGATTCGTTACATCAACACCGGTCCGGTCGATCCCAAAACCGGCATCGTCGATGCCGTCACGATCGCGACCTGCAAATTCTGACCAACCGGTGACGAACAACCTACCAGACTATCTGATCGCGATAACTGCGGCAGCGGCGTTGTGGCTACTGCCCTCCAGCGCGTTGGCGGCGATCACACCGAGCATCGCGTCGGTCTCCAACCCGATTTTCGTGGGCGATTCCTTCACCATCACCGGCACCGGGTTCACCGCCGGCTCGGTGGCCAACTTCTTCGTTGCCACCGCCTCGGGTCCGGTCAACTTCGGTCCGCTCGACCACAGCGCACAGACGTCCACCTCGCTTACGATTCCGGTGCCGACCAGCAAGGTCGCCGCGTTAGGCGAGGGTGTCGTGTCGATCGTGGTGATCAACACCGACCAGGGATATACACAGTCCAACCCCATGACAGCCCAACTGTTCGGCGACAAGGCCGACGGCTTTCCCAACCTGACGACGGTAAACGGAGCGGGGCTGGCCGCTACCAGCACCAATCCCAGCTTCGCCACCGACAACGTCGAAACCGTGGTCGTGCAGAACCATGCGGTGACCTTGGGCGGCAGCGGTTTCGACACCGTCCATGGTGTCGCGATCGACCTGTTCTGCGACTGCAGCGGCGGCAAGATTTCGCCGCTGTTTCTCAATCCGGGCAACACCGGACTGACTTCAACCGCACTGACTTTCACCCTGCCGGCCGCAGCCGTCACTGGCCCGGGCTCGTTCGTGATTTCCAACGCCGGAGTCAAGGGCGATTACACAATCAAAAGCAACGCCGTGTCGGTTCCCATTGGGGCGCGGGTCACGGTCAGCAGCGTAACTCAGAGCGGATGCACGGTAACGGTCAAGGGAAGCGGCTTTGCAGTTACCACGCCCGGTGTTCCCGCATTTACGGTGATTAATCTTTTCAACCGCCATTCGGGCGGGGTGATTAATCTGGGCGGCCTTTCCGGCGGCGTGCCCAAAATCCCGCTCGACGTCACCACTGCTGAGCAATTCACCTTCAACCTGGCTGCAACCGGCTTTGTGCCCGGTCCGAGCTACGTGCAGGTGCTGAACCCGCCGTTTTTGCCCTTCACCAGTTCGGGCAACACGCCCAACGGAGCCTTTGCGGCGGCGGCGTGCAGTACCGCTACGCCGACCGTGACGCCAACCCCCACGCACACACCGCCGCCCAGCCCCACTGCAACTGCGACGCCCGCACCAACTCCGACTTCGGTCGGCCCAACCCCGACTCCGGGTCCAACCCCACTCATCCCCAACATCAACCATTACTACCCGGCGCTCGAATAGCCGCCCGCCAAGGGTGCGTAAAAGGGCGGTTGCCCGATCGTTGAACAAGCGCTCGTTGAGCACGCTGCGATGCGGCCCGGAGGAGCGGACGGCTGCGGCATTTCTGATAAAATCGCGCCGTGGCCAGTTTCCAGGATTTCGCCGAAGTCTGCCAGGCGCTTAGCCAGACCCAAAGTCGGCTCCAGATGGCGGAGCTGGCCGGCGATTTCCTGGCCGCGCTGAATATCGAGGAGGCCGAGGCTGCCGCCCGTTTCATGGTCGGGCGGGCGCTGCCGGTCGGCGATGAGGCCAAACTTAACCTCAGCGGGCGCGCCGTTTGGCGCGTGGCAGCGGAGTTGACCGACTCGTTGGACCGGGGCGAGGACATCTTCGCCTCGGCGGTGGATTTCGGTGACGCGGTGGAAATCGTGATGCGCCTGCGCGCCGAAGAACCCGCGCCGACCCTGACGGTGGCCGAAGTCGAGTGCCAATTGCGCGACATCGCCGCCATCGAGGGCCGCCATGCCCGCCAACGCAAACTCGACCTGCTGCGCGGCCTGCTCCTCCGCGCTACTGCCTTGGAAGCCAAATACTTGGCCAAGATCCTGATCCGCGAGATGCGCCACGGGATGAGCGAGGGCGTGATGCTTGACGCCATCGCCCACGCCACCGGGGTGCCGATCGAACAGGTGCGCCGGGTCAACATGATGCAGGGCGACCCCGGCCGGGTGCTGCGCCTGCTGCGCGGTGGGACTCTTGCGCCGGCGCCCGCCCCGTCAACGGGTTTGGCGACGCGCCCGCTCAAGCCGATGCTGGCCCAGCCCGCCGACACCGTCGCCGACGCCTTTGCGATGCTGGGTTCCCGCTTCGCGCTGGAACACAAGCTCGACGGCGCCCGCGTCCAGATCCATGGCGCGGGCGGCCGCGTCCGGATCTTTTCGCGCCGCCTTAATGAAATCACCCCCAGCCTGCCCGAAATCGTCGAGCGCGTGGAGGCGGCGCTGCCCGGCCGCAACTTTATCTTCGACGGCGAGGTGATCGCGGTTGACCCGCAGGGGCGTCCGCTGGCCTTCCAGGAGTTGATGCGCCGCTTCAGGCGCATCCGTGAGGTCCAGCGCCTGCGTGAGGAGGCGCCGGTGCGCTTGTTCCTGTTCGACGTTTTGGGTCTGGACCACGAACTGCTCATCGATAGGCCCTATAGCGAGCGGTTTGCCGTCCTGGAGGAACTGGCGCGGCAAAGCGGTCTGGAGCTGGTCGGCAGGTGCCTTCCCGCCAATCTGGCCGAGGCCGAACAGTTCTATCACGCGGCGCGCGCGGCCGGTTATGAGGGCGCGATGGCCAAGCGCCTGGACAGCCGCTACAGCCCCGGCGTGCGCGGGCGCGGCTGGCTCAAAATCAAAGGCGCGCGGACGCTGGATTTGGTAATCCTGGCGGCGGATTGGGGCTACGGGCGGCGTCACGGATGGCTGTCCAACTACCATCTGGCGGCGCGCGGACGCACCGAGGGCGAGTTCGCCGAGGTCGGCAAGACCTTCAAGGGGCTGACCGACGAGCAGTTCCGCGACATGACCGAACGCCTGCTGGCGCTGAAGACCGACGAGCATGGCGGTACTGTCTTCGTGCGGCCCGAGGTGGTGGTCGAGGTCGCCTACAGCGACATCCAGCGCAGTGCGCAGTACGAATCGGGGATGGCGCTGCGGTTTGCCCGTATCCTGCGTGTGCGCGAGGACAAATCGCCCCAGGAGGCTGATTCGATCGAGCACATCGGCGCAGAGTTCGCCCGCCAAATCGTACGTCCGCCGGGACCGCCGCAGGCGAAGTAGAGGCGAATCCGAAGGGCTTGCTGAGCCGCTACCGCGGTGTCCAAACATTATTTTACTGCGATCGGCCGACTCGGGCGAAAAAAGGTTGGTTCCCGCGTCGCCGAAGATCCAAAAACGGGCCACAAAATTGAGACATATTTAGCTCGACACTTTTCAAACCAGCGTTATATTTTAAACGCAAACCTCCCTTGATCGTCTTTACTTGCCGGGTCGTAAAGGGTACACTTGGTTGGGTGGTTGAGGTTCCCGGCGAGGTTTTCTTTTCTATGAGCAACAAGCAAGCGACTGAATCCTATGGCGCCGAGTCTATCCGCATCCTGGAGGGACTCGAAGCAGTCCGCAAACGCCCGGGTATGTACATCGGCGACACCGCCGAGCGCGGACTCCATCATCTGGTGATCGAGATCGTCGACAACTCGGTGGACGAGGCGTTGGCCGGCTACTGCGATGAAATCAACGTCACGATCCACAGCGACGACCGGATCACGATTGAGGACAACGGGCGCGGTATCCCCGTCGATATGCATCCCACTGAGAAACGCTCGGCGCTGGAAGTGGTGCATACGGTGCTGCACGCCGGCGGCAAGTTCGACCGCGGGGTCTACAAGGTGTCGGGTGGCTTGCACGGCGTGGGTGCATCGGTGGTCAATGCGCTCAGCGAGGAATTCGAAGCCGAGGTCCATCGGGGCGGCAAAATCTACTATCAGCGCTACGAGCGCGGCGTGCCCAAGACCAGGGTCGAGGAGAAGGGCAGCACCAAAAAGACCGGCACCAAGACCACGTTTTCGCCTGACCCGAAAATCTTTCCCGAGGTCAAGTTCAAGTACGAATTGATTGCGCGCTATCTGCGCGAGATGGCCTACCTCAACGCCGGTCTGCGGATTCGGCTTGCCGACGAGCGCACCGGCAAGAGCGAGGAGTTCCATTTCGAGGGCGGGATCAAGGAATTCGTCAAGATTCTCAACCAGGGGCGCGAGCCGCTGCACGACGTGATTCATTTTCATGCCATGCGTGAGGGGATCGACGTCGATTGCGCGCTGCAATGGACCGACGCGGTGCATGAAAGCGTCTTCAGCTATGCCAACAATATCCATACCGTTGAGGGTGGCACGCACGTCTCGGGGCTGCGCTCGGCGCTGACCCGCACCATCAACAGCTACGCAACCAAGAACAACCTGCTCAAGAACAAGGAGCTGCGCCTGGAAGGTGAGGACACGCGCGAGGGTCTGACCGCGATCATCAGCATCAAGATCGGCGAACCGCAGTTCGAGGGCCAGACCAAGACCAAGCTGGGCAACTCGGAAGTCGAAGGCGTGGTGGTGGCAATCGTCAACGAAAAGCTGGGGCAGTACTTGGAGGAGAATCCCGCTGACGCCAAGCGGATCGTGGCGCGCGCGGTGGAAGCCGCCACCGCGCGCGAGGCAGCGCGCAAGGCCAAGGAGCTGGTGCGGCGCAAGGGGGCGCTGGACTCGGCGTCGCTGCCCGGCAAGCTGGCCGACTGCCAGGAGCGCGACCCCGCGCGCAGCGAGCTGTTTATCGTCGAGGGCGATTCGGCCGGCGGCTCCGCCAAGCAGGGACGCGACCGGCGCACGCAGGCGATCCTGCCGCTGCGCGGCAAAATCCTCAACGTGGAGCGGGCGCGTATCGACAAGGTGCTGACCTCGGCCGAACTGCGCACGCTGATCACCGCGCTGGGGATGGGCGTGAGCAACGAGAAGAACGTCGAGAAGCTGCGCTACCACACGGTCATCATCATGACCGACGCCGACGTCGACGGCTCGCACATCCGCACCCTGCTGCTGACGTTTTTCTTCCGCCAGTTCCCCGAGATTATCGAAAACGGCTATCTCTACGTCGCGCAGCCGCCGCTGTTTCGCGCCAAAAAGGGCAAGCAGGAGCGCTATCTCAAGGACGAGGCGGCGCTGGAGGACTACCTGACCGATCTCGGCTGCGAGGCGCTGTCGGTTACTTGCGGCAAGGGCAAGGAGGCGCGCGAACTCAAGGGCGCGGCGCTCAAGACCCTGGCGCGGCGGGCCTTGTATCATGACCGGATGTTCGAGGCGCTGGAGCGCCGCTCCAAGCAGCGCGACGTGGTAGCCGCGATGGCCAGGCTGACGGCCGCAAAGAAGATCACGGCCGAGAGCTTCGAGAGCCGCGAGGCGATGAAACAGGCGGCCGAAGCCCTGCGCGCGGCAATTGCGGACGCCAACCTCGTGTACAAGATCGATTCTGACGGCGAAACCCATTTCAAGGCGGTCTTCTCGCACATGCGCAATGGCGCCACGCCGCCCACGGTCGTTGACCTCAACCTCTTCCATGCCGGCGAGCTGCGCGAAATCCGCCGCCTGTCGGCGGAGCTGGAACCCTATGGCGCCCCCTACGTGATCAAGACCGGAGAGGAGCAGCGCACGGTGCCTTCGCTCAAGGCGGTCGCCGAGGCGGTGGTCGAGGCCGGGCAGAAGGGGGTCGAAATCCAGCGCTACAAAGGGCTGGGCGAGATGAACCCCGAGCAGTTGTGGGCCACCACGATGAATCCCGAGGCGCGCTCGCTGCTCCGAGTAAGGATCGGCTCGCAGGAGGAGGCGGAAGAGATGTTTTCCAAGCTGATGGGCGATCAGGTCGAGCCGCGCCGCCAGTTCATCGAGGAAAACGCCCTCAACGTGCGCAACCTGGATATCTGATTACGACTAATTGTGATTCCCTCTCGCTTCAGGGAGAGGGTCAGGGAGAGGTCCGACGCAACGCGCTCCAGAGTCGAAATTTCCCTGCGCAGGCTTCCGGTGCTCAAAAGCTCTTGCTGCCGGAAGTTCGTTGCGTTCAACCCCTCCCTCGCCCTCTCCCTGAAGGGAAGGGGACAGACAGGGTTGCACTGAGTTAAGCACCGCGCATGTGGCGCGGCACAAGAAATCGCAATGGCACAAACCAACGGTAACGAACCAACTCCCAACGAGCCCACGCTGCTGAACATCGAAGACGACATGCGGCAGTCCTACCTGGACTACGCGATGTCGGTGAATATCGGACGCGCGCTACCCGACATGCGCGACGGGCTCAAGCCCGTCCATCGGCGCATCCTGATCGCGATGTTCCGCGAGGGGCTGCTCGCCAACCGGCGCTACTCCAAGTGCGCCGGCGTGGTGGGCGAGGTGCTCAAGCGCTACCATCCGCACGGCGACAGCGCGGTGTACGACGCGCTGGTACGGATGGCGCAGCCGTGGAGCATGCGCTATCCGCTGATCGACGGGCAGGGCAACTTCGGCTCGATCGACGGCGATCCACCCGCCGCCTACCGCTACACCGAGTGCCGCCTGACGCGGCTGGCGGAGCGGATGCTGGCGGACATCGACAAGGACACCGTCGATTTCATCCCCAACTTCGACGGCTCGCAGGACGAGCCCGAAGTGCTGCCCGCGCAGATTCCCAACCTGCTGATCAACGGCTCGGACGGAATCGCGGTCGGGATGGCGACCAATATCCCGCCGCACAATCTGGGCGAGGTCTGCGACGCGCTGCTGGCCCTGATCGACAATCCCGACCTGACCTTGGAGCAGATCCTCGACATCATCCCCGGACCCGATTTTCCCACCGGCGGCCAGTTGCTGGGGCGCAAAGCCGTGCGCCAGGCCTACCTGGACAAGCGCGGCAGCCTGACGATGCGCGCGCTGGCGGCGGTGGAGACCGACAAGCGCAGCGGACGCGCCTCGATCATCGTGCGCGAAATCCCCTACCAGGTTAACAAGACCCGGTTGCAGGAGCGCATTGCGGAGCTGGTCAACGAGCGGCGCATCGAAGGAATCAGCGACCTGCGCGACGAATCCGACCGCGACGGGATGCGCATCGTAATCGAGCTCAAGCGCGACGCCGAGCCCAAGGTGGTGCTCAATCAGCTCTTCAAGCTGACCCAGATGCAGCAGAGCTACGGGATGATCATGCTGGGCATCCACGAAGGGCGGCCGCGCGAGATGGACCTGCGCGAGATGCTGGTCGCGTTCCTGGACCATCGCCGGCGCGTGATGACCCGCCGCACGCAGTTCGAGCTGCGCCAGGCCGAGGCGCGCCTGCATGTCCTGGAAGGATTGCTGGTCGCACTGCAAAACCTCGACGCGGTCATCAAGCTGATTCGCGCCGCCAAGGACGCCGAGACCGCGCGCAGCGAACTGATGGACCGCTTCAAGCTCAGCCACATCCAGGCCCAGGCGATCCTCGATATGACGCTGCGCCGGCTGACCTCGCTGGAGCGCACCAAAATCGAGGACGAGCACAAGGAGGTCACGGCCAACATCGCGCGCCTGCGCCGGATCCTGGCCGACGAGCGCGAGCTGATGAAGCTGATTGCCGAGGAGCTCGGGGAAATCAAGAAGGAGTTCGCCGACCCGCGCCGCACCCAGATTATCGAGGGCGAGGGCGAATTCTCGATCGAGGATTTGATCGTCGAAGAGGACGTGCTGGTCACGGTCACCCACGGCGGCTACATCAAGCGCACCCCGCTGTCGCTCTACCGCACCCAGCGGCGCGGCGGACGGGGCAAGATCGGCGCCACCACCATCGAAGAGGACTTCGTCGAGCACCTGGTGCCGGTTTCCACCCATGACCGGCTGTTCTTTTTCACGTCCAGCGGTAAGGTTTACGCGCTCAAGGCCTATGAGCTGCCCGAAGGAGGGCGCGCCGCCAAGGGCCGTTCGATTGCCAACCTGCTCAGCCTGGAGCAGGGCGAGACGCTGTCGGCCTTCCTGCCTCTGCCGCAGAAGCTGGAGGGCAAGTACCTGCTGTTCGCCACCCGCCGCGGGGTGGTCAAGAAGACCGAACTCAGCCAGTACGAAAACGTGCGCTCCAACGGGATTATCGCGATCCTGCTGGAAGACAACGACGCGCTGATCGCGGCGCGGATTACCGACGGCAACCAGGAGGTGGTGCTCTCCACGCGCAACGGGCAGGCGATCCGGTTCAAGGAGGACGAGGTGCGCGCGATGGGCCGCGCGGCCTACGGCGTCAACGGGATGGATCTCGACGTCAAGAGCGGCGACGAGGTGGTCTCGATGGCGATCGTGCGCGAGGGCGAGACGCTGCTGACGGTCTCCGAACTGGGCTTCGGCAAGCGCACGCCAGCCTCCGAGTACCGCCTGACGCATCGTGGCGGCAAGGGCGTGATCACGATGCAGGTCACGGAGAAGACCGGCAAGGTGGTCAGCGTACGGCAGGTGGGGATCGACGACCATGTGATGCTGATCACTGACGGCGGCAAGGTAATCCGCCTGCGCGTCAAGGACGTGCGCATCATCGGTCGCAACACCCAGGGCGTCCGCCTGGTCAAGCTCGACCCGGGCGAGCGCGTCCGCGCCGTAGCAGGATTGGCCGAAAAGGAAGACGAAGGCTCGGACAACGGCGCCAACGGCTCGGAGGACGCGGCCGAGTAGGCCGAAGTGGCAGCCCGCCATTGGGATGTAGGCGGCGAGTCAATTACCATCGCAGCAGAACCAGCTCCGAGCAGAAGCCCGGGCCCATCGCCATCAGCAAGCCGTAATCGCCGGGCCCGGGCTGCCCGGCCGCGAGCAGGTCGGCCAGCACGAACAGCACCGAGGCCGAAGACAGATTGCCGATCTCACGCAGCGAGCGCCACGAACGTTCCAGTGCGCCGCAGGGAAGATCGAGCGCGTGCTCAATCGCCTCCAGCACCTTGGGACCGCCGGTGTGGGCGATCCAATGGCGGATTGCGCCGCGCTCAAGGCGGTGCTCGGCCAGAAAGCGGTCGACGTCGGCGCCCAGGTGCTGCTCGATCACTTCGGGCACGCGCGGCGACAGGATGACCTTGAAGCCGCTGTCCACGATGTCCCATCCCATCACGCGCTCGGTGTCGGGATAGAGCACCGAGCGCGTGGCGATGACGCGCGGCCCCGCGCTCGTGCAGCGCCGCGCGCCGGCCACGACCACTGCGGCGCCGCCGTCGCCGAACAGTCCCGACGCGATTAGGTTGGCCAGCGAGAGATCGTCGCGCTGCAAGGTCAACGAGCACAGTTCCACCGACAGCAACAGGGCGATGTGCTGGGGAAAGGCCCGCACGTAATCCGACGCGCGCGCCAGGCCGGCCGCCCCAGCGACGCATCCGAGGCCGAAAATCGGCGTGCGCTTGACGTCGCGGCGCATCCCCAGGCGGTTGACGATGCGGGTATCGACGCTGGGCGTCGAAATCCCGGTCACGGTGACGAAAAACAAGTGATCGATGTCGCCCGGCTCAAGGCCTGCCCGCTCCAGCGCCGATCGCACCGCCGCTTCGCCGACGCGCTGGGCCGCCGCGTTCCACGCCTGGTTGGTCTTGGCAAAAGTGTCCAGCGCGGGATATTCGGTGAGCGGCAGGGCCAGATGGCGTCCGCGCACGCGCACCGCGCGATGGAATTCGTCGAGGCGGCGGGTGTTGCCGTATCTTTGGGTCCAGTACTGGCGCAGCGCCGCAGTCAGAACCTGCTGCTCGACGTAATTGGGCGGCAAGGCGAGTCCCACCGCGCGGATTTGCGGCGCCTCGACGGCGGCTGCGCCTGATGGCTGTTCGGAGCTCATTGAGCGACCTCGCCCCCCGAATTTGGGCGGCGCCCGATTGCGTGCGGCAGCGCCAGCCCGATCATAATGTCCGCGTCCCGGCCCGATCGTCTCAGACATGATCCTCTGTCCTTTGGGGATGGGTCAATCTGAGCTGGCAGGCCGCGATTTTCGACCAGCCCGTTCATTCCAACCCATCGGGATGCGTGTTGGTTCCGATGGTTTCGCCGCTCTTGTGGGTTTTTGCTTTGAGGCTTGCGCCTGAACGGTTAAGATTGGCCAGCGGGCTGGGCGCTCGATGCGAGCGTCCGTCAGGGGCAGCCGTCATGTCCGCACGAATACCGCTGAGCACCTACCGCTTGCAGTTCAACCGCAGCTTCACCCTGGAGCAGGCGGCGGCGCTAGTCGACTATCTGCACGATCTCGGCATCAGCGACTGCTATGCGTCGCCACTGGCGCTGTCGCGCCCGGACAGCACTCACGGCTACGACGTCACCAACCACGGGCTGCTCAATCCCGAAATCGGCAGCGAGGAGCATCTGGCGGAGTTTGCACGGCGGCTGTCGGCCAGAGGGATGGGCCTGATTGTGGATACCGTTCCCAATCACATGTGCATCGCGCATTCCTCCAATCAGTGGTGGTGGGACATACTGGAGAACGGGCCGAGTTCTCCGTTCGCGCGTTTTTTCGATATCGACTGGACTCCGCCCAAGGCCGACCTGGCCAACAAGGTGCTGCTGCCGATCCTGGGCGATCAGTTCGGCAAATCGCTGGAGGCGGGCGAGATTGCGGTGGTGTACGAGGGCGGCGCCTTCCAGGCGCGCTATTACGATTGGACGCCGCCGCTGGCGCCGCGCACCTGGACGCTGATTCTGCAGCCCGCGCTGGAGCGGGTGCGGGCCTGCATGGACGACTCCGACGCCGCCTTGATGGAGCTGGAGAGCATCATCACCGCGCTCAGCCATCTGCCGCCCCGCACTGAGAGCGACCCCGAGCGGCTGCGCGAACGCCAGCGCGAAAAGGAAGTGATCCGCCGCCGCCTGGCGGCGCTACTGGCCGAAAGCGCCGCGGTGCGCAGCGCGCTGGAGGGCGCGATTGCCGAACTCAACGGCATCAGAGGCAATCCGCACAGCTTCGACCGCCTGGAGGAAGTGCTCGAACAACAGGCCTACCGCCTCAGCTTCTGGCACGTCGCGGCCGATGAGATCAATTACCGCCGCTTTTTCGATATCAACGAACTGGCGGCGATCCGGGTCGAGGAGCCGGCGGTGTTCGAGGCCGTGCACGATCTGACGCTGCGTCTGATCGCGTCGGGCATCGCCACCGGCCTGCGCATCGACCACGCCGACGGTCTGCTCGATCCGGGCCTGTACCTGCGCACGCTGCAGGAACGATGCGCCGCGGCGTCGGGCACGGCCGGGACCGGCGATGCGCGGCCATTTTACATCGTGGTGGAGAAGATCCTGCTTGGCGGCGAGCGGCTGCATCGCGAATGGCCGGTGCACGGCACCACCGGCTACGAATTCGCCAACCTGGTGGATGGCCTGTTCGTCGACAGTTCCAACCGCTACCGGTTCGAAAGCCTTTACACGCGCTTTGCCGGAGCACAGGAGGAATTCCGCAACGTCGTCTACGAATGCAAGAAGCTGGTGCTGCGTGCGTCGATGTCGGGCGAGCAGAACGTGCTGGCGCGCAAACTCGATCGCATCTCTGAGCAGCATCGATGGTCGCGCGACTTCACGCTCAACAGCCTGGGGCGCGTGCTGGCCGAGGTGATCGCATGCTTCCCGGTCTATCGCTCCTATGTGACCTCGGACGGCAAGATAAGCGAGGAGGACCGCCGTCAAATCCGCCGCGCGATCGACGCCGCCAAGCGGCGCAACCCGGCACTCAGCGAGTCCACTTTCGACTTCCTCGCCGCGGTGCTCCTGCTTGAGCATCCCGAGGGGCTTGACGACGCGGCGCGCGCTGAGCGCCTGGCCTTCACGCTGCGCTTCCAGCAGTTGACCAGCCCGGTGATGGCCAAGGGCTTCGAAGACACCGCGCTTTACCGCTACTGCCCGCTCGCGTCGCTCAACGAGGTGGGCGGCGACCCCGCCTGCTTCGGGATCGCGGCCGAGGAGTTCCACGCGCGCAACGCGTGCCGGCTGGAGGAATCGCCCGACGGGCTATCCGCCACCTCCACGCACGATACCAAGCGCAGCGAGGACGTGCGCGCGCGCATCAGCGTGCTGTCGGAAATCCCCGAACAATGGGAGCGCGCGATCTGGCGATGGCATCATCTGACCGAATCGGCGCGCAGCGAAATCGACGGTGTGCCGGTGCCCGACCCCAACGAAGAGTACCTGCTTTATCAGACGCTGATTGGGACCTGGCCGCTCAAGCCACGGTCCGGCGAATACGAACAATATGTAGAGCGGATTCAGCGCTACATGGACAAGGCCGCCAAGGAGGCCAAGCTGAGAACCTCTTGGATTCGGGCCAATGACCAGCACGACCTCAAGCTGGCCGAATTCATCGCCAAGGTGATGCGTCCGGGAGCCGACAACGCATTTGTTGCTGACCTGGGGGCGTTCGCGGCGCGCATCGCGCCGGCCGGGATGCTCAATTCGCTGTGCCAGACGCTGCTCAAGATCGCGGCGCCGGGCGTGCCTGATTTCTATCAGGGAACCGAGTTGTGGGACCTCAGCCTGGTCGATCCGGACAACCGCCGCCCGGTCGATTATGCGCGCCGTGCGGCGATGCTGGCGGAAATCAAAGGGGCGGCCACCGCGGACCGGCCGGAGTTGGTGCGCAGGCTGTGGGCCAATCCTGACGACGGCGCGATCAAGATGTACGTCATCAGCCAGGCGCTTGGCCTGCGCCGGCGCAGCCCAAGGCTGTTCGCGCGCGGCCCCTATGTCGCGCTGGAAGCCTCGGGAGCGCGCGGCCGCAACCTAATCGCATTCGCCCGCGGCGGGCCCGACGATCATATCGTCGTGGCGGCGGGACGCTTCTTCACCAGCTTCGGCGCGCTGCCCCAAGCCGCCGCGGGCGAGGCATCCTGGCGCGACACCTGTTTGTCCGCCCCGCCCGGATTGCTGTGCGCCCGCTACGTGGAGTTATTCACCGGCGCCGAGGTCTGCGCCGACCTCCAGCGCGACCGCCGTCAGTTGTATGTCGCGGACCTCTTCGCTCACCTGCCGCTTGCGATCCTGGCGCCCGCCGGCTGATGTATAATGCCGTCAAGCCAGGCCGATTAAGGCCGGTGCGATCTGAGGAACAACCTATGGCTCGCGAGCGAAAGCCGACCGACCCGCAGGCGCGGGCGATCTTTGAACTCCACCAGCGCTTCGTCGAAGTGATGGAGCAGCGCCTGACCATGGTCGAGGAGCAGACCCGGCTCAACTACCTCAACGTGATGACGTCGCTGACCGAAAAGCTGGCGGTTCCGGGCAAGCCGCTTTCGGAAATCGTGCGCGAAATGATGGCCGAGGCCGGCCCCATCCTGTTCCAGGTGATGCAGGGGTAGGCCGGGAGCGGCCCCTCACTCCTCCAGCGCGTAGCCCACTTCGCTGTGCTGGCTCAGGTCCAGGCCCATCTCCTCCTCTTCACCGTCTACTCTCAGACCCACCAACGCATCGACAATCTTGAGCAGGATCATGCTGCCCGCGAAGGCGAACGCGACGCTGGCCGCCACCGCGATCGCCTGAACCGCGAGTTGTCCTGGGTTGCCGTTGAGCAGGCCGTCGGCGCCGGCCGGATTGATAAGCTTGCTGGCGAACACGCCGGTCAGCAGCGCGCCGGTGATGCCGCCCACGCAGTGAACGCCGACGACGTCCAATGAATCGTCATAGCCGAGGCGAAACTTGACGCCGACGGCGAAAAAGCAGATGGCTCCGGCGGCCAGCCCAATCACCACTGCCGCCGCCGGCGTGACATAGCCCGACGCGGGGGTAATCGCGACCAGCCCGGCGACCGCGCCCGAGGCGGCGCCCAGCACGGTGGGCTTGCCGCGCACCGACCATTCCGTGGCCATCCACGACAGTGACGCGGCCGCCGCCGCGACGTGCGTCGCCACCATCGCGGAGGCAGCCAGGCCGTTGGCGGCCAGCGCGCTGCCGGCGTTGAATCCGAACCATCCGAACCACAGCAGCCCGGCGCCGGTGACCGTCATCGTCAGGTTGTGGGGGGTCATCGGCTCGTGCGGATAGCCCATCCGCCGCCCGAGCAAAATCGCGGCGGCCAGCGCCGACACGCCCGAGGAGATATGCACTACGGTGCCGCCGGCGAAATCCAGCGCGCCCATCTGGTGCAGCCATCCGCCCGCGCCCCACACCCAGTGCGCGAGCGGATCGTAGATGAAAGTCGCCCACAACAGGCTGAACAGGAAAAAGCCCTTGAAGCTGATCCGTTCGGCGATCGCGCCGGTAATCAGCGCCGGGGTGATGACCGCGAACATGCACTGGAACAGCATATAGACGGAATGCGGAATGGTGGCCGCGTAATCGGGGTCGGGCGCGGCGCCCACCGAATTCAGCCCGATCCACGACAGCCCGCCGATCAGTCCGTGATGGTCGGGCGAGAACGCCAGACTGTAGCCGAACAGTACCCATTGTATGCTAATCAGCCCCGCCAGGATGAAGCTCTGCATCAGCGTGGCGAGCACGTTCTTGCGCCGCACCATCCCGCCGTAAAACAGCGCCAGGCCCGGTGCCGTCATCAGCAACACCAGCGCCGCGGCAGTCAGCACCCAGGCGGTATCGCCGCTGTCGATTTTCGGCGCCGGCGCGACCATCGCAAACGCCTTGGGCAAGGTTCCCGCGGCGGCGCCGCCAGGCAAGGCCCCGAGCGCCGCCACAAAGGCTGTCATTAGTGCGGCCAGCGGCCAATTTCGTCGCATCCTGAGCATATGAACACCCATCCCCTGCTGGTCTCCGCGAGATTTGTGTCAAAAGCGCAGAGCTCGCTCAAGTAGGCGCGCCCCCGTAAATCATCGAAAGGTTGACGCAGGTTCCCTGCGCATGGCAGGGGTTCGATTCAAAGCGATGGGCAATCCCCGGTGCAGGCAATCTGATCGTTACCGGCGCGCCGTGTGCGCCGGCGCGGCCCTGTTGCTGGCCATCGACCTGATCGTAGTCAGTGCGCGCCGCATCCATCAGTCGGGCGATTTCGACGTCTCGATGGAATTCGGCCGCCGCTTCCTGGCCGGCACGCACCTGTACCGAGGCGGACTGCATTTTCCCTATCTGCCCGCGGCCGCGATGTTTTTCTCGATGTTCTCGGCGATCCCGAAACCGCTGGCATTCCTGCTCTTCTACTCGATCGCGGTGGCTGGTTTATGGCTGACCTTGCGGATGCTCGCCGCGATGGTATGCGGCGCGGCGGCGGATTTGCGCGACCGCACCTGGCTGATCGCGACGCTTACGTTGCTCCTCGCCGCGCACTACATAATTCGCGACCTCGATGACGGCGGACCCAACCTGATCCTGCTTGCCCTTGCCACAGCCGGCATGTATTACGCCTGGGCGGGATGCGAGGTCGGCGCCGGCGGATGCCTGGGCGCGGCCGCGGCCTTGAAGACCACCGCGGCCATCTTCATACCCTTTTTGCTTTGGAAGCGCCGGTGGCGTCTGGCCGCCTGGACCACGGCCGCGGCGGGATTGTGGATGGCGCTGCCGATGGTGCGGATGGGTGTGCCGAATTGGTGGCTGCATCAGCGGGAATGGGCCGCTTCGGCCGCGGGTTTCGCGGCCGGCGCCAACGCCGCTGCCGCCCGCTACTACGGGGCCGGCAATACCAGCAACCAGGCGCTGAGGCCCGCCGTGGTCTATCTTCTCGCGCGCGCCGGCCTTGTGCCGACGCGGGCGGCGATTGCGGGCGCGCTTGCCGCGGCGCTGCTGCTCGCGGCGTTTTGCCTGTTCACCGCACCTCCCTATGGCCCGCGTCTGGAAGGGCGATGGCTTCGCGAAGCGAGCGGATTGTTGATCATGTCCGTCCTGCTGTCGCCGGTGACCTGGATTCAGCATCTGGTGCTGGCGATTCCCGCCCTTTACCTGATTGTGGCCGATTACGTGGCCTGCCGGGAATTTGGCATCTTCTCCAGGGCCGCGCTTTCCCTCTACGTCATCTTTGCGCTCGTGCTTAACCGCGGGCTGTTGGGCAAAGCGCGATACGACAACCTGCTCGGTTGGCACGTTCAGACGTGGTGCATGATCCTGCTACTGGGCGTGTTGCTGGCGCATCGCAACGGCGAGGCGGCGACTGACCATAGCTCGCCGTGCGCGCTGCGCAGGCCGGTGTGCGATTGATATCGCGGCGGGCTAAAATCGGGAGCGGCGAAGTTCAGACGAGTGGGAGGTGTTCATGCCGCAGGTTGGCAAGCGCGGTTGGATGTATCTGCTGGTTGCCGCCGCAGTCCTTGCGGCGCACAGCGTCGGGGCGCAAGCGAAGATGGAAATCCGCACCGAGGCGTTTGCGCCGGGAGCTCCGATCCCCGACAAGTACACCTGCGCGGGTGACAATCTCTCGCCCGCGCTCAGCTTCAGCGGCGTGCCGGCCGGCACCAAGTCGTTGGCACTGGTGGTTGATGACCCGGATGCGCCAGCGGGCACGTTCGTCCATTGGGTGGTCTACAACATTCCGCCGCAGACGACGCATCTCGAGGCGGGTGTGCAGCGGGGTCCGGCGATGCGGGGCGGCGCCGTTCAGGGACGCAACGACTTCGGCCAAACTGGCTATGGAGGTCCGTGTCCCCCGCCCGGCTCGCCCCATCATTACCATTTCCGCCTCTATGCGCTGAACAGCCCGATTACGCCGCAATCGGCCACCGCCCCGGATGTCGAGCGGGCGATGCAGGGCCATATCCTGGCTAGCGCCGAAATGGTGGGAACGTTCGAACGCTGAAGCCGAGCCTCAAGCGGCCACCCCGGCTCAGGATGCCGCTTTCTCGATTTTCTCGCGCTCGGGCCGGATGCTGTCGATGGCCGCGCGCTCGGCCGCGGCGCGTTCCGCCCGCTGCTTGGGCAGAGCCTGGTTACTGGTCAGGACCTCGATGAACTTACGAACAGCGGGCGAAAGCTCGCGTCCACGCTTGTAGATGATCGCCAGCGGGCGTGTGAAGACCCCTTCCTGGAACTCCAGCATCTTGAGCGAGCCACGCGCGGTTTCGTGGTCAACCGTCAGCCGCGGCACGATTGCTACGCCCAGTCCGATTTCCACTGCACGCTTGATGGTCTCGACGTTGTCGAACTCCATCGTGTAATGAGGCTTGACGCCATGGTCGCGCAGGATTCGATCGACGGCTTTGCGCGTCGAGATATCGCGCTCGTAACCGACGAAGCGCTGCCCTTCGAGCTGCCCGAAGCTGACCTTGCTCTGCTTGGCCAGTGGGCTGTCGGGCGGCACCACCAGCACCAATTCGTCGTGGCGAAACGCAATCGAAACGATTTGACTGCGCTTGGCCGGATAGGCAACCACCCCGAGGTCAATTTTGCCCTCGATCAGATCCTCGTAAATCTTGTTGGCGCGCAGGTACTCAAGATGGACATTGACGGCGGGATAGCTGCGCAGAAACTCGGTCAGGTAGGCGGGTAGTTCATGCAGCCCGACACTATAGACCGTGCCGACGCGGATCGACCCGCCGATCACCGAGCCGATTTCGCGCAGCCGATTTTCCAACTCCATGAACCGGCGCACGATTTCCTTGCCGGCGCTGTACAACAACTGCCCGGCGTCGGTCGGCTTGACCCCGGTGCGCCCGCGCTCTATAAGACGGCAGTCGTATTTTTCCTCAAGGCTGCGAACTTGCTGGCTCACCGCGGACTGGGTGACAAAGTTCTGCGACGCGGCGAAGGAAAAGCTGCCGCTTTCGATGATATCGCAAAAAACCTTGAGCGTTTCGATATGCATGGCCCCAATTTCGTATAAGCTTAGCTGATACACCAAGCGGTCCGCAAGTAGCCGGCGACCAGCGGCCGGATGGCGAATCGGCGCTCCAGCCATGGTAAAGTCGGGGCCGCGCAGCGCCGTCGAAACGCGTCGGCCGCGGCTTGGCAGTCGGCGGGCCGGAAATGTTGACGACCTGCAGCTACCGTCATTTTGGGTGAAAAATGCCGCAAATACTTGACGACCTAGATTATTTCAGCCTCGACGACCTGCTTACGCCCGAAGAACGCATGACCCGCGAGACGGTCAAGCAGTTCGTGGCCCGCGAGGTCCTGCCCGAGATTGAAACCCATTTCGCCCGCGAAACTTTTCCTCTCCTGCTCGTGCCCCGGATGGCAGAGCTGGGATTTTTTGGCGCCAACATGAAGGGTTACGGATGCGCCGGGATGAACAACGTAGCTTATGGGTTGATCATGCAGGAGCTGGAAGCGGGCGACTCCGGCCTGCGCTCCTTTGCCTCGGTCCAGAGCGCGCTGTCGATGTACGCGATCTACGCCTTCGGTTCCGAAGAACAAAAGCGCCGCTACCTGCCCGAGATGGCGCAGGGCAAGCTGATCGGCTGCTTCGGCCTGACCGAGCCCGACCATGGCTCCGATCCGGCCGGGATGGAGACGCGCGCCAGGCGCGACGGGGGCGGCTGGGTGCTCAACGGCACCAAGCGCTGGATCACCAACGGCTCGATCGCCGACGTGGCGATCGTGTGGGCCAAAGTGGACGAGGGGGTCGCGGGTTTCCTGGTCGAAAAAGGCAAGCCGGGGTTTGCCACACGCAACATCAAGGGCAAGTTTTCGATGCGCGCCTCGATCACCTCGGAGCTGACCTTCGACGACGTGCGGCTGGACGACAGCGAGCGGCTGCCCGAGGCGCGCGGCTTGCGCGCCGCGCTGGCCTGCCTGACCCAGGCTCGCTACGGAATCGCCTGGGGCGCGGTGGGTGCGGCGCGTTCATGCTATCGATGCGCGCTGGAGTACGTGAAATCGCGCCAGCAATTCTCACGCCCGCTGGCCGGCTATCAGCTCGTGCAGAACAAGCTGGTCACGATGCTCACTGAGATCACCAAGGCGCAGATGATCTGTCTGCGCCTGGCCCACCTCAAGGATCAGGGCAAGATGCGTCAGGAGCAGGTGTCGTTTGCCAAGCGCAACAACGTCGGCCAGGCGCTGGAAATCGCACGGATGGCACGCGACATGCTGGGTGCCAACGGGATCGTCAACGAGTACCCGGTCATCCGCCACATGCTCAACCTGGAGACAGTCAACACCTACGAGGGCACCTTTGACGTCCATACCCTGATCCTGGGCCGCGACATCACCGGGATGTCGGCGTTTGATTGAGAAGGGCGCAGCTTAACCGCGGCGCGCGCCGCGTGCTATACAGCTTGCGGCGCAGCCCGACGGTCGATGCGCTCAATTGGCTAATCTCACAGCCGGGAGGTAACGTGATGACCCGGGCGAAGGCTCTCAACCACGCGGCATTTCGCGTGACCAACGTAGAGAAGGCCTGCGACTTTTACGAAAACGTCATCGGGCTCAAGCAGATTGCCCGTCCCCAGATGGGCATCGGCGGCGCCTGGTACGCAATCGGGGACAGCGCCCTGCATATCATTGCGGCTGACAATCCGATGCGCGGCAACGATATCGATCCGACCGGGCCCCACGTTGCGATCGAGGTGGAGGACTACGAAGCGGCCAAGACGGCGCTGCGGGAGCGCGGCATCGAATTCCGCGAGATGAAGATGGACGGCTTCGGCGCGTTGCTGTGGGTGCACGACCCCGACGGCAACACCATCGAACTGCGCGCCCCCGGCGTCCCCGGCAAACCGCAGTAGGCCGTTCAGCCGCGACTGGGGAGCACCACGATCGCTTGGCCGGGCGTGGTCTTGACACCGTTCTGATTGACCACGTCGACGTCGAGATAGACGCGGTTTTCCCCCTCCTCGACGCGTTTGTCGGCTACCGTGCCGGTTACCGTCAGCACGTCGTTTTTCTGATTGATGGCGCGGAACTCGCAGTATAGTTCGCGAATTTCGGTCTCGTCCCCCAGCCAGTCGCGCAGCGCATTCAGAATATAGGCGAAGCGCAGGTTGCCCATCCCGAACGCGCCCTGCGGATTGGCGGCTGCCCGCCCCGCCTCGTCGTCCATGTGTATATAGATGAACTCGTCGTTGACGGCGGCGTAGCGGTTCCAGTTCATGAAGTCGGTCTTGCGCGACCAGGCTGGAACCTGGTCGCCGATGCGGATGTCCTCGAAGTAGACGTTGACTGCCATGGCGCGTGTCCTCAGTAGCGGATGAAGTTCTGGATGTGGCGTTTGACCAGTTGATTGTCCTGGTTCCACCATTCCGTTTCCGTGTAGATAAACAACGTCAGTCCCAGGCGGGTCGGCCTTTCGTTCCAGTCGCGCAGGCGGGTACGCGCGCGGATCACGTCGCCCGGGCGCATCGGCACGAAATAGGTGTCGGTCTGACCGCCGTTCATCCCGCGCCGGCCCTTGCCGCCCTCGCGCGGCATCGCGAACTCCGGCAGCGTCGGGCTTTTGACCGGCCAGGCGAAGGGATTGAAGTCCTGCGGTGCGATGATGCCGCCCCATCGCGTGGTGCGCGCATACTGCTCGTCCCAGAACAGGCGCGGCGGCGTGTGCGGCCAGTAGACCGCGATTGCCCACTTGCGGATGTCCGATACCGAAACCGGGTAGGATACCACCTCCCTGCCCCACACCCCCTTGTTCCTGATCATGTCCGGGGTGACCAGGGTGTCGGCCTGTTCTGCCATCGCCGATGTCCTCCGCCGTGCCTTTGCTGCGCCGCATCATAGCGCAAAGCAGCCGCGACGTGATGGTCCGGCGCGATCAACCGGCCCAGTCGAAGCGGGCGCTGAAATGGCGCAGGAAGGGCGGCTCCTCCACGATCCGCATCCCGCGGATGTTTTGGCGATTGGCGTTGACTTCCAGGATCGCCTCGACCACGTAATCGATGTGGCTTTGCGTATAGACGCGGCGCGGGATCGCCAGGCGCAGCAGTTCGTGGCGCGCCGCCGCGCCGAACATCACCGAGCCGATCTCCACCGAGCGGATTCCGGCATGGCGATACAGCTCGACGGCCAGCGCCTGTCCTGGAAACTGCGCACGCGGAATATGCGGCAGCATCCGCGCCGCGTCGATATAGATGGCGTGGCCGCCGGGCGGCTCGACTATCGGCACGCCATGGTCGGCGATGTGGCGTCCCAGGTAGGCGGTCGACGCGATACGGTAGCGCAGGTAGTCGGGGTCGAGAATTTCCTCCAGGCCCACGGCGATCGCTTCCAGGTCGCGTCCGGCCAGACCGCCGTAAGTGGGAAATCCTTCGGTCAGAATCAAAAGGTTGGTTTCCTGCGCCGCCAGCCGATCGTCGTTGGTGCACAGCATCCCGCCGATATTGGCAAACGCATCCTTCTTGGCCGAGAACGTGCATCCGTCGGCCAGCGAAAACATCTTGCGCGCGATCTCGCGCGGCGCCCAGTTGTGATATTCGGCTTCGCGCTCGCGGATCAGCCAGGCGTTTTCGGCAAAGCGGCAGGCATCGAGGTAGAACGGGATGCGATGGCGCGTCGCGACGGCCCGCACCGCTTCCAGGTTGCGCATCGAAACCGGCTGCCCGCCGCCGGAATTGTTGGTAACCGTCACCATGATCAGCGGGATTCGATGGGCGCCCTCAGTTTCGATCAGCTTCTCCAGCGCGGCCACGTCCATGTTGCCCTTAAACGGCAGACGCGCCTGCGTGTCCGCCGCCTCAGCCACCGGCAGATCGACAGCGCGCGCACCAGCAAATTCGATATTGGCGCGGGTAGTGTCGAAATGGGTGTTGTTGGGCACCACCTGCCCGGGCCGGCACATGACGCTGAACAGGATGCGCTCGGCGGCGCGTCCCTGATGGGTGGGGATCACGTGGCGAAAGCCCATCAGATCCTGCGCGACCCGTTGCATGCGGAAGAAGCTGGCGCTGCCGGCGTAGGATTCATCCCCGCGCATCATCGCCGCCCACTGCTCGGTGGACATCGCCGAGGTCCCCGAATCGGTGAGCAGATCGATCAACACGTCCTTGGCTTCGAGCAGAAACAGGTTGTAGCCGGCCTTTTTGATTAGCTGCTCGCGCTCCTCGCGTGTCGTATGGCGTAGCGGCTCCACGCTTTTGATACGAAAGGGTTCGATGATGGTTTTCATGGTGCGACCGATTGGCCTCGGCTGATTTCAGCATAGCGATGATTCCGACGGACTGGCAGGTCTGCAAGTCGTTGGCACCCCCATCGGCGACCTTCCAGCGCGCGGCTATGGCGTGGGTCAGGCACGCCGCCGACGGTGCTCTTGGCCTGATAAGAAGGCAACCAAGCGGGTGCTGAGGGAACGACCTATGTTCGGTCACTTGGCGGCAACCTATACCCGGTGCGTTAGCGGCTACGTTGTCCGAACTCATCAAACGCACTTGATGAACCAATTTGCGACCAGGCCCCACAGGTCGCCAAACCGGAACCGCTGATGATGGAAGGTCCAATCTCGTCGCCAGACAGCGGACATGGTGCCGGGCAGTGCCCTGCACTGCTTGCACTAAAATGATCTGAGCGCTAGTTCAAACAGGGCCTGGGCGGCGAATCGGCCAGCGCCGGAGGAAGGAAATGAAACTGGGGTTCTTTTTCGAATTGCAGCTGCCGCGTCCGTGGGACGCGCAATCCGAGCATCGCGTCTACAAGGAAGCGATCGAGCAGGCTGAATTGGCCGACAAGCTGGGCTTCGATTACATCTGGGCGGTCGAACATCACTTCCTGGAGGAGTATGCGCATTGTTCGGCGCCCGAGATCTTTCTGACCGCGTGCAGCCAGCGCACCAAGAACATCCGTTTGGGCCACGGCGTGGTGCTGACCTCGCCCGGCTACAACCATCCCGCGCGCGTCGCCGAACGGCTGGGCGCGCTCGACCTGGTCAGCGACGGACGGTTGGATTTCGGCAGCGGCGAGTCCTCTTCGGAAACCGAACTGGGCGGCTTTTGCCAGGTGCGGGCGGAGAAGCGCGAGAAATGGCGCGAAGGACTGGAGGCGGTCTGCCGCATGATGGTCGAGGTGCCGTTCCAGGGCTACGAGGGCAAGCACTTCAGGATGCCGGTGCGTAACGTGATTCCCAAGCCGCTGCAGAAGCCGCATCCGCCGCTGTGGCTGGCCGCCTCCAAGCCCGAGACGATCAACATGGCCGCGCAGCTCGGAATGGGCTCGCTGACCATCACCTTTGTTCCCCCCGAAGAGATCAAGCCGCTGGTCGACAGCTACTACAACAGCCTCGCCAACGAATGCGAGCCGATCGGCTTCGCGGTCAATCCCAACATTTTCTTTGTCGCCCCGTTCATGACGGCGCGCACCGAGGAGCGGCTGCACCAGATGCTGCGCGGCTCCGAGCACTTCTTCCTGCACGCCTCCTCGCATTTCTTTGGCGACGGCGAGCACGAGCCGGGCAAGACCAGCATCTGGGAGAAGTTCCAGAAAAATCCCATCGACCTGCAAAAGGCCTTTCCGCATCTGTACGGCAAGCCGGGCAATCAATGCGTCGGCACGCTCGAGTTCGTGCGCCACAAGCTGCGCGCCTACGAGGAGGCGGGCGCCGACCAGGTCGGCCTGATGGGCCAGTTGTCCAACTACCGCCACGAGGACATCTGCGAGGCGATGGAACTGCTCGGCCGCGAGGTGCTGCCCGAGTTCAAGGAGCGCGAAGCGAAACGCGCCAAGCAAAAAGCCGCGATCGTCGAGCCGATGGTGGAGCGGGCGATGAAGCGCAAGCCCGCCCCGCGCATCCCCAAACACGACGGCCCGACGATCATCAAGGCGGCCGGGGTTTACTGAGCCGCCGGCACCCGCAGCGGAGTGGCTGGGTACCAGATGTGACCCCACGGGTCCTGGAAGCCGCCGACCCGGTCGCCCCATTGCATGTCGCGCACTTCGTGCACCACCTTTGCGCCGGCGGCGATGGCCCGGGCAAAGACGCCGTCAGCATCCTGGATGTGGAGGTACAAGTGCACCGGCGTACCGCCCAGCTCCTGCGGCGTGCGGGCCCATCCCGCACGGGCGTACGCGCTTGCCTGGTGCGCGGCGGGATTGGAGATCATGAACCGCGATTGGCCGATCTGGAAATGGGCGTGGCTGATGACGCCGCCGGGCTCCGTTTCCCGCATCAGCACCTGAGCGCCGAACACGCGGCAGTAAAAATCCAGCGCCCCGGCCGGGTCGCGGATGTACAAGAACGGCATCACGGGGTCGAGCTGTCGCGGCGCTAGCGTGGCCGACGGCTGTTTCGCAACCGGCATTTTTGAACCCTCCCGATGCGGCCGCGCGGCGCGCTGCCGCGGTTTTGAGCTGCCAGTAGGCTCTGCGGTCGCCTTGCTCTATTCTAAACCACCGCGCGATGAAAGCGTTAGGGGCGCCGCGGCGCACCAAAGTCAAACTGTCCGAAGAGAAGGTCAGCCGATGGACATCACCTTTTCGCGAGGAGGATTTGCCCGCGATGCGGCTGGTGCAGGGGCTGGCGATGCGCGATTTGGCGCAGCGCGAAGGACACGTTTGCTCGACCATGGCGCTGGACGACAAGCTGACCGCGCCGCTGCGCTACCTGTTGCGCTGGCAGCCGGCGTTGTGGTGGCTCGCGGAGCGCGAGGGGCAGCTCGCCGGCTTCAGCCAGGGCTTCGTGCGCGCCGAGCTGTGGTTCCTGTCCAACCTCTTCGTCCATCCGCAGGCGCAGACCGGCGGCGTCGGCGAGCGCGAGCGGCTGCTCCATCCGGCCGCCGGGGCCTGCTTGCGGCAGTAAGCGATTTTTCCCTGAGCCGACCGCTTAGAACGTAAATTCACAGACCACGAAGTCGTGGTCGGACAGACGTCTTAGTCCGCGGCGGGCGGGCGCGACGCGCGCTGAGCCGGGGACCGCCTTGAGCGCACGCAATCCGATCCAGTCGAGCTTGGCGCGCAGGAAGTGGGGCAGCAGACCGCTCGGTGTGTAGGTGGGCGCAAAAGGAGCGTTGGCCGCGCGATATTCGAAACCGGCGCGCTCAAGCAGCGCGAACAAGGGCTCGTAGGGCTCGGGAGCGCGCAGACGGCGCGGATTGATCGGCAGGCGCGCCAGAGCGCCGGCGCATCCGCGCCAATCGCGCAGATTGACGGTGGTGGTGTTGAAGTCGCCGCCGATCAGCGCCGGTCCGTCGCCGGGCATCGCGTCAAGCAGTTGCGCCATCTGGCGCGCCCGGCCTTGCGGGCCGACGCGATTTTCCAGATGCGCCAGCGCCAGCGTCACGGTGCGTCCCCCCAGAGCGATGTGGGCGGTCACGGCGCCGCGCTGGCCCAGCTTGACGGTGCCCTGCGCCAGCTTCCAGCGCCGCCGTTTGGTCCAGTCGTATAACATCGGCAACGGCAGCAAGCGCACGTTTTCCAGCGGGGCGGCTGACAGGATGGCGTTGCCGAAAAACGCGCTGAAATGGCCGGGCGCACGGCCAAAGGCAAATTCCGGCGAGTAGGCAAAGCTCATCCCCAGCAGTTGCGCCACTTCCGCAGCGCTCTCGCGTCCCGCCGAGCGGCGCATGCCCCAATCGGCTTCGCTCAGCAGGATCACGGTGGCGTCCGCCAACGGTGGACGGCGCAGCCGTTCGGCGACTGCTGCCGGCTGCGCGCATCCGCGCGCATTGAACAACACCACCTTAAACGGGCTGGTCAGCCGCCGGGCCGGACGATTGACGACAATCGGCGCAAAAGGATTGTCGGCCGCAGTTTGATACGCACGGGCTGAACGTGCTTCCACAGATCCACCGGCGCCTGCCGCTCAGGCCGGGCGTTTGAGTTCCGCTTCCAGGGCGGCCAGCGAAGTCTGCGGCGGCGAGCAGGTGAAGTTGCGGCACACGTACGCTGTCAGCCGCCCGTCGACCTGGGTCTTGCCGCGCGCCGCCTGGGGAATCAGACCGGGTTGGGGCGCAGCGGGATTGACGGCGAAGAACGCACGATTGGGAAGATAGAGCAGGCCCAGCCGCTCGCGCCACTGCCTGAACTCCGCCGAGCCGGGATCGCCCACCAGCACGATTTCGCGGGCGCCGCGATGATACAGATCAACGGCTTCGAGCATGTGCGCAAAGCCCATCGGCTGCTGCATCATCAGGCCGCTGAACAACTTGATGGCGCGCTGCGCCTGCTGCAGATAAGCCTCTTCGCCGGTATAGGCGTGCAGGCGCAGCAGCGCCAATACCGCTTCGCTGTTGCCCGACGGCGTGGAACCGTCGAACAGCGGCTTGGGGCGTGTGATCAACCGCTCGTGATCCTCGGAGGTAAAAAAGAAGCCGCCGCGGCCGCGATCGGCAAAGCGCTCCAGTACCACTTCGATCAGCGCCCGCGCCTGCGAGATGTACTTCGTATCCAGCGAGGCTTCGTACAGATCGAGCAAGGCGTTGGCCATCGCCGCGTAATCTTCGAGGTAGGCGTTAAAGCGCGCGACGCCGTCCTTGCAGGAGCGGCGCAGCGTGCGCCCATCCCACATCGTGGTCATCACGAAATCCGCAGCGCGGGCGGCGGCCTGCAGCAGACGCGGCTCGCCAAGCGCGATGTATCCTTCCGCCAGCGCGCCAATCATCAGGCCGTTCCACGCCACCAGGACCTTGTCGTCGCGGGCGGGCTTGACGCGCCGCTCGCGCACCTCGAACAGCCGGCGCCGGATCTCGGCGATCTTGCGCTCCATCTCCTCGGGCTTGACGTGAAAGAGCGCCGCTGCATCGGCCACCTCGATGGTGCGATGCAGGATGTTCTTGCCCTCGAAATTGCCCTGCGCGGTGACGTCGAAGAAGCGCTCGGCGATCGGCGCCAGCTCGGGGCCCAGCACCGCGCGGACTTCATCGGGCGTCCAGGTGAAGAACTTGCCCTCCTCGCCTTCGCTGTCGGCGTCCTGGGTGGAGTAGAAGGCGCCCTGCGGGCTGGTCATCTCGCGCAGCACATAGTCGAAGATTTCGTGCGCGGTAGTCAGGAACTCGGAGCGATCCAGCGCACGCGCCGCGTCGAGGTAAAGGCGCGCCAACAGGGCGTTGTCGTACAGCATCTTTTCGAAATGCGGCACCAGCCATTGCTGGTCAACGCTGTAGCGATGGAATCCGCCGCCGAGCTGGTCGTAGATGCCGCCCTTGGCCATCCGCGTCAGGGTGCGATCGACGATCTCAGCCAGCACCGGGTCGGCGCAGATGTCCAGTGCGCGCAGGAACAGGGAGAAGGCAAAGGTGTTGGGAAACTTCGGCGCCTGGCCCAGGCCGCCGTAGGTGCGATCGTAATGGCGCGTCAGCGCCATCGCCGCTTCCACCACGACCGTGCGCGGCAGTTCCAGTTCGGACGCCGAATAATCGCTCATCGCGCCGATTGCCTGCGTGATCTTCTCGACGTTGTGCGCCACGTCCTGGGCGCGCTCGCGGTAGGCCTGCGCGACCGACACCAGCACGCGCTTGAACGCCGGCAGTCCGTGCCGATCCTGCGGCGGGAAATAGGTGCCGCCGAAAAACGGTCCGCCCTCGGGCGTCAGGAACATCGTCAGCGGCCATCCGCCGCGCCCCGAGAAGGCCTGCACCGCGTCCATGTAAATCTGGTCGAGGTCGGGCCGCTCTTCGCGATCCACTTTGATCGGGACGAACAGCTCGTTCATCAGCCGCGCGGTTTCCGGGTCCTCGAACGACTCGCGCTCCATCACGTGGCACCAATGGCAGGCCGAATAGCCGATCGAAAGCAGGATCGGCTTGTTCTGGGCCTTGGCGCGGGCCAGCGCCTCCTCGCCCCATGGATACCAGTCGACGGGATTGTAGGCATGCTGGCGCAGATAAGGGCTCTGCTCGTTGATGAGGCGGTTGGGCTTGCGCTGCTCGCGGCTTGATTCTTGATCGCTCATCGGCTGCTCTTTGGCGCAATCACAATGGGTCGAGTCCGCGCCTGTTGGGCGGCGCGCCACCCGGCGACGTTTGGTCCCCCTATCCAGCACGTTATCACGCCCCGATCCGCTTCGCGACCGACGGGCAGGCCCGGCTCTGGCGTATTCAACGCGCGCGCAGTACATAGGTCGAAAACGGTGCGGGGAGAAATGGCCATGAGCGGGGCGAAACGGCTGACGCAGCAGGAAATCAACGGACTGTTCGAGCGGATCAGCAACTGGGGGAAATGGGGCAAGGACGACCAGCGCGGCGCGCTCAATTACCTCACCAACGCGCATCGTGCGGCGGCGGCCCGTCTGGTGCAAACCGGCGAGGCGATTTCACTGGCGCTGCCGCTGGCGACCGCGCCGGCGCCCGACAATCCAACCCCGGTGACGCATCTGATGATCCAGTCGGGCCACGACGCGCATCTGCTGACCCCGCCGCCGTTTACCGCTGACTACCTCGGCATCAACACCCACGGCTACGCCAACACCCATCTGGACGCCCTGTGCCACATCATCTGGAACGGCAGGATGTACAACGGCTTCGAGGCCTCGGAGGTGGGCTCGACCGGCGCGCTCAAACTGGCGATCGATGTGGCGCGCGAGGGCGTGATCGGCCGCGGCGTCCTGCTCGATATTCCAAAGCTGCGCCAGGTGCCGTGGCTGGAGTTGACCGATCATATCTATCCCGACGAACTTGACGCCGCCGCGCGCGACCATCGCGTCGAGGTCAAAGAGGGCGACGTGCTGCTGGTGCGGACGGGCCGCGCCGCGCGCCGGCGCAGCAAAGGCGGATGGAGTCCCGAGGAAGGGCTGGCCGGTCTGGACGCCGCCTGCCTGCCGTGGCTGCACGACCACAGGATCGCCGTGCTAGGGTCGGACGGCGTCAGCGATGCGATGCCCTTTGGATACGACGAGGGATGGGTGTCGATTCACACCTGCGCGATCGTGATGATGGGGGTGCATCTGATCGATAACATGGACCTCGAGGCGCTGGCGCAGCGCGCCCAGGCGCTGGGCCGTTATGAGTTTCAGTTCGTGATGGCGCCGCTGGTGGTCAGACGCGGCACCGCCTCGCCGGTCAATCCCATCGCGGTGTTCTAGCGCTCCGGTGTCCGCCCTCCTGGGTAGCGATTGACCGCGGCGGCCGCCTATCCTTGGGGCCGCAAACCGCTACAATGCCACTGGTATGCGAACCGGGTCTGCGCAAAGCCTCGATGACAATTACGCCGTTCCCGCCCAAGAGGCGGGCTCGCGATGGTATGCGCCGGCGGCCGTGGGGCTGGCCGCGCTGCTGTTCCTGGCCCGGCTGGGCGTGCGCGCGCTGTGGGCCTCGGAGGGACGATGGGCGGAAGTGGTGCGCGAGATGCTGCTCAGCTCCAACTACTTCTGGCCCACCATCAACGGTCAGGTCTACTTCGACAAGCCGCTGCTTTCCTATTGGTTCATCCTGCCGGCTACCTACCTGACCGGGGGGCTCAACGAGGCCGCGATGCGGCTGCCATCGGCGATTTTCGGCCTGGCCGGCGTGGTGCTGATTATCGTCGTGGCGCGCCGCCTGTACGATCGCACCACCGCGGCGCTGGCCGGCTTTATTCTCGCCACCAGCTTCAGCTTCGTCTTCTACTCCCGCCATGCCTGCGCCGATATCGAAACCACCACTGGCGTGCTTGCCGCGTTGGCGCTGTTCGTGTGGCATCGCGAGCGTCAGGACGGATGGTGGGTGGTGTGGCTGTGGCTGATCATGGCGCTGACGTCGTTGACCAAGGGCCTGATGGGGTTCGCGCTACCACTGTTCGTGATGGGACTGTACTCGCTGCTGGAGCAAGGGGTGGAGGTTTTGTACGCGCACCTGAGCGGCGGGGCGCTGCGCGAGCGATTTGCCTTTGTGCACGAGCGGCTGCAATGGTTTTTCAATTGGAAGACCCCGCTGGCGGTGGCGGTGGCCGGCGCCGTCTACCTGCTGCCCTTCGAAATCTCGCAAAGCCGCAGCCATTCCGATGCCGGCCTGTACATGGTGTTTCGCGAAAACGTGGTGCGCTTCTTCGAGCCGTTCGACCATCGCGGCCCGATCTACCTGTACCTGTACGTGATTTTTGGCCTGATGGCGCCGTGGTCGGTGCTGCTTCCCGCCGCCCTGCTCCAGGTGCATCGCAAGCTCTGTGCGGCCGCCGCCGAGGCGCTGTCGCGGAGCGACCTGTTCGCGCTGGTCTATTTCTGGGGCACGCTCGCGTTCTTCACCATTTCGCGCTCGCGCCGGACCTATTATCTGTTGCCGATTCTGCCCGCCGCGGCGCTGGTGGTTGCACGCCTGCTGTGCGGGCGCGCCGAAGATCTGTGGGCTGCGGCGCGTCGTCTGATGATTGTCGGCTATGGTGTGCTGACCGCAGCGGTGATCGGCGCCGGCCTCGCTTTTCTGCTGCCTGCCGCGCTGCGGCCGGGCCCCTTCAATCTGCTGCCGCCCTCACCGGCGCGGCCGGTCTTCCTGGCCGGATGGCTGCTGTGCCTGGGCACGATCTGCTACGCCTGGCGCGCTCTTAACGCGCGCCGGATTGCTCTATCGACGGCCGCCATCGCCTACCTGGCGCTGTTTTTTTTGTTCATCGTGGCGATGCCGCAGGCGGAAGCCTACCGTTTCGAGCGCTCCTTTGCCCGCGCGGTGCGCACCAACGTCGCGGGCCACACCGAACAGCTTGCGTTCTTCAGGATATGGGGTCCCGGCCTGGTCTATTACCTGGCGATGCCCCATCCGATTCCGTTGTTCAACTCGACCCAACAGGTGGCGGACTTCGCGCGCAGCCGGGGCGGTGCCTGGGTGATTGCGCGGGCCAAAGATGCCGCCGACCTCAACCTGGATACCGAGATGCGCGCCGGCGAGCCGCAGTTGGCCTGGGATTCACCCTCGGAAAACGGTCGCCGCTATGTCCTGCTGCGGGTGCGTTCGTCGGATTGAGCGCAATCGGGTTTCGGGCGCTGTCGGCGTCGCTGGCGCCAAACTGCGTTGCACCAGGCATGGGTCTGGTGCTGTGCATAATTTTCGATGCACCCCTGTTGCCTGACTAGAAAATTCGCATTAGTTAGATTGTTCGCTTTGCCCGTCCGCAGGTAGACTGGAAAGTGAGCCGCGTTTGAACGGAATTAGCCCGTTCGAAGCCATTTTTGGCCCCGAATTCGGAAATTCGGTTCAGTCGGTGGGATGGGGCATGGAATTTGCGGAGGTGGTCGCCGATGCGGTTCGCAAGCGGGTGGCGGCGGCCATTAGCGCAAGCGGAAATCCGGGTGGCATGAGCGCTGATGGCGGTTTGCCCAAAGACTGATTTTGGAATGACGGGTTTCCCCCTTTCCGACACCAACCGCCAGCTTTTTAAAAACCTGGCCGAGCATCACCTGCGCTTCACTCTGGCCAAGCGCAGGATCAGACTGACCCGCCAGGATTGGTATAACGCCACCGCGCTGGCGGTGCGCGACATGCTGGTCGAGGCGATGCTGGCCACGCGCGCACGCTTTGAACGCGCCGGGGCCAAGAAGCTTTACTATTTGTCGCTGGAGTACCTGATCGGCCGCTCCCTGGAGAACAACCTATTCAACCTTGGTATCATCGACGTCTGCCGCGACTACCTGGCCGACAACGGCATCGACTTGCAGCAGTTGTTCGACGAGGAGCCCGACGCGGCCTTGGGCAACGGCGGTTTGGGCCGGCTGGCGGCCTGTTTCCTGGATTCGTTGGCGACCATGGACATGCCGGGTTACGCTTACGGCATCAACTACGAATTCGGCCTCTTCCGCCAGGAAATCCGCAACGGCTACCAGGTCGAACGGCCCGATAGCTGGCGGCGCAATGCCGCGCCCTGGCTGCTGCCACGCCCGGAAGAATCGGTCCTGATTCCGGTTTACGGCCGTATCGACCATCGCTTCGACCGCGACGGCAAGTACGTCCCGGTCTGGATCGAATCGCGCCTGCTAGTGGGCTTACCGTCAGATTTGCCGATTTCCGGCTATGGCGGGCGCACGGTCAACTTCGTGCGCTTGTATTCGGCCGGCGCTTCGGACGAATTCGACATGCAGATCTTCAACGCCGGCGACTATATGAAGGCGGTGGAGCAGAAGATGGTCTCCGAGACCATCTCCAAGGTGCTTTATCCCTCCGACGACGTTGCCGCCGGACGCGAGTTGCGCCTGCTGCAGGAATACTTCTTCGTGGCCTGCGCGATGCGCGATATCGTGCGCGCCTTTGTCCAGCGCGGCGACGATTTTCTCGACTTCCCGGCCAAGGTTGCCATCCAGCTCAACGACACCCATCCGGCCCTGGCCATCGCCGAACTGATGCGCCTGTTCGTCGATCAGTACGACCTGCCGTGGGTGACGGCGTGGGAAATAACCCGCTCCACCTTTGCCTACACCAATCACACGCTGATGCCTGAAGCGCTGGAGCGCTGGCCGCTGAGCCTGATGGAACGTGTCGTCCCGCGCCATCTGCAGATCATCCAGGAAATCAACCGGCGCTTTTTGGCCGAGGCTATCAGCATCTGGCCCAACGATCCGGCACGCTGCGCGCGGGTTTCGATTATCGAGGAAGGCCGCGAGCCGCACGTACGGATGTCGCACCTGGCCATTGTCGGCAGTCATTCGGTAAACGGCGTCTCCAGGCTACACAGCGAGCTGGTCAAGACCCGCCTGGTGCCGGAGTTCTATCAGATGTGGCCGCAGCGCTTCACCAACAAGACCAACGGTGTGACGCAGCGCCGATGGCTGCTGATGGCCAATCCGGGTCTGGCCAATCTGTTGTGCGAAGCCATTGGGCCAGGCTGGATCACCGACCTTGAGCAATTGCGCAAAATCGAGCCGCTGGCCGAGGACGCGGGCTTCCGCACCCGCTTCGCCGCCATCAAGCGCGTCAACAAGGAGCGGCTGGCCACCGTCGCGCGGCGCATCGCGGAGGTTGATTTGGACCCGGCGTCGATCTTCGACGTGCAGGCCAAGCGCATCCACGAATACAAGCGTCAGCTTCTAATGGCGCTGGGCGTGGTGCATCACTACCTGAGCCTGGTCGAGGACGGCGTCGAGCCGTCCGCACCGCGCACCTTTATCCTGGCCGGCAAGGCCGCGCCCGGCTACTGGGCGGCGCGGATGCTGATCAAGCTCATCAATAACCTGGCCGCGGTGATCAACAATGACCCCCGCACCCGCGGCCTGATCAAGGTCGCGTTTTTGCCCGATTACCGCGTCTCGCTGGCCGAGAAAATCATCCCCGCCGCCGACGTCTCCGAACAGATCTCGACCGCAGGCCGCGAGGCGTCGGGCACCGGCAACATGAAGTTCGCGATGAACGGCGCGCTGACCATCGGCACCTTGGACGGCGCCAACATCGAAATCCGCGAGGCAGTGGGAGCCGACAATTTCTTCCTATTCGGCCTGACCGCCGAACAGATTGCGGACTTGACCGCGCGCCGCGCCTACCGCCCGATGGATTACTACGAATCCGATCCCCGGCTGCGGCGCGTGCTCGATGAATTGACCTCCGACCGCTTCTGCCCCAACGAGCCCGGGCTGTTCCGCTGGATTCGCGACTCGCTGCTTTACGCCGACGATTACTTCCTGCTCGCCGACTTCGGCTCCTACATCGACACCCACAGCGAAATCTCCAAAGAGTTCGTCCGTCCCGAAGTGTGGACGCGCAAGGCGATTCTCAACGTGGCGCGCATCGGGTACTTCTCCAGCGACCGCACGGTGGCCGAGTACGCGCAGGAAATCTGGCATCTGGCCAGCATCTGAGGCGCCCGCGCGCCAGCGGCGATCCGGCTTCCCGGATACTAGCTATCCAGCAAGCAAGCATGTTGACTCGCCGGCAGCCGCTTGCTTAGGTTGAGAGAATTGCGCGGACCGGCTTGTGCGCTTGGCGAATTAAAACGCGCCCGTACAAGACAAGTTTGCCACGGTCGCCGGCGTTTAAGGGAGAACACTGAAGAAAATGGTCATGACACGATGGTTTAAGGCGGCAGGTTTGACTGCCGTCGGTGCGCTTGCCTGCCTGTGGCTGGCGGCAAATGCGGCGGCGGCGCCGTTTGGCTTCGACGACGGCGCGCGCTACAAGGCCGAGGTCGACGCCAGCTCTTCGCAAACCATCCCGCCCGGCACGCAGATCACCACCGCCAACTGGAAGCAGTATCAGAACTTTCTGCCGGTTGGCATCCAGGCGCTGTACAGCGGCAATTACGGGTTCAAGAT
>JAJPHZ010000023.1 GCA_021325025.1 Pseudomonadota bacterium | reverse complement strand
TTGAGGAAGATCAGGCCAAGCACGACGTGCTTGTACTCGGCCGCGTCCATGTTGTTGCGCAGTTTGTCGGCCGCCTGCCAGAGCGTCTGCTCGAAGCCGAGCGTCGCTCCGTTATTGCCGTTTACCTTTGCTTTCGATGCCCGCGCCATCCTAAAAGCGATCCTCCGCGTACGCTGCTTACCGCCGAGTCTATTCGGGGCACTTACCCACCGTTGTCCATAGCGGTGAGCGCCGCGGTAAGAAACTGATGGATTGTCACAACCGTGTTCCCGGGTCCTCGATGCGGGTAGGTATCGCCCACCGCATCCTCCCTTCCCTTCACCACCAGAGCGGGCACCTGGATTCCGAACCAGCACGCCGAGTGGCGGTTAGTCCCGAAAATTCGCTTCACCTCGTACTTCTTGTACACGGCTGGAATCGTAGCTTTGGAGTATTCCCGAAAGCGGTGCTCCGCACTGAGAGCCGAAGGATCGACCCGCAACACGGTCGCGCCGCGACGTTCGAGTTGAGCCACAAGGGCTGGAACTTCTTCGATGCCGCGATTTCGTTCGTCGTGAAAAAGCAGTGCTTGGTCACGCGGAAAATATAACGTTAACTCCATCGAGCACACGATAGCACATAGCTCAACCCGGCGTACAGGGGGTGTTGTATTAGTGGACATCCAAGGACCGAGTGCCGCTGGAATCACACCCATCTCCGCTGAGGATTGATGGAGCCCGGCAGCACGCAGGGACTCGTTTGCACCGGGGGCGATTTCGACTAGCATACGGCGCGCCGTGGCTGACAATCGTATCCAATCCGACGCGCCCGCAGCGCTGGCGCTCAGCGGCGTTGGCGTCGTCGAGCTTGGTCAGGGCGTGGCGGCGGCGTTTGCCGCCAAGCTGATGGCGCTGATGGGTGCGGCGGTAATCAAGGTCGAGCCACCGCAGGGCGACCTCACGCGCCGGCGCGGCCCGTTTCCCGGCGGCGTTCCCGATCCCGACCGCGGCGGGTTGTTCAATTACCTCAACGCCGACAAGCGCGGCATCATGCTTGAGCTTCGCGACCCGGCCCAGCGCCGCATGCTCGATGACGTCCTGGCCGGCGCCGACCTTCTTATCCACGATGTGCCTCCGGTTGCGCGCGCCGATTGCAGACTGGACAGCGACGTTCTCACGCGCAAGCATCCCCGCCTGATCGTCGCTTCAATCTCGGCCTACGGCGGCTTCGGCCCGCGCGCCAGTTACCGCGCGTACGAAATAAATGCCATCCATGCCAGCGGTTTGACGGCGCTCAATCCGCGTCTTTGCGAGCGGCCCGACCTGCCGCCGCTCAAACCCTACGGCCATCACGCGGATTTTCAGGGCGGCCTGCATGCGGCTGCGGCGGCACTGGCTGCGCTGCGCTATCGGATGCAAACCGGCGTCGGGCAGGCGCTCGATGTCAGCGAGCAGGAATGTCTGGCCGCGGCGCTGGAGTTGAGCCTGGTGTGGTACACGTACGAGGGCAAGCGGACCTCGCGCATGGGATGGGTGAATTCGGCGCCCACCGGAATCTTCGACTGCGCCGACGGCAGGGCCGAGCTGATGTGCGTGGAGGATTCGCACTGGCAGCGCCTGGCGCAATTTGTGGGCAAACCCGAATGGCTGGCCGAGGAAATCTTCACCGAGCGCCGGTCGCGCATCAGAAATTCCGACGCCGCCAATGCGCTGGTGGCGGAGGCGGTTGCCAATCGCCCGATGCTGGAGGTGGTGCGCGGGCTGCAGGCGGTACGCGTGCCGGCCGCGCCGGTCAGCACGATGGCGGAGCTTTACAATGACGAGCACCTCAAGAGCCGCCAGTTCTTCATTGCGCTGCCCGCGCGCGAGGCCGCCGATGCGCCGGTGCTGGCGCCCGGCGCGCCGTTCAAATCTACCGCGATGGGCTGGGCGATGCGCCGTCGGGCGCCGCGCCTGGGCGAGCACAACGACGAGGTGATGCGCGAGGCCGCGTCGCGCCGCATCGCAACGGGCGCGCCGCCGCCTTCCGCCCCGCCGGCAGCGGCGCAGCCCACCAGCGGTCCCTTAAGCGGCGTGCGCGTGCTCGATTTCAGTTGGGTGTGGGCGGGGCCGTTCTGCACCCTACAGTTGGCGCATCTGGGCGCCGAGGTCATCCGCGTCGAAACCACCAAGCGTCCGTGCATCAACCGCGTCATCCCGCCCTACGCGGAGGGCAAACCGGGAGTGAATCGCGCCGGCAGCTTCAACCAATGGAACCAGGGCAAGCGCAGCCTTCAACTCGATCTCGCCAAGCCGCAGGCGGCCGAGGTCGCGCGCGAACTGGTGCGCCATTGCGACGTCGCGGTGGAAAACTTCGCGCCCGGCGTGATCGATCGATTCGGCGTCGGCTACCAGGCGCTGCGCAAAGAGCGGCCCGACCTCATCATGCTGTCGATGTCGGGCTACGGGCAGACGGGTCCTTACGCGAAGTTCGTCAGCTACGGCCTGATGATCGCCTCGCACTGCGGCCTGCATACCGTGACCAGCTATGACGGCGACCGGCCGCGCGAATTGGGCATCAGCTATGCGGACCCGACCACCGGCATCTTCGGCGCCTACCTGATAATCGCGGCGCTGATTCATCGCGACCGCACCGGCCAAGGTCAGCACATCGACCTGTCGATGCTCGAAGCGATGGAGATGATTATGCCCGAGGCGTTGCTTGAATACGCAATCGGCGGGCGCGAGCCCGTGCCGATCGGCAATCACGACCCGTGGATGGCGCCGCACAATTGCTACAAGGCGCGCGGCGACGCGGAGCATTGGGTGACGGTCGCGGTGGGCAGCGAGGCCGAATGGCGGGCGCTGTGCGCGGCGATGGGCAAGCCGTCGCTGGCCGATGACCCGCGCTTTGCCGACGCCGCCGCACGCAAGCGCAACGAAGCCGACCTCGACCGCATCATCGGCGCCTGGACTGCCGGGCGCGACCGCTGGGAGATAACCGAAATTCTCCAGCGCGCCGGCGTCGCCGCGATCCCCACCTACACCAATGAGGACGTGGCGAAAGACCGCCACCTGCGCGAGCGCGGCTTTTTGGTCGAACTGCCGCATCCGGAAATCGGCGCCTTCACGCACGCCGGCGTGCCGTGGACGATGTCGCACACGCCGTGCAAGGTGCGCGCCGCCGCCCCCTGCCTGGGCGCCGACACCGACTACGTGCTCGGCACCATCCTGGGCTACCCGGCGGAGAAAATCGCCGAGTTGCGCGCCGCGGGGATCATCTCCTGAGGCTTGAAGTGGCGGGTTTGCGGACCCGGGCGCCGCAATCCCATGCGGTTTTTCCATCTGGTCAAAGACATAAGGAAATCGCTCCAAGCGGCCGGGGAGCATTGACCGCGACCCCCGAAGCCTACTGCTTGTACAGATCGGGGCAGGCGCGCTGCAGCCGATGGAGCTTGGGCAGGTCGTTGATCACGATGTAGGGATTGTCGGGATGGAGGGCGAGGAAATTCTGATGGTAGGCCTCGGCCGCGTAGAAATGTCCAAGCGCGACCACCTGCGTGACGATAGGGCTGGAGAAAAGTTTGCGGCCCTCCAATTGCGCGATATACTTGCGCGCCGCGTCCGCTTGCGCCTGATTGGTATAAAAGATCGCCGAACGGTATTGCGTTCCCTCATCGGGACCCTGCCGGTTGAGTTCGGTCGGATCGTGGGCGACCAGGAAGAAGACCTTGAGCAGTTGCTCATACGACACCTGCGACGGGTCGTAGGTGACCTCGACCGATTCGGCGTAGCCGGTCGTGCCGGTGCTGACCTGCTCGTAGCTCGGATTGGGCAGGCTGCCGCCCGCATAACCCGACACCACCTCGGTGACGCCCTTGACATGCTTGAAGACGGCGTCGACGCCCCAGAAGCATCCGCCGGCAAAGACCGCGGTCTCCCGATGCTTGGCCGCGGCAGAGCCTGTAGTGGAGGCGTGCGCGAATGGCACGGCCAATAGCGGGAAAACGCCAACCGCCAGAAGGCCGATCAGACACACTATGGAACGCCCTCGCGCCGCCATTGGAGCACCTCATTCTCAATTACAGCACAGATGAGATGCCCGGGTCGAAATCGGGTTACAGTGCTGAAGGGTTTGTCTGAAATCTTTTAGGAATGCGCCAACCACCGATGGGTTGAAGCCCCGGTCTGCCCTTGCCAAAGCTTCGGTCAAAGGACCCTCTTCGCGATCGGCCAGGCGCTCAACTTCCGACTGCGGCTGAGATCGATTTGATCCGATGCCTTTTCCACAAGGCAGCCGCCAACTGGGCGAAGCTCCGGCGATCAGCGATCGTTTCGGCTTCGCTCCAATTCTCGGTAAAATCAGCCCCGTTTGGAGCGGGCGAAGGCGGCGCGGATGCCGCTTAGATGGGGGAAGGCGGCGTGCACTCCACCGTCGACGATCAGGGTCTGGCCGGTGACGAAGCTGGCCAGGTCGGAGACGAAAAACACCAGTGCGCCGGCGATCTCCTCGGGCTGTCCCATCCGCCCCAGCAGCACGCCCTCCTCGAGCGCCTGCTCCCGATTCATGGTCCCCGGATGGCGCGGCGTGGAGATCACGTCGGGCGCGACGGCGTTGACCCGGATGTTGTACTGGCCCCATTCGTTCGCCATCGTGCGCGTCAGCGACATCAGCCCGGCCTTGGCCGCGCCGTAGGCGCCGTGCAACGGCGCGCCATAAATCCCGCTGACCGACGCCACGAACGCCATCCGTCCGCCGCTGCCCTGCTGGATCATCTGACGCGCGGCGGCGCGCCCGATATACAGATGATGGCGCAGGTTGATCAGCATCTGCTGCTCCCAGGCCTGCTCGTCCGTGTCCATCAACTCGTTCCAGGTCGCCAGTCCGACCATGTTGATCAGGACTTCGAGGCTGCCGTGAAACTTGACGGCGTCGGCGACGATGCGCTGCGCGGCGGCCATGTCGGTCACGTCGCCGGTCAGCGCCAGCGCACGCACGCCGTGAGCTTCGACTTCCCGGGCCACCGCCTGCGCGCGCTCCTCGATAAGGTCGGCCAGCGCGACGTGGGCGCCGGCGCGCGCCAGCAGCAGCGCGCTGGCCCGTCCGATGCCGAACCCGCCGCCGATCACCAGCGCCGGTTTTCCTGCCAGGCCGAGAATGTTTTGGTCCATGCGCCCCTCATCAAATCATCTTGTTAACTAACGTCGCCGCAACCTGCGCACGCGGTCTAAAGCCGCCGCCCCTGCAAGCCGCACGCGGGTTTTGTGCGCCTATGCCTGACCGTTGGCCGATGCCGGCGCACCGTTGCGCTTGAAGTGCGGGATCACGTGCCTGCCGAACAGCCGGATGGAATCCATGGTGCGCTGATGCGGCACGCGGCCCATCTCCATGAAGCACAGGATCAGGTCGATGCCCAGCTTCTCGAAGCGCTCCAGGACGCGGATGCAGGTATCGGGATTGCCCGCGCACAGCAGCCCCTTGTCGACCAGGTTGCGCGGCCGCATCTGCTCGCGCGCCTTCTCCTCGGTCAGGTCGGCGCCGAACTGCAGCGCCTCGGGCGCGCGCCGCGACATGTACTTGTAGCTCTCGATCTGCGCGAACAGCTCCTCGCGCCCCTTCTCGAAGATGTTCTGCCAGTAGGGCGTCTGCCCGCGCAGCAGCGACATGTACCAATGCATCCCCTCGCCCGCCATCTCGATGGTTTCGTCGTTGTTCTCGCCGCACAGCGTCATCATGAAGGTCGCGATCTGGTTGTTGACTTTGGCGACTACGGGGTTGGACGGATTTTGAATCGCCCGGCGATAGTTGCGCACCCGCTCCTCCAGCGTCTGGGCCTGGATAATGTTGAACGACAAGACGCCCAGCCCGGCGTTGGCCGCGATTTCGAAGCTTTGCGGCGACGAACACGCCATCCACAGCGGCGGATGCGGTTTCTGGATCGGCTTGGGGATCACGTTGCGATTAGGACCGACCGTGAAGTACTTGCCCTGGTAGCCGGGAAAGCGGTCGGTCGTCATGAGTTGCGGGATCACTTCCAGCGCCTCGTTCATCATCGGGCGCGTGTCGTTGGGGTCCACGCCGAAGCCGCCCATCTCGCACAATGTGGTGGAACGCGCAAAGCCGACTTCCAGCCGGCCGTTGCTCAGGATGTCCAGCGCGCCGATGCGCTCGGCGACGCGCACCGGATGGTTGTAGGGCTGCGGCAGCAACACCGCGCCATGGCCGAAGCGGATCCGGCTGGTGCGCTGGCTGGCGGCGGCGAACAGGATTTCGGGCGCCGAGCAGTGCGAGAGTTCCTCCAGGCTATGATGTTCGACCGCCCACACCGAATCGAAGCCCATCTCGTCGGCGAGCTGAATCTGGGCCATCACCTGCCAGTACTTGTCGTATTCGTAGCCCTCGTACCACGGCTTGGGCATTTCGATTTCATACATCAGCGCGAATCTCATCACCGCCTCCTAAAGTCAGCGAGTCATGCGCCGGCCGCAACACCGCCGCGAGCCCAACTTGTTACGAATCAACGCGTAGTGCAAGCCGCCGCTTGGAACGCGGCCGCCATCAAATGTTCTGGCGCACGTCGGGGCGGCGCATCTTCCACAAAAAGCCGTCCATGTAAAAGTGCACCAACGATTCGTACGCGGCGTAATAGAACAGCCACATGCCACCGGCCAGGCCGAAGAATTCAATCGGGCGCGCCCCCCTCATAAACACCCGGCCCCACAGGGTCTGCGCAATTGCGATGGCAGCAAAGAACGCAGTGAAGCACAGGTACCAGGTCTTGGGATAGCGCAACACCCGCTCGATCAGAGACGGCGCGGGGTGCGGACGCGCATATCGGCGGCGCTGGAACGCCCACACGAAGACCATGTACTCGACGGCATGGCTGAACGCGAAGGCGATAAAGGCCTTGACCGGATTGGCCCACAGCAGGGCAGACGAAATCAGCGTCGTGCCCAGCGCCGCCGAAAGCCGCGCGCGATTTGCAAAGCGCTGGGCACGCCATTCATTGCCGAACCACAGCCCGACGCCGCCCGCCGCAATCACGACGCTGGGCAAAACCAGAGCGCGGCCGTGCATTTCCATCAATGCGATAATTGCCGCCGCGGGCCCGCGGATGTGGTTGCCGTTGGCGAAGATCAAATCCTTGTATTTGGGCCCAAGGTAGGTGAAGTAAAGCGGCACCCAGCACAGCATCAGGTACCTGTCGATCCAGCCCGGCGTGCGCTCCTGCACGGCGGCGGGATCCTTGGCGCGGTACAGACGCAGGACGCCGAACTTCTGCATGTAGGTGTGCCAGAAATTCCACAGCAGGGAGAAAAAGACCACCGCGCCGACCGCGCCGGCGGCCACGCCCTTAAGACTCAAGAGCAGCGGCGTGGCGGCAAACAGCAACAGGCAGACTTCCGGAAACCACGTCAGTTTCCGCTCGTATGTATGAAAGACCTCGCGGTCCAGATAGGCGTAGGGCAACCCGTAATGGCGATGGGCAAGGTTGGCCGCCATCACAAGTGCGTAAATATAGAAGATGGTGCTCTCGCGGCTCGCCAGCATCATCGGAATCAGCACCCACGCCCAACTGAAGTGATACGCCGCGATGTCAATGGCGGGCGAGACGTGCCATCTGGGTTGGCTGCGGCCGGCACAGGGCGGCGCAAAGTATCGCTGCCAAAACCCCGGTGGAGGCGAAGTTAGATCGATGCTATGCGCCAGCGCGCCCATAAGAGTCCCATCAGAAGTTCCCTATGTATAACATCGCTTGCTCCAATTTCACAGGGCAAGGGTTTTGACAACGGGCCCGGGAGGTGCGATTCGTAAACCGGCAGCAAATCCGGCTTCGAGGAGCCCTGACATGAAGATCAACACCGTATTGGGAAGCTGCGACCCGGCCGACCTCGGTCCGACCCTGGTCCATGAACATCTGCTCACCGGCATGCCGGGCGCATACCTGGACGCCGCGGACTTCGACCGCAAAAAAGAGTTCAGCAACGTCGCGGGCGCGGTGGAGAAGGTCAAGCAGCAAGGCATCACGACGTTGATCGACCCCTGCCCGATGGAGCTGGGGCGCGACCCCGAGTTCGCCGCTGCGATCTCCGATCGCACCGGGATGCGGGTAATCATGTCCACCGGGCTTTACAACGACGCGATGGGCATCCCGACCCATTTCCGCATGAAGGACTCCGATGAAATCGCCGAGCTGTATGTGCGCGAAATCACCGAAGGAATCGGCTCGACCGGAATCAAGGCCGGACTCATCAAGGCTGCCAACAGCGGCATACCGGGCCATCCGGGCGAAGCCGGCATCACGCACGTGGAAGAAAAAGTCTTCCGCGCCGCAGCGCGGGCGCAAAAGGCGACCGGGGTGCCGATCCTGGTTCACAACAGCGAGACCGCACCGTTCGGGCGCCAGGTGCTCGATATCCTGGGCAGCGAGGGTGTCGAACCCAAACGCGTCATGATCGGCCATGCGTGCGGAGTCGGCGACATGCGCTACTACTTCGACATCCTGGAGCGCGGCGCATGGCTGGGGTTTGACCGCTTCGGGATCGAGATGGTCGCGCCGGACCGGCTGCGGCTGGCCTCGCTGATTGGGCTTTTGGGCGTGGGATACGACCGTATCATGCTGGCGCACGATACCGTCAACTGCTGGCTGGGCCGTCTGGGCAAGGGCATGCAGGCCATGATCAGGAATTCGCCCAAGTGGAAGCTCACCCATATCACCGAGGACATTCTGCCGGCGCTGCGCAAGGCGGGTGTCAGCCAGGCTTCGATCGACACGCTGCTGGTCAAAAACCCGCGCGACTACTTCGCCGCATAACAGCCCCAACACGCCCACAATCAGGGAGGCCATCATGGACTACGATCTGAAAATCCGCGGTGGGACGATCTTCGACGGTACCGGCAGGCCCGGCTTTCAAGGTGACCTGGCGATCAAGTCGGGCAAAGTGACGGCGCTGGGCGTTGCGCGCGGCCAGGCCGCCCGCACCATCGACGCCGCCGGACTGGCCGTGGCGCCCGGCTTCGTCGATATCCATACCCATTTCGATGCGCAGATCCTGTGGGACCGGATGCTCACCATCTCGCCGTGGCATGGCGTGACGTCGGTGGTGTTTGGCAACTGCGGCTTCGGCGTCGCGCCGACTCGCCCTGAACATCGCGGACTCATCATGCGCACCTTGGAGAAGGTCGAGGGGATGAGCCTGGACGCGCTGGAGGGCGGGCTCGGCTACGACTGGCCGTTCCAGACCTTTCCCGAGTACCTCGACGCGCTGGAGCACCGAGGCGCCGCGATCAACTTCGGCGCACTGATCGGGCACACTCCGGTGCGGCTTTACGTGATGGGCGAAGCATCGATGGAACGCGCGGCGACCGAGGCGGAAGTCGCGCAGATGCGCGCGATTGTGCGCCAGGCGCTGGAGGCGGGCGCGGTCGGCTTTGCGACCTCCAAGGCGTTTACTCATATCGGCTACCTGGGCAAGCCGGTGCCCAGCCGCCTCGCCGATTGGAATGAGATCGAAACGCTGACCTCAACGCTGGGCGAGAGCGGCCGCGGCATCGTGGAGGTGACGCCGGGCGCCGGTTTGATGTACGACGAATTCGCGCAAATCGTGCGCGGCAACGGCCGTCCGATCACGTTCGCGATGGTGACCGGTGCGGGCGGCCCAGGCGCCCATCGCAAGGGAATGGAGAAGGCGCATGAACTGATCGCGCAGGGGCTGCCGCTGGTGCCGCAGGTGATCGGACGTCCGGTCGTCAACGAGGTCTGCTTCAAGGACCCGTTCGTATTCGAGAACATGGACTTCTTCAGGCCGGTGTCGGAAGCACCGGACCCAAAGGCAAAGATGCGGGTGTACGCGGATGCCGCATTCCGGCGCACCTTCAAAGAGCATGTCGCCGCCGGCAGGGGACCGCTGGGCCAGCGATGGAATTACGATCAGACCTGGATCACCAACTGTCCGACGCAACCCCAGTACGAAGGACGCACACTGGCTGAAGTGATGCGCGAGACCGGCAAGGACGCCGTCGACCTGACGCTCGATTTGGCGATCGCCTCGCGCCTGGAAGCGCGCTTTTTGATGTCGCTGTTTAACAACGACGAAGCCGAAGTCGCCCAATTGCTCACCGACCGCGCCACGGTGATGGGCCTGTCGGACGCGGGCGCACACATGAGCCAGCTCTGCGACGCCTGCTCCTACACCCATCTGCTGGGCCACTGGGTGCGCGAAAAGAGCCTGGTGCCGATCGAGGAGGCGGTGCGGATGATTACCTCGCGCCCGGCCGAGGTCTTCGGACTCAAGGACCGCGGTGTGCTCAAGGTCGGCGCCCCGGCCGACGTAACCGTGTTCGATCCGGCGACGGTCGGCGCCAGCCGCCTGCGCCGCGTTCACGACCTGCCGCGCAACGCCGCGCGCTTGGTCGCCGACGCGATCGGCGTGGAGCTGGTGGTTGTCAACGGCGTGCCGATTCGCGAGCACGGCCGGGACGTGGTCGACCCCCAGGGACCGCTGCCGGGCAAGCTGCTACGCGCCGGCGCGGCTGCGTAAGGTTTGGATGCATTATGGCTGATCCGATGGAAGACGGCGCGCTGGCGGGCGTGCGCGTAATCGATTTCACCAACTACATCGCGGGACCGGTGGTCACGCGCTTTCTAGCCGACATGGGGGCGGAGGTGATCAAGGTGGAATTGCCGCCGCGCGAAAACCCCATCCCGCCGCGCTTTACCAAAGAGGGGCCGATGGCCTCGGTGGGCGTTGCATTTGCGCTGTGGAATCGCGGCAAGAAAAGCGTCTGTCTGGACTTCCACAAACCGCAGGGACTTGCGATCGCCAAAGAGCTGGTGCGCCGCGCCGATGTGGTGGTGGAGAATTTCAGCCCCGGCGTGATGCACCGCGCCGGGCTCGGTTACGAGGAACTGCGCAAAGTCAATCCGCGCCTCGTGATGGTATCGGTGTCGGGATGCGGCCAGACCGGACCGCTGGCGCGCCGCCCGGGCAACGACCATGTCGCGCAGGCGCTGTCGGGAGTAATGGACCTGACCGGTTATCCCGATCGTGCACCCGCACTGCCCGGATACTTTATCGCCGACAACAACGGCGGCGTGCACGGCGCGATCGCGGTATGCGCGGCGCTGTTCCGGCGCGAGCGCGCCGGACGCGGCCAGCATATCGACATCTCGATGGTCGAGGCGCTGTTCCATCTGCACGACATGGGGTTGGTCGAACATCTGGCCAGCCACGGCGCCTGCGCGCCGCAGCGCATGGGGTCGCATCATCCGAGCACCGCGCCGTGCGGAGTCTTCGCAGCGCGCGACGGCTATGTCGTGATTACGGCGCTGGTCCATCATTGGGAGCATTTCGCCAAAACCATCGGCAAACCCGAGCTGCTCAGCGACCCGCGCTTTAACCCGTCGTGGCGGCGCGTCCAGAATCGCCTGGAGCTGGTGCCGATTATCGAAGATTGGCTCAAGTCGTTTCCCAGCCGCGACGATGCGCTGAAGATCCTCAACGCCAATCACATCCTGGCCGCGCCAGTCCTGAGCGTCGCGCAGGCGATGGAGCAGGAGCAATTCAAGCAGCGCGGCGCACTCCAGCACGTCGAGCATCCGGTGATCGGCGACGTTGCGCTGCCGGTGACGCCGCTTAAATTTTCCGAAAGCGCGACCCAAATCACCGGCCCCGCGCCGCTTATCGGCGAGCACAACCTCAGCGTGCTGAGCAACTACCTGGGCTACAGCGCCGAGCAGGTCGAAGAGTTGACCCGCCAGGGAATCCTGGTGCGGGAACCGGCAGACTGACCCCTGATCCCTTTCCCTGACAGGGAAGCGGACCGAATCTGCCTCCCGGTTGCCTGAGAAGGCGAACCGGACTCCCGTTCCCGTTTCGGGAAGGGTTCGGGGTTAGGTTCTCGCTGCTCCGCAGGTGAAACGATCCTGCGCGTCGATACGTCCTAAACATCGGACGCCTGGGCGATTCCTGGCGAGGAGACTTGATCGTGAATCGGCGCGATTTTCTAAAGGGCGCGGCCGCGCTGGGATCGGCCGGCTGGATACTGGGTCCGGCCGGCTGGATTGCTAGCGCCTTTGCCGATACCGGCAATCAGGCGCGCCTGATCGTAGTCTTCCTGCGCGGCGCGGTTGACGGGCTTAACGTCGTGCCGCCCCATGGCGATGCGGCGTACTTTGAGATGCGTCCGTCGATCGCCGTCCCGCCTCCGGCGATTGCTGACCTCGACGGGCATTTCGGGCTGCATCCGGCGCTCGGCTCGCTGATGCCGTTGTGGCGCGAGCGCAGTCTGGCCTTCGTCCACGCCTGCGGCTCGCCCGATCCGACCCGTTCGCACTTCGACGCGCAGGACTACATGGAGTCAGGTACGCCGGGGGTCAAAAGCACTCCCGACGGATGGCTCAACCGGCTGTTGGCCGCGATGCCCGGACCGCATCGGCCCACCGACGCGCTCAACCTGGGGCCGGTCGTGCCGCGGATTCTGGCGGGCCCGATGGCGGTTGCGAATCTGCCGATGGGCCGCGGCGCCGGCCGCCCTTTGCCGCTTGATCGGCCGCGCGTCGAACAGGCGTTTGCGAGGCTGTATCCGGGCAGCGATCCGCTGAGCCGCGCCTTCCAGGAAGGCTATCAGTCGCGGCAAAAGCTCCTCGCAGAGTTGAATCAGGATATGAAGGCCGCCGACAACGGCGCGCCGTATCCGGACCGTGCCTTTATCCAAAGCAGCGCGCGGCTGGGCGCCTTGATGGCGCGGGATCCGTCGATTCGCATCGCGTTCGCGGCGTTGGGCGGGTGGGATACGCACGTCAACGAGGGGGCGGCCGAAGGTCAACTGGCGAACCATCTACGGCCCCTGGGCGATGGCCTGGCAAGCCTGGCCCGCGCACTTGGCCCCGCCTATCGGCATACGGTGATGGTCGTGATGTCCGAGTTTGGGCGCACCGCGCGGCAAAACGGCAACGGCGGCACCGACCACGGACACGGCAACGTGATGTGGCTTTTGGGCGGACCGGTGCGGGGCGGCAAAGTTTACGGCACTTGGCCGGGACTGGGCGAATCGGAGTTATACCAAGGGCGCGACCTGGCCCTGACCACCGATTTCCGCGCGGTGCTGAGCGTGGTCCTTCAGCGCCACCTGGGAATCGGCGCCGCCGGCTTGCAGCGCGTCTTTCCCGGATTTTCGCCCAGCACCCGCGGCCTCGACGATCTGGTGCAGGCGTGAAGCTGCGCGGGCTTGTGGCTCACAGTGAATGAGTTCTCGCGCAGCCCGCGAAGCGCTCTGATGACTTCACTTAGAAAAGCGTGTAGATAAAGGGCGCGATTGCGGAGGTCTGCACGAACACCACCATCAGGCCCAGGATGAACAACAGCAGCAGCATCGGCGTCAGCCACCACCATTTGGTCCGCCCGAAAAATCCCAACAGCTCGGAGGCCGTCGACGCCCGCTGCCCGATTCCCTTGAAGAACTTCATCAGATGCTCCGCTCCACCCTGCTAATCCCGGTCTTTGCGAACCAGGTAATCGCCCAACACCAGCACGTCGATCCCGCTGCGCGCAAAGGTGCTGTAGGCCTCGCCCGGAGTGTTGACGATCGGTTCGCCGCGCAGATTGAACGACGTATTAAGCAGCACTGGGACGCCGGTCAACTGGCCGAACGACTCGATTAGCGAATAATAGCGGGGATTAGTCTGGCGCGCGACGGTCTGCAGCCGTCCCGTGCCGTCGACGTGCGTGGTGGCCGGGATCACGGCGCGCTTGTCCTGGCGCACCGGTGCCACGTTGAGCATGAAGCGCGAGGGATACTTGCCGTCGCCCGCACCGACTTCGAAATACTGCTCCGCGCGCTCGGCCAGCACCGACGGCGCGAAGGGCCGAAACGGCTCCCTGAACTTGATCTTGACGTTGACGATCTCCTTCATGTCGGCACGCCGCGGGTCAGCGATAATGCTGCGGTTGCCCAGCGCCCTCGGACCCCATTCGAATCGCCCCTGCGCCCATCCCAGCACCTTGCCCTGCGCCAGCGCGTCAACGCAGCGCGCGATCAGCTCCTCCTGGTTGGCGCAATGCTCGTAGGCGATGGCGTTGTTCCTGAGAAAGGCTTCGGTTACCTGCGCACTGTGCTCCTCGCCCCAATAGGCGTGCTCCATCACGAAGGAACGCGGCTGTCCCAGCACCGTATGATAGCCGAACAGCGCCGCGCCCAGCGCCGCGCCGGCATCGCCGGCGGCGGGCTGGATGTAGAGTCCTTCGAACGGCGTTTCGCGCAGCACGCGGCCGTTGGCGACGCTGTTGAGCGCGACGCCGCCCGCCATGCACAGGTTTTTGCATCCGGTCTGCACGTGCGCCTGGCGCGCCAGGTTCAGCACCGCCTCCTCAATCACCACCTGGATGCTGGCGGCGATATCCGCGTAATGCTGATTTTCCCTGCACAGCACCTCGTAATTGGAGGGCTTGGCCCCGAAATAGGAGGGATAGCCGCTACTTTCAGTAAAGAAATGCGACTCTGGGGCACGGGGCGTGCCGAACAGGTCGACGAACTTCCCGTTGTAGGTCTGCTCCGAGGAGTGATGGAAGCTGAAGTAATCCATGTCCAGTTCGAAGCTGCCGTCGCTGTGCAGGCGGATCAGTTTTTTGACCTTATCGACATAGTTGGGCCTGCCGAACGGCGCCATCCCCATCACTTTGTATTCGCCCTCGTTGACCTCGAAGCCCAAAAAGGCGGTAAACGCGCTGTAGAGCAGACCCAGTGAGTGAGGAAAGCGGATTTCCTTGAGCAGGCGGACCTCGGTCCCCTTGCCCAGTCCGAGACTGGCAGTGGTCCATTCTCCGACGCCGTCGATGGTCAGGATCGCGGCTTCATCGAAGGGCGAACACAGAAAAGAGCTGGCGGCGTGGGACAGATGATGCTCGCTGAAGAGGATTTTTTCGCCGGGCAGGCCGAGCTTGTTCTGGATCAGGTGGCGGATCCAGATCTTGTCGCCCAGCCAGGTCAGCATCGCCTCGCGAAACACCCGCAGCGAGCGCGGAAAGGTCTGCATGCTGGTCAGCAGCAGGCGCTCGAACTTCAAAAACGGTTTTTCGAAGAAGACCAAATAGTCGAGGTCGGCGGCTTTGATGCCGGCGCTGCGCAGGCAAAAGTCGATGGCGTTTTCGGGAAAACCGTAGTCGTGTTTTTTGCGCGAAAAGCGTTCCTCCTCGGCGGCCGCGACCAGTTGTCCGTCGCGCAACAGCGCTGCGGCGGCGTCATGGAAATAGCAGGAAACGCCGAGAATCAACACGTGAGCTTTGCTTCCATGGTCGGGGTTTAACGATCGGCCCGGCTAGAATTGTTTGCGCGCCATCTCCAGCGTGTATTGGGGCGCGCTCTGCCGCTCGGCCCATCCGCGCGGCGTGCCGGGCTTGAGCGCGAGCGGGTCGGAAGTACGGCGCACGATCAGCGCAAAGGGCGCCAGCAGCACGAAATAAAAGATGGTCAGGAGCACGCGGGCCTGAAAGTCGCCGATCTTGCGCGCGACTCGTTTCCACGCCGCCCACAACTCCCGCACCCCGCTCTTCTTGCCTGCCCGCCGCACGGCCGCCTGCGGGGACACCGCCACCGGCCTGTCGATGGAATCGCCCGAACCTTGCAGGCCGTCTACCGCGTTAGCCAAAACCGTATTCCCTTTTGCCTGGAGGTCACTCGCGCTGATCCAAACGTGCCGGCCCGGGTAAGTCAAGCCGGTTTGCCCCAGCCCGGGCCGGCTATCCACCGGCAAAATTGTAATGACGTGGTAGTTCAATCGCGCCACAGCATCACGCCGCCCAGCAGTCCCTCGATATTGCTCACGATTTGCGTATTGGCGGGCAGCGGTCCCTTGATGTGCTTGCTGTTGCCGCCGCCGATGTAGAGGCGATCGTAGTTGAAGGCCGCACGCAGGGTCTCGATCGCTTCGAGCACATGCTTGTTCCACTTCTTGGCGCCCTTCTTCTTGAGCGCCGCGTTGCCCAGTTCGTCCTCGTAGGTCTTGCCTTTGCGGAACGGATGATGCCCCAGTTCGAGGTGCGCCAGATGGCCGTCGACGAACAACGAAGAGCCCACCCCGGTGCCGAGCGTAATCAGCAGCTCGATGCCCTTGCCGCTGACCGAGCCCAGGCCCTGTACGTCGGCGTCGTTGGCGATTCGCACCGGACGCATAAGCTGCTTGCTCAGCGCCTTTTGAAAATCGAATTTGGTCCAGCCCGGACCCAGGTTGAACGCCGTCAGCAGCTTGCCGTCTTTGACCACGCCCGGAAACCCGACCGACACGCGGTCGAACTCGCCCTGCTGACGCGCCATCTGCTCGATGATCGCCATCACTTTCTTTGGCGTGGCGCGCGGCGGAGTGGGAATGCGCTCGCGTTCGGTCAGCGGTTTGCCGTCGGGATCCAGGATAATGGTCTTGATGCCGGTGCCGCCGATGTCGACGGCCAGGGTGCGCGGCGAGTTCGAATCGGGGTTGGGAGAGGAGGCTGCGCTCTTCTTCATGGATTCAGTTCCGTACCTCTTCGTCTGCTTCATCAGATGATTGGGGCTGCTGGCTGGTTTGCGGGCCGGCGGTGCTTTGCGTCGATGCCGACGGCGGCGGCTCGATGGGCGTGGCGCCGTCGCCAGCCGGCGCGGCCGTTTCCCGGGCGCTCGCCGCACAGTACGACTGCAGCCAGCGCTGCAGCTGGCGGGCGCCCTCGGATTGCGTCGCGAGGCGGAACAGCTCCTCCACCTCACGGGAGCTGATTTTCAGATCCTTCTCGACTTCACGCAGCAACTCGACGGCGACGGCGGGTTGCGCAATCAGCACGTCGGAGTTGGCCAAGGCGCGCGTGATGAAGCGGCCCAATTCCTGGCGGTCGTGCCAGCGGCCCAGCCGGTCCTGCATCAGCTTGAACCATCCGATCAGGGCTGACACCTGAGAGCAGCCGAGGTCGCGCGCCAACTCGACCCAATAGCGCAAGCGCTTGGTCCGGATGCGCAGGGCATGGATGTTTTGCACCGAGCGATCGGCCTGCGCGCGCTCCAGTGCCTGGCGCCATTGCGCGGCCGCGTCGGCCACCGCCGTGCGCACCACCGCGTGCGGATCGGCGCCGCCCAGCCGGTCCTGCCCAAGCGCGAGCAATTGTTGAACCCGGTGAGCGAGCGTAACGCCGTCGGCCTTGTACAGTTTGCGCCGCGCGCCTTCGATCGCCTCCTGGCGCTCGGCGGCGATGCTCTCACGCACCAGCCGCCATCCGCTCTTACGGGCGGGCTTTGAGGCGCGCCGCTCGTGGCGCACCACCCACTGCAGCGCCACGTCGCAGTTACGCCAACTGCCCAGCGCCCGCCGCACCCGGCGCAGCGTCCGGCGCACCGAGCGCGCCTTGCTGAGGTTTTTTTCCGGAACCAGCGCGGTGAGGATTTGCTGAAGCCGGCGGGTGCAGACGCGCAGGTCATGGACCGTGTCGGCATCCTCTTCGGCCAGCGTTCGGGCAAACAGAATGGTGAAATTGCGCAACTGTTTGGCAAGCAGCTTATGCAGCCGTGCGCGGCCTTCGTTCGGGCGGGCCTGGCCGGCCTGCTCAGAGATGGGCACAGATTGATCGGCGACGGGCGGATTTGGGTTCTCGCTCACGACCCTTAGAGGATAGCGCTTGACCGCCAAACCCGCCAACGCCCGGCGATGCCCGAAGCTGTTGCCGTTGACTATAGTGCTGCGCTGCGCACAATTGCCTACATGAGGATTTACCTGGTGCGCCACGCATTGGCGGAAGATCACAATCCTGCCGGCGATGCCGAGCGGACGCTGACCCCCAAGGGCAGACTGCGGATGGCGGCGGCGGCCAAGGGCCTGCGCGACCTCAAGGTGCGGCCCGACCTCATTGTGACCAGCCCGCTGCGCCGCGCGCTGGAAACCGCGGCCATCCTGGCCGAGGAGCTGGGCGGAATCCGGCTGGAGGAACTGCGCGAGTTGGGCGCCGGTCCCTACGCACCCGCCGACATCCTGGCCGCGCTGGTGCCGTACCACAATCTCAAAGAGCTCGCGCTGGTCGGCCATCAACCGGGTCTCGGCGAACTGGCTTCTTTTATGCTCACCGGCTCGCCCAGCAACTGCCGCATCGAATTCAAAAAGGGCGCCGTCGCCTGCCTGGAGCACGCTCCTGATCTGGGGCAGGATCGCTATACCCTGATCTGGTCGCTGCCGCCCAAGGTGTTGCGGTCGTTGTAGGCGGCCGCGGCAGACGCTGAGCAAGCCGCCGCACCGGCTGGCGCTCTCCGGCAACCGGGACGGTCTGCCCCCATCCCGCCAGGCGCAGCGTCACTGCTTTTGGAACACTTCCATGATCTGGATGACGGCGGGGCCGAGAATCACCAGCAGCATCGCGGGCAGGATGAAGAACACCAGCGGAAAGAGCATCTTGATGGAAGTCTTGCGCGCCGCCTCTTCGGCGGCCATGCGGCGGCGCGAATTGAGCAGGTCGGCGGCCGCGCGAAGGGCAGGCGCCAGGCGTGCGCCGATCTTCTCGCTCTGAATCAGCAACGCCGCCAGTGAGCGGATTTCTTCCACACCGGTGCGCGTGCCGAAATCGCGCAACGCGTCTTCGAAGCTGACACCCGCGGCCAACTGCGCTGAGGTCACGGTCAACTCGCGTCCCAGTACCTGCCCTTGGCGCAGCGTCTCGCGTCCGACCAGCCGCAGCACTTCACCCACGCTGATGCCCGCTTCCAGGCTGACCACGATCAGGGCCAGCACGTCGGGTAGTTCGTGAATCATTCTGCGCTGGCGGGCGCGCGCCATGCGGGCGACCACCACGGTGGGGACGGCATAGCCCAGCAGGAAGCCACTGGCGGAGCCCAGCAGCCATGGCTTGGCGGTTGCGGCGCACAACACACCGCCCAGCACCGCACCCGCGCCCATCGCGGCGAACCTGACCAATTGAAAGCGTGCGACCGACTCGATTCCCCGAAATCCGGCCTGGGTCAGTGTCTCGGGCAGTTTCTGTTCGGGGCCAATGGTAGCCTGGGTTTCGCGCAGCCGCTGCACCTGCCATCGCACCAGCCGCGGGATGCGCGCGCGGCCGGACCGTGCGCCCGGTTCAGTGTCGGGAATGGAAAGCCGTTCCTCAAGCTCCGGACGGCCCAAGATCGTTTGATAGAGGGTTACACAACCCAGCGCCGTGAGGATGAAGACCAGAACCGAGAGCAACAACGGATCCGTTGCCATTGCCAACCAATACGCGCGGCGACTCAGTCAACCCGGATCATCCGCCGGATGACGAGGAATGCGGCGATGTCTAGCCCGATTGCGGCTTCGAGCATTCTTATCCCCAACGCGGTGTTGAACAGTGGAGCGACGTAATTGGGCCGAATCAGGGCGAACAGGCCCAGCAGCACAAAGGGCAATGCCGCGACGATCATTCCGCTCATGCGCGCCTGCGCGGTCAGGGTTCTGATTTCCTGCTGCAAGCGCTGGCGGCTGCGGATGCTGTCGGTGACGCGATCGAGAATCTCTGAGATGCTGCTACCCACTTCGGACTGCACCCGCACCGCCGCCACCAGGAAGCCCAGGCTTTCTTCGGGCACGCGCCGGAACATGTTGTCCAGCGCTTCGGCCAGACTACTGCCCAGTTGAATCTGGTCGACCACCAGGCGCAGTTCGGTGGCGATCGGCTCGGGCGAATTCTCAGTGGCCATTTGCACCCCGCGCAGCAGGGTGTGGCCCGCCGACAGCGCCGAGCGCAGAAAATCCAGCACGTAGGGCAACTGCTGGCTGAAGGTCACCAGGCGGCGCCTGCGCTCGACATAAACGTATCCCACCGGCAGGGCGGCGGCCGCCAATCCATACAGACCCGCCATCGGCTTGTCGACCCACAGGGCGGCAGCCGCCGTGGTGGCAGCGCCCATCAACACCGCCAGCAGCACGAACCGCGCGGCGGGAATCTTCACCCCACCTTGCGCCAGCCATCGATCAAGCGGACGCAGCAGGTTGGAACTGACGGCCGGGCCGCCCGCGGGTCGCGCACGCACCGGCGGCGGTTTCTCTGCCGCCAGTACCATCGGCGATGGCGCAAAGGGCTTGATGCGCTCATTGAGCGCACGCTCGCGCGCCAGTTCTTCGCGCCGATGGCCGAGGTAGAAGACCAGCGCCAGCGTGCCGATCACCATCAGCATCAGGAAGGGGAACACCATCTCCATGGCTAACCGCCGCCGTCCCGCACATAGCTGGCGTCGGGCACGAATCCCGCCTTCAGCATCCGCTCGGTGTAGATGGACTTGACCCCAGTGGGGCGGAACTGGCCCAGCACCTTTCCGGCCGGGGTGGTCGCGGTGGTTACGTACTCAAACAGGTCCTGCATCAAAACCACATCGCCTTCCATCCCGGTAATCTCCGAAATCTTGACCACCTTGCGGCTGCCGTCGGCAAAACGGTTGACGTGAACAATCAGGTTGAGCGCCGCCGAGATGTACTGGCGCATCGCGCGCTCGGGCAGCGCAATGCCCGACAGCAGCATCATCATCTCCAGCCGCGCCAGCGAGTCGCGCGGATTGTTGGCGTGGATGGTCGCCATCGAGCCGTCGTGCCCAGTCGACATCGCCTGCAGCATGTCGAGCACCTCGGCGCCGCGCACCTCGCCGACGATGATGCGGTCGGGGCGCATCCGCAAGGTGTTCTTGAACAGGTCGCGCTGCGTCACCTCGCCCTGGCCCTCGATGTTGGGCGGCCGGGTCTCCAGCCGCAGCACGTGGGGCTGCTGCAGGCGCAATTCAGCCGCGTCTTCGATGGTGATGATGCGTTCGTCCTCGGGGATGAAGGCGGACAGGCAGTTGAGGAATGTGGTTTTGCCGGTGCCGGTGCCGCCGCTGTTCAGGATGTTGAGCTTGGCGCCCACCGCGGCGCGCAGAAACGTCACCATTTCGGGCACCAGCGTGCCGCGCTGGACCAGGTATGAGATGTCGCTGGCGAAGGCGCCAAAGCGCCTGATGCACAGCGCCGGACCGTCGATCGCCAGCGGCGGAATTACCGCGTTGACCCGCGACCCGTCGGGCAGCCGCGCGTCCACCATCGGCGAGGCCTCGTCGATTCTGCGTCCGACCCGCGAGACGATACGGTTGATGACCTGCATCAGGTGCTGGTCGTCGTGAAAGCGCACGTTGGTCTTGACCAATTTGCCCCGCCGTTCGACGTAGGTTTCGGCGTAGCCGTTGACCAGGATGTCCGATACTTCGTTATCCTGCAGCAGCGGCTCCAGCGGACCCAGACCCAGCATCTCGTTGGTGGTCATTTCGATCAGCGCGGCCTGGTCGCTGTCGGTGAGCAGCAATTTTTCCTCGCTGATGATCTCCCGGATCACGTCGGTGATTTCGGCCAGCAGCGAGCCGGGACCGACCTCGTCGATCTTGCGCGGCCCGATGCGCTCGAACAGGCGGTCCTGAACGCGGCCCTTGAGCGATTCCAACAGCGAACGGGGCCCGGCCGGAGCGGATTTGCGCTGCCCCACGCCGGCCTCGATCAGCGACGGTTCGGCGGTGGACGGCGGTACCTGATACTGCACGCGGTCAATCAGTCCCATTGCACTCCTCACTGCGTCAGGGCCGCGCGCAGCTTGGCCAACAGACCCGCCCGCGCCGCGCCTTGTTGATTGGCATCGGCGCCGTATAGCTGGCGTGCCAACTGCTCGATGCTGTGGCATAGCGCCCCCGCGCTGCGGATCTTCCACAGGTCCTGGCCGCTTACTTGCTGCTCGCTGTAGGATTTTTCATCCCGTGGTATGCTGGCATAGACCGCCTGGCCCAGCGCCGCTTCGATGCGCTCACGCGTGATGGGGCTGGCGGGCATATAGCGGTTGAGTACGAAGGCGGGCCTGACATCGCGCAGCCCCAGGCGCTGGTAAAGATCCAAAAACCGCTGCGCCGCCCGGATCGCGGTGACGGTCTGATCGACGACGTAGAGCAGGTGGTCGGATCGCTCCCACACCACGATCGAGCTTTCGGTCAGATGGGCCCCACAGTCCACCAGCACCACGTCGAACAACTCGCGCATTACCCTGAGCGTCGCTTCGACGGTGGCGGCGGAGATCAACTCCGCCTCTTCAATCCGTTTGGGCGCCGACAGCCAGTACAATCCGGAATCGTGCTTGCACAGCACCGACTCCAGCCGTATCGAATCGATCGCGCTGGTCGGGTCGGCCAGCTCGGCGATGGTATGCTCGGAGTCCTGGTTCAAGAGCACGGTCAGCGGCGCAGCCTGCAGGTCCAACTCGACGATGCCGGTGCGCTTTTCGAACAGCCGATGCATCGCCAGTGCCAGGTTGACCGTCAGGTGACTGACACCGACGCCGCCGCTGACGCTGACCAGCGAGCAGAGCATTTTCTCCTGCAATCCTTCGCGGCTGTGGGATAATTCGCTGATCCGGAACAGGGTGTGATAAGCCTGGCCAGGCGCCGGCGGCATTCCCAGTACGTCGTCGGCGCCGGCCTGCAGCGCGCGGCGCAGCGCGTTGGGCGAATCGTCTTCGAGCAGCGCCACCACGGCACCGAAGCGGCGATCGAAATTGTGCCGGCGCACTTCCTGTCGCCAGTAGTCGGGATGCGCGCTGTCCAGGATCAACATCAGGATGGCGCCGCGCTCACCGCGCCGGCCCGCCTCCTCCTCGCTGATGAAGTCGATTTCTAGTTCGGAAATCTGATTCAACGCCTCCTGCAACGTACTGCGCTGGGCCTCGTCCCCGCCCGCCACCACCACATGAATCGGATGCAGCCGGCCGCTTTTGCGCGCCGGCGCCTGGACTGGCGCTTTAAGTTCCTGGTTCATGGAAATCGCTGCCGCGTCGCGTCGGGCTGCGCCAGGGGCTGGGTGCGCACCTCTTCGGGACTCATCGGCCCCCGATCGGTGGGCAGCGCGACCCTGATGCCGGCGGACAGCGGCCGGATGATCTGCGGCGTCACCGTCATCACCAATTCGCTCTTGGTGCGCCGGTAGTAGGTGTGTTTAAACCAGTAGCCCACATAGGGCAGGTCGCCCAGATAGGGCGTCTTGCGAAGTTCCGATTGCAGATTGTCCAGCACCAGGCCGGCAATGATCAGGGTCTGATTCTCCTTCATCCGCACCAGCGTTTGCGCGCGCCGCGTAACGAAGGCCGGCACCGTGAAGCCGAACATCTGCACGCCCTGGGTGTAGTCGGGCTGCGAGAACTCGGGCTCCACCCGCAGCTCGATCTCGTCGTTGTCGATCACCGTGGGCACGAACACCACCGAGGTGCCGAACTGCTTGAACACGATCGAGGTGTTGAGCGCCTGCGCGATCACGATCGGGATTTCGCCGCCCGACAGGAACTTGGCCTGCTCCCCCGAGGCCGCGATCAGCACCGGCTCGGCCAATATCTTGGCCAAGTCATGCTGTTCGAGGATCTGAAACATGGCATTGGTGGTCCACTGGCCGTTGGTGGAGGCAAAGCCGTAGGTGATGGTGGGAGACAGCAGCAGCGGGATGAGCTGGCCGCCGGGTGGAAAGACGCCATTGGGCGGCAGCGCGACGATCGTGCCGGCAGTGCCGCTGGCGGTCAGATTGGTCTGGGCATTGTACGGCGTCGCCACCGCGCCTTGCATGCCCACCACCGAAATGCCCGCATTGGACAGCGCCACCGACAGATCCACTCCCTCCTCCTCCAGGCGATTGCGATCCAGCTCCGCCACCACCACGCGCAGTTGCACCTCCTGCGGACCGCCCTGTTCGATGCGCACCGGGCGCTCGAAATACTCCCCGTCCTCCTGCCAGACCGAAAGCGTGGTGGCGCCCGGCTTGTGCGCCACCACCATCAGTTGATGCGGATTGATTACGGTCACGTCCGCGACAGTGGTGTCGGCGATCGCCACGCGGTTAATCGTCATCGGGAAGTCGAAGATGCGCGAGGCGCCCACCGTCAGCTTGATGGTCGCCGGCGGCAGGTAGTGTTTGACCGGCTCCTGCGCGCTGGGCGGCACTTCCAGCGCGTTGATGGCCCCCTTTTGCCGGCCGCCGAACTCCGGCCCGCGACTTGGATAAGCGCGCGCACCCGGCGCAGCCGCGCCCGCCGCGGGCGGTGCCGGTGCCAGGGGATTAGTGCTGGCGCCGGGCGGCGCCCACACCAGTGCCCCCGCCGACCTCGGCGGATGATTGCCAAAGATATCGCCCTCTGGATGGGGCGCGGTGCCCGGTTGCAGCGGCTTACCCGGATGCGCCACGGCCGAAACGGTGATCCGGTAGACGACCGTCTCACCGGTGTCCAGCGTGGCGCGGATGCTGCCGTGGCCGGCCTCGGCCGCCAACACCGAGCATCGCTGCGGCCCGGCGCATTCCAGTAAAAAGCTGTTGGGATTGTCGGTGAAGCGAACCTCGGGCGTGCCGTCCTTAGCCAGGCCGGGCAGGATATAATTCTCCCCGGCCTTGAGGGTTACCTCAATCGAGCGTTGCGCGGCCGAGCGCGCTGCTGTCAGCGACAGCGCACCGGCCAGCATCGCCGCCAGCACCAGGCCGCGGGCTGCGCGCGGCCGATTGCGACAAACCATGCTCTGCCACATCTGCGTTCCCCCCATGACGCGTGAACGGGTGCTCTCACTCGGTTGGCGGAGCATGATTGGTGCTCTCGCTCGACGGCGCGGTAGAAGTGGGCGCGGCCCCCATACGTGAGCGCCCATCGCCCGAAAAATTGACCATCTGATGTTCGATGCCGCGTATCACTTCCACGCTCTTGGCGCGTCTGCGCTCAGCGGTCCGGCGATGGTCAAGCGGTGGCGGTGGCGGCAAGGGCAGCGCCGGCGCCTGTTCCAAGGGCTGAATGCCGAGCAGCGCCGGCACGGTGACACCGCTGGTGGCGATCAGGTCCTGGTCGGCGAAGTTGCGCATCGCCAGCGTCAGCGTGCCCAGGCGGCTGGCTGCGGCCAGGCGCTCGGCTTGGACCGGCGTCACCAGCAGCGTCACCACTTTGACCTGGCGCGGCTGATCCAGCCCGGCCTCCAGGCTCTGCGCCACGGCCACAACCTTGATGTTCTGCAGGACGATTTTGCTGACCTCCCCGGCCGCGCCAGGCACCGCGCCCGGGCCGCCGCCGATCCCCACCGAGACCAGCACGTCAACCCGTGAGTAGGGCAGCACGAAACCGGCCATGTCGCTGACGTCGTCCACCGCGATTGACATCGCGCGCATGCCCGGCGGAATCATCAGCGGAAGCACCCCGCCGGTCCGTTCGGTCTCCAGCAGGGCCGCGGCGACGATCGGTTGATTGGTTGTCAACGGGTTTTTCACTACCCTCCCGATCACGGGCTGAATCCCGGTGAACGCGCCCGGTGGCACCTGGTCGCGCGGCCAGGTGATCAGCCGCACTGCGGCCGCATCGATGCGCTCACCGGGGCTCAGGTTGCGTGCGGCACCCACCACCATCACCGTGTTGCGGCGCAGTGCCTGGATACTCTCTTCCTTGCTTTGGAGCGCAGTATGAACTAGGTAGGCGGCGGTCAATGCCAACCCCGCCGTAATCAGAAGGAATATCAATCGGCGACCCACGTCTGTTAACTCGACTTGAGTTGGACACAAACCACGCGGTGCAGTTGCCTACTGTCCGACGGCCCCACCTCGGCAACTGCCTTGAGACAACTCAACCTGGACCGTCCATGCGATCCTTACCCGGTTGCCTCACACTCTTTAAGGACACGCCGTTACTCCCCCTTCCTTATCCGATCGACGGCTCGGCCATCGGGCAGCGTCCGCATTTTACGGGTTTTTGCTCATCACGATCGCCCGCACCTTCCACCCCCTGGGCGTGCTTGACCCGCCTCAAGAAACTGCCGGCCCCGCTGCCGAAGTCACAGCGGGGCGCCCCCTTATCCGGCAATTTTCAACCCGTCGTCGCCGCCGCTACAGACAGGCGATGACTTTGTTGACCAGCGCCACGATCGTCGTGCCCAGCGTCATGTAAGCGACAATCGCCACGATCGCGATAGCAGCCAGAATCAGTGCATACTCGGTCATCGTCTGACCGGCACCCGCCATATCGCGGCGCGCCACGGCTTTACTAATTAAACGCAACATTTGCTCCTCCCCTTTCAGAGACATGCTATGACCTGGTTGACCAGAGCGGTTATGGTGGTACCCAGCGTCATGTAAGCGACGATCGCTACAATTGCGATTGCAGCCATGATCAGTGCATACTCGGTCATCGTCTGGCCGTGCGTAATTGCCGCCGGCGTCCGAGGTCCATTTGTAATTGCAGGTACACTTAGCATTGACACTCACTCCATCGGGTCCTGCCTTGATGAGCAAGGCCTATGCCATCGCATCGGATCAACGTAATCAGCGTCGCCTTGATCTGTTGGCCATGGGTGCGCGCACGCTGCCCCGGCTGGCTGGACAGCAAAGAGCGCCGATATGATCCCACTGGATACATATTTCATGTGTGCTTCGGTCTTAAGTGGTCTATCGCCGTCAACCAGGACCTCTCCTCAGGATTTGGCTGTCGCAAAAAGTAGCTCTGATAGGAAATCGCCGATGAGCTCGCGGTTCAAGCTCCGTCATACTCGGCCGCCGTAATAATGCCGGACCGGTTTGTGTCATTTTCTGCCGAAATAATCCGTTTTACGATCTGGGTACGCATTGCGGCCGTGCATAAGCTGAATGATGATATGTACTAGACTTGCCATCGTGAAAGACCGTAGATGTCAGCAATACTGGTTTTATGTTTTTTGGATATCTGGGTGTAACGCCCGTTAAAGTGAAAAATGAATAATGGTGGCAATAACGGGCGCCGACACTATTCAGGGAGCAAACTGGGTGGCTATTCGATTGCTAATCGTCGATGACTCGCCCTTCGCCCGCAAAATCATACGCCACCATCTCGAGGGCGTCGGCTGTACGGTTGTAGGCGAAGCGGAAAATGGCGCGCAGGCCATACAGATGTTCAAGGAATTGCGTCCCGACCTGGTGACTTTGGACGTGATGATGCCGGTAGTGGACGGGATCGACAGCCTGGCAGCGTTCCGCGCAATTCGCAAGGAAAACCCGCGCGCCGCAGTGCTGATAGTCAGCGCCATCCCGTTTGAAAAGACCCGCGAGACCTTCATGGCGGAAGGCGCGCTGGGCTACATTATAAAGCCCTTTACCAAGTACTCGTTCGATCAGGTGCGAATGCGCCTGGCACGGGTCTTTCCCGAGGTGCAGCAACGCTGAGGCGGCGTGCGAGCGATTGGCACGGGCGCAAAGCGGAAAGCTGTCAAGGCCTTTGGCTCGAGGCAATGGCCGGCTTTGCTCTGGGCGCCAGGCAGCCAATGGGCGCGGCGCGGTGCGTTGGCGCTGCTGCTGGCCGCGGCGGCAGCGGCCTATTGCTACCGGCTCGGTAGCGCGCCGCTGGCCGCCAGCGAAGCTTACAGTGCGCTGGCCGCCGCCCAGCCCACGGTCGCCCAGGTGGCGCGGAGCACGCTGCGCTATGATCCCGGCAAACCGATTCTTTACCAACTGCTGTTGCATTGGTTTTGCCGATGGGCCGGGCACAGCGAAGCCGGCGTGCGCGCCCTGTCGGTGCTGTGCGCCGTGGCTTCGCTCTACCTGGTCTTCGCGCTAGGCCGGGAGTGGTTCGGAGACGAGGCCGGGATGGCGGCGGCGCTGCTGTGGGGGCTCAATCCGCTGGCCGTGGTGTTGGCGCGCTGGGCTCGGATGTACAGCCTGCTGGTCGCCGTCGCGCTCGGCCATTTGCTGGCGATGGCGAAGCGGCGGCGGGGAGCGGGAGGCGGCACGTTGGCGGCCGCCGCGCTGCTGGGCGCGGCGATGCTCTACGTGCATCTGGGCGCGCTGCTGATATTGGGTGCCGACGTAATCGTGATGGTGCGCGAAGTGCGGCGCAGCGGCAACAGCTCCACCTGGCCCGCGATCGCGCTCGCCGGCCTGCTGTTCGTTCCGTTCCTCCCCATCGGCATTGGCCAACTCCGCGCCTTGCTGTTCGGCCATTGGATGGACTGGTTGGGGGTGGGCAAAGGGTCGCCGCTGCAGATGGCGCTGGCGGCCAGCGGAGCGGGCGCGGCACTACTGTGGTTGGCGATGGGCAGCGGGGGCGACGACGCGCGGCGTGAGCGGCTGCAGCAGGGCCTGATCTACGCGTTGGTGCCGATGCTGGTGTTGGGCACGGGCTCGGTGCTGATTCGACCGATGTTCGAGGTGCGCTACGTCAGCCCGTCCTGCGCCGTTATGGCGGTGGTTGCAGCCGGTCTTTTGGAGCGCGCTGGAGCGCGGCTGCGCAATCTGAGCGCGGTCGGGGTCGGCGCCTTCTGGGCTGCCCTGCTACCCCTATGCTATGCGATACCGCACGACCCCTGGCCGGCCATCGCGGCCCGCATCGCCGCTGACGCTCATCCCGGCGAACCCATCTTCTTTGAGGCGGGATTCTTCTCCCCCGACGACATTTCCGCTGGCGCCGCCGACGGTGCCTTTGCGCAAGGCTTCTTTCGCGTCCCCTTTGACTATTATTTCCATCTGGACAATCCGCGCGCGGCGGTTCCGGCCGGCTGCCCCGCGCTCGCCCGCAAGCTTATCGAGGCACGCCTGGCCGGCGGCGGCGGGGCCTGGCTGGTCAGCGCCCGCAAGTGGTCCGATGCGGTTGCGGAACTGCCCCAAGGCCCCCATTTGCGGGTGGATTTTGTGGCACGCTTTGCGAGGATTTTAGTCCTTCATGTGCGCGTAACGCGCCCCCTCAATCCGCCGGCTCGAGCGCCTGATCCAGCGCCGCCTTGACGCGCTCGCACTCGGCGCGCAGCGCCTGGATCTTGCCTTCGGCGCCCTCCAGTCCACCGTCTCGCGCCAACGCCTCCAGTTCGATACACAGGCGTTGCATGCTCTGGGCGCCGAAGGTGGTAGCGGTGCCCTTGAGCCGATGCGCCGCTTGCGCCATCGCCTTGCCATCGCGCTGGCGTTGCGCGGCAAGTAGCTTGGCCACTTGCTCGGGCGCTTCAACAGCGAACAAATCCCTTAGTTCACGCAACAGCGAACCGTCCTCTTTCAATGCCGCCAGGGTCGCGGCGTCAACTGCGCCAAGTGTTGTATCGTCGTCCACGGCATTGCACCTCGCCATCCGATTTCCATTGCTCCCATCCAGCCCCGCCGTGATCGAGGCTGGCACGGAGCGCTGCAACGGATAACCAGGTCAGAGCAAATATCGTTCCGTGCTCCAAGTAGCTGGATAACACTAAAATCACACAGAAGTGTACCCGCTGTTTCACCGTCCCCGGCGAGCTTCGTCGCGCTGTCGCGCGGGCGACCTGCGCGGCCTATTGTCAAAAACCCGACAGGAACTTTATAAAACTGCGGCCTACTATGACGAATTCGATGTCAAGCAAAGCACCATCGCAGAACTTCAATTCCCTCCCTCCTTCTGCGTCCCTCGGACTTTTCCGCCCACATCGGGGGCTGGCCGCGCTGGCCTTTGCGCTTTGGCTCGTTGGCACTGCGCGGCCGGCGGGTGCCGCAGCCGACCCGGCGATGACTCCGGCGGCCTCACCCGCCGCTGCGCCAACAGCGGCAGTTGCTGGTCGTGGTGAATTTGAGGCGATTATCAAGGCCGCAATTCTGCCCGGTCTGCGCTGGCCCAACTTTTCGGACGTGCGCGAGGACGTTCGGAAGTTCTACGAAGCGGGCGGATACATGTTGGTGTGGACCGCCGCCAATCGGCCAATCCCGCAGGCCCGGGCAGTGATCGAACAGTTCAAGCAAGCGCAGCTAAAGGGACTGAACCCGGAGGATTACGACGCCTCCCGCTGGGACGCGCGGCTGGCCAGGCTGGCGCCCGCAACGCCCAATCCGGCGCAGTCGGATCTGCTCCATTTCGACCTGGCCATGACCATCCAGACGATGCGCTACCTGTCTGCTCTGCACATCGGGCGGATCAATCCGCAGCATTTCAAGTTCGGGCTCGGCCAGGGACCGGGGCGGCTGGATCTTGCTGATTTCGTCCGTGCCCGACTCCTGCCGGCGCGCGACGTGCCCGGCGTGGTCGCCTCCGTTGAACGCCCCTACAAAGGCTACCAGCGCGCCGAAGCTGCGCTGGCCGTTTATCTGAAGCTCGCCGCCGAGGGCGACACTGGGCCGGTGCCGACGCCGCCCAAGAGCATCAGGCCCGGGGACAGCTTTGCGGGGATGCCGCAACTGGTCCGGCGTCTGCATCAGCTCGGCGACCTGGCTGCGCTCGCTGATCCCGCCGCGCCGGGCATGGTTTATCAGGGCACGGTGGTGGACGGGGTCAAGCACTTTCAGGTGCGTCACGGCCTGGAGCCCGACGGGGTGTTGGGCAAGGCCACGATTGCCGAACTCAACACGCCGCTAAGTGCCCGCATCGTGCAGCTCCAACTGGCACTGGAGCGCTATCGATGGCTGCCGCGGGATTTCCCGCAGCCGCCTATCCTGGTCAACATCCCGGAATTCAAGCTGCGCACCCTGCGGCGCGCCGAGGGCGGCTTTCTGACCATGAACGTGGTGGTCGGCCGGGCCTATCGGCACAAGACGCCGGTGTTTGCCGACGAAATGCGCTACGTCATCTTTCATCCCTACTGGAACGTGCCGCCGTCGATCGCCGATGCCGAACTGTTTCCCAAACAGGCGCGCGACCCTTCCTATTTCGCCAAGCACGGTTTTGAAGTGGTCGACGGCCAGGTGCGCCAGAGGCCGGGGCCTGAAAATGCACTGGGACCGGTCAAGTTCGTCTTCCCCAATTCCTACAACGTGTATTTGCACGGCACTCCCGCCACAGGCCTGTTTTCGCGCGCCCGGCGCGACTTCAGCCACGGCTGCATCCGGGTGCAGGATCCGGCAGCGTTGGCGGCGTGGGTGCTGCGCGACAAACCGGGCTGGACGCTGGACAAAATCCGCGCCGTGATTGATGGCAATCAGACCATACAGGTCAACCTCGACAAACCCATTCCGGTGCTCATCCTGTACAGCACCGCGGTAGTGGAACCCGACGGTGAGGTGCGCTTCTTCGACGATATCTACGGCTACGACGCAGAGTTGGAAAAAGCGCTGGCCGCCGGCTATCCGTATCCCGACTGAGCCGTGGGGCAGCGTTGGGAAGCGGCCCCTCGCAGGGTGCGAACAAAGTCGAGCTGGGCCTTTATCTTGAATGAAGGCCTTCCGCCCCCTGCACAAAGGATGGCTGCTTTCCTTTGCTCCTCTCCTTGGCGAGGGACTGCAGTGAGAGGAGCAGGTTGAAGAGCCGTTTTTGCCCGCAACCTGTCAGGTGAGCGCGCCGCCGCAACTTGAACCGGCGCCGGCGGTGCACCCGAAACAGTGCGCGGCGGTGGAGATCGGCGCACCTGCCAGAGTCGCCAGGTCATCCACTTCCCACACCGTCAGGGCGCGGCCGGCAATGGTCAGCGGCATCTCCAGCATCTGGTTGAAGTCGCAATCGTACAGCGCACCGTCGTAGCCGGCACTGACCAGCGTGCGGCACATCAGGCCGTCGACCGCGGCGGGGTTGAAGTGGTTGACCAACAGGCTCATGTACTCGGCTTCTTTGCCCCAACTGCGCAGTTGGCGCGCGAAGCGTTTGATCGGCATGTTGGTGATGGTCAAGAGGCGGTCGAACTCGACCTCCAGGGCGCGCAGTTCCTGGCGGTAGCGCTCCTCCAATTCCGCTTGCGTTGGCGGCAGAAACGCGCCGACCGGGTTGTACACGAGGTTGAGGCGCAAACTCGAACGGCCGTAGCCCAGGCGGTTGAGCAGGCGCAACGCCGCGATGCTTTGCTCGAAGACGCCCGCGCCACGCTGCTGGATGACGTTGGCAGCCGTGTAGCAGGGCAGCGAGCAGATCAGTTCGGCCCGCATGTCGCGATAAAACTCCGGCAGCCATTCCATCCCGGCGACGAACAGCACGGTCAGGTTGCAGCGCACCATGACGTGGCGGCCCGCCGCGCGGGAGCTCTCCACCAGGTAGCGAAAATTGTCATTTAGTTCCGGCGCGCCGCCGGTCAGATCGACGGTGGCAATTGCCGGGCTTGCCGCGACGATCTCCATCAGGCGCTCGGCCACCGGACGGCCCATCCGCTCCTTGCGTCCGGGACCGGCATCGACGTGGCAATGATGGCAGGCCTGGTTGCACAGTTTGCCGACGTTGATCTGAAGGGTATGCGGGGTCTGGCGCCGCAGCGGCTCCAGCCCCTGCGTTCGCAGCACGGCGTCGAAGTCCGGGGTGACGGCCATAGCGGTATGATTCGCGCAATCGGGCGCGCGTTACAAGCGCGCCCGCCTCAGGCCTTTATAGCTTCGTCGCCCGCTTCCTTGATTAGAAAGCGGTTGGTCAGATCGAAGATCAGGCTCTGCGGGCCCGATTCGTCCAGCGCATCGAGGTCCCAGCCACCCGGCCGCGTCAGGCAGCGGACGAGCTGCGGTTCGGACCACAGGCCGACTTCGTCGCCGGCCACGTAAAAGCTCTGCCCGTTGACGTCGTTGGCCGCTTCGGTGCATAGCCACACCACCAGCGCGGCGACGCGCTCGGGCTTCATCTCGCCGCTGCGCACGTGACCGCGCTCGCCCAGCCAGTAGGGACCGAGCGCCTGCGCGATCGGCATCCACTTCTGATACATCTCCATGAACTCCGGACCGCCGGGTGTGGCGGCGCGTGGCCGGATCATGTTGCAACGGATGCCGAAGCGGCCCAGTTCGCGCGCCAGGCTGCGTGTCAGCCCGGCGATGCCCTCCTTGGCCGCGGCGTAGGCGGAGTTGAACGGATGCCCCAGGCCGGATTCGGAGCCGGTGTTGATAATCACGCCGCAGCGCTGGCTGCGGAAAATCGGCACCGCGTACTTGATCAGCGCGTAGGTGCCCTTGAGATGGGAGTCGAGCACGAGGTTCCATTGCTCCTCGGTGATTTCATCGATCGGATAGGCGGCGCGCAGGCCGGCGTTGTTGACCAGGATGTCCAGCCTGCCGAAGGTCTTGACCGCGGTCTGCACCGTGCGATGCGCCCCTTCCAGGGTCGAGATACTGTCGGTGGACGCCACCGCCTCGCCGCCTGCCGCGCGAATCTCCTGCGCCACCTTGTCCGCGCGCCGCGCGCCGTCGGGATCCTTGCCGATGTCGTTGATTATTACCCGCGCGCCCTGCTCCGCCAGCAGCAGCGCCTCGCAGCGCCCGATCCCGCGCCCGCTGCCGCTGACGATCGCGACCTTGCCGGCCAACCGCTTTTTGTCCGTCTGAGCCATCGCCGTTTCTCCTCGCAATCGAAGCTAGCTCAAAATCGACGACCCATGTTAGCGCAAACTTCGCCGGCTGGCCTCGCGCAAGGGAATTGGGCTAAACAATGATCGGCGCGCGGGACATCGCCGCATTGCCCCGCGCCAATCATTCAACTGGAGCCGCCGATTATGGCACTGGATCTTGTGATCAAGAACGGAACCATCGTGGACGGCACCGGCCGCCAGCGCTACACGGCCGACGTCGGTATCGCGGGCAGACGAATCGTGGAGATTGGCAAGGTCAAGGAGGGCGCGAAAAAAGTCATCGACGCCTCCGATCTGATCGTCGCCCCCGGCTTTTTCGATCCGCATACTCACTACGACGCCCAGATCTGCTGGGACCCGCTGGTGACCTGCTCCTCGTGGCATGGCGTGACCAGCGTGGTGATGGGCAACTGCGGCGTGGGTATCGCGCCTTGCCGGCCCGAGGCGCGCGAAATCGCGGCCTGGGATCTGGTCAATGTCGAGGGCATTCCCTTCGATGTGCTCTCCAGGGGCACGACGTGGGATTGGGAGAGCTTTCCCGAATACCTGCACGCGGCCGAGCGCCGCCGCAGCGCGCTCAATCTCGCCTTTCTCGCCCCGCTCACTCCGTTTCGCCATTACGTGATGGGCGAGGAGTCGATGGAACGGGCGGCGCGCCCGGAGGAGATTGCGCAAATCAAGGCGATGCTCAAGGAAGCGGTCGCGGCGGGCGCGGTGGGATGGTCGCACACGCGGCTGCGCCAGCATATCTGCTACCAGGGGCGGCCGCTGGCCTGCCGCCAGGCCAGCCTCGACGAACTCAAGGCCTACGCCAACGCGCTGCGCGAGTTGGGCCGCGGCACAATCGAGATTTCGCTCAGCCAGGAGATCGACACGCTGTCGGAGGAAGAGGCGCAATTGCTCGACACGCTGCTGGCGGAAAGCGGACGTCCGGTTACCTGGCTGTCGCTCGTGCCGCTGCACGGCCACGTCGAGACCTGTATCGCCACCCTGGATCGAATCGAGCCGTTGATCGCACGCGGCGGTATCCCCCAGGTCACGGCGCATACTTCGCGTCTGCAGCTCAACCTGCGCAATCCGTTCCTGATGGCGAGCCTGAATTCGTGGAAGCCGCTGTTCAACAAGCCGGCCGAGGAACAGAAGCGAATCTACCGCGACCCCGCCTTCCGCAACGCGTTTCGCGAGGAGATGAGCCGGCCGCAGATTTTCACCAGCGACTGGAACCGCGTCGACGTGGACCTGGCAGCAAATCCCGCGCTCAAGGCGTTGGAGAAGAAGACCATCGCGGAGATCGCTCGCGCCCGGGGCTGCGATCCGTTCGACGCGTTTTTGGACGTGGCGCTGGAAGACGAGCTGGCCACCTGGTTTTCGGTCAGCATGATGGACGAAAGCCTGCTGGCCCCGCTGCTCAACGACCCGCGCACCCTGATTGGCCTGGCCGACGGCGGCGCACACGTCGACCTGCTGTGCGACGCCGGCTACACCACCTACCTGCTCGGCACATGGTCGCGCGACAAGCAAGTGCTGAGCCTGGAAGACGCGGTGCGGCGCATCACGTCGGAGCCCGCCGCGCTGTTCGGCTTTCCCGAGCGCGGGCGCATCGCCGCGGGCCTGCCCGCCGACCTCGCCATCTTCGACTACAACACCATCGGCTCGACCGGACGCTCGCAATGGCTCAACGACCTGCCCGGCGGCGGGCGCCGCCTGGTCATCGCGGCGCAAGGTGTGGAGTACACGATCGTCAACGGCGAGGTCCTGTTCGAGCACGGCCAGCATACCGGTGCGATGCCCGGGCGCGTCCTGCGCCTGGGCGCAGCGGCGTAAGCCGCGGGAACTTAGAACTCTCTCCCTCGCCTCTCCCGCAACGAAGGTGGTCCAGGGGACAGACAATGCGGCGCCCTAAGCGCGCGCGCCCATCACCGATATGGATAGAAGATGAAGAACAGCACCGAGAAGGCGGACAACACCCACAGGCCCGGGCGGACTTCGCGGACTCGGCCGGTTACCACCTTGAACAACGGGTAGAGCACGAAGCCGCCGGTGATGCCGATGCCGATGTTGTAGGTGAAGCTCATCAGCACCACGACCGCGAACGCCGGGATCATTTCGGTATAGTCGTTGAAATCGATCTGCGCGATCGGGGCCAGCATGTGCAGGCCGACCACGATCAGGGCGGGACTGTAGGCCGCCGGTGGAATCGCTGTGATGAATGGGGCGAAGAACAGGGCGGTGGCGAACAGCAGCGCCACGACCACGGCCGTCAATCCGGTGCGCCCGCCGGCCGCGATGCCGGTGGCCGATTCGATGTAGGCGCCCGACGTGGTCGTGCCGATCAGCCCCGCCGCGGCGGTCGCGATCGCGTCGGCCAGCATCGGGCGTTCGATCTGCGGCAGCCGCCCTTGCTCATCCAGAAATCCGGCGCGCGCGGACAGACCAATCAGCGAGCCTAGCGTATCGATGAAAGCCATCATGAAGATAATCAGCAGTACGCCGATAAAGCTCCAGCTCAGCGCGTGGCGCAGGTCGATTTGAAACAGCAGCGGACGCAGGTCGGGCGGCGCACTGACCCATCGCGCCGGCGCCGGCGCCAGTCCCAGCATGAACGAGGCGGCGGCGGTGGCGAGGATTCCCACCAAAATCGCGCCCGGCACCTCCCACAGCATCAGCACCGCAATCAGCACAAAGCATCCGATCGCCATCAGGGTGGGCGGCGCGGTCAGAACCCCGATTCGCACCGGCGCGCCCGGCACGCCCAGCGCCACGATGCCCGCCTCGTTCATGCCGATGAAGGCCAGGAACAAGCCGATGCCGGCGGCAAAGCTGTGTCGCAGCCCCAGCGGCACCGACTCCAGCAGCCATTGGCGAATCCGCGCCACGGTCAGGGCCACGAACAGCACGCCGCTCAGGAAGACGGCGGCCAGCGCGGTCTGCCATGAAAAGCCCATCATCTTGACCACGGTATAGGCGATGAAGGCGTTTTCGCCCATATAGGGGGCGATAGCGAAGGGCCGGTTCGCGTACAGTCCCATCACCAGCGTGCCGATGACGGCGGCCAGGATGGTGGCGACCATCGCGGGTCCCGGCGGAATTCCAGCCTCCTTGAGAATCGCGGGATTGACCGCGATGATGTAGGACATCGTGACGAAAGTGGTCAGCCCCGCCGCAAGTTCGCGCTGAAAGCTGGTGCGATGGCCTTCGAAGTCGAAGAACGCGGCGAGGGACTTGAGCGGGTTTACCGGCATGAGGCGCGCGCGGGCGGCGGTCGGAAGGGCTACGGTTTGCCTTCCTTGAGCTGGCGCTTCCAGTCCAGACGGCGCGCCTCGGCGCCGGCCTTTTCCGCCTCCGGCACCATCCCCTTTTTCTGGTAGAACATGCTCAGATTGGTCCACGCCAGGATGTCCTCGGGCTCCTGCTCGATATGCTTGCGGGTCAGCTCGATCGCGGTGTCAAGGTCGCCCTTGGCCTGGTAACACATCACCATCCCGTGCAGGGCGTCGATAAACTTCGGGTCGGCCTCCAGCGCCTTTTTGTATACTTCGATCGCCTCGTCGTACTTCTCCTCGGCGTAGAGGTCAACCGCCTCGTCGTAAAGTTCCTCTTTGTCGGCCATCAGGATGTCTCCATGGCGGGCGCCGTTTGATGTTCACGGCCCCGCTTTCTTATATAATGATTAACACAGCGGGAGAACCGCCCTTACCATGGTAACAGAGGAACAGGTCTACGAGGTTTTGCGCGAATGCTACGACCCGGAAATTCCGGTCAACGTGCTGGACCTGGGACTGGTCTACGGCGTCAGCATCGAGGATGACATCGTGCTGGTCACGATGACGCTGACCGCGCCGGGATGCTCGATGGGCGGGATGATCTCGCGCGACATCGAGGACAAGCTGCTGGGGATTCCCGGATGCCGCGAGGCCAGCGTCGAGATCGTGTGGGACCCGCCCTGGACCCCGCACAAGATGAGCGAAGAGGCGCGCAAGCGGCTCAACCTCGACTGAACGTCATCGCGCAGCCTTGCGCCCGGCGTACTTCTTCAGCATCCGCGCCAGGCTGCGCGCGTTGGCCACCGCGTAACCGCCCACATCATTGTTGAAGTACGCGTACACGTCGGCGCCCGCCTCCAGAAAGGCCTTCATGTGCCGGCTCCATTTTCGCAGCTCGCTGTCCGAATAGGAGGACGCGAACATCTCGTCGGGTCCGTGGAAGCGGAAGTAAGCGAACGGCGCGGTGGCGATGATTTCGGGCATCGGGTAGCGGGTGGAATGGGCGATGACCAGGGCCGCCCGATGGCGCCGCATAAGCTCGAGCATCGGCTCGCCAAAACATGACGCGTGGCGGAACTCCAGGGCGATGCGCGGCTTGCCTTCTCCCGCCGCGTAGCCCAGGAAGTCCGCCAGCCGCTGCGTGTTCTCGGGCGTGGCGTGAAAGCTGGGCGGGAATTGCAGCAGTATCGGTCCCAGCTTTTCCTTGAGCGTCAACGCGCGCTCGACAAAGGTCTGCCAACTCTCCGCGACGCCCTCCAGCCGCTTGATATGCGTGATGAAACGCGAGGCCTTGAGGGCAAACACGAAGTCCGCCGGCGTGCGTTTGTACCAGTTGGCGTAAGTGCTCTCCCGCGGCAGGTGATAGAAGGAATAGTTCACCTCCGCAGTATCAAAATGCTCCCCATAGTAGGAAAGCCATCGGGCGCTGGGCAGGTCCTCGGGGTAAAAGCTCCCGCGCCAGCTCGAGTAGGTCCAGCCCGAGGTCCCGATGAGCAATCGTGCCATCGCCGATGACTTCTCCCGCCGATATTCAGGACTTCAACGCTGCTAGGTGCGACAGCAGCCCTTGGTCCGATCCTACCGGATCGGATCGAACAGCACGCCCGGGTTGAGGATGGCGTTGGGATCGAACGCGCGCTTGGCGGCCTGCAGGGCGCGTCTGAAGCCCGCCGGCGTTTCGCGCTCGTACCATTGCCGATGGTCGCGGCCGACGGCGTGGTGATGAGTGATGGTGCCGCCCAGGCGGATCAGCGTGTCCGACACCGCCTGCTTGATCTCATCCCATTGCTCCAGTTCGCTGCCGGCCCGGCCCGGCACGGTGACCGTGTAATAGGGCGCGGGACCGTCGGGATAGACATGCGTTATGCGGCAGGTAATCGAGCCGCCGTGGCCGCATACACGCGCCACCGCTGCGCGCGCCGCGGACATCAGCTCATGGTGGAACTGTTCGAAGCGCTCCCAGGTAATGGCGGTCTCGAAGGTCTCGGCGATGATCGCCATCCGCACCAGCACCTCGCGCAGATAGGGCGCGTTGAGAAACGTGCGGCGCCATTCGCCGGCCGCTCCCTCGCGCGCCGCGCTCGAATCGGTGCGGGTCTGACCCGCGTCGGGCGCAAAGCGCCCTTTGTGGTCGGCGCAGCATTCCAGCGCCCGGCGCATCCAGGCGGCGGGGTCATGATCGCCCGACTCAAACGCCAGCACCATCACCGCTTCGCTGCCGTCGCCCGCGCCCGCGGTCAGCGCCTCGCCTGGATCGAGGACGCGGCAATTGGCGGGATACAAGCCCGCCTGCGAGAGCTGGCGCAGCGCGCGCATCGCGGCGGGAAAATCGTCGAAAGCAACCGACGCGCCGGCACGATAGCGTGGCCGCTCCTGCAAGCGCATCCAGGCTTCGGTGATGATGCCCAGCGTGCCTTCCGACCCGATGAACATGCGGTCGGGGCTGGGACCCGCTCCGGAGCCGGGCAGACGGCGGGTTTCGATTGCGCCGGTAGGCGTGATCACGCGCAGCGCTTCGACGAAATCGTCGATATGCGTGTACAGCGTTGCGAAATGGCCGCCCGAGCGCGTCGCGATCCATCCGCCCAGCGAGGAGAACTCGAAGGACTGCGGAAAATGACGCAGCGTGAAGTTGGTCGCGCGCAGCTGATCTTCGAGCGCCGGACCGTAAACGCCGGCCTGGATGCGCGCGGCGCGCGAGATCGAATCGACCTCCAGGACGCGGTCCAGGTGGCGCAAATCGATCGACACCGCACCGCTGCACGAATCGGCCGGCGGCGCCTCCACGCCGCCCACCACGCTGGAGCCGCCGCCGTAAGGAATCGCGGCGAGCTTCGCGCGGTCGCACCATTCCAGCACCGCCGTGACCTCCTGCTCGCTGCGCGGATAGGCCACCACGTCGGGCGGATTGGGGTAATGGCGGCGGAAGCCGCGCACCAGGTCACGGAAAGACTTGCCCCAATGATGCGCCGCGCGATCGTATGTGTCGGTCGCGCAAATCGGCGCCAGCGCGGCGGGCGGTTTGACGCGCGGTGGACGCAGCGCAAGCTCCTCCAGCCGCGGCGCCGGCGCCAGCGTCAGTGCGCGGCCGAAGCGGCGCGCGGTGCGCTCGCACAGGCGGCGCTGCGCATCTTCGTTGGGGCCGTCGCCTTCGTGACCCCATCCCCAGAATTTCAGCCGCCGGTGCGCCATGTTCCGATCACCTCCGGTCCGCCGGTATGGTAATTTAGCCCTGAATCGCTTCGCTTGCATCAACCAATATCGCAACGGTCTTGAGGAGTTAAAGGATTGCGCGATGAAGTACGTCAAACTGGGCAAAACCGGACTGAGCGTCTCCAGAATCTGTCTTGGATGCATGAGCTATGGGAGCAAAAAATGGCGCCAGTGGGTGCTGACTGAAGACGAGGCGCGCGAGCATTTCGCACGCGCGATCGAGGCGGGCATCAATTTCTTCGACACCGCCAACGTCTATTCGCTGGGCGTCAGCGAGGAGATCACCGGGCGATGGCTGGGCGAGATGGGCCGGCGCGACGAACTGGTGATCGCGACCAAGGTGCACGGGCGGATGGCAGAGGGACCCAATTGCGTGGGGCTTTCGCGCAAGCACATCATCGCGGCCTGCGAGGCCTCGCTGCGCCGGCTTAAGACCGATTACATTGACCTCTACCAGATCCATCGATGGGACTATACGACGCCGATCGAAGAGACGCTCGACGCGCTCGACTCGCTGGTGCGCGCCGGCAAGGTGCGCTACCTGGGCGCCAGCAGCATGGCGGCCTGGCAGTTCTCCAAGGCCTTGTATCTCGCGCGCGAGCACGGATGGCATCGCTTCGTCTCGATGCAGAACCATTACAACCTGGCCTATCGCGAGGAGGAGCGCGAGATGATTCCGCTGTGCATCGACCAGGGCGTGGGCGTGATTCCGTGGAGCCCGCTGGCGCGCGGCTTTCTGTGCGGCAATCGCACGCGCGAGGGCAAGGCGCTGACCGTGCGGGCGAGCAGCGATCCGTTCGCGGCGCCCTATTACACGCAGGACGGCTTTGCGATCGTCGACGCAGTCGCCAAAGTGGCGGCGGCGCGCGGCGTCACGCCGGGCGAGGTCGCGCTGGCGTGGATTCTTCAGGCCCCCGGCGTCACCGCGCCGATTATCGGCACCACCCGGCTCGAGCATCTGGATGAGGCGATCCGGGCGCTGGACCTGGAACTGAGTGCCGAGGAAATCGCGGCCTTGGAAGGGCCCTATCGGCCCAAGCCGATCTCCGGCCACGAACAGCCCAAGGCCGCGATCATGCTCAAGCAGCGGTGATTCCCGGCCGCCGGTATGGAGAAAGATTGCGGCGGGCACCGGTTTTTACGCAGGGTGTCGAGAACCACCATTTTCTCAACACCCTGCAGTTTGTGTGAAATTACAAATTGCTGCCGCCCACGTTTGGGACGGTGATGCATACATACCGCGATTGTCGCGATCTACGCTGCGTTAGCGCTCCACGAGCGCCAAACCTGGCAATAGTCGGGCTAGGCCTGAAGTGATGAATTCCACGGCCACCGCCGTGAGAATCACGCCCAGTAAGCGCGTAACCACGTTAATACCGGTGGCTCCCAACAGGTCCCGGATAGGATCCGCCGCTCTTAGTGCCAGCCACACGAAGAGGGCGACCAGCATACAGGCAATGACCAAATATATAGTGTCAAACCACATAGCCGACTGATCCGCATATATAACTACGGTGCTGATCGCGCCGGGACCGGCAATTAAGGGAATCGCCAACGGGACTACGGCGATTTCCGCCTTGAGTTCGGCCTCGGCCATTTCTTCGGCTGTGCGCTGGGTTCGCCGCGATGCGGCCTCCAGCATCCCCAATGCCATAAGCATGATTAGAATGCCGCCAGCTACGCGAAAGGCCGCGATATCAACCCCGAAGAACCCCAACAGCGGTTCGGCCACGAACACCGAGGCGGTCAGAATGGCGGCTACCGCGAGCGCCGTCACGTTGGCAATATGCTTCCTGTCAGCCGGCGGATGATGCTGCGTAAGACTCAGGAATATCGGGACCGCGCCGATCGGGTCTGCGATTACGAATAGCGCCACGAAGGTCTCCGCATACTGCCGCCAGTACCCCATAAGTGCCCTCTTTCATCAATGAGTTCGATGCGTCACCACACTGGAGCAGGCCTACCGATTTTGCCTGGAACAAGGGTCGCCGCCGTTGCAAACCCGCTTCTCCAACGCCATGAGGTTTTGTCTTGCCTGCCCCGCGTCCGCGGCATGGATGCAAAAGGTTACAGGCCGGCCAGCAGCACCGCTACTATCCCGGTAAGAAAGACCCCATCGAAGGTTCCCGCACCGCCGATTGAGGCGACAGGTGCGCCAAGATCGCTGATGCGGCCCAGATTGGTCAGGTCCGCGCCGATGAGAGTGCCCAACACGCCGCTTACATAGGCGATAACGTGGATCGCTCTCGGCACCCCCATTGCCTGTCCCAGAAATAGCGCCACCGTGACTGCCAGGAGAGGCGGGATAAACATCGGCACAGTGATTCCAAGACCTGTCACCGGATGAGCGAATCGATGAGTAACCGCCGCGACGATTACTGTTGCCAGCACCGAGGGTAGCGTCGCCTCAGGCGAGCGAACGAGCGCGTAGCCTGCGATTGCAAGCGGCACAATCGCACCGCCTACATTAATTGCCACCCTGGTACCCTCGCCTCGGTACTCATATGGGATGTTGTAGATCATACCGTCGATATCCACGGTCGCGACCGCCGGCGCGGAGCCGGACTTTACTGTATACAGGGGAATGTTGATGTAGCTGCCGATGAGGCTGGCCAGCAGAGCGAGCACCGCCAGCCGCGGCGGCAGCCCCAACACCATGAATGCATAGCTGATGAGGTTTAATTGGATGGATACGAAGAGAACGGCAAGGATGCTCAGAGCGATGATCATGTAGATGAAAATAAAGGGTGCGAACAGCATATTTGCACTTCCTTACGGCGTTGGAACAACGTGCGACGCCAGGTCTTGAGCCGGGAGAGAGACGTAGACTGCTTTCGTGCGATTCGGCATGCGAGTCCTTCTCGGCGCCGCGGTAGCCGGGGTACCGCCGTGGTTTTTCCCTTTTCTCCCGTATTCTCGTGCTTGCCGCCCCTTGCAAACGCCCCAAAATCCTACCATCATGGCTCGGCCATGTCTTGGCCCGTCTTTTGGACTGATCGCGGGTTCTAGCCGATGCGCATTTTGGAAGGCCCTGCCGCGGGCTCGAACCGGCTTAAAACTCGGCAGCCGGCGATGCCGCCAAGTCGATACAAAGCCTGTAAAGGCGCGGTGCAAACGAGTAGGATAGTGGCGGCGCGGGGAACTTTACGCACCGGCCCGCGGTTGTCAACGCAAAGGGGTAGGCCATGGAATTCGATCTTACCGATCCTGAATGCTTTGCCAGGCAGGATCCGCATCCGGTGTGGCAACGGCTGCGCACCGAGGATCCGATTCATTGGACCACGGGCAGGCGCATCCAGCGCGGCTTTTGGTCGATCACGCGCTACGAGGACGCGCTGACCGTCTATCGCGATCCTATCACCTTCAGCTCCCAGCGCTATTCCGTGGGACTGCCCTCCAACTCGGAAGCCGAGGCGATGCTCAGTCCCGAGATGCGCGGCTGTGGCCAGATGCTGATCGGCACCGACCCGCCGCGCCACAGCGCGATGCGCCGGCAGTTCAACGGCGCCTTTTTGCCGCGCGCGGTGGCCCAGCTGGAAGCTTCGGGCCGGCGCATCGTCAGCGAAGTGCTCGACGCTGTGGCCGGACGCGGCGAATGCGACTTCGTGGTCGATGTCGCGGCGCGTCTGCCGATGGCGATCATCTGCGAGATGATGGCGATTCCGCGCGCCGACTGGGAGTCGATGTACAAGTGGGCCAACATGGTAATCGGCGGCGAGGATCCCGAATACCAGGTCGGCGGTTCGGCGATGCAGACCTCGATGATGGGCGGGATGCATCTGTTCACCTACTGCCTGGAACTCGCCAAGCACCGGCGCGACAAACCCGGGCGCGATCTGCTCAGCGTGATCGGCACCGCCCGGCTCGGCGGCGAGCTGCTCAACGACATGGAAATCGGCCACAACGCGGTGATGTTCGTCCTGGGCGGGTTGGAGACCACCCGCAACGCGATATCGGGCGGCGTGCTGGAGCTGATGCGCAATCCCGATCAGTGGGAGCGCCTGGCGCAGAACCCCGCCCTGATGCCGACCGCGATCGAGGAAATCCTGCGCTGGACCAGTCCCATCACCCACATCATGCGCACGGCGACGCGCGACTTCGAATGGCGCGGGCGCCGCATCCACGACGACGACTTCATCGTGATCTGGAATCCCTCCGCCAACCGCGACGAGGAGGTTTTCGCCGACCCCTATCGCTTCGACATCACGCGCACGCCCAACTACCATCTGGCCTTCGGCCAGGGTGAGCACTTCTGCATCGGGTCGCACCTGGCGCGCCTGGAGCTGCGCCTGATGCTGGAAGAGGTGATGCGGCGGATGCCCGATCTGCGGCTGGCGGGCGAAGTCGAGCGCCTGACCTCGATCCAGGTCGCCGGCATCAAGCACATGCCGGTCAAGTTCACGCCGCGCAAAGCCGCTGCCGCATAAGGGGGAGTGGGCGAGAGATGGCACGTTTGCAGCCGCTGCGCAATCCTGATGATCCCGAGCTCCGTCAGCTCTATGAACAGATGAGCGCGTCATTGGGCGCGGTGCCCAATGTGCTGGCCACGATGGCCCATCACAAGGAGATCTTCATCGGCCTGTGGGGCTTTATGACCGCAGTCAACCGCAGCGCGGCGCTCGACCGCAGACTGCTCGAACTGGCCTACCTCAAGACCTCGCTCATCAACCAGTGCCATTATTGAGTGCCCACGCACATGACTCTCGGTGCGAGAGTCGGCATCAGCGCGGAGAAGCTGGCCAACATGGATTGGCGCACCAACGCCGGCTTTGAGCCGGTGGAGCGCGTAATCCTGGAATACGCGGAGGTGATGGCGCACAACGGCAAGGTCAGCGACGACCTGTACGGCCGGCTGCGCCGGTATCTGAGCGAGCGCGAGCTGATCGAACTGATGATGATGGTCGGGATGAGCCACCTGGTAAACCGCTTCCATGCCACCTTCCAGACCGAGCTGGAAGCCGCGCCGGGCGAGTTCAGCACGCCACGCAAAACCAGTTCCGGCGATTGACTGCGGAAACCCATCCCCGCCCGGGTCTTGACTGGTGGGCCCGGCAAACTGCGGCGAGAATTGAAGAAATGAAAAAATGGTGGGCGGGCCGCCCTGCCCGCCAGTGAGGCACGGGCATCGCGCCGCCCCGGTTTTGCGCGGAGAAAAAGCGGTCGCGCGTCATGGACCGGCACATACGTAAGGCTCCACCAATCGGGTCCCGCACTCCAGCAGCGCGCGGCCCCGAAATCCATCTTCGTTAAATGCGGGCCAAGCATCCTATTTAGCCGGCCAGCAAATTGGCTCCTTTGGAAACGCGAATGGCTCCATTCGGGGATCATCGCCGGGCCGCACCAGCGCGATTTGGATGCCAAGGTCGCAAAGATCCAAGTTCTTTATGCCGATTGGGGCTGGCATGCTTCGTGCGCAGGTGAAGCGGGTAGAGGGAGAGGTCTGTCCGCCAGAGGGTTTCTGCCTTAACAACGTCGCGGGGTTTCCGATCGATGAAATTCATGTGCTTTTTCCTTCCCAGCGTTCCCGGCACCGTCGAAGAGCGCATCCGGCTGCGGCCGATCGCGCATCATAACGACCGCATCCAGCGCATGATCGAGGAAGTCACCGAGTTGTCGAAGATGGCCGAGGACCTGGGATTTGAAATGATCGGCCTGCCCGAGCATTTCCTGCACACCGAGGGGCTGGAGTTCGGCAGCGTGCCTGCCTTCTACGCCTACCTCGCGACGCAGACCAAACACGTCAAGGTCGGACCGGTCGGCTACGTGCTGCCCGGATGGAACCCGCTGCGGTTGGCCGTCACCATCGCATGGCTGGACCATCTGACCAAGGGCCGCACCTTTGTAGGACTGGCGCGCGGCTATCAGACGCGATGGCTTAATCCGATGGCGCAGAAGCTGCACGTGCAGGCCACCGGCAGCGATCAGTCCGAGATCGACAAGACCAACCGCGAGGCGTTCGAAGAGGTCTTCGAGGTTCTGAAACTGGCGTGGAAGGACGAAGCCTTCGCATTCAAGGGCAAGTACTACGAGTTCCCCTATCCATACGAGGAGGGCACGCCGTGGCGGGCGGCGGAATGGACCGCGCAAGCGGGCGCTCCGGGCGAGGTCGAAGACGGCCGGGTGCGCAAGATCTCGATCGTTCCAAAGCCCTACCAAAAACCCCATCCGCCCCTGTTCCAGGCTTTCTCCGCCAGCGACGCCACGATCTCGTGGGCGGCGCGCAACGGCGTGATTCCGCTGACCGCGGTGCCGATGGTGCCCGAAATACTGCGCATCGCCAAATTCTACCGCGACGAGGCGGCCGCCTGCGGCCGCCAGCTGGAGCTGGGCCAGGCGTTCGGCGTGATGCATAGCGTGTACTTCGGACGCGATACGGACGAAGCCTACGACCTGGCGTGGAACGGCGTGATCGGCGTCGTCACGCGGCTGTTCCACAGCCATTTCGGCTATGCCGAATCGATGCGCCGCCCCGACGACGCGATCCGCTACCCGCTGGGCAAGGTGACGCTGCCGCCCCATGCGATTACCAAAGAGCGTGTGCGCGAGTCGGGCACCATCACCGCCGGACCCATCCCCGAGGTCCTGCGCGAGATGGATCGCCTGGTGGAAACGGTCAATCCCGAGTACTTCATCTACGGCCCCGACCAGGGCCTGCTCCCGCTCGAGGTGGTGAAAAAGCAGCTACGCACCTTCGGCGAGCAGATCATCGCGCGCTATCGCTCCTGAACGCAGCACCGCGTTCGCGCTTTGGCGCGGGAGTACATCAGCCGGGCAAGGAGCGTGCGATTAGCCCGCCGGCTTGAACTTCACCAGCGTGCATTCGGGCGTAACGTCGTCAAAGAAGACGGTCACCGGCATGTCGACTTTGAGCGACTGCGGCGGCGCGACGATGTTGGTGGTCATCCGCGGTCCTTCTTCCAGTTCCACAATCGCCAGTACGTAGGGCGCGTCGGCAAACAGGCGGGTGGAGGGGCGATGGACCACGGTGAAGCTGTAGAGCTTGCCCTTGCCGCTGCATCGGCGCCACACCAGGCGGTCGGAAAAACAGTGCGGGCAGCGGGCGCGCGGATAGTAGATGAACTGGTGGCACGCCTCGCACCGTTGCAGCATCAACTCGTGGCGTTTGGCCGCCTCCCAGAACGGCCGGCTGGTCTTGCTCGGTTGCGGCAGAGGTTTGACGTATTCGCTCATGACACCCGCTCCAGGATCAAGCTTACCTGCTCGCTCATGATTCCGCCGTTGCCGTTGACGTAGGCCAGGCGTGCGTTCTTGACCTGGCGGTCGCCGCCGCGGCCCATCAGTTGGCGTATCCCCTCGGTGACGTGGCTCATCCCGCCTGCCAGTCCGGGTTGACCGAACGACAACTGCCCGCCGTGCGTGTTGCAGGGAAAGTCGCCTGAGAAAGTAAGGTCGTGCTCCATTACGAACGGTCCACCCTGACCCTTTTTGCAAAAGCCCGCGTCCTCCAGCGTGACCAGCACGGTTATCGTGTAGCAGTCGTAGGGACAGACCAGGTCGATATCCTTGCGCGACACCCCCGCCATCTTGAAGGCCGCGTCGGCCGCGCCCTTGACGGCCGATTCCGTAATCTCGGGCGCATAGGTGATCGAGGCGCGGTCGGAGCCTTCGCCCGCGCCGATCAGCCAGATGGGCGGATGTTTGGCGCGCAGCGCGATTTCGGGCGAGGCGACCACCACCGCCGCGCCGCCGCTCATCGGACTGACGATCTCGAACAGATGCAGCGGCTCGCAGATGTAGCGCGAGTTGAGTACATCGTCGATGGTAAGCGGGGTGTCGTTGAAGTACGCCAGCGGATTGGCCAGCGCGTTGCGCCGCTGATCAACGGCCACCTTCGCCATCTGCTCCGGCTTGGTGCCGTAAATCGCCATGTGGCGCTGCGCGATCAGCGCGTAACTGCAGTTGGCGCCGATCGCGCCGTAGGGCGCTTCGAACTCGTACATCAACGAGATCATGGGCGGCCGGCGCCGCCCCAGGCGGTTGAGGTCGGCGGTCAGACACAGCACCGCGTTGCACATCCCGGCGTCGATCGCGGCCGCCGCGCGCCAGATCATCCCGGCGCCGCTGGCGCCGCCGATGTCGAGCACGTTGAGCATCCGGGGCCGCAAGTCGAACAGCTCCCCAATTGCGGAGGGATAGATCATGCCGGGGTCGGCGCTGGCCATCCCGACCAGCAGACCGTCGATGTCCTTCTTTTCCAGCCCGGCGTCGGCGATCGCCTCGGCCGCCACCGCCGTCATAAGATCCAGCGCGGAGTCCTCGGTTGGTTCGCGATACGGCTTGAGTTCGCCGATGCCGATGGCGGCTGCCTTGCCCTTAAGACTCATCGTTGCGCTCCTTGTATTCGATCGACTACCACAAAAGGGCGCCGCGCGTGTATAGGTTGGTCGTCTCCGGGCTGACAGCGGCGGCGCCGTGCTATAGACTCAAGCGCCGGACAGGGAGTTTTACCATGGCATTCATCTGCTGCGACGATCACAACGTTTCCATCGAGGCCGACGGCATCGAGCCGGCCGCCGCCGGACGCCTGATGGTCGACGACACTCAGGCGGCGCGAGGGCCCGTCGAGCAGGAAGTCAAGCAGTTCGGCCGCGAGCATCGCGAGTGCAGCGTGCGGATTCTGGCCGATTGAACGCCGCTTGGGGGCCCTCAAAGCTTTTTCACAGCATAGATCATCTTGCGGCAGGGGCGGCCGGAGCACCATAATCAGCGCGTCGGCGTATGCGCGTGCATGCGACGGCCTTCGCGCCGGCAAAACTCTTTGCTTGAGGAGGCGAGCGGCCCATGTCCTCCGCACATCAATCGCCATCGGCGGCCCTGCGCGCGCGTCTGAACCATCCGATCATCGATTCCGACGGACATGCGATAGAGTTCGCCCGCGCCCTGTTCGATTGCATCGCCGAAGTCGGCGGGCCCCGGATGGCGCAGCGGGTCAGGCAATTGCTGCCCGGGGCGTTTGGCGGAGCGTCGGCACAGGAGCGGCGCGAGTGGCGCGTCTCGCGCGGGCCATGGTGGGCGCTGCCGGCGCAGAACACGCTGGATTTGGCGACCGCAACGCTGCCCCGGCTGCTGTACGAGCGGCTGGACGAGACGGGGCTGGACTTCACGGTGCTCTATCCCAGCCTGGCGCTGATTTTTCCCGACCTCGAGGATGAAGAGGCGCGGCGCGCGGCCTGCCGCGGCGTCAATATTTATTTCGCGCGCTACTTCGGCGAGTTCCGCGACCGGATCGCGCCGGTGGCGGTGGTGCCGATGCACACGCCGGCCGAGGCAATCGAGGAGCTGGAGTATGCGGCCCGCGCACTGGGATTGAAGGCTGCGATGATGCCCAGTTACGTGCGCCGTCCAATCCCGGCGCTGGCCGCCGAGCGCTCGCGGTCCTCGCGCTTTGCCTATTGGATTGACACCTTCGCCCTGGACAGCGAGTACGACTATGACCCGCTATGGGCCAAGTGCGTGGAGCTGGGAGTTGTGCCGACCTTCCATTCCCTCAGCATGGGTATTGGCTTTCGCACTTCGCCCTCCAACTACATGTACAACCACATCGGCCATTTCGCGGCGTCGGGCGAAGCGTTGTGCAAGGCGCTGTTCATGGGCGGCGTGACGCGCCGCTTCCCGACGTTGAAGTTCGCCTTTCTGGAGGGCGGTGTGGGCTGGGCGGCCGGCCTGTATGCGGACATGATCGGGCATTGGGAAAAGCGCAATGGCCGGCAGGTTCAGATCTACAATCCGGCGCGCATCGACAAGGAGCTTTTCCTCGAACTATGCCATCGCTACGGCGGCAGCCTGGTGGAAGGACGGCTCGCCACCCGTTCCTTCACCCTGCCCAACGCCGACCCCAGCTCCGACCTGGCCACGCGCGATGACTGGTCACGATGCGGCATCGAACGCGCCGAGGACATCCGCGATCTGTTTGTCGACCATTTCTACTTCGGGTGCGAAGCCGACGATCCGATCAACGCCGCCGCCTTCGACACGCGGCGCAATCCGTTCGGAGCGCGCCTGGGCGCCATCTTCAGCTCCGATATCGGTCATTGGGACGTGCCCGACATGTGCGAAGTCAGCCGCGAGGCCTGGGAGCTGGTCGAACGCGGCGTCATCAGCGAGGACGACTTCCGCCGTTTCGTGTTCGAAAATCCGGCGGGGATGTGGCTGGGGATGAACCCGGACTTCTTCAAGGGCACGGTGGTGGAGGCGGCGGTGCGAAAGCTGGCCGCGCCCTGAGCGGCGCGCCGCAAAATTGGTGCTGCCCGTTACACCCCGTTGACCCCCACTGCGGGCACTGGCAGTATGTCGGCGCGGGGTGGAGCAGTCAGGTAGCTCGCCGGGCTCATAACCCGGAGGTCGTGGGTTCAAATCCCTCCCCCGCAACCACCCCCTCTCCACAGAGACTGTCGATTTCGAGCCGGGTTGGATTGGCCTCTCCCGGAGGGGAGAGGCCGGCGCGCAGCGCCGGGTGAGGGTCCGCAGTGCCTTGGCGCAGCCCGGAGCGCCAGGCATCAAGATCTAAAGCGCGGCGGCGAAGAAAATAGGGCCGCGCGCCAATGACCATTCTCCGCCTTCCCCCGGGAATCATCCCGGTCAGGCAGTGCGATCGCCCTGCTCGGGATGGCGGCGGGAAAAGGCGCTAATTGCTGCCGGGGTCGAGGCGATCTCTTAAGTGATCGCCCAGGAAGTTGAAAGACATTACCGCCAGGAAGATGAAGATGCCTGGGATCAGGATCCAGGGATAGCGCGACAGGTTTTGCGGGTCTTCGGCCTGGCTCAGCAGGTTGCCCCAGCTTGGGGTCGGCTCCTGGATTCCCAGCCCCAACAGCGACAGCGCGCTTTCGCCCAGGATGAAGCCTGGAATCGACAGGGTGGCGGCGACGATCGCGTAGCCGAGCACGGAGGGAATCACGTGGCGTGTGATAATACGCCATCGCGAGCCGCCCAGCGCGCGTCCCGCTTCCACGTAGGGCAGCGAGCGCACCGAGGAGGCCATCCCGCGGATCACCCGCGCCAGACCCGCCCATCCGATAAAGCTCATGATCGCGACGATCAGGAAAAAGCGCTGCGCGGCGCTGATGCCGGGCGGAATCACCGCCGCCAGCGCTAACAGAAAGTAGAATGACGGCAGCGACATCTCGATCTCCGACCAGCGCATGATCAGGTTGTCGGTCAGTCCGCCCACATAGCCCGACAGCGCGCCGACCACGAGCCCCAGTGTAAAGGTGATCAGCACGCCGATCAGCCCGACGCACATACTGACCCGCGCGCCGTATACGATGCGCGAGAAGAGATCGCGCCCCAGGCCGTCGCTGCCGAACAGATAATAAGGCTGGTCTTCGGACTGCGTGGTGAACAGATGTCCGCCGGAAAACAGATGGATATAGATGCGCCGCGAGCGGTCGGGCGCATAGGTGCGTTCCTCGGCGTCGACCATGCGCATCGGGTAGGTCCAGAACAGTCCGTGCGGCCAGTCCGCCGGGGCGCTCAGATGCAGGCGCATCGGCGGGCAGTCGGGCATCGCGCGGTTCTGGTAGGCCGGATCGTAGGGCGCGAAGAACGGCGAGAAGGCCGCGAACAGATAAAAGAGCACCAGGCAGAGCGCCGAGACGCGCACCGTGCGCGACGCAAGGCGCCATTCGCGCGCCACGCCGCCGCGCACTCGCGCGGCGGCCGCGACGCTTTGCGGATGCGGCATTGCGGTAGCGGGGGCGCTCATTGGGAGGCCATCGAGGAGAAGTCCACGCGCGGGTCGACCGCGACCAGCGCCATATCCGCCAGCAGGTTACCGACCAGCAGCAGCACGGTGCCGATCAACACCGAGCCCATCACCAGGTAGATGTCCAGCGCGCGCACGGCGTTGAGCAGCAGCAGGCCGAGCCCCTGAAGATTCATCACCGCCTCGACCAGCGCGGCGCCACCCAGCAGGTCGCCCAGCGAATAGCCCGCCATCGTGACGAAGGGGTTGAGCGCGTTGCGCAGCACGTGTTTGTAGATGACGACGCGCTCGGACAGCCCCTTGGCGCGCGCGGTGCGCACGAAGTCGGAATTCTTGATCTCCAGGATCTGCGAACGCATCAGGCGCATCAGGCCCGCCATCCCCGCCACGCCCAGCACGAACACCGGCAGGATCAGGTGGTTGATGCGGTCGGCGACGCGGTTGGCGAAGTCCAGCGAGTTGTAATCGACCGAAAAGGTTCCGCCCGGCGGCAGCCAGTCCTTGCCCATCCACATCGCGAAATACACCATCAGGAAGGCCAGAAAGAAATTGGGGATGGACATGCCGAAGAAGGCCAGGAACGACAGCACGCGATCCCAGATCGAGTTCTGCCGCACCGCGACGATGATGCCGATGGGAATCGCGAGCATCCAGGCAAACGCCATGCTGGCGGCGGCCAGGATTACGGTGTTGAGTGCGCGCGCCGCGATCAGGCTGGTTACGCTGACGCGATACTGGAGCGAATAGCCGAAATCCAGGTGGAGCACGCCCCACAGCCATTTGACATAGCGCACCAGCAGCGGTTGATCGAGTCCGAACTGGGCCTGGAGCTGATGGATTACCTCGGGCGAGATTTTCGGATTCATCTTGAGGTTGGAGAGGTAGTCGCCCGGCACCAGCGACATCGCCAGAAACGAAATCAGGGTGATCCCGATTATCAAAGGGATCATGTTGAGCAATCGGCGTACTAAGAAGCGAGTCATTCAGTCAGTCCTGAGAGCCTCGTTCCATTATTGCACAGGATTTGGTTTTGTCATTCCGAGCACAGCGAGAAAACTCAACGATGCGACGTGAGCTGACTTCCGCGTCGAATGATCAACGAAAGCGGTTGCGCGGACATCGCTGAGATTCCTCACTACGCAGACATCGCAGCTAGTCGACTTTGAACTGCATCCATTCGGGTTTGTAAACGCCCCACACCTTGGGCCGATAATTTTCCAGCGAATCGGTCCACGATACGTAGTCCTTGCGCCGGACGGTTTGGATAATCGCCAGCTGATCGTGGAGGATCTGCTGGATTTTCCAGTAGTATGGGGCACGCTTGGACGGGTCCATCTCAAAGGCGCCTTGGTCCATCAGACGGTCGATCTCGGCCTCCCAAGGGGTTGCGGGAGTTTTCTGGTTGGGATTCCACAGGTGCAGGTTTCCCGACGATCGGTAGAAGTTGGAGCCGTCGTTGGGTTCGATCGTCCCGGTCAACCCCATCATCACGCAGTCCCAATCGAAGGTCGATTCCACCTTCTCGACCAGCGTGGTGAATTCCAACGGCTGGTAGTTGACCTTGATACCCAGGTTACCGAGGTCCTGCTTGAAGATGGCACAGATCTGGTCGGCCTCGGGAGAACCTGTGGCGGTGGTCAGGTTGAATTCGATCGGATGGCCGCTGGGATCGACGCGCCTGCCATCGGCCATGTGATAGCCCGCGCCTTCCAGGATTTCCGCCGCCAACCGCGGGTCATAGTCGTAGTCCTTGAGATTGGGATTATAGAAAAGCTTGTTGGCCGGCGATACGTCGGAGACGGCGGGCACGGCGAGGCCATGGTAGACGAGGTTGATGATGCCCTTTTTATCGATCGAATGCGCTATCGCACGCAGGAAATTCAAATCGGTAAACCAGGTCAGCTTCGGATCGGTGACGCCGTTTTTGACGTAATGGCGGGGATTGCGGTTGAAGCAGAAGAAACGCTCGCCGGTATCGATGCCGATTTCCTGGAGCTTCGCGCGCAGCCGGCCGGTTTTGATTTTCTGCCGGATATCCAATACCTCTTCGGCGCGCGGCGAATATATGTCTATCTGTCCGTACTGGTAGCGCAAATAGGTAGCGTTGGCGTCGGGTATAATCTGCACCACCTTGCCATGTAAACGCGGCAGCCGCACGCCATGTTCATCGCTCATCCAGTAGTCTGGATTGCGCTCCATTCGCACGAACTGATTCTGCACGTACCGCGTCAGACGGAAGGGTCCGTCGCCGATTATCCGGCTCGGCGGCGTGTTGATTCCCCACGAATGGTTGAACTGGCCCGCCTTCCACACCGGCTCCAGGATGTGCGCGGGAATCACCGGGATACCGATGGCGTAGAGCAGCGGCGCGAACGGCTTGGGCAGACGCATCACCACGGTGTAATCGTCGGGTGCTTCGGCCTTTAACGGTTTGCCGTCGATCAACAGTCCGGGACGGATGCTGTTGGGTACTTTGGGGTCGTAGATGACATCGAGCGTAAAGAGGACGTCGCGCGCGGTCAGCGGCTGGCCGTCAAACCATCGCAGGCCGCGGCGCAGATGAAAGATGATCGATTTCTGATCCGGCGCGATCTCCCATTTCTCGGCCAGTCCCGGCTCGGGCAGCGTGGTCACGGGATTGATGCGGATCAGGCTTTCGAAGACATCGCCCAGGATTTCACCCGAGTACGCGTCGGTGACGAGGATCGGGTTGAAGGTCTGGGGGTCGCTGCTGATTGCGGTGTACAGAATCTGCTGGCGGGCGTGATCGTTGGCGGCGCGCCGCACCTGGCATCCCGCCGTCAGCGCCAACGCGCAGACCGCTATAAGCACCGGACGCTTAGCCATGACCGCCCGCCGCCGGCCGATCCAAATCGATCATCCGCACCGTGCCCTGCGGCACCAGCACAAACTGCGAATCGCTCACAGTGGGATTGACGATCACGTCATTGTATTTGACGTTGAGGCGGATGCCGGTGTTCAAAAATTTCGCCTCCAGACGATGGGCGAACTCAAGCCCGCCGATGTCGCGATAGTCGCTGTAGTTGACCTCGTAGCCCCCTCCCGAGCTGTCGCGCGCCCGCACCATCCGCAACTGTCCGTCGGCAAAGCCCAACTCATCGACCTCGCCTGCGGGCATCGAGTAGGAACCGACCAGCATCCCGTTTTCGCTCCACACCGAGGCCGGCGCCGCAAAGTCGGCCTCGCCCTGCGGCAACAGGCCCATCAGCAGTTTGACCGCCTGCGCGGGCGGCAGCGGAATGCGCGCGAAGCGATCCAGGGTGTCCGCCGATGCAGCACCGCGGTAAAACGTGTTGTTAGAGGGTTCGTAGATGGCGACCGTGGTGCCGTTGGCGGCGACCACTGCGGCGACCCCGAACGGCGTCAGCGCTTCGACCCGCAAGCTGGCCGGACGCTTGACGACCACCGTTTCGCGCACTTTGAGGTGCTGCCCGCCGCCCGCGTAATCCATCACCGCGTCGGCCTGCATCGCGTCCAGACGCCGTGCGCGCTCGATCAGCGCGTCGGTAAGACGCTGAAATTGCGCCGGTTCGGGCGGCGGGAGCTGGGCCGGAGTCGGGGCCAAACGTGGGGCAAGCAGTGCGCAGCCATCCAGCATGACGGCCAGGCTGATGATGACACTCAGGCCGCCCCGCCCCGCCATCCAGCAAAGCCTGCTAGGGCTGGCTGTGACCGTCATCGCGCAGGGCCTGGAGTTTGTCTTTCAGCCGGGTGACCTGGTCGGTCTCCTTGGCCTTGCTCAGCGCGTCCTTGTACAGGCTATGGGCCTGCTTGAGCTTGCCCAGCTTCTCGTAGGCGTCGGCCAGATGCTCGGTGATGGTCGGGTCGTCGCCGACCAAATCCCACGCCCGCTCCAGTTCCTTGACCGCCTTGTCGTAATGGCCCTGCTGATAGTAGACCCACCCCAGCGAGTCGATGTAAAAGCCGTCGCCCGGCTCGATTTGCAAGGCGCGCCGGATCAGCCGCTCCGCCTCGCCCAGGTTGGTGCCCATCTCGGCATAGGTGTAGCCCAGGTAATTGAGCGCCTGCGCGTTGCTGGGATTGAGCCGGATGGTCTCGCGCATCTGCTCGATGCTGAGCTGCTTGTCCTTGGCCTCGTCGTACAGCGCACCCAGTGTAAAGTGGAACTTGTCGTTCTTCGGATCCAGCGCGACCATCTTTTTGGCGACGTTGATGGCGGCGGGGAGGTCCTTCTTCTCGCGGTAGACGCCGGCGATGAAGTTCATCAACTCGGTGTCGTTGGGCCGCTTGGCCAGCGCTTGCTGCAGCGCGCTTAGCGCCTGGTCATAATGCTCATCCTTGTCGTAGAGATAGGCCAGATGGATGCGCGACTCGACATAATGGTCGGAGTCGGGCGGGACCAGGTTGAACTGCGCTTCGGCCTTCTCCGCTTCGTTCATCTCCGCATAAACGGTGCCCAAATAGTAGTGCACGCGCGCATTGTTGGGCTCGGCGCCCAGCACCAGGTTGAACTCGGTGGCAGCACGCTCAAAATCGCCGCGCTCGAAGTACAAAAGCCCGATCTTGATGCGGGTGTCTTCGGGATTGGTCTCCATCCCTTCGACTTTCTTAAGTTCGCTCAGCGCCTGCTCGAACTTCTTCTGCCCCACGTACAATGCCGCCAGGCGCTTGCGCGCGGTCTCGTTGGTAGGATCGGCGGCCAGTACGCGCTGATAAAGCTTGATCGCGTCCTGCGGCTTGTCTTCCAGCTCGCGCAGCAGCGCCAGGTCCATCACCACCAGCTCGGATTCAGGATTGAGCGTCAGCGCCTGATGGAAGTAGGTCTCGGCCAGCGGATAGTTTTGTGCGGCCGCCGCGACGCGCCCGGCGTAGTAGTAGCCCAGGAAGGCGTGCGGGTCGACAGCGATCATTTTGCGGAAGGTGGCTAGCGCGGCGTCGTATTTGCCCTGCTTGGCGTAAAGCGTACCCAGGTAGAGGTACGCTTCCTGGCTCTTGGGGTCGATCTTGAGCACTTCCAGGTACTGCTTTTCGGCTCCGGCCTCATCACCGGTGGCTGATTGCAGTCCCGCCGCGAGCAGGCGCGCCTCGACCATGTCGGGCTTCAGCGCCAGCGCCGCATTGACCTCCTCCAGCCCCTTGTTAAGCTGACCGTCCCGCACGTAGAGCGAGGCCAGCTTCAGCCGCAGGGCGGCATTGTGCGGATCGGCCTGCGCGGCGGCCTCATAGAAGATGGTGGCGTTTTTGCGGTCACCTTCGTTGCTGGCGACCTCGGCCTTGAGAAAATCGCCCATCGCCGCGGCGTCGGGCGGAATGGCAACCGGTGGTATACCGCCAAAGGGCAGGCTTGGGGCGCCCACTTCAGAACGTTGGCCGGCGGCTTTGGGCTCAGCGCCCGGAGTGGCGGCGCAGGCGGTAAACAGCGCACAGCCTGCGACCAGCAGGGCCAGCGTTGCTTTGCCGCGGCATTTCATCGAAAACAGGGAAGATGGTGATTCGCAACTCACTGGTTAACACAGCCTTTTTTGACGGTCAACTTGCAGCTCCCCCCATCGGACTGCGCCATGCTGCGGGCTGGGACAACGGCGCCCGAATTGAAGATACGCTCACCGCAGACGCCATGGCGTTATGGGTACGACCGTGAATTCGAGCGCACCAAGCCCCCTGCCGGCTGAGGCCCCTCGCGGCGGGCGGCCCCGCAGCAGCCTGGGTAGCCGGCAGATCGGGTTACTGCCGCTCATGGCAGTAATGTACCTGACAATCAGCGGTGGTGCATACGGGATCGAGGATGCCGTCGCGGCCAGCGGCCCGCGCCTGACCTTGTTGTTGTGTCTGCTGGTGCCCCTGACCGTTAGCCTGCCCACCGCCCTGATGGCTGCCGAACTCACCGCACTCTTCCCGGTCGAAGGTGGTTTTTACTTCTGGGTCAAGGAAGCCTTTGGCTCGTTCGCCGGCTTTGCCGAAGCCTATCTTACCGTTCTCTACACCTGCGTGGACATGGCGATCTACCCGGTGCTGTTCGCCTCCTACCTGGCCTTCCTGCTCCCATCCAGCCCCATCGTGGTAATCCTGGTCGCCGTGGCGATGGTCTGGCTGTGCGGCATCCTCAACCTGATGGGTGTCCAGCCTGTCGGGCATGCCTCGGTGCTGTTGACAATCGCGCTGCTGGCGCCATTTGCAGGCTTGATCGCAGCCGGACTGGTATCGATTCGCGACTGGCATCTGCCGCCCCCGTCCGCATCCGGCACATTGGGCGCTTTGGGGGCGGCCCTGGCGGTGGTGATCTGGAATTTCTGCGGATGGGAGAACCTGAGCGTGGTGGCGGCTGAAATCCGCGGCGCGCAGCGCAATTACGCCCGCGCGATCGCCTGCGTCCTGCCGACAGTAGTGGCCGGATACCTGCTGCCGCTGGCGGTGGGCACCGCCGTGGTGGGTAATTCAGCCCAATGGACGACCGGCGCCTTTGCGCGCATCGGCCAGCGTCTGGGCGGCGTCTACCTGGGCGGCGCACTGGCGATTGGCGGGATGGTCAGTGCCCTGGCGGTGTTTCAGGCCGCGATGCTGTGGGTGTCACGGATGCCGTTTGTGCTGGCGCGCGAACGCTTCCTGCCCCAGGCGCTCACCCGGATATGGGAACGGCAGGCGACGCCGTCAACCGCGATTCTGACCAGTTGCGCTGTCTGTACCCTGCTGTTGCCGCTGGGCTTCTCCGCGCTGGTCACCCTGGACGTGACGTTTTACATGGCAGCGCTGGCGCTGGAAATGGCGGCCTTGGTGCGGCTGCGGCGGCTATACCCCAGGCGCCAGGGTCTGTTTGTAATCGGTGCCGGCCGCCTGGGCCTGTTGCTGACGGTCATCGCGCCGCTGGCGGTGTGGACGGCAACCTTTAGCGTCGCCGCCAACGGCGCCGGCGGCAAGGTCCAACTGCTGGTGGCAGCGGCGCTTGCGCTCGCGGTCTGGCCGATTTACCACCTCTGCCAGCGAATCTTCGGCGGCCCCGACGGAGTGAGCGTGTCGAGCGATTAGAGCTAGCGCAAAATGTTGAAATCGTTAGTAGGCACGAATTCGTGCGAATGTGCGGGCTCTTTTTTCTCTGTCCAACCAAGGGCTGGTCTCCCCGGGCGAGCAAAACTGGAAATCGGCGCGGGTCTTGCCTTGATGGCGCGGGCGAGAACCGCTCGCGCATCATCGATAGGCAGGGACGCCGGCCCCACCAACTTTTTCCGCGACCCGCCAGATTCCTAACCAGCCACCAACCTGGCCGCCGCGGCTTCCACCACCGTGCCCTTGAAGAAATCCGGGTTGAGCGCCGTCCACAGGCGCACCGGGTTGGCAAAGACGAAATCGCGGAAGTCCTCCTCCGTCATGATTCCCTTCTCCACCATCTCGTAGGCCTCCGACGTCACTTCGTTCATGTCGGGCACGTCCCAATGGCCGATATCGGAGCCGAAGATGGCGCCCAGGCGCGCGCCCAAGGGATTGGCCTTGGCGTCGAAGGCGGACGCCGTGACCGGATCGTCGGCCTCGCAGCCGAAATAGAAATGCGGCACGAACAGGTCGTGGATGTCCTGCTTGCGCTCGATAGCGCAGCGCGCGAATTCGTCGATCGCCGCGCGGTCCTCGCCGATGCCGAGAAAATCGATGCCGTCGCGCGGGTCGCCGTATTTGGCCAGCCCGGCGCCGAAGCGCTCGAACAGGCTGACAAACAGTTCGCGGTCGAGATAGACGGGATTGAGGTTTTCGATCGCGACCCGATTGCGCTTCTCCCAATGGCCGATCAAATCGCAGTACAGGCTGCGCGCCCAGCCCACGCCGCCCTCCAAAAACGCGAACTTGAGCTGGGGAAAGCGCCGTGTCACACCGCCCAGGAACAGCGACTTGCAGATCGCCTCACCCGCTGCGCCGAAATGGCCGATATGGTTGTAGACGTAGTTGGAGATGGAGCGCCGGCTGCCCCATCCCATGCCGTGCGAATGAAAGGTCGGCACCACGCCCAGCTCGATGCATTTGGCCCACACCGGATCGTAGTCGTACTCGCTGTCGATGCCATAGGTGTCCATCCAGTTGGCGTACGGCCCGGCTTGCGGATTATCGCGCACCACGGCGGCGATCGGCCGGCGTACGAAGCTGGGCATCAGGATGGCCTTGAGCTTGAGCTGGGTGACGACGTAATCCAGCTCCTCCAGTGCCTCGGCCGGCGTATGCATCGGGATGACGGCCACCGGCGTCATTCGGTCGGCGCATTCGGCAAACACTTCGGCGTGCAGATTGTTAATTGCGCGGCACACCGCGCGGCGCACCTCGTCGTCATCGAAATGGATCGGCAGCAGGCATCCGCCGGCGTAAACCACCGAGTAGTCCAGCCCCATGTCGTCCAGGCGCTCGCGCAGCAGGCGCGGAATGATCGAAGTGGAAAGGTCCAGCGTGTTTTTGGTCGGAACGTTCCACCATGGCGTGCGCAGCGTGCGATGCTCACGGCGTCCGCGCTCATCGAGGCGGTACCACGCCGGATCCATCTGCGTGCAGGCCAGTTGCGCCGCGAAGCGGCTCAGGATGCTCGGCCCGCCGACCGCCTTGAGATGGTCAATCAGGGCGGGCCGGTAATCGAGGCTGTGGCCGTCGGAATCGATCACCGGGTGACTCAGCCTGGCGCGCACTACGGCCGACTTCGAGCTTCGTACGAACGCCATCTCCAACCTCCATCGAGCGCGATACGCCTGCCGCCGGTGGCGCGCGGCTTGCGCTGACGTGGTATAGAATCACGCTCTTGCGGAGGTCAAGTCAAAGTTCCGCGGTCCAAAGACGGGAGATGACCATGGGGCAGCTGGATGGAAAAATCGCGCTGGTGACCGGCGCCGGACGCAGCGTCGGGCTGGGCATTGCGCAGGAATTGGCGGAAGCGGGCGCGTCGGTGGCGGTCAACGACCTTCATCCCGATCGCGCCGAGGCGGCGCGCAACCAGATCAAGCCCGCCGGCGGGCGCGTGATCGCGGCGGCGTTCGACGTCGCCAGCCTTGCGGCGGTGCGTGCCGGGGTCGCGCGCGTGGAAAGCCAACTGGGCCCGATCGACATCCTGGTCAACAACGCCGGCATCCCTGAAGGTATTGGCGCGACCGGGCCGTTTGTCGATTCGGATCCCGCGCAATGGCATCACAACATCGATCTGAACCTTTACGGGTCGATGTATTGCATCCGCACCGTGCTGCCGGGGATGGCCCAACGCAAATGGGGCCGGGTGATTCAAATCTCCTCGGGCGCCGGGTCGCGCGGGGTGCCGCAGGTGTCGATCTACAGCGCGGCCAAGGCGGGGATTGAAGGTTTGCTGCGCAGCGTGGCGATCGAGATGGCGCAAAGCGGTGTGACGCTCAACGCGATCGCGCTGGGGTTGATGGCCAACACCGCCGAGCGGATAGGCGATTCGGCCTACCTGCAGCGCATCTTCAGCACCATCCCGATGGGCCGCCTGGGACAGCCGCGCGAAATCGGCGCCTGCGTGGTGTGGCTGGCCTCGGAGAAGGCCGGCTACGTCACCGGGCAGACCATCCACATCAACGGCGGCACGGTCCACGGCCGTTGACCCGCGCGGTCGGCACTTAACACCCGCCGCCGCGGGATGCTACTTTTCGGCATTACCAATCGGGAGCAGCCGCCATGGCAGACAGCAACGCGGACAAATTCATCTCCGCCGACGGTCACGTGCAGGAGCCGGCCAATTTGTGGGTGGAGCGGATGGACCGGCGGTTTCGCGACCGCGCGCCGCGCATCGTGACCAAAACCTCCGCCTGGGGAAAGCACGAGGAGTTCGACGCCTTTCAGATCGACGGGCTCAACTCGGTCGACTTCATCGACACGATCGCCACGATGGCCAACGAAAAGGCGGCGGGCAAGCCGATCCAAGGGCATAGCCATAACCGAATTGCCGACGTGCGTCCCGGCGCGGCCGATCCGATCGCGCGGCTGGCCGACCAGGACCTGGACAACATCCGCGCCGAGGTCATCTACCCCAACTGCGGGATGTATATCCTGGCCGCGCCCGACGTCGAATACCGGCGCGAATGCATCCGCGTGTACAACGATTTTTTGGCGGAGTTCTGCGCCGCCGCGCCGCAGCGCCTGGTCGGAGTGGGAATCCTGCCCATCGGCGGCCCGATCCAGTGGGCGGTGGAGGAGGCGGCGCGCATCGCGAAGATGAATCTCAAATCGGTACTGCTGCCGGCCGACACCCCCAATCGGCCGTGGTGGGATCCCTATTACGTGCCGCTGTGGGAGGCGCTTTGCGACCTCGGGCTGCCGCTGGCCTTTCACAACACCGCCACCGAGCAGTTCCTGTCGCCCGCCGAAAAAGCAGCCGGCATCAGCCTGGCGATGCGGGTGGGAAACTACGCGATCGTCGAAACCAAGATCGGCAACCAGATGCGTAGCCTGACTTGCCTGCTGGGCTCAGCCGTGCCACAGCGCTATCCCGGGCTGCAGTTCGTGATTGCCGAGGGCGGCATCGGCTGGGTGGCGCCGGTGATTCGCCTGATGGACCATTGGTGGGAGGACCATCATCATTATATGGAGCCGCGGCTGGACCAGCCGCCCAGCTTCTACTGCCATCGCCAGTTCTGGTTCACCTTCGAAGACGACCGCGCCGGACTGCTGACGCGCGAACTGCTCAACGTCGAGCGCTTGATGTGGGGCTCGGACTACCCGCACACCGAGGGCACCTTCCCGGGCTCCCGCCAACGCGTGGAGAAGGACTTCGCCGGCCTCCCTGACGACGAGCGGCGCCTCATCACAGCGGACAACGCCGCTCGTCTGTACGGCATCTGACGCAAGGCCGGCCGGCGCGCAGCCGCATGTGACATCACTACCGGCCCATGGCGCCCTGATGGCATTTGGCGATCCATTGCTCGATCTTGGAGCGCAGAAACCGCCATTCGGAGCCCAAGCGAAAGGCCGGAATCTCGCCGCGTTTGGTTAGGCGGTACACCGTGCTTTCGTGACATCTGAGGAACTGCGCGACTTCGTGCAGTGTCATCACGGTCTGCGGGCATGCATCTTGCCGATTCAACTCGAATCCTCCCTCCTGCGCGGCGCCATCAGCACCGGTCAATCTTCGCCTTCCTGCCCCACCGACGCCGGTCGGTCCTGACTTGCCTGCTGCCCGGCACTGCATCGCCGCCGCTTTGTGGGCAACCATACGAAATCCTGCTCTCTCCTGCGGTTGCGGCTGGCCAGGTGCGGAATCGGCGTCAACGCGCCGCTTATGCATCTTCCGCCGGCCGCCGCCGCTTACCAGAAGTAGACAAATTCGTCTCTTACCATAGTTCAGGTTTGAATACAAATTCTACAAGATGATATAGGGGGCACGGGGCTCTCCAAAGGTGTGCCGCTGTCGCACGGTGTTCCCATTGAATACAAACGATTTCAGAATTCAGCAAAGCTTGCGGACTAATTAACGAAAATCCAGCTTATCTGGTCAGAATAGGCTCGCAGTGAGGAGGGCAAGCGATGCTTTCCCTGATCTGTGCCGGCTCGCCGCATCGATTGGCGGCCAAGGGATCAAGCTGCGCGATTGCCGGGCCGTCAAGGGCTGTGCGTGTGCGCTTTGCTCTTTGCCCTTGCCGCGGGCCGGGCCTGGGCGGCCGACCGCACCATCCGCTGCTGGGGCAGCTCAATCCCTGAGCGGCGCCACTACACGCATGGACGCCCTCGGGCTCCGGGGCTACTTCGGCCAGATCAGGATGTGCTCGGCGACGAACAGGTTGGCGGTGTGGCCGATGAATTTGGCGGCGTCCGCGGTCAGCGCCGGCGATTGCAGCACCGCCGCCATCGCGCGCGCGGCCGCTGCCGCGTCGTCGAACCATAGATGCGTGATACCGTCCCACTGCGGCTCGCAGAAGTTGTACACGCTGTCGATGGTGTGGCATTGCACGTAGCGCCGGATGTCCATCTCCGCCAGCGCGATCGGCGCGTGCACCTCCAGCCAATGCTTGCGGAAGTCGGCGACCGTAAGCCCCGGTTTGCGCTTGAGCATGAACATCCCCTTGACCATGCCCTTTTTGCGCTCGCCCTCCAGCATCACGTGATCCACAGTGGTCAGGTTCTCAGCCCGGCTTACGTCGACGAAGTTCAGTTCATCGGCCCGGAACTTTGCGTACTGCGCACTGGAAGTGAATTGCGTGAGGGCGGCCTCGCTCTCGTACCAGACTTCAGCAACCGCGGCGAAGTCAGCCGCGCTGGGCGGCTCGGCCACGCGATGGCTCTGGACGTAACGGATCAGCGCCGGGATGCGCTGGTCGCCGGCCGCCTTGATGTGCTGGTAGCGGTAGTACTGCGAGAATTGTTCCTGGGTGAAATCCGCCCGCTTGGGCATGAAGAAATGGTGATGGATCATCAATGCGACCTCCAGGCCGGCGATCTTGGCAAGGGCTTTAGCGCCTTTTGACCGCGGCGCGCAAACGCCAGCGTCCGGCGCATCAGCCCTTCGCTGCCACATTTCCGCAGGCGACGCGCGTCTCTCGCCGCTGATGGCAACGTTGTGCTATTTCATCTGGAGTTAGCTTGGCGCCGCACGGCTCTATCTGCGAATCGAAAGGGGTTGACTCCAATTTACGCTCTCACTCGCCGCCTTGTCGAATACCTGTGCCACAGGCGTGCCGCGGTCATCTTGACGCTGGCCGGGTTTCTCTTGCCGTTAATCGACAGCCCGGCGCGCGCCGCCGCGCCCTCCATCGTGTTCTTCTCGCCGCAGGGCACGGTCAAGCAGGTGCGCCAGGTTACGGCGCGATTTTCCGAAGCGATGGTGCCGCTGGGGGACCCGCGCGTCAATGCCAACGCCTTTACGGCCGATTGTCCGGCCAAGGCCAAGGCGCGATGGATCGACAGCCAGACCTGGTCGTACGACTTCGACCACGACCTGCCTGCCGGGCTGCGATGCACGTTCACGCTCAGCACCGGTCTGAAGTCGCTGCGCGGCGCCGCCATCGCCGGCCGGCGGCAATTTACCTTCGATACCGGTGGACCGTCGATCATCGAAACGCGGCCGTGGGCCGACAGCAACGATATCGACGAAAGCCAGGCCTTCGTCCTGGTGCTGGACGCGCAGCCCGACGTCCAGTCCGTCCTCGCCCATGCCTCTTTTGGGGTGGAAGGCATCGCACAGATGGTCGGCGTCACGGTCATGACCGGACCCGATCGCGACCTGTTGCTCAAGCGCTTCAAGAATTTCATCAACCAGCGCCCGGTGATTATTCTGCAGGCCCGCCAGCGCTTTCCCAACCAAGCCGCGGTCCGCCTGGTGTGGGGCAAGGGAATCGCGACCAGCACCGGTATCGCGACCACCGAAGACCAGGAGTTCAACTTCAAGACCCGCAAGGAATTCAAGGCCAAATCCGTCTGCGAGCGCGAAGCGCCGCAGGCCCCGTGCATCCCGCTCACCCCGATCACGGTGTCCTTTTCATGGCCGGTCGCGTCGGCGCAGGCACGCCGCGTTGCGCTTGTGGCACCCGGCGGCAAGCGGCTGAGCCCCACGGTTGACAACCAGCCCCAGGTATCGTCGGTGACTTTTGCCGGGCCGTTCGCCGAGTCGGCGCAATACATGCTCGAGGTCCCGCACGACATCGTGGATATCAGCGGGCGGGCACTGGCCAACGCCGCGCAGTTTCCGCTTGCGGTCCGGACCGGCGAATATCCGCCGCTGGCCAAGTTCTCGGCCCGCTTCGGCATCATCGAACGGGCCGCTCCGGTGCTGCCCGTCACCGTGCGCAACCTGGAAGCTGAACTTCACGGCGCGAAACTTGACCTGCACGGCGAGGCGGGAAAATCCGGTTCCAAACTCTACGACCTGATCTCGCGCATCAAGGCCACCTACTGGCGCGTGGCGCCGCCCGATGCCGGCGCGGTCCTTACCTGGCTTAGAAAGGTTGCCGAGGCGCGCCGCGACCAGTCGGTGTTCGGCGCCGGGCCGGGCGAGGGTGCCAAAAGCTTCACGATGCCCAAGCCCAACGGCGCCAAGGCCTTCGAAGTGATCGGCATCCCGCTGGACAAGCCCGGTCTTTACATCGTCGAGCTCTCCAGCGCCCGGCTCGGTTCGATGCTGCTCGGCACCAACCAGCGCATGTACGTTCCCACCGCCGCGCTGGTCACCAACCTCGCAGTCCATTTCAAGCAGGGACACGACAACTCCCTGATTTGGGTCACGTCGCTGGAGCAGGCCAAAGCGGTAGCCGGCGCCGAGGTGGCGGTCGCCGACTGCACCGGCACCCAACTGTGGAGCGGGCGTACCGACCGCCGCGGCCTCGCGCTGGTGCCGCGCATCGCCGCCTTCGACCATCTGCCGCAATGCACGCGGCCCGAGGGCTCCGACCACAACCGCCAGCAAAACCCCGACTATTACACCGATCAGAACGAAGCGCTGCGCGGTCTGGAGCGCGGACTGCTCATCACTGCCCGCCATGGCGACGACTTCAGCTTCGATCGCACCGCCTGGCAAAACGGCATCGAACCGTGGCGCTTCAACCTGCCTACCGAATGGCATCCGAACAACCTGGCGGCGACCACGGTGCTTGACCGCTCGCTGTTTCGCGCCGGCGAGACCGTCCACATGAAGCATCTGATCCGCGCCCGCACGATCGCGGGCTTCGCGATGGTAGCGCGCGGCCAACTTCCCGATGCGATGCGAATCAGCTTCGTGGGCGGCGAGCAGACCTACGACTTCAAACTCAATTGGGGCGATAACGGCGCCGCCGAGAACACCTGGGATATCCCCAAGGACGCCAAGCTCGGCCAATACACAATCACTCTGATCCGCCATCACAGGAAGCCCAGCCCGGCTCCGTCCGAAGACGGGGGCGCGGAGGAGGAAACCACCGAGCTGCAAAGCGGAAGCTTTCGCGTCGAGGAATTCCGCGTGCCGCTGATGAAGGCGGCAATCCGGCTGCCCGCCGCGCCGCCGGTGCGTGCCAGCGCGATCCCGGTCGACGTGAGCGTCGAATACCTGGCCGGCGGCCCCGCCAAGGGCCTGCCGGTGATTTTGCGCAGCCAGATCACCAAGGATGCCAGCGTGTCGTTCCCCGACTTCGAGCGCTTCACCTTCGCCAACGGCGCGGTTCAGGAGGGCGTGGTCAAGAGCGAGGAATGGGAAGCGACCGGACCCGAAGCCGCCCCGCCGGGCGTACATCAGCGCACGGCGATGGTGCTGGACGCAGCGGGCGGCGCGCGCACGCAAATTACCGCAATTCCGATGCAGCAGACGCCCGTCGCGGTCCAAGCTGAGCTTGAATATCGCGATCCCAACGGCGAGGCGCAGACGGTCTCCAACTCGATCACTATCTGGCCCGCCAAACTGCTGGTAGGCATTTATGCTGGCGAGTGGGCGTCGTCATCCGGGGCGCGCATCCACGCCGCCGTGGTGGACCAGCAGGGCAAACCGGCGGCGGGCGCCGCGGCGCGGATGACCCTGTTCAGCCGCACCGTTTATTCCTACCGCAAGCGGATGGTGGGCGGATTTTACGCCTACGAAAACACGATCGAGACGCGCCCGGCGGGCGAGTTGTGCGCGGGCCGCACTGACCGCCGCGGGATGCTGGTGTGCAACGCAAAGCCCGCGTTGACCGGTTCGGTAGTGGTGCAGGCGACGGTTACCGACGACGCCGGCAACACCAGCGCGGCCAACACCGAAATCTACATCCCCGGCGAGCGCCGCGAATGGTTCGAGGGTCACGACCACGACCGCATGGACGTGCTGCCCGAAAAGCCGGCCTACCAACCCGGCGATACCGCGCGCTTGCAGGTGCGGATGCCGTTCAGCGAGGCCACCGTGCTGGTCACCGTGGAGCGTGAAGGCATTCTCGCGGCGTCGGTATTCCCGCTGTCCGGCAAGGACCCGGTGATCAGAGTGCCAATCCGCGATTACGCGCCCAACGTGTTCGTCTCGGTGCTCGCGGTGCGCGGACGGATCGGATCGATCCAGCCGACCGCGATGGTTGATCTGGGCAAGCCCGCGTTCAAGCTGGGAATCGCCGAGTTGCGCGTGGGATGGCGCGCTCACGAATTGAAGGTCGCGGTCAGCGCGGATCGCGCCGTATATCATGTGCGCCAGAAGGCCCACGTGAAGATTGCCGTCAAAACCGCCAACGGCGCGCCGCTGGCGCCCGGCGCGGAGGTCGCGGTGGCGGCCGTCGATCAGGGGCTGCTCGAACTCAGCCCCAACGACAGTTGGAAGCTGCTTGAGGCGATGATGGGCCGGCGGCCCTACGAAATCGAAACCTCCACCGCCCAGATGCAGGTGGTCGGCAAGCGCCATTATGGGCTTAAGGCGCTCCCGCCCGGCGGCGGCGGCGGACGCCGCGTCACGCGTGAGTTGTTCAACACCCTGCTGCTGTGGAAGGCGGTGGTCGCGCTGGATGAACGCGGGCAGGCGCAAGTGGATGTGCCGCTCAATGATTCGCTGACCTCGTTCAAAATCGTCGCCGTCGCCAGCGCGGGGACCGGCCTGTTCGGCACCGGCTCAACCACCATCCGCTCCACGCAAGACCTGATGCTGTTTGCCGGGGTGTCGCCGATCATCCGTACCGGCGATTCCTTCGACGCGCAGTTCACCGTGAGCAACGCATCCGAGCATGCCTTGGAGACCGCCGTCAGCGCCAGGGTCGAGGGGCTGGCCGCCGCGGCGCCGCAGCCGGTGCAAAAGCTGCAACTGGGCCCGGGCGAGGGCCGGACGATCGGTTGGAAAATCAACGTACCGATGGGCGTCGCGCAGCTTAAATATCACGTCGAAGCGATCACCGCGGCGGGCGGCCCCTCGGACCATCTGCTCATAACTCAGCGCGTACTGCCCGCGGTGCCGGTCCGCACCTATCAGGCGACTCTAATCAGATGGGAAAAACCAATCACGCAGCCGATCGCCCGTCCCGCCGACGCGATTCCCGGCGCGGGCGGCGTCGCGCTAACGCTCAGTCGCTCGCTGGTCGCGGGGCTGGACGGGGTGCGCCAGTGGATGCGCGATTATCCCTACTCATGCCTTGAGCAGCGCGTGTCGCGCGCCGTGGCGCTGCGCGATCCGAAGCTGTGGCAGGGCATTGTTGCGGACCTGCCCTCTTACACCGACCCCGACGGACTGCTCAAGTATTTCCCCAGCCAGGAGCTGGGCAGCGATGTGCTGACGTCATACTTTTTGTCGCTGACCAATGAGGCCGGGTTTGAGATTCCCTCCACCTCGCTCGAGGCGATCGAAAAGGGGCTGGCCGACTTCGTCGAGGCAAAGGTTGTACGCTACGAGCCGGTGACCAGCGTCGACCTGCCGCTGCGCAAACTGGCGGCGATCGAGGCGCTGACGCGCGTCGGCAAGGCCAAGCCATCGATGCTCGGCACGATCATCATCGACCCCAACCTGTGGCCTGACTCCGCCGTAATCGACTGGTGGAGTATCCTGCTGCGGATGAAATCAGCGCCGCAGCGCGCGCCCCGCCTGGCGGCGGCCGAGCAGATCATGCGCGCCCGGCTTAACTGGCAGGGCACCGGCGCCCATCTGTCGGGCAGCGACCTGTGGTGGTTGATGATCGGCCCCCAGACCAACCAAATGCGTCTGGCCCTGCTCCTGCTCGACAACGACCTGTGGCACGATGACTTGCCCAAGGTGATGGTGGGCGCGATGGCGATGCAGTCGCGCGGGGCGTGGCTTACCACCACCGCCAACGCGTGGGGCACGCTGGCCGTGGACAAGTTCGCCAAGGTCTTCGAATCAAAACCGATCAACGGCATCACATCCGCCGCAATCGACGGCGCCCGGCAGCAACTGCAATGGACCCGCGCGCCCCAAGGCGGGACGCTGGACTTCGCATGGCCGCCGGCCCAGGCTGATTTGCGCATCGATCACGCCGGCGGCGGCAATCCGTGGGTGCAGGTGCGCGCCAACGCCGCAATTCCGCTCAAGGCCCCGCTCTCCAGCGGCTACAGGATCATTCGGACGCTTACGCCGGTGGAAAGCCCGCACCGCGGTGGATGGCGTCAGGGCGACTTGGTCCGCGTGCACCTCAGGATCGAGGCGCAGACCGACATGACCTGGGTGGTCGTCAACGATCCGATTCCCGCCGGCGCGTCGCATCTGGGAACCGGGCTGGCGCGCGATTCCCAAATTGCCACCTCTACGGAGAACTGGAACAACGAAAATTACCTGTGGCCGGCCTTTGTCGAACGCGCCTTCGACGCCTTCCGCGCCTACTACGATTACCTGCCCAAGGGCACCTTCGACGTCGAATACACGATTCGGTTGAACCAGGCGGGAACCTTCCAGCTCCCAGCCACGCGCGTCGAGCCGCTGTACGAGCCGGAGATGTTCGGCGAGCTGCCCAATGCGCCCTTCGAGGTCGGCCGGTGAATCAGCCGATGCATCGTCATCTGAAACAGATCGGGATGTGCATCGGCGCAGCCGGCATAATCCTGACAACGGCGTGGCTCGCGATTCCACAGCCCATCATGCCTGGCTTCGATGAGGTGCGGGCACGATGGCGGCCCTCCGACGCGCAACTGCTCGACCGCCGCGGCCAGCCGCTGCACGAGGTGCGGATCGACCGGCAGGGACGCCGCTTGGCGTGGACTGCACTCGACGATATCTCGCCGGCCCTGATCAAGGCAGCGATTCGCGCCGAAGACCGCCGCTTCTGGCGCCATCGCGGCGTCGATTTGATGGCGATTGGACGCTCCTTGCGCGCGCGGCTGACGGGGCGGCACGCCGGCGGCGCCAGCACGATTACGATGCAGCTTGCGGCACTGCTCGATCCCGCGCTGGCTCCGGCGCATCGGCGCAAAACCGCATGGCAGAAGCTGGTCCAGATCAAGGCGGCGCTGGCCCTGGAGCGCCAATGGTCCAAGCGCCAGATTCTCGAGGCTTATCTCAATCTCGTCACGTATCGCGGCGAGTTGCAGGGCGTGGCTGCCGCGTCGCGCGTGATGTTCGGCAAGCAGCCCGGCGGGATTGGCCCCGCCGAGGCGGTGGTGATGGCCGCCCTGCTCAAGGCGCCCAACGCGCGGCGCGCGGAGCTGATGCGGCGCGCGCAGACGCTGCGTGCGGCGGCGGCGGACGCGCCCGCGCCTGAGGACGTCGCGGATGCCGTCAGCCGCGCCACGGCACGGCGCGGCAGCGATTTCAACCGCGCGGCGCTTGCACCGGGACTGGCGCAGCGATGGCTGCGCGGCGCGAATCGATCGGTTCGATGCACCCTCGATCGCGACACCCAGACCCTTGCCGCGAATGCGCTGCACATCCAGATTCTCCAGGTGCGCGACCGCCACGTAAACGACGGCGCCGTGCTGGCGGTGGAAAACGCCACCGGCCAGGTATGGGCCTATGTGGCCGGCACCGGCGACCTGTCCAGCGCGCCCTATGTTGACGGAGTTCGCGCATTGCGCCAGCCCGGGTCGGCCCTGAAGCCTTTCTTGTACGCCCTGGCGCTGGAGCGCCGGCTGCTGACTCCGGCCTCGCTGTTGCTCGACACGCCGCTGGAAGTGCCCGAGGAGCGCGGCCTGTACCGGCCGCTTGACTACGACCGGCAGTTCAGAGGACTGGTCTCGATGCGCACAGCGCTGGCCTCCTCGCTCAACGTCCCCGCCGTCAGGACCGCAGGGCTGATCGGCGTGGACGCCCTGGCGGAGCATCTGCGGCACCTTGGCTTTGCGGAGATCTCCGAGCCCGGCGACTACTACGGCGCGTCCATCGCGCTGGGCTCGCCCGACGTAAGCCTGTGGGACCTCGTCAACGCCTACCGCACACTGGCTAACGGCGGCGTATGGTCGCCAATGCGCCTGTTCGCAACGGAGAAAACCTCCGGCACGCGCATCTACTCGCCCCAGGCAGCTTGGTTAATCTCCGACATCCTTTCCGACCGCGCCAGCCGCAGCGCCACCTTCGGACTGGAGAACAGTCTGGCCACGCCCTACTGGAGCGCGGTCAAGACCGGCACCAGCAAGGATATGCGCGACAACTGGTGCGTGGGTTACACCAACCGTTTTACGGTGGGCGTGTGGGTCGGCAACGTTTCAGGCGCCGCGATGCACAACGTGACCGGAATCACGGGCGCGGCGCCGGTATGGTTGGAAGTAATGAACTACCTGCACGACCGCTACGGCGGCGGGGCGATCGCGCGTCCCGCCGCCCTGCGTGCAGCCACGGTCGCGTTTGCCGATTCGGTTGAGCCGCCGCGCACCGAATGGTTTATCGCGGGCACCGAACCCGGCACGCCGATGCCGCGCCTTAATGATCAAAATCCGCGCATCCTGTCGCCCGCCGCACAAACCATAATCGCGCTGGACCCCGATATCCCGCGCGCGGCCCAACGGGTCAGGTTCGAGGCGGAGCGCACCGGCCCCGGCGCGCACTGGCGGCTTGATTCCCACGACTTGGGCTCCGCCGCCCGGCTCCTGCTGTGGCCGCCCACTCCGGGGTTCCACGTGCTGGCGCTGATGGATCGCTCCGGCCGCTTGCTTGACCAGGTATCGTTCAAGGTCCGAGGCTCGCCGTGAGGGTGATTCCGCGATGACCGTGCAGGCAGAGCAGGGTCCGATCCGTTCGACCTGGCAATTTGCTCCGCGCCTCGGCCCCGCTCCCGGTAGTGCGCAATCACCGCATGACCTGGGAAAGGCTGCCAGGGAAACCGTACACTCCGGCATTTAGCCGCCCGGCGTCCAATTCCTTGTCGATGCGCGCCGGTGCCCCGTGCCACGACCCTGTCATATTCATGTGCGCGTTCTGTACGTCGTAAATTCCGCCATAATAGTCGGCGGTTGAGATGAATGGCTCACCGTCATTCAGGCTGCTGATGCGCCAGTTGTACACGTTGAATTTCCACAGCCTGCCCGACACGTCGTAAGCCTCGTCGGCCAGGATATTATACGAGTCGGCGTTGATGTAAAAGACGCGGTGGGAATAACAATAACCGCCTAAGGAGGGCAAGGGTTTCGCGTCGATGACGTACACCGGCATTGGCTCCCATTTCGCATATTCCGGCTTCATGAAGCCGGGCAACGGATCGCCATGGGTGTACATTTCATTGATCGGAAATGTTTTGCCCTCCTTCGCGTTCAACTGGCGTACGTGGTCGACGGCGAGAATGGTCTTCTTGCCCAGGAGCTTGACGTCAAAGAAAGGTATCTGGAACTTTACCGGGAAGCTATCGTCGTTAATGAATTCGGTACCAAGGATCGGCGCGCAGTGGGCCGCATTGGAAAGGCGGATGGACCGCCTCAAGGAAGGCAGAAAGACATAGTTTTCCGGCAGCGTGTCCTGACGGTCCGGGAAGTTGACGACCTGGGTTGTGTATTTCGACTGTTCCGGATTCACAACCTCATACCGGTTCAACAGCCAATATCCTTTGGCAATCGGCAGATTCAACGGATATCCCAGGTCAGGGTCGCTCAAATGCATCACACGGTAAAAATAGGAGTTAAACAGGGTTGATGACTCGTTGCGATAACGATCTATGGAATGAGTATCGACCCATGACTCGTACGCATATGGTGAGAAGCGGTACAGCGCATCGTACGCTATCTCGACTCCGGCCATCGGCCCTGATGGTTTTGGAAAGGGAAGTCCTGCAACGTAGTTGGCGGCGAGCCATCCCCCGTGAGAGGAAGGTTCAAGTCTTACGCGGCCGGCGTACTGCTCGGTATGCTGAACGAAGATCTTCGGCATGGGCACCGGTACGTAGTTAGTCACAACCATGTTGAACTCGGTCCCGTCACCAAAATAAAAGGGCAGGGACTTCTGGTGAAAGGCCTGGTACCCGATCGTCAGGTATTTGCGGTAGATTTTCCAATTGGAATTGTTAATAACCGTGCCCGGGGCGGGGACATCCGAACCTGCTTCGGCAAGAGCCCTATAGGCCTCCTCGGTGTACGTAACATCCGCTTTGGCTGCATCCGGGAAAGCGGCCAGTAAAGCGAGCGCTGTCAATGCGACAGATAGCAGGCGGGCCACTGTCAGTTGCCGCGGGGATACCGCTGTGGCTTTCATGGTGTATAATTCCTCCGTTGCTCTTCGGTTAAAAACTTTCGCCAGGTCGGCGAAAAGGCGTCCGAGTGCTTCGAGGCCTTGCACATGCACGATAAGGCCGATGACGGGGCTTTACGGCGCGCGGCTTGCCTGTGTCGGGTGCCGTCGGGACACCGGAATGGGAAATGGAGTTCATTGGCTTCACCCAGACGGCATACGCCCGCTTAGTCCGGACGTGTTGCTTCTCGGATCTCCTCCTCGCAGATTCCCCAATCGCGTAAGACCTGTTCGGTGTGCTCGCCCGGCCTTACAGCGGGGCCTTGAATCGCACTTGGCGTGCGGCTGAAGCGCGGCGCAGGGGCCGGTTGGACCGCTCCGCCAAATTCAACGAAGGTTCCCCGACGGCGGTTGTGGGGATGGGCGGGCGCTTCAGCCATGCTTAGCACGGGGGCGAAACACGCATCGGTTCCCTCCAGCAATGCGCACCATTCCTCACGGGTTTTGCTCGCAAACAGCGCGCTCAGACGGCGCTTCATCTCAGGCCATCGTCGCCGATCGTCGTGAGCCGTCCGATCTTCTTCGTTCAGCCCGCACAGTTGACACAATTGCGCGTAAAACTTCGCCTCCAGCGCGCCGACACTCACATACTTGCCGTCGCGCGTTTCGTACACGTCGTAGAAGGGAGCCCCACTGTCGATAAGGTTGACGCCGTGTTCGTCGCTCCACGCGCCTGCCGCATAATTGGCATAGATTGCAGTCATCAGATAGGCAGCGCCATCCACCACGGCCGCATCGATGACCTGGCCCTTGCCCGACTTGTGAGCCTCAAGCAGGCCCGCGACGATACCAAGGGCAAGGAAGAGCGCGCCGCCGCCGAAATCTCCAACCAGATTAAGGGGCGGAACCGGTGGCTGTCCGGCGCGTCCGATCGCGTGCAACGCGCCGCTGAGAGCAATGTAGTTGATATCGTGGCCGGCGGCGCGCGCCAGCGGGCCCTCCTGCCCCCAGCCCGTCATCCGTCCATAGATCAGCCGGGGATTGCGCGCCAGACATTCCTCGGGACCCAACCCCAGGCGTTCCATGACACCGGGCCGAAACCCTTCAACAAGCGCGTCGGCCTTCTCCACCAGCCGCATGACCACAACTCGCGCTGCAGGCCGCTTGAGGTCGAGCGCTACTGACCGGCGGCCTCTCCTGAGAAAGTTGAATCTGGCGGGCAGGCCGCCCTCGGCGGCCGGATTGTCCAGGCGAATCACCTCCGCGCCCAGGTCGGAAAGCAGCATCGCGCACATCGGCGCAGGCCCGATGCCCGAGAACTCCAAGATACGATACCCGCGCAGAACTCCCATTAGCGTGGACCCTTTACGCAGTGCTGTTATCGCGCTGGTAGATATTTCGCGAACCACGCCCGGGTATGCTCCATCACCTGCGAGAAACCCGGCTCACGATACATATCGTCGTGGGTCAGTCCGTTGAGGATTACCAACTGCTTGGGCTCACGCGCCTTGGCAAGAAAGCTCGTTCCCTCGAACTGGGAAACCAGTTTGTCGGCGTCGGAGAACAGCCACATTATGGCCCGCGGCGCAATCTGATGAACAACCGATTCCGGCTTAAACCGCATGACGTCCGCCAGCGATTCAAAAGTAAATTCCGGGCGCCAGGTCGAATACAGCTGCTTTTGCTCCTCGATCACCCTGGCCATCTCCGGATCGCGGCCCATGAATTTACTCACGTCGGCGTACGTCGGCTTTCCCGTCAGGATAAACTCCGTGCGCGCACGTTTGACCCTCTCAAGAAACCTCTCAAAGCCGGTACCGAGGCGGAACTGGCGCTCGCAGTCCGCTGGGCCTCCGATTCCAACCGTGCACTTAATCCGGTCATCAATTCCCGCCACGTAGCTTACGTTGCCGCATCCCCAACTATGCCCATAAAGTCCGATGCGCTCCGGATCGACCTCCGGCCGATGCTGCAGGAACGTAACGGCACTCTGGATATCCGCCACCTGGTCCTGAGGAATCAACCGTGAGCGCGGCTCCCCACCGCTCTCGCCAAAGTAACGATAGTCGAAGCGGAGGGTCACATAACCGCGTCTGCGCATGTATTCAGCATTCGCGGGAATGTGAATTTCTTTTACGCTGATGAAGCCGCAGCAAAACACAATACCGGCGCGCTTTTCGCCCTGCCGATAATCGTCCGGAATTCCAATCACCCCCGCTATTGGAACTCCTGCGCTAAAGAAACACACCTTCTGCTCCATATCTCGTTATTCCCAATCGACTGTGCGGACTGGCTAATATGCCTCAGACAGCAGGCTCTGGCATGCCTGGTATCTAGATGATGACCCCTTGCTCCTTAAGCTTGCCTATCCGTTCCCAATCGAAACCCAGTTCCAGAAGAACTTCTTCCGTGTGCTCACCAGTTTCTGGCGCGGCTGACGACACAGACCACTGCGTCTCGCTAAAATCCACCGGCTGCGCTACGACCTCGATGGTGCGGTCGGACAGCTCTATCTGGGCAAACGCTCTGCCGGCGCGCAGCTGCGGGTCTTGTATCACCTCGGCTATGCTCTGCACGGGCGTCCACCATACGTCCTCCCGGTCGAATAGCGGGCGCCACTCTTCGAGAGTCCTGGTTGCGAATATTTCGTCGAGCAGCCTTACGGTTTCGGCCGAGTTCACCCTTCTCCGTGCCATATCGGCCAGCCGCGGATCGCGCTCAAGCTCCGGACGGTCAATCGCGCGGCACAACTTGGGCCATAAACGGTCGCCCTGAAGGCCGAGCAAATAGAACCACCGTCCGTTCTTGTCGCGATAGCAATTGATGAGAGGATTGGGAAAGCGTTCACGTTCTTCAATCGCCCGAGCTGGCTGACCGAGCAAAGTGCGGTTGATGGCGGAGCTTATGCAATAGGCACCGGTGCGCAGAAGGGAAGTGGACACCATTTGCCCGCGCCCGGTCTGTCCGCGGCTGACCAACGCTCCGCAAATACCCGCCACGGCACTCAGCGCGGCATAGAAGTCGCCGAACGCGCCGCATCGCATCAGCGGTTCGGCATTGTCCCCAAGCACTGCCGGGCCCACGCCGGCTCGGCCCCAGAATACCCCGAGATCATAGGCGGCCCGGTCGCGGTCAGGCCCTTCACAGCCATAGCCCGTTACCAGGCAGTACACGAGCCCGGGATTAATTTGGCCCAACCGGCCGTAATCCATCTCCAGGCGCTCGAGCGCCGCAACGCGCATATTGGTGATGAACACATCCACGGACGCAGCGAGCCGATGACAGATCGCCCTGCCCTCGGCGCTCTTCAGGTTGACGGCGATGGAGCGTTTACCACGATTGCACGCGTGAAGCAGCGGATTGAGTCCTCCCGCGTCAAGACCGACGTCCTGAATAAGGCCGCGGACGGGATCACCCTCGGGAGGCTCCAGCTTGATTACCTCAGCGCCCCAGTCGGCGAGGATTGCGGCGGCCATCGGGCCCGCCGCGTTCATACCCATTTCCAGAACGCGAATACCCTTTAAAACTCCGCCGTCAGGTCTCTCCGTGTTCATCGATTCCACCAGTCACAATGCTCTTCCGCCTTACGCACAGCGAATTGCCGGCAGGCGCCGCACCCTCTTACCAAAGCTTCCGTCCGCCATCGATTACTAACACCTGTCCTGTCATTTTCGCGGACTCGTCAGAGGCCAAATATACCGCCGTAGCGCCAAGCTCTTCGGGTTCGATGGTGCAATCAAGAACCGACGATTTCTTCAACGCCTCGATTGTTTCCCTCGGCACGAGTCTCTTGGTGGCTTCGGACATGACGACCCCGGGGGCAATAGCATTGACTCTTATATTGTACGGTCCGTAGTCGCCCGCCATTGCATGGGTAAGGTAGACAACCGCTGCCTTCGAGATCCCGTAGTAGTAGGCGCGACGCACTACCTCATTGGGTATTTCGCCCTCCGCGCCAATCGCCCGGCCCTGCGTCTTCTGGCGCAACCCCGGCCAGGCCGCAATCGATGAGATATGTATGATCGATCCGCACCGGCGCCGCATCATGTAGGGCACCACCGCCCAGGTGCTCAGCAGTACGCCGAACACGTTGACCCGCATTACCTTCTGTCCATATTCGACATCTGCGTTGCCGAGTTCGATTTCGTTGTACAGCGCTGCGTTGTTAACCAGCACGTCGATTTTGCCGAACCGCTCAGCGACGGCGCTGGCCGCTGCGGCAATTCCGGCATCGTTGGTAACGTCGACTGGGATGGCCATGACTTCATGGCCGGCTGCCAACAGTTCGCGTTGGGCCGACTCGGCCTGTGTGGCGCTGATGTCGAAAATCGCAACCCCGGCCCCCTCGCGTGCGAATCGCTTCGCGTATTCGAAGCCGATCCCCGAGGCTCCGCCCGTGACTATTGCGACCTTGCCGGCCAGCCTCATTGCTCAATTCCGTAAAGGCGCATCGCATTGATGCCCATCAGCTGGGCGATGGTGGACTCGTCTGCGCCGGCGGCACGAAGGGCGTCGGCGCCTTCTTCCGGAGTGGCAGCGTCGTGATGGGGATGGCGCGAACCCCAGCAGCACTTGGCCCTGAGCACAGAATTGCGCGCCACTGTCGACGCTTCCCAGGAATAAAATGTAACCGCGGCTGCGCTTGAGCTGAACACTTCTTCGCTCTTTAGTGTAATGCCGTCAAACGAATAATGAGTCAGGTAGGTCTCGCATTTTTCCAGCGCAAGGTAGAGCAAGGGAGCGCCGCCGTGGATGAAAGCAACCTTTAGCCTTGGGTAATCTTCCAGATGGCCGCAAAACAACAACGCGGTCAATGCAATTGCGTTGTCTCCGTCGCAGGCGACCGCTTCCGCCACGTTATGGCCGATTTCGAGATTCGCGGCCACGCGTTCCACAAACGCACCAAGTGATGTCCATTCGGGATTGGTGTGGCCGGCCGAGGGATGGAGGCAGGCGACCAGCCCGTTTCGCTCCAGCTCCTCCCACAGGGGCCGGTATTTCAAATGGGTTGGAAAGTCACTTTCATGGATGAAGGCCGGCCGGATAAAGCATCCCTTGAAGCCCCGCGACGCGGCGCGGCGCAACTCCGCCAGCGCATAGCTTACGTCCTGCATCGGAAGAACAGCGATCGGATAAAGACGGTTGCGATCTTCGCCGCACCAATCATATAGCCAGTCGTTGTAAGCCCGGCTCAGAACACGGGCCAGCTCGGGGTTGTCGACCACAGGAAAGTATTCCGCGAAGAGGGTTGGGAAAATTATCGCCTTTTCGATCCCCATCGCATCCATATCCCGCAGCTTGGCGGCAGCATCGGAGGCGGCAGGATTGATTGGATGGTAAATCGACGGATCCAAGGCGCCGATCTCATCCGCGGTCATGCCGGGGCGCCATATAGCCCACCGATTGAGCCTGCTTGAACCTGGAAGCCGCGCGGCCCGTCCGTTGAGAATTGCGGTGCTCAGCCCCTCCTCGTCGGTACGGAAGTAGAAAGCCGTACGCGCCAGGGCCCGGTACTCGGACTCGACGTAACGGTCCCAGACCTCGGCGGGTTCAAACACGTGACTGTCTGCGTCAACGATACGATACCCGACCTTTGCCATACTAGTTGCCACCTTTGTCTTCAGATGCCGGGGCTGAAGCCAGCCGCCGCGGATGCGATTCTCGGTCCCACCACGCTGCGAATGAGGCATCCTCCCTAGGGAACCATTCGGGACGCTCGAGCTGGGCCGGCTCGTGAGTTGTGAACAGCTTGCCCTCAATGCCGTATAAGCGGCGCGCGTTACCGCCAAGCAATTTCTCCTGAACGGCAGCCGGTACGCCCTCGGCGCGCATGTGTCGTATAGCCTCCCAAGCCTCGGCGGCGTCGACGTGATAGGCATCGGAGGACCACACGCCGATGTTCTCAAACTGTTCACACTGCCGGTACACGGCGCCTTCATCACTTTCAAAGGCGATTATGCATTGTGCATAGAAGGCTTCACTGGGCAGCCGCGACGCGGGCGTCCGCCGTTCTCGGGCGTAGAGCTTGAAGAGACGGTCCAGATGCTCGAGCAGGGACGGCAGCCAGGTTGCGTTCGATTCAAAAATCGCCATTTTCAAACGCGGATAACGGTCCAGCAGTCCGCTCAGGAGCACCTGGCTCAGCCACGTCATGGACTCGAGCACGAAACTGAAGGTGGAGCTGATTACGTTGGTCCCACTGCCACGGCCGGCGCGCTCCACGTAATCTCCCGGTGAGAAGGCAGTAGGGCCCGGATCGATGCCAAGGGCAAGCGGGGCAGGAAAAGTATGCATTCCCAGCACAACTCCGGCCTCCTCGATCGTGCGCAGCAGTGGATCGAGCAGAACGCCGAAGGGACCTGCACCGTGCGATCGCTCGCGTGGCGGCAATATGCGATTGGGATAGGCGCCGTTGGCGTCCAACGGCCGCACCAGCACCACCCGAAATCCCATCTTGGCGACCCGTTGGGTCTCCTTGACGGCGAATTCGGCGTTTTGCAGCGGCAGGAGCGCCGCGGGAAACAGGCGTTCCGGAACCGCGCGGCACCAGTCATGAACCCAGTTGTTATATGCCCGCGCCAGTCCGTAGGCGCCCACGGCGTCGCGGATGAAGGGGAATGCGTTGACCAGCATGGTTGGAATGATCAGCACCTGGTCGATCCCCATCAGGTCCAGATCTCTAACCCGCGCGTGGGGATCATAGGCGCCTTTGTGATCGAGGTATTCCACCTGCTGGGGATCAAGCGTTCGGAGCCGCAGGTAGCGCTGAATGCGTTGATTGACGCCTGGACCACGCAATGCGATCGGATTGATACGGGCGGCAGCTTTGAAGGAATGCCCGCCTTCGACAGTCAGCTGCCCATTGAGGAGCGCCGAACCTCCACCAGGGTTCCAATATGATTGCTTAACCCGTTCGCGATACTCGGGTTCAACATACTCTGTCCATATCTCGACCGGATCGTTAATGTGCGCGTCGCAGTCGAATACTGGAAAAGTCTTCTCTATCGGCCGGTCAGCCTCTGTGCTCTTCATTGGTTACCTCTGACACATGGCGCGGCAAGCCAACTGTCGGCGAGTTTTGCCAGCGGCAAGTCAAACTCATGTGATTGTGATCCCCGCCTCCACGATTGGCACTGCGGTCAGGCTAGTGAGCGCGCGATCCATGGCCGCCTCGAAACGAGGATATTCCTGGCCGCAGCCGGAAAGCTCCAGGGCACCGCGCAAAGGCTGAAGCAAGCGCCCGTTTATCTCCACGTCCGAATGCAGCATTTGCACCCTGTCTGGTGCCTCGCGGCTGCACAGCCGCCTGCGCGCCGCTTCCACAGCATCCAGCACCGCCCTAACTTCTCCCAGGACATCGGCGCGGCGGCTCTCCAGCGACCAGCGCAGATGGCGGCCGTCGCCGTGATCGAAAAAGCTGCGGACCCGGTCCGTCACGGGTAGGCCAGGGGGCGGCGTGCGGGTGTTAACGTGGAAGCCCAACTCCAGCCAGCCTCTCCAGGTTTCACCCCGGCCGCCCAGTGCACTATCAGTGGTCAGCAACAGAACGTAGTAAAGATCCTCAAGGCCCTTGAGAATGCGCGCTAGATGAGTCGTATTTGGCATAAATGCCATGCGGTAATTTGCTATCAGAGTCGGCATATCAATGTTCGCGGCGCGCTCTTCACGGTGTAGGGGTGAGAGAACGATCGGGGTCGAGACCAAAGAATTCACACACGTTATCCACTAACACGGCGCGTCTGGCCTGCGCGGATACCTCTTCGAACATGTCATCAAGCATCTCGCGGCTGTCGGGATAGGTCCCCACGCTGTGGGGAAAATCAGAACCCCACATCAACAGGTCCAGGCCGGTGAACCTGGCGAGCGGCATCGCCAGGCGGTCGATAATGAAACTGAATCGGCAATGGTCGCGCCAGTACTGGCTCGGCAGCTTACGCAGTTTGAGGTCGAAGTATTTAAACCAACGCAGATAGTACTCGTCCGCGAAGCACAGGGTATGGGCAAGCCAACCCGCCCCTGTCTCGGCAAAGTAAATTTTTAGGTTTGTAAATCGGTCGAACGTTCCGTATAGAATCAGCCGGCCGATGTCGTAGGACCACGGGGGCTGCTTGTTGGATGCCGAAACGGCGGCCTCAAGCGCCACTCGATCCGGCGAGTTAAGGCCCATTCCGAACGTCTGATGGACTGCCAACCGGGCGTCGAGGTCGAGTACCGCAGCCCAAAAGCGGTCGTCTTCGTCGGGTTTTGGGGCGTGGGTACCATTGGGCCAGGCCGTGAGACTGATCGCAATCAGTCCCAGGCGGCGTATACGTTCTACCTCCGCGATAGCATCCTCGACGCCGCTTTCCGGCACCAGCGCACAACCGATTAACCGATCGGGCGCGAGCGAGCAGTATTCGGCCAGAAAATCGTTGTAGGCTCGTATGATTGCGCGGTATGCATCGACATTCCTTGCGCGCATGTTGCGCATGAAAGCCGGACCGTAGACCGGATAGAACAGCACTTCCGCGTCGATTCCGTCGTGGTCCTGCTCGCGCAGCCGCTGGACCGGGCTGCCTGTTCCGGGCCGCGGCGAACCGTCGGGATTGTGGTAGGTCTGCGCCGTGGCGGGGGTCCATTGGTCGTAATGCATCCCGCAATGAAGGTTGCCGACGTTGTCACGCTCAAAGCCATCCATGAACCACGTTTCCGTGCCGTCGGGTTTGCGGATGAGCCGTGGAGCCAAATCCTTAAACCGCTGCGGAACCCGCGCGGCAAAGTCGATCGGCACTTCCAGATGACCGTCGGCCGAAATCACCTCGTAGGTGCGCACGATATAACCTCCAAAGCCTCCTCCTGTCGCCAGCAGCACGCTACCCAAGGCACTTTAGCTGTTGGCACGTGGATCCCGATGACCGTCCGCCCATAGCGTCTGCAGCCAGACCCCGAGTTCGGCGTTGAAGTCATGTGGGCGCTCCAGTTCGTAAAAGTGCCCCACATCGCGCACGAGCCTGAACGCCGCGCCGGGAATTCCCTCGGCCAGGGCCCGCGTGAGATGGGGCGGGACCGCCCCATCCTCCTCGCCCGCCAACACCAACGTCGGTTGGGTTATCGTTTTGAGCTGGTTTTCAATGTTCCAGTAAAAGATGGAACCGGGATCGTCGAGCGAAGCGTGAATGATGTGTTCGGGGAAATTGTCCTTTCTGAGCAGCGCTTGGATGAAGGCGAGAATTTCCGGACGGTTGCGGCGGCTTGCCGCCGAAAAGGCTTTCTCCATCTTGCGGTCGATGTAGCCCAGGTAATCTCGTCTGATTTCTTCCACCTCAAGATGAGTTTGATCCTTGGGCAGACCCATGGCGGTGCTGATTATCATGTTGCCCGCCACTAGCTCGGGATGGTCGATGCTCAATTGCAGTGCCACGGCGCCGCCAATAGAGTTTCCAACCACAGCCGCGCGTGACAGCCCTAGAAGGCGCAGAACACAGGCGACGTCGGCGGCATGCTCGCCGATCGCGTAGCCGCTGCGCGGTTTGTCCGAATGTCCGTGGCCGCGCAGGTCCATGGTCAGGCAGCAATATTCGCGGGCAAATATCTGCGCTTGGTAGCACCAGACGCTGCTGTTGGTAGTGTGAGGATGGATAAACAGCACGGGCGGTCCCGCGCCAATCATCTCGTAATGGATCTTTACGCCGTTCCGGTAGACCGCTGGCATCCTGTTATCCCATCGCCAAGCCGTGCGTTGAGGCGCCGAAGAGCTGGCGCATACGTGGGCTTGAGCTCCACCGCGCCGCGCAGCGGCGGCAAACAACTCGATTATCAATGCTCAATCAGCAAAGGCCCGATCGCTACGCACAATCGGCAGCACCTGTTCTGCAAACAGGCGCATCCCGCGTTCGGCATCCGCCCCAGGCATCCCGCCCACCCTGAACTGGCACAGGAGATGGCTCAGATTCGTCAGCCGCCTGATCTCGCGGATTTGTTCCAGCACCCGGGCGGGGGTACCTGAAAGGTGCAGATCGCCGTAATATTCCAAGGCCTTTTGTTTGGCTTCCGGGTCCACACCTCCCTCGGGCGTAATCTGGCGTAGACCCTGAGCGTAGAATTCATAGCCCTTGACATTGGCCAGATGCCCGTCGGCAAAGCGGTAATGGTTTTCGATGGCGTCATACGCCGGCTCTGTATAGCGCGCCCTTAGTTCATCCGCTTCGGATTGGTCCCTGGAAATGAGGACGTGGAGGAGTGCGATCGGAGGCTGCGGATTAAAGCCATGTTCCAGGGCTATCTGACGGTAACGCTCATATTGTTTGGCCGTTTCCATCCATTCGCGTTGCGCGATAATCATCGGACTGAACCCGTTCGACGCCATTATCAACGCCGACTCAGGACTGACCGTCGACGCGTAAAAACGCTGCTCAGGATTGGAGATCGGCCGCGGGCGGATGCTGATTTCCGGAATGTCAAAGAATTTGCCGTGGTGTGAGAAACGCGCCAGCGTAAGCGCCTTGCGGATAACGACGGCAGCTTCCACAAAACGCTCGCGGGCTTCCTCCATCTTTATGCCGAAGCCCTCGAACTCGACCGAGCCCGCGCCGCGCCCGAAGCCGAACATCACGCGTCCGCCCGAGAGTATGTCCAGCACGGAGATTTCCTCGGCAACCCGCAGCGGATGGTGCCAAGGCAGCACGATGACCGCTGTGCCGAGCAGGACGCTGCTGGTGCGGGCGGCGATGTAGGTCAGAAGTTGCAGAGGGTTGGGGATCATCGTGTAGCCGGTAAAGTGATGTTCCAGCGTCCATATCGAGTCGTATCCCAAGGGCTCTGCGAGATCCGCCAGCCGCAATTCGGTGCGGTAAACCTCGGGGTCGGCTTCCTTGCCGAAACTGGTCAAGTTGAAAGCAAACCCTATCTTCATTGCAGTACGCCCAAGCTTCGCTCGCCCTCATCCGATATCCGCCCGCAGCGGGCTGAACCGCGGCGCAGATGACCCCGACTCGAACCCGGTGCCGAGTCTTTGGTTTCGGGTCTTTGGGGAACATCCGTCCGTTGCAAAGGCGCGACAAAACGCGTCACTGAGCGTGACTTCAGGAGGTTCGAACGCGGAATCGTTAGATTCCTGTAGGCCGGGAAAGTGGGTTGTATGGTTGCAGCAAGCTTGTCCTCGACGTAGCCTACCGTAGAAAAAGCCGGGCCCGGCAGTTCGATTAAACCACCGTATGATTCAGGCCAGCGGTAATGATCGGTGCGACAACAGTCGTACCAGGACTCTTAAACGCGGATTGCTGCGCAAGGACGGGGAATTCTGGACCCTCAGTCTCGACGGCACTGTCATCCACCTGAAGGATTCACGAGGTCTAGGCTACATCGCCCGGCTAGTGAGCCATCCGGGCACCCCCTTCCATGTTTTCGACCTGATAGCGGCCGGTCTTAGGAGCGAGCCGGGCGATAAAACCAGTCTTTACGAGGAACTGCGCGACGCCGGAGTCCATGTCCGCGACCTTGGTGACGCCGGTGCAATGCTGGACGAGCGGGCCAAGCGCGCTTACCGGGGACGGCTGACCGAGCTGAGCCACGAATTGGAGGAGGCCAAGAGCTCGGGTCAGGTCGAGCGCGCCGAACGTATCGAGCGGGAAATCGAACAGCTAAGGGCTGAGCTGACTCGGGCCGTCGGATTGCGCGGACGCATCCGTCGCAGCGCTTCCAACGTCGAGCGCGCCCGCCAGGCTGTCAGCAAGGCGATATCCAGAGTGCTCGAAAGGCTAACCGCGATGGAACCGGCCATCGCTGCAGCCCTCAAAAGGAACATCAGGACCGGGACCTTTTGTGTTTTCGAGCCCGCGCCCGACGGTCCGGTTGTCTGGCAAGTTGGTGTGGAGCGGGACACCGAACCCGACCGCGTAGCGGAGCGGCCCTCGGGCTTGCGGCAGCGGCCACCGCTTGAAACGGGCAGGAACGAAGGTGCTTTTGTTGGACGCCAGGCCGAGTTAGCAGGCCTGCGCGGCTTGGTCGATGAAGCGTTGAGCGGACGCGGCGGTGTGGCCTTGATTGGCGGCGAACCCGGCGTCGGCAAAACGCGGCTGGCCGTGGAGGTAGCCAACTACGCGCTGGCACGGGGAATGTGCTTTTTCCTCGGCCGCTGTCACGAAGATGAGTCTTATCCCTTCCGGCCCTGCGCACAGATGATCGAGAGGGCGCTGCAGATGGCGGGACGGGAGGAATTCCGTCGTCGTGCACAAGCCCATTTGCCGGAGCTCGTGCACGTCGCTCCGCGCCTGGAGCGTTTTTTTCCCGAGCTGTGCGCTGCGGCCGAGCGATCCGCTCCGCAGGCACGCATCTATCTTTTCGAGAGCATTTGCGAGTGCATCCTGGTTACCGCGCGCGAGAACCCAATGCTGTTGCTGTTCGATGACCTGCATTGGGCCGATGAATCCACACTGGCCATACTCAAGACGGTCGTGCGCCGCGCCGCCGAAGCAGGACTAGCAATTATCGCAACCTATCGCGACGGCGCGGCTGACATCAAACCACCACTCAAGGAGCTAATCGAGGAGATTCTCCGTCTCGGCGCCCGCCCCCTCCATTTGAGCGGTTTGTCGCGTGAGGACGTGACCGAAATGCTGCACAACTTCAGTCCGCGGCCAGCGTCCTCGCAAATCGTGAAAGCGGTCTTCGATCGCACCCGGGGAAATCCTTTTTTTGTCGAGGAAGTGTTAAAACACCTGGCCGAAGAGGGCAAACTGCACGACGAACAGCAGCTGCGCAGCGCCCTGGAGCGCGGCGAGATGGACGTGCCACCCAACTTGCGCCTGGTGTTGGGACGGCGCCTGGACCGGCTTCAGGATACCACCCGCCAGATCCTCACAATGGCTGCCGTCTTGGGGCCTCAATTCAATTTCTCCTTGCTCACCGAGCTTTATGACGGAGAGCAGGTCGAACAACTGCTGGGCGGCATTGAGGAAGCTGAGCACGCGGGAATGATTGCCCCGGTGCCGGCGGAGACCGACGCTGTCTTTGAGTTCAGGCACGAGCTGCTGCGCCAGACTTTATTGTCCTATATTTCCCTGCCTCGCCGCCAGCACTTGCATTTGCGTGCAGCCGACGCGCTGGAACGCCGCAATGACCAGATGTCACGCATCCTGTCGCACCTGACCCAGGCTGGTTCGCTGGCTGATCCGCAACGCTTGGTTCGCTACCTGATAGCGGCCGGCAAGAGCGAGCTTCGTGCCGGAGGGTATCATGAAGCGCTGCACTACTTCGAGCAGGCGCTTGGCCGTCTTTCTTTTGCCGATTCACGCACCCGGGCCGACCTGCTGTCGGATCTCGCCCTTGCCGAACGCGGGCTGGGTAGATGGCCGCGGGCGTTGGAGTATTGGAACCAGTCGCTGGAGATCTACGCCAAACTCGGCGATCGCGAGCGAATGGGCCGCGTACTGATTCAAACCGTTTCGATGTTGATTTGGTTCGGGCGCCTGGACGAGGCGCGTGAGGTTGCGGAACGCGGGCTGCTCCAGCAGCAGGGTGAACCCAGCCCAACTTACGCCCGCCTGCTCGCCACTGCGGCGCTCCTCAGCTCCCGGCACATCGGTCATCATCGGGCGTCCGATTCTTTTCAGGAAGGTTTGAACATCGCGACTCGACTCGCCGATCTAAAACTTGCCGGCGAGCTGCTCTGCTACCGCTCTCTATACAACTTCTTTTTCCTTGATCTCCATGAAGCCCTGGAAGACGCCAACCACAGCGTGGAGTTGACCACTTCCGTCTCTTATCCATGGCATCGCGCCGTTGGCCTGTGCACTGCGCAGCAGGCCCTATACCATCTGGGACGTGCGGCTGAAGCCTCACGCATCGCCGCCGAACTGGAGCCCGTAGCGCGCCGGATGGGTCATCTGCCTGTGCTGTGCTATAGCCGGTGGATACAGGCCTGGTCTGAGTTTGGAAGCAATCCGGATCTGGCGACCCTGGGAGCCACGATGCTGGAGCTTCTCCATCTGAGTCTTGCGGCCGAGTTGCCCCTGACCATCTCCGTCTCTCAGGCGGAAACAAGCCTGGTGGAATTTTACCGTGGCAACTGGAACGGCGCCGTAAAAAGAATCGAAGAGGCGCGCATTCACCCGTTCCATGGTTTTTTGGAAGGGCTGTGGGACGGCCTGCGGTTTCGTTTGCTGGCTTATCTCGGCGAGCGTTCAAAAGCTCTTGACCTTCTGGCGGCAAAGCGATGCGGCTTGCCGCGCCTCGAGGAGGCCAGCAGCTTCGGCGCGTGGGCCATGTTGGTGCTGGTCGTGGAGGGATTGTGGGTGCTGGGTGAGCGGGATTTCGCGGCGGACCTTTATCCGCAAGCATGCCGACTGATCGAAAAGGGTGTTGTGTGCATCGCATGGATTTCGCGCTTCAGCCAAACGGCGGCAGGACTTGCCGCCGCTGCTGCGGGCAACTGGCCGATTGCCGAGGAGCATTTCCACCTTGCCCTGCGTCAAGCCGAGCAGCTCCCACATCGGCTTGAAGCTACAGAGGTGCGGCGATTTTTGGGTTCGATGCTGATCGAGCGCGATGGCCGGGACGATAGGCAGCGGGCGCTCGAACTTCTCAACGAGGCGGCGCGCGCTTACGACGCGCTCGGGATGCCGCGCCACGCACGGCTTACCGAGGCCCTTGTCTCGCGGGCCCTCGACCACTAGATTGCGGCGCGTCCCCTTAGCTGCGGCTTCAGTCACCCCAGCGTGACGCGAAATGTCACGCCTTGCCAGTCAGGCGGCGTCCGAGGGAGGCCCTTGCTTGCGACACTTGGGCGAGCGCCGCCGGAGCTCAAGGCATGATCGCCGACCTGCCCTTGCCCGAAATAGATGACCTTAACCGGGAATATTGGCGAGCTGCGCGTAACGAGCGGCTTGTCATCAGCCGTTGCCAGGCCTGTGGCTGGTACGTTCACCCGCCCAAACCCCTCTGTCCCAAATGCCGGGGCCGGCGCGTCGCGTTTGAGCCGGTCAGCGGCAAGGGGACGGTCTATTCCTTTACCGTCAATGTCCATCGCTGGCGACCCGGAATGGAAGAGCCTTTTGTCATCGCGCTCGTCGAGCTCCGCGAGCAACCGGGCCTGCGCATGGTGAGCAACATCACAAACTGTGCAATTGACCAGGTGCGGGTTGGGATGGAGGTGCAGGTCAGCTTCCGTGGGGTGAACGACGAAATCGGCCTGCCGGTTTTCGAACCTGTCCAATCCATCCCCGGGCAGCGACAGGATTTGGTGCGGCCAGCGCAGAGTCCACCGCCATCGGCGTCGAACGAAGAAAAACCCTGTGCGATTGTCGCGCCATTTGCCGTGTCGTCAGCCCCACAGCGCCTGGAGCGCAAGGCTATCATCTCGGGAGTCGGCCAGTCCGAAATCGGACGCCGCCTGTTTCGCGACGAGATCGACCTTACTGCCGAGGCGGCGTTGCGCGCGATCGCTGACGCTGGACTGACACCCGCCGATATCGACGGTATCGCCTGTCATCCCGGGATCGGCGGCGGGGACCGTCCTCCTGGTTTTGCCGGCCCGGGCTTAATGGCGGTACGGGAGGCGCTTGGCCTATCGGTTAACTGGCATTTGGCGATCACCGAGGGGGGCGGACAGATTTCACCAGTGGTCGCCGCGGCCCTGGCCATAGCCGCCGGGTTATGCCGGCATGCGCTGGTCTACCGCACAACCACCGAAGGTTCGGCACAGGCGAAGCTGGGCGGCCATCGCGGCGCGGCGTTGGCAGGCCAACGGGCCGCTGGCGAACAGGCATTCCTGCTGCCATACGGGGCGATGTCGCCGGTAAACCGGTTGGCCTTGTATGCGACTCGCTACATGCATGAATATGGCGTGACGCGCCAACAATTGGCGGCGCTTGCCGTCGCTTGCCGCCGTCACGCCGCCCTAAATCCGGCTGCTATTTATCGGGACCCGATCACGACTGCCGATTACCTCAACGCGAGAATGATTTCCCATCCGTTGTGTCTGCTTGACTGCGACGTCCCCTGCGACGGCGCCACTGCGGTGGTCGTGTCGACCGCCGAATACACCGGCGACACACCTAAACCGGCGGTCTCCATCAACGCCGTCGGTACCGCTTCGCGCTCCCGCGCGAGCTGGGAGTATTGGCCGGATATGACAACAATGTCATGCCGGGATGCGGCCGCGCAGATGTGGTCGCGCACCGATTTCACCCCGGCCGACCTCGATGTCGCTCAAGTATACGACGGCTTCAGCATAATCAGTTTGATGTGGATTGAAGCTCTCGGACTGTGTGACCGCGGCGAAGCGGCGCAATTTATCCGCAACGGCCGGATCGAACTGGGCGGCCAGATTCCGCTCAACACCTGGGGCGGCCAGCTTTCCGGAGGCAGGCTCCACGGCTGGGGTCACCTGGCCGAAGCGATCCGTCAACTCAGAGGCGAGTGCGGCCCACGTCAGGTGGAAAACTGCAGGGTGGCCGCGGTCGCGGTCGGCGGCGGGCCGATCTGCGGCTGCATGCTGCTGACGCGGGACTGAGTTGGTCTTGCCCACGGTAGCGCTTGCGCACGATTGGCCCTCGACGCCGCAACCAATGCGGCGCAACGGGATATAAAGATGGATGCAACTGAACGGCCCGATTCAACGGCTGCGGTCCAATCAAGTTGCCGGCATCAAGCACATGCCGGTTCGCTTCAGATAAAGGCAGACTCGGTTGCTATTCCGAAGATTCCAGCGTATGCCGCACAGGCCTGGGCAATTGCAGTCCGCAGGCGGCGTGCTTCGGCGGCGGCGGGCTGAGTGCTAGACTCAGCGGGCGATGCCGACTGATGTTTCTGGCAAGACCCGGTTTTTCACCGAGTCCGTGATCCGCGAGATGACGCGGCGGGCGCTGGCCTGCGATGCGGTCAACCTGGCACAGGGATTCCCTGATTTTGCCGCGCCCGCCGAGATCAAGGAGGCGGCCAAACGCGCGATCGACGAGGATTACAACCAGTACGCGATCACGCATGGCTCGCCCAATTTCCGCCGCGCGATCGCCGACAAGGCCCGCACCTATAACCATCTGGAATGCGACCCCGACCGCAACGTCACCGTCACCTGCGGCGCGACCGAAGGGATGATCGCGAGCCTGCTCGCCGTGATCAATCCCGGCGATGAGGTGGTAATCTTCGAGCCGTTCTACGAAAACTACGGTCCCGACGTGATTTTGGCCGGCGCCACACCGCGCTACGTCACGCTGCAGGGCGCAGGCTTTACGATCGATCCGGACGAGCTGGCCGCGGCATTTTCCGAGCGCACCAAGGCGATCATCATCAACACTCCGCACAATCCCACCGGCAAGGTCTTTTCGCGCGCCGAACTGGAGCTGATCGCGCAGTTGTGCCGGCGCTTTGACACGCTGGCGATCACCGACGAGATCTACGAGCACATCATCTACGACGGCGGCCGCCATATCTCGATTGGCAGTCTGGAGGGGATGGGGGATCGAACGGTCACGATCAGCGGGCTGTCGAAGACCTATTCGATCACGGGATGGCGGCTGGCATATGCGATTGCCAGTGAGCGGCTGACCTCGGCCATCCGCAAAGTGCACGACTTCCTGACCGTCGGCGCACCCCATCCGCTACAGGAGGCAGGGGCGTTCGCGCTGCGGTTGCCGGAGTCGTTTTACGCCGAATTGCAGCGGATGTACCGGCGCAAGCGCGAAATGTTGTTCGCAGCCCTGACGCAGGCGGGGCTGCGATGCCGCCCGCCGGCCGGCGCCTACTACATCATGGCCGAGATTGGCCATCTGGGTTTCGCCGACGACTTCGCCGCCGCCGATTTCCTGCTCAACGAAGTGGGAGTTGCGGCGGTGCCCGGTTCCAGCTTCTACCATCGCGCGGAGCTGGGCAGAGAACTGCTGCGATTTACCTTTTCAAAGAGCGACGAGACCCTGGAGCGCGCTGCGCACCGCCTGCGCAGCCTGCAGGACAAGCTGCGATCCTACCGGCGATGAATCCGGCGCAGCGGCGTGGTCTTGCGTCCGCCAGATGCCGGCAGCACCGGCGCCGCAACCGATTCCTTATGACCGCCGCCGCCGGGCAGCACGCGCAGAGGCGGCCGCTCGATGCCGCCGGACAGATAGACCAGCACCGTCCACAGGCTGCGGCTCCAGGGATAGCAGACGAGTACGGCGGCGGCTGCCGCCGCGCTCAGGATGAAGAATTGCGTCAGCTCGGAGAGATTGGTCAGCCAGGCCAGCGCCGCCCACAGCGCCAAAAACGTCACCATTGCGGCCGCCCAGTCGAAGTACATCGCACCCAGCACTTCGCCCGGATCGCGCCAGAAAGTCACCTTGCAGACCGAACAGGCCTTGTTGATTTTGAAGTGAGAGTGGAACATCGCACCCCGGCCGCACACCGGGCAGCGCCGGCGCAAGGCTCGTTTGAAAAGGGTTTTGCCGTCCACCCGCTCCATGATTGCGGCCCAGTTTGGCGCGATTCCTGGCTTCAGTTTACAGCGCCGCTCACGCCAGGCAACGGCGCACGAAGACTTCGCCCAACAGCAGCAAAATCGCCAGCGGAATCAGATAAGGCGCCGCCGAGCGATGCACGGTGATCGTGCTGCCGGTGATACGCAGCATCTGGCGCGGCGCCACCTCAAAACCGCCGTTGCTGCCAGCCGCCAGGCGGCGCAGCAACTCGATATTGGCCGGGCGCAGGCTGAGTTCATCCGCGTCAGCCGCACGCGTGGCGGGCACCGCAAATGGCTGGGTGGCCAGGACTTGCTCGAGCTTGCCGCTTTTGCGAATCAACTGGGCCTGGTACTTGCCACCCGGCATCGCCGGCGCCTGGGCGCGATACAACGCGTCGCCGACCTGGGTCAGCGGAATGTCGAACGACGCTCCGTAAGGCCCGCTGATCCGTGCGATGAGGTCGCCGGCCTTGATGACACCGGAGCTTTCCGCCTGGATTTTCAAATCGCCGCTGCGCGTGCTGCGCACCTGGAGGTCGAAGGGCCCGGCCTGACCCTGGCGCATCGTCCAGCCCACCAGTTGCGACCAGAATTCCGCGTAGCGATTCCAATGGATCCAGCCGATGCTGGCCAGCGAATCCGGGTCGGCGGCAAAGATGGCGCTGCGGCCCAACCCGTATTGCCATGCTACAAGCAGCGGCGTGTTGTGCCCGTTGCGCTCGATGGACAGCGGCACGCTGGCGCCGTCCTTGGCTTGGGTGACGCTGAAGAATTCCAGCGACGGCACTTCTTCGGCCTTGATTCCGCGCAAGATCGAGCTGTTGGAATCGACCATAATTTTGGTCTGCCGCTGCGGCGTCTGCATCGCCTGCCGGCTCAGCCGGATGAACAGTTGGGGCAGCTTTTCGATATCCTGGACGCGGTAGAAGATGCCGCCGGTAGCTTCGGCGAAGTCCTCGAGCAAACGCAGGTTGGCCTGATCGGGTCCGATGCGCACGGTGGAGACCGGAATCTTCTCGCGGCTTAAATCGGCAATGAGCTGGTCGTGCTCGTGATACTGGCGGTTGGTGTCGCCGTCGGTGAGCAGGATGATCTGGCGCACCGACAAGCCGGAGACGATCAAATCCGCTGCCGCGATCTCCAACGCTTCCTTGAAATCGGTGCCGCCGCCCGGTTCAAGGCGCATGATGCGCTGCTCGAGTTGGGCGCGATCCACGCCCAGCGGATGCAGCCGGCTGAGCACGTAGGGCTGGGAGTCGAACGCAATCACGCCGACGTAATCGCTGTCGTCGAGCTGGCGCAGCAGCGCGATTGCGGCCTGTTTGGCGTAGCGGATGCGCTCGCCGTCGCGCACCGCCGGGTAGCGCGAGTTGTAGCTCATCGAGTTGGAGCGGTCGATGCACAAATAGATGCCCAGCGGCTCGCGGCTGGGTGGCGGCGGCTGCGGCACGAAATCGATCGGCAGCGCGTCCTCCAGCGGCGTCTTGTGGAAATTCTGCTCGCGCAAAACCCCACCGGTCGCGATCAGTCCGCCGCCGAAGTCGCCGACGTATTGTTTGAGGGCGCGCTGCACGTCCTTGGTCAGCGCCGGCGCCGAAACGTCGTCCACGATGACCGCCTGGTAACCCAGGTAATCCTCGGCCCGCGCCGGCATCCGTTCCGGCGTGATGATATCCACGCGATAGTCGCGCACCTTGAGCGCGCTGACCAGGCTCATCGGACGATCTGCCGATACCACCAAAATACGTGGCGTGGCGATCACCGAAGCCACCGTATCGGCGCGCCCGTTGACCACTTCCATCCCGTTGCTCGCGGTCAGCTCCGCGGTCAGCACGTAGGCGCCGGGCTGATCCAGATGGTAGGGCAGCTCGAAGCGGTTGAGCCCGGGCAGCAGGCGCACCGGCAGCCGTGTCACAGGGGATTGGTCGCGCAGCAGGTCCAGATGGGCCTGCGCGGGGGTGTCGGCGTCGCTTTCGATGGCGATTTGCAGGGCGAAATTGAGATGGGCGCGGACGGGATTGGGCGCCTCGAAGGAACTGATCGCGATGCGCTTGCGGGTGGTCGGAGGCGGCGCGGCGGTAAAGACCTGGATGCCCTGCTCGACCAGCGCCGGCAGCACGCCCAGCGCGTCGCCCTGGGTTTCGTTGCCGTCGCTCAGCAGCAGCATCTTCTTCTCCGCCTCGGGCGGAAAAATCACGCTGCCCGCGGTCAGCGCGCCGGCAATGTCGGTTGCGCCCTCGTCCACCTTTGCCGGTTCGATCTGAATTGCGCGTGGATTGTCCAGCGGCGCGCCAAGCTGCGCGTTGCGGCCGAAATCAACCACCGCCAGCTTGTCGTGCGGACCCATCGCGGCGCGCAGCTTGTCAAGCTGCCTCTGCATCCAGATACGCTGGTCGGGTGCGATCGAGCGCGATTGATCGAGCATCGCGACGACCGCCAGCCCGCGCGCACGGTCGCGCGAGGGAATCAACGGGCCAGCGACAATCACGACCAGTGTGGCGAAGCACAAAAGCCGCAACAGCGCAGCAATCGCACTGGGCGCGCGGCGCGTGCTGCGCCATCCCAGCAACCCGGGCGCGGCCGCCAGCGGCGCCAGCAGCAGCAGCCAGAGCAGGACCGGCCGTTCAAACAAGCGATGCCCCTCCTCTGAGCGCGCGCCTTAGCAGCACGGCGGATTCGACCAGCAAAGCCGCCATCGCCAACATCACCAGCGCGGCCGTCAGCGGCTGGATGCGCCGCGCCCGCACGCCGGAGTCCAGATCGATCACCTGGGACAGCGGCGTGCCGCTCTCGGCCGTGCTGCTGACGGATAACTCCGATTCGGCGGCGTCGAAGTAGTTTGCGTAGATTGTCTCGTGGCGCGGCCCGATCGAAACCTGGTAGCGGCCTGCGTAAAGCGGACGAAATCGGATCAGGCCGCCGTAACCGGGCGCGACCTGCAACACCGAGCCGTCGGGCGCAATCACTCTGGCCGGCGCGCCGGCCGGAATCGTGACGTAGGCGCCGGTGGACACGACATGCACGTCGCGCGGACCGGTCAGCATCTTGACCAGATCGATGGTCAGCACCAGCGTGTCGAGCATGTCAGGATCCAACAAGCGATGGCCGCGGATGTCGAACGCGATGACCGCTTCGGGCCCGTGGGCACTGATACCGGCGGCAGCCAGCGTCAGCAGGCCCGATTGATGGGGCGCGGTGCCGTGCGCCACCGGGTCCATCCATTCCGGCAGGCTGAGGCTGCGGGTGGGGCCGAGCAGCAACGGGCGCGTCAGCGGACCCAAATCAGTGCGGTCGTCCATCTGACTTGCGGGCAGCGTCGCCTTGACCGGAAATTGGCCACCCGGGGGAGAAAAGATGAACAGCTTGGCGCTCGCTGAAATCGCGTCGGCCACGGAATCGTGAACGATCGCGATGTCAGGTTGTCCGGCGCCGCCCAACGCCTTGGCCACCGCCGCGGGCGTCATCTGATCCGCGCTGCCCGCCACGACGATACTGCCCGGATCGACGGCGCGCAGCACGCGCGCCAAATCCTCGCGCACTGCCGGGTCGGGCGAAATCACCAGGCCCTTGAGCGAGCGGCTGCCGCCAGCATAGGCGTAGCGCAAATTGTCGGCCAGCAGAGCGTCGGGGGTGCCGATCAGCGCCTGTACCACGCCGCCGGTGGGCAGTGGCCCAAACTTGAGGTTGCCCTGTGCGTGCGGCTCCAGAATCATCGCGACGCGGTCAATACCGCGGCCGTTAAGACTGATTTCGACATTGGCCAGGACCGGATGCGGTGACAGGTTGCGCACCGCGCAATGGCCCGGCGACACGCGCGGGATTCCAGGATCCAACCCGGTGATCGCGGCGTTGTCCTGCGCGGTGCCAATCCGATGGAAATGCAGGCGGGCGGAGTCCAGCTTGTCCAGCGCGCCGGCCCCCGGCGGCAGCCGCGATGCGAACAGGTCAATCCGGTCGGCATCGCGCACCCGCATCAGCGCGGCCGCCAAGGCTGCGGGCGCCGTCGCGACATCGAAAGGGCGCAGCGCCTTGATCGCGGCGCGTACCGCGCCAAGGTCGGCGGTGAAATAGCGTTGGACTTCGGCCTGCGCGGCAAACGAAACCACCGCGAAGCGCTCACCGGGCGGCGCCGACCCAACCATCCCAAGCGCCTGGGCTTTGGCTTCGTCCAGCCGGGTGCGGCTGCCTTCGTGCGCGCCCATCCCGGCGGCTACATCGAATACCAGCGCGTGGCGGCGATGGCCGGTGGGCGCCGGCGCCATTTTCAGATACAACCCGGCCAGCCCCAGGCTGAGCGCGGCCAGCGCCGAGGTCTCCAGCCAGAACAGCAGGTCGAGCTTGAGGAACCTGGCCTTGGAGACCGCGATTTGCGCTTCCTCGAACAGCAGCAGGCTCGATACTTCCACGGTCGAGCGCGAGCGGGCGCTGAGGTAGATGAGGATCAGCACGCCGACGCTCAGCGCGGAGATCAGCAGCAGGGGATTGAGGAAGCCCACCGTTACCTCACCAGACCCAGGCGCGGCAGTTCGCGCACGATAAAGTCGTCCAGGTTTTGCGCCCCGACAGCGGCGGCATACGTGATACCGTGGCCGGCACAATGCAATTGCAGCTCTTCGCGCAGATTGTCCAGCCGCCGCCGGCAGGCTTCGGCCACCGTCGGCGTGATCGTCACCTCCCGCAGCTCGCCGGTTTCGCAATCGCGCAGGCGGTAAGCGCCGGGACCGAGACTGCCCGCCGCCTCGCGGCTGCCCAGGACCTGGATCGCCTTGACTTCATAGCGGGCGGCCAGCAAATGCGAAAAGGCGGTCTTGTACAACGACGACGGAACCAGGAAGTCGGAAATCACGATCGCCACGCCCGGCGGACGCCGCTGATTGAGGAACTGCTCGACGGCATGCGGCATTTCGGTGGGACCGGCGCACTTGATCTCGGTCAGCATCGGCTTGAACGACGCGTAGGACTCGCGCCGGCGCAAAAACTCGGTGGCGCGGTAGGCAAGCTGGCCGCGCGGACCGCCGAAACTGATCAGCCGCACCGGATCGTTCTCACCCAGCGCGACGTAGGCCAGCGTGGCGCCCAGCACGCGCGCCAGGCCGAACTTGTCGTCCCTGACCGGCAGACCCATCGAGGCGCTGGCGTCGATCAGGATACTGACCTCGGTTTCCCGCTCCACGCGGTAGGATTTCGTATACAAGGTGTCAAGGCGCGCCATCGCGTTCCAGTCCAAAAAGCGCAGGTCGTCGCCTTCGCAATAATCCTTGAAGTTCTCCAGTTCGATGCCCGAGCCCTGAACCCGGCCCAGGGCGCGCCGGCCCAAACGCACGGTGCGGGCGCGCTTGATGCCCAGCACCAGGTTGTCCAGGCGCTGCAGAAAAGCCGGTTCAAAGGCGCGCGCCAACATCTTGAGCCGACCCGCTCAATGGCCGCGCAATTCGCGGACCGATTTGAGGACCTTTTGCACCAGATGAGCCGGGTCGATACCGTCGGCCTCGGCGGCGTAGTTGAGCGTCAGCCGATGACCCAGCGAGGGATAGGCGACGCGTTCGATATCCTCGTAGGAAACGTTGGCGCGGCCGTCGAGCAGCGCGCACACTTTCGCCCCCAGCATCAGCGCCTGTCCGCCGCGCGGACTGGAGCCGAAGCTGACGTAGCGGTTGATCGCCTCGTCGCGCGCCAGCCCCTCCTTGTTAAGGATGAACTTGGATTTCTCGGGCACCGTGGCGCGCGTCAGACGCGCCGCGTACTGCTCGATGTCGGGTGCGACAATCACTTCGCGTACCAGGCGTTTGAGCGCCTCGATGCGGCCGGCCGCTTCGCCGGCCTCGAAGACCGGTTCGATCTTGTGCAGTTCGGGCCCGGTGGTGGTGGAGATGATTTTGACCAGCTCCGATTCCTCGGGATAATTCAGCCTGACCTTGAAAAAGAAGCGGTCCAACTGCGCTTCGGGCAGCGGATAAGTCCCTTCCATCTCGATCGGATTGAGCGTCGCCATGACGAAAAACGGCGGCTGCAGCGGATAGGTTGTGCCCGAGACGGTGACCTGCAACTCCGCCATCGCTTCGAGCAGTGCCGACTGAGTCTTGGGCGTGGCCCGATTGATTTCGTCGGCCAGCAGGATGTGGCAGAAAATCGGCCCGGGCGAGAAGCGGAACTCGCGCCGCCCGTCCTCGCCCGACACGATCACGCGGGTGCCGGTGATGTCGGCGGGCATCAGGTCCACGGTGAACTGGATGCGGCTGAAACTGAGGTTGAGGGCCTGTCCGAGCGCCTTGACCAGCATCGTCTTGCCGGTGCCGGGGACGCCTTCGATCAGTACGTGACCGCCGGCGAACAGCGCAATCAGCAGCTCTTCGACGGCCCGCTCATGGCCGACGATGACTTTGTGGATTTCGCCCTGGATGCGGCGGAAGGCGCGGGCAAAATCGGCGACGGTTGGCAATTCGTTGAGGGTTGGCATTTGGTTTGGGGCGCTGCTCATCGTTCAAACACGCGTCTGACAGCCTCGCGGTCGGCGGCTGGAACGGTGCCCCGATCCAGCGGCTCGTCGGGATGCTGATAGGTATTCAAGGACGTCTTCACCTTGGGGGGAACGTAGGGCTGCGCACTGGCGATCGGAGAGCGATCGGACAGGCGCGCATCAATCATGATTTCGAAATTCTCGCTTTTGTGCGAAGGCGCGTCGGGCGGGCCCATCAGATGTTCGGGGTCGCTGCCGTTGCCCGCGCTCTGCCCGCTGGCTTCTTCACTGGAACCCGCCTGCGTGCCCGGCGCCGCCGTATCGCCCGTGCCGGGTCCTTGAGGACCGCCCGGGTTGAAGCTTTTGGCGGAGGGTGAGTCGGGGGGCTTCGCGCCGCTTTCGGGGCCAGAGGCGGAGTTGTCGTTGTCGGCCAATTCCTGCGTCGATGGAGCGGCTTGATGGCGCGGCGCGCTGCCGGCGCCGCCGCCCGATTGCTGGCCTTCGTGTTGCGGCGTGTTGGCCATGTCCCCGGCGGAACCGCCTTCATCCGGTGGCGACGGTGGCTTGTCGCCCAACGCCTGCGCCAGGCGCAGTTTCACCTTCTCCGGGGTGTCGCGCAGGTCGCGGCCGGTCAGCCGGTCCTGAAGATTGGAAGCTAGATTTTGCGCCTTGCGGCTCAACTGTCTGAGCGAGTGGTGGCCCGCGCCCTGATGGTTCTGATTCGCCGCCTCCAGCCGCTCGGCCAGATTGCGCAGCGTGTCGGGGTCACCCTCAAGCTGGGCGCCCTCACCCGAGGGATTGTCGGACGGCGCGATTTCAGAAGGATCGACTTCAAAGGTCAGGCTCTTGAGCACCTTGCGCAACGCCTCCTGATGGCGGCGCGCTGAATAGGTCATCAGCCCGGCCAGCGAAGCGACCAGACAGGCCGCGGCAAAGCCATAAGCGGCGCGGGAAATGCGATGGCGCTCGATGCGGTCGGGGCCGAACTCATCCAGCCGCGAAACGGTGTCCTCGACTAGAAACGGCCACAGCGGAGACTTGCCCTCCGCCGGCTCGATGGCGAGCAGTGTGCCCAAACGGCAGTTGAGTTCGGCACGCTGATCGGCAATCGCGGCCGCGCGCTCGAAAGCAGCAAAGCGCCTAACTGCGCGCACGACCGCGATCGGCAATCCCATCACCAAACCCGCAGCAAGCAGCAGGCCGAGGACCAGGAAATGCGTGGCGCTCAGGAAAAAGGCGGCGATCACCAGCACTCCACCGGTGCCGATAATCAAACCCAGTACGGAGAACGCCAATTGCTGGAGCGCCAGCAGATTGAGGCGGTGCTTGACCCGGCTGAGTTGGGCGGCAATGCGGCCCAACCCGTCATCGCGATTTTTCAACCGACGTTGTAAAGGAGATGCCATCGGCGCTCACGCAAGGGCGAACCTTCAGCATAGTTCAGCAGGCCATACCGCGCAACTTGTGTGACTGGCGCAATTTGCCCGCGGGCAGGCCCCTGTATTACGGTACGGTGCAGATGAATTCCTCACAAGGAGGCCATCGTGTCCGACACCGCGCCGGTTTCCGCCGAGCAAATTCGCCGCTTCCGCACCGAAGGGGTTGTCAAAGTCGACTTCGTCGGGGTCATAGGTCCAGCGCTGTGGGAGCGGCTGAAAAACGCCTGCGCCGAAGTCGAGCGCAGCACGCCCCGTCCGCCGGGTGCGACGCGTATCGGCGACAGCGACCTGCGTTTCAAAGTCCCGGAAATCGACGCTGTCGCGCGCGCGCCGCGCGTGGGAGAGATGGCGCGGATGCTGTCGGGCGCCGCACACATGCGCATTTGGCTGGACGCCTATGAGGCGTTGTATCCGGGCTTTGCCGGCACCAGCGTCCATCAGGACCTGCCCAATTATCCAATGGACCGCCGTGGCCTGCTGACCGTAATCGTGGCGCTGGAGGACGTCACCCCCGAAATGGGCGTCAACCAGTTCCTGCCCCGTTCTCATCGCCTGGGCCCCTTGGGCTGCCGCGCGGTGTACGATCCGGCCCGCTCGCGCGACAACCCGGTGCGGCCGCGCGAGGAATTCATGGAACTGCTGCGCGAGGACGACCGCGAAGTGGTTGGCGAGGTCATCTGCCAGACGCAGCGCGCCGGCGAGGCGGTGATCCACGACGGCCTGATCTTCCACGCCAGCGGACTTAACCGGAGCGATCGTCCCTATCGGCGCGTATCGTTTGTCTACTTTCCGGCAGATACCCGCTACACCGGCCTGCCTTATCCTTCCACCGACGGACTGGGCCTAAAGCCCTTCGCGCCGCTTGATCACGAACGCTTCGCGCTCGTGGCGTGAAGCACTTGGATGCCTGAGCAGCGGGCCATGGACAAGAACGGGCACGGAAGCCAGCGCGCAGAGAGAAACAGCTTGATCGATCGAAGTTCGGAGCAATCCGATGGCTAAGAGTGCGACGCAAAAACAACTGGGCCCAAACGATCTGATCGCCAGCCACTTCACCCTGACCGGAACCCCGGCACCGGCGCCGCCGCGCTTTTCCTTCGCCCAACGCGTGGCCGCCGCGGCCGCAGCCGGCTTTGAAGGGCTCGGCTTTTTCACCGGCCATTGGGAGGATGGATTGACGGCGGCGCAGATGCGCCGCATCGCGGACGATCACGGCATCGTGGTCGCAGAGATCGAATGGCTCACCGATTGGTGGTGCGACGGCGAGCGCGGACGCAACTCGCGCGCCGCCGAGCAGCGCATGTATGAAGCCGCGGCCGCGCTGGGCGCGCGCCATCTGAGTATCGCCGCGGTCGCCCACGGCGAGCATCCCGACCCGCACGCCGTTGCCGAGAGCTTTGCCGCTTTGTGCGAGCGCGCCGACGAGCACGACCTGCTGGTCGGCATCGAGTTCTTCCCCGGCTCCCAGACCCGCGACGCGGCCGCGGCCTGGGATATCGCGCGGTGGGCGGGTGACAACGGCGGCGTGCTGGTCGATAGCTGGCACTACTTTCGCGGCGCGGCCAATCCCGCCCATCTGCGCGCCATCCCGGCCCATCGCATCGTCGCCGTCCAGTTCGACGACGCCGACCGCGAGATGGTCGGCACGCTGTACGAGGACACCACGCTGCGCCGCCGCCTGCCGGGCGAGGGCAGTTTCGACCTGGTCGGCTTCATCCGCCTGCTGGACGAAATCGGAGTCCAGGCCCCGCTCTCGGTGGAAATCCTGTCGCCGGAGCAACAAAGCCTGCCGGTGCAAGAAGCCGCCCGCCGCGCCCACGACACCTCGCGCGCGGTAATCGCAAGGGCGCGAGAAACCTAACCCCTGACCCCTTCCCGGAACGGCAAGGGGAACCACTTTCTGCCTCCCCTTCCCGTATCGGGAAGGGGCCGGGGGTTAGGTCTGCGTCAGCGCAATGATCCTGCGCACCACTCACTTTAGATTCGAGACCCCCCTTCGGTCAGAAACCTAACCCCTGACCCCTTCCCGGAACGGCAAGGGGAACCGGTTTCTGCCTCCCCTTCCCGTATCGGGAAGGGGCCGGGGGTTAGGTCCGCGCCAGCGCAATGATCCTGCGCATCACCCCCGTAAGGTCGGAGAACACCTCTTCATTGCGGACTCTCAACACGCGCAGTCCCATGCCGGACAAAACGGCGTCGCGCTCCACATCTCCCTGCGCCCGTCTCTCGTGAACGGGGCCATCTACCTCGACGACCAGAGACGCTGCATGACAGTAGAAATCGGCAACGAAGCCTGCGATCACTTGTTGGCGGCGGAAATGCAATCCGTGAAGCCGGTTATTACGAAGTGCGTGCCATAAAAGACGCTCGGCGGGGGTCATAATGCGACGCAAATTCTTCGCCGACTCGATTTTTATGGCGTCGATTTTCTGTCCGATGACGACGTTGCGAACGGCCACTGGCTTTTCCCCCTTCGTCAGAAACCTAACCCCTATCCCCTTCCCGGAACGGGAAGGGGAACCACTTTCTGCCTCCCCTTCCCGTATCGGGAAGGGGCCGGGGGTTAGCTCTGCGTCAGCGCAATGATCCTGCGCACCACTCGCTTTGGATTCGAGACCCCCCTTCGGTCAGAAACCTAACCCCTATCCCCTTCCCGACACGGGAAGGGGAACCACTTTCTGCCGCCCCTTCCCGTATCGGGAAGGGGCCGGGGGTTAGGTCTGCGCCAGCGCAATGATCCTGCGCACCACTCGCTCTGGATTCGAGAGCCCCTTCGGTCAGAAACCTAACCCTATCCCCTTCC
>JAJPHZ010000032.1 GCA_021325025.1 Pseudomonadota bacterium | reverse complement strand
GGCCCCGACGACATCCGCGTCAAGGAGCTGATGGCGCGCCTGAGCGGCGAGCCGCCGGTCGCCGAAGTCGTGATCGCCACCAACGCCACGGTCGAGGGCGAGGCCACCGCGCTGTACCTGGCGCGTCTCATCAAACCGCTGTCAATCAAGGTAACCCGCCTGGCCCGCGGCCTGCCGGTCGGCGGCGACCTGGAATACAGCGACGCCGCTACACTGACCAGCGCACTCAGCGGCCGGCGCGAAATTTGACCGGCTCAGCGGGTCGGCTCGGCCGGGAGCGCGCAATCGCCAGTGCCAGGCATCCGGCGGCGGCCAGCGTCATGGCCAACGCGGTCAGTGCGCCGTTGAAGTCGTGCGACCGCTGGCGCGCCATTCCCACCAGGTAGGGGCCCGCGAAGCCGCCCAGATTGCCGACCGAATTGATCAGCGCGATTCCGGCGGCGGCAGCCGTGCCGCCCAGGTAGTCCGATGGTATCGACCAGAACGGGCCCATCGTGCCCCAGATGCCGGCGGCGGCCAGCGACAGCGCGGCCAGCGCAAACATGGTGTGGTGTGCGCGCGCGCAAAGAATCAGCCCGCCGGCTCCGGCAAAGGCCGACAGCGCCAGATGCCATCGGCGCTCCCCGCGCCGGTCCGAGGATTGCCCGACGGCAACCATCGTCACCGCCGCCGCCAGAAACGGCACGGCGGAGACCAGCCCGACTTCAAGGTTGTCAAGCGCGCCCAGTCCTTTGACAATTTGTGGCAGCCACATGGTCACGCCGTACAGTCCGGTCACGATGGCGAAGTACAGCAGCGCCATCAGCCACACCCGCGCGCCGGTCAGTCCACCAATCAGTGTCTGCTCGCGCCCGCGCGCTGCCTCACGAGCCAGGCTTTGCGCAAGCAGGAGTTTTTCCTCTGCGGACAGCCATCGCGCATCGCGCGGGCCGTCGGGCAGATTAAACCAGACCCCGACGCCCAACAGCACCGAAGGCAGTCCTTCCAGGATGAACAACCATTGCCATCCGGCCAGCCCGAGCATCCCGTCCGTGCCGAGGAGCGCCCCCGACAGCGGTCCGCCGATTACGCCGGCCAGCGCGCTGGCGGTCATGAACAGCGCGATCGCGCGGGCCTGCTCGCGCGGCGGAAACCAGTAGGTCAGGTACAGGATGATGCCGGGGAAGAAACCGGCTTCGGCGGCGCCCAGCAAAAAACGCAGCACATAGAAGCTCGATGCGCTGCGCACCGCCGCCGTCGCCATCGCCAGCACGCCCCATGAGATCATAATGCGGGCAATCCAGGCACGCGCGCCCACCCGCTCCAGGATCAGGTTGCTTGGGATTTCGAACAAAAAGTAGCCGATGAAGAACAGCCCGGCGCCCAGTCCGAAGGCCGCGTCGCCCAGCCCCAGATCATGGTTCATCCGCAGCGCCGCAAACCCGACGTTGATCCGATCGAGGTAGGCGGCGATGTAGAGCAGGAAGGTAAAGGGCAGCAGTCTGCGCCGGATCCTGGCCAGCGTCGCGGCGCAAGCGTCGGACTGGGTGCGGAGTCGCTCCGCTTCAGGACGAAGCTGCACGCGCGGTGGCCCGCCGCCTGATCAACACGGTTGAGAATACCACCAGCCCGATCAACAGCACCGCGATCACCAGGAGCAGCCACAGATAGGCCTCCACTTCCGTGCCACCCAGCGCCGCCAGCACGAGCAGCAGGCTCAGCCAGACGAAGCTGCGGTCGAAGTGAATGCCGGCCAGATAGGAAGTGACCGCGAGCACCAGGAGGATCATCAGCGCGACCGAATCGGCGGCCATCTGACCGCGCGCGAGCTGAAGAAAGATGATGCGCACGGCGACAATCGGTCCGAGCCAATGCGCCGCTTGCTTGAGCGGCAGCAGCCAGGCCGGCATCCCCGGATGACGCCCGCCGGCCAGTTGATGGCCCAGGCAGGCCAGGCCGAAGACCGGGAACATCGCGCTCCAAAACCAGTCGGCCCAGTTGGGTGAGTAGTTGGCCAGAAACAGGCCCACCATGATCAGTACGCCCAACGCTCCGACAATGAGTAGTTGGTGCAGGACCGACAGCTCGATGCGCTCGGTCCACGACGCCGATTTGCCGGCCGGCTGCGCCGCCGGGGTCGCGGTTTGAGTTGGAGGGGATGGTTGCTGGGTGTCCATGATAACGGCAGATGGGAGCCTAGCGGCAAACCGCGGCACGATTCAATCGGACCTCATTTAAACGTCCCGCTCACGGCGCGCTCGCCACCCTTTTGCGCGCATGAAGTTTACGAATTGACCGTACTGAGAACTTAGGATGTAGTAACGATTGACAAGTTTTTGCGCCCATCGCTGCATGGATCAGATCGAAATCAAACCGCTGCTGCGCCCGCTCTCCGCCACGGTGCAGGTGCCCGGCTCCAAGAGTATCACCAACCGCGTCCTGCTGATGGCGGCGATGGCGCGGGGGCGTTCGGTAATCGAGTCGGCGCTGATCAGCGACGACACGCGCTACATGATCGCCGCGCTGCAAAGCCTGGGCTTTGCGATCTCGCTTGACGAGCCGCGCAGCAGGATCGCGATGGAAGGATGCGGCGGCACGATTCCGGCCAAGTCGGCGGATTTGTTCGTGGGCGGCTCGGGCACCGCGATGCGCTTTCTGGCCGGTTTCCTGACTTTGGGCAAGGGGCGCTTCCGGCTCGACGGCAACGCCCGGATGCGTCAACGGCCGATCGGCGACCTGATTGACGCGCTGCACAAGCTGGGTCTGGCGATTCATTGCGAGGCGGACAACGGATGCCCGCCGGTGGTGATCGAGGGCGATGATTTCGAGGGCGGCCAGACGGTGGTTGACGCGCGGCTGTCCTCGCAGTTCGTCTCCGCGCTGCTGCTGCCCGCACCGATGTGGAAGCGCGGCCTGCGGCTCAAGTTCATCGGCAGCGCAGGCATCCCGTTCATCACCATGACGATCAAGCTGATGGAACGCGCCGGCATCCAGGGGATTGTTGCCGACGACAATTTAATCAGCGTGCCGGGCGGGCAAGCCTACCAGGCGGGTTCTTTCGCGGTGGAGGCCGACGCCTCAAGCGCCAGCTATTTTGCCGCCGCCGCCCTGCTGTGCGGTGGCAGGGTCGAGATCAAAAACCTGAGCCGCGATTCGGTCCAGGGCGATATCCAGTTCCTGTCCGTGCTCAAACGCATGGGCGCGCGCGTCAACTGGCGCCGCCGCTCGGTGGTGGTCGAAGGCGGTGGCGAGTTCAGCGGTTTGGACATCGACATGCACACGATGCCCGATATGGTGCCGACCCTGGCGGCGTTGGCGCCGTTTGCCACTTCACCTACCCGCATCCGCAACGTCCAGTTCATCCGCCATCACGAAAGCGATCGCATCCGCGCGCTGGCCACCGAGCTGACGCGTTTGGGTGTCAAGGTCCTCGAGCATGATGACGGCCTGGACATCGAACCCGGCCGTCCCCTGCCGGCGTCGATCGAAACCTACGACGACCATCGCATCGCGATGAGCTTCGCAATCATGGGGCTGCGCGTGCCCGGCATCAGGATCAAGGAACCCGGCTGCGTGTCGAAAACCTATCCGCACTTCTTCGTCGATCTGGCTGCCCTCGGCTGACGCGCGAACCCGCTCGAGTTCCATCGCCGTCGGTCGCTTCGCACTGCTGCGCCGAACCATTCCAGCCGCACGCGCAGGCCTGTGGCTGCCGCCGCAAAGATGCTGTCCGCAGTAGCAACCGCATGCGCGTCAAGCGCGATTGCAATCGCAAGATGAAGCGCGTCCAGTGTCTTGAGGGGTATGGCGGCGAGCCGGGGTCAGCAGGTCGCGAGCGTCCGTGCCGATCTTCCAGCGGATGGACCTCAAGAAAACCCTGCGCGAGGTGGTCTTCAAAAGCAGCCACAACGTGGCGTTGCGGGCTGCGATCAATCTCGCGGTTGCGACAACGGCGGCCTGCCAGGGCTCGCACCTCGACCACGGTGAGGCGACTGATCGATGCGGACAAAGGCGGCCAAGAAAGCCGTCGAATTCATCGGAGCCGGGCTCGCGTAGATATCGCTTGGCCGAAGCGGTCACAAGCGGCTTGACGGCGCAAGGTCACCTTGCCTGGTCTGCAAGCGACCGGTGCAAAAGCGCATTGCGCGGCTCAGGCTTTGATCGCGGTCACGCTCCGTGGCGCAATAGCTTGCCGGGTGTGGCGCCGGCGCAGCGGCCGTCTTCGAAGATCACCTCGCCGTTGACGATAGTCCACCGGTAGCCCTCCGAGCGCTGGACGCGGCGCCATTCGTTGCCCGGCAGGTCGTGCATCACCTCCACCGGCAGCACGCGCAGCCGCTGGAGTTCGTAGACCACCAGGTCGGCGGGGGCGCCTTCGCGCAGCACGCCGCGATTTCGCAGGCCCACGCAGAAGGCGGGCAGGGCCGACAGACGCCAGTGGATCTCTTCCAGCGTCAGCCACTGTTTTTCGCGGCAGAACTTGATGATCGCTTCGGTCGGGAAGCGGCCTGCGGTCAGGAACTTGGTGTGCGCGCCGCCGTCGCTCACCCCGAACACGATGTAGGGATAGTCGATCACGTCCTTCATCAGGTCGAGGTTGCGATTGGTGGCCGGAGCGAAGAACTCGGTCTTGAGCTCCTCGGCGACGGCCAGATCCAACATCACGTCCACCATGTGCTTGCCGGCGCGCTGCGCGGCCTGCGCCATCGTCAGCCCTTCCAGGTGCTTGTTTTCGGGCCGCGCGCATTGCGTGATGATGATCTCGTCAAAGCAGGTGATCAGCGCGTCCATCGGCATCTGCGCCTTGAGCGCGTCGCGCCGGCGCGGGTCGGCGAGCTTCGCTTTGCGCTCGGCGGGCGTGCCGATGGTCGCCTCGCGCCACGCGTCGGAGTCGTCGAACAGGTTCCAGTCATCCAGCGTAAACGTCAGGCCGGCGTCGGTGGTGATGCCCTGACCGTAGACCGGCAGTCCGCGCTGGCGGCACTTCTCCAGCCATTTGAGCTGGCCCAGATGGCGGCGCGGATAGCGGTCGATGCTGGAGACGGTCTCGAACATGATCGGGCGTCCGCTGACCTCGGCGAGCAGTTCGTAGTATCTGGCGTCGGCCTTGACGTCGCCGCTGACCAGGGTCAGTTCCTGAAAGCCTTCGCCGCGTGCGCCCAGCACGCGCGCCATCTCCAGGCACGTCTGGTCGTGCATCACGTCGGTGTTCATCGGTGTGCCGTCGTAATCGCGCTGCACCGAGGCGAAGCCCTGGGGCTTTAGCCGCTGCGCCGACCATCCGCACGCGCCGGCGTCCATCGCCTCGTTCATGATCCGCCGCATCGCGGCATGCTCGGCCTCGGTCGGCATCCGCCCGCTCTTGGCGTCCTCGATTCCCATCACGTAGTTGAGCACCGGGTTCATCGGCACGCAGGGCAGGATGTTAAGTCCCTTGGGCAGACGGTCGAGCGTGTCCATGAACTGCGGGAAGGTCTCCCAGTCCCAGGTCATCGCAGCCTGCATCGAGCGCAGCGGAATCGCCTCGGTGCGGACCATCGTGAGCATCGCGCGCTCGCGGTCCTGCGGCTTGACCGGCGCGAAGCCGAAGCCGCAGTTGCCGATCACCACCGAGGTGATACCGTGCCATCCCGACATGGTCAGGTACGGGTCCCAGAAAATCTGCGCGTCGTAATGGGTGTGCAGGTCGACGAAGCCGGGCGCGACGATCAGGCCGTCGGCGTCGAGCACCCTGGCCGCCTGATGGGGATTGATGCGGTCGATGCGGGCGATACGCCCGTCCTTGATCGCGATATCGCCGCGAAAGCGCGGCGCGCGAGTGCCGTCGACGATCATTCCGTTGCGGATTGCCAGATCGAACTGGGGCATCGGCCTGTATCCTTCCTTGGCGCAGGATTGCGGTGCGGGCGCCCAACCGAGGCCGGGCGCCCATGATGTCATGCTAGCAGAATCGGCTGGCAGCGGCTAAAAGCCGTGGCGTAACAGCTTGCCCGGAGTAGTACCGGTGCAGCGATTGTCCTCGAAGGTGACCTGACCGTTGACGATCATCCACTTGTACCCTTGCGAGCGCTGCACGCGGCGCCATTCGCTGCCCGGCAGGTCGTGCAGGACTTCGATCGGGCCTACTGACAGTTTGTCGAGATCGTAGATCACGATGTCGGCAGGCGCACCTTCGCGCAGCGTGCCGCGATTGCGAAAGCCCGCGCAAAAGGCCGGCAGTGCCGACAGCCGCCAGTGGATGTCCTCCAGCGACAGCCACCCGAAGTCGCGGCAGTACTTGGCGATTGCCTCGGTCGGATAGCGCCCCGCGGTCAGGAACTTGGTGTGCGCGCCGCCGTCGCTCACTCCGAAGGTGAGGTAGGGATAGTCGATAACTTCCTTCATCAGCGCCATGTCGCGGTTGATCGCGGGAGCAAAGAACTCGGTCTTGAGCTCCTCCGACACCGCCAGATCCAGCATCACGTCCACCATGTGCTTGCCGGTGCGCGCCGCCGCGTCGCCCATCGTCAGCCCTTCCAGATGCTTGTTTTCGGGCCGCGCGCATTGGGTGATGATGATCTGGTCGAAGTAGCTGATGAGACTTTCGCGCGGCATCTGGTCCTTCAGCGCCTGGCGCCGGCGCGGGTCGCCCAGCTTCTCCTTGCGCTCCGCCACACTGCCCAGCGTCGCCTCGCGCCACGCGTCGGAGTCGTCGAACAGGTTCCAGTCCTCGAAGGTGAAGGTCAGGCCGGCGTCGGTGGTGATGGCCTGGCCGAAGACCGGCAGCCCGCGCTGACGGCAGCTCTCCAGCCACCGGATCTGATTGCGATGGCGGTGGGGGAAGCGATCCTGGCTGGAGACGGCTTCGAACATGATCGGACGTCCGCTGACCTCCGCGATTTTCTCGTAGTGCAGCGCGTCGATTTTGGGGTCCTTGCCCACCAGCGTCAGCTCCTGGAAGCCGTCGCCGCGCGCGCCCAGCACCCGCGCCATCTCCAGGCACGTCTCGTCGTGCATGATGTCGGTGTTCATCGGCGAGCCGTCGTAATCGCGCTGCACGGCGGAAGGTCCGTCGGGCTTAAGCCGCTGCGCCGACCAGCCGTGCGCCCCGGCGTCCATCGCCTCGTCCAGAATCCGCCGCATCGCCGCGTGCTCCGCCTCAGTCGGCATCCGCCCGCTTTTGGCCGCCTCGACTCCCATCACGTAGTTGAGCAGCGGATTCATCGGCACGTAGGGCAGGATGTTGACGCCCTTGGGCAGGCGCTCGAGCCTGTCGAGAAACTGCGGGTAGGTCTCCCAATCCCAGCTCAACGCCGCCTGCATCGAGCGCAGCGGGATCGCCTCGGTGCGCACCATGGTGAGCATCGCGCGCTCGCGGTCCTGCGGCTTGACCGGCGCGAAACCGAAGCCGCAATTGCCGATCACGACTGAGGTGATGCCGTGCCAGCTCGAAATCGTGAGATACGGGTCCCAGAAAATCTGGGCGTCGTAATGGGTATGGAGGTCGATAAAGCCGGGCGCGACCACCAGCCCGCCGGCGTCGATGGCCTTGACGCCCTGGTTGGGGCTGATGCGGCCGACGCGCGCGATAAGGCCGTCCTTGATGCCGAGGTCGCCGCGGAAGCGCGGCGCGCGAGTGCCGTCGACGATCATCCCGTTTTTGATCACCAAATCGAATTCCGGCATAAGCGTAAATCCTCTTTTGCAGTGACGTCGCCTAATCGTCTTTTCGCAGGTTGGGACCCACTTGTCAAAGCAATCGTTCAGGCCCCGCCTCTTCAAGCCGGGCGGCGAACTGCGCTAGGCTTGGCGCCAGGCGTCACGCATCGGGAGGTTTTGGCCATGGCGATCGCCGCAACGCAGCAGTTCAAAGTGATTGGCACCCGCCCGGTCCGCCACGACGGTGTCGACAAGGTCACCGGACGCGCCAGGTACGGCGCCGACTACAGCTTCCCCAACATGCTGCACGGCAAGGTGCTGCGCAGTCCGTACGCGCACGCGCGCATCAAATCGATCAACGTGGACAAGGCGCTGAAGCTGCCCGGGGTCAGGGCCGCCATCACCGGCGCGGAGCTGCCCGAGCTGCCCAATCGCAGCGAAGCGATCGGCGAGATCATGTTCAATCCGCGCGACACCGCGCACAACGTGCTGGCGCGCGACAAAGTCCTCTACGACGGCCACGCGGTCGCCGCGGTTGCCGCCACCTCGCCGCATATCGCGGAGGAGGCGCTGGGGCTCATCGAGGTCGAGTATGAGCCGCTGCGGGCGGTGATGACGGTGGAGCAGGCGATGGCGCCCGGGGCGCCGATTATCGATCCCGGGCTGCGCAGCGCGGAATCGGGCGACTTGCCCACCAACGTCGCCTCCCACATCCAGTTCAAGCGCGGCGACCTGCAGGCGGGCTTCCAAGCCGCCGACTTCGTCGTGGAGCGCCAGTTTACCACCGCGATGATTCATCAGGGATATATCGAGCCGCACAACGCGGTCGCGCTCTACGGCGCTGACGGCCGCGCCACGGTGTATTGCTCGACGCAGGCGCCCTTCGAGCTGCGCGCGATGATCGCGCAAATCGCGGGGATGCCGATCGGCGACGTCAAGGTGGTGCCGGCGGAGATCGGCGGCGGCTTCGGCGGCAAGACCATCGTTTACCTCGAGCCGCTGGCCGTGGCGCTGGCGCGCAAGACCGGCGCGCCGGTCAAGATGGTGATGAGCCGCGCGGAGGTGATGCGCGCCAGCGGCCCCGCCTCGGGCTCCTCAATCCGCATCAGGATGGGCGCCACGCGCGACGGCATCATCACCGCCGCGCAGGTGCATCTGGCGTACGAGGCCGGTGCCTACCCGGGCTCCCCGGTCGCCGCCGGCGCGCTGACGGTGATCGGTTCGTACAACATCGCCAATCTCCAGATCGACGGCTACGACGTGCTGGTCAATCGCCCCAAGACGCGCGGCTACCGGGCGCCGGGAGCGGGCAACGCGGCGTTGGCCTCCGAAACCGTCATCGATGAGCTGGCGGAAAAATGCGGCATCGACCCGATCGAATTCAGAATCAAAAACGCCGCGCGCGAAGGTACCACGCAGCCCTCGGGCGCGCGCTTTCGGCGTATCGGTTTTGTCGAAGTCTGCCAGGCGCTCAAAAACAGCGCCCATTACCAGGCCCCGCTTGAGGGCAAATTTCGCGGACGCGGCGTCGCCTTCGGCTTTTGGATGAACGGCGGACTGCAATCCTCGGCCGTGGTCAACATCCACGTCGACGGCACCGCCAGCGTGGTGACCGGCTCGCCCGATATCGGCGGTTCGCGGGCCGCGATGGCGATGATCGCGGCGGAAGTGCTGGGCCTGCGCGCCGAGCAGGTGCGGCCCAGCGTCGGCGATACCGATTCAATCGGTCAGACCGACGTCACCGGCGGCAGCCGCGTCACGCTGGCCACCGGCCTTGCGGTGTATGAAGCGGCACATGACGCGGTGCGCCAGTTGAAGGAGCGCGCCGCGCGGCTATGGCAGATAAGCCCCGATGACGTCGAATACGCCGACGGCTGCCTGACCGCGCGCAACAACGGCCGCGCGGCGCTGACGTTGAAGGAGCTGGCGCAGAAATTCGTGCGCACCGGCGGACCGGTCAGTGGCCGCTCCAGCGTCCACGCCCAGGGCGTGGGTCCGACCTTCGCCGGGATGCTGGTCGATCTCGAGGTCGACCCGCAGACCGGCAAAATCCAAATCCTGCGCTGCACGGTCGCGCAGGACGCCGGCCGCGCGATCCATCCTGCCTACGTCGAGGGCCAGATGCAGGGCGGCGCGGCGCAAGGTCTGGGCTGGGCGCTCAATGAGGAATACATCTACGACGCCGCCGGCGTGATGCGTAATGCGGGGTTTCTGGACTACCGGATGCCGACCTGCCTTGATCTGCCGCTGATCGAAACCTGCATGGTCGAGGTGCCCAACCCGCTCCATCCGCTGGGCATCCGCGGTGTCGGCGAAGTGGCGATCGTGCCCGGTCCCGCCGCCGTCGCCAACGCGCTCTACCGCGCGGCGGGAATCAGGATGACGCAGTTGCCGATGTCGCCGCCCCGCGTGCTGCGCGCGATGATGAGCAAATAAGGCGGGGGGCAACGCGGCGTCACTGGAACTGCGGCATAACCTGGGTGGCGAACAGCTCGATATGCTCGCGCATGATCGACATCGGAGCGCCGCCTTCGTTGCTGTTGAAAAAGAAGGTGTCGATGTGGGTAAGCTCGATCTGCCGGCGGATGAACTCGGCCATCTGCTCCGGCGACACGATCCTTAGCTGGCGGCTGGCCTTGAACTCCTCCAGGTCGCGTGCCGCCCGATAGGCCGGCGGCGTGTTCCAGGTCTCCATCCATTTGGCGTAGGTGTTGGCAGAATACATGCAGTAGGGCGCCAGTTCGTGCCACATCCGCTCGGGATCGTTGGAGCAGAACACCCACGGACCGCCGCCGACTATCCGCATCGTGGCTGGATCCTTGCCCAGCCGGCGTAGCTCCTCGACGTAGATCCGATAGGTCTGCGGCGTCACGCCCATCAGCCCGTCGCCCATCCGCGCCGCCCGTTTGACCGCGTTGGGCGCGTAGCCGCCGACCAGGATCGGCGGGCGCGGTTGCTGCACAGGCCGCGGCGTCAGGCGCGTGTTCTCGACCTGGAAGAAGCGGCCCTTGAAGTTGACGGTCTCGCCGTCCCACAGGCGGCGGATGATTTCCAGCATCTCATCGGCGCGCCGGCTGCGCTGCCCGAGCTTCATCCCGTAGCCGGCGAATTCCTCCGGCCGGTAGCCTAATCCTACCGCCAGTTCATAGCGCCCGCCCGACAGGATGTCGAGCACGGCGCCGTCCTCCGCCAGGCGCACCGGATGGTAAAACGGCAGCAGCATGATACTGGTGGAAAGCCGCACGCGGCTGGTGCGCGCCGCGATCGCGCTCAGCAGGATGAGCGGCGAGGGCGCCCAGTCGTCGGCGGTGAAATGATGCTCGGTCAGGAAGATGTAGTCGTAGCCCAGGCTCTCCGCCCAGACGACGTGATCGATGATCTCCGCGTAAAGCCGCGTCGGGTCGCGGTGAAACTGCGGCGGGTTGCGGAATTCCAGGTTAAGCGCGAAGCGGACTTTGCCGGCCATACAGGGTATGCCTCCTGAACATCGAGCAATGAATGCCGCGCCGATGTATAGCGCGCCGGGGTGCGGGCGCAAGGGCGGCCGCCGCAACCGCCCGCTACCCGGTGCGGCCGTGCAGCGCGCCGGCGTGCGATGCGAACTGCGCACTCCGGCAATGAACAGGATGCCCGCCGGTGCCCGTTTACGACCTCAGCACCACGCCCGGAGTTGCGCCGGTGTATTTGCCGTCTTCGTACACCACCGTGCCATTGACCACGGTGTGCTGCACGCCGCGCGCCGGCACCACCAGGCGCCGCCCGCCGCCGGGCAGGTCGTTGCGCATCTCGCCGCGCCTGGGCGAGCCGATCGTGCTGTAGTCGAAGATCGTCAGGTCGGCCGGGTTGCCCACCGCGATGCGCCCGCGTCCGCGCAGATTGAAGAAGTCGGCCGGTTCCGAGGTCAGCCGCTTGACCGCGTACTCCAGCGTCATCGCGCCCTTGTCCCGCGCCCACGTGCCGATCAGGTAGGTGCAGTAGCCGGCGTCGCACAGCATGTCGACGTGCGCGCCGCCGTCGGACAGCCCGATCATCGTGCGCGGATCGCAGATCAATTGCGGGATGCGCGACTCGTCGGCGTTGAGCAGCGGCAGCACGAAGTTGATGTGCAGGTCGTCCTCCAGCGCCAGGTCCAGCATCGCGTCCACCGCGTCGACGCCGCGCTCGCGCGCCACCTGCGCCAGGCTCTTGCCCTCGTGATGCTTGAGTGCGGGCGTGCCGACCTCCTGCACCTCGATCATGTGGCTTTTGGCCATGATGTTGACCGAGCCGGCCTTCTTGAGCGTGGCGCGGAAGGCGTTGCGGAATTCGGGGTCGCGGTAGATTTGCTTCTGCGTTTCGGGCGGCTGGTTGAAGACCCGATTCCAGCACGACATCGCGGCGAACAAAAACGGATTGCGCATGTTGAGCTGGAAGATCAGCGGCCGGCAGGTGACCTGCGGAATGCCGCCGCGCCGGATCAGCGGCTCGACCTGGTTGAGCGTCTCGACACTGGCCTCGGGATGGGTTTCGCTGTTGAACAGTGCCAGCCACGTCACCGGCCGCTGACTTTCGGTGAGCAGGAAGTCGAGCAAATCCCGTTCGCTTTCCGACATGAACGGGGGATTTTGCGTCAGCGAGATTTCAATCGCGCCCTTGCCCAGGTCGCGCAACACGTTGCAATACGCTTTGAGTTCGTCGCGGCTGGCCAGGCGGCAGGCCAGCGGACGGCCGCGAAAGCCGATGTGCTGCTTGCCGATGGTGGTGGAGAAGCCCAGCGCGCCAGCCGCCACCGCCTCGCGCAGCAGGGCTGCGATGCGCGCGGTTTCCTCCGCTGTCGCGGCCCGCTCCATCGACTCCTCGCCCATCACGCTGTGGCGAAAGGGCGTCAGCGGTGCGATGAAGCCCAGGTTGATCGCGCTGCCGCGGCGCTCGGCCGCTGCCATGTAGCTGGGAAAACTTTCCCAATCCCAGCTCACGCCTTTGGAAAGCACTTCGAAGGGGATGGATTCGACGTTGACCAGGTCCCAGGCGGCGATTTCGCGCGCCGCCGGCTTGCACGGTGCGATTCCCACCCCGCAGTTCCCCATCACCACGCTGGTCACGCCGTGCCACGACGAGCAACTGATCTGAGGATCCCAGCAGATCTGGGCGTCGTAGTGCGTATGCGGATCGACGAAGCCGGGCGCGACGATCAGGTCGCAGGCGTCGATTACCTTGCGCGCGCCGTCCTTGACCTTGCCGATCTCCGCGATGCGTCCGGCGCTGATCGCGATGTCGGCCGCATAGCGCGGCGCGCCGGTGCCGTCGACCACGGTGCCGTTGCGGATCAAGAGATCATAAGACATGCCGGTTCCTCCCATTAGCGTGTTTACTGCCTAACTGATCGGCCAGTCAAGTTGATGCCTGGGTACCGCGGGCTGCGGCGCGGGACCGGCGCATTTCCCGCCCCTCGGCGGCGCAAACGCAGTTTTTTCCGCGTCCGCGTTTATGCTACTGATTCGATCCAGACGGGCTGCCGCCGCACAGGTCTGGCCGCCGCGCAGGAATTGCCGATGGACCTCAATCTGCTCCCCGAAGAAGAAGAATATCGCCAGAAGGTCAGGGCCTGGCTGGCGGCGAATCTGCCCAAGGTGATCGCCGAGCGGCGGGCGGGCAAAATCAGCGGTATCGAGTGGAGCAAGAAGTGGCAGCGCATGCTCTACGAGGCGGGCTACGTGGCCCTGGCGTGGCCCAAAAAGTACGGTGGCCAGGAACTGGATCCGATGCGCCAGTTTATCGTCAATGATGAACTGGCGCGTTCGCGCGCGCCAGGCATCATCGGCGCCCAGGCCATCAACCTGCTCGGTCCCACGCTTATCACCTTCGGCACCGAGGAGCAGAAGCGCCGCTACCTGCCCAAGATGCTGAGTGCGGAAGAGATCTGGTGCCAGGGGTATTCGGAGCCCGGCGCCGGCTCGGATTTGGCCTCGTTGCGCACCCGCGCGGAACTGGTGGGCGATCATTTCGTGGTCAACGGACAAAAGGTGTGGACCTCGCGCAGCCGCTACGCCGACCGGATGTTCGCGCTGGTGCGCACCGATCCGTCCGCGCCCAAACATCGCGGCATTTCCTATCTGCTCATCGACATGAAGAGCCCCGGTCTGACCGTGCGGCCGCTGGTGCAGATGACCGGCGATCGCGGCTTTAGCGAAGTGTTCTTCGACAACGTCAAGGTGCCGCGCGAAAACCTGGTGGGTGAGCTCAACGACGGCTGGCGGGTGGCCAACGACACGCTGTACAACGAACGCAACCTGGGCGGCGCGGTGGAAGGCAACAAGCTGGTCCTAAGCCGCCTGATCGACCTGGCGCGCAACCTCCGGCGCGGCGGCCAGCCGCTGAGCAAAAACCCTATCTTCCGCCAGCGCCTGGCCGATTTCCAAATCACGGTGGAGGCGATGCGGCTGCACAATCTGCGCCAGCTCACCGACCAGATTCACAAACGTCCGCGCGGAGTGGAATCGCTCGTCAACAAGCTGGTGGGCAGCGAGTTGACCTACGAGATGAGCAAGATGGCGCTGGAGATGGAGGGCGACTACGCGCCGCTGCTCAAGGGCGACGAGCGCGCACCCGACCGCGGCTACTGGCCCACCAACCTGATGGCGGCGATGGGCCTGATGATCGGCGGCGGCACCTCCCAAATCCAGAAAAACATTATCGCCCAGCGCGGCCTCAAGATGCCCAAGGGTCCCGAGTGATCGGCGCGCCGCGCGCTAGGCGCTCTTATCGAGGCTGGTAATCAGGCGGCCGCGGGTCTCGGGCAGCATCCAGACCAGCACCGCGCCGATTGCGGCGAACAGGGAGCCTACCGCCAGCGCGGCAGCAAAGCCGATCCGCTCGCGCATCGCCGTGATCATCAGCGGCGTGAAGAACTGGATGCCGCGGGTGACGTTGAGCAGCAGGCCCATGACGGTGTTGCGCATACGGGTGGGGAACAGCTCCGACATCAGGGTGCCCGCTCCCGACCAGATGCCGGTGCCGAAGCCGGCCAGCGCCATCGAGGCCGCGATCAGCCCGGGGACCTGCGCCGCCCACTCCCACAGGATCGTGGCCGGCAGCAGCCCCGCCGCCATCATGGCGCCAAAGGCCGAGAACACCGGGCGGCGCCCGAAGCGGTCGGCGAACAGGCCGAAACTAAGGTAGCCGGCGACCGCGCCCACCTGCATCCCGATCACCAGGCGGCCGCTTTGATGGCTGCTGAGCCTGCGGCTCATCTCCAGGTATCCGGGCAGCCAACTGTAGGTGAACCAGTAAGCCTCCGAGTTAACCAACAGTATGACGAACAGGATTAACAGGGTGTTGCGGTAAGAGGCGAGCCAGCGCAAATCCGCGCGCCACCCGGCAAGCGCGGCTGCGCCGTGGCTTTGCCAGACGTCGCTTTCGGGCAGCCAGCGCCATACCGCGGCGGCCACGATCAGCGCCGGCGAGGCGGCCAGGACGAACACCGCGCGCCATCCGATAGCCGGTGCCAGGAAACCGCCGGCCACCGCCGCCAGCAGGATGCCCAGCGGCGCGCCGGTCTGCACGTAGCAGGCGTAGCGCGCGCGGTATTGGGCCGGCACGGTTTCCGCGATCATGCTCTGTCCCGCGGCCCATTCGCCGCCGATCCCCAGCCCCGCCACCGTGCGCCACGTCACCAGCGCGGCCAGCGAATGCGCGCTGGCGCACGCCGTCGTGCCCAGCGCGTAGATCAGTGTGGTCGCCACGATCACCGGCTTGCGCCCGATGCGGTCGCCGAGCAGGCCAAAGCCCACGCCGCCCAGCGCCGTCATCAGAAAGGACAGCCCCAGGACCAGCGAGGAGTCGGTTGCACTGAGATGGAGCTCGCGGGCGATCGCGACCAGCAGGAAGGAGTACAGGACCAGGTCGAAGAAGTCGAAGATCCAGGCAAAAAAACACAGCACGATGACGCGGTAATGAAGCCGGGTCAGGACCGGGCTTTCGTGCATCAGAGCGCCCGGCCTGCCGCGGAGCGCCGCGCCGCTCGGCTCCATCTCAGCCGTGCCGCGCCGCCGTCAGTTGCAGGCGCACGAGCCGCACACGTTGACCGCCAGGGGCGCGAAGGTGGGCTGCGCGCCGAAGGCTAGCGCGGGAGTCGGGATCAGCGGCGAGACTGGCTTGGCGCCCAGATAGGCCAGGCACTGATTGGTGGCCAACTGGCGCGCCTGGAAATAGCTGGTCGCCTGCACGTTGCCGGCCCACAACACCGGCTGACCGGCCGAGGAGCAGTTGCAATAGAAGTTGCGCGACAGGGTCCCGGGCCGCGGTGTCGCAATCGGGGTAGGGATAGGCGAGGGCGTAGGGATGACGGTGCCGACTTGCGCAGTGCCGCGCCGCGGCGACATCAGCACCAGGGCAAACATAATCGCAATCAGCACCATCGCAGTTCCGAGCATCCTCATCGCCTTGCGTCCTCTCCCAAAACACCGCAGCGCGCACAGCTCCTCCGCCGGCGGCGGGCAAAGCTGGCTCCGCGGCGTCAGGTATGGTTGGCTATCATCGATGCTGCCGCGGCGCCATTCAAGCTTTCGGCCTGCCGCGGCTGTGTCCAACTCGACGCGCCTGGCGGACCTCGGCCGGGTGGCTTTCAGGAGACGCTATGCTGAGACGGATACTGCGATGGATGCTGCGGCTGGCGGCGACCCTGGTGGTGCTCTTCCTGTTTGCCCTGGTGGTGGATTTCTTCACCCATCGGGTTCCTTCCAATGCCGTCCTGGAAATCACGCTCACCGGCCAGGTGGTCGAACGCGGCGCCACTAACTGGCTAGGCACCTTGCGCGGCGCCAATCAGACCGCGATGGACAATATCCGCACCGCGATTCACAACGCTGAACGCGATGAGCGAATCGTGGGCCTGGCGCTGAAGGTGATCGACCCGGAGATGGAGATGGCGCAGGCACAGGAAATCGCCGACCAGATCGGCGGCTTTGCCAAACGTGGCAAATGGACCGCCGCCTACCTGGAGACCGCCGGCGAATTCGCCCCCGGCAACCTGGCCTACCTGGCGGCCAGTTCAGCGCGGGAGGTTTCGATGATGCCACAGGGCGAACTCAACCTGGTGGGCATCGGGATGCGCGAGTTGTTCATGCGCGGCACGCTGGACTGGATCGGTGTGCGGCCCAACCTCTACGCGATTGGCAAGTACAAGACCGCCGCCAACATCTTTTTGGACAAGCAGATGACGCCCGCGCAGCGCGAAGCCGATCAGAGCCTGATCAAGGACCTGTTCAATCAGCTCGTCGGACGCATCGCGGCCCAGCGCCACCTGGAGGTGGCCGGCGTCATCGGGCTCATCAATCGGGCGCCGCTAAGCCCCGCCGAGGGCATCGGCAGCCGGCTGATCGACAAGCTGGAGTACGAAGACCAGTTCGACGAGCGCATCAAGCACTACGGCGGCGTCGAGCACAACACCGTCGACTATGTCGCCTACGTGCGTCCGCGCTTTTTCTCCGGGATGCGTTCCGGCCCCCGGATCGCAGTCGTGTACGGCTCGGGTGAGATTGACCGCGGCAAGGGCGGCTACGACCCGTTGCTGTCGCCGGGCGGCGCGTCGATGGGTTCGCAGACGATGGCCGAGGCGTTCGAGAAAGTGCGCGAGGACGATTCGATCAAGGCGGTGATCTTCCGTATCGATTCTCCGGGCGGCTCGGTGGTCGCCTCGGAGCTGATCCGGCGCGCGGCGGAGCTTACCGCGAAGAAAAAGCCGCTGGTGGTCAGCATGTCGGGTTACGCGGCGTCAGGCGGCTATTGGGTGTCGACGCCGGCCGCCAGGATCATCGCCGACCCGGGCACCGTGACCGGCTCGATCGGCGTGCTGGGCGGCAAGTTCAACATCGCGCCCGCGATGGCCAAGCTGGGCATCACCAGCGAAGGCGTGTTCGAGGGCGACAATGTCCAGATGTTCGATTCCTTTACCGACTTCACGCCCGCGCAGGAGGCGATGCTGCGAGATAAGATGCTCGGCGAGGTCTACAAACAGTTTGTAAAGCGCGTGGCCGAAAGCCGCCGCCTGAGCTTCGCGCAGGTGGACAAAATCGCGCAGGGCCGCGTATGGACCGGACAGCAGGCGCTGGCCCTTAAGCTGGTCGATCAACTGGGCGGCTTTGACGCCGCGCTCAAGGAAGCCAAAAAGGAGGCCAGCCTGCCGCCCGACCAGCCGGTGGGATTGGTCAGCTATCCGGTCCAGACCGGGTTGCTAAGCCAGTTGCTGGGCGGCGCCGACTCGCGCGCCGCGCTGGAGGGTGCCCTGGGCCGTATCGTTGCGCCATGGCTGGACCTGCTGCGCCGTCAGCGCATCCAAAGCGGCGCCGCCGGAATCCTCTACTGCGCGCACCTGCCCCTGATCCACTAGCGGGGCGTCATCGATCGCAGCGGAGAATCCCAAAACGCCCCACATCCGAGGGAGCGAGGCGAAGCCTCGTCTATTGCTACGCCATCGACGCTTACGGTTTTGCCCGCCGCCCCGGCGATGGAGACGGCGCAGGCGTCCGGTTAAGCTTAACTTTTGCTACGCTTTTGTTATATAACGCTGTAGCGAATCACCTCAACGCAAACAAGGGGAGGTTGCGGACGGCGTTCATATCCGCCCTTTTTCAAGCAGGCCGCCGTGTGATCGCCCGTGATGATTATTTCACAAATCGAAACCAGCGGCACTTCCGTGCGCGAGCGCGTGCTCGACCGCCCCGGCCTTTGCGCTGGGGAGGTGGTCGATGTTCCGGTCTGCGAGTCCCGCTCGCTGGAAATCGTGACCCACAGCGAGGTCCGTTCCTCGGCCGCAGAGGTGCCTGTGCTCCCAGGGAGGATCCAATGGCAATAAGTCTAGAAAAGTTGCAGGCGGCTGTCGCTACTGCTGCTGCGATACGACGGGTTCGCAAGCTTCAGCCCGCGGGCGGGCCGGGCGACAAGATCTTTCCACCCACCTATCCCGGTGAAGGACGCAACGCACCTCCGCGTCATGTCTTCGAGCGGCGGCGCGTTAATGGCGAGAACATACTCTGCGTCCTGATCGACAGCGTACAAAGCCAGGCAAATCGACTTGAGGAGGCGCTGAAGGTCGCTCGGGCGTCAAAGACTCTCGGCTTTCCCGTAATTGCCGTGGATTTCACCGGCACCGAGGTAGGCGATATTGGCAAAATTACAACGCTGGAAGCGCCACACCGGGTTTTTGACGCTATCATCCGAGATTCCGAACTCAACGGCGTCCGCTTTCGGGACACTGACGCGGGCCGTCGTCTGATTGAGGCCACGGCGCACAACGCACGCTCCGTCTACGAGCTCTCGCCCACCGCCTTGGTCTTCGGTGCCTGGAATTCTACTGGCGAAGGTGGCGGACTCGGCGCGAAGTTCCCGCGCTGTGTGGTTTCGGAGATCATCGGCGTAGGGGTCGCGACCGAGCCGGGCGTAGACAAGAATACCGGTGAGGTGGCCGAAGTTGCTTCTGGCAAGCGTGTAAGTAGCAGAATCGATCCGTTGGGAATCCGCAGCGGCGTTTGTGTCTACAAATTACCCAACGGTGATTGGTCCCTCGATGCGCCTAAAGACAAAAAGGGCAAGGACGTGCCCAAGGAGGTCCGGCCATCTGAGATAAATCATTCCAATATTGCACCCAAGGTTGATCCACTTGGAGTGAGTATAAACTACGCATTGCACAGCTTCGTGCTGTCTTTCGCGGCCTTGCGGCGCCTGCGATTCAAGGCGGATTCCGGTGGTGCAGCCTCCACTGAACTCGCAGCGCAGACAGCGTTGGCTTCTTTGGCCCTTGCCGCAATAGCGGCGCAAGACCGCAGCGGCTATTTTTTGCGTTCGCGATGCGATCTGGTTCCCGAAGCAGGTTCGTCGCCAGCTTTCCAGATAATCGACGCCAACGGCGCCGCCGAGGATGCAGAGTTGGATTTCGCAGATGCGTGCCGCCTCGCCGCGGACGCGGCGAAGGCCGCGCGGACCGCAGGAATTGGCTGGAACGAAGAAGATCTGGTGTTGCGGCCGCAGGGAAAGCTGATTCAGCTTGTCAGCGCCAGCCGCAAGCTGGCCCTGATGGGAGAAGCCGAAAGCGAAGCCGACGACTCCAAGGACTGACCCGCGATGCTCGCACTCGAAATCGAACTGCTCACGGGTGTGTATCGTGCAACACTCCCAGACTGTTCTGCTGCGGAATGGCCGCCGCACCCTGAGCGGGTGTTCTCGGCCCTCGCTCAGAGTTGGGGTGATGGCGGTTGCGACGTCCAGGAGCGCGCCGCACTTGAATGGCTGGAACGACTTCCCGCTCCACTGATTGAAGCCGACCCCCCAGAGAATTGCAGCGAGCGGTCTTCACCCACTGTGTTCGTTCCACCGAACGATGCGCGTGGCGGCGATATCGCCGTGCTTCCGGAACGTAGGCCGCGGCAGGCACGCGACTTCAAGGTACAGGTTCCGACCAATCCACTCATCAGACTGGTCTGGCCAGAGGCTCAGGGGCAGACGGAGCACCTGGCGGCCCTTGAGGCCTTGGCAAGCCGGGTCGCGAGTCTGGGTCACTCTGCTTCGCTGGTGCGTTTTACATTTGGCAACGAAGCAACGCCGGACAATGCAAAACTGTGGCGGCCCGATGATGGCGGCTCCGCCGCGCTGCGAACGATGCATCAAGGGCGCTTGAGAAATCTTGAAACCTGGCTGGCCGGGGATGAGCGTCCCAAAGTCGGCATGTCGGTTCGTTACCGCAGGCCCTTGTTAGAAGTGCAAACCGAAGGTCCCAAAAGTGTGTTCGGGGCGGCCGCGGACTGGTTCGTTTTTGAGGATGAAGGCGGTTCACGCCCCGACCTGTTGGCTTTTGCGCACATTGCCAAATGCGTGCGCATGTCGCTGATGACGTGCGGGCCGCAGCCCCCGCCCGAGGTGGTTTCGGGGCATACCGCCGATGGCACAGCGACATCGAGGCCGCACATTGCAATCGTGCCTTTGGCCAATGTCGGTTGGGAACACGCCACGGGCGATCTCCTTGGCTTCGCCGTTGTCCTGCCGCGAGGCATGGCTGACAGCGAACGTCTTGACGTTCTTCGAGCGCTAGCGGCGTTCGCCCGGTTAGAAGAGGGCGAGGGGATGTGTGCAGAACTCCATCTTTCCGCCACAGTGCACTGGAGAGTCCAACGCGCGGCTGTTCCGTCTCGCGCTTCTCTAAGGCCCGAGCGTTGGTGCAAGACCGCAGTGTCATGGGCCAGCGCGATGCCGGTTCTGCTAGACCGATTTCCGGAGCATAACGACCCGGTGGAAGAGGCTCGGCTGATTGCTGCGGCGTGCCGCAACATCGGTCTTCCGGAGCCAATCGAGATCGAAATTCACAAACACTCGGCTGTCCGTGGAGGTCCATCCGCATATCGTGCTGGCGGGAACAGGTCGCCGGGTCCAGACTGGAGTTTTCCCAAGGGTGCGAAGTTCGCGCGCCGTCCACGTCGGCACGTCGTGCTGCGTTTTGGTGAGCCGGTGACGGGCCCCGTGCTGCTTGGCGCAGGACGCTTTCACGGATTTGGCATGTGCCTGCCGCTGGATTGGGAGCGCCTGCCTTGAGCGCGGATCTGAGACCGGAGGAGTTCGAAGACTTTTTCGCGGCCATCCATGGCGTTTCGCCCTTCCCATGGCAGAAACGGCTGGCGAAACAGGTCTTTTCCGCCCAGTGGCCCCGTGCGCTGGATATTCCCACCGGAGCAGGCAAGACCGCGGCAATTGACATCGCCGTCTTTCACCTCGCACTCGACGCTGCCCGTGACGCCGGCAGACGAGCTGGGACGCGGATTCTGTTCGTGGTCGATCGGCGCCTGGTCGTTGATGACGCTTACACGCGCGCGCAGGTGATTGCCGAGAAGCTCGCCGCTGCCACCGAAGGAATCCTCAAGCGCACCGCGGACCGTTTGCGCCTGTTGGCCGAGAATGAGGACACACCCCTGGCGGTGGTGCGCCTGCGCGGCGGGATGCCCAAGGAACCGGACTGGGTGCGAACTCCGGCACAACCGACGGTTGTTGTTTCGACGGTGGACCAGGTGGGCTCGCGGCTCTTGTTCCGTGGCTATGGAGTCTCCGACAGTATGAAACCGGTTCACGCCGGGCTGTTGGGCTGCGATGCGCTGCTGCTGCTCGATGAAGCTCATCTCTCACAGCCGTTTCTCCAAACCCTGCGCGACAGCATGGATTTTCGTGCCCAACCCTGGGTGGAAGGACCTGCCGAGGCGCGGTTCAATGTCGTTACCCTCTCCGCGACGCCGAGCGGTGAGAAATCAAATGACGCCGGGAGCGGCGATGTGTTCTTCAAAATTTCCGATGACGATCGGGCGTATCCCACTCTTGCGTGCCGGCTAAGCGCCTCAAAGCCCGCCGAATTGATCGAGATCAAGTCCGGTCACGGGGCTCTGATCAGCCAGTTCTGTGACACAGCGTGGCAGTTTGCCAAGAACGGGTGTGATGTTGTCGCGGTGGTCGTCAATCGAGTTAAGCGTGCGCGGGAGATTTTCAATGCGCTCCAAGGTCGCCGCGCCGTGCCCTTGGGCGCGGCCGCCGATGAAGTAGCTGTTCCGGAAGTGGCCCTTCTCATCGGCCGCTCACGCGATATCGACCGTGACACGTTGCTCGGCCAACTCCTGCCGTCGGTGCAGGCCGGGGGACCACGCAACAAGCGGTCCAAGCCGCTGATCGTCGTGGCAACCCAGTGCGTCGAGGCAGGGGCCGATCTGGACTTTGATGCCCTTGTTACCGAAGTCGCGCCGCTGGACTGCCTGCGCCAGCGTTTTGGCCGTCTTAATCGGTTGGGCCGCGAGATTGAGGCGCGTGCGGCCGTTGTTGCGGACGCGGCGCAGGTTAGAAAGAGTGCCGACAGCGACCCCATCTATGGCGACGCTCTGCGCTATACATGGAATTATCTACTTGAACGGAGCACAACCAACGGCAAAGGAAAGAGCCCAATTCGTGTAATCGACTTCGGTATCGAGGCCTCGGCAGCGTGGTTTCCATCACCCGAGGTGCTGGTGAAATGCGTAGCTCCGAAAAAAGACGCGCCCATCTTGTTGCCCAGCGCCGTTGAGTTGTGGGCTCGCACATCGCCGATCCCAGCCGCGGACCCGGCGGTTTCCCTTTACCTCCATGGATGCGATAGCGGCGCGGGGGACGTGGATGTCCTCTGGCGTGCCGACATCGATGACGGAGAGCCTGAGGAAGCTTGGATCGAGCGAGTAACTGTTTGTCCGCCCGCGGCGCCGGAGGCAATCTCGGTCCCGCTGGAAGAGGCCAGACGATGGCTCCGTGAGACAGCCTCGGGAGATTTCCCTGACACCGAAGCGGCGCCCTGGGAAATCATTCAGAAAGAAATCAAGCCAGCAGCGAACGTGCTTCGATGGCGCGGGGCAAACGATGACCAAACCAAGCTGATACAAGCGGGAGCCATCAGGCCCGGGGACGTCATTGTTGTGCCTGCGTCCAGAGGGGGCTGTGACCGCTGGGGCTGGTACCCGGAATCGAAGAATCAGGTAACGGACGTAGCGCGCGACGCCAACCGCCGGCAGCGCGCCCGCGACATCCTGAGGCTAAGCAAAGCGGAGTTGAGTGAGCAAGAGCTTTCCTTCATCGGTGCAATGGACGATTCGCCCGATGACGACATCCGCGCCCAATTCGCCCAGCGCTTTCCGGATCTTGGCGATGGAGCTTCATCGAGGTTGCAAATTATCCGCGCGAAAGACGGCAGACCGCTGGCTGTCGAGCAAAGGTTGCCGGTCCGAAGACGGACACACAGAAGCGATTTGACCGGCGACGCAGTAACCGAAGACGACGAGAGCGTCCGCGCGATTGGGCGCAAGGCCGTGCGCCTTTCCGAACACAGCCGTGGCGTTGAAAGCTACGCCCGGCGTTTTGCGGAACAGGTTGGGCTTTCACCCGAACTCGCGCACGACGTAATACTGGCTGCCTACCTTCATGACGCAGGCAAAGCACATCCCAACTTCAAGTGCTTCCTCTATGGCGGTGATCAACTCGCTGCCGTTGGCGGCGCCGATCTTGCCAAAAGCGCCAAGCTGCCCGGCCACTCTCGCGCCTGGGATGAGGTACGCCGCTTGGCTGATCTCCCAAGGGGCGCGCGTCACGAGGTTGCATCCCTTGGCTTGGCTGAAGCGCATCCCCGCTTTGCCCAGGCACACGACGCCGATCTGGTGCTCTGGTTGATTGGCACGCACCACGGTTATGGTCGGCCCTTCTTTCCTGCGCCGGAAAGAGACTGGCCCGGCCAAGGCATGACTTTCGAGGCCGACTTGGGCGACGGCAAGGTCTCGTCCAAGCCCGCGCACAGCCTGCCGAAGCTAACCTCCCTTTGGGTCGATCTCTGCCAACGTGTCACGCGCCGCTACGGCATTTGGGGTCTGGCGCGGCTGGAAGCGGTTCTGCGTCTGGCGGACCATCGACGGTCCGAAGCCGAGCAGGAGTAAGGTTAACCAAGATGACTCTGTTTGACCCGCCAGCGAACGATACGCTGCTTCCCATGCCGGGTCTCGAACCCGACAATTTGCTGGCGTTCCTGGCGCTGATGGGCCTTCTTGGTGCGCTGGAAGCGGCACGCCCTGACTGGTACCCTCGCGCCTGCTGGAAAGGACCACCCTGGGTGGCGCAACTGAGCCTTGCGGCGAGGGTTGAAGAAACCGAGGTTGCCCAGGCTGCCAATGAAGGAATTCTCGAGTTGGTCAAGCATTTCAAGCTTGACGCAACCCGCAAGAATGTCGACTTCGAGCGTGAGGATTATCGCCGTTATGCAAGGCAAGTTCGAGACGATGCGGTGGCTGCCTCGCTTGCCGCCGCGTTGACCGCCGAGTGGCCCCCAAAAAACAACGGGAGGCTTCCGGCGTCTCCACTCGTCATGATGTTCGGTCAAGGGCATCAGAACTTTCTCGAACGTCTAGTCGACGTTCCCAGCGGCAAACTCCCTAACCGGCTGCGCAAGCTCAATTCGCCTCCCGACATGACCGACGCCGGCAAAATTGCGGAAGCACTATTTAGCGCTTGGCGGCGGAAGGACGATGCGGACGGATTCCGGTGGGATCCCCAAGATGACCAGCGCTATGCGTTGCGTTACCGCGATCCCAGCCCGGAGGGCGCCGCGCCGACGGTACTTGGTGCCAATCGCCTGGCCGCGATCGGCTTCCTATCGTTTCCAACAACCCCGTCCGAACGCGAGTTGAGGACCGCTGGAACGATACGGGCGGATCGCGAATGGTACTTCGTTTGGCCGATCTGGTCACAGCCGCTGTCGCGCAGTTGCATAGAGGCATTGCTGAATCATCCCGGGCTCGTCAGTGGCAAGCTTGACGAGGTCCGCTTGCTCGGCGTTGTTGAAATTTTTCGCGCGCGGCGGGTCGCGAACGGAAAGTTCATGAATGTGGTCCGCGCGAGTCCAGTACATTCTTGAACTTGTACTTGGCGAGCGGATCGCAGTTTCGTTTGTATTGTTGAGAGAAGGCGACCCCCTAACTCAAAGGTAGCCATCATGCGCAACACCTATCTGGTCTGCTACGACATCTGTGAGGATAAGCGCTTGCGGCGGGTGTTCAAAACCATGCGCGATTTCGGCGACCATCTGCAGTACTCGATCTTCGAATGCCAGTTCACGCCTGCCGACCTGGTTCGCTGCCGCCACGCACTGAGCGAAATTATCGACCATCGCGAGGACCAGGTGCTGTTCGTCGATCTGGGGCCGGTGGAGGGCCGCGGCGAGCGCGTTATCACCGCACTGGGCAAGGCTTACTCGCCGTTCGACAGCCCCTGTATCGTGGTGGACGGCGTGGAATGACCAACAAAGCAACCCCCGCCACAAAACTGCTGGCGGCCGCGGTTGATGGAGCCGGATAGTGGATGGAGGCGGATAAATGAGCAATCGGCCGCTTTCCAAGGTGCTGACCGGACCTTACTCCATTCAGGCGGCCCCCGGGCTGCAGCGCGGTGCGCTGCCAGAGTATCTGCCGGCGCGGATGCTCAACGAGTTTGTCTACTGCCCGCGCCTGTTCTTTTACGAATGGGTCGAAGGACTGTTCGCGCCAAGCTCGGACACAATCGAGGGCGAGCTGCGGCATGAAAAACTCGAAGTGCGCACCGACGCGATGCCCGAGCCCGGCGCCGAGGAAAAAATCCATTCGCGCTCAGTGACGCTGTCCTCCGAAACACACGGGTTGATCGCCAAAATCGACCTGGTCGAGGGCGACAGCTCCGCCGTCGTTCCCGTCGATTACAAAAAGGGCCGTCCGCAGGAGACCGACGACGATCCGCAGGCCTGGCCCGCGGATCGCATCCAGATGGGCGCCCAGGCGCTCATCTTGCGCGACAATGGTTATCGATGTGACGAGGCAGTGCTCTATTACGACGCCACCCGCCAGCGGGTGCGCGTGGCGGTTGACGACGCTCTGGTGTCGGATACGATTGCGGCGTTGGACGCCGCCCGTGCCCTGGCCGAGCACGGCTCGATTCCGCCGCCGTTGGTGGACAGCCCCAAGTGCCCGCGCTGCTCGCTGGTGGGAATCTGCCTCCCCGACGAAACCACCCAGTGGAGCGGGCTGGAGGCTCCCGAGCCCGACCCCCAGCTCTCGCTGTTCGACCGCGCTGGAAACCCCGATTCACAGCCCGGCCGCGAGGCGCAACAGGTCCGGCGGCTGGTGCCGGCCCGCGACGACCTGCGTCCGCTGTACGTGACCGGCCATGGGCTGATAATCGGCAAGACCGGCGACGTGCTGCGCATCCGCGCGCGCGACAAAGCGGTGCAGGAGGTGCGTCTCGGCGAGATCTCGCAGGTCAACGTGTTCGGCAATGTGCAACTGACGGCGAGCGCGATCGAGGGCCTGTGCCGCGCCGACAAGCCGGTAGCGCATTTCTCCTATGGCGGATGGTTTTACGGCCTGACGCAGGGAATGGGGCTTAGGAACGTCTTTTTGCGCCGCAGGCAATTTGCGCTGGCCGAACAGCCGCTGTTCTGTCTGGGTGTGGCGCGTCAGCTCACGGCAGCCAAGATCCGCAATCAGCGCACGATGCTGAGGCGCAATCATATCGAGCCGCCGCCCGCGTTGATGGCTCAACTCCGGCGCGCTGCGCACCGAGCGGCGGCCGCGGCCGATTTGGAGGAATTGCTGGGAATCGAAGGCACCGCCGCGCGGCTGTACTTCGGCGCCTTCGCCGGGATGCTCAAATCCGAGGAGGGCGGTGAGCAGCGCGAATTCAGCTTCGACTTCCTGGGCCGCAACCGGCGTCCGCCCCGCGATCCGATCAACGCGCTGCTCTCCTTCGCCTACAGCCTGTTGACCAAGGACCTCACCATCATCTGCCATTGCATCGGCTTCGATCCGTTCGTCGGCTATTTCCATCAGCCGCGCTTCGGCCGGCCGGCGTTGGCGCTGGACCTGCTCGAAGAATTCCGTCCCCTGATTGCCGACTCCGCGGTGCTCTCCGCGATCAACACGCGGATGGTGACGCCGGGAGACTTCATCCGGGTGGGCGCGGCGGTGAGTCTCAAGCCGGCCGGGCGCAAGGCGCTTATCCGTGCCTACGAGCAGCGCATGGATACCCTGGTGACCCATCCGCTGTTCGGCTACCGGGTCAATTACCGGCGCGTGCTGGAAATCCAGGCGCGCCTACTGGCGCGGGTGATCGAGGGCGAGGCGCCGCGCTACGTGGGGTTCGAGACGCGCTAAGCGCTGCGAGCGGCGCGGTGACCGGCCAGATGCCGGGTTCGCTCGAAAATGGGAAAAGGACTGTGATACCTATGCTTTTTGCATCGCAAGACGATGCTGGCGTCGCGCGGGCGGCATCCAATCAGTAAGCCGCTCGCGAAACGGCCAATTGTTCCTTGAAAATTCAACTGTTCCAGACCTACTCATTCCGCGTTCATATGAACGCGGCCCCATTGAAGCCATCCGCAACGCCCACGTCGCTGCCGAAATGCTTCCGCCATTCCGCGTTCATATGAACGCGGCCCCATTGAAGCAAGGAGCTCGAACGCCGGAAGTTCCCGACGCGCCAGCATTCCGCGTTCATATGAACGCGGCCCCATTGAAGCCAGCCGTCCGCTTCCGGGGTTACGCCGGTGACGACCACCATTCCGCGTTCATATGAACGCGGCCCCATTGAAGCCGCGAGGCGTACAAGCTGATTCGCATGAACGCGCTGACCATTCCGCGTTCATATGAACGCGGCCCCATTGAAGCCGGTCTTGCCCACGTTATATGCAAACTCTGGGTCGACATTCCGCGTTCATATGAACGCGGCCCCATTGAAGCTAGATCTGGCCCAGCACGCGCCCGGTTTCCGCTGCGTCCATTCCGCGTTCATATGAACGCGGCCCCATTGAAGCCACCATATCGGAGCGCGCGGACACACGGCGTCCGGCCCGCATTCCGCGTTCATATGAACGCGGCCCCATTGAAGCAAGCACCAGGAGGCTGTCGAGGACATCTCAACCATCATTCCGCGTTCATATGAACGCGGCCCCATTGAAGCACGCAGCCGGGGTTCGATGCGCTCATAGCCGAACCCGCCCGCCATTCCGCGTTCATATGAACGCGGCCCCATTGAAGCGCGCTTGTACTCGGTGATCGGCGCCTTGGCGGCATTCCGCGTTCATATGAACGCGGCCCCATTGAAGCAGGCCGACGACGTGCTTAGCCGCGAGCGCGATGCGCGGGCCATTCCGCGTTCATATGAACGCGGCCCCATT
>JAJPHZ010000022.1 GCA_021325025.1 Pseudomonadota bacterium | reverse complement strand
TTCGTGATCAACCGCAGCAAGCAGGACGTCTTCAAGGAAGTGCGCAAGTTCACCGGCGGCAAGCGCGCCGATATCGTGTTCGAGCATACCGGCGCCGACACCTGGCCGGTTTCGATGCAATGCCTCAAATGGGGCGGCACGATCGTGGTCTGCGGTGCGACCTCCGGCTTCGACGCCCACATGGACATCCGCCTGTTGTGGAACAAGCAGCAGAACTACCTGGGTTCGCATCTGGGCAGCAAGGCCGAGCTGGTCGACGCGCTGCGCTTCGTCGAAAGCGGCCAGATCAAGCCGGTGGTCGGCGAGGTACTGCCGCTCAGGGAGCTGGCCAAGGCCCAGGACATCATGGAACGCAACGCGGTGATGGGGAAGATCGCGATCATCCCGGGCTGAACGCGCGCCTGGAGGGATAGTGAAGACCTCCCTCCCCGTCCTGCAAAACGAATTGCGGCGCCGCGTCGAGGGCGAAGTGCGCTTCGACGCGGGCAGCCGCGCGCTGTACTCCACCGACGCTTCGAATTACCGGCTGATTCCGCTGGGCGTGGTAATCCCGCGCCATGAAGGCGACGTAATCGCGGCCGCCGCGCTGGCGCGCGACAACGACGTGGCGATCCTGCCGCGCGGCGGCGGCACCTCGCTGGCCGGGCAGACCTGCAATCACGCGCTGGTGCTGGATTTCTCCAAGTACCTCAACACCATCCAAAAGATCGACGCGGCGCGCGGCCTGGCGATCGTCGAACCCGGCGTCGTGCTGAGCCGCCTCAACGCCGCCGCGGCCGAATTCGACCTGCAATTCGCCCCCGACCCGACCACCAAGGATCGATGCTGCCTGGGCGGTATGATCGGCAACAACTCCTGCGGCGCCCATTCGGTCCAGTGGGGCAAGACGGTTGACAATCTGCTCGAGCTCGACGCGCTGCTGTACGACGGCACGCGTGTGCGCCTGGGCGCCAACGACGAAGAGCAGGTCAGGCGCATCATCGGAGCAGGTGGACGAGTTGGCGAAATTTTCTCCAAGCTGATTGCCCTGCGCGATTCGTACGCCCAAAGCATCCGCGACGGCTACCCGCAAATCCCGCGGCGAGTTTCGGGCTACAACCTGGATCAGCTCCTGCCCGAAAACGGATTCCATCTGGCGCGCGCGCTGGTCGGTTCCGAGGGCACCCTGGCCATAACCTTGTCCGCAACCCTTCGGCTGGTGGCGCGCCCGCGCTACCGCGCGCTGACAGTGATGGGATTCCGCGACATGTTCGAGGCAGCCGACCAGGTGCCGTGGATCCTCGAGCATCGGCCGCAGGCCCTGGAAGGGTTCGACAGCCGGCTTGTCGAGTTCTGCCGCATGAAGGCGGACGCATCGGAGGTCGAGCGGATGCTGCCGCCGGGCGGCGGCTACCTGATGGTGGAGTTCGGCGCGGACACGGCGCAGGAGGCGTGTGAGCGCGCCGCGGAGCTCAATCGGCGCGCGGAGCACAACCCAAGCCGCCCGTTTTGCCGCTTGTTCAGCGAAGAGCGCGAGCAGAAGGCGGTGTGGGAGCTGCGCGAGTCGGGCCTGGGCGCCAGCGCCGTCATCGCCGGGCGCCCGCGCACCTGGCCGGGCGCCGAGGACGTCGCCGTGGCGCCCGCCAGGCTGGGCGGCTTTTTGCGCCGCTTCAGCGCCCTGCTCGATCGTCATCAACTGCAGGCCGCCACCTTTTACGGACATTTCGGCGACGGATGCGTCCATTGCCGGATCAATTTCGACTTCTCGACGCCGCAGGGCGTGGCGCGTTTTCGCGCCGCGATGGTGGAGGTCGCCGAGTTGGTCGGCGAATTTGGCGGCTCGCTGTCGGGCGAGCACGGCGACGGGCGGGCGCGCTCGGAGCTGCTGCCCAAAATTTTCGATGCCAGGCTGATCGAGGCCTTCGCCCAATTCAAACGCATCTTTGACCCGGGCAATCGGATGAATCCGGGCGTGATTGTGGCGCCCGACGGGATCGATGCGCATTTGCGCACAACGGCGCCGGCGCGTCCGCTTCGCACCCATTTCGATTTCAGCGCCGACCAGGGCTTTGCGGGCGCGGCGATGCGATGCGTGGGGATCGGCAAATGCCGCCATCTGGAGGGCGGCACGATGTGTCCCTCCTACATGGCGACGCGCGAGGAGGCGCATTGCACGCGCGGGCGCGCCCATCTGCTGTTCGAAGCGCTGGCGGGCGACTTCCTTGACGGCGGCGCCGCGGACAGCGCCATTTACGACGCGCTCGATCTGTGCCTGGCGTGCAAGGGATGCAAGCGCGAATGTCCCGCCGGCGTGGACATGGCGACCTACAAGGCGGAGTTCCTGTCGCATTACTACCGACGCCATCGCCGCCCGCCCGCCGCTCATCTGTTCGGGCGGATCCACCAGGCGGCGAGACTCGCGCAGTTGGCGCCGGAGCTGACGAATCGACTGGCGCGCTTGGCCATCTCACGGAGCGTCCTTTACAAACTCCTGGGCATCCATCGCGACCGCACGCTGCCCGCGTTGGCCGCGCAGTCCTTTCGCCATTGGTTCCGCGATCGCCGGTCAAATGCGCGCGGTGCGCGCAGCGTCGTCCTGTTTCCCGACACGTTTACCAACTTTTTCGACCCGCACGTGGCGCGCGCCGCAGTGGAAGTCCTCGAGCGCGCCGGCTTCGATGTCGAAATCCCCGACGTCGATCTGTGCTGCGGCCGCCCGCTGTTCGATCAGGGCATGCTCGATACGGGGCGGCGCTGGCTTGGGCGAACGCTGGATGCGCTCGGCCCGATGGTGGACGCGGGCAAGACGATCGTCGGTTTGGAGCCTAGTTGCCTGCTGACGTTTCGTGACGAACTACCGGGACTGTTTCCCGCCGACGCGCGCGCCGCGAAGCTTGCGCGATCGTCGTTGATGTTCGACGAGTTCATCGCGCGCGAGGCGCCGCAAATCGCCCTGCCCGCCCTGCCGGGGCGCAGCGCGCTGCTCCACGGCCATTGCCATCACAAGGCGATTGCAGGCCTGGACAGCGAAATCGCCATCCTCAGGCGCATTTCCGGCCTGCAATTGCACACGCCCGACACCGGATGCTGCGGGATGGCGGGCGCGTTCGGCTACAACCGCGAGCATTACGAGGTGTCGCGCGCGGTGGGCGAACGCGTACTGATGCCGGCGGTGCGTGCCGCAGCTGCCGACGCGATTATCATCAGTGACGGCTTCTCCTGCCGCACCCAAATCGCGCACTTCTGCCCGGGCCGCCGCGCGATGCATCTGGCCGAGGTGCTGAATCTCGCCGCCGGCCGGCAGCCTACAGCCGGTTGATCAGCAACATGCAGCCGTTGTAAACGGCGTGCGCCAGTATCGGCGTAAGCAGGACCTTCGATTTGTTGAAGCTGATGGCAGCGGCGACGCCCAGACCAAAGACCGGTATGACGGCAATCGGCGGATGCACCAGGGCGAAGAGCGCGGCGCTGCCCACCACTGCCAGGGCCGGGCCGGTGGTGCGGCGCAGCCCCTGAAAAACCAGTCCGCGGAACAGAAATTCCTCAACCAACGGCGCAGCCAGAATCAGCAGCGCACAAATCCACAGTGGCTGTCCGGCGGGTGCCAGAAAGGAAGTCAGTTCGGCGTCCTGCTTCCACACCTGCCATTGAGGGAAAAAATCCAGCACATGAAGATAGGCAAAGGCGCCCAGGGCTGCAGCTCCGCCCCACAGCACGCCCTGCATGGCGCTGTGCGCCATCGGCCGAGCGCCGCGACGGGCGCCGACAAAGCCCAACTCCCGCCACAGATTGGGCACGTCCTGCAACCAATAGACAGCCAGCACTGCGGCCGCGACAATCAACCCCGCGGCCATGTAGGCGAGCGTGATTTGCGCGGTCAGCGACAGCATCGTGCGCAACAGCGCCATCGCCGCCAACGGCTGCGCCACCGTGAACGCCAGCGCCGCAATCATGCCGTCGGCCAGGCTGATGGTGCGCGGCGGATATTGGGTGGGATCGAGCAGATAGGGCGCGATGTCCCTGACCCTCTGCCACAGGGCAAAGGCCAGCAGCGTGGAGAGCACCAACTGTCCCAGGCTGGTCCACAGCGAAGCGGCATAGAAGATGTTGGCGTACATCGCCAGCAGGATGAAGTACAGGTACACCATGCTGATTTTCAACTGCGCGCGCGGCTCGGGCTCGAACACGTCGGCGGCCAGGATGCCGATGCCCGAAGCGATGAACGCGTACAGCACGATTCCGTAAAACACCAGGAACACGTAGCCCCATGATGTTACATGCAGATGCGGGCTGAAATGCACCAACAGCATCAGCACCACGCCGCCATAAATGAGGCCGACCGCGGCCCAAAAGATTGCCTTGTCCAGCAGGATCGAGACCAGGCTGCGGGGCAGCGACAGCAAAAACCACAGCGTCTTGTTTTCGCGGCTCAAAACGGGAACGGCGCTGCTGACGTATGAATAAGCGCCCACCGCAAACGCGACCATCGCGGCGCGCCGGAAGTTGCCAGTCAACACGGAGCGCAGATGCGGATCGATGAGCAGGTAGTAAGCGGGCACCAGCATCGGCACCACCAGCACCTGGACCAAAAGGTTGCGGTCGCGGCGCAATAACAGCATCTCATGGGCGCCGACGCCGCGAAGCCAGGTTTGACCGAAGCCAGCCGGGCCCGCTGCGCGCAAGCCTTGATAAGGCCCGCCCGCCCGCATCAAACCATCGCGGGTCAGCCATTCGGCGGCCAGCAGGGCAAAGCAAATCGCGGCCAGATCCAGCGCGGCCATCGCCAGCACGCACAGTTCGCGATGCCGCGTGCCAACTCCCGGACTGCTCGCGATCAGGGGCAGCGAAAACAGGTTCCAGTTCCACAGCCACGGCGTTGCGGCGACGTGATTGACCAGGGCGCCGGCGAGCGAGGCCGAGAACATCGACGCGTAGAAGATCAGCAGGCACACGCTGCCCAAAACGGTGAACAGCGCCTGGGCATTCTTGAGCCGGTCCAGACTGAGGTATTTGCGCAGCGCCACCTCCGTCACCGTACAGACGCATCCGGCCGGGATCGCGAGGTACAGCGTCGCGAGCAGGCCCAATGCGACCGCCGCCCAGCCGTAGCCGGCGACGATGAATGCGACCACCGCGAAAGGAAACAGCAACCACCACACGAGCTGATCGAAAACCGAATAGACCAGCAGTTTGGATACGAACAGCGCGCGCGCCGAGACCGGAAACGTGTAGAGCCATTCGAAGCTCCATTCCACCTGGCCCAGGTCCTTGTTGTTGATGCCCAGAGCCAGGAACACGATCATCGGTACCCACAGGGCAAAGAGCAGGCCCAGGACGCGCAAAAAGACGGCGCGCGCGGTCTGCTGGCGCGGCATGGTCGCAGCCGACACGCCAAACAGGTCCTGATGAGCGGGCGCGAAACCCGACGCGCCCTCGCGCGCAAAAGTCTGGCGCATACGGCGCAAGGCGGCGCTCTCCTCCTCCTCGGTATAGGCGCCCCATCGAACTTCGGCACTGAAGAGTTGCTCCAGGTAGCGATTCCACATCGCCTGGAATTTCCGGCGCTCGGCGGGATCGCGAAGTTCCTTCAAATCGTGCAGGCCGCCGGCGACGTCGACCAGGCGGGCGTACGTGTAGGGGCTGACGACGAGCTTGTCGCGCGGCTCGGGGAGATGCTGAGCGACGTTTGAAATGCGCGCCACGCCACTGGCGGCGACGACGAAGCCCGAAATGACCATCAGCACAAACAAGCCCGCGCCAAACACGGACCGGCGTCCGGATTTGGTCGCCGTGCCTGCGCGGCCCGCCCCGTTGCCGCGCGCGCGGGAGCCGAAGCGCACAGTCTGCAGGCGATTGAACTGACGGCGCAGGGCAAGCCATCCGAGCGTCCAGATCGCGCGCAAGGTGCCGGGAGGCGCGACGGCATCCATGTCAGGGTCTAGGCAGCGGCCGAGGAATCGCCCGCCAAAGAGAAGAAGATTTCTTCCAGCGAACTGTCGGTTGACAGGCGGGCGCGTAGATCCGCCAGACTGCCGCGCGCCACCAGCCGGCCGCGGGCCAGGATGGCGATCTGCGTGCACAGTTTTTCGGCCTGATCGAGCAGATGGGTACTAAAGAAGATGGTTCGGCCCTGCGCCGCCTTGGCGCGGATAAGTCCGTGCAATTCGCGGGTCGCGAACGGATCCAGGCCATTGGTCGGCTCGTCAAGAATGAGCAGCCTGGGGTCGTGCAGCATCGCGCAGGTCAAGGCGAGCTTTTTCTTCATCCCCCGCGAGTAGTTGGCGGCAAATTCCTGCAGCGCGTCGCCCAGCCCCAGTTGCTCCACCAGCGGCCGCGCGCGCCGCTCCGTCTCGGTGCGGTCAAGCCCGTGCATCTCGCCCGAGAAGCGGATGATTTCGCTGCCGCGCAGATAGTCGTTGAAGACCGGTTCATCGGGCAGGTAACCGACCCGCCGCTTAACCTCGACGCGCTCGCTGAAACAATCCAGGCCGTCGATTTTCGCCCATCCCGAAGTCGGCGCCAAAATACCCATCAGCATCCGGATGGTGGTGGTCTTGCCCGCGCCGTTGGGACCGAGCAGCGCAAAGATATGGCCGCCCGCCACTGATAGATCGAGGTTCCTGACCGCCTCAAACGCGCCGTAAGCCTTGGTCAGGCCATGAATCTCGACCAGAACGCGGGGGTCCGAAGTGGACATCAGGGACTCAACCGAAGTGCCGGATAGTGTACCTGTGGCCATCTTAGCACGGCTTTCGCGGCCGATGGCAAATCGCGCCGAGGGGTCCAAATCCGTCCTGTAGCGGGCTGATGCCGGCACGCCGGATTCAGGGAATGTAGTAAAAGGGATTGGGCACCTTGAAAGTGCGCTCGGCGTGGCCGCCGGCCAGATCGCTTTCCTGGTCGCCCATGTTGAGCACGATCATGTAGCCTTGGCGTTCGATGGCGGCGCGCGCCGCGCTCTTGTAGCTGATCACCGATTCGGTCCGGTAGCCGCCGGTCCTCATGATCAGCTCTTGCCATTGGTCATAGCCCGCCGCGCGCAAATTGCGCTCGGTCGCCGCACGCAGCATCCCGGGACGCCCGGTGATGAAAAATACCGCGATCCCCGCCTGCCGCGCCTGACGGTAGAGCGCCAGCGTCGGCAGGATCGGTTTGTCGCGCGCCTGGTTGATCCAGTCGATCCACCCGCAGGCGCCGATCGGAATGCCATCCCGGGACAAATCGCACGGTCCCTGCGGGATGAACCCGAAATCATCGGCCTTGATTACTGGCCAGTTGGACAGCGAAGTTTCATCGATATCGAGCACGATAGCCAACTTGCCCTTGCGCCCCCGCTGTTGGGCAAGCCAGGCGGCAGCGCGCCCGGCCGCGACGGCCAGGTCGCGTTCGTACTGGCCCGATTCCTTGTAGTGCGTCAATTCGATTTTGTATTGGCCCAGGTTGACGGGTTTGCACGGCAGGACGGGAGCCGACGCCGGGGTTTGCGCGAACCCAAGCGCGGTGCTGTGCCAAATGAGCGCCGCAGCAAGCAGGAGGCGGATGGATGCCTTCATGTCCGAATTAATGGCGGAATCGCTGCCAACAGGCCAGATTCCGCTTTTGGATCGGTCAACGGTCGTTGACCATTTTCCCGCCGCCCACCGTTTAGCAATCGGAAGCCGACGCTCTGGGCACAAAGGCTTGCGCGGGAATGCAGAGGCGGAGAAAACGCCCGCGGCCGGCAAATCCGCCGAGCGAAGCAGACATGTTGCCTGCTTCGCTCGGCGATGGTTGCGGCTAGAACTTCGGTCCGGGCAGCACCTGCGTGCCTTCCTTTCGCACCGCCTGTAGAGCGTCAGGATCCAGGCCGAGCGCCGCCAGGATCGTTGGGGCGATCTGGGCGGTCTGCACGGGGCTGGTGATGGTTGCGGCCTTCAGTTTTGGATTGGACACCAGCAGCATCACGTTGGTGTCGTCGTGGGCGAAGCCGCCGTGTTCGGCTACTTTCTTTTTCTTCCCGGTATAGATCACGCCGACGTTGGTCTCGACCGCGATGTCCGGCACGCGCGGATCATTGGGCGGAAGGCCCGGGGTTCCGAACAGTGCGACAATGCCGGGGCCGCTGTAGATCTCGCCGATGGCGGAGATATTGGCCGACGCAGGAAGAGCCGGTGAGGCCATCTCCAGTGCCTGGACGGCCGCGGCGGTGTCTGCGGAATCCTTAAGCCACAGCAGCGACACGTCGTCTTCAGTGGGGCCGATTTGGTTTATCTCCGAATCGGGCAGGTATGCGCCGCCCAGGATACCCGAGGGCGAATTTCCGCCATTATCCGCTGGAATTCGCAGCACTCGATTGATGTCGATGGGCGACTGGCCATGCTTGGCGCTGATTATGATCAAGGTGTCGTCGAGATGGCCGGTTCTGGCGAGCTCCGCAACCATCAGGCCGATCGAGTTGTCGACGAACCTGATCTCCTGAAACAGCGATGGGCTTGGGGTCCCGGTCGAGTCCAGGTAACCGCCGGCTTTGCTGTAACCGGGCGCGATGGGACTGTACTGATAAACCAGCTTCTGACCGACGCTGACGGCTTGAAAGTTCATCCCAAAGATATTCGGCACCGGCGCGCCGGCGCTGCCATCGTGGGTCTTGCCGTCGATCTGGTTGAGAATTCCCTGCACCTTGAGGCTGTCGTAGCACTGGATGTTCTGGAAGCTGCCGGTGTAGTCATCGGTGGGATCTTCGGCGGAGTCGGGCAGCGTGGCGGCAGCGCATTGCGGCACGTCGGCGGGCATTGTGGACTGGGGAATATAGTTCTGGATCTGGGAGTTTATCTCGGGGCCGTAAAAATCGTCGAGATCGCTGCCATCTCCGGGCCCGGCGACTGCAACGTATGCCGGATGCTTATCGGCCCAGGCAACGTAACCGCCCGCTGCGTGCACCACGCCAAAGATGGTGTTGGTTCTGACGAAGTTGTAGGGAAAAACTGGTGCGCAATTCTTGAACGGATCGCGCGGCAAGCGGGTCGGATCGATCGAATTCAGGCCCCCGTCGCCGCTCGGCGCGCCGCCGTTGAGCAGGTTCTGATTGATGTCGATTCCCTCTTCGTATTCGGTGCGTGTGCCGTTGTTTTGGTTCGCGATGCAACTGCCGTGCAGCAGTCCATTCCCCGTGTCATGCTGGGGCGGTGCCAGAACGCGGTCGTAAGCCACGTCGTAGTAGGCGCCAACCGTCCGCGGCGACCCGCCGGTCACGATCGCCATCAGCCCAGGGAACGAGTCGGACGGCCTGGACGTGGATGCGGCAACGTAATTGACGCCGGTCCGGCCGAGGGCAGCAATAGTCGGGCAAAAAGGCTTGCCGCCGTTAAACCCGCTGATCCCCTGCGTGCAATTGAGATAGTCGATTGCATGCATGCCGTCGATGCTGATCAGCAGCACATGGCGGATACCGTTGCGCCCATTGATATGCTCCGACCCGGTGGCCGAGGCGCGCGGCGCTATCGACGCAGTCACCAAGAGTGCCGCGGCGAGCGCTGTCATCAATCGCTTGCTGAGCATAGGCTTGCCTTCCTCCATGGAAGGCAGCTTATGAAGGACGGCGGTTAGAGTCCGGTGACAGAAATATGAACAGTTCGCGAATAGAAATTGCTAAAGTGCACGATCGATTCTATTAGTCACAGTGAGCCGAGGTAAAGCACTTGCCCGCGATCGCCGTTCAACACAGCGGGTGTCCGTCATGGTCCGCCCGCCCTGAACTCCCGGCACCCGGGTCACTCACGACGTGGTTCGAATCTTTGCTTCCGCCGGTCCCTTAAGGTGCGTCACGCCGTTGGAAGGCCACAGCACGGACCACATCCAGATGCTATCGCGTAGTCGGGACCATGAACTCGCCGATCGTCTTACAGGTGCCGGTTCGCCTCGCATTACCCGGAGTGTTCGGCGAATGTTGCCCCAATATTTTTTACCCGCCCTTTGAGTGTCGGGATACGGAAAGGGGTAAGCTCACATCCTGATTCTGCATTACCAAAGAGTTTGGCTGGCAAAGCGGTGCGCGCGGCGGGCGCGGTCCTAAGTTCGGGTGGGGTGGCAAGTGGCGAAGCGAACTCATGCGGGTGGACTTCGTATACACGACACGCTGGCTGACTAGGCGGCGCATCTCGGAGATCTCCAGGCCACCGTACTTCTGGCACCACGTGTAAAACGTCGCGCCAAAGATCCCGTGCCGCCGGCACAGCTCGCCGACTTCCGCCCGCCTCGCCTTCGTCTAGGATGTTGATGATTTGCTCCTCGCCGAACCTCGCCCTTTTTATGAACTGCTCCTTTCAAGCACTAACTTTTACCTGGGATACTTTCGCCGCGTAAGCTCGAATGCTCTCTACGGCTGACCTCTCACTGGATGTTGAATTACTCTACTATCGGTTCAGATTCTCGCACTGCCTATTTTTCGGTATCCTCACACACTCTTATTGCGAATTCTCTTTTTTACGCAGGATTGGCAATCAGTTCTGAACCAGCGTCGATATCTACCTCTATTCTTTTGCCGGTGACTTTTGTAGTCAGTTCTATTCTCTGTTACAAGGCTGTCACTCTACCTAAAGAGGCTTTTGAAGGCGTTGACTCATCCGCTCTGCCTAGTTATTTAGATCCTGTGCAGCGTCTTCCAAACCAAGAGCTGGTAGCTGCAGCAGGGAATACACCATCATCATCATCAGCAGCAGCAGGAGGTTGGGATGGGTTTTTCTTTCTTCCTTCAGTGTAGACCGGCACTTGCTATCGGCCAGGTTGACACGGTCTCGGTCCGTAGTCGCCGGGGAATTTGCCGTCGCTATTCAATCTTGAATGGTCAGGTGCGTACCGGTGGGCATATGAGCCGCAGGCGGCTGCGCTGTTTTCTGTTTGCAGTGGTGCTTGCACTGTTGCCGGCGTTCAAGGCCAGCGCGGGAACCTCGTCGACAACTTTCGGGGTCAGCATGGCGGTGGCGCGCAACTGCAAGATAGCAACTACGGGTACATACAACTTCGGCGCTTACGACCCGGTCGTAGCCAACGCCAGTTCTTCCTTGCAGGTGACGTCGGCAAACTTTATTTCTGTCAACTGCAACAAGAACACCTCAAGCGTGTGGGTCGGGTTGGATGCAGGTACCCATTCAGGCCATGCGCCGTCGGGCTCCACGCGTGCCGCCTCCGATGGCAACGGCAATTACATCGGCTACGATTTCTACCAGGATTCAGCCTTCACCACGCTGTGGGGAAATACGGCCTCGACCGCGCCAACGCTCGGGCCCTTTAACTCTTCAAAGACCGCGGTAACGGCAAACGTTTACGGTCAGGCGCCCGGTGGCCAGGACGTTCCGGTAGGCACCTATACCGACACCATAACGGCAACCGTCAACTTCTAAAGCGCTGCGGCCCGTCGGTATGTTGTTCGATAGGCTGGCGCTGCGGCGGCGTGCATGGAGGATTTCGACCGCAGCCGCCGCGGCGCTGTTCTTCAAGGCGGTATGCGCCAATTCAGGACAGTTCGATATTCAGCCGGTGTCGATCGACTTTTCCCGTTCCGGCGACGTGACTCTGCTCGCCCTCCGCAACCTGGGCGCGCGCACGATGCGTTTGCAGGTCGAAGCCTACGCGTGGGAGCAGAATCCCGACGGCACGCTGAAACTTTCTGATACCGACGATATTCTCTATTTTCCGCAGATGTTCGAACTGCGCAGCGGGGCTACACAAAACGTTCGCGTGGGCACGACTGCCGCGCCCGGAGCGGTTGAAAAGACCTATCGAATTTTCATCGAGGAACTTCCCGAGGCGGCTGACTCCGTCCCATTGCAGGCGAGCTCACGCTCCGTGTCGCTGCGGGTCGCGCCAAGAGTCGGGGTGCCGGTCTTTGTGCGGCCCGTGAAAGCGGTTGAGCAATTAACTATCGACAATATCGCGATCACCGGCGGATTGGTGGGATTCGAACTGCGCAATACCGGCACGGTTCATCTTATTCCCACGAAGATTAGGGTTGACGGCCGTACCGCAAGCGGGGCCACCGCCTTTGGCCAGGAGCTGACGGGTTGGTACATCCTGGCCGGCGGAGTGCGCCAGTATCGTCTGCCGATCCCTCGTTCGGACTGCGCTTCGCTGAGCGAAATCACGATCCGGGTTGTCACCGCAGATGGAAGAGACTACGAGGGTCAGGCTCCAGTTGCGCCCGGCGCGTGCGTCCTCGGCGCCGGGACGGACGCGCGCTAGTGCCGTCTTTGCGCTGATTCTGTCGGTGGTGAGCTTCTCCCTGGCCGGCGCGGCACCCGCCCCGGCCCAGGCGCATGGCGGGCGGCGCGTCTTTGTCGCGCTGTTCGTGGACGAGGTCGACAAAGGCAACATCCTGGCGCTACTTGAAAACCGCGAAGTATGGGCCAGCGTGGAGGGGTTGCACAAGGCAGGGCTGGGAAAATTCGGCGGACAGCAGCGGATGGTGAAAGGGGAGAACTACGTCCTGCTGTCATCGCTCGCGCCCGCCGTCACCTACACGTTCGACTCGCACTCGGGAACACTCAGCGTAACGGTTGCTCCCTCGCTGTTGCCCGCCACAACGCTAAAGATGCGCTCGCTCCGGCCGCCGGACCTGACCTATGAAAGTTCTCCCAGCGCTTTTCTCAATTACTCATTGAGCCTGCAAAACGGCGCGGGCGCGTCAAATTTTTTCAGGCCGAGCATGTTCGGCGAGGCCGGAATCAGTCACGAGCGCGTGCTGCTTTACAATAGCTTTATTCTTACTCCGCAAGGCACGCCGGTCAGGCGGCTGAGCAGCGCGATAGTCGATGATACCCACCGTCTGGCGCGGTTTACGTTGGGCGACTCGATAGCCAATGCGGGACTGCTCGGCGGCCAGGCCTATATCGGCGGAGCGACCTATGCCACCAACTTCGCGCTGGACCCGTATTTCATCTATTTTCCTTCGCCAACGATGAGCGGCGCGCTGACCATGCCATCCACCGCCTATATATACATAAACGGTGTGCTGACGCGAACCATCGAGCTGCCCCCTGGACAGTTTACGCTTCAGGACCTGCCGCTACAGGCCGGCGCGGGCAACGCGCAGGTGGTAATCCGCAATCCGTTCGGTGCACAACAGGCCCTGGCGATGCCCTATTACCTCAGTACGAGCGTTCTGAAAGAGGGACTGCAACAGTATAGCTACAGCCTTGGCTTCGTCAGAGAGAATTTCGGCATCAGCGACTTCGGCTACACACAACCGGCGCTTTCGGGATGGCATCGTTACGGTCTCACTGATTCGATTACGCCAGGCATCTTCTTTCAGGGCGAACCGCATCTGGCCAGCGGCGGCCCTGAAGCCACGCTGCGTTTGCCGGTCGGCCAGCTAGGATTCAATGGCGCGCTCAGCGAAAGCGTCGCCGGTCCGGGCGGTTCGGTACTGGCGAGCTACACGTGGCTTTCACCTTGGTCCTTCAGCTTGAGCACACTGGTTCAGTACACGAGCACGCACTACGCAACTTTGGGGTTGCTGCCCCAGTATGATCGCCCGCTGTTACAGGCCAATGTGTTTGCCGGTCTGCAGCTTACAGAGCGCCTGAGTCTCACTCCCTCAATTGTTTATTACGACTTTCGCGACGCCGGCCGGAGCTGGGAAGCATCGCTCGTGGGGATGTTGCAACTATGGGACGGCCTCAACCTGCAGGTTAGCGCCTCGCGCAGTTATTTCGTGCGCACAAGCGCAAGCAATGACCTTTACGTAGCGCTTAACTGGAGCTTCGGCAGTACCATCAGCACGGTTTTCAGCGACACTCAAATGGGAGAAGGTGTGCGGATTTCAAAGGGGCTGCCGCTGGGCCCCGGTTATGGCTACCAGGTGCAGGCTCAGACCGGCCCATCCCCGCAGGGCTTTGGGCAGTTTCAGTACAACGGCAATCACGGTTACTTCGAGTTCGACGAGTCGAACGTGGGCGGCAGCAACTTTGCTGATCTGACGCTTGCCGGCGGCCTGGTAACAATTGGCGGCGACTTGTTCGCCACGCGCCCAATCGAAGATAGCTACGCACTGCTCCGGGTGGCGGGCGTCGAAGGCGTCACGGGCTACCTGTCCAATCAGCCGATGGGCAGGACCGATTCAAACGGAAACCTGCTGGTGCCCGATTTGCTGAGCTATTACGGCAACTATCTTTCCATCAACGACCGCGATATTCCGGTCAACTACAGCGTGGGCGCAACTCATCTCAGCGTCGCCACTCCTTACCGCGGCGGCGCGGTGGTCAACTTCGCCGTTTCGCGGCGCCAGGCCTTCATGGGCCGGCTCAAGATTTCGCGTGCCGGCAAGTTGGAGATCCCCTCCTTTGGAGAGTTGTATGTAACCGCGCCCGGCAAACCCTCCTCGCCAATCGGACGGCGGGGCGAGTTCTACCTTGAAAACCTTTCCCCCGGCAGCTACCCGGCGGCTGTGCGCTACTGGGCCGGCGAGTGCCGTATGACCCTGCCAATTCCCGAATCCACCGCCGATCTGGTCAAATTGGGCGAGCTGACGTGCGTGCCGCACTGAAAAGGCTCGCGCTGCTCGCTTTCCTGAACCCGGCCTTCACAGGTTTGACGGCGGAGCCGGCGGCTATTACAGCGGCGCAATGCCGGGTCCAGGCTTCGCCGATGGTGTTCAGCACCTACCAGATTTTCACCTCCTCGGATACGGCCGGTGTTGGTAAACTCGCCTATAGCTGCACCGCAAGTGTCCCGGTAAGGATAACCCTCAATTGCGTTACCCACACCTGCAAACTGCAGCACGGTTCCTCCCAGGCCAACTACGAAATCTGTCTTGATCCAGGCTGCAGCGTGGTGTGGGGCGATGGAAGCAATGGCACGCAGCCGTTCTTCGATCCCTCTCCCCCCGTTAACCGCCCGGTAATGGTCTACTTCTACGGCCGCGTCTCAGCACTGCAGGACCTGGAAGCGGGCCTTTACAGCGACACTGTCAGCGTGACCATCAGTTGGTGAGCCGCCGCCCGGCCAGAGCGATCGATAGGGCTTTTCAACAGATGATGTTTTTGGCGCGCGTGACGATGCAGTCGAGTGCGCCAAGCCCAAAGCCGTGTTGTTGTTGCCGTTGGTGTTGGCTAAAAGCGCGTTGGTGCCCACCGCCTGAAATTGAGAAAAGCGGTTAGTAGTCAATTCAGTAGCAAACCAACCCCGGCGCAAAGCGCGAGCCTGCGCTGGCGAAGATATTACGCGCGCAGATAGCCGGCGTGGGCCAGGTATTCGGCGAGCAGGACCGCGCCCTTGCCCGCGCCCATCGCGGCGTTGTGCGTCACCAGCAGGTACTTGACGCCGTTGGGCAGCACTTCGTCGGGCCGGATGCGCCCCACGGACGTGGTCATGCCGTCTTCCGCGTCGCGGTCCAAACGCGGCTGCGGACGCATCGGATCGCGATGCACCGTGATCATGTGGCGCGGCGAGGTCGGCAGGCGCAGTCTGGTGAAGTCGGCGCCAAAGGCCTCGAACGCCGCCATCACCTCCTCGGGCGAGGCGGGCGTCTTGAGCGCGACGCTGACCGATTCGGTGTGGCCCGAAATTACGCCGGCGCGGGTGCAGGTCGCGCTGACCCGGATGGGCGGCTCGATGATTGCGCCTTCGCCGATTCGTCCCAGGATCTTGCGCGTTTCAATCCGCACGCGTTCTTCCTCGCGCGGGATATAGGGAATAATGTTCTCCACGATGTCCAGCGCGGGCAGGTCGCGCCCGGCACCCGAGATCCCCTGCATCGTGGTCACCATCACCGCGTCGATTCCGAACTGCGCCTCCAACGCCTTGAGCGTGATCGCCATCCCGGTCGCCGTGCAGTTGGGCAGCGTGGCGATAAATCCCTGCCATCCGCGCCGGCGCTTCTGTTCCCTGACCAGCGCCAGATGGTCGAGGTTGACGCCCGGGATGACCAGCGGCACGTCGGGCTCCATGCGATGGGGCCGGGCGGTGGAGATGGTCGGCACGCGGCGCGCATAGAGCGGTTCCAGTTCGCGCGCCGCCTCCGATTCCACCGCCGCGAACACCAGGTCGATGCCGTCGAGCTTCAGAGTTCTGGCCTCCTGCACCGCCAGCGCCATCACCGCCGGCGCCGGTTCGGCCCCCGCTACGTACCATCGCTTGATGCCGCTGTCGGGATCGGTAATTGCCTCCGCGAACGATTTGCCCGCCGAGCGTTCGGAGGCCGCCAGCGCGGCGACCTCGAAGGTCGGATGGTTGTCCAGTCCCGCCAGCACCTGCTGTCCGGCGATGCCGGTTGCACCTACGACTGCCACTTGAATCTTCATCGTCAGTTCACTCGCCCCGGATATTTGAGCGGCCGCGCCAGGGTCCCGATCATATGGACGCGGCCGGCTTGGCGATCCGAGGCTATCAACTGAAGCTATAGGTGTCGCTTTGCTCGGTCCAGATCGCGATCCTGCGCGATCAGTGCGCCGGCCGCAAGGCGCGGTTGCCGTAGCGATTCAATGAGACCACCTCCTCAACCGGGCGGCGATGGGTCGGTCCGTAGCGTCCAAGCGGCCATCCCAGCGGCACCACCGCGCACGGCGCGACGTTCCAGGGCAGTCCCAGCGCGCGGCGCGCCAGAAACCGGCTCCACAGCGGCAGCGTGATGAGCGCGGCGCCCAGCCCGGCGGCGCGCGCCGCCAGCAACAGGTTCTGCACCGAGGGAAAGATCGAACCGTAGGCGCTGGCGGCAGCGATCGGAGGCCAGGGCAGGATGAGCGTTTTGAGGCACGCCACCACCAGGACGGGAATTTCTACAAAGTGATCGGCCTGCCACTGCACCGCTTCGATAATCCGCAGCATCGCCCGATCGTCCGCCCGCTTCGCCATCCGCCGGCCGATTCCGCCGTAAACGCGCCACGCGCGGCGATTGAGTGCGGCCAGCCGCGCCTTGACGGCGGGGTCCTTGACCACCACGAATTCCCAGTTCTGCGCATTGGACCCCGTGGGTGCCTTGAGCGCCAACTCGATCAGATGGAGCACCAGCGCGTCGTCCACCGGGTCGGGCCGCAAGCGGCGAATCGCGCGCTGCGTGCGCATCGCTTCTTCCAGCGGCATATTCAGGCCTTCGACGGGACCCATGCTGTCCTCCGCGCTGCAAATTTCCCATTGCGGACTTCTGGATGCGGCCTGCCGTGCCCGCCAGTGGGGCGGGTTGAGGGCGGCAGGCGCGCACGGCGGTCCAAATGCTCAACCGTTACCGCTCCAGCCCGCCGTGAGAGAAGTCGGTGGCGCGGGCCGGGCCCGCGCCTCTTAATAGCGGGCACGGCGGCCCGCCACAGTTTGCGAAAGAATTTTGCGCTCAGGACTCCAATGGCCGCGAGCGCAGCACCTGTCCCGGCAATGCGCCCGTGTGCCGGCCGTGCTCGTAGAGGACCTCGCCGTTGACGATGGTGTATTCGACGCCGCGCGATGTGGTTACCAGGCGCAGGCCGCCGCCCGGCAGGTCATGGCGCGACTCGGGCCGCCTGGCGCAGCCGATGCTATCGTAATCGAAGATCGCAAGATCGGCCGCAGCGCCGGGTGCGACGCGTCCCCGCTCGGGAAAGCCGAATAGATCGGCGGGCTGCGAGGTCAGCCGGCGCACGCCTTCCTCCAGGGTCATCAACTGCTTGTCGCGCACCCATGTCCCAATCAGATAGGTGGGATAGCCGGCCATGCAAATCATGTCGACGTGCGCGCCGCCGTCGGCTTGACCAACCAGCGTGCGCGGGTCCTTGATCAGCGGCGCTAGGCGCTCCTCGCCGCGATTGGCGACCGCGTAGCGGATGCGCAGGTCATCTTCAATCGCCAGGTCCAAAAACGTGTCGAGGGGATCGGCGCCCCGTTCGTGCGCGACCTCCGCCACCATCCTGCCCTCGTAATGCTTGAGCGCCGCATCGCCGGCCTCATCGATTCGCACGCGGTCGAACCTGCCGGCGAAGATTTGCGGCGTTTTCAAAGCTTCGCGAAACGCGGCGCGGAAGGCGGGAGCCCGGTAGATTTGCTTTTGTACCTCAGGCGGTTTGTTGAACACCTGCTGCCAGCACTCAATGCTCGCCAACAGGAACGGATTGCGCATGGAGAACTGCGGCTCGGAGGGATAGGCGATCACTTGCGGGATGCCGCCGCGCGCGATCAGCGGCGCCATCTTGTACAGCGTTTCGACATGCGAATCGCCCCGTCCCGAGGTCGGCGCCAGCCCCAACCAGGTCACCGGCCGCGCGCTTTGCGTGAGCATAAAATCGAGCAATTCGGCTTCCTCATCGGTGACCAACGCCAAATCCTGGTTGAGCGCGATCTCGATCGTGCCTTTGCCCAACTCGCGCAGGGCGTTGGCATAGGCCTTGAGTTCCTCGCGGTCAGCCAGACGACAGGCCAGTGGACGCCCCTGGTAGCCGATATGCTGGCGGACTCGCGTCAAGGAAAAGCCGAGCGCACCGGCCGCAACCGCATCCTTAAGTAATGCTTTAATTTCGCCGCGCTCCCGGGCGGTCGCCGCGCGTTCCATCGACTCGTCGCCCATCACCATGTGGCGCAACGGGGTCAGCGGGGCCAGGAAGCCCAGGTTGAGGGCACTGCCGCGGCGTTGGGCGGCGTCCATAAATTCGGGAAAGCTCTGCCAATCCCAGGTGATGCCGCGGTTGAGCACGTCAAAGGGAATCCCTTCGACGTTGACCAGGTCCCAGGTGGCGACTTCGCGATCGGCGGGACGGCAGGGGGCGATGCCGACGCCGCAGTTGCCCATCACGATGCTGGTCACGCCGTGCCACGACGAGCAGGTGATGAGCGGGTCCCAGCACAGCTGGGCGTCGTAATGGGTATGCGGGTCGAAGAAGCCCGGCGCGACGATCAGGTCCGACGCGTCCAGCGTACGCCGCGCGCCGTCGCTGATGTGGCCGATTTCCGCGATCCGGCCGGCGGCGATCGCAACATCGGCCCGATACCGCGGCGCGCCGCTTCCATCGACTACGGTTCCGTTACGGATCACGAGGTCATAAGCCATCGCCGAACTCCTTGGTCGTCAACTGGCAAACAAACCGTCGCCGTCACTGACAGCGAAGGGGAACCTTAATGGTCGGCATCATAACCCATCCCGGCGCGCACGCTCAAACGGCGTGGCCCGGCGAGTGCGGCTGCGTGCGCCAGCCCCCGGGTATCGCTAAGCTGATGGTATAAGGAGCTTTCGCCATGGATCAGATCGTACGGCTGGCGGACGCCAAACAGGTGCCGCCGTGCACGGTGGTGATCTTCGGAGCGTCGGGCGATCTGGCGATGCGCAAATTGATTCCCGCGCTCTACAGCCTGGACGCCTGCGGGGAACGAATGCTGGCTGACGAGACCATGATCGTGGGCTGCGCGCGCCGGCCGATGGCGGTGGAGCAGTTCCGTCAGCATGCGCGCGACGCCATCGGGCGTTTCTCCAGCGCACCGATCCAGCAGCCATGCTGGGAGCGCTTCGCCGCGCGGCTGGACTACCTGGCGGGGATCGAAGACCTGGAAAGTTTCGCCCGGCTCAAGGCGCGGCTTGAGCAAATTGAGTCGGCCAGCGCCTTGCCGCCCAACCGCATTTTTTATCTGGCGATTCCGCCCGATGCGATCCTCGATTGGGTTGAACGCCTGCATGGCGCAGGCCTGATCGCACCGCCGCAGGGCCCGGGCTTCAGCCGGGTGGTGGTAGAAAAACCGATTGGGGTGGACTTGCGCAGCGCGATGGCAATCAACGCCGGGCTGCATCGCTATCTCGACGAGAGCCAGATCTTCCGCATCGACCACTACCTGGGCAAGGAAACGGTGCGCAATTTCATGGTGCTGCGCTTCGGCAATAGCATCTTCGAGCAGGTCTGGAACAACCATCATATCGATCATGTGCAGATCACGGTGGCCGAGCAGGAAGGTGTCGGCACGCGTGCGGGCTATTACGATCATGCCGGCGCGCTGCGCGACATGGTGCAAAACCATATCTTTCAACTCCTGAGCCTGATTGCGATGGAGCCGCCAGTCAGCCTGGCGGCCGACGATGTCAGAGAGGCCAAGCTCAACGTGCTGCGCGCTATCAAGCCCTTGACGCCCGATGAAGCCCGGACCCAGGTGGTGCGCGCCCAGTACGCTGCCGGTCAGGTCGACGGACACCCGCTGCCCGGTTACCTGCAAGAGCCTGGGGTGGCGCCCCACTCCGCGACCGAAACTTATGTGGCACTTAAAGTTTTTGTAAACAACTGGCGCTGGTCGGGAGTGCCCTTTTATTTGCGTACCGGCAAGGCGCTGGCACGCCGCGCCAGTTCCGTTGCCATTCATTTCAAACATCTTCCCGCCATCCTGTTCGCCGAGCACCATCCGTTGCCGGCCAACATTCTGACCCTGCGGATTCAGCCCGATGAGGGATTCTCGCTCTCCGTGATGGGCAAGCGGCCGGGGCTGGATCTGGCGATCGGACCGGTTGACATGGACCTGCAATACCGGCGCGAATTCGACGCCCGCTCGCCCGAGGCCTACGAAATGCTGTTGTACGAAGTGATGGTGGGCGACCAGACCTTGTTTGTGCAGGCGGAGATGGTCGAGCGCTCCTGGCGCTTCATCCAGAGTATCCTCGACGTCTGGCAGCGCGACGGACGGACCGGTATGCTCAGCTATCCGGCGGGAAGCTGGGGGCCGCCGGAGGCCACCGGGATGCTGGCCGCCCACCGATGCGGGTGGCTGGAGCCCTGAGGAGGCCAGCGCCGCTTCCGGCTCCTCGCGAAGAAAGCACTGGCAACCGGCCCGCTTCAACGCTATTGTAGGACCGCCTGCCCTTGGGGGCATGGGGGACACAGAGGAAGGGCGGTTTGGGTTGCAGGGAGGATTTCTGAGTACAGCAGACAGCGTGGGTTCGGATAGCGAACGGGTGGTGATCCTGGGCGCCAATGGAGTGATGGGAATCGGCGCCGCCGAAGTGTTTGCCGCCGGCGGTTATCAAGTGACGATGCTGGCTCGCGACCAGCAAAAAGCTGCCGACGCGCTGGCCGAAGTTCAGGCTTTGGCCCGGGCCGAGGCAATCTCCGAAAGCATCGAAATCGGCGCCTACAGTACCGACCTGGAGCGCAGCGTGGCAGGCGCCGCAATCATCTTCGAGGCGCTGGCCGAGGATCTGGAGCTCAAACGCAGCTACTTCGAGCGCGTGGACCGATGCCGCCGGCCCGACTCGATTGTCGCCACCGTTTCCTCAGGGCTATCGATTGCCGCGATGGCGGAGGGGCGCAGCGAATCCTTCCGCCGCCATTTCCTGGGCATTCACCTGTTCAATCCTCCACACATGATTGTGGGAACCGAGGTCATCCCGCATACGGGCACTGATCCGGCGGTCGTCGCCAAGGTCAGCGCACTACTGAGCAAGCGCCTGGGACGCCGGCTGATTGTGGCCGCCGATCGGCCCGCCTTTGCCGCCAACCGGATTGCTTTCAAGACACTCAACGAAGTCGCACAACTGGTGCCGGACTACGGGGTGGTTTTCCTCGACTACCTGATCGGGCCGCACACGGGCCGCGCGATGGCGCCGTTGGCGACCATCGATCTGGTCGGCTGGGATGTGCACGAAGCGATTGTGGATAACGTCCATGCCCACGCGCGCGACGAGGCGCACGCGCTGTTCAAGCTGCCCGATTACATGAAACAAGGCATCGCGCGCGGCCACCTGGGTGACAAGACGCCCGCGCGTGGCGGGTTTTATCGCCGCACCGAAAAAGGGGTCGAAGTACTCGACACCGCCAGCGGCACTTATCATGAAGCAGCGCCACCCGCGCCGATCCAATTCGTCGAACGCATGAAGACCCTGCATCGGGTCGGCCGTTATCGCGAATCGCTGGCGGTGCTCAAAACTGCGCAGGGCGGCGAAGCCGACCTCGCCCGGCGCGTCGTGTTGGGCTATATCAGCTACGCGCTAAACCGGGTCGGCGAGGTCGCCGCCACCAATGGCGACATCGACACGATTATGAGCTATGGGTTCAATTGGGCGCCGCCCTCGGTGCTGGTCGATCTGCTGGGCGCAGCCGACACCGTGGAGCTGATGCGGCGCTATGAACTGAACGTCCCGCAGCTCGTGGAGCGTGCGGCGGCGGAGGGGCGCAAGCTTTACGCAGGCAGTGTGCTGGACTTCGGCCGCACCTTCGTCGGATAAGGAGTGAGCAAATGAGCCGGCCGGCGGTTTTTATTCTGGGCGGGGCACAGACCGACTTCGCCCGCAACTGGTCCAAGGAAAACAAGCACATCGTGGCGATGATCCGCGAGGCGATGGTGGGGGCGATGGAGGCGACCGGGATCGAGCCGCGCGACGTGCAGACCGCGCACGTGGGTAATTTCGCGGCCGAACTGTACACCCATCAGGGCCATCTGGGAGCCTTTGTCGTTGATGTCGATCCGGCGCTGTCAGGAATCCCCACCGCCCGCCACGAGGCGGCCTGCGCCTCGGGTTCGATCGCAATCCTGGCGGCGTCCGCGGAAATCGAGGCCGGGCGCTACGATTTGGCGGCGGTAATCGGGGTCGAGCAGATGAAGACGGTCGATCCGGCGACCGGCGGCGACTTCCTGGGCACCGCAGCATGGTACGAACGCGAGGCGAAGGGAGTGGAATTTCCGTTTCCTAAACTGTTCGGCCGCCTGGGCGATGAGTACGACAAACGCTACGGCTTGCGCGACGAGCATCTGGCGCACATCGCGGCGGTCAATTACTCCAATGCACGGCGCAACCCGCTGGCCCAGACCCGCAACTGGTACATGAGCGAAAGCCACGCCGCGCGTCACAGCCGCTACAACGCCGTGATCGGCGGGCGCATCAAAGCTTCGGACTGCTCGCAGGTAACCGACGGCGCGGTGGCGATTTTCCTGGCCTCCGAGCGCTTCGCGCGTCAATACGCGCAGCGGCGCGGCCTGGCGCTGGACAAGCTGCCGCGCATCCTGGGATGGGGCCATCGCACGGCCCCGATCGAATTTGACACCAAGATCGCCGAAAGCCGCGGCAGTCAGTACGTGCTCCCGCACACCCGCCAGGCGATCCTCGACGCCTTTGCGCGCGCCGGAGTTGCGTTGGAACACATCGCCGGTATCGAGACGCACGACTGCTTCACCACCTCCGAATACATGGCGATCGATCACTTCGGAATCACCAAACCCGGCGAGTCATGGAAAGCGGTGGAAGAAGGGATAATCGAGCTGGGTGGGAAGCTGCCGATCAATCCCAGCGGCGGCCTGATTGGCGCGGGCCATCCGGTGGGCGCAACCGGCGTCCGTCAGCTCCTGGATGCGTTCCGTCAGGTCACGCAGACCGCCGGGGACTACCAGGTCGAGGGAGCAAGGAAGTTTGCCACGCTTAACATTGGCGGCAGCGGCACCACCAGTTGTGCGTTTGTGATCGGCAACTGACCGGAGGATTTGGACTGCAACTGCACGGCAGAAGAAAGCTTTGGAAGACCGAACAGCCAGGCTGCGCCCGCTAATGGGAGGGGAGAACTCGCCTCGTGAGGCCGACGGCGCGGAGGGTTCTGCGGCGGCCAATCGATTTGCGCTGCTGTATGAACTGGGGTGCGCCTTTGCAGCGCGTATCGAGCTGGACGAACTGATTCCGCTGGTGGTCGCCAAATGCCGCGAGGTGCTCAATGCCGAAGGCATCTCCGTGCTGCTGTTGGATCCGGAGCACAACGAACTTTATTTTCCCTACGTTTCGCAGGTCGATCCGAACGTCGTCGAGCGGTTGCGCCGCCTGCGCTTCCCCGCCGACGCTGGAATCGCCGGCGCGGCGCTGCGCGAAGGGATCGCCATCCGGGTTGCGGACGCGCAGCGCGACCCCCGCCATTACCACGGCGCCGATGAGATCACCGGCTTCACCACCCGCGACCTGTTGGCCGTGCCGCTGATTACGCATCAAGGCAAGGTCGGCGTGATCGAGGCGGTAAACAGCCGCGGCCCGCAGCCGTTTTCCGAAGAGGACATGGCCTTTTTCGAGGCGCTGGGCGCCAGTATCGCGATTGCGATCGAAAATGCGCGGCTGTACACGCAAGTACGTGAATCGGAGGCCAGCCTGCGCACTCGCGTCGGTGTCCTGCGCCGCGATCTGGCGCGCACCGACGTCTTCAGCAAAATCATCGGCAGCACGCCCGCGATGCTCGAAGTGTTCCGCCTGATGGAGAGCGCGGCCGCATCTTCGATTCCGGTTTTGATCGAAGGCGAGACCGGCACCGGCAAGGAATTGGTGGCACGCGGCATTCACATGGCGAGCGCGCGCAGTGAGGGACCGTTCGTTGCGATCAACTGCGCCTCGCTGCCCGAAACTTTGCTCGAAAGCGAACTGTTCGGCCATCGTCGCGGCGCCTTTACCGGTGCGGTGCGCGACAATCCGGGGCTGTTTCGAGCCGCTCACGGCGGAGTCATCTTTCTGGACGAAATCTCCGACATGCCGATGAGCATGCAGGCCAAGCTGCTGCGCGTGCTCGAAGAGGAGGAGGTGGTAGCGGTTGGAGACAATCTGCCCCGCAAGGTGGATGTACGGGTGTTGTCGGCGACCAATCGGGACTTGAAGACCCAAGTCGAGCGGGGCAATTTTCGCCAGGACCTCTACTATCGCGTAGCAGTCTTCCCCATCAGATTGCCGCCCCTGCGCCGACGGCGCGAGGATATTCCGCTGCTGGCGGGTGAATTTCTCAACGCAGCCGCTCAACGCCATCATAAGCGTATCCTGGGATTAGCGCCCGAAACGATTGACCTTCTGGGCCGTTATGACTGGCCCGGCAACGTCCGCGAACTGCGCAACGAGATCGATCGGGCGGTGGCCCTGGCCCGCGACGGCGATTTAATTCATCCCGGTCACCTGAGTGCGGGCCTTGGGGTATCCGTCACCCAGGCTGGAGAGCCGCCCACGCCGGTCCCGCAAACCGCCGCAGCCCCGGCGACCACCCAAGCCGCGCCACCCGCAGCCGAGGGACAATCCCAATCGAGCGCGAACTCCTTACGTAAGGCACGGGCCGCCTTCGAGGCCCGTCACATCGCCGACGCGTTGCGTCAACACCAGGGCAATGTGTCCCGTACCGCGCAGGCCTTGGGCCTGTCCAGGGCGGCTTTGCAGAAGAAAATGAAGGCCTATGGCCTGCGCTAACTTTTGTAGGCAGCGCCAAAATTAGTTGCGCTGAAAATTGCTTTAGAATCGGGGATAGATCGCAGGAATTAACGGATTTCACTTAAACGCTTGTTAAGGTGACCAGGCCAACGCGGCATCACTTTTGCAGTTAACCGCCCGCGATATATGGAGTTGCATCGAGCCGTGGGAAGAAAAACTGGAACGTGTCTTCGCAGTTCGGGCCGTTTTGTGGCCAGCGATTGCCGCCGCGGTCTAATCGAAGAGCGTACGGCGCTGGCGACACTGGAGGTATTCCGCATTCGTTATCGGGCCTTCTGTGAACGCTTCGGGCGCGACCCTGAGCCTGATGAGCCACTGTTCTTTGACCCTGCCCAAGACCAACCGGTGGCACCCGATGCCGCGCTGATTCGCGCTCAAGTGCTGGCTGCAGCCTCGGCTGCGGGTGTCAACGGCCGGATGGTGCTCAGTTTCATGCGCCTGGAGCGGCGCACTCAACCACTGGAACCCACCGCTGTCCTGCCGCCGTTTCGCCGCCGCGGAATCACCGGCATCGAACGGGGCTGGATGCCTCTGGTTCCTGAAGAGCCGTCTTCGAAATAATCCTGCTGCACTTTGCCGGGGCCGGTCCGACTGATACAGGCACTCGGCTGCACGTCCCTTTCGGGTCCGCTGGCGGGATACTAGAATAAACCACGGACCCTGCCAGGGAGGCAGATCGATGCCGCTAGTAATCCCGTCCGAAGGCTTCCAAACGCCTCCTCCGATCGAAATGCCCAACATCTATCCGATGGAATGGCGGGTGGGTAAGTCCGCCAAGCTGGCGGAAATATACGAACGGGCCAAGGTCGAGGGGTTTAACCCCTCCGACCTGCCTTGGCAATCGCTGGATCCTTCGATCTGGGATGCGGAACAACGCGTCGCGCTGATGTATTGGTGGGCACTGCTGGCCAATTTCGACTCCTCCGGGCCACCGGTTTTCGCCCGCGCCATGATTCAGGCGTTTGAAGCCCATGAGGAAGACCCGGTGCGCAAGTGCTTTTTCTCCATCACCCGCGACGAGGTCAACCACGAAGAATGTTGCCAGCGGGCGATCCAACGGCTGGTAGCGGGCGGGCCGCTTGATTTCCAACCGCGCACCGATCTGGAGCGGGCGGCACACAACAATATCGCCTGGCTTTATCACAACGGCGCGCGATACTGGCGCGGCTTCTGTCAGGCAGTCGGCCGCTATCCCCTTGCGGTGCTGTTTACCTCCTTCATGATGGGCGAGGTAGCCTCCTCCAGCCTCTTCCATGGCATGGCATCCAAGGCGGCACATCCGTTGTTCCGCGAGGCTTTCCGCCGCGTCGGCCGCGACGAAGCGCGCCATCTGCAAATCTGCATGGCACTGCTGGAAAAGGACTGGCCCACTCTGGACGACGATCTCAAGCCGCTGGTGACGCGCCAGTTGCGCGCCGGATTCGTCTTCCTCTCGATGGTGCTGTGGGAGCCGATGCCCGGCCAGTTCTGGCAACTGCCCGATTATTTCCTGCCTAACCATCGTATCCTGATCGACATCGCCCGCGCCGCGGGGCTGGGTGTGCTTTCCTACGACGAACAGGCGGCCAACTGGCGGCTGGCGATGGCGCGTGTGGCCAAGCTGGTCAGCCGCTGGGGTATTAAGTTCCCCGCCATCCCCGAGCTCGACATCAAGGGTATCGACGTCGGCGACATCACCGCCGCCGACATCGTCCCGGTGTTTTAGTCAGCGGCGCTCCTCCCCCTGTCCGCGGAGCGGAGAAGACCGCCCTGATGACGAAACCCGTTCCGTGATATGCTGACCCGGTGCCGTGCAGTTGGAACGCGCGGCGGGAGAATGTGATGCCGGGTTGGTACGAGGACAATTCGCAATCCATTGGGCGCACGCCGCTGGTGCGGCTCAACCGGGTGATTGACGGTGCGCCGGCGACTGTGCTGGGCAAGGTTGAGGGGCGCAATCCGGCCTACTCGGTCAAATGCCGGATCGGCGCCGCGATGGTGTGGGACGCGGAACGCCGCGGCCTGCTGGGTGCCGGCAAGGAGCTGGTGGAACCGACCAGCGGCAACACCGGCATCGCGCTGGCCTTTGTCGCCGCCGCCCGCAACATCCCACTGACCCTGACGATGCCCGACACAATGAGCATCGAGCGGCGCAAGTTGCTGAGCGCCTATGGCGCAAAACTGGTGCTGACCGAAGGCGCGCGCGGAATGGCGGCAGCGGTGGCCGAGGCCGAGGAGATCGCCGCCTCCGACCCGCATCGCTACGTGCTGTTGCAGCAGTTCAAAAATCCCGCCAATCCGGCCATCCACGAAACCACGACCGGACCGGAAATCTGGGAGGATACCGGCGGCGCGATCGACATCCTGGTATCGGGCGTCGGGACCGGCGGCACCATCACCGGTGTCGCCCGCTACATCAAGCACACTCGGGGCAAGCCGATTCTGGCGGTCGCCGTCGAACCGGCCGGCAGCCCCGTGCTGACCCAGCGACGGGCGGGCCTGCCGCTTAAACCCGGCGCGCACAAGATCCAGGGCATTGGAGCCGGCTTCGTGCCCGAGGTGCTCGACCTGTCGCTGGTGGACGAAATCGAGCAGGTCAGCAACGAAGAGGCGTTCCATTACGCGCGCCGGCTGACGCGCGAGGAAGGGATCCTGTCAGGTATCTCGTGCGGCGCGGCGGCGGCGGTCGCGGTGCGCCTGGCCCAACGCCCCGAGCACGCGGGCAAAACCATCGTCGCGATTCTGCCGGATTCCGGTGAGCGTTACCTGAGCACGGCTTTGTTCGAAGACATAACTTGACGCCGAGGGGCTCCGAGCATGAGTTCACACGCCAGAGCAGGCAATGGCCGCAATAGTGCGGGCCTGCATTTGGATTTGGATCGCATCGTGGCTGAACTGCGCCGCTCGCGCCAGCGTGCGGGACAGGACTGCGATTCCGGCGCTTGCGAGATGCCATCGCGCGAGGCGCTGCGCTCGATCGTCGAGGGCCTGTTCGCCGCGCTCTTCCCTACCCATCTGGGAATGCCCGAGCTGAGCGGCGAGGGAATCGACTACTTCGTCGGCCACACCCTGGACGCCACGCTGCGCGCCCTGCATCAGCAGGTGCGCCGGGAGTTGCAGTTCTCGGGCCCGTGCGCGAGCGTCGATGAGCGGGCGGCGCAGATCGCTCGTGAGTTCGCCGCGCGGTTGCCCAACGTGCATGCGCTGCTCGAAAGCGACATTCACGCCGCCTACCAGGGCGATCCCGCCGCCAAAAGCATCCAGGAAGTGCGCCTGTGCTATCCCGGTATCACCGCCATGACCCACCATCGCCTGGCGCATGAACTCTACCTGCTCCAGGCGCCGCTGCTGGCCCGGCTGATCGCGGAACTGGCCCATTCGGCGACCGGCATCGATATTCATCCGGGAGCGCAAATCGGCGAGAGCTTCTTCATCGACCACGGCACCGGCGTGGTGATCGGCGAGACTGCGATCATCGGGCGGCGCGTGCGCGTTTATCAGGCGGTGACGCTGGGCGCCAAGAGCTTTCCGGTGGGGCCGGGCGGCGAGTTAGTCAAAGGCATCCCGCGCCATCCGATCGTTGAAGATGACGTGGTGATTTACGCCGGGGCGACGATTTTGGGCCGCGTCACCATCGGCCGCGGCTCGATAATCGGCGGCAACGTATGGCTGACGCGCAGTGTGCCGGCAGGTAGCAACGTCACCCAGATGCAGGCACGCAGCGAAGTCTTCGACGCCGGCGCCGGCATTTGACGGCTGCGCGCCGCTGCGGATTTTACTTCAGCCGGACCAGACTCAGCAGCAGCTCCACCACGATCAACAGCACGATTGCCGCTTCCAGCAGCACCAGGCGGCGGTCGCGGGCCACGTCCAGCACCACCTCCAGCGATTCCTGGACGCTGCGCAGCTTCGTCTCCAGCGCCGTGAAGCGGTCGCCCAGGTCGAACTCGGCGCGCAAGTCGTCGTAGATGCGGTCCATCGCGGGGTCTTCCCAGGTCTCGTCGGGTTTGTCCAGCAGATGCAATACCGCCAGAACTTCAGTGCGAGTCGCGATCGCCTCGCCGATAAAGCGGTGCAGCGGGCGGGTGCGCATCGGCACCGTTCCGCGCCGCTCCAGGCGGTCGACCAGCTTGGCGGTGCGCTCGAACAGTTGGTCGACGAGGCGCTCGTAGTATTCCATCGCCGCGCTCTGCGCTACGGTCAGGGCGACAATGCCGGCGCGGGCGGGCGTCAGCCGGTCGACCTGCAGCATCCCGTCGTGGATCCCGGTCTGACAGTCAGGATCCTCCAACACCGAGTAGTCCTCGCGCACCACCTCGGTCGTCAGCCCCGGCCGCGCCTCATGCAGCCGGGCCAGTTCGGCCTCGCGCTGCTCGGCCGGCACGTCGTAGGTGACCACCGCCCCGAACGGATAGATGTACATTCCGCCCTCGGGCTGGAGGGTCTGGAACATGTGGCGAGGGGTGAGTTTGGCCTTGGGGAAACTTGCGGCCAGCGGCCTTAGCGGCAGGTTTTCCACGAAGGCCACCGCCCTGAATTGGTGGATGCGGCCGGCCATCGGCTGCGATGCTACTGCAGGCTGCGTGGTGTGCGCCAGACGGGTCCCAATTCGGCGCGCTTGACAGCGGGGGGCGCCGGGATTAAATTGAGAATCAGTTTCAATATCATCCCGTGCCGCTCTCACACTGCGGCCGGGCGCCCGGGTGAAACGATGATTCTGTGCCAGTGTTCTGCTGTGACCGATGCCACCATCCAGAAGCTCATCAATGAGGGCGCCTCAAACCTGCGCTCGATCGTTAAAAGCTGCGGCGCCGGGCGGCGTTGCGCGCCCTGCCGCGCCGAGATCAGCGCGATGCTCTGTCGCACCGGTGCCGGGGCGGGCTATGATAGGCTGAGCAGCGGCGCTTCTTGCGCGCGCTGACTGCGCTGTGCGGATCGGCCGCGGCGGTCCGCCGTCAAGGAGCATCGACCATGAAGGGCGACAGCCGGCTGATCGAAGCGCTTAACGAAATTCTCACCGGCGAGCTCACCGGCATCAACCAGTACTTCATCCACGCGATGATGTGCGAACATTGGGGCTACGAGCGGATCGCCGAGAAGGTGCGCGCCGAATCGATCGAGGAGATGAAACACGCCGAGGAACTGATCGAGCGCATCCTGCATTTGGAAGGCGTGCCCAACCTGCAGCGCCTGGAGAAGGTCAAGGTCGGCGAGAAGGTTGCCGAGCAGTTCAAACTCGACCTCAGTCTGGAAGTCACCGCCACCGCCCGCCTCAACAAGACCATCGCCCTGGCGGTGGAACTGCACGATAACACCACCCGCGAACTGCTGGAGAAGGTGCTGGTCTCCGAAGAGGAGCACCTGCATTGGTTGGAAACCCAGCTCGAGTTGATCCGCCAGGTCGGCGAAGCCAACTATCTCGCCCAGCAGATCCGCAAGTAGAGCTTTGAGGTTCAACGCCGGACCGGACGGTCCGAGGGTATCACCTCTAGCGCGAGCTTCTCCGTACCCCGGATCACAGTCACGGTTACCGGGGCGCCCGGATGCGCCTCGGACAACGCGCGCTGCAGGTCCTCGATTCCGGCGATCGCGCGGCCGTCCCACGCCACGATCAGATCCTGTTCGCGCATGCCGGCCTTTTCGGCCGGTCCGCCCGGCTCCAGCGACGCCACCAGCAAGGCACCTTCCGGACCCAGTTGATGGAGGCGAACCAGGCGGCGCGGCAGCACGATATTCTGTCCGGCCAGCCCGATATAGCCGCGCCGGATGCGGCCGTCGCGCAGCAGGCGCCCCGCGATATAGCGCGCGGTGTTGGCGGCAATCGCGAAGCACAGCCCCTGCGCCGGCAGAATCGTCGCGGTGTTGACGCCAATCACCTCGCCGCGGCTGTTGACCAGCGGCCCGCCCGAGTTGCCCGGGTTGAGCGCGGCGTCGGTCTGAATCACGTCGTCGATCAGGCGGCCCGAAACCGAGCGCAGCGAACGCCCCAACGCACTGACCACCCCCGCCGTGACGGTGTAATCAAATCCGTAAGGGCTGCCGATGGCGATTGCAATCTGACCGACGCGCACTGCGCGCGAATCGCCCAGCAAGGCCGCCGTCAGGCCGCCCGCGCCGATGCGGATGACGGCCAGGTCGGTGTCAGGGTCGGAGCCAATCACGTCGGCTTCGAAGTGACGTCCGTCCAGCAGGGTAACGACGATCCTGGCGGCGCCATGCACGACGTGGCTGTTGGTCAGGATGAAGCCGTCGGGAGTAAACAGGAATCCCGACCCGCCCCCGGCAGGCCGGCGTTGGTCGGGCTGTCGCGGATGGAAGACGCGGATGTTGACCACCGCGGGGCTAATCTTTTCCGCCGCTCCCGCGACCGCGGCAGAATAGGCGTCCAGAAGGCCTGCGTCCTGGGGCGTAGCGCGCTGCGCGCCGATGCCGGTCGCGTCGCGGGGCGGCTTTTCCTCGAGGACACGCACCAATTTGGGTTTCATGATCCCAAGATAATCACTGCGAGACGGTTCGTCTCGCCCACCGGTCTTGCCTGTGGTAGACCGGAAGCGGAGCTCCGGTAATGGCTTGAGGAGGGTACCCCGATGCGCAATCTTTTCGCCCACGTGACCGTTTACGGCCTGATAGTTGTGGTTGGCGGGGCCTTCGGATGCTCCAGCACCCGGCCCGAACTGAACGTGCGCGCCGCCGTAACCTCGGATCCGGCGGTCGCACAGATCCTCGCGGTTTCCTGCACTGAATGCCATTCCAACGAGGGCGCCGGACTGTGGTATGCCAGGCTTCAGCCCTCGCGATGGTTCGGTGATCGAGGTTTGCAGGCGCTTAATTTTTCCGACTGGGGAAGCTACGATGACCAGCGCCGCACGGACGCGATCCGGCAAATCGCGGCGGTCATCGACTCCGGCGCGATGCCGCCCGCCAGCTACCTGCTGTTCCATCCGGGAGCCCGCTTAAGCCCTGGGCAAAAACGCACGATTGACCGATGGGCGGCCGCGCAAGGCGCGGTCGCGGCGCACTGAATCCGCGCATCACCGGTAGCTCACCAGCTCCAGCAGATTACCGTCGGGGTCGAGAAAGTACATACAGTCGTGATCGCCCCAGTCGATGGTTGGCGCGCACTCCACACCGGCGGCGGTCAGGATTGAACGGGCCTGTGCGAAATCATCGCGGCTGACCTTGAAGGCATGATGGCCCTTGCCCAGGGGATGGCCAATCAGGGCGGCGCGCTGCTCGGGCGTAAGCGCGGGCCGGCGCACGCCGAACAGCGCCAGGTTCTGCCCGCCGCATTCCATCAGCACCTGATCGCCGAAGCGCGCCACCACGTTGAATCCGAGCACTGCGGTGTAGAAACGCTCGGCGCGTTGGAGATCGTTGACTTCCAATCCATAGTGATCCAAGCGCTCAAGTTTCATCTGCGCAACTCCGGGGCTGGCAAATGCTATCCAATCACACACCAGGCAGTTGACTTGAAGTGAACCAGTCAACCCTTACGGTAACCTTCTCGCACAACCTGAACGTGAAGCCAAAATAATTTCGGTCCCCTCCCCTCGGCCAAGGAGACGGCCAAAAAGAGCTTGCGCGCAGCGCTTGTGCGCAGACTTCGAAGCTTTATGCCGATTGGCGCCGTTTCGGAGTGGTGCTTGAAGCGAGCGCAAAGACGTCATCGATTCCAGCACCCGAGCAGCGCGCCAGTGAGGTATTCGCCCTCAAGGTGGCCGAGCATCACCGGATGGTCGGGGCCGGGGCCGAGGCGGCTTAGCAGCCGCAGGTTGCGGCCGGCGCGGAGCTGTGCCGCGCGCAGCGCGGCGAAGAAATCGTCGCCGCGAAAATGCTGCGAGCAACTGAATGTCATCAGCATGCCGCCCGGAGCGAGGGCACCAATGGCGAGCTGGTTCAGCTCCACGTAAAGCCGCTGGGCACGCGGGGCGTCCTTGCGCCTGCGCGCAAAGGGCGGCGGGTCGAGCACGATCAGGTCGAATTGGCTGCCGCAGTTGGCCAGGTAGCGCCCGGCATCCTCGCATACCAGTTCGACGCGCTCGCCCCCAAGGCAGTTCATCTCCAGGTTGCGGCGCGCCCACTTCAGCGCCGGCGCCGACGTATCGACGGCGGTGACATGCGCGGCACCGCCGGCCAGTGCGGCCAGGGTAAATCCGCCGGCGTAGCAGAACGCGTCGAGCACCCGCGCGCCGCGCGCGATCCTGCCCGCATAGCGGCGGTTGTCGCGCTGATCCAGAAAGTAGCCGGTCTTCTGTCCGCGTCCGGGCGCGACCGCAATCCGAAAGCCGTTCTCGCTGACAATCACCTCGGCGGCCGGCTCGCCCCAAATCAGCCCGCTGCGATCGGCCAGCCCCTCCTCGCGCCGGACCGCTCCGGCGCTGCGCTCGATTATCGAGCGCGGCGCCAGCGCCTGGCGCAGCATCCGCACCACGTCCTCGCGCATCCGCTCCATCCCGGCGGTCAGAAACTGCACCACCAGCACGTCGGCATAGCGATCCACCACCAGGCCCGACAAGCCGTCGCCGTCGCCGTTAATCAGCCGGCAGCAATTGCTGTCGTCAGGTACGATATGCCGGCGCAGTTCGATTGCGTCGGCAAGGCGCGCAGCTATGACGGCGCACAGATCGGTCTGCGCGCCAAAGCTGAGCATACGCACCGCGATTGTGGTGGCCGGATGATAATATCCCGCGCCCAGTAAGCCGCCCGCACTGTCCCTGACTTCGACTGCGGCGCCCGGCTCAAGCGGCGCGCCCTCGACGCGTTCGATCGCGCGCGAGAAGATCCATGGATTCATCCCGTGCACCGGCCCTTCGCGTCCCTTTTTCAGGACGACGCGGGGCAGACTCGATGCCGGTTTGTGCACCGCCGACGCCATCGCCTACTGCGCCGCGCCGCTGATGCGCCACACCCTCTCGCCGGGCCGCCGGTAATCGCCGCTGCGGCCGCCGCTCTTGCTGACCAGCCGCACCGCGTCGATCACCATCGCCCGGTCAATCGCCTTGGCCATGTCGTAAAGCGTCAGCGCGGCGGCGCTGACCGCCACCATCGCTTCCATCTCCACGCCGGTGCGCCAGGAGGTGACGGCGCGGGCTTGGATTTCGATCTGCCCCTGGCGCCGATCGGGGCGGAAATCGACTTCCACCACCTCAAGCGGAATCTGATGGCAGAGCGGAATCAGCTCATGGGTGCGCTTGGCCGCCATGATGCCGGCCAGGCGCGCCGCGGCCAGCGCCTCGCCCTTGCTGAGCCGCCCCGCGACGATCGCGGCGACCGTTGCCGGCGCCATCCGCACCGCGCCGCGTGCCACCGCCTCGCGCCGTGTCACCGCCTTCTCCCCGACGTCCACCATGCGGATGCGTCCGCGCGCGTCCAGGTGGGTTAATCCGGCGCCGCCGCCCGCGCGCAATGTCCGTCGTATCATGCTTCTGTTTTCCGCCATCGCATCGCCTGCCTGGGTGTATATCGAGCCACAGCGCACGGGCATAATAGCCCGAAGCTGGTGAAACGGTAGAATTCATATCATGGCACAGCAAACCCGTCGTGTCGTAATCCTTGGTTCTGGTCCGGCTGGATTGACCGCCGCTTTGTACACCGCGCGCGCCAACCTGCAACCGCTGCTGATTGAAGGACCGCAACCCGGCGGCCAGTTGACGATTACGACCGAGGTCGAGAATTATCCGGGCTTCGAAAACGGCATCCAGGGACCCGAAATGATGGACGTGCTGCATCGGCAGGCCGCGCGCTTCGGCACCGAATTCCTGATGGAGGAGGCGACAGCGGCTGACCTGCGGCGCTATCCCTTCGAGCTGACCGCGGGCAGGCACACCATCAGCGCCGAGGCCCTGATTATCGCCACCGGCGCGTCGGCCAAGTTGTTGGGGCTGGAGTCGGAAAAGCGGCTGATGGGTTTCGGGGTCAGCGCCTGCGCCACCTGCGACGGGTTTTTCTTCAAGGACAAGGAGGCGCTGGTGGTGGGCGGCGGCGACACCGCGATGGAAGAGGCGACCTTTTTGACCAAGTTCTGCGCCAAGGTCACCATCGTGCATCGGCGCAACGAACTGCGCGCCTCCAAGATCATGCAGGACCGGGCCCGCAAGAACCCCAAGATCGCCTTCATTTGGGACAGCGTCATCGAGGAGATCTACGGCCAGCCCGACAAGACCGGTGTCACCGGCGTGCGGCTGCGCAATGTCAAGACCGGCGCTGTTACCGACGTCCGCACCGACGCCGTCTTCATGGCGATTGGTCATCAGCCCAACACCGCCCTGTTCACCGGCCAGCTCGAGATGGACGACCTGGGCTATCTGATCGTGAAGCCCGGCTCGACTTACACCAGCGTGGCCGGAGTGTTCGCGGCGGGCGATGTGGCCGACCGCGTCTACCGCCAGGCGGTTACGGCGGCGGGCACCGGCTGCATGGCGGCCATCGATGCCGAGCGATGGCTGGAGGCGCGCCATCAGAGCTGAGCCGCCGGCGCTGGACTACGCGGCGGCGGCGCGCAGACGACCACGTCGCTTTCGGTCCCATCAACGATGCTGACTACTCAACTGCTGGTCTTCGCTCATATCCTGGCGCTGGCGGCGTTCTTCGGCGCGCAATTCGCGATGCTCTACATGCTGCTGCCGGCGGCGGAGCGGGCAGCCGACGAAGCCGGCCGGCGCGCCATCCTCATCCAGGGCTTCCGCTTTTACAACCCCTTCACCCTAGCCATGTTGGGCGTACTGGTCATCACCGGCGCGATGCGTCTGACCGATATCAAGGCGGCGATGGCGGCCGATTACTTCGCGCGCATCGGCTACCTGCTGGCGGTCAAGCTGGGACTGGTCTTTGGCCTGGTGTTTATCCAGACCTATGTGACTTTCGGGCTGGCCTTCCGCATCGGCCGCCAGGAAGAGGTCGCCGCGCACGGCGACGGGCTCCCCTTCACGGTCGAAAAGGTCAACAGCATGCTGGCGCGCATCCGCGCCATGGCCTGGGTGACAATTGTCCTGAGTGCGGCGATCGTGTGGGAATCGCTCAAGCTGGTGCATCTGATCAGATGCTGAAGGCGGCGGGTTTCTGCCGGCGGATTCGCGATGATACCGTACCGCCTATTTGTTAAAATACGTGCGTGATGCTTTTATACGGCATCGCACACGAATGGACTTATCTTACCAGCTCTCCGATTACCGGCGTCAGGCGACCGGAACGCTGCGGCTGCTGGCGAATCCCTGGCGCCTGGCGGTGCGCCTTGGCGCCATAGCGCGCGTTGCCGCGGTCAACTTCATCAACAACAACGACCTGCTGTGGGCATCCGCGCTGACCTACACGATGACGCTGTCGATCGTACCGATCCTGGCACTGGCGTTTTCGGTGCTCAAGGCGTTGGGCGGGAGCGAACGGATTCAGCCGCTGATCGAGCGCTATATCGCACTGGGCAGTGCGCAGACCACTGCCGACTTGATGCGCCTGGTGGGCAACGTCAACGCCGCGACGCTGGGTTCGGTGGGCGGCGCCGCGCTGCTGCTGACCGTCATCTCGACCTTGGGCACCATCGAAACCGCCTTCAACACCATCTGGCAGGTGCCCGCCGGGCGCAGCTATCTGCGCAAATTCACCGACTACATCAGCGTGGTGTTTACCATTCCCCTGCTGCTGGTGGCGGCGCTGACCCTGACCGCATCGTTCTCCAGCCGCCTGCAGACCTGGCATTGGCTGACCCTGGTGGTCCCGTCGCTGATCCTGTGGGTCAGCTTTTTCTTCCTGTTCATCTTCTTTCCATACACGCGGGTGCGATGGCGGGCGGCGGCGCTGGGCTCGTTTGTCACAGCGGTGTTGTTCCAGGTTGCGCAATGGGCCTACGTGCATTTCTGGGTCGGGATGTCCAGCTACAAGGCGATCTACGGCGCACTAGCCACCATCCCGGTGCTGCTGCTGTGGATCTATCTGGGATGGACGATCGTGCTGTTCGGGGTGGAGATTTCCTTCGCGGCGCAGCGCGGCACCACGCGCTATGAGGTCCTGCCCCGCTCGCTCAACTTCGCGCGCTACGCGGTGCTGCTGGCGTTATTGCGGCTGGCGGAGCGTTTTCGCAATAAGGTGCAGACGGTAACCGCGGAAACCCTGGCTGCCGAACTGCGGGTGCCGCCCGCGCAGGTGGCGCCGCTGATTGAAAGTCTGAAACAGATCGGCTTGGTGATCGAAGCAACCGACAATCACGCGGCGCGCAGCGGGCTGTTCCTAAGCCTCGACCCAGCCGCCATCAGGCTGGCCGACGCCTTTCGCGCCCTGGAAATGGATAGCTGGGGAGATGAACGAATCGCCGATTTGCTGGCCGCGCTGCGCGAGGCGGAAAGCCGTCACCTGGAGTCGCTTACCTTGCGCGACCTGGAAGAAGGCGGCGCAGCGCTCCTCAGCCGTATCGCCGGTTCTGCGCCGGCCCGTTCCCAGCCCTCCTGAAGCGAAGTCCGGCAGGTTGCGGAAAAGAGGATTTTTGCAACCCCCTGCTATGGCTCCAATCTCTCCCAGCGGGGGAGAAGTTTTAGGACGACCGCCGGCTTTTATCCTGAATGCGGCACGCGCGCCTTCAGGACTATGATCCAGCCCGTCTTTTTCCGCACTCTGTTAGGCGGCCAGCCGCAGCCCAGGCTGCGCAGTCAACCGAGTTGGGCGGACGCGTGGACGCATCCGCACTACCACGCCGCCTCGCGGCGGCCGCGGCGGCAGCGGATTGCGGCGCACCCGCGTAGGCTCCCATAACTTCGGTATCACCCAGCAGTTCACCGCACAAAACCCCGCCAACACGAAACTCATACCGCAACTCCTTGCTCCCACCCGGACCCTCCGAGCAGTCGTATCTAGTGCAAGCAAGTTTCGATCCAAAAAAACATGTGCGCTCGCGTGCGCGCCGCGGCCGGTTTGCCCGGCAAAATGCAAATGCCAGACAAAGCACTACGGACCAGACTGAGGTTCGAAGCCGCACAGGAGTGCGGGAAGGGCACAGTCGGGGGCGCCTTGCGAACCGCCCCTGCAACCAGCGCACATCGCGATGTTTACAGGCGGTAGCGCTCGATGTAGTCGGCGTACTTGCGGCGGATTTCGTGCTCGGTCAATCCGAACTGCTCGGGCGTATATCGATGGAATCCGGGGCGGCTTTGCGCGTGGGCGTCGAGCCACTGGCGCATCCTGGCCTCCACCTCGCTGTCCAGCCGCAGGCCGAAGCGCTGATAGATGCTTCGCACCACGGCGATCGAATCGGCCACGAAGTCGCGAAAATCGACATCGTAGAAGTGCTCAGGATGGCGGTCGCGCACCCCAAGCGCGCGCTCGATACCGATCTTCCACAGCTTGACTTCGCGCCGGCCGCAGGCGCGCGGGTCGGCCTGCGGTCCGAACATCGCCCGCTGGCCGATCATGATGAGACTGCAGACGGAAGGCACCACGTCCACCGGGTTGCGATGGGTAAAGACGATGCGGGCGTCGGGAAACACCTCCAGCAACGAATCCAGGTACAGCAGGTGCGAGATGTTGCGCAGCAGCCAGCGCTTGTGCGGCTCGGCAAAGCCGATCAGCTTGAGATTGTCGCGATGGCGGTAGTAATTGGGCGTCTCATCCTGGGCCATCCACCATTCGTCATAACTGGGAGTAGCGAGACTCGCCCCAAAGGTATTGTGGACGAAGCGCTGCAGCATCATATACAGGCACTCGTCGGGCTCACCGGCCGCCACGTCGTGGACCAGGCGCGACATCGGGTTCTCCCGGTCGGCGGCTTCAAGCGCGGCGGCCGTGGCTTGATAAAGCGGGTTGGAGGGCCAGGTTTCGCGCGGCGGGCGGACCATCGGGTTGGGCGCCAGCCAGTATTCCAGCCCCTGAAACTGGGGATCCAGCGACATGAGCTTTTGCAGGGCAGTGGTGCCGGTACGCGGCAGCCCGACGATGACCAGCGGTTGGCGAATCTCGGTCCGCAGGCATTCGGGATGCTCCTTCCATCCCTTTTGCGAATACAACCGCCCGCTGAGCGCGCGCAGCACGGTGGCGAAGACCCGCTGGCGGCTGACATCGTTAAGCTCCAAGTCGGTGTCGATCGCTTTGAGCAGCACGCGCAGGCCGACGCGGTAATCCTGGTCGCCGAAATCCTCAAAGCCCACCGCCGCCACCGCCATTTCGTGCAGCAGTTCTTCGGCGTCAACGAACTTTGCCGGTCTCGCTCCGATCCTCGCCATGCCAGCCTCCGCGCCAGCGGCGCCTTCAAATCGCCGACCAACAATCGCAACAAAGCGCGGGGCTTTGCAAATGCGGCGCGTTCCAAACGGGCGCCGTCAGTCATCCGCAGCCGGATGAGGCGGGCGAGCCGATCGGACGAAAAGTCGCGGCCGCCGCCGGGGCGGCCGCGACTTCCAAACCGCGCCGTTGCGTGAGCTACTTCATCACGTCGGCAAGGCCGGCGGGCGACGCGTAGCGCTTCTGATCGCGATACTGCTCGGCCACCTGGTCGTCGAGTTCCCAGACGTCCTTGCCGGTGATGGCCCAGCTAAGATGTTCGCCCTGCATGTCGATCATCCAGTTGTTGCCGCGCACGTCCATCAGATAGCCGTCGCTGTGCGGCACGTGCTCGGCGGACTCCAGGAAGGCCAGTGACTTCCAGAACTTGTTGTTGGAGTCGTAAAGATCGCCATACACGATGTTGAAATTGGCCTTGTCGACGTAGTTGCGGCGGATGCCGTAGCAATAGCCCTGCGAATACTGGGGCAGCCGTTTGATGTCCAGGACGTAGGCGTCGCGCACCATCCACTTGCCCGCCGAGGGCTTGGGAAAGGGCAGCGGCGGCCAGTAGAAGTTTTTCTTGTCGAACTGCTTCATGTCGCCCGGCGGCGGACGGAACACCAGGATTTTGCGATCCGGCAGGCGGGTTACGGAGAACCATCCAGTCGGATTGGGAATGCCGTTGAGGATGTCGTCGCCGACATAGTCGCTGCCGGCGTAAGGCGCACAGCGCGCACTTGAGGACAGGCGCAGCGCGCGGCGCAGCGAGGGCAGGAAGACGTAGGATTCGGGCAGCTTGTTGGGATCGTCGTAAACCAGGTCAAGCGGCGCGGTGTACTTGCTCTGCTCGGGGCTTATCAATTCGTCGTAGTAGGCGTAGAAGTAGCCCTTCATTACATCGGAGAACGCCGGCCAGCCCGGGTCGCTGCCGTGGCCGAGCAACGTTCCGACCTGAAAGGAGTAGTTGCCGGTCACGTTGAGATATCGATCCACCTCGTTGCCGTCGCTGGCGTAATGGTTGAGCGCCGGATGATAGTAGTAGTACTCGTCGTATAACAACTTGTACTGTCCGTCCGGGCCGTCGAATTCGGTGGGCGAAAACGGAGTTCCGGTAACGTACCCGCTCACCGTATAGCCGCCGTTGTCCATCTTGACCAGCCGGGTCTGGCCCTTGTACTTCTCGGTGGCTTCGTACCACCATTTGGGATTCGGATATTCGACCGTCGGACCCACCTCCATCACCGCATCGGGCGGCAGCTTCCAGGGATGAGTACCCTTCCACATCTCGATAATGCCCTGCGGCATATAGCTCTGGTACTTCTGCCAGTTCTGCATAGTGATTTTGGTGCCGACCGGCAGCGGGGGTTGAGCAAGCTGCTCGAAGGCCCACGCCGGCATCACCATCAGACACAGGGCGATCACTGTTGCCGATATCAATCCGCGCATAATCAGTGTTTCTCCTCGTGCCAGCCAACGCCGGCGGAGTACGAGGCTGACCCAATCGCACTGTGGCGGTGGATGATGCCCCTGACCCCACAAGACGCGCCGGCTCTGCAGTATTGATCAACTTATCAAGCCGGGTTGGAGTTCCGTCCAACCTTCTCAACGCGGGCGATGGCTGAAGCTGGAAAGCTGAGCATAGAGGCGGTCAAGACCGCGGCTGATGAAGGTGTTAGACCGACAGGCGCAAGCGATTTGTCTTGCGCGCCCTCTCCCCAATAACCGCAAATCGCTCCGACACGCATCGTCCCCGAATGCAAACCCTCCTGACAACCGCGCGCAAGGTATCATCCGCATTAAAAAAGTGTCAAGTTCAAAGCGGCTGTACGCGCTGCAGGCCGCTGGTACTAAAGTCAGCGCTGCTGATACCAACCGTTGCAGCCGTCACCGCGCGCCTCATTCAAGGAGTTTGTGTTCTACTCTTGATATGGACTAGGATATCCATAACTGGAGACATGGTCATGCGCGCCCGGCGTCAATCAGCCACCGCCGTCGAGCAAATCGAGCCCGCCCGCCGCCAACATCCCGAGGTACGCCGGCGTCTGTCGGGACCCGGTATGCGCACCTTCTTCAACATCGCCGCGGCCTGGGAACTGAGCGTCAACGAGCAGCGCGGGCTGTTGGGATGGCCGGCGGCGTCCACCTACCACAAGTACAAGAGCGGGCAGGTGGGCACCCTGACTTACGACATGCTGGTGCGCATCTCGCTGGTGATCGGCATCTACAAGGCGCTGCACATCCTGTATCCGCAGCCGGAGCTGGCCGACCAATGGATCAAACTGCGCAACAGCAATGCGCTGTTCGGCGGGGCGCCGCCGCTCAAGATCATGATCGACGGCGGCATCGACGGCCTATACCAGGTGCGGCGGCTGCTGGATGCGCGGCGCGGCGGATGGAACTGAATCCGCCCACGTCACGCCTGGTGCGCCGCGCCACCCATCGGCTGATTCCCAGCCGCTATCCATCGGCTGGCATCCTGGATACCGTCGCCGCTGCCGCCGACCTGCAAGCGGTGTTCGAGCTGGAGGGATGGACCAACGACCGCATCAGCGCCGAATTGGGCCTGTTGCGCGCCATCCCTACGGAGGAATGGGTGGTGGGACGGCCGATGGCGACGGTGGTGATGGCCGCATTCTGCCATCCGCGCCCGGCCGGTGGGCGCTTCAACGACGCCCGGCGCGGCGCCTGGTACGCGGCCTTTGCGCTGCGCACCGCGCACGCCGAAGCGATCTTCCATCGCACCGCAGAACTGGAGGAGATCGGCGGATGGTTCGATACCTCGGTGCAGATGGCCGATTACCTGGCCGACTTCGCCGCCATCTTCCACGACTTGCGCGATGCGCGCTTTGCCCGCTACCTGCGGCCCGACAGCTACCAACGCTCGCAGCAGCTTGGCTGCGCGCTGCTCGAGCGCGGCTCCAACGGCATCGTCTATCCCAGCGTCCGCGATCGCGGTGGGACCTGTCTCGCCTGCATGCGGCCGCGCCTGGTCACCAACGTGCGCCAGGGTGGATTTTACGAGTATTGTTGGGCAGGCCGGCGCGAGCCCTCGGTCAGACGGCTGGACCGATGAAGCGCGCCGGCCGAAGATGCGGCGCGTTGATGGCCATCAAGCGGGCTGGCTGACGGCGGCAAACCCGGCGGGCGTTTCCGAAATCGCCCACAGCGCCAGGAACGGGGTGACCAGCGCGCCTTCGACCGCGGCGAAGGTCGCCTTGAAGTAGACGAAGTGCCAGGGCGACAACTGGCCGACCCGCAGCGCGTCGAACACCAGCAAGGTCGGCGGCGTCAGCACGAGCAGACCGAGCAATCCGATGAGCAGCGCCCGCCACAGCATGTTGCGCGGAATCCATCGCCAGGCCGCGCCGCTTGCCGCCGCCAGGCGCCCCGAGCGTACCCGCCCGCGCGCCAGTGGCGTTACGATCAGGCAGGTGATGGCCGGCAGCAGGAAGGCGGTGGCGATGGTATCGCCGGCGATACTGCTCTGGCCCCACAGCGGCACGTGAGTCGCATTGCGAAACAGCGCCCACGCGATAACCCCGTTGATCAGCAGATTGGCGACAAACGGCCCCACCCCGTTGTCCAGCAGCACAAAGCGGCGCTGCGGCGGCGTCAGCGAGTTCAACAGACCGATCGACATTGGCGACCTCCCCCTGCGGTTGAACCGGCATGCGCGAGATGCCGGTCTCCAGCACAAAAGGTTGGCGATGTTGTACGCGCTATCCTCGACGGCTGTTCTCTTGCGCCTTTGCGTAGTGAAATTCAAGCGCCGCCCAACGCGCGCCGGTCTCCGGGTGCCATCCTGACGCATGGTCGATCCGGCCGCTCGCCAAGCCCAAGGGACTTTGTACACCGGCGGGTACGGCGGCGTACCATCCATGGTACTTCGTTTGACATTCAGGTACGACTCAATTAAGGTGGCCCAAATTTGGCGGGAGGACTCAGCTACATGCCGGAATTCGACACCATTATCAGGGGCGGGACCTTAATCGACGGAACCCGGATGCCGCGCTTTCGGGCCGACATCGGCATCAAGGATGGCCGTATCGCCTGTATCGGCCAGCTCAGTGAGCATCAGGCCGGCCAAGTCATCGACGCCGGCGGACTGTTGGTGGTACCGGGCTTCATCGACCTGCATACGCATTACGACGCGCCGCTGTTCTGGGATCCCTATTGTTCGATCTCCAGTTGGCACGGCGTGACGTCGGTGGTAATCGGCAACTGCGGCTTTGGCTTCGCTCCCTGCCATCCCAAGGACCGCGACCGCTCGATGCTGACGATGACCCGCAACGAGGCCATTCCCTACGCCTGCATGAAGGCCGGAATGCCGTGGGACTGGGAGACGTTTCCGCAATTCCTCGACGCAGTCGACCGCCGGCCCAAAGGCATCAACCTGCTGCCCTACGTGCCGCTGTCTCCGCTCATCACCTATGTGATGGGTTTGGAGGCGGCCAAAACGCGCAAGCCTACCGATACCGAGACCGGCCAGATGTGCCGGCTGCTGGACGAGGCGATGGACGCGGGCGGATGCGGCTGGTCGGCGCAGCGGCTGCATCCCAGCGGCGGCAATTGCGTGCAGCGCGATTTTGACGGCACTCCGATGGTGACCGACTTGATGCACAATGAGACCGCGCTGGCATTGGCGCGTGTGCTGCGCCGGCGCAACCAGGGCTTCATCCAGACCGTGCTGTCGACCGCTGACCCGATGGCCGACCTGCGCCATCTGGAGGAACTGGCCGAGGTTAGCGGCCGGCCGATCATTTACAACGCGCTGCGCTCCACCGACAGCCGCCCCGAAGGCCATCGCTACATCATCAAATGGCTGGAGAACTGCCACGCCCGCGGCCTGCGCATCTATCCGCAGGCCATCACCACCGACGCCGGGCTGACTTTCGACCTGTCGGAAGACCTCAACATCTTCGACGACTCCGAGCCGTGGTGCGAGGCGATGCTGGGCAACGTGGAGGACAAGCTGCACAAGCTGGGCGACCCGGCGCGCCGTCCGGCGCTGCGCGAGAACGTGCCGCACGTCGCCACCGATTTCTGGGACATCATCATCAGCGACGTCAAGCTACCCGAGCACAAGAGCCTTGAGGGGCTGACGCTGGCGGCGGCGGGCACCAAGCTGGGCAAGCATTATATCGACGCGATGCTGGACCTGGCGGTGGCCGAGCGGCTGCGCACGGAGTTCTTTGCGCGCGCCCACAACACGCGGCTGGACCTGCAAATCGAGGTCGCCAACTACCCCTACGCGATCCCGGGCCTGTCCGACGGCGGCGCGCACACCAAGTATCTAACCGGCGGAATTTACTCCACCGAGTATATCATCAAGTACGTGCGCGAAAACGGCGCCATGACGCTGGAGGACGCGCACTGGAAACTGAGCGCGCTGCCCGCCTACTGCGCGGGTTTTGCCGACCGCGGCGTGCTGCGCGAGGGCTGCGCCGCCGACATCGTGATTTACGACTACGACGCGCTGAAAATCCTGCCCCAGGAGATCGCGCACGACATGCCGGCCGGCGAATGGCGCCGGGTCCAGCGCGCCCAGGGCTACCGCTACATCCTAGTCAACGGCGCCGTGGAATTCGTCGACGGCAAACCCACCGGTGCGCTGGCCGGCCGCCTGCTGCGCCACGGTACCGCTGCACAAGTGCGTCACGCGGCGTAGGCCACGCCGGGGCTCCCGATTGATGGGGCAGGCGCTGGTGCCCGCCATCTCTGCGCGGGCGTCCATCGCCTGCACCATCTTATTTCGCGCAGGCGCGGGCAAGGATGCCCACGCCTCATCCGCATTTCAAGACCTGCTCATGGCCGGAAATATCGGAAATCTTTCCGCCGGGGCCTTCTTGTCCCGTAGCGCCGCGCCTCGTTCCGGTTTTTTCTTTCTCCTCCGCCGCGCCGCTGTATCGGCGCGCTGGCGGACCCCTGTGCGGGCGCGGGGACGGCGGCCGAGCCAGTCGCGCGGCGGGTGAGGGACACTCACTCCTTCGAGCAACTCTAGCGGAACGCGACCAGGTTGACCGGACGGGAGCGGGTCTGGCCTTCCTGGTCCTTGCCGGGACCCGAGGCTTGGGGCCGCAGCAGACCGTGGAGGTAGAGCTTGTGCAGTTCGTTGAAGGCCTGCGTCAGGTTGAGTCCGCTGTTGGCCAGAAAGCCGGGCTGCACGATCCGGTCCGCACCGCGGATCAGGACCTCGGCGGTCAGGCGCGGATGCACCGCCTCGAAGGTGCCGTCGCGGATGCCCGCCGAAATGATGTCGGCGATCATGGCCGCCATCAGGTCCTCGTGCTCGCGGCGGCGGCGCTGACCGCGGGGAAACTCGTTGAGGTCCTCGGCAAAGCGCAGGCTCACCTTGCTAACTGCGTGTTTGATCGCGTCCAGGCATCCGGTCAGCGCGGCGATGCGGTCGGGGGCTTCGGCCACCGCCTGTTGCGCCTGGGCGCGGATGCTGGACAAGAACCGCTCCAGGATTACTTCAAACAGCTCGTCCCGGCTTTGCGCCAAAGTGTATAGGGTCTGCTTGGAGCAGTGCAGGCGATGGGCCAGTTCTTCGGTGTGGATATGAAGGAAGCCTTCCTTGAAGAACAGTCCCTCCAGCTCCTCGACGATACGTTGCAGGCGCGGCGACTTTGCCAACAACTCAGCCCGGTCCTTGCGACTTCGCCTGACGGCAGCCCTCGTACCCATGGCGTCTATTCTTACTCCCAACCACCACCGCCTTGAAAGCGCACGCACGCTTAGTGTTGCACTAATCGCGGGGTTGTCAACTTGGCGGTCTGGGTCGGGCGCCCAACCCCGATGGCGGTTGGAACGCGGCCCGGAGCCGGGGCGCAGGTGGAGCAGCGGGAGGGCCGCTCTTGGTGCGCAGGGCGCCGTAGGCGCCTCTCCCTGAAGGGCCATAACCACCAACTTCAGATCAGTGGGGCGGGCGGCCCGGTCCGCCGCTGACGCGCGAACATTGCTGGCGCCACCGAAAAACAAGGAAAGGGCCCCCCGCGTTGGGGAGCCCTTTCCGGTTTTGGCGCCGCGTAGGTGCAGCGAGCTGTTAGTCGGCTACGGCCGCGGACGGTTGTTGACGAAGCCGCTTTGCTTGGCCGCCTGGCATTGCGTCGGGCTGGCCCCCGGCGGCCCGAAGTCCTTGGCGTCGACGCTGTTGGGTCCAACCGTCTTGGTAAAGTCGAAGTTGTTGAACGCATCCAGCGCCGAGATACAGCCGGTGGTGGTGAATTTGCCCAGCGTGCCGTCGTTGCACACATCGCCAACGATACCGTCACTCACGCCATTGCAACAGATGGCGATCAGGTCGGTGATGCCCGGATAGGCGGCCTCGCAATCGACCTTATCGAGCGCGGAGACGGCCAAGTTCATGTTAGCCGCCGCGCACTGCCGCTCCAGTTGCCGCTGGGTATTGGAGATATTGCTCTGCGGCGGATTGTTCATACCGCCGCCGATCGAACAGATATCCTCGGTTCCGGAACCCTGCACCTTGGCAGTGCTGGTATTCAGATCGACATCGCAACTGAACACCGGACCAAAGTCCTTGTAGAGCAGGTTTTGGGCGTTGACGTGCGTGCCCCAGAAGCCCGGGGTCCTGGTGAAGCAGTCGCCACGCGCGATCGGACAGTCGGCCACGTTGGAAGCCGAAATGGTCTCGGGTCCGGGCGACCCCGTTACATCGCAGGTCATCGTGACCTGGTTGCAGCAGTCGGTCCCGGTGCACGAGGTGGTGTTGAGGCCGGTGGCCGTCAGGCCGGCGATGGTCTGCGGCGAGCCGGTGGGATTGGCGATGCTCATCGGGATACCGGTCACGGTACCGACCTTGGTCGTCGACGACGGCTGGCCCATCACGCACGGGCCCGCAAAGACGTTGTCTACCAGATGGCAATTGCTCAGCCCGGCGGTGCCGGTCGACTTGTAGGTGACGCTCACCGCAGAGTTGCCGCTCGCATTGGCCGCGCCGCAGGTCTTGCTGACGCCCAGACCCGGGGTTTGGCAGGCGAACGTCGCTGAATCCTTGGACACATCCGCCAGGAAGGTCTTCCCGCCCGAGGAGCACTGACACGACAGCGATGCGGTATCGGGCTCGTCCATGGCGAGAGTATCGCTACAGGCTTTGGTTACATCGTCGATCGTCGTGTACGTAGTTTGTGAGGCCGGAATGCTGGCGATGTTCACCGCAGCGGGCAGGATGTTGAGGTTGGTGTCGGTAAGCCCTTGCATGTCGGAAGTCAGGCAGGTGGCGTCGACGTCGCCCGTGTTTCTTGCCCGGTATCTGACCTCGATGTTAGTCGCGGGGGTCATGTTGAACGCGTTGAAACCGATACAACTGCTGGACAGCGTTTTGGAGGGAGGTTCCGTGTCGTCAACGCCGCTGACGTCGAAGAAGGTCTTGCCGCCGTCGCACGACACCTGCTTGTCGACCTCCACGCTGCATTGCAGGACGGAGAACACCCCCGAGCCCTGCGCACCGCCGTTAATGCCGCCCGTGCAGGTGCCGTCGTAATTGTTGGCCCAATCGATGTGGCTGGGAGGCGGCGCGATGGGGGAAGTGCTGGAACCCAGCGCGGCGATCTTTACATCGAAGCGCAGATTGCAAGAACTGCTCGCGGTCAACACCAGCGGAGTGGTGGGCGTAAACGTAACGGTGTTTGTGCTCGTCACCGCATTCCAGGTGACGCCGCAAGTCGTAGTTATGTTGCCCACGAAGGTCACGGCGGTATCGTCCGCCATGCTGCAGAGGGAGAAGTTAGTGGTGTTCAGGCAAGTCAACTTCTGTACGAAATCGGTCACGGTAAAGCTGGTCGCGTTGTTGTTGTCGATGGTGGCCTGGATCGTGACCGTATCGCCCACCACGAATGGTCCGCTGTTGGGCGTTCCGGCGGGCATCTGAATCTGATTGGTCAGAGACCCGCCGCAAGTCTGTGCCCAGGCGCGGTTGTCCAAGCCTGTCACAACCATCAGGGCAAGGAGCGTCACGATGCAGATAGCGCCAGCGGCTCCAGAGCGCGTCGCTCGGTAAGTCCATGGTATAGACAGTCCCTTGGGCGGACTGCCGTTTTTCCCCAACGTTCCTTCCCGCATTGCTCTAACTCCTTGGCGCACAGCCCGAGCCAGAACCGCTCTCGGGGTTAAGAGGCCGTCGCCTGGCGGGCCTGGGGCGCGCCGAATTAGACGGTACGGCCTCGTTTACCAGCCAAACTTGTGGCAGGCGACCTTTTTGCTTACCCTGGTATTGGATTGCCTGTTCCCATCATAGAGTATCTGTTAGCGATCCAAGATTCTAACTTTTACTTTTTCTATTGTAATATTACGGAGTAGTTTAATCTCCCGTCAAATTTTAAGCTTAACTTTTCAAACAATGGCATAGCCGCACACAGCCACTTGATTAGGCCTCAATCTCCAAAGCCACCCCACACCGCATCCGGAAAAGTAGTAGGACTCGTGTCGGACCCGCTCTCCCCTACCAGCGACGTCATGGAACCGAACCAGAGTCTCGGCCCCTCCGACACATTAGAAGTACACAGATATGCTAAAGCAAAATTAAAGCCGATTGTCAAGAGTGTGAATTCCTAGATGTACTGGAGAGGAATTCTGTCATGACGATTAAAAACCGAAGTTTGTAGATTCTGGCGAAGCTTGACGGAATGTCAGCGCAGCGGAGCTCGTGGCGCGCCTGCGCCGCCGTTCGTTCGGCTTCCTGGAGCGCACAGTTGCGCCGCATGCACGCGCCATGCAGGTCAAACCGACCTTTTCGAGATGACCAGGAAGTTGTTCCGCGGTTGAAACCGGAGGACCGGCCCCGGACGGAAAATCGGAGGGCAAGTTGCCTGGCTCCCCGGGCCGGATTCGAACCAGCGACTTGACGGTTAACAGCCGTCCGCTCTACCGACTGAGCTACCGGGGAGCATTCCGGATGCGGTTGTTCTGCCGCGCCAAAGAGGCGGCACGCGAACCACCGGAATTATTCTTCGTACCGGCTCGCGTCGAGTAAAGCAAGTGGAGGGGTCGCGCGGCCGGGATTCCTTAAGCCGCCAGCCCTACATTCGGCAGCGTGGCGGGGTTCTCTTGCGAACCCACGCAGGTCCGCTCAATCAGGCAGCGGCCGAGCGTGTCACTTTTTTTCGACTTGCGGGCGGCTGCGGATGCGCGCCACGCGGCCACTGTACAGATTGACCAGCGCGGTCAGGCGCGCCGGCACTTTGCGCTCGAGCCATCGCGAGGCTGGCTGCGAGGCGCGGATCAGGAAAGGGGTCAGAAACGCGGTAATTGTCGAGACCGCCACCGCCAGCGAATACAACAGACCGCGCGCCACGGCGTTGGAATGTCCCACCTCGGCCATGATGAAGGAGAACTCGCCGATCTGGGCCAATGCAAACCCGGTCTTCAACGCGGCTCGGGGCCGTTCTCCGATCGCCAGGCAAGCGCCGCTGACCGCGGCAATCTTGCCCACGACCACCACGATGGTGATAAAGACCACCGCGGGCCAGTACTCCAGCAGCAGACCGGGTTCGATCAGCATCCCGACCGACACGAAGAAGACCGCGCCGAAGACGTCCCTGACGGGCCTGACCAGATGCTCGACCGTCGCGCCGTGCTGCGATTCCGCGATCAGCGAGCCGGCCAAAAACGCCCCCAGCGCCACCGAATAGCCCCCATGCTCGGCCGCCATCGCAAAGGCGAAACACACCCCGAGCGCGGTGATGAGCAGGGTTTCGGGATGCCCCAGCCGCGCCAGCGCCCGGATCGCATAGGGCACGAACAGAAGTCCCACCGCGATCAGCAGCGCGACGAACGCCAGCAGCCTGCCGCCGGTGGCAGCAAACGACTGGAGCGTGAAGGTTTGGCCGGCCGCGGCCGCGGTCAGTACCGCGAGCAGGATGATCGCGACCAGGTCTTCGGCCAGCAGGATGCCGAAGGACAGCTCGCGCACGCGGTCTTCGATTTTCTGTTCCTCGAAGGCCTTGGCGACGATAGTGGTGCTGGAGATTGAAACGATGGCGCCGGTGAACACCGCCTCCATGGGCGTCCACCCCATCGCACGCGCCGCGCAGAATCCCAACACGATCATGGTGGCGACCTGAATCAGCGTGACCAGCCCGGCGGTGGGCGCCAGTTGCGCCAGACGGCGGAAGCGGAACTCAAGCCCGATGGAGAAGATCAACAGGATGACGCCGAGGTCGGAGACTTCTGCGATGCGCACTGGATCGGCATATACCGGCACCGGGATGTGCGGTCCGACCACCATCCCGGCCACCAGGTAGCCGACCACCAGCGGCTGGCGCAGGAGCTGGAAGATCACGGTAGCAAGCGCGGCGACACACAAAACCAGCGCCAGGTCTTCGACGAAATTTTGACCCACTAGGATCGGCATAGCGGTAAGCGGAGCTATAATGGCCCGCGCCGCCGACGTGAATCAACGCCCATTGGGCGCAATCGCCGGATCTGACAAATTGTAATAATGCGCTCCGGGCAGTTGATGATTGGGTTCGGATACGGATCGATGACGCGCAGGGACGAACCGTTCCGCTATTGATTGCTCCCTTCCTCAGGCGGCTTCGCGCCCCGGCGCTACAAGCCGGCCCCGGTACGGCGGCGGTCCTGTGCGGCTGCCATCGCCTTGACCGTTTCGGCGATTTTCTCCGCGGGCAACACCCCGATCATGCCGCTCGCTCCGCCGCCTTGCGCCGCTTCCATCGACGACTTCGCCTCAATCAGGCCCCACAGCCAGATGCGGTCGGCACCCCGGATATAGACCGGTGAGCCGCTTAATTGCGGCGCGCTGAGCCCTTCCAGGAAGCACAGGCGCTGGGAACCCGCGCCCGGAACGCTGCCCGCCACCGGGTCAGCCACCGAGACGCGTCCGAAATGGACGGTCATGACCGGAGCCGAGTCGGCCGCGTCGCTGAGCAGGGCAACGTAATAGGCGTCGGCGCCCAGATTTTCCGCACCCGATCCCTCCAGCACGCTTTTGATCGGAACGGTCGTGAATTCGACGCCTTTGGGCGAAAACGGCAGCGCCGCGAGATCGGCGTAGCGATCGTGGGGGTCATAGAACCATTGCTCGGCCGGCGGCAGGGTTGAACTGACCGCCGCTCCGCCCTTGCCGCGGCCGATCACAAACGACATCTGGCCCAAGGGCTTGCCGGTGCCGTCGAGCAACACGTGGCGCGCGGTTACCAGGTATACGAAAGATTGGCCTTTGAAGCGCTGACTGGGGACTTCGACGAAAAACCCGATGCCGGTTGCGCGCCGATCTTCGCCCGCCCCGGTCATGATCAGGTCCGAGCTGCCAAGGCTTTCGGGCGTGACGTTTTGTCCCCACGCCCGCAGCTCCAATCCCATCACGATTGCCGCCGTCAGGGCGGCCGCCACAAACCGTCGCTTCATCAGACACCTTTGGTTGATTGCGTTTTCGATCGTGTATCGAATCATCGCGCGGCCACAGGGAAGAGAAAATCCAGGATGTAGCGGTTGACCAGATGCGGCTTTTCCTGCTGCACCCAATGGCCGGAATCCGGCACGTATTTTATTTCCGCGCCACGTGTAAACAGGTCTTCCATCCCGTAGGTCAACTCCGTGCCCAAGGCGATATCCTGCTCGCCCCAGATTATCAGCGTGGGCGCCTGCACCTTGCGCGTCAGCCAATGACCGGCGGGCGGCGCAAACAGCAGGTCGCGCCGCGCCAGCGCACGATAGTAGTTGAGGGCCGCGCTCAGCGCGTAGGGGCGGCTCAAGGCCTGCCTGAAGCGGTCCAAGTCGGCCTCATTGAAGGCTCGCTTTTGCACCGCGCCGTGGCGCATCGCAGCCATCGGCAATGCAAAGTTGCCCGCGCGCAGCAGCAGTTCGGGCAGCCAGGGCAGTTGAAAGAACCAGACGTACCAACTCCGCGCCATCTGCCTAAAATTTGAGCGCAGATGGCGCAGCATCTGACGCGGATGCGGGGCGTTGAGGATTACCAGCCGTTGAACCATCTCGGGAAGCATAAGCGATGCCACCCACGCGATCACGCCGCCCCAGTCGTGTCCGATCAGTACGGCGCGCGACTGTCCGAAGTGGCCGACTATCTCGCGCACATCGCCCACCAGCGCTTCCAGCCTGTAGTTGTGTACGCCGCGCGGCGCGTCGCTCTCACCGTAGCCGCGCAACTCAGGCGCGACGCAGCGGAAGGCCGGCGCCAGCGCGCGCAGTTGATAGCGCCATGAGTACCAACTTTCGGGGAATCCGTGGAGCATCACGACCAACGGACCGGCGCCGGCCACGGCGGCGTTCAGGTTCAGGCCGCCGGGCAGTGAGAGGCGCTCAAAGTGCCATGGCTCGGGCAGGCTCATCGTGGGCTTGTTTCGCGCCGGTGCGAATTCCCTCCGCCATCGATGCGTCTAAGGAGTGTTGTGGACGGCATTGCGCGCGGCATTTTTACCTTGCGATCGGTGCAGGCTGATGCTCCGGCTTGCCGGGGGCCGATGCAAGTAGGAAGATGATCGTGCGGGGGTAAACCGTGGTGCGAGCAACAATGGCCAAGGCCTTGAGGTCGGTCGCCGTGGCGGCTGTGGCAGCGTCGGTATGCCTGCTGATGTTCTCCTCCGCCTTGGCCCAGCAAGGCGGGACCGTTGCGCCCGCTCTGCCCCTCCCGCAAGGCCAACGGCCCGGCCCGGGCGCGGTGTTGGAAATTCCGGCTACCCGCAGCCAGCCGCAAAAGGCCATTCCTGCACCGATTTCTCCGATGGCGCCGCAGGTCGGACCGGAGTTGGAAATTCCCTCACGCGCGCTGCGCTCGCAGCCGGGTTACAATCAGGCCACGGTGACCGTTACCGATCGCAACGGAACCCATATCACCGACCTGACCAAGGACGATTTCCGGCTTTACGAAGACGGTGTGCAGCGCCCCATCGAGTTCTTCCGCAAGGACCTCAACACGCCCGTTTCGATCGGCATCCTGGTCGACACCTCGGGCAGCATGGAGCCCAAGATTCCGCAGGCGCGCGCCGCGATCGCCGAGTTCATCCGCAATCTCAATCCGCGCGACGATATCTTTTTGTTTGCGTTCTCCGACCGCCCGTTCATGCTGCAGAATTTCACCACCGATCACGCTGCGGTGATGGCCCGCCTGGCGTTGCTGCACGCCTACGGCAAGACCGCGCTGTTTGACGTGATCCTCGACGGCCTGGTGATGGTGTCGCGGGGACGCTACGACAAAAAGGCGTTGCTGGTGGTGACCGACGGCATGGATACCGCCAGTTCATCGGACCTGGCCCAGGTCATCGGACAGGCGCGCCGTCAGGGAGTGCTGATTTATTCCATCGGCATCGGCGACCCCAACATCGGGGGCGGCGCCAGCCTGCTGCTGGGCCCGTTCGGCATCGGCCTGGGAGACGATTATGACCGGGTTGACGCGCGCACGCTTCAGCTTCTGTCCACAGAAACCGGTGCCAAGACCTACATCATCCGTGAAGTGGGCGACGGCGAATTGCTGCGCCAGGCCACCGAATCGATCAGCAACGAATTGCGCGAGCAGTATACGTTGGGCTTTACCTCCACCGATCCGGCGCGCGGCGGTTATCGCAGGCTGAAGGTCGAGGTCCCGGGCCGTCCCGAACTCGCGGTGCGGGTGCGCAAGGGCGTGACCGTCGGACGCAGCCCGGAGACAATGGCCTACGGCGAGGACCCGCACTGAGGGTAAAGTCCAAAGCTGAGCCGCTCCGGCACTTCGTTTTCTGTACAACCGTATCTCGGACGACAATCGCGCAAGGCTTCGCCGAGACTTGGCTGTTGGCACGCCAGGAGGTGATCAGATGACTCGCACGTTCGGACCAAACGACCTGATCGCCAGCCATTATTCCATCTCCGGCGCGGACGTGAGCAAGCCTGCACGCCATTCCTTTGCCGAGCGCGTCGCCGCGGTCGCAGCGGCGGGATTCGCGGGAATTGGCTGGACCCCGGACGATTACGACGCGTGCCGGGCGGCGGGGCTGACCGACGCCGACCTGCGCGCGATTCTGGACCAGCACGGGATAGCGGTTGCCGAACTGGAATTCGTCTCCGACTGGGCGCACGGCGGCGAGCGCGGCGCGCGGGCGCGTCAGACCGAGGATCGGATGTATCGGATGGCGGAGCTGTTCAGGCCGCGTCATATGAACGTCGGCGAGTTGCACGGTCCCGGCCAGATGGAGCCGCTGGAGGCGGCCGCCGAACGTTTCGCCGCACTGTGCGATCGGGCCGCCGCTCATGGCCTGCTGGTCGCGATCGAATTCCTGCCCTGGACGGGAATTCCCGATCCCGCCGCGGCGTGGAAGATATGCCGGCTAGCGGGGCGTGCCAACGGCGGGTTGCTGGTCGATTCGTGGCATTACTTCCACAGCGGCGCCGATGCGGCCGCGCTGCGTGCGGTGCCGCCCGCACAAATCCTCGCCATCCAGTTTGACGACGCGCCGCGCCTTTGTTCGGGTGCCGACATGCTGCACGACACACTGCACCGCAGGGCGCCGGGCCAGGGCGTCTTCGACCTGGTCGGCTTCGTCCGCCTGCTCGATGAAATCGGCGTGCAGGCGCCGATTTCGGTCGAGATCATTTCGCCCGAGCAGCAGCAGCGTCCGATCATGGAAGCGGCGCGCATCGCATACGACAGCAGCGCCGCGGTAATCCGGCGCGCCCGCCGGCGCTGAGGCCTCCCCTGCCCCGCCCGAAACAAATCAAGCGGGCGGGCGCGGCCGGTAGAGCATTGCCGCGATTTTGCCCACCAGCCAGCGCGGCGCCGTGCGCTGGGCCTGGGTGGCCATTTTGTTGATTGCGCCGTTAATGCACAGCGAGCGGCGCTTCTTAAGGGCGCGCAGCGCCTGCGCGACTACCGTGGAAGCGTCCATGTAGATGAACGACGGCACAGTGTCGCCGTTGCGCGCCACCTGCTGAAATTCGGTGCGCGTCGCGCCCGGACACAACGCCATCACATGCACGCCGGTATCCGCCAGTTCGTGATACAGCGCCAGCGAGAAGCTTTGCACAAACGCCTTGGTGGCGGCGTAAGTTGCCATGTAGGGGACGGGCTGAAAACCCGCCGTCGAAGCAACGTTGATAATCGCGCCGCGGCGCGCGGCGATCATGTCGGCGGCGAACAGATGGGTCAGCGCTACCAAGGCGCTGACGTTGAGATCGATCTGCTCGATCTCGCGCTCCAGCGCGAGCTGGTCGAAACGGCCGCGGGTGCCAAAGCCGGCATTGTTAACCAGGACGTCGATTGTGAGGCCGGCCGAGGTGACCTCGCGGTAAAGCCGGGCCGGCGCCGCCCGCTGGCCGAGGTCGGCGGGAAAGATGGCCACCGCGGGCGCGCCCAGATTTTGTGCCTGCGCCGCAACCGCTTGCAGGCGCTCGGCGCGGCGCGCGGTCAGCACCAGGGCGCATCCTTGGCGGGCTAGCGCGTAAGCAAACTGCTCGCCGATTCCGCTGGAGGCACCCGTGATCAGAGCCGATGGCACTTACAGCCCGCTCCAGTCCACGCCCCAGGCGGCGGCAAGCTCCGGCGCGGTGGTCAGCAGGGCCAGTCCGACCAGGGCGTGTTTGAGCACCATGTCGCCGTATTCGGGCGGGAAGCCGACCACGCAATCGGTAGGTATCACAACCCGGTAGGCACGGTTGACCGCTTCGATGGTGGCGCCGGTGATCGCGACGTTGATCGAAACTCCGGTGGGGACGATGGTGCGGATGCCCATGTTGCGGCAGATGCTGTCGAGACTGGTGTCATGAAACGCGGTCATCGCGTGCGTGCGCCAAATGACGAAGTCACCTTCCTGGGGCTCCAGGCCGGGCAAGTTGGCCGACTCCGGCGCGCCGACCACCATCCCCCGCCTTCCGGATTTCTTGAGCGCCTGCGCCAGACGCGTATTGGTCATCGAGCCCAACCCGTCAGGCCGCGCACCGGCCGGGCAGTGAAAGACGTGAACGCCCGCCTGACGCGCTGCCTTGAGCAGCTTGGAGAGCTGGGGCACCAGCCCGCGGGCGGCGGCAGCCTCGCGCAACGCCGCCAGAGGTGCCGGAGTGCTGTCGCCGATTACTCCCTGCTGGACTTCGATCGCGAGCAGTGCGGTGGTCGCGGGTTGGGCGAATTCCTTAAGATCGATAGGCATCGGTCTAATCCTTTGCTCGGGCTTGCCGGGTCGCGCTTGAAACTCAATGCGGACCCAGCCACCGGCCAATATCATGACCCGACACAATATCAAAGCGCCTGTTTGGGAGGCATCGGTCCGCGGTGTCATTGTTCCACGGCGGGCTCGGCGGCGGCACGCAGTCAGCGCGCCGTAGCACTTTGTAAAAATTGCATCCAGCTTGGAAATCGGACGCGCACAATCTCGAGGTTCGCCGGGATTTATCTTGGATTTAACAGTGAAATTCCGCTTTTACGTCTGTCGCATCCTGCCTTCCATTTGATTGTAATATTTACATCCTTCAAGCATTCACAGCCACCACTTGCGCAATTTTCCTGCATTTTACTGGTTTATCGGATGGTCCGGTATTTGCTGGCTGCGTTTGTTGGTGGCAGAGCCGGCCGTTAACCAAGCGGCCGGCTGGTGTCCCAGGCGGGCACAGAGGTTTTGAAGCGCAGGTGTGGAGAATAAGGGAGGAGAGGCAATGGAAACTTCAAAGCGCGGTACGGAGTCGGCGTTGGAGGTAGGCGCCCGCCTAGAGGCATCGCTGCCGGCCAACTTCCGGGGGGATACCGTTCTTCCCGTACAGTATTACGATATCGTCGGACGGCGGCGTTGGCAGGACGGGGAGCATCGGCTGGCCTTCGCCGTGCTGGCCGACGCGATTGCCTGCTACTACAAGTATCGGGGAGCGCGCAGCCGCAGGGGGCGCATGCTGTTCGAGGAAGTCCGCCTGTGGATGCATTCGTGCAACCGCAGCGGTATTTTCGCCTTCCGCAACCTGTGCGAAATGCTCGGCATCGACCCCGATGCGCTGAGCAAAGCTCTGGAAAGCGGCCGCGAAATGGGCGAACCGGCTTTGCGCGAGATCCGCGTCTGGCGCGGCAAGCCGCGCCGCGGCATGACCGCGCACGGAGGGATGGCATCGCGGACCGTCACCAACCGCTCCCGGCCACGCTCGCGCGTCGTTTCGCTAATGTGACGGCGTGCTCTGCCCTGCGCCCGGCAGTTGGGAGGCCAGGATGGACGCCTTCTGTGCAAGGCTCTGGGCGGTCAGATAATCCCGCTCCTCAAGCGCCTGCTGGGCGCTGTCGCGCAGTTTGCGAATCACGGTTATTTGCTGACTTTGCCCATCACCCGAGCCGCCCGCCAAGGCCAGGCGTTTATCGACCTCATTGATGGCGGCCTCGGCTTCCTGACGAGTCGCGCCGCTCATGGCCGATGTTACGGTCGGGACCGGGGGACTTTGCGCCGCGGCCGGCTCAGGGGGCCGCGGCTTGGGCTGTTCGGCGCCGATGCGGGCGCCAGCAGCAGGTACCGGCGCGGCGCTGACTTCAGGTTCGATGTCACGGAATTGCTGTCCTTTGGATGCGGTCTGCGGCGCCACCGCGGGCGGCGGCGCCGCAGGATGGGTTAAAGAGGCAACCCACGCCCGCCAGGCATTGCCTGACTGGCTCGCGCAACCAGCGCAGAAAGCCATAATCCCTGCGGAAAGCATCGCTTCCGCGACCCTTGTACGCAGATAAGACGGTGCCAAATGACTAACTCGCCTGGGCATCGACCAGCGTTGCCCCGGCGCCGGTCGGTAGCTGGATTCTAAAGGTGGTTCCAGCGCCCACTTTGGAATCAACCGCCACCGAGCCGCCATGCAGGTCGATGGCGCGCAGCGCCAATGACAGGCCCAGGCCCGAGCCCCCTTCCTTGGTCGTAAAGTAAAGGTTGAAGATGCGTTTGAGATTTTCCTCGCTGATCCCGATCCCGCGATCCTTGATATCAATCTCGACGGTGTCGCCCTGGCGATGTGCGCTGCGGAGCGTGAGTACCCCGCCCTCGGGCATCGCCTCGACCCCGTTGTTGACCATGTTGCGCAGCGCCTCGCTGAGCAAGTCGTGGTCGGCCTTGATCGGCGGCAAAGTAGGATCGAGCTGGTATTCGACGCGGATGTTGGGGCGCGCGACCTGAGTGCCGATCTCGCGCAACAGGTCGTTGACCGCCAGGTCTTCGCGCTTGAGCTGTTCGGGACGCATGAAGCGCATCAGCGCATCGATCGCTTTGGCCAGCCGCGCGATCTCCTGGCTGACCCGCCCGATGCGCGGCTCGGCGTCGCGTCCGCCCAAGAGGTCCTGGCGCAGCAGCTCCAGTTGCAGCGTCATCACATTGAGCGGAGTGCGGATCTGATGCGCCACGCCCGACAACAGGCTGCCCAGACGGGCCAGGCGGCTGGACTGATCGACCACACTTTCCAGTTCGCGCACCTGCTCGAGGTCGCGCATGATCACCAGCAGACCGGCGCTTTCACGGCCTGCGCCCAGCGACAGGGCCGAAACCAAAAAGCGGCGCCGGTCGAAGCGGTCGCCGATTTCGAAGGCAACGTCGCGCACCTCGGTTCCCGCCGCCAGCGCCGGACCGATTAGCTGCATCAGCGGATGGTCGGCGCCCAACAGCATCCGCAAGGGTTTGCCCTCGGCGCCGCCCGACGGCAGCTCGAGCACCTGCTGCGCCTCGCCATTGGCGAACAGCAGCGTGCCGTCGCTGTCGATCAGCATCACCAGGTCGCGGATCGAACGCAGCGCGTCGAAAATGCTGCCGCGTTCGCTCTCCCAGCGGCTGCGTTCAGCCCGAATGCGCCGCGATAGGACGTTGAATTTGTCGGCCAGGTTGGCGAACTCATCGCGTCCGCCCAGGTCGAGGTTAACCTCGGCGTTTCCCGCCGCCAGTTGCTCCATGCTGGTGGTGACCGCCAGCACCGGGCGCAGGATCAGATTGCTCAAAAACAGCGCCGCCACCGTGGTCAGAATCACCGCCACCAGCGTAATCATCGCCACCGATTCGGTGGTCTGATGCACGCGGTTGACGATCAGCCCGGTGGACACGCCCACCCTGATCGTGCCGAAGGGTTTGGCGTTGACCTCGATGGTGCGGCTGGATTCATAAAGATGGTCGGTCCACAGCGCGCGCAAAAGCCCCAGCGGCCAGTTCGAGGCGGCCAGGTCCTCCAGATCGGAGATTGGCAGCGCGGCCCGCTCCGCCTTGGAGTAGGATTGGGCGTCGGCCTCGCTGTCGGGCCTGAGCAGGTCGCGGCCATCGATCGAGACCACGCGCAGGTAGACGACGTATTCGCTGAATGCCAGGGCCGAGCCGATGGCGGCGTTGAGCGCCTTGTCCGCGCGCAGCACCGCCGCGGGCTCGGTACTACCGGCGTCGCTGAGCGCGACGCGTACCTGTTCGAACACCTCTTTGCTGCAGCGATCAGCCGAGGTAACCAGCCCGTGCGCCATCAGCCGCAGCATCCGGTCCAGGTACAGGACGCTGACCGCGACGATGGCGGCGGTCACCAAAATCAGAAACGTGGTGGGCAGTTTGGCGCGCAGACCCACGCTTGGACGACCACCGGCGATTTAGTCCGCTTCCGCCGGTTCCTTTCTTTCGTAGCGTTCCAACCGATTGTAGAGCGTCTTCAAGCTTACGCCCAGTACTTCGGCGGCGCGAGTCTTGTTTCCCCCGGTGAATTCGATCGTCCTCAATATAAGGTCGCGTTCGATGTCGTCGAGCGTCGAGCCCAGTCGGATCTGCATCGTGCCCTCGCCCTGACCGGGTTTGATTTCGCCCGGCAGGTCGCTGACGGTCAGCAGCGGCGGATGGCCGACGATTACGGCCCGTTCGATAACGTTGCGCAACTGCCGCACGTTACCCGGCCAGGGATGGGACTTCAGGGCTTGCAGGCAGTCGTGGTCGGCGGCCTGAATGGGTTTGCCGGTTTGCGCCGCGAACTGCCGGATAAAAGCATCCACCAGCAGCGGAATATCGTCGGTCCGTTCGCGCAGCGGCGGCAACTCGATGGAAAAGACGTTAAGCCGGTAATAAAGGTCCTCGCGCAGGCGTCCTTCGCGAATCGCACGGTCAAGCGGACGGTTGGAAGCGGCCAGAACCCGTACATTGAGCGGCAACTCCACGCTGCCTCCCACCCGCCGCAGCTTGTGCTCCTCCAGAACCCGCAGCAGCTTGGCCTGCAGCTCCACGCGCATCTCGCTGATTTCATCGAGCAGCAGCGTGCCGCCCTCGGCCAGCTCGAAGTAGCCCTCGCGGCGGCGGTCGGCGCCGGTAAAGGCGCCGCGCTCATGCCCGAACAACTCGCTTTCCATCAGGCTTTCGGGGATGGCCGCGCAGTTGACAGCGATATACGGCCCCTGGCGGCGCTTGGAGAGCGCATGTATGGTGCGCGCCACCATCTCCTTGCCGGTGCCGCTTTCGCCGGTGATGATGGCCGAGGCGTCGGTGGGCGCGATCTGATCGATCAGCGTCAGCACCCGGCGCATCGCCAGCGACCGCCCTACCATCGCGCCCAGCTCGCCTTCGCCGAGCAGGCGGCGGCGCAGCCGGTCGTTTTCTTCGCGCACGCTCAGATGGTCCATGATGTTGGCGAGCAGCGCCTTGAGATGGGCCGGGTCGACCGGTTTGCGCAAATAATCGTAGGCGCCCAGCTTGATCGCAGAAACCGCATCGGGAATGTCGCCTTCACCCGAGATCATCACCACCGCCACGTCCAGTCCCGCCTCGCGGATTTCGCGCAACAGCGTCAGACCGTCCTTGCGCGCCATCTTGAGGTCGGCCAGCACAATCTGCGGCGGGCGGCTGAGCGCCGCCTCCAGTGCCTGTTGGCCGTCCTCGGTCACCTCGACCTGGTAGCCCCAGGAGCCAAGCAGTTCCGACCAGCTCTCGCGCGTGGCGCGATCGTCTTCGGCAATCAGAATGCGCTTGTCAGCCATGGGGCATTACCACTCCGGGAATACAGCACGAAACCCCGCTCAACAGTGTAAGGCTAGGCGTGCGCCGCGCTGCGCGCAAGTTGTCCGCCGCCAAGTTGCAAACCGGCACGCCACAGGCCGATGCGGGTCATAAAATGCCCCGAACACCGCCCGCCTCGTAATATAGACGCCAATTCAATTACGTGGGCAAGACCGCACCGCACATCGGGCGTTTTTTAAATGGACCGTATCCGCGCCCGCCTATCGCCAAGTTGGTTTGCCGATTCTTGATTGGCGACGATTACCATCGTATGAGTTCACGGTTACGCTTGGGTTGCGCGGGCGGTGTTAAAGCCGCGCGCTCGGCATTGGCCGGGGCGAAAGGAGATTGGGCGATGGACGTCAAGGACGCGGTTGTAATGATCACCGGCGGCGGTTCGGGACTGGGGGCGGCCAGCGCCCGCGAGTTTGCCCGCGCCGGCGCCAGCGTCGTCCTGCTCGACTTGCCCTCGGCACCCGCGGGCGAGGTGCTCAAGACGCTGGACCGGCCGGGGATCTTCGCACCCGCCGACGTCACTTCCGAAGAGCAGGTGCTCCAGGCACTCGGCGCGGCACGCGCCAAATTCGGCGCGATTCACGTTCTGATCAACTGCGCCGGGATCGCCACCGCCGAGCGGATTCTAACCAAGGAGGCACCCGCCTCGCTCAAGCGCTTTACCAAGGTGATCGAGGTAAATCTCATCGGGACCTTCAACGTCATCCGTCTGGCGGCGGTGGAGATGGCCAAGAACAAGCCCAATGCCGACGGCGAGCGCGGGGTGATGATCAATACCGCGTCGGTGGCGGCGTTCGAGGGACAGATCGGCCAGGCGGCGTATTCAGCGTCCAAAGGCGGCGTGATGGCGATGACGCTGCCGATCGCGCGCGACCTGGCGTCGATCGGCGTGCGCGTGTGCACCATCGCGCCCGGAACGTTCGAAACCCCGATGCTGGCCACGTTGCCCGAACCGGTGCGCAAAGCCCTGGAAGCCAACATCCCCTTTCCGCGCCGCCTGGGCAGGCCCTCGGAGTACGCGATGCTGGCACGCCATATCGTGGAAAACCCGATGCTCAACGGCGAGACCATCAGGCTCGACGGCGCGTTGCGCATGCCGCCCAGATAAGGACTCCCGAGCGCGCGGGCACTCGCTTTGCGCGCTGCCGCTGTAATAAAATCCCGGCACGGCATGGGATTTATTCCGATATTTCTCCAGGTCGAAAACCGGCCCTGCCTGGTGGTCGGCGGCGGCCCGGTCGCCGCGCGCAAGATTCATCCGCTGCTTGACGCCGGTGCGCGCGTGACGGTCATCAGCCCGCGCGTCACGCCGGATATGGCGCGGCTGGGCAGGTCGGAACGCGTTTGCCTGCTGCCTCGCCCCTATCGCTCCGGCGACATGCGCGGCTTTGACCTGGTTTATGCCGCCACCAGCGATCGCCGCCTGCAGCGCCGCTTGTTTGAAGAAGCCCGTCACCTTCGTATCCCGATAAACGTGGCCGACGCGCCGGAATTCTGCTCGTTCATTGTGCCCGCCGTCGCTCGCCGTGGACGGCTTCAGGTGGCGATTTCAACCGCGGGCGCCAGTCCTGCCATGGCGCGCCTGGTGCGCCATCGACTCGAGCGATGGCTCGGCCCGGAATATGAGGACTTACTCGACGTGATGGCCGCAGCGCGAGAATGGCTCAAACGTCATGAGCCCGACCCCGGCGCGCGCGCTCATAAGCTGGCGGCACTGGCGGCGTCGGACCTGGACGACGCCTTGCGCAGCCGTGACGCCGATGCGGTCGAGCGAATCGTCGGCCGATGCCTGGGCGCCGCCGTGCGCATGGCGGACCTGGGGATGGAAAAATTGGCCGCCCTTCGCGGCGCATCGCCGGCAGAGAGCGCATGACCATCTGGCTACTCCCGGCACTGATTTGCTACGCGGTGGCGTCGGTGCTCTTCGCCGTCGATTTCAGCACCCGCGTCCAGCGGCTGACTGGCTACGCGGTTAGCGCGTTGGCGGCCGGTGCGGTCTGCCACGCGCTGGACCTGATCGCGCGCGGCGTACAGGCCGGCAACATTCCGGTCGCCAACTTCACGCAGGCGCTTTCCTTTCTGGCCTGGGTGACGGCGTTGGCGGGCCTGATTCTGATCGTGCGTCTGCGCCTGGCCGTGATCGGTGCGCTGGTTGCACCCTCGGTGCTGATTGCGCTGGGCGCGTCGGAGGCGATGGCGGGCGGGAGCGGCACGTTGCCCAGCGCACTGCGCAGCATCTGGTTGCCGGTCCACGTCACGCTGGCGTTTGCGGGCGAGGCGCTGTTCGTGCTGGCGGCCACCGTCAGTCTGGTTTACCTGTTTCAGGAATCGCGGCTAAAGGCCCATCGTCCGATGCTGAGCGGGCACGGCACGATGCCCAGCCTGGAGAAACTCGACCGCATCAACTACCGCCTGCTGGGATGGGGTTTTCTGTTGCTGACGCTGGCGATTCTCAGCGGCGCGCTGTGGGCGCAGCACACCTGGGGCCGTTTCTGGTCGTGGGAACCGCGCGAGTCGTGGTCGTTGATCACTTGGGTGCTTTACGCCGCATTGCTCGAATCGCGGCTGACCGTGGGATGGCGCGGGCGGCGCGCGGCAACCCTGACCATCGTGGTATTCGCGGTGCTGGTCGGCTCCTTCGTCGGCGTCAGCCTGCTGTATCCCGGCAAACATGGAGGGAGCTTCGGCTGAGATGGCGCAGTCGCTGCTCATCGTCGGGATCAACCATCGCACCGCCGCCGTTGAGGTTCGCGAACGGCTGGCGTTCCGCGACGACGAGCTGGTGGCGGCGCTGTCGCGTCTTAAGCTGGTAGCGCCCTCGGTATCGGAGGCAGCGCTGATCTCGACGTGCAACCGCGTCGAGATAATCGCCGTGGCCGGTGATGCAGAAGCCGCAGCCAGGGAACTGATCGGATTTCTGGCCGCGGAGCGCAACGTCACACCCGACCTCTTTGCTGACGCGGTCTACCGCTTGGAGGGGCGCGAGGCCGCGCGCCATCTGTTTCGCGTCGGCACCAGCCTGGACTCGATGGTGATCGGGGAGCCGCAGATCCTGGGCCAGCTCAAGGACGCCTACGTGCGCGCGGCCGAAGCCGCCACCGTCGGCATCGTGCTCCATCGCGCCTTCCATCGCGCCTTCTCCGCCGCCAAAAAGGTGCGCGAGCGTACGCTCATCGGCCACGGCACGGTGTCGGTCAGCTCCGCCGCCATCAACCTGGCCAAACAGATCTTCGACTCCTTTGAAAAGAAGACCGTACTGCTGATGGGTGCGGGCGAGATGGCCGAGACCACCGCGCGTCAATTGGTGCGCCTGGGCGTCGAATCGCTGCTCATCACCAATCGCACCTTCGAGCGCGCCGTGACGCTGGCGCGCGCGCTGAGCGGCACTGCGGTGCCGTTTGACAACTACCGGCCTTATCTGAAGATTGCCGACGTGGTGATTGGCTCGCTGACCACCAATCGTCCGCTGCTGACGCGCGAGGATATCGAGGGCGTCCTGCACGAGCGCAAGTATCGACCGATGTTTTTGATCGACCTAGGCGTGCCGCGCAACTTCCACGAAGGGCTCAACGAACTGGACAACGTCTACCTCTACAATGTCGACGACCTGGCAGCGGTCACCGACGACACGCGCGAGGAGCGCGAGCGCGAGGCGCAAAAGGCCGAGACCATCGTCGAGGGGGAGCTGGAGTCGTTCTGGCGATGGCTGTCGGGGTTGGAGCTGGTACCTGCCATCAAGGACATCCGCGCCAACATCGAGCGGCTGCGCGAAGCCGAACTCCAGCGCCATCGCGCCTGGCTGGCGGCTCTGCCCCGCGAGCAGCGCACGCACATCGAGGCGCTCAGCCGCGGCATCATCAATAAGATCCTCCATCAGATCCTCTCCGAGCTGCGCCGCAACAACGGTGTGGTCGAAGGCATCTACGCCGCCGACGTCGCGCGCCGCCTGCTGGGCAGCGAGATGCCCGGGGAAATCAAGCCGGCCCCCGCACGCATCGCCGATGATGACGATGCGGAGGATTAGCCGATAGCAATGCCATCGCCGCTTCGTATCGGTTCGCGTCCCAGCCGTTTGGCGCTGGCGCAGGCCGCCCTCGTCAAGGACGCCATCGAGCGCGCGGTGCCTGGACTTGCGTGCGAAATCGTCCCGATCCGGACCACCGGCGACAAGCTGACCACGCCGTCGCTGGTGCGGGTGGGCGGCAAAGGGCTGTTCGTGCGCGAACTGGAACAGGCGCTGGCCGCCGGGCAAATCGACCTCGCGGTGCATTCGATGAAGGACATGCCTGCGCGCCTGCCGCCGGGTTTCCGGCTGCTCGCCGTTCCCGCGCGCGAGGACACGGCCGATGTCCTGCTCACCGGCGGTCCGGACCTGGCGGGCCTGCCGCGCGGAGCGCGCCTGGGCACGTCGTCGCTGCGGCGGCGCTTTGAAGCCACGCGCCTGCGGCCCGATCTCGACTTCCAGCCGCTGCGCGGCAACATCGATACCCGTCTGGCCAGACTGCGCGCCGGCGCCTTTGACGCGATTATCCTGGCGGCGGCCGGACTCAAACGGCTGGGACAATCGGATCTGCCGCCGATGCATCGGCTGTCCGACACTGACTTCGTGCCGGCCGGCGGACAGGGCGCATTGGCGATCGAAGCGGCGGCGGATCGGATGGTCGGCGGGTCGGACAAAATCGAACGCGCGGTTGCGACGCTGGACGACCCGCGCACGCGCATCGAGATCAGCGCCGAACGGGCCTGTCTGGCCGAGATTGGCGCCTCGTGCGCCTCGCCCATCGGCGTCAAGGCCACGGCCGAAGGCGGGAACCTTGCCATTCGTGTCCTGCTCTTCAGCCTCGACGGCGGCCGCTCGATGAGCGATGCGCTGTCCGTGGCGCTAAGCTCAAAGGTTGCCGAAGCCGAGCGGGCCGGTGCGGAGTTGGCGCGCCGCATGCTCGCCAACGGCGCCGCAGCGTTGATCGGCGAGCGGGATTGAATCTGCCCGCGGCGCGCCGGCTTTCAGCCTGCAACCTGGGGAATCCAAACGCTGCCCGCACAGCGGTGTTTTGGGTTGAACCGACAGCGGGCGGATCACGACGTTCGCCGGTCAGAGCCTTGACCCCGGCCCAGCCGTCGAACGCAGCACCCGGCCCGGCAGCGCACCGGTGTGCCGTTGATGCTCGTACAGCACCTCGCCATTGACGATCGTGTATTCCACGCCGCGCGCCGGCATCACCAGGCGCTGGCCGCCGGCCGGCAAATCGGCGCGCATCTCCTGGCGCCGGGCGCAGCCGATCATGTCCGGGTCGAAGATCGTGATATCGGCGGCCATGCCTTCGGCAAGCCTTCCCCGGTCCCACAGGCCGAAGAACTGCGCGGGCTCCGAGGTGATGCGCTTGACGGCGTGCTCCAGTTCGATGGTTCCGCGCTCGCGCACCCAGGTGCCGAGCAGATAGGTCGCATAGCCGGCCTCGCAATGCGAATCGACGTGCGCGCCGCCGTCGGACAAGCCGATCAGCGTGCGCGGATCGCCCAATAGCTCCGCCATCCGCTGATCGTTGCCGGGAATCAACGCGTAGCGGGTTTCCAGATTGTCCTCGATGGCCAGGTCCAAAAACGTGTCGACCGGGTCCTTGTTGCGCTGCGCGGCGACCTCGGCCACCGAACGCCCCTCCAGCGCTTTGAGATGCGGGCTCATGACACGCATCACCTCGACCCGTCTGAAATCGATCGCCATCAGTTGCGGATGCGCCAGTTCCTCGCGAAAGGCCTGGCGGAAGCCGGGCTCACGGTAATGCTTCTTCTGGACCTCGACGGGTTGATTGAAAGCCGACGCCCAAAACGGCATGTAGGCAAACAACTGCGGTCCGCGCAAATCCAGTTCGAGAATCGCGGGCACGCAGGCGACTTGCGGCAGGCCACCGCGCTCGATCAGCGGGGCGGCCTTGCGCAGAGTCTCGCGATGCGTGCCCTTGTCATCGCGCACCACCACGGTAAGCCAGGTCACAGGCCGCGCGCTTTCGGTGAGCAGCAGATCCAACAGCGCGTACTCCTGCTCGGAAAGCACGCCGATCACCTGGGTCAGCGATATTTCAATCGCCCCCTTGCCAAGCTCGCGCAGCACGTTGGCATAAGCCTTAAGCTCGTCGCGGCTGGCCAGCCGGCAGGCCAGCGGACGGCCTTTGAAACCGATGTGTTGAGTGAACGTCGTGGTCGAAAAGCCGACCGCGCCGGCGGCGACGGCGTCGCGCAGCAGCGCGGCGATTTTGGCGATCTCGTCGGGACGCGCCGCGCGTTCCAGCGATTCCTCGCCCATCACGAAATGGCGAAACGGGGTGAGCGGCGCCAGAAAGGCGACGTTGATTCCAATCCTGCGGCGCTGCGCCGCTGCCATGAATTCGGGAAAAGTCTGCCAATCCCAGGTAATCCCCTTGGACAGGACGTCGTAGGGGATGCCCTCGACGTTGACCAGATCCCAGGTCGCGACCTCGCGCACCTCGGGCTTGCACGGCGCAATTCCCACTCCGCAGTTTCCCATCACGACCGAGGTGACGCCATGCCACGACGAGCACGTAACAAGCGGGTCCCAGCAGATCTGCGCGTCGTAATGAGTATGGGGATCGACGAAGCCGGGCGCCACCACCAGGCCCGACGCGTCGAGCGTGCGGCGGGCGCCGTCCTTGAGCTTGCCGATGGCGGCGATGGTGCCGCCGCTGACCGCGACGTCGCCCACGAAGCGCGGCGCGCCAGTTCCGTCCACCACGGTTCCGTTCCTGATCAACAGGTCGTATGGCATAGGCGCCCCCGGCCGGATTTATTTTCGCCCTGAACAGTCACTTCTAGCACCCTCGCGGCCCATGCGCGAATGCTCCGCACCACAGCCATTTGACATTTGCGCGCGCCCGGCTAGTTTGCGGCTCATGAAATACACGAAACTTGGTCGAACGGGTCTGACCGTGTCCCGGATCTGCCTGGGATGCGGCAGTTATGGCGTCAAGTCCTGGCAGCCGTGGGTGCTCGAAGAGGGTGAGGCGCGCGAGCATTACGCGCATGCGCTTGAGAGCGGAATCAATTTCTTCGATACCGCCGACATGTATTCCAACGGCGTCAGCGAGCAAATTACCGGACGCTTTGTGCGCGAGATGGCGCGGCGCGAGGAAGTGGTCATAGCTACCAAGGTGGGCGGCGTGATGAGCAACGCGCCCAACGGCTCGGGGCTGAGCCGCAAGCATATCATCGACGCCTGCGACGCGTCGCTGCGCCGGCTGGGCATGGATTACATCGACCTCTACCAGATCCACGGCTGGGACCTGTCGACGCCGCTGGAGGAGACGCTGGAGGCGCTGGACTCGGTGGTGCGCGCGGGCAAGGTCCGTTACCTCGGGGTGAGCAACACCAGTGCGTGGATGCTGGCCAAGGCGCTGTTTTTGGCCCGCGAGCACGGATGGCATCGTTTCGTCTCCGTACAAAATCACTACAATTTGATCTACCGCGAGGACGAGCGCGAGGTGATTCCCCTGTGCCTCGACCAGGGAATCGGTCTGATCCCGTGGCGGCCGCTGGCGCGCGGCTTTCTGACCGCAAATCGCGACCGCAGCGGCAAGGCGCTGCGCCTGCGGGCACAAAGCGATCCGCTGGCCCAGAGCTATCGGCCTGACGATTACGACATGGTCGATGTGGTCGCGGAGATCGCAGCGGCGCGCGGCGTTTCTCCCGCGGTGGTCGCCCTGGCCTGGCTGCTGCAGACCCCGGCAATGACGGCGCCGATAATCGGCGCCACCAAACGCCAGCATATCGACGACGCGGTCAAGGCCGTGGATTTTCAACTGACCGCCGACGAGGTCGCCAGGCTGGAGGCGCCCTACCAGCCCCATGAGGACGCCCTGCAACTGATCCATCGCAACGCGGCACGCTACCTCAACCAGGGCGCCGGCGCGGCCCCGCGCTGAAGCGCTTCGCAAGTCACGGGCTGAAGACGTATGGAACTTGCTTGGGATTGCGGCTCGCGCAGCGCGCCACAAACGGCCTCGTAGCGGGAACTGGGCGATTCAATAGCGGAAGGATCGCCGCGCCCGCTTTCGGCTCGCGAGCCTCTGGCGCTGGCGCCACCGCACAGGAACAAGGTGGCGCGGGCAAGATGCTCGCGCGTCGATAGCGGGCACGGCGGCCCGCGCCCACTCAGATTTTTTCCCCAGGCCCTGACGTCCGCACCAAAGGTAGAGTTTCAAGGCCGCGCAAGATCGTGCGCGGCCCGGGCGCTCCGCCCGGGCTTCATTTGCGCTCGTAAATCGTAAACTCCTCGCCGACCATCACCGACAGACTGGCGGAATTGTCGATAAAGCTGTCCTCGTCCTCGCGCAGGCGCCTGCAAATCACGGGGTCGGCCAGCACGGCGAACGCATTTTGCATTTCCTCGGGGCTGTCGAACCACATCTCCACCGCCCCGTCGTACTCGGCGGGCAGCGCGGTCTGGCCGTAGCGCTCCTGCGCGTCAAGGGCGGGAACGCTCACCCGATGGACCTGCACGTACTTGCGGATATGGCGGGCAAGCTGCGGAATACTCATGACCAGCGGGCCGTGATCCTCTTTCCAGTGGCGCAGGAATTCCTGCCGGCTGATGCCCGGTTTGCGCTTGATAAGCCCGATTACCTTAATCATGGAATGCTCCTTTCCGGCGCGGGGCCGGGCGCTGCCGGCCGCGTTCGAGGCGATCCATACGCGTACCGCAACCGCTGGCCACGTCCGCCGGATTTCAACTTGCTCTTTTTTCGCGCGCCGGGATATGCAAATGCAAAGGCGCACGGCGCTTAGCAGTGAGACGAGGATGAAGATCACGATTCTTGACGACTATCAGGACGCGGTGCGGGGGATGGCGTGTTTCGCCAAACTCGCCGGCCACCACGTTGCGATCTGGAACGACCATACCAAGGACGTCGAGATTCTGGCGCGGCGGCTGAAAGACACCGAGGCGCTGGTGTTGATTCGCGAACGCACGCCGATTGGCGCGCCGCTGCTGGAACGGCTGGACCGATTGAAAATCATCAGCCATCTGGGCCCCTATCCGCACGTGGACGTGGACGCGTGCACGCGCTGCGGAGTGGTGTTCTGCTCGCGGATGGGCGGCGGGGTTCCTTCCTACGCGACCGCGGAATTTACCTGGGGACTGGTAATCGCGGCACTGCGCAACATGCCACAGGAGGTCGCCGCGCTTAAAGCCGGCAAGTGGCAGGCGTGGCCGGTGGGCACGGGCCTGCGCGGCAAGACGCTGGGCATCTACGCCTACGGGCTGATTGGCGGGGTGGTGGCGGGCTACGGCAAGGCCTTCGGCATGCGGGTGATCGCGTGGGGACGCGAGGCGTCGAAAAACCGCGCTGCCGCCGACGGCTTTGAAGTTGCCGCCTCAAGAGCAGCTCTGTTCGCCGAATCCGACGTGCTCTCCTTGCATATACCCCTGATTCCGCAAACGCGCGGCCTCGTCACCGCCGACGATCTGGCGCTCATGAAGCCCACCGCCCTGCTGGTCAATACCAGCCGCGCCGGAATCATCGCGCCCGGAGCGCTGGCGGCGGCGCTGCGCGCCGGACGGCCGGGCAAGGCAGCGGTGGACGTGTTCGAGGAGGAGCCTGCCCCGCCTGATTATCCGCTGCTGGCGATGGACAACGTCATCTGCACGCCTCATCTGGGTTACGTTGAACGCGCTCAACTGGAATCCATCATGGCGGTCTGCTTCGACCAGATTCTTGACTATGCGGCGGGAACGCCCAGCAACGTGATCAATCCGGCGGTGCTCCAGCGCGGCGGCGGCTGAGACCATCGCGCCGGCGAGTCGCCTGGCCCCGTCCAACCGGATAATCTCGATCGCGCCATGCGATCGATGCCGCTGATGTTTGCCTGCATCACATTGATTTCGACCGGACTGGGCGGTCTGGCCGCGGTTCACTTGCGCGACCGCCTGCATCTGCTGCTGGGCTTCAGTTGCGGCGCCGTACTGGGAGTGGCGTTGTTCGATATCCTGCCCGAGGTCTTCGCCCTCGACGGCGGCGCCTCGCACATGCCGGTGGCGGCGCTGGGGTTCCTGACCTTCTTTGCGCTGGAGCGCTACACGGCGATGCATCGGGCGCGCGAGCATGCTCATGCGCGCAGCGCGCATGAGCAGGAACTGGGCGCGTGGACGGCAGCGGGGCTGGCCTTTCACAGCTTTCTGGACGGTGTCGCGATCGGCATCGGCTTTCAGACCAACTTCAGCATCGGGTTGCTGATCGCGATGGGGGTGATTGCACATGACCTCAGCGACGGCCTCAACACGGTGACGGTCGTGCTGGCGCACGGCAATCCGCTGCAGCGCGCCACCTTCTGGCTGGCGATCGACATGCTGGCGCCGGTGGTGGGCGCGGCCGCGACACTTATGTTTCACGTGCACACGGGAGTGTTGCCCTGGGTGCTGGCGTTCTTCGCCGGCTCGTTCTTGTATATCGGCGCCTCGGATTTGCTGCCCGAAGCGCGCGAGCACGACTCGCCGCTGGTGGGAGTGGCCACCGCAGTGGGAATGCTGGCGATATTCGGCGCAACCCGCCTGCTGCGATGACCCGCGCGGTGCGCAATTAGGCAACCGTTGTGCGCGGTCGCGCAAGTCCGTCTTGACGATGTCCGCGCCGCTCACTATTTTTAATTGCACCGGCATGAAAATCCCCACGCGCTCGCGAATACTGCCTCATCTTATTTTGACGGTACTGTTCTGCGCGCTTGCGATGGCAGCGGCAACCTATCCGCTGGCTCGGGTGGGCATGGGCCGTGCGCCGCAACTAAGCCCGGTGCATCCACAACTTGAGCGTCACACCTTTTTCGAGGTGTCGGCGGGTGGGCCGCAGGGCCAGGCGCTGCTCGCTGCCCTGGCGGGCAGAGTTCTGCCGGTCATGGCCGATAACCCACAGCAATCAGGTCGACTTCACCAGGTCCGCCAATCCCCTAATTGGCCCATTCTATTCTCGCCCAGCTACCGGCACACACCGCCGGCGGACCCGGGCGACTCGGACCCCAGCCTCTAGCCGTTCCGCTCCACATCTTTTTCATTCGCGACCAATGGGCCTGAAACCTCAGGCCATCAGTCTTGCGCGGCAGCCGCGTGAAGCCGGCGCCCCGCGTACAAATTTGTGGGCTTATGGCAGACACAATGGATATTTCATCAGGCTACTCCAGGACCATCCGCCGCATCTGGGCCGAACTGTTGACTATCCGGCACATCGCGGCTGACGGCGCATTGTGGCGGGCCGCAGCGTTTCTTTTCGGCCAAGCGTCAAAGAGCCACCACCTGGCCGCCTGCGACCCCTTCATCAAAGCGATTGTGGCCCAGCGCGGCAGTGATGCCGCCGACCCGGAAATTGCGCGCGGCACGGCTCCTCGGACCGGGTGCACTGACAGCGCCGGGCGCACCGCGGAGCCGCACGGGCCGCGCGCCGGCCGGCGCAAAACACTGCGCGACCGCCCTGGCCCGATGGGCGCGTGCAGAAGCGCTTCGTCACCAAGCCGGCGTTCGCGCCGCTAGTGGATGGTCACGCGGCCAACGTGTGAATCGGTACAACCGATAGGAAACCTAAATGTTCGAGGTAAGCAAGATTCTATGTCCGGTCGACCTTGACGACAGTTCGCTTGCGGCGTTGGAGTATGCACTCGAGATTGCCGAACGAAACCGCGCAACTCTCTATCTCCTGCACGTGGCGCGCACACCCGCTGCGGACATGGATGCACCGGTCGCTATCCAACCGCATCCGCATTGGGAACGTGCGGCGCGGGAATGGCTGGAGAAGGCGGCCGGCAAGCGGCTGGATGGCAGAGTGTCTTATCAGGTCCTCATCCGCAGCGGGGTCCCGGAAACCGTGATCATGGAAGTGGCGGCCGAACTCGAACCTGACCTGATCGTGATGGCGACGCACGGCAGAACCGGGCTGTCACACCTGATCTTGGGCAGCGTTGCCGAAGCCGTCGTGCGCGAGGCGGCCTGCCCGGTGCTGACGGTCAAGCCGCGGGCGAACCGGCTGTGAACGGACGGGCGTATCCAATGGAGAATTAGCGATGCCGAAATTCGCACTGCGCAATCCTTACACGATAATCGTCGGCGCACTGGCGATCACGATTCTGGGTTTGACGGCGTTCACCAAAATGCCGGTCGACGTATTCCCCGACATCAAGATTCCGGCAGTGGTGATCGCGACCTTCTACCAGGGGATGCCGCCGCTGGACATGGAGGACAACATCACCTTCCGCTACGAGCGCTTTTTCACCCTGGGCAGTAATATCCAGCACATCGAATCGCGTTCGCTGGCCGGCGTCAGCATCATCAAGGTCTTCTTTCAGCCCGGCACCGATGCGGCGTCGGCGGCCGCGCAGATGGGAACGCTGGCGATGGCGGATTTGGGGATCATGCCGCCCGGCACGCTGCCGCCGCTGGTGCTGCAGTACGACGCCTCCTCGCTGCCAGTGGTTTTGGTGACGCTGGAGGGCAAGGGCTACAGCGAAACGCAACTGGAGGACCAGGCGCGCTACAACGTCCGCAACCAGCTTGCCACTGTCGCCGGCGCGTCGGTACCGATTCCATTTGGCGGCAAGTTCCGCCAGATTATGGCCTACGTCAACAGCCAGGCGCTGCAGGCGCGTGGCATGTCACTGATGGATGTCGTGCATGCCATCGACCAGTCCAACCTGATCATGCCCGCGGGCGACGCCAAAATCGGTCCGCTCGATTACTACATATACTCCAACAGCATGATTCCCGAGATCGATCACATCAATGACGTGCCGGTCAAGATCGGGCGCGGGCAGGCGCCGGTGCTGCTGGGCGATGTCGGCAAGGTGGAGGATTCTTCGCAGATCCAATACAACAAGGTGCTGATCGACGGCCGCCCGTCGGTCTATGTCCCGATTCTGCGCCAGGTCGGCGCCAACACCATCTCGGTCGTCAACGGCGTCAAGACCCTGCTCCCCAAGGTGTTCGGCGTCCCGCCCGGGATGAAGCTCAAGACCATCTTCGACCAGTCGATCTACGTCCGCCAGGCGGTGCGAAGCCTGGCGCACGAGGCGGTGTCAGGCTCGGTGCTGGCCTCGCTGATGATCCTGATCTTTCTGGGCAGTTTTCGCTCCACCTTGGCGATCTTCCTTTCCATCCCGCTGTCGATCCTGGCGGGAGCCGTTGGCCTGTACCTCAACGGTTCAACCATCAACATCATGACTTTGGGCGGCTTCGCGCTGGCCATCGGGCGCCTGGTGGACGATTCGGTGGTGGTGCTGGAAAACATCAACCGCCATCTGGAGTTGGGCAAGGAGCCCACGGCAGCGGCGTTGGACGGCGCGCAGGAGGTGGCGCTGCCGGTGCTGGCGTCGACGGTCACCACCTGCATCGTTTTCGTTCCGGTGATGTTTCTGTTCGGGGTGGCAAAGTATCTGTTCAGCGCGCTGGCGCTGGCGGTAGTGCTGTCGATGGCGGCCTCCTACGTGATGGCGATGAGCGTGATCCCGATTTTCTGCGCCCGCTTTCTAACCGTCGAGGACGCCAAGGCGGCCGAGGGCGAAGCCGGCGGCGGGCTGCTGGCCGCTTTCAACCGGGTTTACGAGCGCTTCGCACATCGCTACGAACGGATGCTGACGCGATGCCTTGACCATAAGCTGGCGCTGGTGTTGGGCGTTACGCTGCTGTTTGTCGCCAGCGCAGCGATGTATCCGCGCCTGGGCACCGAGTTGTTTCCCGAAACCGACGCCGGCACCTTCACGATCAATTTCCGCGCCGCTCCGGGGACGCGTTTGGAATTGACCACCGCCCTCGCCCAGGAAATCGAAAGTGTGATTCGCCGCGTGATCCCGCGCGCCGACCTCGACATGGTGGTATCCAACATCGGTCTGGCGCCCAGCATCTCCGCCATCTACTCACCCAACGCTTCGCAGGAAACGGGTTTTATCGAGGTCGAATTGAAGCCGGGCCACAGCAAGCCCACTAAATACTACGTGCAGCGGCTGATGCGTATTCTACCGCAGGAGCTTCCCGAGGCCGCTACCTTGTTCTCCTCGGGCAGCATCATCGACGCGGTGTTGAATTTCGGCGCGCAGGCCCCGATCGATGTGCAACTGAGGGGTCCTACATTCAAAATCCTCTTTCCCACCGCCTTCCAGGTGCAGCGCCTGATCCAGGCAATGCCCGAGGTGTCGCAGACCTTTATTCCACAGGAGGCTGAGTATCCAACGCTCAATATCAAGGTTGACCGGATCAAGGCCGCGCGGCTGGGGCTTACGCAAAAGCAGGTGATATCATCGGTAATTACCGCGCTGGATTCCAACCTCTACATTCAGCCCTCGATCTGGATCGACCATCACAACAACGACGATTACTTTCTGACTGCGCAATACCGCGAAGCCGCCTCGGGCTTCGACGCGGTCCAGGCGCTGCAGAACATCCCGATCCGCGGTTACAGCGGCGAAGGCGGTCATGCCCAGAGTCTTCTGCTGCGCGACGTCGCGGCCATCGTGCATGAGAGCAATCCCTCCGAGGCCGACCATTACAACATCCAGCGCGTGGTCGACGTGCTGGTCTCGCCCCGCACACAGGACCTCGGCGGCACGCAGGCGGCGATCGAAAAGCGTCTGCGCCAGGGGCTTGAACTGCCGCCCAACGTGTCGATTGCCTACCGCGGTTCGGTGGCGGCGATGCAGAAATCGTTTTCCAGTTTCGGGCTGGGGCTTTCGCTCGCCGTCGTGCTGCTCTACCTGGTGATGGTCGCACAGTTTCGCTCCTTTCTGGATCCCTTTATCATCATGTTTGCCGTGCCGATGGGACTGATCGGCGTCATCTGGACCCTGTGGGCGACCGACACCACGCTTAACATCGAATCCTTTATGGGGATCATCGTCATGGTCGGAATCGTGGTTTCCAACTCGATCCTGCTGGTGGACTTTGCCAACGAACGCCGCCGTCAGGGCGAACCGCTGCGCCGCGCGGTGGTGGATTCGGCCCGCATCCGGATGCGGCCGATCCTGATGACTGCGCTGGCAACGGTCGCGGGGCTGATGCCGATTGCACTCAAGCTGGGCGAGGGGTCGGAAGCCTCCGCGCCGCTGGCGCGCGCCGCCGTCGGGGGCCTGGCGGTGTCCACCGTCCTGACCTTGTTCCTGGTTCCCAGTATCTACGAGTTCTTCTACGCGCGCAGGGAGGTAAATCAGTGAGAATGCGCTTGATGGTGGTGCTGCTTGGCGCGCTGATGGTCGGCGCCGGGCTGACCGGATGCGAGCAGCGGGCGGAGACGGAGACGGTCGCGCACAAGCCGGTGGTCAGCGTAATTCGCCCGCAGCGTGCCGACATGGTGAGTTCGATAGAACTGCCCGGCGACCTGGTGGGCTTTTACGAGGCCGCCCTGCACGCCAAGGTGACCGGCTACCTCGAAACAATCACCGTCGACAAGGGCGACTGGGTCAAAGCGGGCCAGGTGCTGGCCACGCTCCAGGTGCCCGAACTGCATTCCAACCTGCAACAGGCCCAGGCCAATCTTGCCATCGCCCGCATCACTTACCAGCGGCTGCGCAAGGTGCAGCAGAGCGACCCGCGGCTGGTTTCGCAGCAGGACGTCGATGTCGCCTTCGCCAAGTTTCAGCAGACCCAGGCAGCGGTCAGCACGCTGGAAACGATGGTCGATTATACGCGGATCATCGCGCCATTCGACGGTGTAATCACCGGGCGCTTTGCCGACCCGGGAGCGTTGATCAGGGCCGGCGGCAGTGACATCGGCATCAACGAAACTTCCGGCCTGGTTTCGCCCGGCGCCACCGAAGGCGCCGGCGGCCATCGCAGCGGGGGCGGTCCGGTGCTGACGATGGCGAAAATCGACAAGTTGCGTGTCTATGTCTACGTCCCCGAGCAGGTGTGTTCGCTGGTGCGGCGCGGCCTGCCCGCAACGCTGCGCTTCGAGGAGTTCCCCGGACGCACGTTCAGCGGCACGGTCGCGCGCTATGCCAATGCGCTGGACCTGGCGACCCGCACTATGATGACCGAAATCGACATCGACAATCCTTCCCATCAGCTTTATCCCCGTATGTACGCCCACGTCACGCTCGACCTCGTGCGCCATCCCGACGCGCTGCGCCTGCCGGTGCGCGCGGTCGGCGCGCTGAGCAAGTCACCCTACGTCTTCGTGGTCGCCGACGGCCGTCTGGTGCGCAAGCCGGTTTCGGTGGGAATCAACGACGGCCGCTACGTCGAGATCACCGCGGGGCTTAGCGGGGATGAGTTGGTGGTCAGCGCGATGCGCCCGACCTTGCGCGGCGGCGAGAAGGTTGACTACCTGCTGCCGCGCAAGACCAAGGTCGCTACCAACCCAGCCACTGAAGGCTAGTCTGCAGTTTTCGGAGAGCTGATTTTATGTGCAAGACATGCGGTGGTTTAATCCTGTTCGCGTGGCTCATCATGGCGCTGCCTGCAATCGCGGCGTCCGCTCCGGATTCCAGTCCGATCGCGCCGGGGTCGCAGCTCACGCTCAAGGAGGCGATTGCGGTGGCGCTGAAGTTCCATCCGCGGCGCCGGCAGGCGATCGCGCAAAGCGGCGCCGCCACGGAGCGCGTGGGCGAGGCGCAATCCGCACTGCTGCCGCAGCTCTACAGCACCGCACAGTACCTGCGCAGCACCGCCAACGGCATCGGCAATACCCAATACTACGACATGGGGGGAATGTTTCCCCGCGAATCGGGGCGCAATCACGAGCTGCCGCCCAACGATTTCAGCCAGATCGCAGACACTTACAATAACTATTTAGGCGGTTTTTCCTTCTCACAGTTCCTGTTGGATTTCGGCCGCCGGCGCGGTTACGTCGAGCAGCGCAGATTTGAAGCTGCAGCCGCCAAAGCCCAGCAGCAGTTGGTCGATCTGGATTTGATTTTCGAAGTCTCCCAGCGTTACTTCGGCCTGCTGGCCGCGCAGCAGTTGGTGCGGGTATACGAAAAGGCAGTCGAACAGCGCCAGTACCATCTGCACGAAGCCCAGGTCAAGGCTAGCGCGTCCTTGCGCCCGCAGCTCGACGTGTATGTCACGCAGGCGGAACTGGAGCGCGCGCAACTGCGTCTGGTCGACGCCCGCAACGCCGTCGCCGACGGCAAGGTGGCGCTGGATAACGCGATGGGCCTGAGCGAAGCGGCACCCGACTACAAGCCTGCCGATGTCCTGACCTACGGCCAGATCACCGACACGATGGGCGCGCTGGTACGGACCGCGATGCGCGACCGTCCCGATTTGGCGGCGATCGCCGATCAGATTCGCGCGATGGGGGCGCAGATCAAGGAGTATCGCAGCGACTTTCTGCCCACCGCCAGCGCGATGGGCGGTTACAACGCGATGGGCACCGGTCTGCCGGCGGTCAACAATTTCAACATCGGACTGGTGATCACCTGGCCGATGTTCAACGGCTTTCTGACCACCCATCAGGTGCAGGAGGCGCGCCTTGAACAGGAAGCGCTCCAGCACGCGATCGAGGACCTGCGCCAGCGCGTGATCCTCCAGGTCAAGACCGCGTTTTTGGACTGGCAGGCGTCCTTGGAGCGTATTCGCCGCGCCGAGCGGGCGGTGGCAGCCTCCAGCGTTGAGCTCGAGCTTGCCGAGAAGCGTTACGAGGCGGGGCTGACCAACATCGTCGAGCTCGAGGACGCACAGCGCCATTACACTTTCGACGACGCCGAATACGCCAACGCCTTGTACAGTTTCTCGCTGGCTGGAGCGCAGGTCGATCGCGCCACCGGACGTTCGCTGCGCGACCGTCCAGGCACTTAGGCGGTGATTGGCGCGCATGATGAAGGCAGACACCACGCCGCGGGCTCAACGAAGCGCCGGCGCCGGCCCTGCTCACAGCGCCGTCGCCGGCCTGACCACCGAGGAGGCGCGCCGGCGCCTGGAACAATATGGCCCCAACGCAGTAGCCGAAGAAAAGCCGCGGCTGCTGCGGGCCCTGGCGGGCAAATTCTGGGCGCCTGTGCCTTGGATGCTCGAGGCGACCATCGTCCTGGAGCTGATTCTGCACAAAAACCTCGAGGCGGTGATCATCGGTCTGCTGGTCGTCTTCAACGCCGTGCTCAGCTTCTTTCAGGAAAGCCGCGCGCAGGGTGCGCTGGCGCTGCTGCGCAGTCGTCTGGCGGTGCACTCGCGCGTGATGCGCGACGGGAACTGGGGCCTGATTCCGGCCGAGCAACTGGTGCCGGGCGACCTCATTTATCTAAGGATGGGCGACCTGGTGCCCGCCGACGTACGGCTGGCCGATGGCGTACTGTTGCTCGATCAGTCCGCGATGACGGGCGAAGCGATGCCGGTGGAAGCCGGTGCGGGGGCGCCGGCTTACGCCGGTTCGATGGTCAAACGGGGCGAGGCCAACGGCGAAGTCATCGCCACCGGCGCCCGCACGTACTACGGGCGCACCGCGGAACTGGTGCGCTCGGCGCGCACCGCCAGCCATTTGCAGACCGTCATCCTGACTATCGTCAAATACATGGTGGCATTGGACAGCACGCTGGTGGCCGTCCTGCTCGTATACTCGCAGGCGGTCGGAATGCCGCTTAAGGAGATGCTGCCGTTTGGGTTGATCCTGCTGGTCGCCTCGGTCCCCGTGGCGCTACCCGCCACTTTCACTCTGGCCACCGCACTGGGCGCCGTCGAACTGGCGCGGCGCGGCGTTCTGGTAACCCGGCTATCGGCGATCGAAGAGGCCGCCGCGATGGATGTCCTATGTTCAGACAAAACGGGCACCATCACGTGCAATCGTCTGACTCTGGCAGCGATACGCGCCTACCAGCCCTTTAGCGAGCAGCAAGTACTGCGCCTTGCCGGCTGCGCCAGCGACGAAGCCACGCAGGATCCGATCGACCTGGCGATTCTGGCCGCGGCCAAAGGCCGCGATATCGACGGAGCATCGTCGCAGCGCCTGCGCCTGATTCCCTTCGATCCGGCCACCAAGCTCGCCGAAGCAGTCATCAAGGGCGACGCGGCGCCTTGGCGCGTGCTCAAGGGCGCGCCGGCGGCGGTTGCGGCGCGTGTCACGGAAACGATCGATATTGGCGAGGATGTCGAACGCCTTGCCGCGCAAGGGTTTCGCGTGCTGGCGGTTGCCGCTGGCCCGGACAATCGTCTGGCACTAGCCGGGTTGTTGGCCTTTGAGGACCCGCCGCGAGAGGACTCGCGGGCCTTGGTGTCGAACCTGTCCAATCTGGGAGTCAGGGTGACGATGGTGACCGGCGACGGTCTGCCCACCGCCAAAGCCATCGCGGCGCAGGTGGGAATCACGGGGCCAGCGTGTTCGGCCGCGGAACTGCGTCACGACCTGCGCGGTGCGCTGGCCTGCGATCTTTTCGCCGGGGTTTTTCCTGAGGACAAGTTCGAGCTGGTCCGCGCCCTGCAGCATCAGGGGCATATCGTCGGGATGACCGGCGACGGGGTCAACGATGCGCCTGCGCTCAAACAGGCCGAGGTCGGTATCGCGGTGGCCAACGCCACCGACGTGGCCAAAGCCGCCGCCAGTTTGGTGCTGACCAACCCGGGCCTGGGCGATATCGTGGCGGCGGTCGAAACCAGCCGGCGTATTTATCAGCGGATGCTGACCTACACGCTGAACAAGATCGTCAAGACCGTCGAAATCGGGTTGTTCCTTAGCATCGGCGTGATGCTGACGCGCAGCCTGGTCATCACACCTGCACTCATCGTGCTGTTGCTGTTCACCAACGATTTTGTCACCATGTCGATTTCCACCGATCGCGTGTCCTTCTCCACCACTCCCGACCGCTGGCACATCCCGGCTCTGATGGCGGCGGGTGGGGTTCTTGGCGGCTTCATCCTGATCCTGTCCTTCGGGCTTTTCATATTCGGCCGTCAGTTCCTGGGACTTGCTCTTCCTCAGCTTCAGACGCTGGTCTTCATCACACTGGTTTTCAGCGGCCAGGGAACCGTCTACCTGGTGCGCGAACGCTCACATTTCTGGCATTCCGCGCCTAGCGGCTGGATGCTGGCGGCCTCGATCGGGGACATCGTGGCGGTCAGCGCGCTGGCCATCGGCGGTATCCTGATGGCCCCGCTTAAGCCGCAGGTGGTGGCCCTGGTGCTGGGCTCGACGATGGTGTATCTGTGCGCGCTTGATTTTGTGAAGGTGGCGGTCTTGAAAAGCTTCGCCGGCACTGCCCATCGCGGGGCTTGAATAAATTTCCCTCCCGCACGTCTAAAGCCTCGGGCGCGGATCCGATGCTGTCAGCCAAATCAAGGCACTGCGCGGGCACGGTGGGACTGCTGGTAGTCGCAACCAGCTTCTGCGTGCTGAGTATGACCCAGGCGGCGCGACCGCTGTGCTGCGCGCACTTTAGCCGCACGGCTTCGCTTGGGGCTCAGCAGCTGCGATTGACGCGCCATGCGCTGCAAGAGGTAAGTCCGCGCGCCACCCAACCGCGCGCGCCTCAGGCCACGCGTCTGCTGCATGTAGTTGTGGCCGCGCAGCGCCATGCGCTGGCCCGCACAACGACCTTCGTGCCGCTGTGGCCGATCGATAATTGGCCGGCGCATCGGCGGGTGCCTGCCCCCTCATCGGACACTCCCGACCCCGCCTGACCATCGCGGTCGCGCGTCGGGGCGTTGCGATGCGCGAATCTCCCTTTAGTTGGTTCGAAACTTCTTTCTGAATCGAACTGGCTGATCGGTTAGCGCCGAGCCAGCCGTTCGCGATGTGACAGGAGGCTCCCATGCCATCGAAACAAAAGCATAGCGCGGTGGCCGCACACGCCGCCGCATCTAATCCCTACAGCGAGCAGCGGGCGCGCCAACTGCGCGACCTGTTGGCCGCCGTACGCAGCCAGGAGACGCAATGGATGCGCGCGATGCGCGAGCCGTCTTCTCCCGAGGATTCAGCCTTGGGCGATGAGGGCGACAGTGCGGCGTCGAGCAAGGACCGCGAGCTGACCGCCAGCCTGGCGCAGTTGGCGGTGAGCCGGGTCGCCGCGGTCGAAGACGCGCTCGAGCGGCTTCGCGAGGGACGCTACGGCATCTGCGAAGAGTGTGAGGAGGAAATTCCGGTCGAGCGCCTCACGGCGATGCCGTCGACGGTGTTGTGCGTCGATTGCCAGCGCAAGCGCGAAGCCGCTGCCAGACGCGCTCCGGCCGACCTGCGGGCGCTGTGGGTGGCGCCCAAGGAGCCGCTTCCCGTCGCTGCCGAGCAGCCCGACCCACAGGAGGACGCCGCGATGGGTGCAAGCGTTGGCGGCACCGTACGCAGAAGGCGCGGGCGGCCGCCGCGCGTCCGTCCCGCCGAGGTATGACGTTGCCAAGCGCGGCGCCGTTGGCGCCGCGCGCGAAGGATGCGTCCGAGCATCACAGGGAGCTTCAGTGATGGACGAGAGAGTCAATGGGTCGATGGACTTTGGCGATTCCGAGCGCAGCCGGTGGGCGATAATCCTGGCCGGGGGCGACGGCCGGCGCCTGACCTCCTATACGCGGCAACTCACCGGACGGCCGACTCCAAAGCAGTTCTGCCGGCTGATCGGCCGGACCAGTCTCTTCCAGCAGACCATGGAGCGACTGTCATTGATTGTCGGCTCCGACCACACGCTGACGGCGCTGACTCGTACTCACGAGCCCTATTATGCGCCGCTGATTGCGAATCTGAGTCCGCGGCAACTGGTTATCCAGCCCGCTAACCGCGATACCGCTCCGGCGATTCTTTATTGTCTGCTGCGCCTGAGTCTGCGCGCGCCGCAGGCGCCGGTGGCATTGATTCCTTCAGATCGCTTCGTCAGCGATGACCATTTGTTCATGTGGCATGTCGAACGTGCCTTTCGTGCGGTCTGTCGTCAGGACGACCTGATCGTTCTTCTGGGAATTCCGCCCGAGACCGCGGAAACGGGCTACGGATGGATCGAGCCGGCGCCCGATCCAATCTTCGCCGCCAATCCGATTTATCCGGTCCGTGGCTTTTGGGAGAAACCCTCCGCCGAACTCGCCCAGGAGTTGTTCGCACGCCAATGCCTGTGGAACAGTTTCGTGGTGGTAGCGCGGGTCCATACCCTGCTTCATGTATTCGAGGACAAGCTGCCGCAACTCAGCCGTGATTTCGTCCGCGTGCTGTTGGCGCTGGAGACCGAGTATGAATCACAGGCGGTGGAAAGGTTGTACCGCCGGCTCCAGCCGGCCAACTTTTCGCAGCGCATATTGGCGCATCCGGGTCTCAATCTCGTTGTCCTGCCGGTCTATGGTGTGCAATGGAGCGACCTCGGCGACGCGCGCCGCGTGATGCAGACGCTGTGCCGGGTCCGCAACCAAGGGAGCTGCGACGATGGCTAAATCGACGCTTTTGATGTTGGCGCATCGCCCCCGTCTTCTTGCTCAGGTGCTGCCGATGGCGCTGTATGCCGGCACGCTGGCGGCCCCCGCGATAGCCGGCGCGGGCGTGTCACCGGACTCGCCCGACTATCCGGTCAGCGCGTGGTTTGCGTGCAGTTCCTCACCGCAAGGCAGTTGCGCCGACGTGCTGGTGCGAGCGATTCGCGAGGCGCAGCGCAAAATCGTGGTTCAGAGCGCCGACCTTGGGCCGCGTGCCGTCGCGCATGCGTTGTGCTCCGATATGCGCCGCGGCATCGACGTGGAAATCGTGCAGGCTCCTGCTTGCGGCACGCAACAGGGCAGCCTTAGGCCGACTGAATGCGACCCAAACTACCGGATCGATTCTCCGCAGACGATGGTGATCGACGGGCAGGTGCTCGTCAGGTCATTCTTTGGGCCGCCGGCGGCTGCCGCGGCGCCGCGGCCCATTGACCACCTGTTCATAGACCTCGATCGTATGTCGGCGTTGGCCTATTCAGACTCGCTGCAACGCCAGTCCCATCCGCTCCCGGCGCAAAGCTGCCGTTGGTCGCAGTAGAGGCGGCGCGCGGGGGACGTGTGTGTTCGTGTGAGACACAACCGCGCTTGTCGATCGCATCGTTGGGATCGGCGGAGCGAAGACTCCGCCGGGCCCGTCTTGTAATTCGAGGAAGAAACGCGAGCGCTCACTGACGGCGCAGAATCTCCAACCCGACAAAAGCAAGACCGAGGAGAATTGCACCGCCGCCGCCATACTGCTCGGTGCGGTTTAGGGTCAGGTTCTGGCTTGAGTGAATATCGTTGTCAGCCGACAGAATCGGCGCCGTCAGAGCGATAAATCCCGCAATCACCAGGACTGCCCCGATAAGCCCAAAGATCTTCATAACCATTTCTCCCGATTGACAGTGAACATTATGCTGCTGCTTAGGTTTTCCAACTCAGCGATACGGTGAAAACTGTTCCCAGCCTTCTTTCCCAACCGCTCTCGGATCGGGCTTTTCAACCCGCTAGGGAAAGGGCGGAAAGGTTCCCAGGTAAGTCCCGGGACCCATTGGACTGGGGTAGTAAGGGCCAAGCCCCAGACCATAGCCGAAGCCCGGGCTTAGCCCTGGATACCAACTGCCGCCGGGCGAGATGAAGACTCCGCTGCCTGCGCCGAAACCGCCGCCAATGATCCCCAGTCCCAAAAGCGGCGCCAACAGACTCGTCAGTCCACTTTGATTCTGGTTCTGGTATTGCTGGATGATGGCGTTTTGCTCGGCCAGATTGTTGGCTTGTTCGAAATTGGCGTTGTCCGCCGAGCCGGAAACGGCTGCGGATTGAGACTGCGAGGCGAGCAGCTCGGGCCGGACTTTGATGGCGTCTGTTACGCCGATCGCGCTATCGGCGAGCAGCGCTGCAGTTTTCGCCTCCGCATCCTGCTTGCCGAGATCGCTGGCAACAAAACCGTAGAGCAGGACTTCGCGATTGCCATCGGCCTTCGTTGTGACCGAAGCTCGGGCCAGGGGCAGACAGTGATTGTTCAGGTACGCAGTGATCCGGTTTGCCAGTTCGCGGTCGCTCAACCCGCTTGTGTTCAGTGGTTCAACGGTCACGCCGGAACCGCAGCGCGGCGGCGCAGCCTGGGCTTGGGCCTCCGCCTCGGGTTGCGCCCACCTCGGCGGCGCCATCGGACTTGCAACACCTGTGCTCTGCACACCGCATCCGAGCAGGCCGATCGAAATAATCACAGCGCCCACAGTGCTCGGGGCGCCTGAAACTCGTAGCTTCAGCCGGAGCGCGATTGCTTGTTTGTGTTGATGGGCTTCCACTTCCTGTACCTCAGGACATAAAGCACGCACGAATATGGTCGCTCGAAGACCTCATCGAGCGATCAGCCGTAAGGTAGCGGGAAGCGTTATAGCGGCTTGGGATCGTCCGCCGAGCGCGAAGGAATTTGCCGATGCTGAATCCAGCCGGATTCCGGCCACAGCTCCGCCTCACCGACGGCCGGCGCTGGAAATGCCGGCGGCGTATCGGCATCCAGAAGGCATGGCACAACAGACGGCGACATTGCCGGCAGTTCCGGTTTGGAAGGACTGACCTCTTTGACGGCGTGGCGCGTGAGCCCCAATCGTGGGTTCGCAAACGAACAAGCCCTGGGGCTTGAGAGCGCAGACAACGTCCGTGTGCATTGAGCCGAGCTAAGCAGGCCGAACGACAGGGCGATGGCAACGACCGCGGTGGCCGAAAAGGCGCGGCATTTTTTCGCGGCTTTGTTCACTTATGCAGGCGGCCGCACAGACTCGATTTCGACGCACCCGAACAAATTACCAGCGGCCAATTAAAAGCTTATCGCGGGCAAGGGAAATTGCAAACAGGCCCGCGCTTGCCCGAATGTGCACGCACTCTCTGCCAGTCGCTTGAAGCCGCCGATCGCTTCAGACGTCTAAATATTCAGAGACGCTGAATGATTCGGGGCACACCAATGACGAAGCACAAGCAGACCCCCTGCACAGTTCACCTCAGGCGCCCCGCTTTCAGTGTCCTTAACAGGGACGCCGACTCGCGTCATGGAGCCGGACGCGGTGAAGCTGAACCACGCCGCCGCTGCCCGGCCTCATCCCTCCTGCCGGCGCACGGCAGCCATGAAAGCGATAAAACTTTTGGCGCTCGCGATGCTCGTTCTCCTGGCAGCAGGATTGTCCGGATGTATGGACCTGCCAGGATACTACGGAGGCTATAGCTATCCCGGCTATTACACGAACTGGGGGTACCCGGCGTACAACTACGGATGGGGCAGCTATGGCGGATGGTGGGGAGGAGGACCGTATCATCATGATTGGGATCACGATGATTGGGGCCACGATGGCTGGGGACATTGGGGCGGCTGGAATCACGAAGGCTGGCTGATGAACGCGCATCCCTACCGCTTCGGCGGCGGAGTCTTTCACAACGGCGGTTTCAATATCGCACACAATGGCGGCGTCGGTGGATTGGGGCACTTCGGCGGTTTCCGCGGTGGATTGGGTGGTATTCACGGCGGAGGGTTCGGTGGATTTCACGGCGGTGGATTCCACGGCCGGCGGTGAGCGCTTTTGCAGGTGGGTCTCCAGCAGCCTTCTTCTCACGATGGTTGCAGGACGCCCGCGGCCGGCGCGCATGATGGCGAAGTTGCAGGAAAATTGCTACTAAAGCCGCATACCGATGCTTCGTTTCAGAAAAATCCTGTGTCCGGTCGACTTCGACATCAACTCGATTGCAGCGCTTGAGATCGCCGCCGAACTGGCGCGCGAGCGCAAAGCCGTGCTTGATGTGCTGCACGTTGTGCCGATTCCATTGGGGCCGGAAGTCGCGATTCCGTTCGATAAACTGGAGGGGAGAGCGCGAAAGCGGCTGGAACTGCTAATCCGCCGAAAGCTCGATTCGAAGCTTCGCTGCGCGCTTCACGTCAGAACTGGCGAACCTGCCAACGAAGTGATCCATCTGGCCGAAGAAACCGGCGCCGACCTGATCGTGATGGCCACCCATGGCCGCACCGGCCTGTCGCGGCTGGTGCTGGGCAGCGTGGCGGAGACCGTCGTGCGCGAAGCCCCCTGCCCCGTACTTACCATCAAGCCGCGCGCCAGGCGCCGCGCGCGATCAGCCAAGCCGACCTCGGCACGACAGCGGTCCGCGTCACGCTGAAAGGCAGGGTGCGTTCAGTCCGCCATGAGTTTGGACATCACCTTCAGCCCCAGATCCATTGCCTCCCAGGCAAAGCCGGCGTGAAACGGCTCGCCGTGGCCAAAGCGCCAGGGCGCATACAACCCCAGGACCTTTTTGCCCAGCCGCCACAGCGGCGAGACCCCAACCTTGTAGTGCTCCAGGTCTTCGGTGGCCACGCCCACCGGCTTTAACGGATCGCCGGTGTATCTCAGCGGCACCTGCGCGAAAGTCGCCCGGTTCAGCTCCTCCATCACGCACATGCTCATCGGCTCGTACTTCAGCGATGGCGTCCGGCCGCTGATCTCGGCGCTGATGTGGTCAGCGGCGGCGTCGGCCTGAAGCAGCGCCAGAAATGCCTGCTTGATCGGAAAGTCGGCCGCGTCGCCGACCGCGAAAATGTTGGCCTGACCCTTCACCCGGCGGCTCTCGGCTTCGACATGGATGAAGCCGCGCTCGTCGCTGGGTAGGCTGCCATAGGTCTCCTTCGCGATGTAGGGCGGGAAGGACACCAGCAGGTCAAATTCGTGCTTTGTCCCGTTGGCGTAATATGCCGTGCCGGGCTCGACGTGGCTGATGCTGATGCCCTTGAAGCCGTGGATGGCGCGTTCCTCGAACTCGTGCGTCACCACGGTATTGAGCCGCGGGCCGAAGGCCTGGATGTAGCCGTCCTCGTAGGTCGTCCAGGTGATATCGATGCGCTCGCGCAGTTTTTGGCGATGCAGCCAGGTTTCGGTCATCAGCACCAATTCGTAAAGCGGTCCCGAGCAGCGGTTGTTGGGCGGCACCACGAACAGCAGCCGTTGACGCTGACCGCTCCGGGCCGCCTCCGTCAGCCTGCCCAGTCCCTCGCGCAGCCGCAGCATCTCCTCGGGCGTCCACACTGTAACCGCATGTTCGGCCAGTCCTGGCACCTCGGCCGGACGCATGTCGGCGCCGGTTGCGACTACCAGGTGGTCATAATTCAGGTCTCGATCCGCCAGATGCACGGTGCGTGTTTCGGGCTCGACACCGCTCGCACGCGACACCACCAGCGCGATGTCTTTGCGCCTGGCGGCCGGTCCCAGCGGCACTTTGAGCCGCTCTGGTTCTTCACCGAAGGGAATGTAAATTGTATTGGGCTTGAAGAGAAAATGCTCCCGCTCAGAGATCAACGTCAGATTGACCCGGGTCCCCAGTTTGTAACGCAGGTAAAACGCGGCTTCCAGTCCGCCGAAACCGCCGCCCAATACCACCACCTTGGCGCTTGCGTTCATATGCCACACCCCTTGTCAGCAATTGCATCCGGCGGGTCGCAATAAATGCGCCATCCCCACACGCCCTGCGTCAGCCTGAAATTGCTAACGGCGGCCGCACTCGTGCTGGCAGCGGTGTGCCCGGTGCGGAGAACTGCTGCTGCCGATGGGGCGAATGCCTCGCAAACGACGAACGCCGCACGCCTTTATGCAAAGCATTGCGCCCAATGCCACGGTCAGTCGGGCCGCGGCGACGGTCCGCGCGCCGCGCAACTTAAGGCCCGCATCCGCAGCTTCGCCGATTGCGCTTGGATGGCGATGCGGTCCGACGCCGTCCTGTTCCTGATTATCAGGGACGGCAGCGGCGCGATCGGGCTGATGCCGGAGATGCCGGCCTTCGACGGTCAGCTCAACGAAGGGCAGATTACAGAACTGGTCAGTTACATCAGGCACTTTTGTCTCGACCGGTCGGCAGCGGGCGGTGGTCGCTGAGACAACACGGTGTAGCCCTCCGCAACATCAGGCTGTGTCCTTTGGATACGCAACCGGCCGCTCGCGGCGTGGGTCCCGTGAAAATCCTGTCCCCGCCCGCGTGCAGGGCGCGCCCGCGCTCGTCGCCTTTGGCCCGGCTGTTGCACACTATCTTTTCAAAGACCAATGTAGAGGACATTCCTGACATGTCGCTGGAACGCTGGATTCGCCTGATTGCCGGCACGTTCATTATCGTCAGCGTCGCCCTCAGCTACTTCCATAGCCGGCTGTGGCTGTGGTTCACCCTGTTCGTGGGCGTCAACCTGTTTCAGTCCGCGCTGACCCGCTGGTGTTTGATGGAGGACATCCTGCGCAAGTTGGGTGTGGGGCAAGGCGCGGCGCACACGTCCTCAGCAGCCGGTCCGGCCTGCGGATGCTCCTGAGTTTCGATCGATGCCGCGATTGGCTGTCGCAGTCCTTCTGATCGCGTTGTGGCCCACCGCCGCGCACGCCGCGGACGGGCCGGATGCGCCCGAGCGGATTTCGCTGGGCGACGCGCTGGCGATCGCACTGCGCGACAACCGTGCGCTGCGCGCGGCCGGATACACCGCCCAGGCGGCCGCGGATGAGGTCGGCGTGGCGCGCGGGGCGATGGCGCCGCGGCTGGATGCGCTGGAGAACTTCTCCTACACCGACAATCCGGTCATGGCGTTTTCCGACCTGCTGCTGCAGCAGGAGTTCAGCGCCGGCGATTTCGCGCTCAACAACCTGAACCATCCCGGCTTCCTTTCCAATTTCCAGACCCAGGCCCGCCTGTCCTTTCCGCTGTTTGCCGGCGGCCGGCTGCTCGCCGCTTACCGCGCCGCCGGCTTTGCCGCCGACGCTGAGCGATGGCAGCAGGTTCAAACCCGACAGCGGGTCGAGTTCGCCGTCATCCAGGCATACTACTGCGCGGTACTTGCCGAGCAGCGCGTGGCGGTCGTAGCGCGCGCGCTGGCCGCCGCCCGCGCCCATCTCAAACGCGCCCAGGATTTGTTCGAACGCGGGATGGCGGTCAACTCGGACGTGCTCCGCACACAGGTCCTGGTCGGGACTTTTGAGCAGCAGAGTTTCCAGGCGCAAAGCGCGCTTAAGATCGCCTGGGCCGCGCTGGCGCACACGCTGGGCGACGAAGACCGCCACCTGGCGCCGATGGCGAATCCACCCGGCCTGCAGGACGGCGCGCCGGCGCCGGCTTCGCTCGAGCCGCTGGTGACCCAGGCGCTGGCGCATCGGCCCGAGATCAAACTGGCCGACGCGCGCGTCAAGCAGGCCAGCGAGGCGGTAGCGGTAGCCCGCGCCGATTATCTGCCGACCGTTGAAATTGCCGGTGTGTATGAGAATGATACACAAAGTTTCACGCGCGCCGGCAACAACGGCGCGCTGCTGTTGACCGGCCGTCTCAACCTGTTCAACGGCCTTGCCACCCGCTCCAGGGTCAATGCGGCGCAGGCCCAGCTCTCGCGCGCGCGCGTGCTGGCGCAGGACTTGCGGCGTTCGGTGGCACTGGAAGTCGAGACCGCGTATCGCACCCTGGCGGCCGCGCGGCGCGGCCTGGAGGTGGCGCGGCGCGATACCGACTTCGCGCAGCGCACGCTGGCGATCCTGGAGGACCGCTACAGCTCCGGGCTGGCCACCAATGTCGCGGTGCTCGACGCCCAGACCGCCCGCGCGCAAACCGACCTGCGGCTGGTGGCCGCGCGGGTCGATGTGGCGGTCGACAAAGCGGCGCTCGACCTGGCAGTCGGTGCCGAGCCGCAATCGGCGCCGGGGCGCTAAGCATGATGGAACCGATGGCCCAACATCGCCGCACGTGGCTTGTTACAGGCGTGGTGATAATCGGGCTGGCCCTGCTATGGACCGCGTTTCGCACAGTATGGAGTGGCAGAATCGAACCGGGTCTGCTTGCGCCGCAGGTCGAGCAACTGCCCAATCAGCCGCTGGCGGAAGTGCTCATCGAGCCGGTTCCGATTCGTTACGAGTTGATCGGCTCGATCCAGTCGCGCGTGCCGGTGACCGCGGCCAGCCGCGTCGCGGCGCGGGTGATCGAGGTCAAGGTTCACGCCGGCGACCGCGTCAGGATAGGCCAGATGATAGTCAGGCTCGACGCCTCCGACCTCCAGGCCCGGATTGCGCAAGCGCAAGGCGAACTGGCAGCGGCGCAGGCGGAACTGGCGCGCGCCAGCGCCGACGAAAAACGTTTCTCCGCGCTGTTCAGCCGTGGCTCGGTCACTGCCAGCGAGCGCGACGCCGCCCAAGCCGCCTGGCGCAGCGCTGCGGGCAGGGTCGCGCAAGCGCGCGCGGCGGTGGCGGCGGCGCGCGCCGCATCAGATTACGCGATCGTGCGCGCCCCGGTTGACGGCGTAGTGGTCGAGCGGATGGTCGAACCGGGCGACATCGCGATGCCGGGCAAGCCGCTGGTGCGCCTGTACGATGAAAACGCGCTGCGTGTGGAACTGCTCGTGCCCGAGGAACTGGCACGCAAGCTCGACATCGCGACACCGCTTGAGGTCGACGCCGGCGGCGCCGACTATTCGACGCGGGTCGGCGAAATCGTGCCCGCCGCCGATCCCGCCAGCCGCAGTTTTATTGTGCGCGCGCCGCTGCCCAGCGCTAAGGGTCTGCAGCCCGGGATGTTCGCCCGCGCAACCTTCGGCGCCGGAAGCGAGCCGACGCTGACCGTACCGCGCAGCGCGATAAGAGAGGTCGGCCAGCTTCAGACGGTGCGCGTTGTCTCCGCCCGCATCGTGCAGACCCGGATGGTTTCGCTGGGACGCCGCTTGGGCGCGCGCGTCGAGGTGCTGGCCGGCCTGCATCCGGGTGAACGCGTGGTTCTCGACGGCCGGGAAGCCGCCGACCAGTGAACGCGAATGGCGCAGCAAAGCTCGGCCTGACGGCACGGATCGTCGATCTGTTCCTGGGCTCCAATCTGTCGGTACTGCTGATGCTCGCCTCGCTGGCCGCCGGCGTGGTCGCCCTGCTGGTCACACCGCGCGAGGAGGACCCGCAGATTTCGGTGCCGATGGCGGACATTATCGTGCAGATGCCGGGCGCCGGCGCCGCCGAAGTCGAAAACCTCGTCACCATCAACCTGGAAAAGCGGCTGTGGGAGATGGAGGGCGTCGAGCACCTGTACTCGTCCTCGCGCCCGGGGATGGCGATGGTCACGGTGCGCTTTCGCGTCGGCTACGACGGGATCAAGGCGCTGGTCCAGATCTACAACAAGTTGGAATCCAATCGCGACGCGGTGCCGCCCGGCGTCACCGGATGGATCGTCAAGCCGGTGGGAATCGACGACGTGCCCATTGTCACCTTCACCCTGTGGAGCAAAACGCTCGATGATGCCGCGCTGCGCCGAGTCGGCGACGAGATCCTGCATCGCATGCAGGCGGTGCCGGACACCGGGCGCTCCTTCGTGGTCGGCGGCCGCCCGCGCCAAATCCGCGTGCTGCTCGACGCCGACCGGCTTGCCGGCCACGGCCTTGCGCCGCTGGAGGTGGCGGGCGCCCTGCGCGGCGCCGACGCCAATCTGCGTGCGGGCAGCTTCGCGCACGGCAATCGCGAATACGTCGTCGATAGCGGCCCGTTCCTGACCAGCGCCGCCGACGTGTCGAACCTGGTGGTGGCCGTCCGCGACGGCAAACCGGTCTATCTGCGCGACGTGGCGCAGGTGATCGACGGCCCCGCCGAGCCCGATTCCTACACCATGATCGGATTTGGACCGGCGCGCGAGCGGCTGTTTACCGAGCCCGGCCAGTTGCAACTGGATTCGGTGGGCGAGCCCGGCCGCATCTATCCCGCCGTGACTATCGCGTTTGCCAAGCGCAAGGGCACCAACGCCGTGGCTGTTGCCGAAGGACTGATCGCCAAGGTCGAGGCGCTCAAAGGCGTAGCGATTGCCTCGGGTGTCGAGGTGCTGGTCACCCGCAACTACGGCGAGACCGCCAACGAAAAGGTCAACGAGCTGGTGCGCGAGCTGCTGATCGCGGTCGGCATCATCGTCGTGCTGCTCGCGTTTTCGCTCGGCGTGCGCGAGGCGTTTATCGTGGCGATCGCGGTGCCGATTACGCTGGCGATCACGCTGGTGGGAAATCTGCTGGCCGGCTACACCATCAACCGCGTCACCCTGTTCGCGCTAATCCTGTCGCTGGGCCTGCTGGTCGACGATCCGATCGTCGATGTCGAGAACATCCATCGCCATTTCCGCCTCGGCGACCATCCACCGCGCGAGGCAACGCTGATCGCCGTTGACGAGGTGCGTCCGCCCACCATCCTGGCGACTTTCACCGTGATCGCGTCGTTTTTGCCGATGCTGTTCGTAACCGGCATGATGGGTCCGTACATGCGGCCGATGCCGTTCAACGTGCCGCTGGCGATGCTGATGTCGCTGGTCGTCGCGTTTACCATCACGCCATGGGCCGCCTATCACCTGCTGCGCGGTGAATATGCGCCCGGCCGCGGCCGGCAAGAGCAGCATGAAGAAGGCGCGGCAATCCGCCGCTGGTACACGCGTATCCTGCGCCCGCTGCTGGAAAGCCGCACCCGCGCCCGCCTGTTTCTGATCGGCATGGGCGGCGCGCTGATCGGCTCGATTCTGCTCGTCCTGTTCGGGCTGGTGCCGGTGAAGATGCTGCCCTTCGATAACAAGAACGAACTACAACTTGTAATCGACATGCCCGAGGGCACGGCGCTGGAGTCCACCGACGCCGTGGTCCGCGACTTCGGCGAACTGTTGGCGCGGATCCCCGAAGTCACCGCCTTCCAATCCTACACCGGTGCGACCTCGCCCTTCGACTTCAACGGCATGGTGCGCCATTACTACATGCGCCGCGCGCCGTGGCAGGCCGATATCCGCATCAACCTAGCGCCCAAGGCAGCGCGCGCCCAGTCCTCGCACGAGATCGCGCTGCGCATCAGGCCGCTGGTCGACGCGATCGCGCGCCGGCACGGCGCCAAGGTCAAAATCGTCGAGGTGCCGCCCGGTCCGCCCGTGCTCGAAACCATCGTGGCCGAGATTTACGGCCCGCCTCAGGCCGAATACGGGCAGCTCATCGCCTACGGACGCGAACTGCGCCGCATCTTCGACCGCACGGCCGGCGTCGTCGATACCGACGACTTCGGCGTTGCCGCGCAGCCGCGGCTGCAATTCGTGCTGGACCGCGAGAAGGCCGCGCTGCACGGCGTCAACACGCAGGAAGTCGCGCAGACGCTGGCGATGATGCTCGGGGGCGGCGCGGTCGATACCGTGCACACCGAGACCGAGCGCAATCCGCTGCTGATCGAGTTGCGGATGCCGAAGGCGGCGCGCTCCGATGCGGCGGGGTTGGCTGCGATCAAGGTTCGTGGGCAGGACGGCGCGATGGTCCCGCTGGGCGAGCTGGGCAAAATCCGCCGCACCGTCGAGGAACAGCCCATCTTCCGCAAGGACCTGCGCCAGGTCGCGATGGTGCTGGGCGATACCGCCGGTATCAGTCCCGTCAACGAAGTACTGTGGCTGGAGAAGCACACCGCGAATCTGTTGCCGCCCGGCTACGAGATCGACTGGAGCGGCGAGGGCGAATGGAACATTACGGTCACGGTGTTCCGCGATCTCGGACTCGCCTTTGGCGCCGCGCTGTTCTTTATCTATGTGCTGCTGGTCGGGCAGACCGAATCGCTGGCAATGCCGCTGATCATCATGGCCGCGATTCCCCTGACGCTGGTTGGAATCATGCCCGGATTCTTTCTGCTCGACCTGCTCACCAACCGCCCCGTGGCGGGCTTTCCCGACCCCACCTTTTTCACCGCCACTGCCATGATCGGCATGATCGCACTGGCCGGAATCGTAGTGCGCAATTCGATCATCCTGATCGATTTCATCCATCACAGCCTCGCCCGCGGGCTGAGCCTTGAAGACGCGATTCTCGAAGCCGGCGCGATCCGCCTGCGGCCCATCGCGCTGACCGCGGGTGCGGCGATGCTGGGCTCGGCGGTGATCACGCTCGACCCCATCTTCTCCGGGCTGGCATGGGCGTTCATCTTCGGCATCTTCGCCTCCACCGCCTTTACCCTGATCGTGGTGCCGCTGATCTACTACCTGGTGTATCGCGACAGCGCGGTACCGCCGCAGAGCGCATTACCTACCAATGGTTAGTAGAGCCCCCGGAGCCTCTTGCGAGCGAGTCTCAGGTCGCCTGGCTGGAGGTTCAGCTTGCTATGTGCGGCGCGCTGGATCGTGTAGCCCGCTCTGGGCTTGCTGCGTTTTAGATTGGGCCTTCGTCACATCAATCGCGCTTTCCACCAGGACGCCGTGACGCTGGAGCTCCGCGATGCGCTCGTCAGAGTGGCCGAGAAACTCCTTGAGCACTTCGGCGTTGTGCTGGCCCAGCAGCGGCGCCTGCGCGTCCGGCAGCTCGGGAGCGGCGGAGAAGCGAATCGGGAAGCCCGGCACGTCGACTTCGCCCAACACCGGGTCCTGGGTCTTGCGCACGGTGCCGCGCTGGCGCAAATGGGGATGCGCGACCGCTTCGGAAGTATTGAGCACCGGCGCCACCGGCACGCGATTTTCCTGCATGCGGCGCAGTGCCTCGTCCTCGGGCGTCGCGTCCAGCCATTCCTGCACCACCTGTATGACACGAGCACGATTGCGCACCCGGACGGCGTTGGTGGCGAACTCCGGATGGCGCGCCAGCTCGGGCTTGTTCATCGCGGTACAGAGCTGACGCCACATCTTGTCCATCGGCACCAGGATGCACAGCCAGTGCTTCTGGCCTTTGAACAGCCCCTGCGGGCACAAGGCGGTGTCGTGGCGGCCCAACCGTTTAGGGATGAATTTGCCGCCGTAGAGCGCCTGGCGCACCACCGCCTGGTCCTGGGCATAGAAATACGAATCGAGCAGCGAGGCCTCGACGTGCTGTCCCTCGCCGGTCTGCGCGCGATAGAACAGCGCCGAGGCGATCCCCGCCATCGCCGTCATCCCCGTCAGGTAGTCGCCGATTGCGACTCCCGGTAGGGTCGGTGAGCCGTCGGTCTCGCCGCCCATGACATCCATCACGCCCGCATACGACGCGCCCAGGTAATCGAAGCCGGGCTGGTTGGCCAGCGGCCCGGTCTGTCCGAAGGCGGAAATCGAACACATGATGATGCGCGGGTTGATCGTGCGCACCGACTCGTAGTCCAGCCCCATCCGGGCCATCACGCCGGGCGCGAAATTCTCCACCAGTACGTCGAACTTCGGCAGCATCTCGCGCACGATTTGCCGCGCCTGGGCGGTGCGGAAATTCATGCACAGGCTTTTCTTGCCGCGATTTAACCGGACAAACGCGGTGCCGCGGTTTTTGGCCTGGATGAAGAACCGGTAGCGATCGCCGGTGGGCCCCAGCTCGATCTTGATCACCTCGGCACCCATCTCGGCCAGCAGATGGGTGGCCGAAGGTCCCGCGATCACCTGCGTCATATCGAGCACCTTGATTCCGCCCAGGATGCCCCTGGATGCGCCAGCCGCCATTTGCCACCTCCACGGTCGAATCGTCTTTGCGTGATCGTCCGAACTATCACAGCCATGCCCCACGGCCAAAAGGCAGATGGTTCCTTTTCGAGACACGCAGGGGCGGGCCGGGTAGTGGAATCAAGCCCCTAGGCAGGGCATCATGATCGCGATAAACTGCCGAATCCCGCACAATCGAGCGGCGCGGAGAGGTGGCCGAGTGGTCGAAGGCACCAGATTGCTAATCTGGCGTACTGGCAACGGTACCGAGGGTTCGAATCCCTCCCTCTCCGCCAGTATGGCGCCCGTCGTCAGGCGCCGTTCCCAAACCGATGCGCGGCCATGGCGCACCATCCATCTGGCCTGTGCTTTGAGGAGGGCTGACTCTTCCGGCCGCAAAGTCATTGCGCGAATTGTCAGAATCGCGCTTTGGGAACCGGCAATCCCGGAATCGGCGAACGGGTGCGATAGATGTTGGCGCGCGGAGGCGGCTGCACAGTGGCGGGCTCCTGGGCCAAATAGCGCTCATCTCCGGTCATGATGTAGAGATCCTGCATGTCAGCGCCGCCGAATACGATACTGGCTACCAGGGTGAGCGGAACTTTGACCTGCCGATCCACGGTCCCGTCGTTGCGAAAGCGTACTACCTCACCGCCATAGGCCGCCGCCACCCACACTCCGCCCTCGACATCGACCGCCAATCCGTCGGGCATGCCATTTGGCATTTTGCCGAACGGGCGTCGATCCCTCAATGAACGATCGGGCGCGACATCATAAACCCACACCGTGTCGCCGCCCGAATCCGAGTGATAGAGGAGCTTGCGGTCGGGGCTGAAGCCAAGGCCGTTGCTGAATACGATTCCATCCCACATGGGAATCAACTTGCCGGGCGGATCGATCCTGAACAATGTGCCGGGCGGCGTCACCTCGGAACGCGGATGTACAAACGGGTTGAAGCCGAAGACCCCGGCATAGAGGCTGCCCTGATGGTCCGCTGTCATGTCATTGAACTGGAGCGGCCTGCCCTCCCACCGGGTTACGATGTCACGCACGTCCCCTGTAGCCTCGTCCCACGCGAAGACGCCGCCTTCGCCGCAGAGAACCAGGCCGCCGCCGTCATTGAAGACCATGCCTCCGATGTGCTTGCGGGCCGGAATTACGGTTTCGACCTTGCCATTGGGGCTGCGCCGGTGGATACCGCCCAGAACCATATCCGAGAAATAGAGCCGGTCATGTTCGTCGACCCGCGGGCACTCCAATAACCCGTAAGCGGATGCCAAAAGTTCAAGTTCCATTGTATGCCGGGCCTCCTCGCCCGAGGTGCTCATGCGCGGATCGGACGGTTATCGGGAACGCAGCACGATTCCCGGTGTGGCTCCCAAATATTCATTGTCCTGGTGCACCGGCACGCCGTTGACGATCACATGCGCAATGCCTTCGGCAGGTGCAACCAGTCTCCGACGGCCGCCGGGCAGATCGTTGCGATACACTGCCTTTTTGGGCGAATCGACCTTGTCGAAGTCAAAGATGGTGATATCGGCCGCACAGTTGGGCGCAATTCTGCCCCGGTCGTGCAGATTCAACAGTGTCGCCGGGTCGTATGTAAGACGTTTTACCGCGAATTCCAGGCTGAGCGCTTTCCTCTCGCGCACCCATTGGCCCAACAGATATGTGCAATAGCCCGCATCACAGATTTGGTCGAGATGCGCGCCGCCGTCCCCCAAACCAATCAACGTCCTGGGATCGTTGAACAGGATTGGAAGAGTGTCCTCACTGGCGAATAGGGGAACGAGGTAGCGGGTCCGAAGATCATCTTCGAGCGGCAGGTCGAGGAGCGCATCGAATGGGTCCTGATTGCGCATCTTGGCTACCTCGGTCAGCGACTTGCCGGTCAATGAAGGGTCGGCGACGCATTGCACAATTTCGATCTCATCGGGATGCCCGAAGAAGGCCACCCGCTGGATCGGGCTTTTGCTCAGGTCATCGCGCAGAGCTTTGCGAAACTCTGGATCGCGATACAGCTTTTTCTGTTCCTCCACCGGGCGATTGTACAAGCGCGTGCCGCATTTTCGCGACGAAAACAACAGCGGCTCGTGCAGGTTGAGTTCCACCATCAAGGGCCGGCACGTAACCTGCGGAATCGCGCCGCACTTGATGAGGTGGTCCACCTTCTTCAGCACATCCAATCCCTTGTCGGGGCGGTCCTCCCGAATTCGGACCGACGACCAGGTGATGGGCCGGCCGCTGCGGCCCACCAGCAGTTCCAGCAACTGGTACTCGCTTTCCGTCATTGCCCCGGGGTTCTGGGTCAGTCTGATTTGGATTATCCCTTTTCCCAGTTCCTTGAGTGCATCGGCATAAGCGCCCAGTTCCTCGCGGCTGGCCAGCCGGCAGGCAATCGGCTTGCCCTGAAACCCGATATCGCCCTCGCAGATGGTGGTGGAAAATCCCATCGCCCCGGCCGCCACGGCGTCGCGCAGCAACGCCTTGATCTGCATCGTTTCTTCATCCGTAGCCGCCCGTTCGAGCGCGGCCGGTCCCATCACGAAGTGCCTGAACGGTGTTAAGGGAGCCAAAAAGGCCAGATTGATCGCGCTGCCACGCTGCTGCGCCGCATCCATATATTGCGGAAACGTTTCCCAATCCCAGGTGAGCGCGGCCTTCAACACCTCGATCGGAATCGCTTCGAGATTGACCAGATCCCACGCTGCCACATCCTGGGACTGAGGGTCCCTCCTGCAAGGCGCGATACCGACTCCGCAATTTCCCAACAATACCGTGGTCACTCCGTTCCAGGAGGAACTGGACACTTGAGGATCCCAGCAAATTTGAGCGTCATAATGGGTATGCGGATCGATAAACCCGGGACTGACGATCAAATTCGATGCATCGATAATCCTCTGAGCTTTACCCGCAAGCCTCTTGCCGATCTCGACGATTTTGCCCGCCGATACACCCACGTCGGCCTGGTAGGAAGTGCCTCCGGTGCCGTCAACCACCGTCCCGTTCCTGATCAACAGATCAAACGACATGGCTTAATCTCCCTCGGTAGCATGGAGCTGCAACATCCGATTCATCTTGGCCGCGTACATAAGCCTGCCCGATAAACTTGATATCTGATGCTCGCCGCGTCATGGATTCGCGGCCTGCCAGGCCTTCCAGGGTTCGACCGAGCCCACTGATTCGGGCTTGCCATGCGTTGGCAATGGACGGGAGCCGGGAGTCACTTCAAAGGGTGACGTCAGCTTCAATTCCCGGCCGAACTCGCGAATCGCCGGCATCACTTCGGCGGCCAGCAGCTTCAAATTGCTCTCGCGTTGAACTCGGGTGATCGGACCATCGTTTTGCCACAGCAGAAGAATGCCAGGCCGCAGAGTTTCCATCACGACGCGCAATTTGCGGATTACCGTATCCGGAGTGCCACAGATGATGTTTAGTGTCTTCACGCCCGCGGCGTGGGAATCCAGAATGATTTTGCGCGTGGCCTCCGTGCTGAAGCCTTCCGCCTTGCGCTGCCAGACCTTGGACCGATGATCCACCTGGGCAGTGGAAATCTCCGCTTCGGCGGATTTGCTGCTCGCTGTCTCGAATGGAGAGCCACCGGCCCGCTTGTCAGGATCCCCGAACTGTTCTGCCAGGCGCCGGACTGCATTTTTCGATGCGTACCCCGGCGGAAAGAAAAACTCGGGCAGTGAGAACAAACTGTAACCCGATCCGGCGCCGCCAAACACGGAGAGTTTCGACAGCTCAAGAGCTTTCTCCTCGGTCTCCGCTACGTATACATTCTGCAGGAAGCCAAAGTTTTCTGGGCCAATTTGATATCCAGCCTGTGCGGCGACATCGCGGTACACATTCCACAACTCGACCGTTGGTTCCAGGGCGGTAGAGAGTCCCAGATAAGGATAGCGCCTGGCGGCAGCCCACATCGCGGTCTCTGGACTTAGCAGGCCGGGAATCCACATCGGCGGATGCGGCTTTTGCATCGGCAGCGGCCACGGATCCACGAACCGATAGTGAAAATGTTTGCCTTCGTAACGCCAGGGCCCCGGCCGTGTCCAGGCCTTGACTATGAAGTCGTGAGCTTCCTCGAAATATTCCCGGTTGTAAGCGGGATTTGAATTGTGCGCGAATTGTTCGCAGCCGGTGCCCCGCACCCAACCCGTAATCAGGCGGCCGCCGGAAATCACGTCGATGATGGCAAGCTCTTCGGCCAGGCGCAACGGATTGCCCAGCGGCAAGGGATTGCCCATCAAGATGATTTTTACTTTCTTGGTTATACGCGCCAAAATCGCCGCTTCGACGTCCATCACACCGCCCATCGTGAACGGCGTGCCGTGATGCTCATTAAGTCCGACGCCATCGAAGCCGAGATCCTCCGCCAAAAGCTTTTCATCCAGGTACTCGTGATAGAGTTCGTGGCCTTTGGCCGCGTCGAAGAAGCTGTTTGGCGTACCGAAAAAGCCCTTCTCGATAATGCGATCCTGAGGCGCGTAACGGTAGGGGCGCTCGGTAAAATAAGCCAGATGCACCGTTATTCCTCCATCAACTGCTCAACTCGGGAAGCCCGGTACTTCGCGCAGCAATTCAGTCCTCCGCTCGACCTCGGGACGACGGCCGCATTTCTCGAACACCACCAGCCTGGAGGCGGCAATCGCTTTCGCGTACACCTCGCCCGCGGCCCTTTCCGCCTCTGATCACCAACAGGTCTGTCCCATCGACGGGCACCGTATGCTGGGTCCAATCCTTCATTTCTTCCGGCATAATGTTTATCGGTGCCGCGCAATGTCGGATGCAGACCACCAGTTATTACTGCGGTGGTCCGGCGCGATGGTTTGGCTGGCTGCGGCAAAGAAGAGTGTTCCCCTGGATAAAGGCCACGGTCGTCTTTTGTTACAGCCCATACAGGCGCGCGCAGTTGTCCCACAGGAATTTCCGCTTGGCGGTGTCGGTCAACGGCAATTTCATGAACAATTCAACCGAGTGCGGAAACCTGCTGTCAGGATGCGGATAGTCGGTGGAGAATACCACATTATCGTCGCCAAACCATTCAACGTAGTTCCGGACCGGGTGTTCCTCTGGTTCCACCGAGACATAGCAATTGCTCTTGAAGAACTCCGATGGCTTTCTCGACAGTTTGAACTCGTACTTTCCGATATAGTCCTCGTAGTGATCATCCAGGCGCCCGAGCAGCCATGGGGCCCAACTGCAATTTGCTTCCAGAAGGCCTACACGCAGCTTCGGAAAGCGATCGAACACTCCGCCGGAACACATGCTTACTCCGGCCGACATCGGCCCCAGACAGTGCGAAAAGGTGTGCCTCATCATCAACGACTCATTCAGCCCCAGGCCGAAATCGGTGAGTTGATCGGGAACTCCGCCATGAAAACCGACCGGTACGTCCAGCCGCTCACATTCCGCCCACAAGGGGTCGTAGTCGGGATGATGCCAGGGGCGTCCTTTGATAAGGCCGGGCAGCAGGAAGATGCCCTTGAATCCGAGTTCCTTGACGCACCGCCGGGTCTCAGCCACTGCCGCGCTCACGTCATGTGGAGCAACCATCGCTATCCCGATCATCCGCTGGCGGTCGGGTGCACAGAAATCATACATCCAGTTGTTGTAGGCGCGGGCGATGGCACTGGCGAAGGCAGGCTCCAGACCGCGTTCTCCAACCATCTCGGCGCTGTCCAGCCCCAGGACCGCAAGCCCCAGGGTCGGGTACATAAAGGCGACGTCGATGCCCTCGCGGTCCATCGCCTGCAGTTGCGAGACCCCATCCCAGCGCCGCTCGATGGCGAATTGGTAGTTGGGCATCTGGGCTTCCATGTGCTTAATCAGGCCGGGAAACCATTTCAGGCCAACCGGCTTCATCATTTCCTTTCCCGGCATTTCAATCCCCCCGACGCGAGGGTGAGGAGATTTGGTCCTGCTGGCGGGCGCCATGTCCCGATATTCGGCCTCGATGTAACGCGTCCACAGGTCTTTAGGTTCATTCACGTGCATATCGGAATCCATTACCTTGAGTCCCTTGTATGCCATAGCTCCTCCCTCGCGCAGATGCGGGATTGCGCCTGTCGGTCACGGCGATGCCGCTACTGGGCCCACGGATACGGTGGGTGATTGGAAAAGTCTTGAAAAAAACCGGCGTTTTTTGGAAGAAAGCGGGACCGATGCTCTTGTTCAAGAAAAGCCGTTTCTTTCAAGACGAACTCCGGCAACAAATTTCTCGCGGATCCTCACCGAGCACACAGGCCTAGCTGGCGCGCGGGAGCGGACCTGTGCGGGGGCCCACAGGCGAATTCCCAAAGCCAGCAACGCGCAGCAGCGATGAGGCTTCAATGCCACGGCCCGCTACGTAGTCACAGGCGCCCGGCGGTGCCTGGCGGATGCGCGGAGTGGTGTGTACTTAAACAAAGTAAGCCTGATCGAGCTGTGTTTAGACGGCAGACCAGCCCGAATCGACGGGAAAGACCACGCCGGTGATCAATCGCGATTCATCGGAAGCCAGGTACACAGCCAGATGCGCCACGTCCCGCGGTTCTCCGAAGCCAAGCAGGGACGTACCGCTGGCCGCGAATTTAGGATCATCGAAGAACTTCTTGATGCGTTCGGTCAGGATTACGGTCGGCGCCAGCGCGTTGGCTCGCACCCGATACTCGGCGTAGTCCACGGCAATCGCCCGGGTCAGCGACACCACTCCGCCTTTGGCGGCAGCATACGCGTTGCGGCCGTTCTTGTTGCCGAATAGCGCTCCTATCGACGCCGTATTGATCACCGAGCCGCCACCGTTGCGAATAAGTTCGGGAATCGCATATTTGCAGCCCAAAAATACGCTAAACAGGTTAACCCGAATTGCGCGCCACCATTCATCAAGTGAAACCCGCGTCACCGGACCATCGGCGGTGGTTGAAGCACCCGCATTATTGTACAGAATGTCGAGCTTGCCGAACCGCTCCACCGCGGTCTTGACCGCCCGCTCCACCGCCTCCGGTTCGGTCATGTCGGCATGGATGAAGACCGCTTCACCGCCGTCGTCATTGATCATCCCGACAGTTTCGTCGCCCCCCTCTTTGTTAATGTCGACTACGGCGATCTTCGCTCCTTCCTTGGCGAAAAGCTGCGCGCCCGCCCGGCCGATACCGGCGCCCGCTCCGGTGATGAACGCCACTTTACCCTGCAATCTGTCCATGATTCCTCCGGTTTACGGGGGGCCGTGCGCTGCTTTTTGGAGAAGGGGCGGTCAAACAATTCCGGCGCAGCGTGGGGACCGCGAACCTTGCTCGACCGTTCAACAATTAAGTGCAAATTGTTTAGGTGTCACGCCAGTCAACTTGTGAAAAACTCGTGTGAAATGACTCTGGTCGCTGAAACCCAGTTGCAGACTTATGTCGGCAATGTGCGACCGACCTTCGCGAAGCAGCCGCTTCGCCTCCCTGATCCGCGCCCGCAGAAGATACTGATGCGGAGTCAAGCCGGTGCTCCGCCTGAAAAGCTGGCCGAAGGTGTATGGACTCATCTGCACGTTGTCGGCCATTTCGTCCAGCCGCAGGTCCCTGCTCAAGTTCGCCTCGATGTAATCAATGGTCCGGCGCAGCCGGCTCCCCGGCATAACTGCTTTGAGCTCGCCGACTTTTGCCGGCCGCACGCAATAGTGCCGGGCCAGATAGGCGGTGAGCGAAGCTCCCAGCAGTTCAGAGTAAAGACGCCCCGAAGGGCAGCCCGTCGATATTTCCATCTGCAAGGCCATCCCGATACTGAAAATCTGCATGTCCCGCACACATGCCTGATCGCGCAGTTCCACAACCGGTGGTGCTTCTTCCTGCAACACGCGTGTGAACATTTCGGGAGCGAGTTCTATCACCAACAAATCCAAGCTCCCCTTGCATCCACCGGGAGCGGTTGGTCGCCCGGCCGACGCGAGATGGCTACCGCCGGGCTTCAGAACAGTCCTGTGTTTGCGGCCGTTCTGATACCAATACGCCGGAGTCATGCCGGCCATGTGGATGCACAGGTGATGATTCAGATAGGTCTTACCCTCATTGGCATAATGTGAGAGCCGATGCTGTTCGCACAGGATGCCCTGCAACTGCGATTGCGCGCTGCTGAGCGCGGGGGCGGTTGCAAACGCCGTAAGAGATCGCCCGTTCTCCACCGCTCCGATCCGCCGCGGCTCGACGACATTGCGATTGTCCGGCTCGCGCCGCGGCTCGAGCGGCGGTTTCATTTTGCTGAGTGTTGAGGGTTCCAGGAGTCTATGGCCAGCCATGTCCGTGTTCGCTCCCACACGCCTGATACGGTAGCCTCAGCCCGCGCTGCATCGATGGTACGAGCGCCCGTTTCTCACATCCTACGGTGAACCGTCCAGAACCCGGCGTGATTATCGGCCCACAAGTCAATCCGGTTCAAGTCTTTCCAAGTACAAAACTGACACAGGATGCCTTACGCAACGGCATCCGGTCCAACAGTTGAGCGGACGGTTAGGACAACTGCGGCTTCCCGCTTCGCAGATTTTCGCCAACCTGCCAGGGCCTGGAACCGACGAGTTGTGTGGCAGCTTGTGGCCGCCCTCGTTTCAATTACAACGTCCTCAGCCGCGGCCAGGCCTCACCGGCTTACTGTGCGAGGGGCGGGTAGCCCAGGAGGGTGAGAGCGTTTTGGCGCATGATGGCGCGTACTTCAGCGTCGTTAAACCCGGTCAGCTCGTTGACGAATTGCAGCGGTTCGGCCAGGCCTTCGCCGTGAGGCCAGTCGGAGCCGAACAAAATCTGACCGACGCCAATCTTGTCAGCCAAAGCCCGGATGTCTTCTTCATAGTAGGGGGTGACCCATACGTTGCGGCGCAGCACTTCGAGCGGATCCTCGGGGAACGCCGACGGGACCTGGTTGGCCTTTTTGCGCAGCCGTTTGGCCAGCAGGTGGACCCAGTCCGAGCCGTTCTCGATGCTGGCCACCCGCAAGGCACGATGGCGCAAGAATACGCCATGTACGATTAGCGACGCCATCGTGTCGTAGATCGCCCGATCCTCGACCAGAACGCTGTCGAGAACATCGGAGGCGTAGAACGGCTCAAAGGTGCTCCGTCCTCCCCACGCGGCGGCGATGTAGCGATGGTAGCCGCTGTCGCCCAGATGGAAAGCCACGGGCACCCCGGCTTCGGCCAGGCGTGCCCACACCGGATCGTGCTCGCGATGCCCCAGGGAACGCGGTCCGAAAGCTGAAGGCACCGGGGCGGGACGGATATGGATGATTCGCGCTCCCCGCCGCAGCAGCGATTCCAGTTCGGCAACCGCTGCCTGCGGGTCGGCCAACGACAGCATCGGCACCGCGAATATCCGGTCCCGGTAGGAGAATCCCCAGTCGTCCTCCAGCCAGCGATTGAATGCCGACAAACACGCCATCGTCGCCGCCGGATCATCGCGCAGCCCCTCTTCGACCCCGACCCCCAGGGTCGGGAACAGCAACACCGCGCCGAGACCCTGCTCGTCCATGAGCCTGAGCCGAGCCTCACGGTCCCGGTACTCGGCACGGATTGGTTCGAGCTTTTGCAGCGACCTCGGGTCGATTCCCGCCGGCACCTGGCCACGGAACATCAAATCGTTGCAGCCGGGCACGACCACCGGATCGAAGGTCGGGTTGGCGATGAAGCGGTTGATCTTGTCGGCGATCACCACATAGCGGCGTTTACCATCGCCGAGCACCTGCACCCCGCGCCGGCGCATCTTTGGATCCAGATAGCGGGTGAAGGCGTCGAGGCTTTCGTAGTAATGGTTGTCGGCATCGAGCGGGCAGAAGTCCAACTGCATAGCGAGCCCTCCTTGGAAGGTGCGGCGAGGCAACGTCCATTTTCCGAGCCCATTTCGGTTGTCGTCCGAATAACATTTCTCTCAAAGAGAAACAAGATTTTGAAAAATGGAGAACTTGATTGATTTTGGCGCACTTCTTTTGTAAGTTCGCCGGCAGCGAGCGCCATGCGTTACAAAATCGGCGACGGCATCAAGCTTTTCGCGGCCGCTGTTTTGCGGGCGGCGCTCGAGCATTCAACAGGAGAGAGCGCGTGAGTGCATCGCACAAGTATGACGCGCTGCCCAAGCCGCGAATGGACCGGCAGGCCGACGCCGTGCAATGGCGCTCCCGCGTGGTTGGCCGGTCGCTCGGACCGGCCGCCGAGAAGGCGATACAGCGCGGGCAGGCTCTGATCACTGCCGCTGCCCGGCTAATCCAGCGCTCCGGCGGCGCTGATTTCACGATGCAGCAGCTCGCACTGGAAGCCGGCCTGTCTCTTGGCCTGGTGTATCAGTTGTTTTCGGGCAAGGACGACCTGCTGGTGGCATTGTTCGAGGAAGCGCAGGTCGTCCTTGCCCATCTGATTGAGCGCCATGCGGCGCGATGGCCGGATCCGCTCGCGCGGCTCGGCGCAGCCCTCTACTTCGCCACCGATCCGCGTCAGCACACCGACGCGCACTACAATGCCGCGGTGGCGCGCTACGTCGTCCGCGTATCGCTAAATGCGCCGGAACAGTTGGGGCAGGCCCGCCGGCCGGTGATCGCGGTCTTTACCCGGCTGATCGACGAGGCCCGCCAGGCCGGCCTGATCGACGAGTGCGATCCGCATCTTGCCGCCACCGGTATCCTTTTGGCTTACATCTCGTACGAGCACAACATCCTGTTGGGAAACTCGGTCGGCGCACCCATCCCATCCAGCGAGCAGTTCATGCGCTTCTGCCTGCTGGGCATCGGCGCACGACTTCCGGTTGGATGGGAGCAGCAGTTCCGGCTGAGCGACGACCAGGCCGCTCAGCACCGCATCGAGTCCGAGCGGGTGGCCGGAACCAAGTCCGGCAAGAGGAAGGCTCGCGGCGGCTACGGACAATCCGGCCCGGCTGCACGACGCGTCAAACCGCCGCGGTGATAAATGAAACGGACGAGCCGAACCGCCGGGCCATTACATGCTCCGACGCCCCACCATGGGTCGGCAACTGAGAGGATATCGATGACCAAGGACAAGCCTTATTCGACGATATTGACCGAGCGGATCGGCCTGGTGGAGCGCATCACTTTGAACCGGCCGGAGAAACGCAACGCCCTTTCGATGGAGCTGCAAGAAGAACTGATTGACGCGGTGCAAGCGGCCGAACGCGGCAACGAGGTACGTGTCGTAATCATCCGGGGCGCCGGGCCTTCTTTCTGCTCAGGCTATGATATCAATCCCGCCCGGGCTGAAGCGGAAGCACTTAGGCCCAAGACCGTCGAGCAGGACGTGGCGCTTACGCTGTCTTTCGGGCAGCGTTGGGCGCACATTTGGAATTGCCGAATACCCGTCATCGCTCAGGTACACGGCTATTGCATCGCGGGCGGCACGGATCTGGCCTTGCACTGCGACCTGATCGTAGCGGCACGCGATGCCCAGATTGGTTTTCCGCCGGTCAGATCCCAGGGCTCTCCTCCCACCCATATGTGGGTCTACCACGCCGGGCCGCAATGGTCCAAGCGTCTGCTGCTAACCGGTGATACAATTTCCGGCACCCAAGCGGCCGCTATCGGGCTGGTGCTAGAGGCGGTACCCGCGCAGGAACTTGAGGAGCACGTGCTGGCCCTGGCACGGCGCATGGCGAATATCGGACGCGATCTGCTCGTGCACAACAAGCGCATTGTCAACCTGGGCGTGGAGCTGATGGGGCGCAGTCAGATGCAGGTACTCGCCGGGATTCACGATGCGCTTGCCCACCAGGCCCCCGAAGCCGTGGAGTTCTCGCAGCGCCTGAGGGAAAAAGGCGTTCGTTCGGCTGCTGCCGAGCGCGACGCCAAATTCGACGAGCGCTGAACCCGGTGGGGAACCGAGATTGAGGAGCTGATTGTGGACTTCGACGCAACTGACGATCAGAAAGTTCTGCTTGAGGCCTCGGCTCGTTTCATTCAGCAGGCATATCCTCTGGGTCGGGTGCGCGAGCGCGCTTATCGCGACGTCGCATGCGCAGCCGATTATCGGCGCCAAGCCGGGGAATTGGGATGGTTTTCGATGCTGGTTCCCGAAGACCTCGGCGGAGGAAACGTCTCAGGAAACGGCGTCCTCGACGCCGCACTGATTGGCTATAAACGCGGCGCCATGCTTCAGCCCGCACCGTTTGCGGGGACCAACATCGTTGCCTACGCTTTATCCGCGGCCGGCAGCCAGGAGCAGCGCGAAAAGGTGCTGCCTGCGCTGATGTCCGGGCAGGCGTCAGCCTCGTGGGCCATTTCTCCGCCCGCGGGGCATACTATGGAAAGCAGTGTTACGGCGGAGTTCAAAGGCGGCGCTTATAGGCTGTCGGGCTGCAAAACCTTCGTCCAGGACGTCGATGAGTTCTGCTGGCTGCTGGTTGCAGCCGCCACCGATGATGGCGTCTCACAGTTTTTAGTGCCGCCGGGCACGCCCGCCGTCACGGTTGCGGCACTGGACTCGCTCGACATCAGCCGCCAATTCGCGGAGGTGCGTTTCGAAGGGGCACAACTGCCGCCCACGGCACTGGTCGGAACGGCAGGGAAAGCTTCCGGGCTCCTTGCCCGCCAGTGCGCGATTGCAGCGGTGTTGACGGTTGCGGAATCGGTTGGCGCCATGGATCACGAGTTCGAGATGACCCTGCAATACGCCAAGGATCGGATTGCGTTCGGACGTCCGATCGGCTCCTTTCAGGCGATTAAACATCTGCTGGCCGACATGAGCCTTTCTCTGGAAATGAGCAAGGCCATCGCCGTGGCAGCCGCGAAGAGCCTCGGTACCGACGATGGCTACGGCCTTGAGGCGGCAAGCATGGCAAAGGCATTCGTAGGGGAGGCCGGCGTGGAGCTCGCGCAGAACTGCTTCCAGATTTTCGGCGGCATCGGGTTCACCTGGGAGCACGACCAGCACCTCTATCTGCGCCGTCTGACTACGGATGCGGCGCTGTTTGGTGACCCGGCGTGGCACCGCGAGCGTTTATGTCAGTTGTCGAACTTGTAAGTTGAGGATGCGCAAATGAGCACCGAAACCATAGACCTGGATGAGTTCCGCAAGGAAGTGCGAGCCTGGCTGGCAGCCAATCTGAAACGCCGGCGGTCTTCGGCTCCGCAAGCGGCTCGAACTGAGACCAAAACGCCCGAAGAGATCGCCGAGAGCCGGGCGCTGCAGCGCAAGCTCTTCGATGCCGGCTATGCGGGCATCTCGTTCCCCAGGGAATACGGCGGACGCGGTCTGAGCGCGGCTCACGAGCGGGTCTTCCGCGAGGAATCCGCCGCCTATGTGATGCCTGATTTCGGCGCCGCCGGCGCCGTCACCTTCAGCGCGATCGCCCGCTCCATGCTCGCCCACGCCTCGCCGAGCTTTCTTCGACGGCACATGCCAAAGATCCTGTCGGGTGAAGAGATCTGGTGTCAGTTCTACTCCGAGCCGGCGGCCGGTTCCGATTTGGCAGGCATCCGCACCAGGGCGACCCGCGACGGCGACCGCTGGATTATCAATGGAGCGAAGATTTGGAGCACCGGCGCACACTACGCAGACTTCGCTATGTGTCTTGCCCGCACCGACTGGGAAGTTCCCAAGCATCGCGGGCTGACCTGGTTTGCCGTCTCAACCAAGGCCGAGGGCCTCACCATCCGGCCGATCGTTCAGATCGACGGCGAAGCCGGCTTCTGCCAGGAATTTCTCGACGACGTCGTGGTCAGTTCCGACGAGGTCATCGGTGAGGTCAATCAGGGATGGGCCGTCGCGCAGACGATGCTGGTCTATGAGCGCGGCGCCGGACAGGTAGGCCCGGTGGTGCTGGAGCCCCGCACACTTGCGCCCGATCTGGTCGCGCTGGCCCGCAAGGCGCGACGGACTGACGATTCGATCGTCCGCCAGTCGATCGCCCGCGCTCACATCAACGACTATGCGCAATATCATCTGGGCCGGCGCATTGCCGCGCGCCTGCGCGCCTCCGACCAGCCGCAACCTGCCGTGGCGGCGTATGGAAAGCTTGCGTCCGGAACATTCTCTCCCATCCGGGCCCGAATCGCGGTCGAGATCGGCGGGCCTGAGGCGCTGCTTTGGCATCCCGGCGACCAGCGCGCGATGCGGTACTCGATCAACTATCTCAACGGCCGCATGACTTCCATCGCGGCCGGTACCAACGAGATGCAGCGAAACGGGATCGGCGAACGAGTGCTGGGCCTGCCGCGCGAACCCAGTTTCGATTCGCGCAGACCATTCTCCGAGGTTATCGCGAAAGCCCGCAATTGGGACGGCCAGGTCGGCTGATCGCGCAGCGTGTCGTTTCGTGTCTGGCCGGAGCACCTAAGCGATAAGCTTGCGCGTGCCGATGCGCCCGGAACACCTGTCGGCCTATCGTGCTCCCGGCCTGATGTCCGCGGGGGATGAAATCGTGTGGCATTGCGGTCCAGGCTGGCGGGCAGGACTACAGCGGGCAATCCGTAAAAGCTTTCCCAGGGTGGGCGCGCGGACCCCGTCGCGGTGCGCCCGGCGCCGGTGGCTGTCGGCGGCTTGGGCAAGCGCGCGCTCCTCGGCCAGGGTGACCACCGCATTGAAGCGCGCCTTGAGCGCCGTGCAGCGTTCGATGAACAGGCGGACCAACTTGACGCTGGAAATCTCGCCTCGCTCCATCAGGGCCAGCATCTGTCCCGCGGTCATAAAGTGCAGGTCCATCTTGCTCTCCATCTCAAGCGCAGCTCGAGGCGGAGTGTGAGGCGATTGGCGGCAAGCGCAATCCGAAGGCGGGCCGGCCCGTGGCTTGAAGCCGGGCGATTTGCTAGATTTGGCGCATTCAAACATCGGAGCGGAGCAACCATGCAATATCGTGCAATTTCCGGCGATTCGCACGTGCTCGAAGCGCCCAACATTTTTCAGGATCGGCTGCCGGCCGCGCTGAAAGAGATGGGGCCGAAAATCGTGGACTGCGAAGACGGCGGTCAGGGATGGACCTGGGAGGGGCGCAAGCCGCGTTCTTTCGGGCTGGATGCGATGGCCGGCAAGGCGGATTTCAAGGAGTTCAAGGATCACGGCCTGCGGTTTTCCGACTTGCGCAAGGGCAACTGGGACGCCAAGGCGCATCTGGCCGACCAGGCCGTGGACCGGGTGGATTGCAGCGTGCTGTACGGCGGTATCGGGATGGGTCTGGCCAGTGCGATCAAGGATCGCGAGCTGCGCCTGGCCTGTGTGCGCGCCTACAACGACTGGATACTGGACGAGTTCCAGGCCGTCGATCCGCAGCGCCTGGTGGGGTTGGCCGTACTGCCGGTCGACGACGGGATGGACGAGATCCTCAAGGAGATGGAACGGGTCGCGAAGAAAAACTGCCGCGGCGCCTTTCTGCTCACCTATCCCGACAAATTGTATACGGACAAATACTATGAGCCGCTGTGGGCGGCGGCGGCCGAGATGCAGATGCCGCTACATTTCCATCGCGCCACCGGCAAGCATGTCCCGCGCGGCACCTCCGACGTGGGCGGCAAGCTGATGGTGGCGGGAATCGTGCTGCGCTTCTTCGCCGCGCTCGAGCCGGTCACCCACATCCTGTTCACCGGCGCCCTGCATCGCTATCCGAACCTCAAGCTGGTCTCGGCCGAGAGCGACGCGGGCTGGGTGGCGTACTACGAGCGGCTGTGTGACGATCAATGGAAACGCCAGCGCTATTGGTCGGAGTTGGAGCTGCCCAATCCGCCCAGCGAGTACATCCGCCGTCAGATCTTCTTCACCTTCATGGACGACGAGGTGGCCTGCGCCAACGTCAAATTCACCGGTGCCGACAATCTGATGTGGGCCTCCGACTATCCGCACAGTGTCACCACCTGGCCCAAAAGCTGGGACGCGATCGCCGCGCAGACCCGGCACAATACGCCCGAGGAGCGGGACAAGCTGGTGTGGAAGAACGCGGCCCGGCTCTACCGGCTGGCAGAGGTCTGAAGCGCCCGCCTCATTTCAAGGTCCATCGACCCGCGGCGCCGGCCCCAAGCTGGCGCCGCGGGTCAACTTCATAAGGGTCATTTCGTTACACGCACTCGGCGCCAGGTTCCGCCGTTGTCCACGGCAACGATCCGTCAGCCGGTGGGGCGCAACGGCAGTGGGCTGTGAGGCGCGCTGCCTGAGCCGCGCGACGCGGCGGCGGATGGCGCTGGCACTCATGCCGAAGGCGGCGCATGCCGTCTCAAAGTCGATCGGAGCGCCCGGGTAACCCTCCATCCATCGCCAGGCCTGGGCCGCATTGGCTCGCCGCTCACCGCCGGCAGGGCCGGCCTCGGCCGCCGCGATGATGTCGGCGATAGCGGACAGCAGCAAGTAGCGCAGCAGTTTGACTTCACCTGTTTCCAGAGGGGCGCGCCGATCGATTTGCGTAGGCAGGACGACGAACGGGCGCGCGAGGCTGTTCAGAAGGCTGGACGCGACGCGGTAGGCCTGGCCGGCGCTCAAGTCGCGCCGGCTGGGGGACCCCCCGAGGCTCTGCCGCGTCATCGACGACATGCAGACAAATAATACCAAAAGTAGAGACCGGTTGCCAAGTGCCGCGGGGACGCTGCCGGCGGCCCGGCCTCAAGCAGCGCAGGGATTGGCGGCAGCACGGGCCGTTGTCCCTGCTGCCCCCGAGCGCGGCGGCCTAGTTGAGCTCCAACCCGTAGAGCTTCACCGCGTTATCGCAGACGATCTTGCGGGTGACGTCGTCGGGCACGCCGGCGAAGTCCTGCTCGATCACCTTGCGCGAGTTGGGCCAGGTGCAATCGCCGTGCGGGAAGTCTGAAGCCCACATGTACTTGTCCTCACCGTAAAACTTCCAGGTAACCGGACCTACCGGATCGTCCTGGAAGGTCGCCCACACCTGGCGGCGCAGGAACTCCGCCGGCGACATCGACAACTTTTTGGCCGAGCCCAGCGCGTGATACTTCTTCCACGCGTGGTCGAGCCGGAACAGGAAGTGCGGCATCCAGCCGATGTCGTTTTCGGCCGACACCAGTTTCAATTTGGGAAAGCGCTCGAGCACGCCAGTCACCGACAGGATGTAGAGCGACTGCTGGATATCGGCGGCAAGATAGACGTACGCGCTGACCCGCCCCAGGCCGGGCGAATTTTCCTCCATCCGGGCAAGCCCCTTCACCAGCGTCATCGCCGGGCTGTGCGATCCTCCCGTCCCGATATGGAGCGACAACGGGACGTCGAGGTCGCAGGCGGCCTGCCAGAACGGATCGTAGACCGGGTTGTCATAGGTCGGATACTGCACCGGAGTCGAACCCCAGATTTGCGCGCCGCGCAATCCGGCCTTGCGCGTGCGCTCCAGCTCCGCGACCGCGGCCGGAATGTCGGCCAGCGTGATGAGCGCGGTTCCGATCAGGCGCCTGGGGTTGTGCGAGCAGTATTCGGCCAGCCAGTCGTTGTAGGCGCGAAAGCATTCGCGCTGAAATTCGGTATCGCGCAGCCCGAACAGCGGCATCCCCAGACTGGTGTACAGCACCTCCACTTCGACGCCGTCCTCTTCCTGCGCCTTGATACGCTCGGTTGGATCGTAGGCGCCGCGATGCACCTGCTCGTAGCCGGCAGTCTGCTCGAATTGCTTGAGTTCCTCGCCGCTTCTGCCGGCTGCACCGAAGGCGGAAATCGCCATCAGCCGCTTGCCTTCGACGTACATAGTGGGCAGGCCGCCGTTTTCAGGGTCGGGCCTGACCTGCGGGGCGCGCTCGCGGAAGCGTTGGTCGACTCGCGTGACCCACAAATCGGCCGGTTCCACCACGTGCGAATCCGCGGAAACGATGTGCCTCGGTATCATCGCCGTGTCTCCCCAAATCGCAACGATAGCCCTTGTTTAGGCTCATTGTGCGAATTGTCAAGGGCTGACCGGCGAGGCTCACAGCTCCGGCGTGGGCTGGACCAGATCGGCGAAAGTGATCGCATATATCCGAGCGGATTGACGTCACAACGGACTACCCGAATTACCGTTGATGTTAAGTTGAGCGCCAAAGGGGCATTAGAAGCTGGTCGGGCAGACAACTCCCGCCCACGCATGACCCGCACAACAGCACGCAGCCGCACACGGTATCAGCGCCAGCGCTCTCACGGCGTCTCCGGCCGGGCTGGGCAGGTGATGGCGACACGGCGCCAAGGGAGCGGGGAACGCGAGATCAAGCTGTCATCAATAGTCGGAAAATCGCCCTTTTGGCTTGCGATTTAGACCGCAATCGTGATCGGTCCCTGTGCAGAAGGTCGCCGCTCACTTCTCGCCCATGGCGAAAGCCTTGATCAGGTGATGCGCGATCGCGATGGGCGGGGGCAGGTTCAGGCCGTCGATCTTTTTGCCCTCGAGCAGTTCGCGCGCGACGCGCCGCTCCAGCCATCGCACTTCGGCCAGTTCGTTTTCGTCGGCCTTAACCTGGCGGCTGTGCGCCTGGGCGAAACATCCAATCATCAAAGAGGAGGGAAACGGCCAGGGCTGCGTGGCATGATAGGTCACCTCGCCGACTTTGACCGCCGCCTCCTCCATCAGCTCGCGGCGTACCGCCTCCTCGATGGTTTCGCCGGGCTCGACGAAACCTGCCAGCGCAGAGAACAGCCCGGGCGGAAATTGCTTGTTGCGCCCGATCAGGCAGGCCTGGTCATGAATGGCCAGCATGATGACGACCGGATCGACGCGCGGAAAATGCTCGGCGTTGCATTTGCCGCACAGGCGCCGGTAGCCGGCGTCCATCATCTGCGTCGGCGCGCCGCATCGCGGACAGAAGCCGTGGCGCTGATGCCAATCGAGGAGGGCTTTGGCCTGGCCGATAATCGCGCCATCACGGGCCGAAACCATCTGCGCTGCGGCGCGCGCCTCGCGGAAATGGCCGAGCGCGGCCAGCGGCGGCGCTGTACCGGGATCGTCGGCCTGCGAGACGTCAAGCGCGAAGACCGCCTGCTCACCGTCGAGGCCAAGGAAGATGCAGGGTGCGTCGGGCCCTGCGATGGCATCGGCAATTTCCGGCCGCAACAGGCCCAACGCGGGCTGCGCGGCAGAGCGCTGGGGGCCGAGCAGCAGTGGTTGCAGGCGCCACATCGGCAGCACCAGCGAGGACGGATCGCGCCGTTTTGACTCAAGCCAGGCCGCGTCCAGGCGCTTTTCGGCGGCGCGATCGAGAGGATTACCGGTAAAAGGAATCATTGGCATCTCCGGAAAAAGCATTATCGACGCGCGGCCAGTGCCCGCGTCGTCACCAAATTAGCTCCATCTGACGGCGGATTGCACGCGCCAGCGGGCTGCTCGCGGCGATGCGCGGCAGCCGGTGACGGTCTCTGGCACTGGTATCGCAGCGACACTGCAAGTAGTCTTTAATTAGGCTGCGGAAGGCGGTTATCAATCCGGCCACGTTCTGTCGGCGCGGGCCGGAGGAAGAGGCGGCGGGCAAGTGGCAAGGAAAACGCAGCTCCGGTGCGCTACCGGCGGGCGATCGGACCCCGGAGCGGTTATCTGAGGAAAACGGCACTGGCGTGAATTCGGCACGGTTTTCCTCACGGATGCGGACTACGATCGGCCCCAAGCGCAGCGGTGGCAAGCAATGCTTGACAGTCGCACATTCGCCGCATCCAAAGGCTACGCCAACCCTGCCGGTCTTTTCTATGCATCGGCGCGGCACCCCGTCGCCAACGCTACTGCTGCGATATTTTTGCGCATCAGCGTAATCGTGCTGGTTGTAACGCTCGCCATCCTCGTGCACGCGGCGGACGGTTCAGCAGCGGGAGGAAATCAAGCGCGCGCCTCCAACAGCACGGTCCAGATTCCGTCCAATGCGCAGGATTCGGCCGTGTCGGCGGATTCCGATGACTATACAAGCGATGCGGAAGGCGAAGGAGCGGTGATAGTCCCGGGCCAAGGCATACCGGATGCCGATGGCGCCCGGTTCGCCGATATCGATCAGTTCGCGACCAACGACGACGTTTACGAATCGCCCATCGGCGCCTTGCTGCAACACGATTGCGCCGAACTGGCACCGCGCCAGGACGTCTGCGGCCTGGCGGTTTTGGAAGTCCGGCCCGGCAGTGTGGCCGCGGCTGCCGGGATGCGGCCGTATCGCGGTTTGGTTCACACTCTGCTGGGCGCCACGGTGGTCAGTGCAGCGATGGTTTTTCCGCCCGCGATCGCGGCGCTGGGGCTGGTCGAGCAGAGCCACGTCGGCGAGTCCTTCGACCTGATCATCGGGGTTGACGGCCAACGTATCCATACCATCCACGATTTCCAGGGCGCGCTGGCCGAAGTCCACGTGGGCGATGTGATCTACGTCACTGTGGTGCGCAACGGCAAACGTCTGCAGATGCCGTTGAGAATCACCGGCTAGCGGTGCGAAGCGGGCTTTATAATCCCAGCGCGCTCAGGCCCGGATGGTCCTCAGGGCGGCGGCCCAGGGGCCAGTGATACTTGCGCTCAGCTTCGCGGATTGGCAGGTCATTGATACTGGCGTGGCGCACCGTCATAAGGCCTTGTTGGTTGAACTCCCAGTTTTCGTTGCCGTAGGAGCGAAACCAGTGGCCCGAATCGTCGTGCCATTCGTAGGCAAACCGCACTGCGATGCGATTATCGCCAAACGCCCACAACTCCTTGATCAGGCGGTAGTCAAGCTCGCGCGCCCATTTGCGCCGTAAAAAGGCGACGATTTCCTCGCGTCCGGCCAGGAATTCGGCCCGGTTGCGCCAGCGGCTGTCGGAGCTGTAGGCAAGCGCCACGCGCTCGGGGTCGCGCGAATTCCACGCGTCCTCCGCCGCGCGCACCTTCTGGATGGCGGTTTCCAGGGTAAAGGGCGGCAGCGGCGGCCGAAGGTCAGCTTGCGCATCCTGCATGGAAGTCTCCTCCACTGCGAAACGGCTAAAGGACCGTCAACTTTCCTGTAAACATTCTCCCCGTCTAAAACGTCAATAGGGCGGTTGGATGTGAATTTACCGGCGCAAGGAGAATCGGGCGATGAAGGCGGTTCATGGCGTTTTGGCGGCGGCGGTTGCGATGCTGGTACTGGCGATGCCGATCGTGGCGTTTGCGCACGACGGCTGGCATCACGACCACGGCAATCACTGGGGATGGTACAAGCATCACGGCGGATACGGCTATGGCGGCTATGATGGCTACGGCGGTGGCGGCTATCCCGGCTATTGGGACCATCATCGGCATGAATGGTGGGAGCATCATCGCGGTTACGGCTACGGCGGCTATCCCGGCGGCATGATGTGCGATGAGGACGGTGACGACTGCCGGCCCGCGGCGCCGCTCAGCGTGCCTTATGGCGGTATGGGTTATCTCGGGTCGATGCCCTACAATGGGTCGGGCCTTTATACACCGGGCTATACCCGCAACATGGGCAAGATGATGCAGTTGCAGCAGACGCTCAACCAGCAACTCAATGCCAATCAGGCCCTGTATCAGGCGGCGGTCGCACAGGGCAACTACCGGCTGGCCAACAAACTCGCCACCCGGATGCAATATCAAGCGCAAACGTTGAATGCGGCCAATTCCTTTCTGGGCGGCGCCGCACCCAGGGTCTACCCAGGCTATCCGCAGACCTATGGCGTCAATCCCTACGCCGCGCAGCCCGGCTATTCGCCGCTGGGCTCGATTCTGCAGATGTTCGGCTACTAGCTCTCCAGCGCATGGCAGGCGTCCCATCTGGGACGCCCGCCCGCGGCTGCGCGCCTCTCCGACAGAGAAATGGCGGTGGGTGAAAAGAGTTGCCCGGGGTCAGCCGCTTGCCGCTTTGCCTGCGACGTCGGCGGTCGGGATGAAGGCGTCTTGCGCGGTATATAAGACGTCGTTGGGGCCTTCGCCCGGCGCGAAGACCTGCTCGAAGCCGGGTTTGCAGTATCCGACGTAGATCGTGCGGCGTCCCCGCGCAAGCTGCGGCGGCGGGGCGGCATGCAAGTTATGGGCAAAGTGCAGGGTGCAGTCGCCGGGCTCCGTTTCCAGCGCCACCACCGGCAGGTTGTCGTAGTTGGTATCGGGGCCCTGGCGGCATGAATAGCGCCAGGAGCCGGCCAGCATATAGAGCTGCCCGTTTTGCGGCGTCATCGCGTCGAGCTGGATCCCCATCACGATCTTGGGACAGAGAATCGGATGCAGTCCCAGGCCGCAGTCCACATGCCACGGATAGTCGGCCAGACCGGAAACCGCACCGGCCACCTTGAGCATCGCTACCGGCGAATCCATCCGGTCGTGCACGGCGATAAGCGGCACCTCACTCATGCTCGCCAGCCGCGCCAGGCGCGAATCGTCGGGAAGAGCGGCAATCACCCTGGATTTCATGCCCAGATACAGCAGGCGCGACAACAGGTCTTCGCCGGCCGCGTTCTTCGCCCACCATGAATGGCGGTCGCCGGGGGTGGCTTCGGCGGCGATCCGCATCACCTCCTCGCGCAGGGTTTCGATTTCAGCCTGCGAGAACAGACCCTTGATCACGAGGTAGCCGGTCTTCAGAAAATACCCGCGCATCTCCTCCAGCGGTGTGTCGGCCGCGAACCTGCGGTGAAGGTCGAGCGGCTTGCCGCTGGCGTCGGTCAGATCGACCAACGCCGGATCGTAGACCGGCCGCCCCATGAACATCGCCCACAGCGCCGCCTCCCATCGGCTGAGCCCCGTGTAGTCGCCGCGCGCAAAGCTCAACTTGCCGGCATAGGCAAGCCCGATCGGGGTGCGATATTCGCACGCTAACTGGCGCCAGGAATTAAGGTCGAGTTCTACGATGGTCTCGGCCTCCGCGGTGCCCGGCGCCACCCGCACCGTGCCGTCGGAGGGGACGTAGGTGTAGCCTGCGCCGGCGCCGGGAATTCGAAAGCCAAGCGGCGGCGCGTCCTTGAGGTCCGCCCAGGCCAGCGGTCCGTTGCCGCGCGCCAGCCGTTGGGGAAGTTCCGTACGATGGAACACGTCGAAGTCGATAGCCGGTACTGAAAGCTTCATGGGCGATCCTCCCAACGCGTTTGCGGCGGCGCAACCCACATACGTCGCGGCTTGACAAGGCGGAAGCCGCTCGATTAACAGACGAGATGTTTTCCCCGAACAGCCGCACGCCGACGCCCAAAGCTTAGGCCGCAGCGCCGGCGCAGGGCAAGGCAATCGTCAACTGTCCTCAACTCCGGAGGGCCGGTCATGGATATCGGCAAAGAGGTGGTGCTGGAGATGTATCGCAAGATGCATCGTATCCGGCAGTTCGAACAAAAGATCAAGGACCTGATCACCGCTGGCGAGATTCCCGGCTTCGCGCACGTCTCCATTGGCGAAGAGGCAACCGCGGTGGGGATTTGCGCGGCGCTGCGCCCCACCGACCGCATCACCTCCACCCATCGCGGCCACGGCCACCTGATTGCCAAGGGCGGCGACCTGGCGCGCATGATGGCGGAGATTTACGGGCGGCGCACCGGTTATTGCAAGGGCAAGGGCGGCTCGATGCACATCGCGGATTTCTCGCTGGGCATCCTGGGCGCCAACGGCATCGTCGGCGGCGGCATTCCCATCGCGACCGGCTCGGCGCTGGCCGCCAAGCTCAGCCACAAGGACGACGTTACGGCCTGCTTCTTCGGCGACGGCGCCGCCAACGAGGGCACCTTTCACGAATCGCTCAACCTGGCGTCGATCTGGAAGCTGCCGGTGATCTACGTGTGCGAGAACAATGGCTTCGGCGAGTTCACCCCTACCGCCAGCGCCACCTCGGTCAAAGATATTGCGGTGCGCGCAAAGGGCTACGACATCCCGGGTTACGTGGTGGACGGCAACAACGTGCTGGAGGTGTATCGCTACGCAAGCGAGGCCGCGGCCCGCGCGCGGGCCGGCGAAGGGCCTACACTACTTGAATGCAAAACCTACCGATGGGAGGGACATGTGGTCGGCGAGCAGGCCTTTATCACCGGCAGCTACCGCACCGAGGAGGAAGTCGCGCGATGGAAGGCGCGATGCCCGATTATCGCGCTGGAGCAGGAGGTGCTCGGCTCCGGACTGATCAAGCGCGAGGAACTCGAGCGTATCGCCAGGGAGGCTCGCGACCAGGTCGAGGCCGCAGTCGAGTTCGCCCGCCAAAGCCCGATGCCCGAGCCGGCCGAAGCCGGCGAGGATCTGTGGGTCGAGTAGAAGAGACGTCCTGGTTTCCCGATTGGTCGGAGCAACGTCGATGGCACAGCTGACCTTTTTGCAAGCGATTCGAGCGGCGCTCAGCGAGGAGATGGAACGCGATCCGAGCACCTTTATCCTGGGCGAGGACGTGGCGCTGAGCGCCTTCGGCTCCACGCGCGGATTGCTGGAGCGCTTCGGACCCGAGCGCGTGCGCGACACACCCATCTCGGAGGCCGGCTTCGTGGGCGCGGCGGTGGGGGCGGCGATGGCCGGGATGCGGCCGATTTGCGAAATCGAAATTGCGCCCTTCATCTATTGCGCCTTCGACCAGATCGTCAATCAGGCGGCAAAACTGCGCTACATGTCGGGCGGCCAGGCGCGCCTGCCGATCACGTTTCGCACGCTGTACGGTGCGGCCGGCGGCGCTGCGGCGCAGCATTCCGAAACCGTCTATCCGCATCTGCTGCCGGTCCCGGGACTCAAAATCGTCGTGCCCTCGGGCCCCGCCGACATGAAAGGGCTGCTCAAGAGCGCGATTCGCGACGACAATCCGGTCATCGTCTTCGAGCATGCCGCCCTGGGGCGCACCCGCGAGGAAGTGCCCGACGGCGACTACCTGGTTCCCATCGGCAAAGCCAGCGTCAAGCGCGAGGGCAGGGATGTTACCGTGGTGGCGATCGGCGCGATGGTGCCGCGCGCGATGGCGGTCGCGGCGCACCTGGCCGGCGACGGCATCGCGGTGGAAGTCATCGACCCGCGCTCGCTGGCACCGCTGGACGAGGAGACGCTGCTCAACTCGCTGAGCAAGACCAACCGGATGGTGATCGTCGACGAGGCCCACCTGCGCGGCAGCGCCGCCTCCGAGATCGCCGCCACGATGGCGGAGAAGGGCTTCGACCTGCTCGACGCGCCCATCAAACGGGTGGCGGCGCTGGACGTACCGATTCCGTTCAGCCGTCCGCTGGAAGCCGCCGTGATTCCCGACGAGGCACGCATCGCGGCCGGCATCCGGGCGGTGCTGGGCTGAGCACGGCTGGTTTCCGGACGCAAGAACTGAAAGGACAGGGACCAAGCGGCGATGGCAGTGGAAGTCGTGATGCCCAAGTTTGGGCTGACGATGAATGATGGAATACTCAAGCGTTTTTTGAAGCAGCCCGGCGAAACGGTCACCGAGGGGGAGCCGCTGTTCGAAGTGGAAACCGAAAAGGTGCTCAACGAAGTTCCGGCGCCGGCTTCGGGGGTTCTCGTCGCCTTCCTGTTCAACGAGGAAGATACCGTCGATTGCGGCGTGACGGTGGCGATTATCGCGCAACCGGGCGAGGACGTCGAAGCGCTCAAAGCACGCTACCGCAGCGCCGCTCCACGGCCGGATGCGCACCCTGGCGCCCCGCCGCCGACGCCGGCCGGGGCAAAGGATGCGTCCGCGGCCGCGCGCCGAGCGATCACGCCGATCGCGCGCAAACGCGCGGCCGAACTCGGCGTCGACCTTTCAAAGGTCGCCGGTACGGGGCCCGGCGGCAGGGTGACGCGTGAGGACGTCGAGCACGCCGCCGCTGCCGCTCAAGCGGCGCCCGCGCCGCGGGCGGCCGCCGTTGTTCAGGCGGCCGAAGCGGGCGCGGTGATCCCGCTGAAAGGGATGCGCAAGACCATCGCCGAGCGCATGATGCAAAGCCTGCACGGCTCGGCCCAGCTCACGCTCAGCACCGAAGCCGACGTCACCGCCGCCGCCGACCTGCGCGCCCATCTGGGACGCGAGGCGGAATTCACCTACACTGACTTGATGATCCACGCTGTCGCGCGCGCCCTGCGTCGCCATCCGCGGCTCAATTCGGCGCTTGAGGACGGTGCGATCAAGCTGCGCGGCGAGGTGAACATCGGGATGGCGGTGGCGCTGGAGGAGGGACTGATCGTGCCCGTCATCCGCAACGCGGATCGCAAGACGCTGCGCGAGATCGCCGCCGAGACCAGGGAGCTGGGCAAACGCGCACGCGAGGGAAAACTGCGGCTTGAAGATGTCGAAGGCGGAACCTTTACCATCACCAACCTCGGCACCTACGGCGTCGATGCGTTCACGCCGATAATCAATCACGGCGAGGCGGCGATTCTGGGGCTCGGCCGCATCATCGAGCGTCCTGCGATTTACCGCGGCGAGATCGCGCGCCGCTTTATGATGACGCTGAGCCTGACCTTCGACCATCGCATCGTCGACGGCGCCCCCGCCGCCGCCTTTTTGCAGACCGTAATCGAAACCTTCAACTACGGTGAGCGTTGAAAGCCGGCAGGCCGTACTTCCACCCTACTGGCGAACGATGCTGCATTCGAGTATGCCTGAGGGCTGGTTGCCCGCGCGATTGAGCCAAGGAGCGTTGCGATGATCGACTACAGCAAGTACAGGGCCGTCCTGGTTGAAAAGGACAATCGGGTCGCGACCGTCACGCTCAACCGGCCCAACGCGCTCAACGCCATCAACGACGACATGAGCGCGGACTTCGACACGCTGTTTGGCGACCTGTCGCGCGACGAGGAGGTCGACGCGATCATAATTACCGGCGCCGGACGCGCGTTTTGCGCCGGTGGCGACGTCAAGGGCATGGACGCGCGCAACGTTGCTGCGGCGCGCGATTTCGCCATGAATCCGCGCGATCCGGGGCGGCTTCTCAACGACATCCTGGACGTCGAGCAGCCGATTATCGCGGCGATCAACGGCGACGCGATCGGCCTGGGCGCCACTATCGCCCTGTTCTGCGACATCCAGATCGCGGCCGAGACCGCGCGCCTCGCCGATACCCACGTGCGCATCGGCGTGGTCGCGGGCGATGGCGGTGCGGTGATCTGGCCGCCGCTCATCGGCCCCAATCGCGCCAAGGAGTACCTGATGCGCGGCAGCATCCTCAAGGGCGCCGAGGCCGCGCACTTGGGCCTGGTCAACTACGCGGTGCCGGCCGCCGAGGTGATGCCCAAGGCGCGTGAGATCGCGCGCGAGTTGGCCGACGGTCCGCGCTGGGCAATTCGATGGACCAAGCTGTCGGTGAACAAGCTGGTCAAAAAGGCGCTGCATCAAGTGCTCGACACGTCCGCGGCGCTGGAGGCGGTGACCTTCGCCACACCGCAGCATCAGGAGGCGGCGCGGGCCTTCGTCGAAAAGCGCAAGCCCAACTTCCGCGCCCTGAAGTAGCGGTCCCACACCGGCGCAGGCAGGCCGCACCGACATCCTGCTTGACGCATAAAAATTTTCTGCAAGCCACGGCCGCATCGCCGTTCAAAGCCCTGAGGGCTCAAACGGCATGCAGACCGACCTTTGGAGCCGCACGCTTTTGCTGCGCGGGCGCGCCCAGCGGATCGACCCGCGTCTGGCGCAGATCCTGTTTCTCGGGATGCTGCTGGCGGCGGGCGCTTACCTGCGCGATTTCGCGATTCATCCGCTACAGATAGCCCTTACCTTTGCCTGCGGGCTTGCCTGCCAGAGGTTTTGCGAAGCGTTGACCGGCCGGCCCGGCCGTTCCCTGCGCAGCGCGCTCATCACCTCCTTCAGCGTGACTTTGCTGCTGCGTGCGGCGACCTGGTGGATCCATCCGCTCGCGGTCTCAGCGGCCATCGCCTCGAAATTCGTCGTGCGCTGGCGCGGCAAGCATCTGTTCAATCCGGCCAACTTCGGCGTGCTGGCTGCACTGATGCTGCTGCCCGGAACGTGGATCTCGGCGGGCCAATGGGGCGCCGACGTGGCGTTTGCCGGATGGATGGTCGGCATGGGCAGCATCGTAACGCGCCAGGCGCGGCGCGCCGACATCAGTTGGACCTTTTTGGCCTTCTATGTGGGCGCTCTGGCGCTGCGCGTGATGTGGCTGGGCCAGCGCTGGGCCGTGCTGCTCCATCAGTTGAGCAGCGGCGCGCTGCTGCTGTTTGCCTTCTTCATGATTTCGGACCCGATGACAATCCCCAACGCGCGGCGCGGGCGCGCGGCTCATGCCGCGCTGGTCTGCGCAATCGCGTTCATCTGGCAATTCTGTTTTTACCGCACCAACGGTCTTCTGTGGGCGCTTCTGATTGCGGCTCCGGCGGTTGTGCTATGGGACGCGATCTGGCCGGCGCCCAAATTCGAATGGAACAGCAAAGGAGAAAGCGATGAGACGACGCTTGTGCCCCTACCATTTAATGGCGGCGCTGACCGCCCTGGCTGGGCTGACGGCGGCGCCGTCGGCGCACGCCTTCTGCGGCTTTTACGTCGGCAAAAGCGATACCTCCCTGTACAACCACGCCTCGCAGGTCGTGATGGTACGGCATGAGGACAAGACGGTACTTAGCCTGATGAATGACTACCGAGGTGAACCCTCGGAGTTTGCGCTGGTCGTGCCGGTGCCCGAGGTCCTGCATCGCGAACAGATTCATATCGGCGACCGCGAGCTGTTCCGGCGTATCGACGCCTACAGCAGCCCACGCCTGGTTGAATACTACGATCCCAATCCCTGCCAGATCATGATGAGAGAGATGACTCCAATGGACGCCGCGCGATTGGCCGCCGGCAGCAAGCTGCGGAGCGCACAAACCGAAAGCCTGGGCGTTACCATCGAGGCGCAATATACTGTCGGCGAATATGATATAGTCATTCTGTCGGCCACACAGTCGGACGGGCTTGAGGAATGGCTACACATTAATGGTTATCATATTCCGCCCGGTGCAAGCCGCGCTCTCAAGCCATATCTGCGCCAAAACATGAAGTTCTTTGTCGCCAAGATCAACCTCAAGGAGCATGCCGCCACGGGACTGAGCTATCTGCGCCCGCTGCAGTTCGCCTTCAGTTCGCCCAAGTTCATGCTGCCGATCCGGCTGGGGATGCTCAATGCGCAAGGGCCGCAGGACCTGGTAATCTACGCGCTGACCGAGAACGGGCGGGTGGAAACAACCAACTACAGGACCCGCCAACTGCCAACGGGTGTGGATTTGCCCTCCTCCGTCAAAGATGATTTTCAGTCCTTCTACAAGGACATGTTCGACCATCAGGTACGGTTGAACGGCATGACCACGGTGTTCACCGAATATGTGTGGAATATGGCATGGTGCGACCCGTGCGCAGCGCAACCCCTAAGTCAGGAGGAACTGCGCAAACTGGGTGTGTTCTGGCTGAGCGATGTCAACCGCCTGGTGCCGCAGATGTTTCCGCTCCCCCCGCAGGGCATGGCGCCGGTCATACTCACCCGGCTTCACGTCCGTTACTCGGCCGACACGTTCCCCGAGGATCTGGTGTTTCAGGAAACGCAAGACACCGAACACTACCAGGCGCGCTATGTACTGCATCGGCCGTGGCAGGGATCGCCCAACGAATGCCCGGCTGCGAAAACCTACTTCGAGGAACTCGAACAGCGCCGCCGCAAGGAAGCGGAAAATCTGGCTGATCTGACCGGATGGAATATGGAGAAGGCGCTGCGCAAAGCCGGCCTCAACCCGTCCGAGAAACCTGGCCCATGGTGGCACGGTTTGTGGGATTGAACCCGAAAACGTCAGTTTTGATGAAACAGTGGTTGCTGGAAGCAGGCCTCTGCCCTCACCCGCCGAGCGATTTGACGTCAAACCCTTGGGCGGCCTGTATCGGTTTGTGGCTGCGGACCGGGTCGCAGCCGTGGACGAGGCGAAAAAAATGCCACCGCTTTTTTCTGTCGCCTCTCCCACGATCAGTGTGGAAGGGGCGAGGGCGCAGAGAACTGAAAAACTTCGAGCACCAACCAATGCAGTTTTCATGGAGAATACGTCGGCAGGCGCTTGAAGTGTATCGGGGCACCCTCACCTGCCCGGAACTGATCGAGATCGGCAGCGAAGTTTTTTATGCGAAGCGCGCCTTCGGCACCGGCAGGCCGGGGATGTCCGATCTCAGGCGATAAATCGTTCCCGACGCGACTTTGTCGCGGGCGGTAACCACGTAGAGGTCCTGAAGGTCCGGGCCGCCGAAGGTCAGGCTGGTGACGAAGGGCTGCGGCATCCTGATGCGCCGGTCGATGGTGCCATCGCTCTTGATGCGTAGCACTTCGCCGCCGTGCGCCATCGCCACGAAGACCCCGCCCTCGGCGTCCACCGCCATCCCGTCGGGCCATCCCTCGACTTTGGCGAAGATGCGGCGGTCCTTCACGGTCCGGTCGGGCATCACATCGTATACCCACACCGCTTCGGTAGCGGTATCGCAGTGGTAGAGCAGTTTGCGGTCGGGGCTGAAACCCAGTCCGTTGGTGACCTGGATTCCTTCCCACAACTTGGTAACGGTGCCGTCCGGATCGACGCGAAAAAGATTGCAAGGTACCTGCTGCGTTTCGTCGGACTCCAGCGAGCCGACATAAACACTGCCGTAATCGTCGGGCTGCAGGTCGTTGAGACCTTTGAGGGGACGTCCTTCGAATTGAGTAAAGATGTCGCGGCTTTGCCGGGTCTTCTCATCCCAGTAGATCAGTCCCCTGCCCCCGCATACGAAGCCGCCCCCCGCGTTGAGCGCCAGTCCTCCGACGCCCTTGCGTTTGGGGATTAGCGTTTCGATTTGGCCGTCGGGGCCGCGCCGATAGACTCCGCCATTTCCGCGCACGTCGCTGAAATACAGTCGGCCCTGCTCGTCGACCCGCGGCGCTTCGACCAAAGTGTAGCCGCTTGACAGAATCTCGATCGCCATCACTCAACTCCGATTACTCAGCAGCTTTGATATTTTCTGTCCCTGTGGGGCCATCTACACCGCTACTTCGGCTTCTGCTCGAAGCTCGGCCCCATAAAGCCACCCGGCGGGGTCTCTCCGATCGGACGCTGCCCGAACACCATCGTGCCCGCGGTAAGCCCGCCGTCGACCACCATCGCGGTGCCGGTTATCCATTCGGCGTCGTCGCTGGCCAAAAACGCGGCCATCGCTGCGATGTCGGCCGGGCCGCCCGCGCGTGGAATCGGCTGAATGGACTTGAGGAACTGGTCGGCGACCTCGAAGCCGCCCGGCACATTGTTGTAAATCAGCGGCGTGTTGATTCCGCCCGGGCAGATGCAGTTGACGCGAATCCGGTCCTTGCCTACTTCCAGCGCCACCGAGCGGGTCAGGTTGATCACCGCCGCCTTGGCCGCGCTGTAGGCGTGCGGACCGGCGCCGCCGCGCAAGCCGGCGATCGACGCGGTGGAGATGATCGAACCGCCGCCTGCCTTGCGCATTTCCGGCACCGCATACTTCATTCCGAAGAACACGGCGCGCAACAGGATCGCAAAAGTGCGGTCCCAATTGTCCGCGGTGGTCTCTTCAATCTTGCCCACGGCGCCCGCCAATCCGGCGTTGTTGAATATCACGTCGAGCTTGCCGAACTCGGCCACAGCGCGGTCGACGGCGGCCTTGATGTCGGCCTCGTTGATTACATCGACGCGCTGAAAGACCGCCTGTGCGCCAGCCCGTTTGCACTCCGCGACCGTTTCCTCGCCGCCCCTGGGATTGAGATCTGCGACCACCACCGCGGCGCCTTCGGTTGCAAAGCGCACGGCGCTGGCACGTCCAATCCCACTGGCCGCGCCGGTAATCACAGCCACCTTGCCATCGAGTCGTCCCATCGATTTTTCTCCCTCGACGTTTCGTTCATCGGGCTGTTTATCACGATTCGCGGCAACGCTGCTAACTTGCCTCGACCGAGACATCAGCGCGGCCGGTGGCTGTTTGCGGCGTCACCTCGGCCGGATCCTCGACGTCGCGCAGGGCCGGAAACAGCCACCATCCGGCAGCGACCACCAGGATGGTTCCGACGCCGCCGATCACGACCGCAGCGACCGTGCCGAACCAATCCGCAGTCAACCCCGACTCGAACTCGCCCAGCTCGTTGGAGCCGCTGATAAATATGCCGTTGACCGCACTGACCCGCCCGCGCATCTCGTCGGGAGTCGCAAGCTGCGCAATCGTGGCGCGCACGTAGACGCTGACCATGTCGGCGGCGCCCAGCGTGGCGAGGGCGCCCAGCGAGAGCAGGAAGCTGTGCGACAGGCCGAATACGATCGTCGCGATACCAAACAGCGCCACGCAGGCGAACATCTTGCGTCCGGCCTTTTCGCGAATCGGGGCGTGCCCCAGCACGACGCCTACAGAGGCGGCACCCAGCGCGGGTGCGGCGCGCAGCAGACCCAGGCCGCCCGGCCCGATCCGCAGGATATCGCGCGCATAGACCGGCAACAGCGCGGTGGCGCCGCCGAGCAGGACCGCGAAGAAATCCAACGCCATTCCGCCCAGCAACAGCGGATTGCTCCACACGTATTCAATGCCTGCAATCAGGCGCCTGAATCCCGGCGGTCCAGCCGCGCCAGCGCGGGCCCGCCCGCTGGTGCGAATCGCCAGGGTCGCCACCGCCATTGCAAACATGGTGACGGCACACACCCCGTACACGACCGCAGGACCGAGCAAATAGAGGCCACCGCCCAGCGCGGGTCCGAGGATGGTGGCGGTCTGGAAGGCGGCACTGTTCCAGCTAATCGCCTGCGTAAAAAGCCCTTGGGGCACCAGCAGCGGCAGAAACGACTGCCGCGCGGGCCATCCCAGGGCGCGTCCCGCGCCGAGCAACAGCAACACCAGGTAAAAGGGCCACGCGGCGTTGGCGCCGCGCAGGGTCAGCGTCAGGAACAGCGCGCCGACCGCGGTCTGCACCATATATGAGGCGGCCATCAGCCATCGCCGGTCGAGCCGGTCGGCCAGGCCGCCGGCGGGCAGCAAAAAGCACAGGATCGGCAAAAACGGCATCAGGCCCGCATAGCCCAGTGCCAGCGGCCGGTGCGTAATCGCATAGATCTGCCATCCGACGGCGACGGTCTGCGCCTGCGCCGCCATCGCGGAGAAGAACGACGTGGCCAGATACAGCCGATAGTCGCGGTAATAGAGAACGCTCGGCTGACGATCACCGGACGGGGTCGGTGCCGGGTCGTACTTAAACAAGCCGCGCACCGATGAGCGCAATGATCGGATGACAACCAGTCCTGAATGAATCGGCCATAAGGCGTCGCTCTTCCTCCGGGCGTTTTTATCATGCCCGACGGCGCGCGACGATAGAGTCCCTGTCCTCAAAGCGGCGCCATCGACCGGGGGTCTGCTCCTGTGGTGGTCTGGCGCCGGCTGCCAGGCCCATTTGCGGTGATGCGCCGCTGCGGCTGCGACTGCCCGGCGGTCGACAATCCGCGTCATCTGCGTTAGCAGCCGCCAGGATACGACTTGTTGTAGTATTTATTGCGGACCGGCGCCCCCGGATGGTTGAAGGGCGAGCGATTCGCTGACAGCGCGTTCCGGCTTCATGCCTGAATGCAAAGGAGTGTCGCGATGGGCGTCATCATGCAGGCGTTTTACTGGGATTGTCCCAGACTGGAAGGCAGGGAATATGCGTGGTGGAGCTGTGTGACGGGCAAAGTCACGTCACTGCGAAAGGCCGGGTTCACCGCGCTGTGGCTCCCACCGCCGTACAAGGCGGCCAATCTGGGCGGGCCTTCCATGGGCTACGACCCGTATGACTACTACGACCTGGGCGCGATCGATCAGAAAGGCGCGCGCGAGACCTGGTTCGGGTCCGAAGACGAATTGCGCGCGCTGATTACCGCGGCACACGACCAGGGGATGCAGGTTTATGCCGATGTGGTCTTCAATCACAACAGCGGCGGTGACGCGCCCGAGGTCAATCCCCTCGACAACGTCACGCGCTGGACGCGCTTTAATCCGGGCAGCAAAAAGTTCCCGCGCGACTACAAGTGCTTTCATCCCTCGCCCTACGAAACCTGGGACGGCGGCACCTTCGGCGATATGCCCGACGTATGCCATCGCGATCCCTACGTTTACGAGCAGATCATCGAATTCGCCCGCTTTCTACTCGAGGACGTGGGTTTCGACGGCTTCCGCTACGACTGCGTCAAGGGCTACGGCGGATGGATGACGCGCGCCATACAGGAATTGCGGGCGCTGCGCGAAGGCAGGGTCTTCAAGCCCTTCGGCGTGGGCGAATGCTGGGACAGCGACCGGGTGATTACAGACTGGCTGGATGAGACCAACGCCTGGTCGGACAATCCGGCCGCCGCGTTTGACTTCCCGTTGCGCGACCGGCTCAAGAATCTGGCCGACACCTATGGCTACAGCCTGACTAATCTAGCCGCGGCCGGAACGCTGGTAGGCGAGCGGCCCGCACAGGCCGTCACCTTCGTCGAGAACCACGACGTCGCGCGCAGCAACCCGATCATCAACGGCAAGATGCTGGCCTACGCCTACATTTTGACGCACGAGGGATACCCGTGCGTGTTCTGGCAGGACTATTACAACTGGCAACTGGGCCGCGAAGGCGCCGCCGACGGAATCGCCGCATTGGTCGGCGCGCATGAGCAATACGCCGGCGGTGCGACGGCAATCCTTTACGCCGATGAGGTCCTGTACGTGATGCAGCGATGCGGCTTCGGTGCGCAACCGGGTTTGGTGGCGGTCATCAACAATCTGGGCGATCGCTGGAACGGGCGCGCCGTAAAGACGCAATGGGGCAGCACCCGGTTGGCCCCGGCCGCATGGGGCGGCCAGGATCGGGCCACGCCGCAGGAAAAATGGACCGACGCGCAGGGCTGGGCCGAGCTGTGGGCCCCGCCGCGCGGTTACGCGGTCTACGTGCCCCGCCCGTAGCAGGGCGGGGTTCGAGCGGGTCAGATGTCGTACTCGACGGGCGGGTCCTGCAGCCGGGCACGCATGTTTTCAATCCATACCGAATGCAGCCGTTCGAGATCGAAGCTGCCCCAGGTACCCTTGAAACCGGCCTGGATCTCGCGCATGCGCCGCAGCGCGCTGGCGATCGTGTCCAGGGCGGCCTTGCCGCGCGCCTGTGGCTGATTGCCGGCCGACGCTGCCAGGTACTCACCGATGCCGGACAGGGTTTCCAGTCCGTACCGCCACAGCTTGCGCTCGGCTTCGACCAGCGGATCGCGACAGCGCGCCAGCACTTGTTCGGCGGCATCGATGGCAATCCGCATCTGCTCGGCGGCGGCTTGCAGTTCAAAGCGTTTTTTGCGCGCGGCTTCGGGCGCCAGGAACGGGCGCAGCAAGTCCCCATAGCTCAGCGTCAAAGCGGAGGCCTGCTGGATGGCGCGGTACGCCGACGCCATCTCGGAGCGGCATATGGGATGGCGCTGGGCGGCAGCCTCGACCACCATCGCGTCGGCGCTCTCTTCGGGATTGATGCTCAGCCGGGCGAAAGCCAGCAGGTTGACCGGATAGGCGAAGACGCTGAAGGCGCCGAAGGTCAGGCACGACACGCCGGCAATTCCCTGTGCTCGATAGGCGCGCAGGTCCTGGGCTATCACACCGGGCATCGCGCAGCCCAGGCCGCAGTACAAGATCGCGTCGGCATAGTACTCGAATACGTGGCCGCGCCCTTCAAATAACTCGACGTAGCGTTTGAGCGCCTTGAAGTAGCGAGGGTTGGTATCGCAGCGCGGATCATCGATCGCGTGACGGTAGCATCGCTCGCGCGGCGCCCATTCGAACCACACGTTGCCCAACGGATTGAGTCCGGCCACCGGCTCGATGGTGTCGTGATAAGCCAGATATGCGATTGCGGGCGGGGTGCGGCCAGGACCGCAGCCTTCGGCGGCCGCCGCGGCAATCGCATTGACCAGCTTGAGGTATTGGAGCTGCGGGGCGATCGCGCGGCATTGCTCGCACATGCACCAGCCGCCCTTGCGCACGTCGGCGCCCCAGACGTGCAACAGGCGGCTGTCGGGATGGCGGCTAAGGTAGTCGAGCGCACCATTGCGGACCGTAGCCAGCGCACCCGGACTGGAAACGCACAGGTTGCCCATCTGCATCCGCGCGCCGTTGGCACCCGCTGGGAAATACTCGGGATGGTCGGCGAATTGCTCGCGCGGCAGCAACTGCTGGATGATGTGGCCGCCGTATTCGACGTCGATGCCCCGTTGGGCGAACAATTCCTCCAGCTCGGGGATTCGATACTGAGTGTCGAAGGCGTGGCGGATGAAGGAAAAGGCGTTGAGCCCGTTGCGCGCCATCCAGGGGATAAACTCGCGGTCATGCTCCAGATGGGCCGCCAGTTGCGCCGGGTCGGTGTAATGCCAGGTCATGATGTCCGACACCAGGCATCGGCGGCTGAAGGCCGGGCGCACTTCGATGGGCTTCATTTCCCCAAGCCGGGTGCGGTCGACGGTAGGGAAAACGGCGGGTGCGCCCAGCGGAAACGCCGCGCCCAACTCGTGCATCAGCCGATAGACGGCATCGAGCACCGCGCGCTCATCGGCGCCGCACAGCACAATTCCGTGGCGGGCAGGAATGATTGCGTAACCCGCGCCCGACCAGTCATCGAATCGCGCCCGGCCCGCACCAAAGTTCAGAACCAGGCGCGCTGCGCGCAAATCGTCGCTGCGCTGCACCGCGACCGGCTCCGACAGCATCCGGCCCAGCCCCGCAGCCAGCTCGCGGGCGGCGAATTCCAGCACCCGCCCGCCCTGGGGCAGCGTGATATGCAGCTTTCCCGCCGCAGCGCCGGCGTTCGCGCCATCCACCTGGTTCTTCATCGCCGCGTTTTGTACCCGTCGCCGTGATGATAACATTTAAGGGCGGGTCAACCAGAACGATGCCAAGTCCCAATGAAATCCTGAGCGAGCTCAGGAAGATTAAATATCCCGGCTTCAGCCGCGACATTGTCTCCTTCGGCCTGATCAAGGACATCGAAGTCGCCCATGCCGGCGTCACCGTGTTCCTGGCCCCGGTGTCGGCTAATCCCGACGTGGTGCGGACGGTGATCGAGGAGGTCAGGCGCACGGTAGCAGCCATGCCCGGCGTGCCCGGCGTGCAGGTCGAAGTCGAGGCGGCCCAACCGCGAGCCGCGGCGGCGCACAGCGCGCGCCGGCCGATTCCCGGCGTGCGGCACGTGCTGGCCGTGGCCAGCGGAAAAGGCGGCGTCGGCAAATCGACGGTGGCGGTCAACCTGGCGTTGGCCATGCATGCACTGGGACAGCGGGTCGGCCTGATGGACGCCGACGTGTACGGCCCCAGCGTCGCGATGATGATGGGGGTCGAGGAAGCGGCCCGGGTCAATCCGCAGCGGCGCATCATCCCGCCCCAGCGCTACGGCGTACGTTATGTGTCGATGGCGCTGTTCGTCGACGATCAGACTCCCGTGATCTGGCGCGGCCCGATGGTGACGAAGCTGGAGACCGAGTTCCTGTTCAATGTCGAATGGGGCGAGCTCGACTGCCTGGTGCTGGACCTGCCACCGGGCACCGGCGACGCCCAACTGACTATCACGCAAAGAGTGGAGCTGGTCGGCGGCGTAATCGTCACCACGCCCCAGGAGGTGGCGCTGCTCGACGTCAAGCGCGGCGTCGCGATGTTCAACGAGGTCCGCACTCCGGTGCTGGGTGTGATCGAAAACATGAGCTACTACGTGTGCCGCAAATGCGGGCATCGGCACGAAATTTTCGGCCACGGCGGTGGCGCGCGGATGGCGGCGGAACTCAATCTGGCGCTGCTCGGCGAACTGCCGATTGCGCCGGAACTGCGCGCCGGCGGCGACAACGCCCGCCCGCTGGTCGCGGTCAGCCCGCAGCATCCGGCAAGCCTGGAGTTCAAGGCGATCGCCGGGCGCATCCTGGAGCGGATGGCGCGTCTGCCCAGGCCGATCGAGGCCGAAATCATCCAATAGGAGCATCAGCCTGGCGCCATCGCGGCGGCGATCCGATGCGGTTTGCAGTTCTTGACATCGAAACCCGGGTCGACAAGCGGCTGGCGCGCGAGGTGCTGTATTCGGGCCAGCAGATGGACGAGGAGCAGGCCTGGCTGCGGATGCGCGAAGAGCTGGGCGGGGGCTTTCCGCCTGCCTCGCTACACGTGCCGATTTCCATCTGCGTGGGCAATGTCAACGAGCAGCATATTTTGGAATCGGTCGAGAACCTGGCCGAAGGCAGGCCGTCGGAAGCCGAGCTGGTGCGCGAGTTCTGGCGGCGGGCCGAGCACTTCAGCGGATGCATCGTCACCTACAACGGACGCGGCTTCGACTTGCCGGTGCTCGAACTGCATGCGTTGCGCCACGGGATCGCCGCGCCGGCCCATTTCGCGCAACGCGGGCGCTATGCCAACGAGCGTCACCTCGATTTGCAGGACTTCCTGACCAATCGCGGCGACTTCCGCATCCGCGGCGGTCTTAACCTGCTGCTCAAAAGCATCGGACTGCCGGGCAAGAGCGAAATCGACGGCGCCCGGGTCCAGGAGCTGTACGACGCCGGCCGGCTGGAGGAAATCCATCGCTACTGCCGTTCCGACGTGATCCAGACCTACTTTTTGTTTCTGCGCGTCGAGCTGATGCGGGGCCGAATCGGCCAGGCGCAGTATCAGCACGCGTGGGAGGCCAGCGCGCATTTTTTGGCCGAAATCGGCGCCGCACCCGACGCCGGCCGCTTGCCGTGAAGACATATCGGCCCATGTCCACGGTGCGTCTTGTTCCGGCCGCCGCGGCGACGCGCTTCCCTAACCTTCCAAACCTGATAACTTAGCCCCACCAATGAGGCGTCTGCTTGGCTACATGCGCGGCGTGGCGTGGCGTTACGTGTTCGGCATCCTGTGCACGTTCGCAACCGCCGCGCTGGCGATGCTGGTTCCCTACCTGCTCAAGTTGGGAATCGACGCGATCAGCGCCGGCCATTATGAGCGCCTGGCGCGGATTGCGCAGGAGATCGCGGGCGCGGCGCTGCTGATGGCGATTGTGCGCTCCTGCTCGCGCTTCACCATCTTCAACTGCGGCCGCGACATCGAATACGAAATCCGCAAGGACCTGTTCGCGCGCCTGATGATGCTGGGCGGCGAGTTTTACGAGCGGCTGCGCACCGGCGACCTGATGTCGCGCATGATCAACGACCTGTCGGCTGTGCGCATGATGCTGGGGATGGGCGTGCTGTCCATCGCCGACACCCCGCTGCGCTACATCCTGGCGCTAAGTTTCATGTTCTCCATGAACGCGCGCCTGACCTGTGCCACGCTGGTGCCGTACTTTGTCCTGGCCGGCATTATGAAGCGACTGACCCGCTCGCTGATGGAACGCAGCCTGCGCGTCCAGGAGGGACTGGCCGAACTGGGCTCCAAGGTGCAGGAGAGTCTGACGGGGATTCACGTCATCAAGGCGTACTGCGTCGAGGAGCATGACGCGCAAATCTTTCGCGCGCTCAACGACGACTTCAATCAGCAGGGACTGGCGCTGGCGCGCCTGCGCGGCTCGATGTTCCCGATGGTGCGTTCCACGGTGGCCACCGCGGTGATGATCGTGCTGATCTACGGCGGCACGCTGGTCCAGCGCGGCGCCATGACGCTGGGCGAACTGATCGCGTTTATCGGCTACATGGGCCTGCTCGCCTGGCCGACCACCTCGCTGGGCTGGATGGTGAGCATCTATCAGCGGGGCCGTGCCGCGATACGCCGGCTGGAAGCGATCTACAACGAACCGCTGCCGGTTTCGGTGCCCGCCGCCGACGGCAAGCTGGAAATCGCAGGCGCGGTTGAATGGCACAACGTGTCGTTCAGCTACTTCTCGTGGCTGGGCGCCGCGATCAACGGCCAGCCCTATGCGCTGCGCGACATCAACGTCAAGGTCGAGCCGGGCAGCAAGCTGGCGATCGTGGGGCGCACCGGCGCGGGCAAGTCCACGATGGTCAAGCTGCTGACGCGGCTGGTGGAGCCGACCGCCGGACGCGTGCTGATCGACGGACGCGACATCCGCGACATTCCCCTGAGCGAACTGCGGCGCGCGGTCGGCGTCGTGCCGCAGGAGGCCAACCGGTTCTCGCAGACCATCGCCTACAACGCCGCGTTCGGACGCATCGACGCGAGCCGCGATGAGATCATCGAGGCGGTGCGTGTGGCGGGATTGGAGAGCGACCTGGCGGCGATGCCGCGCGGCCTCGATACCGTGGTCGGAGAGCGCGGGATGGCCCTGTCGGGCGGCCAGAAACAGCGCGTCACGATCGCCCGGGCGCTGATCTACGGTGCACCGATCCTGGTGCTGGATGACGCGCTGGCCAGCGTCGATACCGAAACCGAGCGGACCGTGCTGCAAAACCTGACCGAGGGAGTGCGCGGGCGGACCACCATCGTGGTCTCCCATCGCGCCTCCACGGTGCGCGATGCCGACCAGATTATCGTGCTCGACGGCGGACGCATCGTGGAGCGCGGCACTCACGAAGAACTGATGGCGGAGGGCGGCATTTACGCCGAGCTGTTCCGCCGCCAACTGCTCGAAGAGGAATTGGCGGCCTATTGACGATGGACGAACCCGAACGCATCAAGCGGGCACGCGCCTCCTACGACTGGCGGCTGGTGCGATGGATCTGGCAGTATGTACGTCCCTACCGCGCGCTGTTTTTTGTCTCGGTTGTCCTGATGCCGCTCAACACCGCCTTCTCCCTGGCCCAGCCCTACATGATCAAGCTGACCGTGGACCTGTTCCTGGCGCCGCATGCGGGCCATCGCCCGCCCGCATGGCTGGCGCCGCTGCTGCGCGCCGCCGGCCCGCACGGCCTGTTGATGATGGGCGCGATCTACACGGTGCTGCTGCTGGGTGAGTTCAGCAGCTTTTACGGTCAGTTCTATCTCACCAACATGGTGGCCCAGTACAGTTTGTCCGACCTGCGCCTGGCACTGTTCGAGCACGTCGAGCGGCTGCCGATGGCGTTTTTCGACCGCAATCCGGTGGGCCGGCTCGTCAGCCGCATGACCACCGACATCGACGCGATCAACGAAATGTTCGGCGCCGGCTCGCTGACGCTGTTGATCGACGTGCTGACACTGAGCGGCATCGTCGTCATAATGCTTACTCTCAGCCTGCGCCTGGCCCTGTGGGCGTTGTGCGCGGTGCCGCCGCTGCTGGTGATCATCCGCTTCTTCCAGGTCAGATCGCGCGTCGTGTTCGGCCAGATCCGCGACCGCCTGGCCGCGCTGAACTCCTATCTGTCCGAAGCGATCGGCGGCGTGTCGATTGTGCAGCTCTTCACCCGCCAGGCCGAGACCGCGCGCGAGTTCGACGTGCTCAACCGCCGCAGCCGCGACGCCCAGATGATGGCCAACGTGTACGACGCGGGGTTGTTTTCCACCATCGAGGCGATCAGCACCATCACCATCGGCATCATCCTGTGGGTCGGGGGCGGCCAGGCGATGCATCGGCTGATCGGCCTGGGCACGCTGTTCGCCTTTATCGAATACGCGCAGAAATTCTTCCTGCCGCTGCGCGACGTCTCCTCCAAGTACACCGTCCTGCAGTCGGCGCTGGCCTCCGCCGAACGGCTGGAGGCTCTGATGCGCGAGCCGCTCACTATTCAAAGCCCGGTGCATGCACGCACGCCGGCGGTCAAGTCCGGACGGATCGTGTTCGAGGACGTGCGTTTTTCCTACCGGCGCGGCGAGCCCGTGCTCAAGGGGTTGAGCTTCGAGATCGAGCCGGGCCGCAAGGTCGCGATTGTCGGCGCCACGGGCTCGGGCAAATCGACCATCATCAAATTGCTCAACCGCTTTTACGACGTCGACAGCGGGCGCATCCTGGTCGACGGCGTCGACGTACGTGAGTGGGACCTGCGCGAACTGCGGCGCGCCATCGGCCTGGTCCAGCAGGACGTCCAGATTTTCACCGGCAGCATCCTCGACAACGTCCGGCTCAGCCGCGTGGATCTGACCGAAGCCGAGATCCTCAAGGCGCTGGAACGGGCCCAGGCGCTGAACTTCGTCCAGCGCCTGCCGGCACGGCTGCAGGAAGACCTGCGCGAGCGCGGTTCCAATCTTTCCGCGGGCCAGCGCCAGCTTCTGTCGTTTGCCCGCGCGCTCGCCTACGATCCGGGAATCCTGGTGATGGACGAAGCGACTTCCAGCGTGGACAGCGAAACCGAACGCCTGGTGCAGCTCGCGCTGATCGAGCTGCTCGCCGGACGCACCGCGCTGATCGTGGCGCATCGCCTGTCTACGATCGAGAAGGCCGACCGCATCATGGTGCTGAGCCATGGTGAATTGCGCGAAAGCGGCACCCATGAGGAACTGCTCGCGCGCCGCGGTCTGTACTACCGGCTGTTCGAGCTTCAATACGCCCGTGTCCGTGCCGGCGAGCCCGCCGCCGGCGTCGCAGGCCAAAACAGCCGGTGAAAAGTGCACGTGTGGCGATAGGCGCTATCGCGCTGGCCGTGTGCGCTGCGGCGCTGGCCGGGTGCGACGTCAGTTATCTGGCCCACAGCGCCTGTTCGGAAATCCGCCTGCTGTGGAATCGCCGGCCGATCGAGCGCGTGCTGGAGCGCAAGGACATCGAGCCCCAGGTGCGCTCGAATCTGGAGATGGTCCTGGAAGTGCGCCGCTTTGCCTCGCAGCGGCTCGGCCTCAACGTCGGCGGTGCATACAGCACGGTTACGCCGGTGGATCAGTCCGCGGTCACGTGGATCCTGATGGCGGCCGAGCCCGACCGGCTGACACCCTACACCTGGTATTTTCCCATCGTGGGCTCAGTGCCGTACAAGGGCTACTTCAACAAGGCCTCCGCGCAGGCGGCGGCCGCCGTAATGCAGGCGCGCGGCTACGATACCTTCATCCGTCCGGCAGTGGCATTTTCCAGTCTTGGCTACTTCAACGATCCGCTGCTATCCAACCTGCTCAGCCTGGATCGCGTCGTATTGGCGGGCGTGATAATCCACGAATTGTTCCATCGCACCTACTTTCTGGCCAGCAACGTGATGTTCGATGAATCGGCGGCCAATTACGTCGGCAGCCGCGGTGCGGTGGAATTTTTCGACCATATCGAGGGTCGCGATTCGCGCGGCGCGGCCGACGCGCGCGCGGTGGTGCAGAGCGACATGAGGTTCGGCGCTTTCCTGGAGCGCCAGGAAGACAAGCTGCTGGCGCTGTATTACAGCGGCAAGCCGCGCGAGCAAATTCTGCAACAGAGAACAGCCCTGTTCCACGACATCCAGGCCGACTACGCCAGGCTCAAACCGCAGCTATCGGGCCTGGAGCGCTTTGACCTGGACAAGGTCAAATTGAACAACGCGGTGTTGATCAACTACCAGCTCTACTTCCACAACCTGGAGGACTTCGCCGCACTCGACGCGCTCCATCAGTGCGACCTGCGCGCGACGATCGAGGCGATTATCGATCTGGCCAAAGGCGAGCCCGACGACCCCTTCGGCGCGCTCCACCGCGCTGCCCAGTTACGCCCGAAATATCCGCTGCCCGACTGCGTCAACGGGCCAGCAGGTGGCGCGCCGGAAAACCGACCGGCCCGGCCTTAGGCCCGACTTCGGCGGCCGGCTCGGATGACGATGAAACGGGGGCTGCCTCGGTACGCTTGGGATGGGCCGCCGGCCTGACGATTTGCGGCGCGGCGCCGAGCAGTTGGAAGATCATGTCGGTGATCATCTCCATGATCTCCTCGCGCACCAGCAATTCCTTGGGGTAGTACCATCGCGCCGGCCCGCTTAAGATGTCGCCCACGGCCAGCGCCGCCACGGTGGCGTTCTTGACATGGAATTTGCCCGCAGCCACGCCCCGGCAAATGATCTCCTTGACCCGGCCCAGGAACGATTCGCTCAAGGCGCTGATGACGCGATAGTTCTCCGGCGTCAGGCTGCGCACTTCGCTGCTGATGATGAACGCCTCTTCCTTCTTCTCCCACTGATTGGCGACGAAGAACGAAATCAGGGCGCGCATCTGGTCTTCGGGATCGGCCACGTCCGCCAGCCGTTCGTCCAGCGCGGCGAGATTGCCCTCGATGATCTCCTTGAGCAGGCGGAAGAGGAAGTCCTGCTTGTCCTTGATATGGTAGTACAGGGAGCCGCTTTCCAGGCCTACGGCGCGCGCCAGCATCCGCAACGTCATCGCCTCGTAGCCATGTTCGTAAATGAGACGAATGCCAGCCGCTTTGATCGCGCTGAAGGTGCCCGCTCGATGCGAGCCTCGCTGTCTCATCAGAGCAAAACCTCCCGGAACCGTCTTGCCCAACCTCATCGCCCGCCCCCCGCCGGGACCGCCAGCCGGCTTTTCTAAGTAGGGTATTTTCAAGCAAAAGCCAAGCGGCTGGTGATGGAAATAGTAAGGGTCGTCGCGGTGCGGATGACCCACATCGGTCCGCCTCAAAGCTCGATTCCGTAAAGCCGCGCCGCGTTGTCGCACACGATCTTGCGCGTGACGGCGGGCGGAATCGAAGCGAAATTCTCCTTGATGACTTGGCGCGAATGGGGCCAGGTCGAATCCAGATGGGGAAAGTCAGAGGCCCACATGAAATTGTCCTCGCCGAAGAACTTGTACAGCGCCACCCCGCACGGATCGTCCTGGAAGGTCGCCCACAACTGGCGGCGCGCGTATTCGCTGGGTTTGAGCGGAGGCAGGTTGGGCTGCACGCCCAGGCCGTGATTGTGATCGAGCCGGTGCAGAAAATAGGGCAGCCAGCCGATGTCGTTTTCGGTCGAGACCAGCTTAAGCCGCGGATAGCGCTCCAGCACCCCGCCCATCAGGAAGGCCGACAACGAGCCCCACGTCTCGTGCACCCAGTCGAACAGGATCATGAAGGGATTGCCGCTGCCTTTGGCGAAGTCGGTCACGCTCTGCTTTTTGCTGGTGGTGATGATGTGCAGCGACAGCGGCATCGACAGCTCCGCGGCCGCCTCCCAGAAGGGATTGTACAGCGACCGATGGTAGGGCTGGCTGGGACCGTTGGAGATCATCGCGCCGCGCAACCCCATCTTCGCGCATCGTTCCAGCTCCTTGACCGCCTCGGGAATGTCGAGCACGGAAATCAGCGCCACGCCGATCAACCGCTTGGGATTGACCGAGCAATACTCCGCCAGCCAGTCGTTGTAGACCCTGAAGCAGGCCCGCTGCAACTCGGCGTCCTGGATCGAAAACAGCGCCAGGCCGTTGCTGGTGTACAACACCTCGGCCTTGACGCCGTCGGCCTCCTGGTCGGGGATGCGCTGGGTCGGGTCCCATCCGCTCGCACGCCCAGCCTCGTAGCCTTTGCCCAGATGCTGGCGCAGTTCCTCACCGCGCTTGCCTGCGGCAAACTGACCGGCAACCGGGAAGGCAATCCCGTCGGGTGCGACGATCAGCCACTTGCCTTCATGCTGCACCACGCGCGGAGCGGAATCGCGATACTTGCGGTCGATGCGTTCCACCCACAGGTTGGCTGGTTCGACCACGTGCGAGTCGGCTGAAACGATGGGGGTGTTGTCCATTGCCGGTCCTCCGGATTGAGTTGACTGCATGGCACGGGCGTCGGGCCCGTGGTCTGGTCCCGCTGCGTCTTTAATAGCGCTGCCGGAGGGATTGTCAAACGCACGCAAGCGCCGCCGTCCGCTTGAGATTCAGTTGCGCGGCGGGTTATAGCTGGCGTTGAGGCAAATCGCTATGGCATCGGAGGCTTTGACGATCAAGGACAAGGCGGCAATCGTCGGACTGGGGGAGACCAAGTACTACAAGCGCGGCGGCGCGCCGGTCAGCGAGTTCCGCCTGGCCTGCGAGGCGATCATGAAGGCGGCCGATGACGCCGGCATCAAGGTCACCGAGATCGACGGCCTGGCCTCCTACGCCGACGACCGCAACGAGCCGATCCGGATGGCATCGGCACTGGGATTGTCCGAATTGCGGCTGTCCAACATCTTCTGGAGCGGCGGGGGCGGCGGGGTCGCGGGCGCCATCGGCAACGCCGCCGCCGCGATCGCGGCCGGGTACGCCAACTACGTATGCGTCTTCCGCTCGCTGGCGCAGGGGCAATTTTATCGCTTCGGCGCGGCGCCCGCGCCCAAAACCGTCACCGGCAACGCGATGTACACGCTGCCCTACGGGATGGGCACCGCGGCGCAGATGATCGCGCTGCGCACGCGCCGCTTCATGCACGAATACGGCGTGCGGCAGGACGCGCTGGCCGCGGTGGCGATGGCCTCCTACTATCACGCGCAGTTCAATCCCCGCGCCGTCATGTACGGACGGCCGCTGACCCGCGAGCAGTACGACAATTCGCGATGGATCGTCGAGCCGTTCCATCTGTACGACTGCTGCATGGAAAACGACGGCGCCGCCGCCGTGATCATGACCAGCGCCGAGCGCGCCGGCGACCTGCGGCACAAGCCCGCCTACGTGATGGCGGCGGCGCAGGGCTCCAGCTTCCGCCAGGGAGCCGGGGTCCACAACGCGCCCGATTTCGGAACGTCCAACTTCAAGACGCTGGCGCCGCGCCTGTTCGAGATGGCCGGCATCACGCCCGCCGACGTTGACGTCGCGCAATGCTACGAGAACTTCACCGGCGCGGTGGTGATGGCGCTGGCCGAACACGGCCTTTGCGCGCCGGAAGAGGTCAACGACTTCTGCCGTTTCGAGAACCTGACCTGGCCCGATGGCAAGCTGCCAATCAACACCAGCGGCGGCAATCTCGCCGAATGTTACGTGCATGGGATGGAACTGGTGCTGGAGGCGGCGCGCCAGGTGCGCGGGACCTCGACCTGCCAGGTGCGCGACTGCGAAATCTCGCTGGTAGTCGCGGGGCCGGCCGTGCCGCTGGTCAGCGATCTGATTCTGCATGGATAGCCAAGGAGAATCTGCGATGGCGCCTGACGCTGCCAAATCACGCTACGTCCTGCCGGCCGGAATGCCAATGCCGGACCCGGCCCGCTCCGCGCCCTTCCATCATGGCTTTTGGGAAGCCGCGCGCCGCCACGAGTTGGTTGTTCAGCGATGCCGCTCCTGTGCCACGTTTCAGTTCGGACCCGAGGAGATTTGCCATCGTTGTCACAGCTTCGATCTCGGATGGGAGTCTGTCGAGGCGGTCGGCAAAATCTACACCTGGGAGCGGATCTGGCATCCGTCGTTCCCGGTGTTGAAGGAAGCCTGTCCCTATCTGGTCGTGCTGGTCGAACTGCCGCAGGCAGGCGGAGTCAGGATGATGGGCAATCTGCTGGGCGACCCGCGGCGCGATCCGCCGATCGGCGCCAAAGTCGAGGCGGTATTCGAGGACCACGACGAGGGTTTTACTCTGGTGCAATGGCGGCTGGCCGAGTAGGGGCGGCTGCTAATCGTTTGAGGACATCCTGCGCAATCCTACAATGACTGTTGAGGAGACGGACCGTGGAAACCAACGAACATACGATTGACGAAGCCAACCGCTGGCGGCTTCAAACGCCGGGCTGTGCGGGATGGGAACACACGGCGCGTCCGGGCGACCCCAACAAGTACCTGATGATCTCGGTGGACTGCCACGCCCAGGAACCGCGCGGGTTCATCAGCCAGCGCATCGACAAGAAGTATCGCGAGCGCATGCCGCGCGTCGTGGTCGACGAAAAGGGCGTCAAGTTCACCGTTACCGACAGCGGCGACAAATCGCGCCTGCTGATGAACCGCGATCTGGAAGGCGAGGACTTCCTCCGCGGCAAGGCCGGCTACACACCCGAAGCAAGGCTTAAGGACCACGCGCGCGACGGCGTGGACGCCGAAATCATTTTTCCCAACAAGGGACTGCTGGTGTGGGCCACGCAGGACGGCGAGTTCGCGATGGCGCAGTGCCGCGCCTACAACGACTGGGCGTGGGAGTTCTTCGGGCCGTACAACGAGCGGATGTCGCCGATGGCGGCGATCGCGCCGGCCGACCTGGAAGGCGCCATCGCGGAGATCAAGCGCGTGGCCAAGATGGGCTTCCGCGGCCTGGCGCTGCCGTGCAAGCCGATCTACGGTCCGCCCGACTCCCGCCATCCCAACTACAATCTGCCGCTGTACGATCCGATGTGGGCAGCCATCCAGGACACCGGGCTGCCGATCACCTACCACATCTCAACCGGACGCGATCCGCGCACCGCGCGCAAGGACGGCGGCGCAGTAATAAACTACGTTTGCCATTCCCTGTCGCCGACTATCGAGCCGATCGCGAACATGTGCGCGTCGGGCGTGCTGGAGCGCTTTCCGGGGCTGAAGTTCGCCGCGATCGAATGCGGCATCGGATGGGTGCCGTGGGCGCTGGGCGCAATGGATGAAGCGTACCGCAAGCATCACATGTGGGTGCAGCCCAAGCTCAAGATGCTGCCCAGCGAATACTTTCGCCAGCACGGGTTCGTGTCCTTCCAGGAAGATCCGGTCGGCCTGGAGCTTGCAGCCAGCCACGGGCTGGTCGACAACTTCCTGTGGGCCAACGACTATCCGCATCATGAGGGTTCCTGGCCGCACTCGGCGCAGGCTATCGAGCGCCAGATGGGCCATCTGAGCGACGAACAGCGCGCCAAGATATTGGGGCTTAACGCAGTTCGGCTGTTCAAATTCGATCCCGCCGTCCTGCGCAAGCCGCATCCCTCGATTCTGCACTGATAGACCATATGAAGCGGCGCCGGTCTGGAAGGACAGATTGCTAATGGCGCTATTCGGATTTTTTGACGAAGGAGCTGTGAATCAGTCCATTGGATCATCAGGCAACAGGTGCAGGCGGTTGCCGTCAAGCGCCACGATCAGCCAATTTACCGTCGCGTTATCGGCAGCCTTTTTCAAGCGTGAGATCTCGCGGCCGCTGATACCGGCCTTTCCGCCTTTCAACTGGATAAGGCGAACATCCAACAGATCGGGGTCTTTTCGACCGAGCCGGAACGCAATAGCGTCGATGATGCCGGTTCGTGGAGCGCCGGTGTCGCCCTCGAAAAAGACGATGCGCCAGCCATGCTTCTTGCAGTGCGCTTGCAACGCCAGCTTGCTTTGCGCTTCGGCGGCGTGGGCGACAGTCCACGCCTTTATGCGTTTTTTCGTTACTACAGCCTTTGCGGCTGCCACGCGACTTTTGCGCGTCCGTGCTGCTTTCTGGCCCGTTGATAGGAAGCTTGGAATAGAGCTCATATGCTTTATCGTTGCGCCCGTGCTCGTGACGGCTTCTTGCTTTCTGCTGAATCTCAGTAGTCTTCTGGATCGCTTTCTTCGGAACCGCGAACAGCGTTTTTGCCAGCTTCTCGAACCGCTGGAAAGGGGAGAGGGAGCTGAGTTCGCCATGCTGGGACTTTACCCTCTTTCGCATGGCTTTTGGAAGTCCGCGCTTACTCCGGTCCTGCCGGTCAACTAAGATCATCGGCGTTGACTTGAAGTTTCGTTGTCAGCGTTTCGTACGTCACGCTTCCCTTCAGCACGGGCTAGCGCGCGAATAAAGCGATGGCCGTCATCGGTCTTGCGGTTGTTGTACCGAAACGCCTGCTCGTCCAGGTAACGGAACAGATGGAAGGGCTTGACCGCGACGCAGGTTCCTTTCAGGCTGCGCTTGAGCAGCGGCCATAAATTCGCAATCCCGTTCGTGTGGACCCTTGCCGACGGCGTAAGCCTCGGAGTGGTCGATCTCATTGTGGACGTACTCCGCATCCAGGCCGGTGTAAGCGATCCAGGTATCCGTGTAGACTTCCGAACCGGGTTGCACGTATTCGCGAACCTTGCCCTGGAGCGTTTTCCGCTTGGTGTCGGCGGCCTGCATCGCGCGAATCTCTTTAGAGTGCCGGTCCAGTATTCCCATTACAACCGGTTTACCGGTTGCGCGACCCGCTGATAATTTGGGCGCGCTTCCACTTGTGCATATTGCGGGAGAGGCCACCGATGAAAGACTCGTCGCCTCCGATCTCCCCTGCTTGAAATGTAGTGCGGGAAACCGGTGAGTCAATTATATTATCGCCCTCATTCGGTTGCCGAGGTCGGACCCGGTCCGGCCTCTGCTCCCTTCTCCAGGTGCCACACCGATCGATAGGTATTCGGGCATTCCCGCCAACGGAGAGCACGGGGAAGGAATGCGGCCAGCGGCGACTTTGCGACTTCACTGCCCTGCCCAGGTCCTGCTGATTGCGTTACGCTGTCAGATGGGACTCGACTCCAGCAGATTGCTGAGCGCCCGGGTCACATCCTCTTCGTATCCCGCGAAGAAATGATCGGCGCCGTCGATCACCCTGCACGCGGCCGCCTCGCCCATACGCGCGCACAGCGCCTTCAGCCCTGACGCCGGACAGAAAGAATCCTGCGAACCGCCGATCAGCAGGAGGCGGCGGGCCGGGGGAGCCGAGCGCGCATTTATCATCTGCAAGGGGGCGGCGATCAGCACCAGCGCATCAAGCGCACCGGCCTCAGGTGCGGCGCGCCAGGCGGCGGCTGCGCCGAAGGAGTATCCAACCAGCACGATGGGCGCGGACTGCATCTTGGGCTGAGCGCGCAGGTAATTGACCGCCGCCACCGCGTCCTGCGCCTCGCCGTCGCCGCCGCCGTAGCTGCCCTCGCTTTCGCCGACGCCGCGGAAGTTGAAACGCAGCGTCGCGAAGCCCCGCTGCCACAACGCCTCCAGCACCGCATCGACCACGTTGTTGTACATCGAACCGCCGTACTGCGGATGCGGATGGCACACGACGGCGCCCCTGGGTGCGGCTGCGGAGGCGGGCGGCGCGTACAGCCCTTCCAGGGTCAGGTCTTGCGAGGGAAAGGTGACGTGTTGTTCCTGCATAAATCCTCCAAGGTCGCGGCGCGGCCTCTTAAAGGCGCCGTCGTTTGCGCTGCGGGCCGTGTTTCCCCATCTGCTATACTATGGACTTGAGATGAGCGAAACGCCGCGCTTTGCAGTCGATCGGATGCTGGCCCGGCTGGCGCGATGGCTGCGGCTGATGGGCGCCGACGTGCTGTTTGACCCCGCCTTGGGCGGCGCCGCGCTGCTGCATCGCGCCCGCCAGGAGGGCCGAACCGTGGTGACGCGCGACAAGCGCCTGCGCACCGCGCCCGACGTCATCTTCCTGACCGCCAACCTGTTTCGTGACCAGTTGCGCGAGGTGCTGGCGCGCAAACCCTTCGATCCGCGCGCGCACGCCTTCACGCGATGCTCGGAATGCAACGAGCCGCTGCAATGGCTGGATCGCAACCTGGTCGCGCGCCGCGTTCCGCCCTTCGTCTTCGCCAGCCACGACAAATTCGCCTGCTGTCCGCGCTGCGGCAAAATCTACTGGGATGCCACCCACGTCAGCCGCGCGCTGGCCGAAATCCGCGCGCTCACCTCCTGACCGCTTCCGCGTCCCGCTCTTGCAACAACGCGCACGATGATCAGAAATTTAATTTCGGGGCCCGGAGGCGGACGGCACTCCGCTGACTTGATCGCCAGGCGCCTGGTCCGCGGCCGAGCACAAACCGGCAGTGGGGCAGCAGATGGTGGATGACAGACCGCAAAGAGACAGGCTGCAAAGAGCCGTCGCGCTCGTCAACGAAGGCTTGCGCGCCCAACAGGAGGGCGAGATCGAACGCGCCATCGAGTTGTATCGCGGCTCGCTCGACCTCTATCCCACCGCGGAAGCCCATACTTACCTGGGCTGGGCGCTCAGCTACCTGGACAAGCTTGATGAGGCGATCGAGCATTGCCGGCGCGCGATCGCGATCGATCCCGATTTCGGCAACCCTTACAACGACATCGGCGTTTACCTCATGCAGCGCAACCAGCTCGACGAAGCCATCGTATGGCTGGAACGGGCCAAGCAGGCGCCGCGCTATGAACCGCGCCACTTTCCTTACATCAATCTGGGCCACATCTACACGCGGCGCGGCCAACTGATCAAAGCGATCGAAGAGTTCAAAGGCGCGCTGAAATTCGCGCCCGGCGACGAGCGTATCCAGCGTCAGATCGATGAACTCAGTGCGGCCCTGAACTGACCCGCTGCCGGCCAGCGGCGGCGTTTTTGGCTTGCCTTTAATTAACCATTTGGTTAAAGTCTTTGAGATCGCGCCGCAGATTTTGTCCTCGCTATGGAGCAGCCCATGGAACTGAGTGAGATTGACCTGAACAACTTTGAGCTGTTTGTGCACGGCGATCCGCACGCCGCCTGGAAGGTCTTGCGCGAGCAGGCCCCGGTGCATTGGAACCCGATGGGCGACAGCGGTTATTGGTCGATCACGACCTATGACGACGCGCTGACGGTGTACCGCGATCCGCGCACTTTCAGTTCGCAGCGCGGCGGTATCGCGCTCAACTACGGCCTGACCGACGAGGAGACGATGGCGCAGCAGGCGGGCTTTGGCCAGATGCTGATCGTGACCGATCCGCCGCGCCACACCCGGATGCGCCAGATCATCAACAAGCGCTTCACCCGGGCAGCGCTGGCGCCGCAGGAGCCTCATATCCGGGCGATCGCGACGGAAATCCTCGACGCGGTGGCGGCGCGCGGCCAATGCGATTTCGTGATCGACGTCGCGGCCCGGCTACCCACCGCGGTGATCTGTGAGATGATGGGGATCCCGCGGGCGGACTGGGACATGATGTTCACAGTGGCGAACATGTCGATCGGCACGCACGACCCCGAGTATCAGGTCAACGGCGACGCTTATGCGACCGGCCGTCAGGCGCAGCTAAACTGCTTCAACTATTTCGTCAATACGATTTCGGAGCGGCGCAAAAATCCCGGCTCCGATCTGGTCAGCGCCCTGGTGCACGGTGAAATCGAAGGCGAAAAGCTGACTGACCTGGAAATCCTCTTCAACTGTTTTTTGTTGATCATCGGCGGACAGGAAACCACACGCAACGCCACGTCGGGCGGGATGCTGGCGTTGATCGACAATCCCGATGCGCGCGCGCGGCTGATGCGCGATCGCGCGCTGCTGCCCACGGCGATCGAAGAAATCCTGCGCTACACCTCGCCGGTTACGCATATGATGCGCACCGCGACGCGTGCCGTCGAAATGCGCGGTCAGCGGATCGAGGAGGGCGATCGCGTGGTGATCTGGAACGCGTCGGCCAATCGCGACCCGGCGCAGTTCCCCGATCCCGATCGATTCGACATCGCGCGTACACCCAACGAGCATTTGGCCTTCGGCCACGGCGAACATTTCTGCCTGGGCGCCAATCTGGCGCGGCTGGAACTGATGGTGATGTTCGACGAGGTGCTCAAGCGCATGCCCGACCTTGAACTGGACGGGCAGGTGCAGCGCCTTTACTCCAACTTCGTAGCCGGCATCAAGCACATGCCGGTGCGATTCACGCCGACCCGCGCGGCCGCGTAACGGTTGTTCAAGAGTGACATTGGATGCTACTAACTGACCCCGGCAGGAGGAATTGGCAGCGATGTCACTACAGCAACTGGAGTCCCTGATACAGAAGCTCAGAGCGGTTCCCACCGATCCGACCGCCACTTTCCAGCGCCGGCGCGGCGCGATGGAAAAGGCGGCATTCCGCCTCGACGCCGATATCAAGGCGCAAGCGGTCAGCGCCAACGGCGTGCCTGCCGAATGGATTACGGCGCCGGGCGCCGACGCGGGCCGCAACCTGCTCTATCTGCACGGCGGCGGCTACACGATCGGATCGATCAAGACGCATCGATGCCTGGCGGGATGGATTTCGCGGGCCGCCCATGCCCGGGTGCTGATTATCGATTACCGCCTGGCCCCCGAACATCCGTTTCCGGCAGCGGTCGAGGATTCCCTTGCCGCATACCGCTTCATGCTGGACAATGGCGCCCAGCCGTCGCGTGCCGCGATTGCGGGCGATTCAGCCGGCGGCGGCCTCGCCGTCGCGGCTCTGCTCGCAATCCGCGACGCCAAACTTCCCCTGCCGGCGGCGGCCGCGTGCCTCTCTCCGTGGGTTGATATGGAGGGGAGCGGCGAATCGATGAAGACCAACGCCGACGTCGACCCGATGGTCGCCAGCAGCAACCTGGCCGACATGGCCAACGCTTATCTGGCGGGCAAGGATCCCAGAACACCGCTGGCCTCGCCGCTTTATGCGGACTTGCGCGGCCTGCCCCCGATGCTGATCCAGGTCGGCACCGCCGAGGTGCTGTTCGACGACTCCAGGCGGTTGGCCGAGCGCGCCCGCCAGGCCGGCGTCGAGGTCAGCTATGAGCCGTGGGAGCACATGATCCACGTCTGGCAGATTTTCGTGCCAATGCTGGATGAGGCCAAACAGGCGGTGGAGCGCATCGGCGGCTTCATCCGGGAAAAAACGCCCTGATAATCAGGTCCGCTCTCTTCCTGCAATACGTTAGTTGGCAGACACCGCGATAGTGGGCGCGCGTCCCACTACAGGAATTCGGTTTACCTGCAGCATGCCGTCCGCCGCTCTGTCAGGCGGCGGCAAAATCCGCCATGACCTTGCCAAGAAAAATCTCAAAGTAGGACCGGCGTCCCTGCCGGTCGCCGACGCGCCAGCCGCATAGCTTTTATTTGATCAGCGCACCGCTGCCGCGGCAATCGCGGTACACGCGCGTTCATTCAATTTGCGGGTCCGCGGAATCATAGCCGCGCTTCCAGCCGGTCAGCATCGACACGAAGTTCTTCCATCCGTGCAGCGCGACCATCAGCACATGGCCTGCGATGAACATGACAAACGCGGCCATCACCGCAAAATGCCACACACGCGCCCAGTGAAAACCGCCCATGAGCGCCGCCAGCAGCGAGAATTGGACCGGATTGTACAGCGCCATCCCGGTCAGCACGGCTAGGATGCCGAGTCCGATCGCCATCGTATAGGCGAGTTTCTGGAGCGCATTGTAGGGCTGGGCGATGGGCGGCTTCGGACCAAACAAAAAGTAGTGACGCACCATCGGCCAGACGCCGGGGAGGTCCGCGGGAGTGAACAACAGCATCCGGTAACGGCCGCTGGCAAGCTGGTAGGCCAGGTACGCCGCGCCCGTGATCATGAAGATCCAGATGAAGGTGAAATGCCATTGCAGGCCGCCCGCCAGCCATCCGCCCAGCATCAGAGCCTGCGGCAGATGGATGAAGTCGTGCTGCGGAATCTTGGGCCCGAAGCTGGGAAAGGCCCAGAAAATCTGCCATCCGCTGAAGATCAGCACCAGGATGCTGACGCCCAAAATCCAGTGGCACCAGCGTATCACCAGCGGATGCTCGTAGGCGGCACGCTCGACGCGGCCGCTGTCGCTTTCGATCTGGACGACCTCCGGCCGCAGTCCCGCATCGCCGTTCACAGGCTGTAGTACCAGGGATAACCCTGGTCCTCCCAGTAGCCGCGCCGGCGCAGCACGTTGGTCACTTCAAGGCTGGTCAGGTACTTGGCGGACTTGTAGCCGATCTTGGTGGGCAGCAGCAGGCGCAGCGGCGCACCGTGCCCGGGCAGCAGCGGCCGGCCATACATTTCGTAGCAAAGCAGCGAGTTGGGCTGCATCGCGCAGGCCATGTCTATCGACTCGTAGTAGTTGTCGGCGCATTCCACGTAGATGAAACGGGCGGCGGGATCCGCTCCGATCAGCCTCAGGAAGTCGGCGATGCGGGCGCCGCCGAAGTTGCCAATCACGTCCCATCCTTCCACGCATACGTGGCGCGTGTTCTGGCGGACCCGGGGCAGCGCTTGAATCTGCGCCAGCGTGTACTCGCCCGGGTTCCTGACCAGGCCGCCAACCTTAAGGCACCACCTGTCCAGATCGATCTCGGGGTCGAGCACGTCGAAGTAGTTGTATGGAAAGCGGCTGAGCGGTACGAGCGCAGAATCGGGAAAAGTCGGCACCTGATGGTTGGTGCGATACCACAACGACTCGGCCCATCCGTTGAACCGGTCACCGGCGGCAAGCAGCGCACCGCGCCAGGCCGGCAGCGCAAAGGCACCCAGCGCCAGCAGCGGAGTCATCTTGAGTAATTCCCGGCGGCTCATGCGCCGAAAGCCGGCCCGATCGATCCGCTTGTCCATCGTGCGACCGTGTTAAGCGCAATCAACAATACGCGCAGCGCTGCCAATTGGTAAATGCCCGCCCAGCTTGGATGGTGGCAAGGCGATGCCGGTTACGGCCTGGCTGCGGCAGGGAGCCGACGGGCCGGCCAAAGCCTCAGAAGTGCCCGTTGGCGGGCAGTCCGCCGGGCACCGGCAACCCCATTGACCCCGCCAGGACCTTGAAGGCCTGGTTGGATACCACCACCGCGCCTTGATAAGGAGTGGCCAGTTCGCTGATGGCCAGAATGGTCAGCCCGATCAGCGCCGCGAACGTCCCGCACATCAGCGCCTGCTGGCCGAAGCGGCGGGTGACGAAGAAATAGCTGAAGCCCAGAGTGAAGACGCATCCCACGTAGATTACGATCCAGATGACGGAGGGCAGATCGGCGCTGTAGTAAACGTAGCGCAGCCGGCGCAGATCGCTCAACTGGGTGAGCTGGTCGATGCTCTTGTCCAAAAAGACCTGTTCCTGAGCGCTGGCGGGCTTGGCCCGCAGAATAATATTCCAAATCCTCTGCACCGGTGTCTGGTCGGGCGAGAACCTGCCCTCGGCCATTTCCTTCCATTCCGTGCTCAGCACGTTGGAAGTATAGCTGCGCAGCTCGGTGCGCATCTCCCGGCGCGTGGGCTCGTCGAGCCCCTGCGCCAGATTGTAGAGGTTAGAAACCGCGAGGCTCTCGGCCTGCACCTGGTCGTTAGCGCGCTCGAAGCGCTGCCATACCGCGACGATCACAAATGCCAGCACCACGCCGTAAAACGCGCCAATCACTCCGAAGGTGAAGCCGGCCACATCATGGTCGGCCTTGACCGCTTCAGGCTCGACCCGGCGCCTTACCATGTACAGCCCCGCCACGGTTAGACCGGCGAAGAGCAGACTAATGAGCAGCGCCTGGGCAAGAGTGGGCAGAGAATCAATTGCGTCCATACCTATCAGGTTGCGGAAAAAACGATTTTCCGCAACCTGCTCCCTCACTCTAGTCTCTCCCGGAGGGAGAGAAGTAAAGGAAAGCGGCCATCTTTTATCCAGGGTGCGGAACGCACGTGTCTTCATGAGGGCACAAATATCTCTTTTCCGCACCCTGCTATAGCTCCGCGAACCGGCATTCCTGTGCGCTGCACGTGCGCCGTTGAACATTGATTAGCGCACAAGAAAGCAGGAATTTGATAGTTTGGCGAGTCTCCCGGGATTTTTGTTCAACACGCCGGCCTTGACGGTTGCGCGCTGCGCCGCGGGTGTGGAAATTTCCAGCGCGGAGGAAGACGCAATGAGCGAGCATCCGGTGCGCTTCGGAATCCAGACTCCGCAGCAGCAGGCCCAATGGAGCCAAATGCGCGGCCTGTGGCAGAAGGCCGATTTGTGGGGCTACGACTCGCTGTGGGTGTTTGATCACTTCTACCCGATCATGGGCGCCGACCCTGCCGGTCCGTGCTTGGAGGGATGGACCGCGCTGGCCGCGCTCAGCCAGCAGACCAGCCGCGCCCGGATCGGGACGCTGGTCAACGGCAACACCTATCGCAACCCATGCATCACGGCAAAGATGGCCGCCACCGTCGACCATCTGAGCGCCGGGCGCTTGGTGCTGGGAATCGGCGCCGGATGGTATGAACTGGAGCACGCCAGCTTCGGGATTGATTTCAAGACCGTCGGATGGCGTCTGCGGGCGCTGGACGAGGCCTGTCAGATCATCAAGGGGATGTTTACCCGCGACAAGTTCAGCTTGCGGGGCCGGCACTACAACGTAAGCGACGCGGTCTGCAGTCCGCGGCCGTTGCAGCAACCACATCCGCCGCTGATGGTCGCGGGTACGGGCGAGAAGGTGTTGCTCAGGATCGTGGCCAAATATGCCGACATGTGGAACTCGGGCGGCAGCGCCGAGCGCCTGGGCCATCTGATCGCCGTCCTCAAACGCCATTGCGACGCGATCGGCCGCGACAGCGATGAGATCGAAAAGACCGTGATTACCTCGCTGTGCTACCGCGCCGGCGCCGAGCGCGAAAAGGAGGTGATGGCGAGGGCGGCGGCGATGAGCCGCAGCACGCCGCAGGAGGCGCGCAAGAATGTGCTGATCGGCAGCGCCGACGAATGCCTTGAGACGATCGAGCGCTACCGGCGCGTGGGTGTGACGCATTTCATCTTCTCGATGACGCCGCCGTACATGGAGGACGAGATCCAGGCATTCGCCGAAGAGGTAATCCCCAGGGTGCGAGGTTAACCAACCGCGGCCCAAAGTGCAGCGGATTCATCGGCTTTCAACCTATTGGCGCGGCAGCCAATATGCGGTACGAAGAGGAAGGACGCCGGCGGGACCCGGCGCGGGACCGCACACCCAACGCAGCGTCCAGTGGTTTGAGTAAAAGCAACATGGGACACCAAACCAAATCAGCTACGTTCGGAGCCGGATGCTTCTGGCATGTCGAAGCGGCGTTCGCCGCGCTTGAGGGAGTGGTATCTACGCAGGTTGGCTACATGGGTGGGACCGTGCCCGACCCAACCTACGAGATGGTATGCACGGACCGCACCGGTCATGCCGAGGTCGTACATCTGGAGTACGATCCGGAAGTGATTTCGTACGAACAGTTGCTGGAGGTGTATTGGGACCTCCACGATCCGACGTCACTCAATCGCCAGGGGCCTGATGTCGGAACGCAGTACCGCTCGGTGATCTTTTACCACGATGCCGAGCAGGAGGCCGCGGCGCGCGCGGCCGTGCGCGCCCTGGAGGCGTCCGGCCGCTACAGCCGTCCGATCGTAACGCAGATCGTCCCCGCCGACACCTTCTATCGCGCCGAGGAATACCATCAGCAGTACTTCGCGCGTCATTTCGGGCTGTCGCCACAGCAGGCGGCGGTGGCGTGCGCGATCGGCACACCGGCAATGCGCCACGCGCGCAAGCCCTAGCGCGAAAGCGGCTGCCTGCGGCAGTTATACTCGCCGCGAACGCGTGACAAACGCGAGCGAAACTCCCTATACGGCGTCGCGCCCGCCGGCCCAATACGCTTAAGCCGCGGGCTTTGGCACCCGCCAAAAAAAGGGAGTTCCATCACCCTGCTCCCGTCGCTCTGGTCTCTCCCGGAGGGAGACAAGTCAAGGAAAGCAGCCATCTTTTAGCCCGGGTGCGGAATGCATGCCTGCAGGATAAAGGCCCAGGTCGACCTTTTCCGCACGCGGTTCAGGGCTGTGCCTTGATGCGTTGGAGCACGACGACCGGGATTTGGCGGGTGGTTTTCTTCTGATAGTCAGTGAACACAGGCATGTGCCTGGCCTGATTATAGTAAAGGCGTTGGCGCTCTTCGCCGCTGACAACCGTTGCCCGGGCCTCGAAGCGCTCACCGCCCAGTTCGACCGTAACCACGGGGTTGGCGACCAGATTGTTGAACCACGCCGGGTTTTTGGGCGCTCCGGCGTAAGACGCGATCAGCACGATACGGTCACCGTCCCGGGTATAGGCAAGCGGCTTGGTCCGGGCGCGCCCGGTCTTCGCCCCAACCGTGGTCAGGAGCAGCAAGGGCATATTGGCAAACTGCCCGCCGACCCGGCCCTGATTGGCCCGGAACTCCTCGATGATGCGCTGGTTGAAGTCGTTTAATTGCGACATCCGGTCCTCCACAACACGCCCCGGCGCTATGCGTCCGTTGCGGGACCTTTGCCGCCGCGCAACAGCGCGCCTGAGTAGGTGTTGGTTTCCTTGTCGTCCTCGACCGTCACCTGCCCGTTGACCAGCACGTAGCGATAGCCGCATCCACGGCTGACGACCCGGTACTCATCGCCGGGCAAGTCGCGCCGGAATTCGGGAAAGGTGTAGCCCAACTTATCGTAGTCGTAAACGATGATGTCGGCGGCGGCGCCCTCGCGCAGTATCCCGCGATTTCTGAATCCCGCGCACGACGCCGGCAGTGCGCTGAGCCGCCAATGCGCGTCCTCCAGGCTGCTGAATTCGCGCTCGCGCACCAGGTTGGATATGTACTCGGTGGCATAGCCGCCGCCGGTCAGATACTTGGTGTGGGCCCCACCGTCGGACAGGCCCGGAATTATATAAGGATTGTCGATCAATTCCCTGATGCCCTCGGGCGTGATGTGGAACTGGCGGGTCTGAAAGACAGTCTTGAGGCGATCGGCGACCACCAGCTCGCAGACGATGTCCACCGGGCTCTTGCCGGTTTCGCGCACGATGTCGCCGATACGCTTGCGCTCATACTTTTTGTAGTCCGCGGATGAGGTCGACACCAGGACCGTGTCGTGGATTGAATCGACGAACCGGAAGCTGCGCGGTGCCTGGCGCAGCCGCTCGCGCATCGCCGGATCCGCAAGGTTGGCCAATTTGCGCTCGTGGGGCACGGCGGGGCCGCACAGTTCATCCCATACCGATTCCCACAAGTCCCAGTATTCGAAAGTAAACAGTAGGGGGCATTCATTCATCAGCCCCTGGCCGTAGATGCGCAGCCCGCGCTGGTGGCAGCTTTGGAACCATGCGAACAGGTCGCGGCGCATCTGGTGGCCCATCTCGCCGCCGCTGGCCACCACCGCCTGCCACAGCATCGGTGCGCCGCTGACGGCCGCCAACTCCTCCCAATGCTCGCGTCCACCCAGCCCGCTGGACAGCTCGATAAAGCCTTCGCCGCGCTCGCCCAGCACCCGCGCCAGCACCATCCGCGTCTCCGGCCACATCACGTCCGAGGGCATCGAAGTGCCGTCGAAGTCGCCCTGCGGACCGCCGGCGCTGTCGCGTGCGGGCCGTCCGGGCTGCCCCAGCGATTGCGCCGACCATCCGCACGCGCCGGCATCCATCGCCTCGTTGAGCAGCCGCGCCATCTCCGCATGCTCGGCGTCGGTGGGTAGGCGCCCGGCCTTGGCGGCTTCCAACCCGAGCACCCAGATCAGGAGCGGATTGACGGGTACGTACGGCAAAACGTTGACCGCCTTGGGAACACGCTCGATGCTGTCCAAAAACTCCGGATAGCTGACCCAGTCCCACGGCAGCGAAGCTTTCATCGTAGCCAGCGGAATCGCCTCCACCCGCGTCATCGACAGCATCGCGCGCTCGCGCAGTTCTTCTCTCATCGGCGCAAAGCCAAAGCCGCAGTTGCCGATCACCACCGAGGTGACGCCGTGCCATCCCGAGGTCGTCAGGTACGGATCCCAGAACACCTGCGCGTCGTAGTGAGTGTGCAAATCGACGAAGCCGGGTGCGACAATCAGTCCGCGCGCGTCGATCTCACGCCGCGCATCGGCGGCGTCGATACGACCGATGCGCGCGATGACGCCGTTCCTGACGCCGATATCGCCCCGAAAGCGCGGCATCCGCGCACCGTCGACAATCATCCCGTCCTTGATCACGATCTCGAATTGCGGCACGTCCCTGCTCCTTGAAACCCGTTTACGAACAGCGCACCAGCTTGCCCGGATAGGCTCCGGTATCGCGGCCTTCCTCAAAGGCAACCTCGCCGTTAACCATTATCCAGCGATAGCCGCGCGCACGCTGCACCAGGCGCGATTCGTTGTTGGGGGGCAGATCGTGGACGACCTCCGGTTCCTCGACCACCAGCTTGTCGAGATCGTAGATGACCAGGTCCGCCGCCAGTCCTTCACGGATCGCGCCGCGATCCTTAAAGCCTGCCACCCACGCCGGCATGTAGCTTAGGTGGTAATGGGCCTCCTCCAGGGTCAGCGTGCCGGTATCGCGCACCAGCCAGGTCAGCAAATCGGTGGGATAGATGCCCATGGTCTGGAACTTGGTGTGCGCGCCGCCATCGGAAAAGCCGGCGACCGTGCGATGGCTGAGCAGCTCCTTGCAGTACTGGGGGTGCGAATCGAACACGCCGCTGATCCAGACCGTGTGCCAGTCATCGGCGGCAGACACGTCGAGCAGGACGTCGATGACGTGCTTGTTCTCCGCGCGCGCGATGTCGCCCACGGTGCGATCCTGGTAGCGGGCGCGCAGAGCGTCGCGCGAGATTTTTCGGCAGATGAAATTGGCGATGTCACCCGCAGTGATCGGCTGGCGGCTGCGATCGTAGATGTAGCGCAGCCGCTCGCGCCGCGCCGGGTCGCTCAGCTTGGTCCAACGCTCCTGGAGCGGACCCATCAGCGCCTGGCGCCATTCATCGACGTTGTCGAAGAAGGTCCAGTCCTCGCGAAACGAGCAGCGCATGTTAAGCCGCACCGTTACCGCATGCCCCACCAGCGCCACGCCGCGGCGGTTGTATTCGTCCACGACCGCGGCCTGAGCGCGGAACACCTCGGGATTGGTGCTGTTGGGCACGATGCCGTTGTAGATGAGCGGGCGGTTGCTGGCCTCGGCCAACTGACCGCCGAAGTCGATGTCGCGGCGCGGTCCTTGGGCCGGATCGCGCGAACCGCGTGCGCCAAGGGTTTGAGCGTATTGAATGTGACCGCGCTCGTACTTGCGCAAGGCCCGCGCCAGCGTCAGATAGAAATCGTCCGGCATCAAGTCGGAAATCATCAGCGACCCGTCGTAGTCGCGCTGCGTGGAGAAACGGCCGGCCAGGCGCTGCGCGGCCCATCCGTTGGCGCCCGACGCCATTGCTTCGTCCAGAATCTCGACCATCCGCCCGACTTCTTTTTCATTGGGCTGGCGGCTCTTGGCCTCATCCCAGCCGCCCATCACGTAACTGACCAGCGGTGTGACCGGCACCAACTGCATCATGTTAACCGCCTTGGGCAGGCGCTCGAGGTGATCCATCCACTGCGGGAAGGTCTCCCAGCTAAAGGGCATGCTCGCCTTCATCGACGCGTAAGGAATGGCTTCGTTGCGTTCCATCGAAAGCATCGCGCGATCGGCATCCTTGGCATGGACCGGCGCGAAGCCAAAGCCGCAGTTGCCGTTGGTCACGGAAGTCACGCCGTGCCAGCTTCCGATCGAGCAGGCCGGATCCCAGAACACGGGCGCGTCGTAATGGCAATGCAAGTCGATCGCGCCGGGCGCGACGATCAGGCCGCCAGCATCAAGCGTGCGCCGCGCGTCGCTGCTCTTGAGGTAGCCGATTTTGGCGATGCGTCCGTGCTTGATGCCGACGTCAGCCTTGAAGGGCGGAACCATCATCCCGTCCACGATCGTGCCGCCCCTGATCACGCAATCGAATTCGGCCATCGCGCTACCTCCCCGGTACCAGAGCGGAAACGCGGCCTCTTTAATGCCCTGGCAGAGCCGTGTTCCGATTCCGAAGCCACCTGCAATCCTTCGGTACAACTGGTGGTACAACACTATGCGATGGTTTGACAAGCAAGGGCCGGCGGACTTACAAGCAATGCTAAGACCATCGGCGGGGAAGGCCCATGCCACAATTCGATACCATTATCAAGGATGGAATGATCGTTGATGGCACCCGGATGCCGCGCTTTCGCGCTGATGTGGGAATCAAAGATGGCGTCATCACCAAGGTCGGCCGTCTGGACGCCCGCGACGCCGCGCGCCTGCTCGACGCGTCGGGGATGGTCGTGGCGCCCGGTTTCATCGACCTGCATACCCATTACGATGCCCAGGTGTTCTGGGATCCGTACTGCTCGATTTCCGGCTGGCACGGCGTCACCTCGGCGGTAATCGGCAATTGCGGCTTCGGCTTCGCCCCGGTCAGAGCGCAGGAGCGCGAGCGCGCGATGCTGACCATGACGCGGGTGGAGGCGATACCGTACGCGGCGATGAAAGAAGGGATGCCGTGGGACTGGGTCACCTTTCCGGAGTTCCTCGACAGCCTCGAGCGCCATCCAAAGGGCATCAACATCCTGCCCTACGTGCCGCTGGCGCCGATGCTGATTTGGGTGATGGGCCTGGAGGCGGCCAAATCGCGCAAGCCGACCGCCGCCGAGGAGGATCAGCTCTGCCGGTTGCTGGACGAGGCGATGGAGGCGGGCGGATGCGGATGGTCCGCGCAGCGCCTGCATCCCAGTTCGAATCTGAACACGCAGCGCGATTACGACGGCACTCCGATGGTAACCGACGTGATGGCGGACGAGACGTGCCTGGCATTGGCGCGGGTGCTGGCGCGGCGCAACGAGGGTTTCATCCAGATGGTGCTGGCGACGGGCAATCTCAAGCGCGACGCCACCTTCTTCGAGCAACTGGCGCAAGTCAGCGGCCGGCCGGTGCTGTTTAACGCCGTGCAATGCACGGCGGCCTTTCCCGATTTGCATCGCAAGTCGATCCGATGGCTGGAGAAGTGCCGCTTGCGCGGGCTGCGGGTTTACGGTCAGGGCATCACCACTGACGCCGGGCTGACCTTCAGCCTGGCCGATTTCAACCTGTTCGACGACGCCCAAGCGTGGTGCGAGGCGACCACCGGAGCGCTGGAGGAGCGCCGGGCCAAGCTGGCTGACCCCGCGCGCCGTCCCGCGCTGCGCGCCGCCCGGCCGATCGTGGCGACCGCCGACCTGGGCGAAATCGTCATCGTCGAGGTACATAACCCCCAGTTGAAGCATCTGGAGAACATGACGCTGCGCGAAGTGGCCGAGCGCGAGGGCAAACACATTGTGGATGTGATGCTTGACACGGCGCTGGCCGACGACCTGCGCACCGACTTTTACGCCCGCGCGATCAACAGCCCGCTGGAGTTGCAAAAGGAAGTGGTCGCTTACGAATACGTCATCCCGGGCGCGTCCGACGGCGGCGCCCACACCAAGTTTTTGACCGCCGGGCGCTATCCGACCGAGTTTCTGACCAAGCACGTGCGCGAGCACCATACGCTGAGCCTCGAGGATGCGCACTGGCGGCTGAGTGCCCTGCCCGCCTATTGCGCCGGATTCTCCGATCGCGGCCTGCTCAAGGAGGGGTATTCCGCCGACATCGTAGTTTACGATTTCGACCAGTTGAAGATAACGCCGGTCGAGGTGGTACACGACTTGCCGGGCGGCGAATGGCGCCGCGTACAGCGCGCCGAGGGCTATCGCTACATTATCGTCAACGGCGAGCCGACATTTATCGACGGTCAGCCGACCGGACAATGCCCCGGCGCGTTGCTGCGCCACGGCAAGGCGAATCTGCCGCGCCACGCATAGGGACTCGATTAGGGTTGAGCATTCGGCCCAGGCATCCTGCCGGCAGCGGCGTTGCGGCTGACGCGCGAACATTTTTGTCGCGCCACCACTGGAAAATGAGGTGGCGCGGAAACGCTGCTCGCGAATTGAGGGCATGCCGCGACGCCCGCCCCACTACTTTGAGTTATTCCAATGGGGCATCGGGCAGAGGAGGATTAACGGGCAAAAAATCGCCGCTATCCTTTGCGGTAAACGGTCTTACCCGGCTGGCGTCGCAAGCGGACCTGACTGCGGAAACCGTCGGTTAACCGCCTGTTACATTCTGACTGTGCACGAGGCCACCGCCGGACAGGGGTTGCATCGCAGGCGGGCATAAGGTTGATTGAGATAGGGAAATAACTGAATGCCGGAGGTTTGCGCAATTGCGCGCCCGGCGCCCGCATTCCAGGACGAAAGTTGTTGGGTATGGTTGAAAATTGGGTATGGTTGAAAAGACGATTCGGCTAACAGGGATCTCGGCCAACTCGATCGAGGATGCGGTGCAACTGGCGGTCGCGCGCGCCAGCGTAACGATCACCGGCATCCATTCCGCCAAGGTGATCGGGATTGAAGCGGAAATCGAAGACAAGCGGGTTACCCGATGGAAGGTGACGGTGAACTGCACCTTCAGGGTCACTGAGTCTTTGCACGAATGACCCAGCCTGTCGAGCGTGCGCTGCGGAGGCGGCGCCGGCCGGTGAATGGTAAACTGTTTTGTACCCCGCCTTTCGCATTGACAACGGGACTGAAGGCTTCCGTGTCTGGAATGCGGCGGGCATAACCCACTGCGGCGCGGGGCTTCTCTGCAAGGGAGGACAGCGCGGGTGACGTGGCGGATGCGGGTCAGGCGGCGCACGCCGATCCAGCATCCTGGCGAGGCCCATAAAGATGAGTGCGAAGATCGTTGAAGTACATCCGGGAATCTACGAAATCTTCCTGCCGCTCCCGGCCCGGCCCACCATCATCAACGTCTGGCTGATCGATTGCCACGGCGCTTGGGCGTTGATCGATACCGGTATGAACCTGCCCGACAGCATCCAGACGTTGGAGCAGGCGCTGGCTACATTGAACATCAAGGTCGAGGACATCGACGTCCTGTTCGGAACCCATCACCATCCCGATCATTTCGGCGCCTCGGCCACAATCCAGCAACGCAGCGGCGCGCAAGTCTACCTGCATCGGTTGGAGCAGGAAAAGGTGGCGCGGGTGCTGAGCATGTTCGGGATGGCCCAGCGGCCGCCCGAGGCGCTGCGGTTTTTTGAAAGAAACGGGGTCCCTCCGCACAATTACGAAGGGTTAAGGCCTGCGTTTTATAGCAACGGGGCTTATATTCCGACCCAGACGCCCGACAAATATCTGCGCGACGGCGACATCGTCAAGGTCGGCGAGCGGCGCTTTGAAGTGATCTGGACGCCCGGCCATTCCCCGGGCCACTCGGTTTTCTACCTGCCCGACGACAAAGTGATGGTGGTCGGCGATCATTTATTGCCCCGCATCACCCCCCACGTCGGCATCTATCCCGACAGCACACCCGACCCGCTGGGCGACTTCATCAATTCCCACCTCAAGATCCAGAAGTTCGACGTCGAACTGGTGCTGCCCGCCCACGGCGGAACCTTTCACGACCATCGCCATCGCGCCAACCAGATCATCGAACACCATCGCTATCGCGAGGAGGAGATGCTCGACCTGCTCAAGCATCAGGCGATGACCGCCTGGGAGGTGGCGCAGCAGGTGTGGGGCGATGAGGAGCGGCCGTTCGCACAGTGGATGGCAGCGACGTTTGAAACGCTAGCGCATCTGGAACACGCCTACCTCGAAGGCCGCGCGCGCAAGTTCGAGCGCGGCGACAAAATCGTTTTTCAAGCTGCCTGAGGCGCTGCGGAGAGAAGGCCCGGACCGGCCCCCGTCAACCAAAAAAAAAGGGCAGGCCGTGAAGCCTGCCCCGATAACGGCGGTGAAGACCCTCCGCCGGCTAATCAGTCCTGACGCTCAGGCCTGATGCGCAACGCGATTGCGCCGGCGGACGGTGGGAGCGCTGATACGACGCGGCCGTACGACCGGCGAGCGGCGCGCCAGCGGGCGCCGAATCACCCCGGCCTGCTGTTCAGCGCGCCAGCGGAGCAATTCGTTGCGCAGGAATTCGGGCTCGATGCCCAGCGCTTCGCAGACCATGTTAAAAGAAAAGGGCCCTTCGCCGCCGCTGCCACACAGCCACTCCTCGGCCTCTTGAAACAGGCGCTTGCGCCTGCCGCTGGTGGCACCGGCATTGTTCTGGAAGCAGCGCAACGCATCCTCCAAAATCGCCATCATCAGCCGCTTGATGGGCGTAAACTCGTCGCTCTCCTGGCGCCGCCCGTCGTAAAACTGAGCGGGCGTCATGATCTCGGGGACAAAAAGGGAACCTAACACTCCGTTTTCCTGGGTCATTTTTGGGAGCCGCCGTTTTCAGCGAATTGGGCGGTACCTTCGCAAAATCCGTTCCACCTATTTATAGCACGAATTTAAATCGACCTTAACAGGGTCGGAGCAAGTCGTGGCACTTTGCGAAAGAAAATTGTGCCCGGCCGCAGCGAGATTTTCCCTTGTATCGGCGCGATCGTCAATGCCGTTCTGTCGCCATCTCGAAGAACTGAAACGACGCTCCGCGTTTCCATGGCGGGCGGAGCAAGTCCGGACCCCTGGTCATCCGGCCTTTGCAAGATGCGAATCAGGATCGGCGGAGACTATTTTGCGAACCCGAAGATGTCTTCGATGGTTTCCAGGGAGACCAGATAACCTTAGGTGTTTAAACGCTCAAGGCTTAGAAGGGAGGCCTTCGGGGCCGAGGGTTGCGAAGGGGGGGGACGCATCCTCAGTCTGGCCGTCAGCCTCCCATCTAAGCCCTGATGGGGAGGAACGATGCCCTTACTCGGTCAGGAGCAAATCCGAACCAACCGATAAATACCGTGCCCCAGTTGAACTGTCAACCGCTTGCCCCAACTTGAGCCAAAATCATGACAGTACCGCCGGGCTCTATCTTTTACTGCCGGGGACCGGCGTCGCCGCCGCCCTGCCCCATCGGACCCATCTTGCGCTCTGCCAGCTTGAAAGTCAGTACGTCAAGCAGACAACCGGCGCGTTGATCCAGGGCCTCCAGCAGGGTCTGCTTTTCCAGCGGAGTCAGGTCCAGATGAAAGCACAGGAAATTGACCAGTTGGGCGCCCCGCAGGCCGCGCTCTTCGACCACGGTGCGCCAAGCGGCCTCGGCGGGTTCACCGATGTATGACAGCAAAAGCTCACGCAGATACGCCATCGCCTGCTGGCTCATCTCCAACCGTTGCGGCGGTACCCCACACCAGTCGACCTCTGCCTGACGGTAAGCGCGATCGCGAATTTCGCGCGCCACCCTGAATTCGCTGAAGCCCTGCAGAACCAGGTTGTAACGCCCGTCGGACATCCGCACCAGGCGCTCGATGCGCCCCGCACAGCCCATCGTGTAGATATCGGGATAAGCGTAATAATCGCGCTCCCAATCGCCTTTAAGCAACATCATTCCGATCACCCGCTCGCCCTCGGCGACGTCGGCGATCATCTGCCGGTAACGGGGCTCGAAGATATGCAGCGGCACATCGGTGTGCGGAAACAAAACCAAATTGGGCAGCGGGAAGAGCGGAATTATGCGGTTCATTGGCGCCTTTAACCCGTCGCGGCCGACAGCCTCGCCCCCTACCCTTGCATTTAGCTAACTCCGCGACCGCCAACAAGTGATGGCTGAGCTGCATCCTAGCAGCTTTGAACCGCACTTCAAGCGCAAGCAGCGTTCCTGCCTCCGCCGCGCTGCACATGCCCGGGCGCTGCGTGCCGAGCGTCAAAACAGGCGGCGATGCTGCAGGCAGGGCAGTTCGCGGCGCATCCGATGCAATTCCTCAAAGTCCAGGGGCGCCACGATCACCTCCTCGCGTTCGCTGCCGGCGCGCACCAACACGCGCCCCCATGGATCGACGATCATCGAGTTGCCGTAATCGCTGAAGCCGTGAACGTTGGGCCCGAACTGACCGGCGGCGATCACGAAGACCTGGTTTTCAATCGCGCGCGCCCGCACCAGCACCTCCCAATGCGCCTCCCCGGTGGGATAGGTGAACGCGCTGGGGATGCTGACCACGGTGGCGCCGCGCTCAGCCAGCTTTCGATACAGCTCTGGAAAGCGCAGGTCGTAGCAGACGCTCAGGCCGAAGCTGGCCGGCGGCGCCGCCACGCAGGTGACTTCGCTGCCCGCCATCTTGGCGTCGGATTCACGGGCGCTGACCCGCCCGCTTAACTCGATGTCAAATAAATGGATCTTGCGGTAGATACCGAGGATCGCGCCGTCTGGATCGAGCAACACCGACGTGTTGTAGGCCTTGGTCTGGCCCGCGATGCGCTCGGTGATCGAACCCGCCACCAGGAACAGGCCCAGTTCGCGCGCCAGCCGCGCCATCGCACGCAGCGTAACTCCGTTAAGGTCTTCGGCCGCCGCCTCCTGTTCGGTTCTGCGTCCGCGCCAGTTGAAGACCTCGGGCAACACGACGATCGTGGCACCGCGCGCGGCGGCCTGGCGGATCAAGCGTTCGGCCAGCGCCAGATTGCGCTCCTTGTCGGGGCCCGAACTCATTTGCACCGCCGCGGCCAGCACCTTCATCGAAGCATTCCTCGCCTAATAGCGCGGCACCGCGGGATCGACATTCAGCGACCAGGCGTCGATGCCGCCGCTGAGGTTGAGCACGCGCTCGAAACCGACGCTGCACAGATAGCCCGCCACCTGCGCGCTGCGGACGCCGTGATGGCAGACCACGACCAGCTCGCGTTGTGGGTCCAGTTCCGAAAGGCGCGCGGGTATCTCGGCCATCGGGATGTGCATGGCGCGCGGAAAGCGCGCCAGTTCAACTTCCTCCCTCTCGCGCACGTCGAGGATGAGCGGACAGTCGCCGCGGTCGATCCGCTCCTTCAATTGCCGCGCGAAAATCTTACCCGGTTGAGCCATATTGCAAGCCGCACGCGGACAACGGCGCAATGCCGGCGGTTGTTGTCGGGAACGCCCGATCGGCAGATGATACGGAAAGAGGCCGTTCTCCGGTGCTGGAACCAGTCTACCAAAGGAATATTGCTCGTGCCCGCCTATGACGCGCAAGACGTGGCCCTGATGGAGGCCGCGATTGCCCAAGCGCGCGCCGGGGAGGCCGAGGGCGAAGTGCCGGTCGGCGCGGTCGTGGCGCTGGAGGGCCGCATCATCGCGCGCGCCCACAACCAGCCCATTGCCCTGCGCGATCCCACCGCGCATGCCGAGATCCTGGCGCTGCGCGCGGCAGGCGCAGCGTTGCACAGTTATCGGCTGCCCGGCGCCGCGGTCTATGTCACGCTGGAGCCCTGCGTGATGTGTATCGGGGCGATGGTCATAGCGCGCATTGCACGCCTGGTGTTCGGCGCCCGCGACCCTAAGGCCGGCGCCGCGGGCTCGATTTACGACATCGGGCGCGACGGGCGCCTCAACCATCGGCTGGAGGTCTATTCGGGATTGCTGGAAGCACAGTGCGCTGAGCTGCTAAGCGGTTTTTTTGCGCGCCGGCGCGGGTGAGGAGCGCCCGCGGCAGTGTTTCCGAGGCGTGCGGATCGGCAACCCCGCCGCGATCTGACCGATTGCGCGGCGCTGTGAGGCGCGCTAGACAATCATCACCAGATAGACGATGCCCAGCGAAAAAGCCAAGGAAAACAAGGCGCTGGTCGCGGTTTGCGTGGCCTGCGAAAAGAGCTTCTCAACCGAAGTGATGGTCAGCCTGACCGGGCGTGACAACGGTCGTCCCCGCCAGTACCCGGTGTGCGTGGCTTGCGCGGACAAGGGCTGGCGCCCGCCCGGCTTCACCGGCGTCTATCGTTCGCGCCCAACCTGAGGGGGCGGCCCAGCTGCCGCGTCTACGCGGTGGAAAAAATGCGTCGGAGCGGCGCGGTATCAGGGCAAGCGATGATAGACGCGGTCAAGGACCGTCTAAAACAGGGTATAAACGACCGGCGCGACGGCCGAATACTCGGCGACCACGATCAGCGCGCCGAAGACCAGCAGCGCCACGATCACCGGGGCCAGCCATAATTTTCTATGCGCGCGGGCAAAGCCCGCCACATCCCTGAGCAGATCGAACATCAAAAAGGCCTCTCGAGATTGCGCAGCGGCGCGCGGCGGCTGGCGACGCGGTAGCTTTGAGCGTGCGGGTCAAACTTGCGCGCCATCGGATCGCGGCCCATAAGCCTCATCATCAATCCCATCGGGGTCACCACTCCATAAAACAGCACTCCCAGGATCAACCGCGTGTTGAGCCAACCGAGAAACTTACCCGCACTGGTCCAGATTGCAAATGGATACTTCAGCAGTTGCGGGTAAATCGCGCCGCAGCCGATTAACACCGCGCCCACCGCCCACGGCCATGCCGGGCAGCGATGGCCTCGCAGCCAGGGAATGAGGCCACCGAACATAGCGGCAATCAAGGCTCCCGCCAACAGCCCAAAGTGGCGCAGTTCCTTGTTCACCTGCACGTTGGCGGTCGGTTCAACGGCCCTTTTCGCCATCGTCTAATCGGGTTCGAATCCCCCGCCCCAGTAATCCTCGCGTACGCGGCGCGGCTGCTCGGCCTTGGACAACAGGCAGTCGCCCAGCGCCAGATAATCCATGTCGGTGCGCATGAAGCATTGGTAAGCCTGTGCGGGGGTGCAGACGATCGGCTCGCCACGCACATTGAAGGAGGTGTTGACCAGCACACCGCATCCGGTCAAAGCCTTGAAGCGTTGCAGCAGGGCATGAAAGCGCGGATTGGTTGTGCGATGAACGGTTTGGACACGTGCGGAATAATCCACGTGCGTCACCGCGGGAATCGTGGAGTAAGGCACGCCGAGCTTGTCCAGTCCTGTCAGGTGCCGTTGGCAGTCGGGCGCCAGGCGCAGTTCCTCGCGCACCGGCGCGGTAATCAGCATGTAGGGGCTGGGCCGGTCCAGTTCGAAGTAATCGCCAACGCACTCCGCCATCACCGAGGGCGCAAAGGGACGAAACGACTCGCGGAATTTGATCTTCAGGTTCATCACCGATTGCATTTTGGCACTGCGCGGATCGCCCAGGATCGAGCGCGCGCCCAGTGCCCGCGGGCCGAATTCCATACGTCCCTGGAACCATCCGATCACTTTCTCCTCGGCCAGCAGTCTGGCGACCCGATCAATCAGTTGCGGCTCTTCCAAGCGCTGATACACTGCACCCGCGGCGTCCAGTTCGCGCCGGATCTCAGCCTCGCTGAAGTCCGGCCCCAGCAGTGCGCCACGCATCGCATCGCCCTCGCGCGGAGCGCGCGCCTTGTCATGGTACAGATGCCACAGGAGCAGCGCGGCGCCCAGCGCTCCGCCCGCGTCGCCCGCCGCAGGCTGCACCCAGATATCGCGGAACGGACCCTCGCGCAGAACTCTGCCGTTGGCCACGCAGTTGAGCGCCACACCGCCGGCCAGGCATAGGTAATCAACCCCAAGTTCGCGATGGACCGTGCGCGCCAGCCGCAGCACCACTTCATCGGTCACTTTCTGAATCGACGCCGCCACATCCATTTCGCGCTGCGTCAATCGCGCCTCGGGCTTGCGCGGCGGACCGCCGAACAGCGCATGGAAGCGCTCGTTGGTCATCGTCAGGCCGGTCGTATAATTGAAATAATCCAGATTGAGGCGAAAGCTGCCGTCGGGTTTGACATCGATGAGGTGGTCAAGAATCAATTGCACATACCTGGGTTCGCCGTACGGCGCCAGACCCATCAGTTTGTATTCGCCCGAATTGACCTTGAATCCGGTAAAGTACGTGAACGCCGAATAGAGCAAACCCAGGGAGTGTGGAAAGTCTATTTCCCATTGCGGCGTAAGCTGATGGCCTTCACCCAGCCATACCGACGTCGTGGCCCATTCTCCAACACCGTCGAGGCACAAGACTCCGGCGCGCTCAAACGGACTTGGGAAAAACGCCGAAGCGGCATGCGCCTGATGGTGCTCGGAAAAAAACAGGGGCGGCAGCTCGCCGACCGTGCAGCCGCCGGCGGTGGCGAACTGGCGCCGTAGCAGCGATCTGAGGTTAAGTTTCTCGCGCAACCAGATCGGAATAGACGCGGCAAAAGAGCGGAATCCACGCGGAGCAAAGGCGATTTGCGTCTCCAGCAGGCGGTCGAATTTCAGCAGCGGCTTGTCGTAAAAGACCAGCGCGTCAAGCTCGCGCAAACCAATCCCACCGGCGCGCAGGCAGTAGGCCAGCGCGTGGCGCGGGAACCCAGGATCGTGCTTTTTGCGGGTAAAGCGCTCCTCCTGCGCCGCTGCGTTTATCTCCCCATCGACGATCAGTGCCGCCGCACTGTCGTGGTAGTATGCTGATACCCCGACTATCCGCATTTGTCCGCGGCGCTTTGCACCGGCTCCCCAAGCTCGCTACCGTTGCGATGACACATCAGGGTACAGGGTTCGCGCAATGGAAAAAACAGCGGAAACCCCTTTCGAAGCAACGGCTGGCGAAGACCTCGCTCACCTGGCGGAAAACGCCGACCTGCTGTGCTGTCCCGCATGCGGCGGCGACCTCCAGGTCCGGGGCGGCGCACTTGCATGCTTGAAGTGCGGCCACAGCTTCAAATGCGAGAAGCGGATTGCTTCGCTCTTCTGGCCCAACCAGTGGGATAAGGCCAGAGGCGACGTAACCGAAATTGAGCAATCCTTTTACGAGCGCAATCCGTTTCCCAATTATGATGACACCGACAGCGTCGCGACTCTGGTCGACAAGGCACGCGCCGGTATCTTTGCTCACCTGCTCGACCAGCAGGTCCCGGCACGCGCCACTATCCTGGAGGTTGGATGCGGCACCGGGCAGTTGAGCAACTTTCTGGCCAGTTCCTCACGTGCGCGCACCGTCTTCGGTGCCGACCTCTCGCTCAGCTCTCTGAAACTTGGCGAAGCCTTCCGCCGCGCCCATCAAATCAATAATCTCACCTTCTGCCAGATGAACCTGTTTCGTCCCGCCTTCAAGGCCGGCGGTTTTGACCTGGTTATCAGCAATGGAGTACTACACCACACCAGCGACCCCCGGGCCGCTTTTGCTTCCATCGCCCGCCTGGTGCGCCCCAGGGGCTTCATCGCAATCGGCCTGTATAACGTTTTGGGGCGGCTTCCCACCGACGCGCGCCGCCTGCTGCTGCGCATGCTCGGCGACAGGTTCGCTATCCTTGACCCTCGGCTGCGATCGCCGGAACTCAATGCCGCGCGCCGGCGCGCATGGTTTCTCGATCAGTACAAAAACCCGCACGAATCCAAGCATAGCTTCGGGGAGGTACTGGGATGGTTCGATACGGCCGGCTTCGAGTTCATGAGCAGCATCCCAGCAAGCGACGGCGCCGCCGTCGATTCGGCATACCGATTGTTCGAGGCGCATCCGCGCGGCAGCGCACTGGATCGGTTGGCGGTCCAGCTTCGCATGTTACTGGAGGGCGGTAAGGACGGCGGCCTCTTTGTAATGATCGGGCGCAATGGGGGACACCAGGCGGGGGACTGAAGCTTGCCTCAGGCAGCAGCGGAATATCGACGCCGAAGATCCCACGCCCAAATACTCACCACATACAAAACCACCGGATACGTGGGCACCGAATAGCGCGAGTTCTCGCCCAGTTCCATCGCCGCCTGCACCAGCGAGGCAACCAATACCAGGGCAACCAGATAGCGGACCAACCCGGCATTGGGCCGGCGCCGGACCCATCTGACCAGGCACGAACCGCTGAGCAACAGGAACAAGATGTTAATACCGAAGAAGAACGGTTTCTGAAGGCGCCACAGCCTGACCATCAGGCCCTGCTGCCCATGATTCAGCAGCACGTCATAGTAGGCCCCCGGCACCCAGAAACGTATCCAGGCGCGCGACACGCCCTGGGCATACAGCAACGGGTGGGACGCAAACATCTCGATCGACATCCGCGTCAGCCGGCGCGAAAGCTCGACATCGCTCCAGCCGGTCTCGCGATAAATCTCCGGGGCCGCATCAAAGATCGGTTCGAAGCGCGAACCGCTGGTGGCAAGCTGCCGTCTGACGGCGCGCAGGTACGGATCGCGAATGGCCGCGTAGCGGTCGGGAGCCATTTCCATGAACTCGCCGCTTTGATTACTCAGACCGAAACCAACCGTGCTCATCAGGCCGAAGTAGCCGACCGTCAACCAATTGAAGGCACACCACGCCAGCATCAAACCGGCCGCAGGCGCAACCAACGCCGTCAGGCTTGCGGCCCACCACCGGGTACGCGCTTGCCAAGGGGCGGCCAGGCCACGGACGGCGAAAAAGTATATTACAATCACAAAACTGTATAACGGGCGGGTGAGCGCTGTTACTGCGGTCAACAGACCCAGCGTTGCGCATAACGCAAGCCGCTCCCGCTCCGACATCTGGCGCCCTGAGACGATGTGATCGAGCACGAAGACCGAAGCCAACAGGAAGAACGTGCACAGGGTTTCGGACATCAGCGCCGACTCGAAGGACATCTGACCCAGATCCAACACGTATGCCAGACCCACCATCGCGGCGAATACGCCACTCTGTGTCCGCCGCACAACCATCAGGACCAGTATCGACGCGGTAGCGATACCGATCAGGATTTGCACAATCCTGGCGGTGTCCAGATTGCATCCGCCCGCGAGCAGAAGCAGGGGATAAACCGGAGTACGCGCCCCGTCCCATCCCCTGAAGCTCATTAAGCGGATGTCGCGGGCCAACTCGACATAGCTGGCGGTATCCGGATCGCTCACCGGCGGCCGGCTCATGACCATCAAGACACGGGCGACAAGGCCGGCCGCCACCACCACACCCAGCGCAGCAGCGGCGCGCCCCAAGACCGAAAAATCCTTCGAATCGCAGCCGGGCACGCTCATTTACGTTTTGCCAGCGTTTTCACGACCTCGTCGAGCATCTGCTTCGCGATAATTCTGTTTCCGTCCTCGGTTACGTGCGCCTGATCGATGAAATAGGGTTCGGTCGTGTCCGCAAACAAGCTGCTGATATCGTGAATGTTATTGCTCTGCGCGGCCTGACCGACCTTCTGGTGCACCCCGACGATGAAACTGCGCCAAAACCGCGGTATGGCCTTTGCCTGTTCCTGCTCGTAAGCGGTCAGATGCTTCTTGTCTATTATGCAGGGCTGCCAGTAAAAGAGCGCACGAAAACCGAATTGGCGGGCCATCGCTTCGACCGTGCGCACATTGGCCAGATAGTACTGCGCCGCTGCCGCTTCTAGTTGCTTGTCATCGCCCGCTTCAGCACGCGTGCCGCCGCGCTGAACCAGAGTGCCCTCAATAATCATGTACGATTCAGGCGCCATCCGTGCGACGGTTCTGCTCGCAATCTGCCCCAGGCCCGAGGACATCGAGATTCGCCACAGCAGTTGCTTAATCAGAACGCGCTCATGTACCGGCCGGAAAAAATTGTTTGTGTTGAACTCCAGCCGCCTTGAGTACTCATCATAGGTAAGCCCCGGTTCCCGATTGATGGCGGCGGTTAAGGTGTCATTGTATCCGTCGTAGAACACTACGATGTCAGGCACATCGCCCGCCCGCAACAGATTGGCCAACGTCAGCACTTCCTGTGTGCTGACGTAGCCGTCTTGGCCAAAATTGGTCACTTCGCCACACGCATGACGCTCCGATAGCATTCGCTGCAGCCAGGAGGGAATCGTATAGCCGTCGCGCGCCCCGACGCCCCACATGGTGGACCCGCCGAACATGAATATACGGGCGCGATGGCCGCACCGGTAATCAGCAGGCTCGGGCCGATGCCAGGTGCGGCGGATGCCGCTGGAGTTGATGTTTACGTACTGGCCCTTATATTCCGCCCCGACCCAATACACGTAAGGAGACCAACGGACCGCGGAGTCATTGTATTCACGGAAAAATCCGTGCGTCCACTTGGCATGATGGTAGCCGTCAGCATACGCGCGCGGATCTTCATCATTCTCAAAAAGCGCGCTTATGCGCACGTAGCCACGTGCCAATAACTCCAGTGCGAGCAGGAAAAATATGCTGAGCCAGACCTGGAGCCGGACGGTTCTCCACAGGCGCGTGATCCCGCCCAGCCACCGTGTCGCGCGCTTGCCGAGCGCCCCGCTGTGGCGACTCACAGTATCGGTGCAACCTCCGTTAGCCATTCGCCTTTCCCAAAAAACGGTACCGCCGCAATCGGGAACTGCGGGGCCGTGAACTCAGGGACGAAACCACCCGAACAGTCGCCGTTCCTGACCCTGGTCACTCGGACGCCATGACAACAGCGGCGCCGGCGTCGCTGGCCCGGCGCAAGAGCACGATGACCGCCATGAACGCCAGCCAGCTCCTCATCGTCTGCATATACAAGGGGTCTGCCAGAGTGAAGTAATGCGGCAGCGGTAGAAAGATGAAGGGACTGATCAACAGCACCGGGTGCGGCAGCCCCCTCAGTCTGCCGATTGCAAGACCCCAGACCACGATCACCAGAGGCACAACCGCCGAACAACTGAATATCATCAACCTGACTCTCGTCAGCATGTCCCGGCGTTGCAATTCGGCCCGGTTCCAGGGCCACTGGTCGAAGAGGTCCGTAAACCATACCACGTAGAACCGCTGTGCTGCACGCCACGCGGTCAGCCCAGGATGGCTTCTGATATAACGAATTGCCCGCTCGCGGCAAAAGCGCATATAGTCAATCTCTCCCAGGGTCCGGTACAGATGCGCTTCGCTCGGGTTATAAGCCGGGTGCAGGGAAGCTGCGTTTTCGCAGATGTTGCCCTTTGGGTTGTTGCCCTGAAACACTTCTTTCCAGCTGTTGGAGCGCATCGGCACAAACGCGCCAAGTTCGACCGCATTGCGGATCAGCCACGGGGCCACGATCGCGCCTGCGATGACAACCGATAGTAGCGCAGCCCCGAGCATCTCAGCACGGTTGCGTCGGATGCGGGCGAGCGGCTCCACAAGCGCCACCGGATAAATCGGCAGCGGCGTCACATTGATCAGCGCCAACACGCCCGCCGCCGCCCCAAGCGCCGAACCCGAGCGCCGACTTGGCATGTCACACCACCACAGTGCCACACACATCAAAGCGGCTAAAGCCGCCTCCTGCCAAACGAAGTACCAGATTTCCTGGATGCGCAGGATCGCCTCGGGCCAAAAGCAAAACAGCGCAGCGACAATGAACGGGGTGTAGGGCCGAAGTCCGGATGTGCGGCGCACCAGGTACCTTGCGATCAGCCAGTATAGTGAAACCGACAGAGCAGCCGGCACGGTCTGGATAATGACCAGCATCCGGTAGGTGCGCTGCGAAGCTTCGCCCAGGAGTCTCATGACAGCCGCCCAGACAAAGGGAACCAGCGGGCATTCCCAGGCGGTTGGAACGTTGCCGTGGAAAAACGGGGAACTAAAGCCTCGGCCCTGGAAGAGATTGACCGCTATACTGCCCATCTCGTTGAAATCAAATTCTTTGATCGGCCAGAACGGCTTAAGTATCGTGTGGGCCAGCAAATAGATCCACCGGATCCCCAGTGCGGCGACAAAGACCCGGACCGCGCCGACCAGCGGTCGATCGGTCGGGAACCAGTCTTCAAGTACGCCGAGCAGCGCGCGCTTTCCCCGGTGCGTACCCGGGGAGTCGTTCCCCGCTCTGGAATCAGTTGCCGCGCGCACGGTCGCGTCCCCGGTTGCCATCACACTGTACACACCCAAATCCCGAATCCCTCAGCGGCGGGCGGGCCCTTTAACCGACGAATCAATCGGCACGCCGAACTCAAATATCGCTCCACTCATCAATGCGAAACCTGCACTCTTTAAGCCATGCCATTATCGGGTGCCGGTCGCCGCAGCGCCGGCAGCTTGCCGAGGATGGGCCTGCTCGAGCGACGCCATTACGTCCGCTACCATAGCTTCGGCGATGACACGATTCGCCTCGCCCGTGACATGCACGTCATCAATGAAATAGGGCTGCCGGCAGTCATGGAAAAGTCCACTTAGATTATGAATCCCGGCGCGTGCGCCGGCTGCTCTCATGCGGCGCTCCAGCGCTGAGGCAAACGCTATCTCTCCCGGCAGATAGGTACTCTGCACTACGACGCGCTCATAGGGGGTCAGCTTGTTCTTGTCCAGCACCGACGGCTGCCAGTAGGTTAGAGTCTGAAATCCGAATCGTGTGGCCATAGCGTCGGCAAATTCCTTGTTCAGCAGATATGCATCGACGACGCTATGCTGAAGCTTATCGTCGCTGGCCGCTCTTGTGGTCTGTACTTTCGCCGCACCGATCGCTACAAGCCGGCCCTGTACTTCACTGTAGACGCCCGGCGCCAGACCCACTATCATCCGCCTGGCCATCTCTGCGATCCCCGTATCGAGCAGCAACCTCTTCAGACCCGTTGTAAGCAGCTGCCGTCGCGAGACGGATAGGTTGAATTCCCGTCTTCTCGCATCTTCATTATACGTAAAACCCGCTGCGTTATTGTATTCCGCAGTGAGCACATCGTTGTAGCCATCGTAAAAGATTACGAGGTCGGGCGTGTTTCCACGGCGAAGCTGTTCCGCAAGCAACAATACCTCCTGCGTACTCACATAGCCGTCCTGTCCCATATTGATAACCTCGACACAGGCATGCCTGGCGTCGAGGAGTTTCTGGAGCCATGAAGCTATCGTTTCGTCGTCGCGTGCGCCTATGCCCCACATGGCGGAACCGCCAAAAGTAAACACCCGGCTGCGCCGCCGGCAACCAAAATCGCGGCTGGCCGTTGTCCTTCGAATGCCCTGCGAATCAACGTTTATGTATCTGCCTGCGTATCGGCTGCCCACCCAATACACATATGGCTCCCATCTTGTCTTTTGATGAGCCAACTCATCGAAGTATTCGATTGTCCAGGTAGCACCGTGGTAGCCATCGGCAAAGGCCCGTGAGTCGATCCGAGAGCGCGAGCGAAGGGTGACGACAGCAAGACTATCGATGACCACGAGTGCGAGGATGGTCAGTCCGGCCTGGACCCACACAACTCTAACCCAGCGGGCGGCGACCTTCAGCCGATGGACCAGCGTGCTCACTCTGTTCCCTTCACTGTTCCGCACCGCGGCGGATAATGGCGACCGGCTACAACTTGCGCAGGACGGCAAATTCGTGGGTGGATGTACTGACTTGCTTTATGGTTTCGAGATCCGGGTGGGTCTTCAGTTGCTCGATCGCCCACCTGCCGAAGTGCAGGCGCCGGGCCAGCCATGAGTCGTCGAACGACTCGCGAAAGTCGCAGGCCAAAATCAAATCCCCGCTGCGCAGGGCGGCTACCAACCGGTCGTGCACTTTCCGCGCTTTGCCCGGCCGGCGGATATAGCCGAGCACGTCCATCGCGACGATCAACTCAAAGCGCGCCGGAATTGGATCGGTACGAAGATCCCAGCGGCGAAAAGTGACGTTGTCGCCCCAATTGCGCCTTCTACGGGCCCGTTGCAACGCGATTTCGGAAAAGTCCACCGCGGTCAGGGACTGGCACAGAGGCGCCAGCATTTCGGTAAACACTCCCTCGGCGCAACCGATCTCGAACACGCGACGGAAACCGTCCTGGGGACAGAAGCCTTCCACCAGTCGCAGGGCCATCAGGTGGCGTTCGCGTTTGTTAGCGTCGGTGGTGTAGCGCCATGGGTCAGGCCCGGTTTCATATTCGCAATCGAAGGTCCGGACGTGCTTGTAGGGGTCGCGCAACCAATAGACTAATGCCGCAAGATGCGGATACTTCGACGGCCGCAGTCGCGATAAACGCGCGATTGCACGCAGCGCCGGATATGCTCCCGCCGCAGCCGCCATAAGAAGGTCGACAAGCGAATCGAGTCCGCGGCGGACGATTCGGCGTTCCTCTTCGCGTGCGCCGAACACTAGATACACGCACAAATACGCCAATCCGCCGGCAAATAGGACGGCGGCAACGCTTATCCATGGTTTCGCCGGAAGGAAACGTCCAGCCAATTCAGCAGCGCATGCGCACGCCACGGCGGGCATCCAGACGTCGCGTGCGATGCGGCAGAGCATGCCGAACAGGGCAATGCGGCATTCTCTCGCGGCGGCGCGGAGCATAATAGCCGCCGCAATCGGCGCGGCTATCAGCAGCGTCCAGGCGGCGCCTTCGGGCCCAATGCGTTCGAGGAGCAAGGCGGTAAGCGGCAGCGCTATAACCGCGACGGCACCGACCGTCGCCGCCAAAAATCCGACCATTCCGCGGCCAGTCAGAATGCTGGAGGCGGCTACATCGACCGCGCTAAGCGCCGATGCCACGGTCATGATGCGAAGCACCAAAAGAGTGCCCGGTGGCACCTGACCAAGCCAGGCGCTGAGAAGACCCGGTCCGACGATCCACAGGATGATGAAAATCGGCAGAATCAGAACTGTTACCCAGCGCGTTGCGGCTTCAAAGGCTTCTGCGGCGGACAAGACATCATTGGTGCGCTGGTGCCTGCTCGCTATCGGGATCATCACCGCCGCCAGTTCCCATGCAATGTTGCCGGCCGCAAGCGGAAACTTGCTGCCGAGTTGATAAGGCACCAGGCCGGCGGGTGCGAGCATCAATCCGATCAGCATCGGCGGTCCGTTCCATAGTGCCGCATTTGCCGTGACGCTGAGCTGACTAAACAGGCTGAAACGCATGTGTGGGCGAAGGATTTGGAGCTTCAACCTCTCCGGACGCTGTCTGAGTGGCGGCGCAATATGCGCCACCGCTGCATAAGCGACCGACAGACCGAGTATCGAGACCAGCGCTTCGGCCTCCACGACGGCGAGCAATCGCCCGCCTGCGGCCAGCACGGCAACGATGGCGACCGCATTTAATATGCAGGCCGAGACCGCCAGCAAATTGGCCAGATCGAACCTGCGCAGTCCTTGCAGTACCGAAAGTTGGAATGCGCACATCTGGTCTGCGATGAATCCGATCGATACTACGACGAAGACCTTTGCCAGAAGGCTGTGAGCCTCCGGCGTGGCCGCGTGGTGGCGGCTGATCAGAGCTGCGCCCAGGGCGATGACAACCAGGGCGCCCGCGATAGTAATGCGCAAGTATAAATTGGCGGCTGCCCTGACGAATGGTGCGACCTCATGAGTATCGTCTCCGACGGCGCCCACCTCGCGTATCACGGTCAACTGCAGTCCGAGATCCGCCACCGTGGCGACCGTGCTCGCCACCATCGACGCGAACAGCCATAAACCAAAGAGTTCCCGGCCCAGCCCTCTGAGCATCACCGGGACCAGGCAGATCGCGATCAGCCCGAGCATGACCTTGCCGGCGCCGTTGACCAATCCCTGCCCCATCAGGCGGATCCGCTCTTCGGTTTCGAAAGAGCCGGCATCTGGCGCAGAGCTTGTCTGCGTCTGATCCCAGGCTTCCGCTTCGGACGACAATCGCGGGCACACGGTGGCCGGACCTGTGCAATCGGCGTTCAAATTTCCACGTTGCCCGACAACGACCCCGGCAGCGGCGCGAAGAGGGTGGAATCGGAGAGGGCGGCCCGTCTGCGAAGTGATGGCGCGCGCGGGGAGCCAAGGAAAACGGCACGGACGAGATCGAGTATTCGATAGTTTGGTGTAATCCGGGCGGTGCGCATCAGATGAGGGTCGGTGCAAAGAGCGTTGAGGCCGGGGACATCGCTCAAGGCCATCTCAAAGCAGCGCCGCACCTGTTCAAGCACCGCTTCGTTCACCGCACCGTACGGGTATGCGAATGATATCGGGCGGCGTCCCAGCAATTGCCCTAGCTCCTGGGCGCTTGCTTCGACCTCCTCAACCAGCCCTTCGGCATCCAGTTCGGTCAACCGCCGATAGCTGCGGCTTAGCGAACCGAACTCGATTCCTTCGTTTGCCCAGAAGCGGATCTGATCGGCCGTCATCAGCGGGCGGCCGCCGACCTGCGACTCACACTCCGACTCGGACCGGCCGTTGATGCTTCCAGTTACCACGTGGACGACGGCGCGAAAATCATAACGACGCAGAACCGGCAGGGCGCATTCGGCCACTTCCGCGCAGGCTCCCTGAAAGGAAATCAGTACGGGGCGGTGCGGAAGGGCCTCTCCCATTCTGATCCAGCGCAGCCATTGCGAGGGCGCGATACCCACGTAGCCCCGCCGTGCCAGCCAGCGCACGTGCTTTTCGAATCGATCGGCCGGCGCCGCATGCAAGTAGTTGAGCACCGGCAGGCGCATCCCGAACTCCTGGCGCAGTTTCCGCCATGAACCAGTCTCGCGCGCCGCGCTGCGCATCATCGCGATCGATTTTCGGTACTGCACCAGGCGAAGGCCAAGCCGTTCCATCCGTGCATTTCGCCTGAACGCTTCTGCGACTGAGTATGGAATTCGAAGAATCAAATCCGGTGAGAAGGGCGAAACACAACACATCTCCCATGCGATCTGCCTGACCCGCGACTCCCCGAACAACGAAGCCAGCACTGAGACACATCGGTAGCCGGGATGCTTGCGGGCGAGATTTGCGTCGGCTGCGCCGGTGCGTGGGGCATCGGAGGCAACCACGCGGTTGGCGTCCTTTGAATAGATCTCATAGGCCAGCGCTTCGGGCAGGAACTTGAAGGACACCCCGGCGTCCCACAGACGAATCGCGAGTTCGTGATCCTCCGATGACAGAAAGCGTTCGTCATAGCCGTGATGAGCAAGCAGGAGGCTTCGCGGGGCCGAAAAGTTGGCGGCCAGCCAAAGCCTGTATCGGGATCGGCTTGGCCCCTGGCGGACCAATTGATCGTGATATGCCTGATGCGAAGTTCTTACCAGCTCAGTGGCAAGGCTGCTTGCGCTTTGCGGGGAGGTACGCAACGCCCCAATCGCCACGCACGCGCGCCCGCCGTCATGCGCGGCGATGTGCTTTTCCGCCAGCGAGGGGTCACCAATCATGTCATCGTCGATGAGCAACACAATCTCGCCGCGCGCCGCCTGGATGCCCGCGTTGCGCGTGGCAGCCAATCCCCGATGCGGCCGGTCGATGACTCGCAGCGAAACCGGGCTGTTGAGCGTGCTGAGGAATTCAACCGTGCCGTCAGTGGAACCGTCCGACACGACCACGACCTCGTACTCGCCCGCGGGTACCTTCTGATTCAAGAGTGCCGGCAGGGTCTTGGCGATCATCTCTTTGCGATTGCGCGTGGGTACTATGATCGAAAGCTTCACTTTGCCAGCCGGTTGCTATTGCTACGGGACATATTTATTATTTCCGGTTTCGGTATTGTTAAAGCCGACTTGGTAGTTAGGACGCAAGCATGGAGTGTCCCGAGAGAACTGCAAAGGCGAGGTCCAGTATCGTGTGCGTCGGCATAATCGTCGTCGAGTGCATCAAATGAGGATCGGTGCCAAGGGCATTAAGTCCAGGCATGCCGCCCAACGCCATCCTGAACGACCGCCGCACCTGTTCGAGCACGGCCTTGTTCGACGCACCATGGGGATACGAAAATGATATGGGGCGGTGTCCTAGAAGCTGTGCCATGTCATCGGCGCTGCCCTCGGTCTCCTCCGCCAGCGCTTCGCCCTCGAGCTCGGTCAGCCGCCGATAGCTGCGCCCCAGCGACCCGAACTCGATCCCTTCGCTGGCCCAATACTTGATTTGATCGGCCGTCATCAGCGGCTGTGGAACGAGGCCCGATGCCCGCTCCCATTTTGACTGTTCTCCGATAAGACCGGTTGGCAGATGGACCACCGCGGCAAAATTGTGGCGGCGCAAGACCGGCAGCGCGTACTGTGCCACCTCCGCGTAGCCGCCATCGAAGTTTATCAGCACCGGCCGGTGCGGCAGCGCCTGGCCCGTTGTGACCCAGCGCAGCCATTGCGATAGCGTGATACCCACGCAGCCCCGCCGCACCAGCCAGCGTATCTGTGCCTCAAAGCTCTGAGCCGGCGGGAGCCGCTGGTAGCGCAGTACCGGCAGGCGCATGCCGAACTCCTGCCGAAACGCCCGCCATGAACCGGTTTCGCGGATGGCGCTGCGCATCACCGCGATCGCCTTGCGGTACTGAAGGACGCGGAGGCCAAGCCTCCGCATCGCGGCGTTGGCACCAAGCCGTTCGGCGATCGAGCATGGCAAGCGAAGCATCACATCGAGCCACGCCGGCGGTACGCAGCACATCCACCAGGTCATCAGTCTTGCGCGCGATTCCCCCAGCAGCGCAGCCGGTATTGACACACCACGGTAGCCATTTCCCTTGCGGCAAAGCTTGACCTCATCACTGCCAATCACGCATCCATCGATGGCTACCAACTGGTTGGTTGTCTTTAGATAAATCTCATAGACCGGCGCATCGGGCAGAAACTTGAACCGCACGCCGGAATCCCATAACCGGGTCCCCAACTCGCGGTCCTCCGTGTACCTGAGGCCTTCATCGTAACCGCCATGCGCCAACAGTATGCTGCGCGGCACCGAGAAATTGGAATCCAACCAGACGTCGAATCGGTCCCGCGGCCCGCCTTCCACGGCCAGTCTGCGGGCATGGTCGCGATACCAGCTGCCCTGCAGCTCGGTCGCCAGGCCGGGCCGGCTTTCGGGCGAGAACAACCGCGGCCCAAAGGCTACGCATGAGTAATCGCTTTGATGCGCCGCGATATGTCTGTCCACCAGCGTGGGTCCGCAAAGTATGTCGTCATCGAGCACCATCACCAGGTCGCCGCGGGATTCTCTGATGCCCGCGTTTTGCGATGCTGCGATTCCGCAGTGCGGGCGCTCCAGGACACGCAGTGGCACGGAGGTTTTGATGGCGCGCAGGAAATCCATCGTGCCGTCGGTCGAGCCGTCGGATACGACTACGACCTCGTATTCACCGCAGGTCAGGTTCTGGTTGAGGATTGTCGGCAGTGTCCTCGCTATTAATTCGCGGCGGTTGCGCGTCGGAATGACTACCGAAAGCTTCACCTTCGTCATGTAGTGCGAGATCGCCACAGCGCTCGCAGGACAAGCGGCGCCCATCCGATCCCCGCCAGCACGGCGGCGAACGGAATGGCCGGCGTGCGAAATCGCGCATTGAGGTTTCCCGCAAAAGGTGACGCTGCAAGCAACAGAAGCAGACTCGCAGCCAATAGTAACCAGCGCTCAGGCTCGTTCCCTTCGTTGACCATCGCAAGGACGACACCGGACCACAGTAAAAACAACAACACTGTCTGCAAAGCTGTTGAAATCAATCTGATGCCTTCGAACAGCTGCTTGTTCTCGATGAACCCGTGCCAACCGGTCTCCAGTTGATAGGGCTGGAACGCTAGTTGGGCGAATCCTTCCAGCGTGACGATGGCAGCGTCAGCCGGGTAGCGGCGTATTACCGCGACTGCCTGTGAGAGCATCAAGTGCGACCCGGCAGGCGTGGCGGCTGGCCCCCAGATGAGCGACGGCTTGTACGTGTTTACCCGCGCGAGATCGGCATTCAGCGAATGCTGCAAATGTTCCTCTGCCAGCGCGTAAGGAACCTGGTCGTGCCGGGCGATCACACCGGGTGCGGTGAACCAGAAGAGATTTGCCGCGCCCTCGACGGTGAAGGACGATATTCCGGCTTGCCGGTCGTTGCGCACCACCCATCCCGCAACGACCAGAGCTGAGACTCCCAAAGCGATTAACGCCGCTGTCCAGTTGCGGCCTGCGATCAGCACCAGCACGCCGACAGGGATGAGCACCAGGCCAACCGGGCGTATGAAAATACATGAGGCCAACAGCACGGTCGAAAGGCTGCCCTGTCCCTCGAAACATGCGAAAATCGCCAGGAACGCCACAAACTGAAACAGGGCCTCGGACATGATTTCCTTGGTCGCAAGTATGGTGGGGACATCCGTAGCGATGAATGCCGCTGCGATCAGACCTGCCATCAGGCCGTGCTTCCTGGCCGCAACCCGTGCCACGAGCAAACAAGTCAACGCGCCCAGCACGGCCTGGACCAGCACGACCGCGCGATAGTGGGAAACAAACGGGATCAAAAACAGGGGATACCCGGGAACCCGCATCACTTCCGGAGGTCCGCATGCTCCCTCGAATGGCGCGAAGCCGCAGCCGTTCAGAAATCCCTGCGCCAGCGCCAGATAGTAATCGGCATCGGCGCTGAAAATCCATTGCGATCCGCCTCTGGCCAAAAATACGGCCCGCGCGGCGAAGGCAAACAATACGATTGCGCCGAGCGAAAGCCGACGGATGTCAAAAATGCCGCCGCTGCTGGAAATCGCGCCGGATTTCAATCTGAGGGTTTTCCAGTACAGCGGCGGTTAACGTCTTTAACCTGCTCGATGCATTTCAGATAACCGATGCCGCGTCTCTAATGCAGGCTTCCTTCAAGGCCTGACGGCGGCGTGTGCAAAGCCAGCCTAACAGTCTGTCGCTATCGGACTTCGCCTTGCCCGTGCGGTGACGCTCAACCTTGCAGCAGCGGTCGGGACAGGACATGAAATGCAGCTCGTATGCGGGATCGGAGCGCTACTTTCGTGCGCAATGCTGTAACGGGGCGAAAGCCGCAGACCAGCGCGGAAGCAAAACTTACCTCATTGTCGGAGGGCAGTACTTCCAGACGCTGGAGCACAAACGGATCGTCGGCCAGGCGATTGACGCCCATCTTGGTGGTGAAGGACAGATCGAACACACGGCTGACGCACTCGCGCACCTGATCATTGAATAATCCGTATGGATAAGCGAAAGCAACCGGGCGCAGGCCGGTCAGCGACTGCAGGTCCTGAGCGCTGCCGGCGATTTCGTCGTCGAGCTGATCGCGCGACAGCGCCGTCAGATCGGGATGGGTGCGGCTGTGCGAGCCGAACTCCATTCCCTGCGCGGCCCATTCGCTAATCTGCTCGCGGTTCATCAGCGGCACCTGCGTCCAGCTCCCGCTGTCCCATTCGTTGCTCCTGCCGATGCGCTGCGTGGGCAGAAAGATGGTTGCGGTCAGGTTGTGGCGCTTCAACACGGGCAGTGCATGTTGAACGAGGTCAGCATAGCCGTCGTCGAAGGTGATGAGCACCGGCTTTTTAGGTAAGGGACGTTCGCCGCGAATCCAGGCGCTCCAATCTGACGAGCGGATCGCCGTATAGCCGCGGCGGCGAAGCCATTTCATCTGTGCTTCGAATCTCGGCGGCGATACGGTGAGTAATGGATAGGCGCCGCGATGCGTGGGGCCGACATGATGGTACAGCAGTACCGGCAAGGTAGCGGCGAATTCACTCCGAAACTCAACCCATCCGCCCGACTGCTCCCTGGCGCTGCGGAACAAGGCCGATCCGCGACGGAACTCCAACAGCCGAACGGCGATTTGTCGACCGATTCCCGCCCGCGCCAGAACTTCTGCTCCGCGGAACGCCGGCGCCAAAACGTTTTCCAGGGAAAAAGGCGCGCGAACGGCCGCATAGCGAAGCGCCCGTGTCACGCGGGCGCCCTGATTGAAGCGGGCCACCGCTGACACGGGCCTGAACTCCGGATGCTTGCGGCACAACCTGACTTCATTTGCGCCTCGTGCGCGGCAATCGGTCTGCACCATCTGGTCAGGGCTCTTGACGTAAAACTCATGGGCCACGGCATCTGGCAGGTAGCGAAACTCGGCACCCAATTTTCTCAATCGGATTCCGATGTCGAACTCTTCACAGGCGCCGATGAAAGTTTCGTCAAAGCCGCCGCACGACAATATCAACTGCCGCGGCGCGGAGTAGTTGGCGCACAGCGCGATGTCCCGGGGCCACTCGGGACCGTCAGTGGCAAGGCGCCGCATCCTCTCCTGGGTGGAGCGCCGAACCCAGTCGGCAACAATCGTGCGCGGGCTGTCGGCCGAGACCAACACCGCTCCCATCGCGATTAGATTGTCGCCCACCGCTTCGGCGTGGCATCTGACCAGCCGGGCACTGCACAGCAAATCGTCGTCGAGCAGCAACACCCGATTCCCGCTTGCCGCCCTGATCCCGCAGTTTCGCGCCGCAGCCAGTCCCCGATGCGGCTGTTCGACGATGTGCAGGCGGTGCGCCAGGCGCAGACCGCGCAGCCAACTGGCAGTGTCCCGGTCCGGGCCGTCCAGGACGATTACGATTTCATACTGGTCGGCAGCCAGATCCTGAGCGAGTACGGTCGGAAGCGTCCGCTTCAGCACCGCGCAGCGGCGGTAAGTGGCGATGACAACTGAAATCAAGCGGTCAACCGCGTGCTTTTAACGAACATCGCGGCCTCCGGCGCCGCGCCCGCACAAGCTTCAATCGACGCTGCGCAGCAAACCTCTCCGGGTCATCTTTTCGCTGGCCAAACCCCGGCCGAATGCGGCACGCGCATAAAGCATGAGGCCGCGCAGGGCGGCCTCAAGTTCGAGCGAGCGCTGGGAGAACCGCACCTGCCCCGGAGGGTGGGCGGGGCGCCATGGGCGGCGGGCGCGCCTGACGACGCATCCGAGCAGAAATCTCAATAGAGCGAGCCGCCCCGAGGGCTCCTCTTTGAAAAGAAACATCATGTAGCCGACCGCTCCGGTCAGTAGTGCCGAGCGATGCTCGCGATCCGCAACGCGATCTTCGAGCCGAACATGATAGACCGCGGCGGCGGGGCTATAGACCACGCGATAGCCAAGCTTCGTCAGACAATAGAACGCATAGTTGTCCTCGCCCGCATACAGCACGGCACCGCGGCCCAGCCGTTCGTCGAAACCCGGCCAACGGCCGAAAGCGCTGCGCCGCAGCGCCATGTTGGCGCCAATCCCGATGCCGCCGAAGTTCGCTATCTCAAACCAGTCCGGGATGCCGCGGTCCACGACGCGCCGCGACAGGGCAGGATCCGACCCTGGCGGCGGCGCAACCTTCTCCCCGTGCGGGGCAAGGATGCGGCCCGCAACGGCCATCACCATCGGGTCGGCGAATTCGGCCGCCAGTGCCGAAAGCCACCCCGGCGCCGCCGTCGCGTCATCATCTATATAGGCGATTATTTCACCGCCGCTCTCGCGCGCGCCGCGATTGCGAGCGCGGCTGAGTCCCGCAACAGGCTCCAGCGTGTAACGAACGCGGCAGCGCTGGGCCACTTCGCGGACCCGCCCATCATGCGGTGCATTGTCGACCACCAGCACCTCGAAGCGGGGATAATCCTGGCTGAGCACGGTCGCGATGCAGCGCTCCAGTTCGTCCGGGCGATCGCGCGTGCAAATCACCACCGAGCAGCAGGGCACCGAGACGCGGTCAGAAGCTGGTACCGAATCGTGAAACATCGCCTCGCTCGACGCGTGGCAAATCAGTGATTGGCACGCCCGTTGGTCATCCAGCCCAGCGTCTCGCCGCCGGCTTTGGTCCAATCGAAACTGGCCGCGCGCTGCGCGCTCAACCGCGAGGCCAACGCCAGTTCCTCCGGATGGGTGTAAAGACGCGCAATCAGGCGCGCCAGCGCGTCGGCGTCATCGGGCGGGAAAAACATGGCGGCCGGCCCGCACACCTCGCGGCTGACCAGAGTGTCGGCGGCAACGATGGGCAATCCAAAGGCCATCGCTTCTACTTGCGGAAATCCAAAGGACTCGCAAATCGACGGAAATATGAACACGTGCGACTTCTCGTACAGCTCGCTCACGGCCCATCGGTCGAGCTGGCCGTGGTTGACGACCCACTCGGCCACACCCAGTTCCTTGATGCACCGCTCCATTGCGAGGACTTCGGGCTTGTCGCGGTCCAGCGTCAGGTGCACCCGCGCCGGGATACCGCGGTTTCGCAGCAGCTTGAGCGCGCGGAACAAGGTGGTGAAGTTCTTGTGATCACGATAGAGCGCCACATAGGCCAGCTCCAAAGCGTCCGACGGTCTGAGAGGGACGACCTGGCGCGGACATGGCTTGTCAAGATAGCCCGGTCCGTGCGGAATCACCTTAATCCGGTCGCTGGCCGAGGGAATGCATTCACCGATGAGGTTTGCCAGCGCTTGGGTCTGAACCGTCACCTCGTCGGCGGCCGCCACGGAACGATGGACCCACAGGCGCTGAAGTTTGAATTTTACCCGCTCCATCAGTGACTGGTTGGCCGTCCAGGTTGGCGTGCAGAAGTAGCGGGCATCCTGCACCAGGAGGGTTGCGCGCTTGGGGCCGATGGGCGGCAAATAGCAGGTCTGCGAGAACAACACGTCGATGCGATTTTTGCGCAGCCAAGCGGGTAAAATCGCCAGGTACCACAGGCCGATCATCGGCAGATTGCGTTCCGCCCACACGAACTGATGGCGGCGCACGGTGGCGTGCTCCATGCAACTCATGTAGGGGAGCGTGCGGCTGGCGATCACGTGATATTCGTATTCAGGCTTGAGGCGAACGAATTGGGCGAGCAGCTTTTCGAGCGCAACCAGGCCGCCTCCTTCCCTGACCGTCAGTGCGTTGATCGCAATTCTCATTGGTCGACCTTTGCCATCCGACCCGCCTGATCGTGCATATCTGACCCGCAACGGCGATCCAAGCAGCACAGCGCGCATCGCTGCGCCGGCAGCCTCCCACCGGATTGGTTATGGCTGATTGCGAACACGAAAAAGCTGCCGCGCCTATTTTCCGACCGAGGCAGAGCGGAAGCCTTCCAGCGATTCGGGCGCACTGGGTGCGGCTTCCTCGATAATCTTGAGCATGTCGCGGGCCTGCTTTTCGCGGGTGAACAGCGGTGCCGCAGCCAGCGATCTGCGGCTCATCTCTGCCACCCGCTGCGGCGCGGCACTGAGGTCGCTGACCGCAGCGGCCAGCGCCTGGGGATCCTCCGCGGGCAGAACGACGCCGGCGCCCGTGGTACGGATGATGTCGGCCGCCTCACCGTCGGGCGCCGCCAGCACGATCGGGCGCCCCATCGCCATTGCCTCGAAAATCTTCGAGGGAATCACGGTGCGGAACAGCGGGGTATCTTTCAAGTGCACCAGCGCCAGGTCGCACAGGCTCCAGTACGCCGGCATCGACTCCTTGGGCTGCGCGGGAACCAGCCGCACGTTGGTCAGGCCGCGCCGGGCGGCGTCGCGCACCAGTCCCTCGCGGGCGGCGCCGGGACCGACAAACAAAAACTGTATCGCCGGCCGCTCTCGCAAGAGGTCGGCGGCGTCGAGCACCCGCTCCAAAGCGTGCGCCATGCCGTGCGTTCCGATGTAGCCGATGACGAAACGGCCCTCCAGTCCAAGCTCGCGCGCCAGTTGCCGATCGCGCACCCGCGGCGCGTAGCGCGCCATGTCGACGCCGTTGATCACCACCGCCACCTTGTCGGGCGGTACGCCGCGCGCCACCAGGTCGGACTTGAATGCCCTGGTCAACGCGACGATTTTGGCCGCGCGCCGATACATCAGAAGCTCCAGCCGCTCGACCATCCGCAGACCCGCATTGTCGCGCATCGCGCCCACCGCGGTAATCGACGCGGGCCACAAGTCGGACAGTTCAAATACGAACGGGCGGCGCCGCACGGCGGCCAGCACGCAGCCTGCCACGGCGGCGAAGAATTGCGGCGAGGTCGCGACCACCACATCGGGCCGGCGCTCCATCAAACCGCCAAAAAAACTGGTGACCATGAACGACAGGAAGTCCAGCGTGCGCAGCACCACCCCCTCGTTGGCCGCGATGAAGGTCTTGACCCGGACCACGCGGATGCCGTCGCGCTGTTCAACCTGATGCCAACGGTTGCGGTAGCCGGGGTGGACCTTGCCCTCGGGAAAGTTGGGCGCCGAGGTGATCACCGTAACCTGGTGTCCCCACCTCACCCAATAACAGGCGCGTTCATAGACGCGGCTGGCGGCGGCGTTGCGCTCGGGCGGAAAATTCTCAGTTACAAAAAGTATATGCATCAGCCTTTCAGCAATAGTTCCGCAATCCGATGCGCCGCCTGGCCGTCCCATTTTTCCGGCCGCGCAAAAGAGTTGCGCCCTGCCGCCAGCCGCGCCTGCACCGCGGCCACGATCGCCTGCGGATCGTTGCCGACCAGTTGGTTGGCTCCCACCCTGATCGTGATCGGCCGCTCGGTATTGGTCCGCAGCGTAATGCAGGGAACGCCCAGCACCACCGCCTCCTCCTGCAAGCCGCCGCTGTCGGTCAGGATCACCGCCGACGCCCCCGTCAGCGACAGCATCTCAAGGTAGCCCAACGGCGTGAGCAGCCGCAAATTGGGCATCGCCTCCATCCGCGGCCACAGCCCGAAGCTCTGCGCCATGCGGCGGGTGCGCGGATGGACCGGAAAGACCAGCGGCAGCTCGCGCTGGATTGCCTCCAGTGCCCGCACGATCGCGCCGAAGCTTTCCGGCCGGTCGACGTTGGAGGGCCGATGCAGCGTCAGCACACCGTAGCGATGCGGCTGAAGGCCGAGCTGTTCCCATTGCCGCAGTGCCGCCGCCCGCCGGCTATGCTTGAGCAGCGTGTCGATCATCACGTTGCCGACGAAATGGATTTTGGCCGGGTCGATTCCTTCGGCGCGCAGATTTTCTCCCGCCATCGGGTCGGTGGTGAACAGCGCGTCGCACAGCACGTCGGTCACGACGCGGTTGATTTCCTCGGGCATCGTCCAATCGCGGCTACGCAGCCCGGCCTCTACGTGCGCGACCTTGATGCACAGCTTCTTGGCCGCCAGCGCGCAGGCCACGGTCGAATTGACGTCGCCCACCACCACTACCCAGTCGGGCTGGCGCTCGAAGAGCAGCGCCTCGAACGCGATCATCACGCGTCCGGTCTGCTCGGCGTGGGTGCCCGAACCAACCTCCAGATCGACGTCCGGGCACGGAAGTCCCAGGTCGTTGAAGAAGGCGCGCGACATCTGCTCGTCGTAATGCTGCCCGGTGTGCACGAGCAGGATTTCTAAATCGGGATGGTCGGCCTGGCGGCATTTAAGCGCCTCGACCAGCGGGGCCACTTTCATGAAATTCGGCCTCGCCCCAGCTACTAAAAGTATCTTCATCAGTCTGACTGATTGTTTATGGTCGCGGCACGCGCGATTCGCAGCGTCACCCGGCTCACCTCGGCCAGCTCCTCAAAGGCGATCGGCGACGGAAGTCCGCTGCGGATTGCCTCGGCGAACGCCGCCACCGCGGCCTCATGCCCCTTGTCCTGGCGCCACAGCGCCATCCGCTTGAAGCCCGGCCAGTTGTAGCCGGTCAGGCGGCGGAAATTGTCCAGCACCAATGTGCGCCGCGCGGCAAACACCTCGATGCGCTCCTTGGGAAAGGAGTTGGCGCCGTTGTCCAGGTAGTTGACGGTGGCCAGCGAGCCGTCCTCAAAGCGCAGCGTAAAGCTGACCGCATCGCCGCCGGCGCCGACGCTCGCCGCCTGGAAGCCGGCGATCCTGCAGCCGGCGAGGAACCGGGCCAGGTCGACGAAATGGCACGCTTCGCCGACGATGCGTCCGCCGCCGGCGCGCCGGTCGCGCGTCCAATGCGCGGGCGGCACCACCCCGGCATTGACGGTCACGATGAAGCATTTGGGCTCGGCCACGCCTTGCAGCAGCGATTTCATCCTCTGAGTAAGAGGCGAAAAGCGCCGGTTGAAACCGGCCATCAACCTGACGCCCGCCTGGCGCGCCGCCTGGGCATAGGCCTTTTCGATCTGATCGAGCTCCACCTCGCTGAGCGCGAGCGGCTTTTCGACAGACACGTGTTTGCCCGCTTCGAGCGCTTCGCAGCAAAGGGCGGCGTGGGTGTCGTGCCGGGTCGCCACCACCACCGTGTTGACCCGCGGGTCCGCGATCGCCGCATGCGGGTCGGTGGAGCTTTGCTCGGCACCGAACTTCTTCGCCATCCGGGCCGCGCTCACCCCGCCCATCGAAACGACCGTCCGCAGATGCACCCCGGCGCTGCGCAATGCCGGCAGCAGCGTGCGCCCGGCGAAGTGGCCGGCGCCGATGACCGCGGCTGCCGGTTGGGCGGGACGCGGCGCAAGACGGGGCGCCGCAACAGCGATGGTGTTGCGGCGCAAATTTTCTTCCTCCGCGGCCGCACCGCGCGGGTATTCGATCACGATACCCAGCGAGGACCCGCCCGCTAGCGCGTCGTAGGCGAGATTGGCCTGCTCGAAACCGAACCGATGAGTAATCAAAGGAGCGGTCTCCAGGCGGCCGGCCGCGATCATTTCCAGCACCGCTTCGAAGTTGCGCCGGGCGGTCCAGCGCACGAATCCCAGCGGATAGTCGTGGCGTCCGGATTCGTAGTCGGGGTCGTAGCGCCCGGGACCGTAGGAACACGATACCTGGAAGCTCAGTTCCTTTTCGTAAAAATCCGCGCGCGACAGCCGCAGCCCGCTGACTCCGACCAGCACGATCCGGCCGCGCTTGCGGCACATTTGCGCCGCCTGATGGATCGGTTCGTCGCTCGCAGTCGACGCGCCGATAATCACGCCGTCCACTCCGCGGCCGCCGCTGTACGCCCGTGCCGCCGCCACCGGATCCGCCCCGGCGGACAGCGCAAAGGTTTCGACACCGAATTTGCGCGCCAGCTCCGTCCTTGACGCGATGGGATCGATTCCCAACACGCGGCATCCATGCGCGCGCAGCAACTGGCATGCAAGCTGACCAACCAGCCCCAGCCCGATGACGGCGAAGGTCTCGCCCAAAGTCGGGGCGGCCAGGCGCAGTCCCTCAAGGGCAATCGCGCCAATCACGGTAAAGGCGGCGTCATGGTCGCTGACCGCCGGCGGGATCTTCGCGCACAGGTTGGCCGACACCAGCACCGCCTCGGCATGCGAGCCGTTGGACACCACGCGGTCGCCGGGGGCCAGATCGGGCACGCCCTCGCCCACCTCCAAGACCTCGCCGACGTTGCAGTAGCCCAGAGCGACCGGCTCGTCGAGCTTGGCGCGTATCGCGTCAAGCGTCGGCATCAGGCCATCGGTCCTGATCTTCTCCCACGCCTCCCTGACGCGGTCGGGCTGCTGACGCGCCTTGCCGAGCAGGCTGGCCTTGCCGAACTCGAGCAGCATCCGCTCGGTGCCGGCCGACACCAGGCTTACCGCAGTGCGTACCAGCACATGACCGGGAGTAACCAGCGGACAGGGCACCTCCTGCAGTGTGATCTGCCCGTTGGAAAGGTCCTGTAAGAGCTGCCTCATGCGGTGATCGAATCGGCGTCGCGCGCGACAATTCCATAGCCCGGCGACTGCCTGGGGCTTTCGCGCCATCCGCAGCGCCATCCCCACGCTGGTGTCAAATGCCGCAGCCGGTCTCCGCGTTCGACGCGATCGGTGATCCGGATCGCGCTCGGTTCGATTTCGATCACACGATACACGGCGGGCCCGAACGCGCGATGGCATCCGGCAAAACCGCGCGGACCGAAATACAGGCACCGTGCGACCGCCCGGTCGCGCATCTGAAACAATCCGGGCCCGGTACCTTGCGCCTGATGGCGCTGCGGATGCGGTGCGAAATGCGCGTGTTCATGGCGATACTCGTTGCGCCGATGCGGGAGCGCCGAATACAGGTAGGTTCCCGGATCGACGATCAGATTACGTCCATCCAGGGAAAGCTCGATCGATAGCTGATCGTGATGCGCGTGGCCGCCGTTTCCAACCAGGCCGAATCCGCCGCATCGAATCGCGAGGTACAATCTCTTGGAGCGCAGCACATAAAGGCCAAAGTCCGGGTAGCCGTAGCAGGCCAGTCCGTCGCGCAAGTCTCCCCCGGCAGGCCCGGTCACGATTTCATAGCATCGCGCGCCGCCAAAAGCGTCGAGTTCCTTGCGTGGCGCGTGCAATTGATCTTCGGCGCCGACCGACACTGCTTCGGCGCCGCGTGCGGCCGTGTTCCGCTGCCGCCACGAGGGCACGGTCCCGGCGCCGCCCAGCAAGCCGCGCATTATCTCGGCCTCAAGGCAGCCTTCACCGGCGGCGCTCAGCAGGTCGGCGCGTGCGAACAGCGCGCCCATCGCGGCCAACAGCCCGCGATGGTCCAGGTGGTCCTCATCCCAGTACGAAGCGTCGTCAGGCAGCTCGTCGTAGCCGGCCAGGTTGTCGTAACGTGCCCGCGCTTGACCGACCTTCAACTCGCTGAAGGACGCATCGAAGCGCAGGAAACGGCCGCTGTCATTGTCGCCAACCTGCGGCACGCGGCCGTCGGGCTTGGTGATGTGCGCAACGAATTCACCCATCCGCTCCAGCCGCTGGAAATACCATCCTGGAAAAGGCGTAAGTTGCCCGCCGCGCCCGCTGGGATAGAGCTGCACCGGAGCAGGCACCAGCGGCGGACGGCTTGGCATTTGGCGATGATCATACTCAGCCAGCGCTTGGCGCTTGTGCCCTGGCAACGCGAGCACCAACCCCGTCGCATACGCCATCATCTCCGCAGTCAGGCAATGGTAAGCGGTTGAAGCCTCGCGATGTGTGCCGTCGGGCGCGAACTGGAAATCAGCTTCGTTAACCAGTTCGCGCACCGCGAACGCGAGCCATGCGTCGGTCTTGGGCGTGCGCGGCAGATAGGCCGCAATGAACAGCAGGCCCGCGACGTTGGCCAGATAGTGATTGCCGCGGACCTCCGGGTCCCATTCGAGATTGCATTCGATATGTAGTCCATGCTCATAAAGGCTGCGCGCCAGTATATCCTCGAATGCCTCGTCGAATTTCGCGCCGCTTGCGCGAAACAGATCCGCTGCCACTGCCCAGTTGGCGGCGCGGATTGCAACTTCCATCGCCGACCGCCAATTTACTCCAAAGCGGGGCGGATTGGTGGCGATAAAATCCAATACCTGATTGCGAAACTCACTTACATATCGATTGGCGGAAGCCAGCCCCTGCACTTCGTTCTTCGCCAGCGCGTATGCCAATGCCAGTCGCGGCAGATGTTGCATGCGGGCAAGTTCCCATGGCACCTTGATGTCAACGCCGGGCTTGTGACCGTAGCGAATATCCAGATACCAGGTGTCCTCGGCCCAGCGGTAACCGGACTTGAAATCCCGCTGCCAGTCGATTGGCACGTAACTGGCGTCAACCATCTTCCAAATGCGCTGCGACTCCGCCAGGTTGGAGCGGTTGATTCGGCCCTGCAGCCAGCGCCCCTCCCGATCCGGTTCAACCGCCGGCCCTCCCTCGTAGCGCCATCCTTCCACCCCGCGGCACACCATCCCGTGGCGCACCCGCACCCATCCCGATCCCAGCAGGTCGAACCGATGCGCCAGATAGTTGGCGGAAAGCGCCGCGATCACCCTCTTGGACGTGGCCGGCAACGCGGCGGGAAGCGGCCTGAAATAGGAACACCAGCCTGCATCAGCGGCAGCGCCCTGTAAGTAGGTCCCCTTGAAGTGGTCATTCAAGCGCTGTCCGGCCCCGGCGGCGTGCTTAAGCACGACGCCCACTGCGCGTCCCGCGTAGGTGCGCCGCGAAACCATCATTCCACCGCGCGACGCTGCGCCCAGCCGTTCAATTGATCCAGTGCCGATGCCACATCTCCAGGTTGTAGAGTGTCCAGAGTTCGGTGGCATGATTGGCGCGCGCCGCCTGATGTGTCTGGACCAGACGCTTTACAAACTCGCCATTGAGGTAGCCCCGCTTGACCAACTCGCCTTCGAGCAGGCTTCGCCTCACCTCACACGCCATCTCGTTCCTCAGCCATTCAGTAATGGGCGCGTTGAAGCCCTGCTTGGGACGGTCAATTATGGTATCGGGGACCAGGCCGGAGGCCGCGTTTTTGAGCAGCGACTTCAAACGCTGGCCGCGAATCTTGACCGCACTCGGTACGCTTAGCGCAAACTCCACCAGTTTATGATCCAGATAGGGGACGCGCGCCTCAATCGAAGTTGACATGGTAATCTTGTCGACCCGCATCAGAAGCAGCTCGGACAGGCGCTGCCGCAGCTCAACATACACCATTTGCTCGAGATATTCCGCTTCGGGCTTCATCTCCTCCAACTCGCGGTAGAAATTATCCAGCACCTCGGCGGAGTCCAACGGCACCCGGCCGTGCCAGAACGGAACGTCGAGCAGCGCGGCCTTGTCAGCGCCGCCAAACACCACCATCCCGCCCCAAAACCTTCCGTCTTCAAGTTGCAGACGCTGCATCAGACGCAACGCCTTGCGTCCCGCACCAGCATCGGTGTCAACGATGCGTCCGAGCGAAGTTCCCGCCAGCCTCCACAGGGAGCGCGGCACCACCCTCAGCCAAGGCCACCAACGCTGCATCGCGAGACTCGCAAGGTACAGCGGATAGCCGCAGAAAAGTTCATCGGCACCCTCGCCCACCTGCACCACGATAACACCGCTGTCTCGAGCAAGCCTGGACACGAAATACAATGGCACGCATACCCAGTCAGCTATGGGCTCGTCCTGCGAATGTACCAGCTTCGGTATGTAATCCAGCGCATCTTTATGGTCGATTATCACCTCATGGTGGTTGGTGTTGAAGTGTCGCGCCACGAGCCTTGCATAGCCAAGCTCGTTGTACCGTTCATAGTTATTGAAGCCGACCGAAAATGTATTGACCGGAGCTCCATCCCGCTCCGCCATCAGCGCAACCACCGTGCTCGAGTCGAGACCACCGCTGAGGAACACGCCCACCGGAACGTCGCTCATCACATGCATACGCGCCGATTCGCGGACCAGTTCCCTGGTGCGCTCCGCATACTCCTCGTCGGACCACATCCGCTCGGCTCGCGGACCTACCGGTTGCCAGTACGGCCCCGGCTTAAGCGCCCCATCTTCGCGGACTGTCATGCGCCAGCCGGCGGGCAGTTTGCTGATACCATGAAACATCGTAAGAGGGGCCGGCGGAATGGTGAAAGTAAGATAATGATAAAGTGCTTCGTCGTCGAGCTGGCGAGGGACGCCGGGATAAGCCAGCAACGCCTTGATCTCCGAACCGAAGATGAACGCCCCGTTGTGGGTGCAGTAATACAATGGCTTGATGCCAAGCCGATCGCGCGCCAGAAAGAGTCGGCGGCGGGGTTCGTCCCAGATGGCAAAAGCAAACATCCCGCGCAGATGGTGAACGCACTCCTCGCCGTACTCCTCGTACAGATGGATTATGGTCTCGGTGTCGCTGCGCCCGCGGTATACGTGGCCCTTTGCCTCCAGCGCCTGTCGAAGCTCGGTATGGTTGTAGATTTCACCGTTGAATACGATCCATACCGTGCCGTCCTCATTACTCATCGGTTGATGCCCGGCGGGAGACAGGTCTATGATCGCAAGACGGCGGAATCCGAAGCCCACGCGCAGATCGGAACTCAAGTAAACTCCGGCGTCGTCGGGTCCACGATGCGCCATCGATTCCGCCATCCGCACCAGCAACGCCTCATCCAGAGCCGGCCCGGAGCGGCCGTAGGCAAATACACCGGTAATGCCGCACATGTGCTTGGGAATCCTACTTGAGCGGCTCGGCTATACAGGTCATTTCGCACCTGCGCAGAATAGTGCCAGCCGTCCAAACCGCCGCCTTGAATACTCGCCACGACACGCGTGTAAATGGCTCCGCTCGGTTCTCGCATGCGGCCCATCGGACCGTGATGTTCCTGAGCCTGAAGCCGGCCACGTCCAGGAGGTTGCGAATCGTGGTCGGATTCCAGCAATAGAGATGACGGTCAATGTCCTCTTCGGCTGGCCGCAGGGAACGCAGATGCCCCTCCACCGGTACGGTCAGAATCAACCTCCCGCCCGGAGCAAGAAATGATCTCAGCAGTTCCAAGGTCGCGGCGGGAGCGGACACATGCTCCAGTACATGATGACAGACCACGACGTCCCAGTAGCCCCGCGGTATGTGATCCGGCGAATCATAAACGTGCAAGCCCGCTTCGGCAGCCGCGCGCCTTGAATGCTCATTGATGTCGTATCCGGCCTTCTCCCGGCATGGTGTAGCAAGTACATTGCGCCCTTTGCCGCAGCCAAACTCCAGGACCTTGTCGTCAGCCGCGATCCAGGCGCCGACTTTATCTACAAAGCAACGGCCCACAATGTCGGTGCGCGGATCGTTGAATTGCGCGGCGTAGCGGCGGCCGGCCTCGCCCGTGTAGTGCGCCACAGCGCGCTTGCGCACCATGTTATCGTTCATCCAAAACTGCGCCCCAAAGATTTTGAGAAATCGAAGCTGCGACCGCTTTGCGCCTTCACAGACCTGCAAGCCGCATCAGCTCACCAAGGCCGTCCTCGAAGGCAACCTCCGGCCGCCAGCCCAATGTCCGCAAGGCCTCGCTATTGTCGGCGAGAGTGTGACGGGCGTCGCCCGGACGCGGGGCAATAGTGAGGACCGGGCCGCCGATGATTTGCGCCACACGATTTATCGTGATGTTGCGTCCGTTGCCGATGTTGATGGCACGCCCGTCGGCGACCGGGCAGTCAAGCGCCAACAGGTTGGCGCGCACCACGTCGCGCACGTGAGTGAAGTCGCGGCTTTGCTCGCCATCTCCGCAAATCGTCAGCGGCTTCCCCTCGCGCCGGGCGCGCAGGAAGACGCTGATCACCGTGACATACGCCCCCTCGGTGGCCATGCCCGGACCGAAGACGTTGAAGTAGCGCAGCGTGAGGGTCTGGAGTGAAAAGAGGCGATGGAAGAGCCGCGTGTATTGTTCGCCGGTGAGCTTTTGCAACGCATAGGGGTTCATCGGATTGGGCGTCATGTCCTCGCGCAGCGGCAGGCGCGGCTGATCGCCATAAGCTGACGATGAGCCGGAGTAGACCACCCTGCGGACACCCGCGTCGCGTGCGGCGATCAGCACGTTGAGCGTGCCCACCACGTTCACCATGTGTGTTTCCACGGGCCGCTCGATCGAAAGGGGCACCCGTGGCAAAGCCGCAACATGATATACACAATCGATACCTTTGAAGGCGGGGCGGATCGCGTCGAGATCCCTGATGTCAGCTTCAATCACTTCGGCGCCGGAATTGACGTTCTCACGTTTCCCGGTTGCAAAGTTATCAATCACGCGAACCTTCAGGCCACGCTCAAGCAGGGCCCTCACCAAATGCGACCCGATGAAGCCGCCACCGCCGGTCACCAACACCCCGACACTCGAAACCTTTGTCTGTTGGGCTGCCATTGCCTCAAACTCTACAGCACGGAAGAACCCGTTTCGCCCGGCTTGGTTCCCTCGACCACCAGAAAATAGCCCAGGTTGGAAGGCACCAAAGCGGCCACCCACGACGGCATAAACCGGTTACGCCCCAGGCGCAGGTCGTAAGGCGTCACAACCGGCGTCACCCGCAAGTCCTTCAACCCTGCAAACAGTTGCCGCACTTCATTAACAGTATAAGCCTTGGTACCCGGGCTTTCGAGATGAGAGGCAATAATCTCTTTGAGAGAAGCAAGCGGCCTGGCGCGAAATAAGCCATACATCAGATAGGCCTGAAGCACGACCAGGGACCTGCGATTGTAAATCATCACCACCAGTTTGCCGCCGGGGCGCGCCACGCGCATCAACTCCATCGCGGCCGCGTCGGTGTTCGGCGTGTGATGGATTACACCCCATGAATAGACCAGGTCGAAAGTGCCGTCGCGAAAGGGCAGGCGCTCGGAATCGCCCACCGTCACCCGGGGAACAAGGCCCAGGTGTTGAAGGCGGCGGCTGGCAAGAGAGGAGCCGGTATAGGTCAGATCGAGACCGAAGGCGCGGGCTCCACAACGTGCAAACATCGAAAGGTCGGCCCCCATCCCGCAGCCGACCTCGAGTACCCATTGGCCTTTCCACTTTTCAAACTGTGCAAAATCCCTGACAAACGGTTCGCGGCGATAACGTATCGCCTCTGTCACTTCGAAAAACTCCGGCGTTCCCGGCTCAAGGCCGCCGGCGAGGCCTGACCCGCACGGATTGGAGCTCCAGAAACTGGCAACCTGCGTCTTGCCGCCTCTCACTTTGCTGCTCGGGTCTTCGCAGCGATCCGGCTGCGCGGATTCAACAATCATCTGCGGCTTTGACTGCATACTCCTGTAAATGCACAATCCTTCAGTTAGCTAGCAGGTTTCGCCGCGACCACTCTCGCAATACAATCAGCGACCAGATACGGGCCCATCCAATCCGCGGGCGTCCGCTCAGAAAATCGTTCCACAGCCGTTTGACCGTCAGCGGATCGATACCCATGTAAGCGAACGTGCCAGTGTCATGCAGCGCTTCCTCAGCCATCGGCCGCAACTGATTGCGCAGCCAGTGGAACCAGGGCAGATGAAAGCCCTGCTTGGGTCTGCGGTAGATTGCCGGCGGAAGCGCGCCCTTCAGCGCACCGAGCAGCAAGGGCTTGGGCAGCCTGGGATTCATCTTGGCTGTGCCGCAAAGCCGAGCCACCATCTCGACAACCCTTCGGTCGAGGAATGGCACTCGAATTTCCAGCGCGTGGGCCATGCTCATCACGTCGCCGTCGCGCAACAGCATGTTGGCCAGATAGGTGCGTAATTCGAGCAGCGACACCTGATTGATCTCATCCAGTCCGTCCGCGCACTGATGCAGCTCTGCGGCCAGTTCATTGGGCAATCCTTCGGCGCTGGTCAATCCGGCGCCGGCGGGAAACAGGGCGCGGCGGGTGCGCGGCAGAAAGTTCTGCCGCAGGACCGAATAGGCGGCAAACAGGTTCGGTTCGCCACTGAACGACTCGGCCAATTTTTCGGCGGCTGCACTTCGCACCGGGACACAAGCGCACAACGCGGCAGCGCCACGGCGAATAGACCGCGGAACCATGCTCAGCCGGTTGCACCACGCGCGCAGAGCAGGGCCCCGGCGGAATGTCGAGTAGCCACCGAAAACCTCGTCGCCGCCTTGTCCCGACAAAGCAACCGTCAATCCCGCTTCGCGTACCGCTTTGGATATCACGTATACGTTGGTGCCGTCGAAGCTCGGTTGATCCAGCGCCTCAAGTGCGCCGGGCAGCATATTCAGCATGTCGCTCTCGGTCAGGCGCAGCTCCGTGTGTTGGGTGCCGAAAGCGGCCGCCACCTGGCGTGAGTATGGCGCTTCGGAAAACTCCTTCTCATCAAAGGTTACTGAAAAGGTGCGCAGGCTCGAAGCGCACGGGCTGGCCAGCGCGACGATCGCACTCGAGTCGATTCCGCCGCTTAGAAAAGCACCCAGTGGCACGTCGCTAATCAAATGCTGTTGGATCACTTCATCCAGCACCGCGCGCAGCTGATCGTCAAAATCCTTCCTTACCGGTTCGGATTGCGCGGTGGGAAAGGGCGGCGTCCAATATGCTTGAGGAGTGCCGGTCGCGCCGTCTGCCGATATCACCATAAACGTACCGGGCAGAAGTACACGCACACCTTCAATTATGGTGCCCGGTCCTTGCACCGCGCCGAAAGTCAAATAAGTCTCCAGGCCAACCGGATCGATGCGGCGCGGAATCAGGCCGGTAGAAAGAATGGTCCTCAGCTCCGAAGCGAAAACGAACTCCCCGCCAGGCCCCTGCCAGTAATACAAAGGCTTGATTCCCAACGGATCAACGGCGAGCATCAGTTCATGGCGCGCGGCATCCCAGTTGGCAAAAGCGAACATACCGCACAGCTCGTCCAGCAGGGCTCGACCGCGGGTGGCGAGTCCCTTGAGCAGAACTTCCGTATCGCTGTGAGAACGAAAAGCGACGCCGTGCTGCTCCAGCACTCGCCTCAGTTCCCTGAAGTTGTAGATTTCGCCGTTGAACACCAGCCAGTTGCCGCTCTGGGGGTCGTGCATCGGTTGACGCCCCAAAACAGACAGGTCGACTATGGCCAGGCGGCGATGTACCAACATGAGCATCCGATCGGATCGAGCGTTTAGGATTACCTCTCCGCCGTCGTCAGGTCCGCGATGGTACAAGCACTGTGCCATCCGGGCGGCCATGCCGCCCAAAGCCTCGTGACGCGGCCCCAGATAGCCAGCTATACCGCACATCGTAACGCTAGCTCTGGCGGCGACCCGAGGTATTCCCGCGGCTCGCTCTCACCGCCACTTCAATTTCGCGTAAAGGAAAGCTCAATGAATGCGACTTCGGGATTGTGGAGTTCACCAAGCAGGTTGTGCACAATACCTGCATAAAAAATGGCTTCCTTCCTTAATCTTCTGTCCCTCTGGGAGAGATATACTTTCTCAACACCCTGCTATGGATGCGTCCAGCCGTTGTGATGTGCGGCATTATGGTTGGCGACGGCCCGCTCGAACGCCAGCGCATGCACCTCCGCGCAAATTCGGGAGTCAAAATGCTTGGCTGCAAATGAATACGCTTCGGCTCCGATGCGCTTGCGGAGTTGCTCACTGTGCAGTAGAGGCAGAGTCGCGTGAACCAGGGCGTCGGGGTCGCGGGCGGGCACGAGGCATCCATTTACGCCGTCGTGGATGGCTTCGCGCACGGAACCAACGTCGGTGGCAACAACGGGAATTTGCAACGCCATTGCCTCTTCCACAGCGGTTGGAAGTCCTTCCCATAGCGACGTCAGCCAGAAAATATCGAACGCTTGGGCCAGTTGAGGCACCCTGGTTCCCGGGTTTCTGATCGTGATATCGCGCTCCGGGCTCAAGCCCAGCTCTTGCGCGCGTTGCAAAAGGTGCGCGGCGAACTCGCGCCGGGTCGCCAGCGTGGTGCCCAGGATGACAAAGCGCAGCGCGGCAAATCTTTTCTTCAGCGCCGCAGCCGCCTCTACAAATGTAAAATGGTCTTTCTGGGGACTGATATTGCCCACGGTTCCGATCACCAACTCCCCGGGTCTGACGCCGAGCTCCAGGCGCGCCGCCGCTCGCAACGCGGCGTCGGACCTGAAACGGTTGAGATCCACCGGTGGAAAGAAAACGAACAGACGATCGTTGAAACTGGTTGCGCCCGGATGCGCTTGAGCAACCGCTCGACCGGTGGTCATCAGCACATCGGCAAGCCGCAGCACAATTGGCATCGTCAGCCGGCGCAGCAGAAACGGGTTGCCAACATCGACCAGTTGCCAGACAACCGGTATCCCTTCCAGTTTTCCCGCGATTCCGCCTTGCAGGTTAAGCCCGTAAATCTGCACCAGGTCGACGCTGTGCTCACGCAGCACCTTGCGCAGCGAACGAATTTCGCCGGGGAACGCTCTAAAATACCTTGCATGCTCGACGGGATGGATGGTGCGGCGCATCCTATGCAGCGGCATCTGAATCGTTTTTACGCCGGCCTCGTTCAACCGTTCAGGGGCATCGCCCTTCTCGGCGGGCACGAGCACCATAGTCTCGATCCCACGTTCGCGCAGAAGCGGCGCCAGACAAGAGGCACGATTGATCGGGCCGCCCCAGGTCGCGTAATGGCTAATCGCGAGCACACGCATTGGTCGCCGGCGGTTCAGGAGTTGCGCCCGGCCGGCGCCCATCGGGCCGCGACCCGCACCGCACATGCCACCTGAGCAGCCCATCGTTCCGGCGACCATGAGGCGATGATTTTTCTGGACGCCATGCCCATCGCGTGCCGCTGTTCCCGTGATTTCGCCGCCATCTGCGACATCAGCGCGCCGAGTTGATCGACGTCGGCGGCATCAAACACAAACCCGTTAACTCCGGGGACGACAAGGTCCGCCGCGCTGCCGCATCGATTAGACACGATTACCGGCAGTCCACTGGCCATCGCTTCGTTTACCACCAGGCCCCACGGCTCGAGGATGCTGGGCAGGATGAAACATCCCGCGAAACCGTAAAAGCGCGGCAATTCCTCTCCCAGCTTTGGGCCGGCCCAGACCACGCCCTCAATCCCCTCTTCGCGCTCGACTTTCATCAGAGCGGCGCGCAGCGGTCCATCGCCCACCAGAACCAGACTCCAGGGGCGCACATCCTGTTGACGATAGCGGCGATAGGCGCGCAGCAGCGTCTGCAGGCCCTTTTCCGGCGCGAAGCGGCCCACAAACAGAAAGTAATCTTCAGGCAATCCCGCCTCGATCCGCGCCTTGGAACCCGCGGCCCGTAGTGCATCGGCGTGCGAAGAGAAATACTCATTATCGACGACGTCGTAACGATCCCAGACGCGTTTGGGATCGATGCCGAGCTTGACGATGTAGCTACGGTGGGGCTGGCCGCCGACGACCGCCGCGTCAACATAGCGTCTTATCCATGCCCGCTTGAGGAATTCCTTCCACCAGTGCCGCCTGAGATCCCACTCGGTGGTTTCTCCCATCAGCACCACGCCGCGCGAGTTGCGCCGCGCCCAGCGCGCCGCGCTACGCATCGGCGGGTCGCTGTATCCCGCGATAACGACCACGGCTGGCTCAAGCTGCGACAGCACTGCCAGCACTTGGCGGCTCAACTGCCGCATCGGCGCTTCCTCGTACGATGAATCGCTCAACCTGATAATGCGGCGATCGAACTCCCGCTCCCCGGTCCACCACGGCGATCTTTTCACTCCCGCCGCCAACTCGATGAAGCTGGGTTCGATGTCCCCGATGTGGGTCAGCGCCCGCGCTCTTGCCAGATGGTAGTTTCCATAATTGGCAACGAGCAGCGCTACGCGCAGCGGCACCGGCCGGGCTTCCGGAGCTATATCGGTGCGAATACTATTATCTTTTGTCGCCCCCACAGACCTTGCACGGATCATCTAAAGCCGAAGCTTTGCACCGCACAGCAAGCCCGGACTGCCCCGTAGCGTATCCAATCGGGCGGCGATGCGACCCGCAGCACCACCGTCGAGGTTCGGTGCAAAAACTGCTATTTTTGCGCACTTCGAGGGCCTGGCGTTGGTTTTGCGTCACCAGCTCGAGCCTTGAGCACTACGCCTTGGCAGCGGCTGGGGCCGGCGGCACCGGAAACACACGTGCTGAAGTCGTTCGCAATCCGCTTCGTGCGAGCTCACTTCGGTACATAATCCACAGGATGAAAACTGCGATGCCGAACTTAAACAGCCAGAACTGCGAGATCATATAAAATAAACTGTCTCGACCGAGCTGCGGCACGAGGCTGCAAAGTCCTGCATAACTTAACTGCACATGAAGCGCCTTCGGGCGCCGGCGTGCGGCTTCCTCCCACCTGCGAATTATCAGCCCGGTAAGGATGAATTCCAGCGGAATCCCGAGCCAGCCCCATTGCTCGAATGCCATCCCGATCGAGCCCGGAGCAGCACCGATTATTCCCAATAAGGGGTCGACCTCGATGCCCCGCAGCTTTTCCGGCCAACTGTATGGGCTGCCTTTGCCAGGCCAGATAATGCGCGGGATTGGCTGGAAGAAAAAATAGTATAGATACTGTGTACCCAGTTCGGAACGTTTGTCGTTAACCAGATGCGACAGCGTCAGTTCAAATCCGGAGACCGGGCTGTTGGTGCCGAAATAGGTCTGCGCCACGTCTCCCGGATCGGTGGTCGATCGTACCATCATGATGGCATCCTTTGCGCTGCCACCCAACTCACTTCTCAAACCCCGCAGCATCCCCATCAACGGAAACAGAACAAGCACCGACACAACCCCGCAACCGATGACAAGAGCCTGACGAGTTTTCCCGGCAACACGTTCCCTCTTGCGGCGCTTGAGAAAATACACGGACATCAGCGCAAAAAAGTGCCCAATCAGGTTCGTCCTGCCCCACCCGCTTAGTACTCTTAACCCAAGCCATGGACCGGCTAGCAAGAGACTTATGCCAAGACGTCCGGTCGCTATATAGTAAAGGACCGTGGCGCACGAAATAAGCAGATCATCCTGCGAGAACCAGGCCGTGCCGTGCTCGTAGGTCCCCATCGTGGCAGTCCTGGCGTGAAGCGTTTCGTCCCCGCCGCCGTATTTTAGAACAAACAATGCGGACAGGTAGCCAATGAAGAGAAGACAAACAATAAGTCTTCGGACCAGACGCGGATTTACTGTCGGCTCTGGCGCCGGATTTTCGGCGACGGCCGCGAGCCGGCGCGATGGGCGCCCTGATGCATAGCCGATTCCGAAGCAGACAATCGCCAGCGAGCCGGCGACCGCCATTAGTTCCCAGTGATCCTCGAGATAGCCGGCTTGCAACCACTGGTACATCGAATAGTCGCCGACCAACTCCGACAATGCCGGCCGCACCACATAGGTCGTCGCAAAGAGCAGGATGTACCAGCCCACGCAGCGGCTGAGGTCGAACGCATTGCGCGGCTTGACCACGATCAAGGCGATCAGCGAGGCGACCAGCACGATTGCGCCATAAATAACGAATTGGACACTCATCTAACGCCCCACGCTTCAGTGCACAAACGCGGCATTGCGCATGGACTTGCGCGGCGTGCCCGCTATTGGCGCCCGCGTACACGCCGCCCGATTCCGGCGGCATTTCGACCCGTGCAACCGTCCGCGTCAGACTCGCAGCCACGCTGACAGATCACGGTCTACAAGGGTGGACATCTCTTCCACGTCGTTGCGGAAGTATTGCGCCAACTCCACCTTGAATTCCCGGTCGATCACGCTCTCTCGGACGGACGTAACATTGAGTCGCTCGATCAGAGGCAGGATGCGGAATGAACGTTTCACACCCAGTCTCAGTTTTAGAACGCCGATGGAGCGGAGTACGGCCTGAAAAAGTTGCGAGCGGAGCCGGGGCTGGCGAGTATTGTGGACGCCGAAGGCCGTTCGGCCGTCGTCCGGCACGCCAAGAAACTCCAGTGTCTGCAGATACACCGACCTGGTGTCGCGCTTGAGGTCGTCTTGGAAGAGGACGAGCACACGGTGCCGGGCAACTCTAGTGTAAAGCCGCTTCAACTGCCATCCGACGCTGCAGACATTGCCATACAGTAAAAGGCTCGGATCGGTGCAAAGCGGCGGAATCCGCTTTCCCTTTTTTCTCTTTTCCTGCACATGCCAGGCGGTCGCGAAGTCTTTCAAATTTTCGTCTCCCTGGCGGTGAAGCTGCGCGTGCAAGGAGACCGCCATGTCGATCGGATTGCGCGCCATCACGATAAACTTGGCGTCGGGAATTGCTTTCAGGATATTGGGTACCGCTGCGTCGGAATATAGATACGTTACTGAGCCTTCACCGACTGCAATATGCTGCGGCTGGGCATCACTGAAATATCCATAGTAATCGGCCTCGGACCGGACCGCCCGGGACGCCATATCGGTGTTGAAAAAGAGCAGTTCCTTTCGAGCCGGGAAGAATATTTTTGGGTGTTCACGGAGATAGGTAGCCAGAGAAGTCGTGCCGCACTTGGGAGCGCCAATTATGAAGAAATTCGGTTTACGCGCCATCGATTTCGTAAAAGCAACAAGTCATCCGCGCCGACGTAATGCCGCAAGCAGGCCAGGCGCTTGTTGCGGCGTGCCAGGCAGCAAATCGCTGCAACCTCTTTCAGGCGCGCGATATCACCAAAACCATGCTCCGCGCCAATGTGGCTAAGCGCTTAAGCCCTTCGACAACATCCTCCGGACTCGGAAGCAGCAATTCAGCCGGCGACTTGTGCGTCAGCCAGCGGGCCTGAAGCAGCAGCGACATCATTACGGTCGAATAACCCGCCAAAGAAGCGATCGACGCGCCGATGATCCCCATGGGGCGCAGCAGCAGATACAAGCTGACAATCGTCATCAACAGCCCGGCCAGTTCGGCGTACAATACCGCGGCCGGCTTGCCGAGGCCGCGAAAACCCTCTTCGATCACGCTGTTGAGTGCCGACACCGCCCCGGCCGGGACCAGTATCAGCGCCGCCTTGATCGCGCCGCGGAATTTGGCCCCGAACAATAGAACCACGCCCCATGGAGTGGCTGCAGCCAGTATTGGCGCCGTGATCAAGGCGACCACAACCGCGAGGCGGCTGCCGTGCAAGAAACTGCGGAAGCGGTCCGCTTCCGCCCTGTGCGCAGCAATCTTCGGAAACAACACCGAACTTAAGGCGTTCATCAGAGGATTAATCGCGCCGCTCCAAGCAACGGCCGCTACGTACAGGCCGAGTTCGCTGGGCGCCAGCAGGCCTGCCATCAACATCTGATCCAGACGCAGGTTGAGTACCACTGGCAAGCTGGAAGCCACGCAAGGCAATCCATAGGCGAGCATCGGCCTGAATTGACGCGCCTCGGGCGTGAATCGTCCCGGCACGTTCCTTTTGACTATCAATTCGAACGGGATTAACAGTGCGAATAGAGCGGCAAGGTAAACCGCCGCGACGCGACGCGGGTCTCTGATTCCGCACAACCAGGCCGAAGCCAGCACCGCCAGCCAAGCCAGGGTCGGCAAAATCCGCAGTGCGTTCCAGGGCAGGAAATCACTGCGGCCGCGCAGCACAAAGAGCCACAGCGACATGATCGCGACTACGGGTACGTTGATCAGGTACCAGCATGCCGCAGTCACGATTTGGGGCGACTGGGCCGATAGCAACAGCGGCATCGCCAGGTAGCCGCCGGTTATCAAAGGCGCGGAGGCAAGCAGCGCGATCACAGCCGCGCAGCCAAGGTAGCGCCCGGCGCGTTCGGGATCACGCGCCGAAAAATAGACCACCGACGGACCGGTTCCCAGCATAGCCAGGTTTGCGAGTAGCATCGGGTAGGTTTGGATGGCCGCCAGCTCCCCTCGCCCGCGCGGGCCCAAAAGGCGCGCCGCGAGAACTCCGGTGACCAGACCAAGCACTCCGATGGCAAGGTTAGTCGCAGCCGTCAGAGCAACATTAGCTCCGAAGGCGCTGCGTTTTTGCAGTGACAGCCAGATGCCAGCCGGGTTCATCGGTCAAAAGCGTCTTTCGCAACTCGCGCGGCTTGCTGTCCCAAAGGTAACGCGGACCCTTTCATAGAAAAGCGCATCGGCCTCCGTCCGGACTGATACAGGGCAATTGAGACCAGCCCGGCCGTAGATGCTTGCTTGCAGGCGTTACGCGTAGGTTCCGCAAGTCTACTTCTCCGGAGCGCTGCTACTCGATCCTGCAGGAACGCATCAACTGCCGGCCAATACCACATCGAGGTAGGAATCAACGATATTATCCAGTGAGAAAGCCGATGCTCGGTCTTCGACGTTGTAGCGAGCTCGACCGTCGAGAATATCGCAGATGGCGGAGGCCATTTGAAGGTCATCACCAACCGGCACCAATTTTCCCCATTTTCCCCATTCGAGAATCTCGTCTGGTCCGCTCAGGCAATCCGTGCTCACCACTTGCGTTCCCAGAGCCATCGCCTCGATCAGAACCGTCGGCAGTCCTTCCGATCGGGAAGAAAGAACCAGAACCTTTGCCCGCTTCATATATTTGTAGGGATTATCCACAAAGCCGGGAAGTGCTGCGTTTTCCTCAATCCTCAGCTCTCGGACAATTGATTCCAGCCGCGGTCGGTCCGGGCCTTCGCCCAGAATCATAATACGCGCCGGCCGCGCGCGCCTGAGCCGGGTGAACGCTCTCAGCAGGGTGGAAAAGTCCTTACGCGGCTCAAGCCGGCCCACGGCTAGAACAACTGGGGGTTGCCCCGGTCCGAACCATGGATGGTCCAGGGGTTCGGCGGCGTTGGCAAGAAGCGCAGGTGTCACCACCGGATTGTAGATGACATTTATGCTGTCGCGGTCAAACTGAAGGCGGCGTGCCATATCGTCGGCCAGACCCCGGGACACGGCCACCACTGAGTCGGCGAAGCGGTAGGCCGACTTCATGGTCCTATGCAGCAACCACGTACGCCAGTCCTGGTTGTACTCAGCAACCGTGGTCGGCGGGTTATGTTCGGTGACGATCACGCGCGTGGCGCCGCGCGCAATCGCTCTGGCGCAAATGGTGGCCACATTGGCGTGGGTGGAAGCCGAAATAACCGCATCGGGCCGCCTGTGCCGGAGATAACTCGCCAGGCGCAGGATCGACCTGCTTACCCTGAGCGAACGGAAATCGACCAGATTGACGCCCGGAGGCACGGCCTGGAGGTAAGGCCCCTGCGCGCACGCAAGTACCAGGTCGACACGCGTGCCCTTCAGCGCCAAACCGCGGGCCAGGTTCAACATTACCCGCTCCAATCCGCCTCCGGCGAGCAACGGAAAAAACACTGCAACCGTGGGATGGGCCTTGCTTGGTCCGATCGACCGCACCTCCTCCTCTGTTTGCTGGCCAGCCTGGGATTAGCGACTCTCTCAGCACCCGTCCACGTTCCAGGCGCTGGGCAGCTCGCGCGCTAATAGTCTAGTCATCGTTCAGGCTTGATAAAGTACCGGCAGGCATAATCGACATGGTTTAAGAATATGGGACACGCTTCTTTGGCTAGAAACTCGTCTATCGCACGGCGGCACCCTTCGAAGTGACCATAGTCGTCGATCACGACAATACCGTTCTTTGCGACCTTCGGATACAGATACTTGATGCAGATCGCGGTTGACTCGTACCAGTCGCCGTCCATTCTGAGGAGTGCGATTGCACCAATCGTATTGGCATCACGCGGTATGGTATCTTGAAACCAGCCCCGATGGTAATGAATCAGCTCTTTTGGATAGCCGATGATGCTCTCAAGAAGAGTCTTGCTATCCTCGATTCCGGCCACCAGCACATTTGTTGATTGGAGACGTCCCGAAGCCCTGCCATTGCTCAGCTGTACGGCTTTGTGACCGTCCAGTTCCTCATCGGGCTCCGGAAGACCGTTGAAACTGTCGAACAGATGGAGGTGGCGGCGGGGAGGAGCTGCTGACGCCAGGTGCGCCAGGGCGCTCAGTCCCACGGCACCGCCTTTCCAAACACCACATTCCACCATGGCACCCTCGATCTGATGGCGGTCAAGATAGCGCATCTGTTGCCAAAGCGTCGCAGCTCGCTCGAAAGACATCATTGTATGACCGCGAACAATTGCTATGGCACGCCTTATATCTTGCTCTTCATCGTAATGAAACGTGGTGTTAAGGCATGCGGCCTCGATCGGTATCGCAGCCGCCGGCCGCCATCCTCTTTCCAGAAGATAGCTACGCAGAAAGGATTTAAGTATATTCTTCACCGCCGATTACTTAAGATCGCCGCACTATGACGAGGTTCGGAATGTGCGCGATAAGCTCGAACCGTTCTAACCGCTCGTAGACCGCCCTTCGGCATCCAGCATAGCGCCGATCGTCAACATCGTGTAGTGCCAAAATCGCTCCCGGCTTCGTGATACGCATCGCCGCGGCAAGATCATGGCTCACGTTGACGTAGTCATGAGCGGCGTCGATGAAAATGAATCGCGCCGGACCAAGATTCCAGTTGCGCACTGCCTGGCCAAAAGTCTCGCGCCTCAACGTGACATTCCCCAGGGCGGCGGTCCGCTCCATGAAGCGGCGCAAGTTGGTCTCGTTTGCCGAACCGATAAACGGGTCGATCGCAACTACGGGAGAGTCGGTGGCCGCGGCGAGATATTCCGTCGTGACCCCGCGCCAGGCGCCGACCTCGACGACGCACTCCCCGCAATTGTCAGCCAAGGCGAGGGCCTTTAACAAGTAGGCCGCTTGCTGCGGTGTGACCTGAGTTTCATCCCAACAGGCATCGGGCGCGGCGCCGGGTTCACCGACGCGATCGATCATGGGAATCTCGTATTCCTGGAAGAAGAGCCGGCTATGCAGGTCCGACAGTTTTGCCCACGCAGTAAAGGTCAAGCGTTTCCAATGCCATTTCGGTACCCTTTTGATCAGATATGGGTCGAGCGTCATGAGAATCAGGGAACTATACCGGCACGCCAACCGCGGAACTTACCTTCATCCGGTGTACGGCCGGTCCTGTTCGGGGCTCGGAGCACGCCGAGGTCTCCTCGACAGCGCAATGCTGTCGGGAGTGCGCTCCGACACATAGGCAGCCTCAGCGAGATCGTGCTTCACACGCGGCGCCCAGTCGCGCACCACCAAGCCCAGAAAAACAAACAGCGGCACCACGATGCCGGCGGCCAGCGTATCGAGCACCACCCAGGGCCGGTCGGGATAAGGCGGGGTGTAGGGTCTCTCCAGGACGGTGAAGGCGAAGTCGGCGTTGGCCTGCGCGGTTCCAATCTTTTTTATTTGCCGGGCGGCGAGATCGTAGAGGTCGTCGCGCAGCATCGGATCGCTGACCGTGGCCGCCTGCTGCTGTAGCGATCTGGCCGCCGCCTTGTCATAAGCTACATCGTGGGCGCGAAGCTGGTCGCGCAGGTGGTCGATATAAAGGCGCAGGACGTAGTTGGCCAGTTCAGGATCCTTGTCGATGTAGGTTAAGGTGATATTGCCGGTGCGCATGCTGTTTTCACAATCAAAACGCGAACTCACCGTCTGATAGTAGTCCCACAGCGGCGACCCGCCGCCGCCTTTGGGACGTAAAAAAGCGGGCACCAGCGACCAGATGCTGTGTCCTCCACCAAGCCTGGGGCCGAGTTTTTCGCTCTCGATGAGGTTGGAGGTGAAGGTGTAGCTTTTCAAGATGGCTACCAATTCCTCCGGATCGTGCACATTGGTGCCGATGTCGCTGTCAATTCCGGTGCCGCTCATGTTGGCCATGTTGGACAACCCGGTACTCTGCAGCAGGCCGCCGATGCCGCTGGTGCTTTGGCCGATCGGCCGGATGATCGCGGTCGACAGGTACTTGGGATTCATCACGAACTTGGTCAGACAGAAGACCAGGACCATTGAAGACACCGTGGCGGCAATCAGCAGACGGCGGTGACGCAGGGCGACCAGCGCCAGGTAGGAACGCAGAATGCCGCTGCTTTCCTCTCCGGCCGCACCGTCGAGCTCGAAGATGCCATTGCCGCTTTGTGCAGGGGTCTGCCTGGACCCGTTGAACTCTTCGTTATTCGCCATGCGCCAACGGCCTCCTTAGTGCCAGATCCAGCTTCCCCAAGCCGGCCACAGGGATCCCGATATCAGCACCATCGTCCGCACCGAGTCGGTTCCGCGCATCCAGTTGATGTCATGCACATACTCACATGCGGCCCGTACTCTGAGCGAACCGAGAAGGGAGAAGTTTTGGACGTCGAATCTGCCCGGGATCTGCATCACATCGATCGCGATACCGCCGCTGCGCTCCTTGCTGAGCCCGGCAATCTCGAAGTTCGGGGCGCGTTCGGTATAGAAGACGTCGGCGTCTCCCCGGTAACGGTAATTGAACCAGCGGCCGACACTCAAATCGATTTCGGTGGCGTCAGGACCGATCGGATCCGCCATCAACTGACCGTAATAGGCCCAGTACAGCGAGTCGTCGTGCCTGGAATAGTTCGGTTCGATGAGCGCATATTCGAAGCGGGCATCGGTCAAACCGTCGGCGGTCACGCGCGGGATATATACTCCCCCCTGGTAGGAAACGGACAGGAACGGCAGCGCTCCTCCCACCGGCCGGAATTCGGTGCTCAGATTATCTTCGCCGAGGATCTCCTGGTAAATCTCCGTGTTACGCAGGCTCGGGAGATATATCTTCAGGAACACGCCGCCGCGTGAGTTGGTATTTCCCTGACTGGTATTTCCGGTGTTCAGGCCGGTGGCGCGTCCCAGCCATCCGGTCCATCCGTAATTTGAGTTGCCGGCCCCGCCGAACATGATTACGTGATCCAGGCCGAACTCGAAGGTCGGCAGCGGTTTGAACGCGATGACCTGCCCCGAAATCCAGGGGTAATTGTAGTTCTTGAGCAACGGGGGGGTTAACCGCAGATCTTCCGCATAGCGGCCGTTATTAAGGCGCCCGACGAAGATCTGATGCCGAAACGGTCCCAGGTAGCGCAAGAAGCCCGGCAGCAGCCTGGGATGAACGCTTTGAAAGGTCAAGGCCGGAAACGCACGCGCATTGTTGCCCTGCGATAGCGGAGCGAAGTACCCTGTGCCCCAGCCCATTTCCTGGTAGCCAAAGGCCAGCGCCTGATTGCCGATGCTTGCCACCACGCCCCCGCGCAGCAGACGCAGCCGGTTGGTATCCGAGGTTTGGGTGACGGCGGGAGAGCCGTTGTAGAGCGCGCCAGGCGGCCAAGCCTGCTCAAAGAGCGCAGGGCTGTGAACGATTGGGCCGGCGACCGAGGTTTCGCCGTACGCAGTCAGAAAGCCGCCCACGCCTGCCCAGTTCGAAATGCGCAAGATCTCGTTGCTGCCCGGCGAAGTGGGTAAACCATCGTTGTTGGCCAGCAGCGGAGTGGCTTCCTGGGCCTGATACTCAAGCGGATTGGAGCTAAAGAGCGCAAACCGCCGGCGCGTGCCGCTTGAATAAATGTATTGCGCTTCCACCCGTTCCAGCGGATGAATCATGGTGGGCGGATTGTCTTCGTGATCGTTTTCCAGCCACTGGATTTCTTCGTGGAACTCCTCGCGCAGCGACCGGATTAGCACGCCCGCCAGCGCATCGGGCTGTTCGGCTTCGTCCAGATTGCGCTGCGCCTCCAGGGTCAGACGTGCCGCCTCGACGCGGGCGATGGGCCTGATTTCGGACAGATAGTCGTCGAGCAGGCCCATCCCGTTTAGTTTGTCGAGTTCGTCGTAAGCCGGGTCATCCAGTGCGATATACACCACATAGGTTGAGGCGCGCACGGCACAGCATGCAGTCAGGAGCGCGGCTACAGCCGCGATCACGGCGCCAGTCCACGCAAGTAGATAATGGGCCGGCGCAGGGTGCGCAGCTTTCGCGCTCACAACGGTTTGCCGATCCGGAAGCAGGGTAAGCTTGGCTTGCATTGTCTACTTCTCCCTGCAGCATCCCGAAGACCACAGTGACGGGAGAATCGTGATGAACACACGCTTGTCCACGTCCCAGTCGCGTTGCCTGGCCGGCCCTTTAGATTCGCGTCCCCGGCCCAGGCGCAAGGACGTGACGCCGGCGATCGCTGTGCAGCCCGCACGCATATCAGCCGAGCGCGTGCTGCAAGCGGTCTGAAAGGTCGCAGCCGCGTCATCCTGCCCGTCTACAGTTGCGTCGCGAGCAGCGCCATCATCGCTATGCTCTGGGCGCTGTTGGCTACAATCTGCGTTATATCCTTGGTCATCTGTATGTTCTGGAAACCGGACAGATCTTCAGGAACGAAAACGGTATCTCCGACCTCCAGTTTGGACTCCATCAAGCCGCCCGAGATAAGCGGCAGGGCCGGAAACAGCCTGGAGCGCCGGCTCTGATCGTAGCCGTCAGCGGTCAGGACCGAGCCGTCCGCCTTGATGACGATGACCTGTTTTTTGTCGGCATAACGGGTGAAACCGCCGGCGTCGTTGATGTAATCGCGCACGGTCTTGGAACCCAGTCTCAGGAAGGAACTGGGATGATTGACCTCGCCCATCACCATCACTGACGACGGCACGACCGGGACATCGATCTCGTCGCCGTCTTCCAGCACGACATCATCGGGACCCGGCTTGCCGTCGAGCGCGGCATTGACGTGGATAACCATGCGGCCTTCGGCCTGCCGGGTGGAGGCCGACAGCACGTTTTGCAATACCATCATGGCGGCGGTGGCGTTGCCTGAGCTTGCCCCGGAGCCCGGGGTGGTGTTGAAGGACGCCAACTGCGCCTGCGTCAACGCGACGTTCGCCGCTTCCTTGCTCAGCCGCTCGCGGGCTTCATTGAGCCGCTCCTGCTCCATCTGCTGGACTGACACCCGCCGGAAGACGATGCCCTGCACGAAGGCGTCGGGCAAAAAGCCGCCGCATCGCTCAAGCACCGAATGCAGCCGTTCGCCTTCCCGGATTGTGTAAACCCCCGGACGCATCACCTTGCCGCTGACTGTAACGGTAAAGGGCAGATGATAATTGGACGCGGCCTTCACCAACAGTTCGTCATTGGGTTTGAGCAGAGTTGCCTTGTCGTTGGGGCCCTGGGCTTGCGGACGCAGGTCGATGTCGATGTAGGTATGACGCGTCAGCGAACCGTTTACAACTTCAGTGCGGGCCAGCTCCGCGCGCTTCAAAAAGGCATCATCCTGTGTTCCCCCGGCAAGAGCTACCAGATCACCGACCCGCATGCCGGGATAGTAGTCATAGATACCCGGTATGCGGACTTCGCCGGTGATCTCAACGAACTGGGGCGGACGCTGCCAGTCCACGACCGACCTTATGAATAACTCGTCATTGGCCTTAAGCGGCGTGTCGAGACTGTAGTTGCCCTGCATGATGGAGCGCAGATCGATATCGAAATGTTTGCGTTGTGCCTTGCCACCGGGGCCGACTTCGGTTCGCACCAGCACGACGCGATCCTGGTAGGCGTCATCCTTCAATCCCCCGGCCATGAAGACCAGGTCGCTGACCTTCATATCGGGGCTGAAGACGTAACGGCCCGGCTGGCGCACTTCTCCATTGACCGCGACGGAGGGCAGGTCGCGGACGTCCTCAACGTTGTAGATATCGACTTCATCCTTGGGCTGCAGGGCAATGTCACCCTGCCCGATCCTGGGGTTGGCCAGGGCATCGCCCAGATCGGCCTGGAGGAAATGAGTGGTCTTTCCCGGACCGGAAAGCCGCCGAACAAGTGCGTATTTCAAATAGGTATTAGGCAATACACCGTCGCCCTTTTTGATCAGGTCAGACAGACGCATGCCTTTGTACCACGGATAATTTCCCGGCCGGCGCACGTTTCCGGACAGCATCACCATGTTGACCGGCCCGATCATGACCGGGTAGACCTTGATGACATCGCCGTCGCGAATCGTGAAATTCTGATTGGTCAGGCGTCTGAGACTGACGTTGATCGCCACCATGCGTTTGTGGTCCTGGATACGCTCGACCTGCAGATGGTCGCCGAATCCGAAGCCGGTAATTCCGCCTGCCAATCTTAATGCCGCATCCAGCGTCTCGGGATGGTCCTTCTTGAGCTCGTAGATGGCCGGACGCTTGACGTCGCCGGCAATCCCGACCACGCTACCGATCACCGGCACGAAGATTACGTCGCCCTCTTCCAGGCGCCGGTCGGCGGAATTGTTGCCGTGCAACAGGATGTCGTACATGTCAATCACATCGACCAGTTGATTGCCATGACGCACCTCGATGTTGCGCAGGCTGCCGACCTTGCTGACCCCGCCCGCCGCCACCAGCGCATTGGAAACCCGCGACAGAGCGCTGATCTGGTAGCTGCCGGGCTGAACGACGTCGCCGGCCACGGTCACGTTGATGGTGCGCAACTGGCCCATCGTCACGTCGACCTGAACCCCGGTCATTTTGGAGGCTTTGGCTTCGATCAGCTTTTTGGCTTGCTGAAAGGTGAGGCCGGCGACCTGTAACGGTCCGATTTCCGTCACCTGGATCATTCCCTGGCGATCAACGACCGGGTTCAAGACGGTGTTGACGCGCCCCCACAGCAGGATATCGATTTCGTCGCCCGGACCGATGACGTAGTCATTGCCCACCGGCACATTGGCCACCGGCGCGAAGGTTGAAACCCCTGAGACAAAAAAGTTGTAGCCAAACTGGGTCAGATTGTCGGTTGTCGGCGGTTGGGGCAGGTCCAAAGGATTGTCGATTTGTTGGAACTTGACCTCGATCGGCGAGGGCGGAACCTGTAGCGGCATTGCGTTTACCGCTGGCATCATCGGCGCTATCCCGGCGGGCGGTGGGCCAAAGCCCGGGTTTGGCATACCGGGTTGAGAACCTCTGGCCGACGCAAGCGTCTGCTTGATCATGCCCATCTGTGCGTCGCTCAATCCCAAGGTTCGGCCAATCGCGTTCATCTGGTTGTCGCTCAAGTTCAGGGCACCAAAGCGCGCGCTCAGTTGCTGTAGCTGGTCGGAGCCAATCGCGCCGCTCGCGACATCCGTCTTGAGCTTGTTGAGTTGGTCGGTGGAAACGCCAAGCTGTGCGGCTACGGTGTTGAGGGTGTTCTGGTCGATTCCACCGAGCAGGTTGGAAATCCCTGACCCACCCGCCGCACCGTTGCCGCCCGACGCATTGTTCAGACCGCCATTCGCGGCCGACGTCGATGATCCAATGGTTCCTGAGTTGGGAAAGCCGCCGGAGGAGGGAAAACCACCTGCGGGCGGAGGACCGTTAAGCGAGGGCATCTGGGTGTTTGCCAGGTTGGCTGATCCGGCCGCCAGGCCCGGTGAGGACGGTCCCACATAGCCCATCGGGGGTTGGCCATAAGGCCCGAATGCGGCCCCGCCGGTCAGTGCACCCGTGGGTGGGTTGCTCATCGTGGGAGCAAAGGAGTTGTTGGCGGGCACACCATTGGCGCCGAATCCCCCGGGCTGAGCGTAGGGAGCGGGCTGCCCATACGGAGTATTGGCAAGCGCCGGAGGAGCGTAGGTCCCCCCCGGGGGCGGCACGTAAGGCCCTGTGATCGCGGGCGAACCATACGGGCCCAGCATCGGCGCCGATCCGTATGGCACGGTTATCGGTGGATTGAACTTCGACAACGACGAGGAATCGTTCGGACCGAGGTAGCCGTTGTACGGCGCGTTGCTACAGTTACGAGGGTCCCGGGCACAGGCGGCAGCGCGCCAGTACAGGTAGGATTGCGTTGCGGAATAGCTACCCTGCCAGCCTGGAGCGGTTTGTCCGTAAGCAGAACTCCCGTAGGCCGGATTTCCGGGCGGGATACTGCCGAAAGGGGGCGTCGTGTACGGGTTAGTCCCTGGGTTTGCTGCGGAGGGCGCAGTTCCATACGGCGCACTTCCATAGGCGGGATTGGCGTACGGGTTCGTCGAGGGTGGGGCTGTGCCTGCACCATATGCAGGCGCGACGGGTGCCCCATTCGTTACCCCGGTCGGGTACGGAAATCCGCCCCCACCGCTGACCTGTGCCTGTGCGGCCAGGGACAAAGCGGCAATCGCGGCCGCCGCGATGGCGCCTGTCGCGAGCCAGCCAAATTTAACGGTGTGATGTTGAGCCATCAGAGCCTACCCTCCGGCCTCCAAAAACGCATTGAGCCTTTAGGTCCGACAGGCGGAGTTGGAGCGAGGCGAAACCAGCCGTTTCGCCGGGATGGGCAAATCACGGGCCTCGCTCCCGATTCCGCAAAGGTGAGAGGACAAATAGCAGCTTTCAAGTTATAAAAGGTAAGATCTGATCCGAAAATCCTTCGGATTGGCGGTCTTGGCCTTTTGAACACGCGTCCGCCATCCCGTGCTGGGAAGCCCACACGGTTGTTGCGCAGCAGTAAAAACGTGCTGCTTTTAACGATAACCCCCTTTAACGCGTCAATGCAGCCCACCGGGTCGGCCGTTCCTTCGATCGGCAACCCGTTTTCGGTCCAGAGGATGTCCACAGCCTCCGGAGCCGTCCGCTAGCATCTTGGAGCCGCTAGCCACACAGATTTGCGGTCAGCTTTCCGCAAACTGGCGCAAACTTTCGGGATTTCCCACAAGTCAGCAACTCCGGAGCCCCCACAACTGCAGCCAGAGCCCAAGAAGCTAGCGAATTGAACACTCTGGCTTCAGCATTATGCTGGCCTCGTCAGTAAGATCGGAAAATGACCAAGGGTTCCTTAAAACGAAGGAACCGTTCGGAAGCTCGTCACGCTTTTCCAATCTGCCTTAACCTCGCCAATGATACATAGATGACGGGGTCATCAAAAGAAATGAAGGAGAAAAACCTGCTCCGCCATCGTTTCAGCGTCTTGCGGCAAAACAACTATCAGACGTAAATTCTGAAATCAATAGCTAAACTTGGACATCGTTAATTTGCAGAAAATGGGGTCTGTTCCGCCGCGCGTTTTTTTTATGCCGCCAATCTTGCCATCGACTTCCAATGCGACTCTAAGATTTGCCTTGACCGCAGAAAAAATGCAACCCCACGGAGCTCTCGTTCAACTCCTTTTGGGGGCCTGCGGACCAAGAGCTTTGTGCAGCACCGCGTTTTTCTTCCGGTGCTCAGCTATTACCAGCCGGTTTGGGTCGCGGAAACTTGTTCGTCCGGCTTGGGATTCTTGCGCGGTACTACGAACGACAGCGCGGTTCAGGCCGCGCTCTGCTGGTTGGCACGCGGGCCGCGCTCGTAGTACCTACTGTTTTCGGATTGGCCAACGGCCAGGGAGGAAACCATGAGCGACGACGCGATTTTATACGAAAAGGACGGCCCGGTAGCGAAGGTGATTCTCAACCGCCCGGAACGGCGCAATGCCCTGACCGACCCGATGTTCACCCAAATCGTCGAGGCCTACCACCGTGCCGAGCAGGACGACGATGTCAAGGTGATCGAGCTGATGGGCAAGGGCGACACCTTTTGCGTCGGTTTCGACCTGCGCGACCCCGACCTCTTCTATGAAGGCGCGGATGTGGGCGAAAACAACGTCCGCGACGGCATCTACGCCCTGCGCTTTCGCACCGAAGTCATGCGCGACATGATGTTCGTGCTCAAGCCCACCATCGCCCGCGTCCATCGCCACTGTATCGGCGCGGGGCTGTTCCTGACCCTGGTCGCCGACTTTGCCATCGCTTCGGACAACACCGTGTTCGGCTTTCCCGAATCGCGCTACGGCGACGCGGGAGGGGTTTGGTGTTTTCCCTTCGTAGTGATGCAATGCGGACTTAAGCGCGCGCGCGAATTGCTTATGACCGGGCGCAAATTCACCGCCGAGGAAGCCGAGCGCTTTAACTTCATCAACCACGCGGTGCCGATGGAAAAGCTCGACGACGAAGTCAACGAGTTGATCCACGCGCTGTGCAGTCTGCCGCGCGACAGCCTGGCTTTCGCCAAATCTTTCCAGCACGAAATCTACGGCACGCTGGGCATCCCGAGCTTCTTCCTGCCCCATTACACCATCCATCCGCTGGCCCTGCAGATAAAGCGCAAGCCCGACGAATTCGACTTCCGCGAAGAGGTGCGCAAAAAGGGATTGCGCGGCGGCATCGAAGAGCGCAACCGGCGTTTTTCGGGACGCTACTGGAACTGGTAGAGCGAGAGTACGGAGGCGTCGGTGGATTTCTCCCTCACCCCGGAGCAGGAATCGTTTCAAAAGCAGGTCAGGCAGTTCATCCACGAACATCTGACTCCGGAACTGCGCGCGGAGGTCGAGCGCGAGCAATACGCAATCGGACCGCTGGGGAAACAATTCGTCCGCCTGATGGGCCAGCAGGGCTGGCTCGGCATCGGTTGGCCGCGCGAGTACGGCGGGCAGGGGCGCGGCGCCATCGATCAATGGCTGTTTTTGGAGGAGATGGCGCTGGAGAACCTGCCCACCGGCGGACTGACGCTCAACTCCGCCGGGCCGACCCTGATGCGAGTCGGCTCGGAACGGCAGAAGCAGGAGTATCTGCCGCGCATCCTGACCGGCGAGATCGAATTCGCAATCGGCTACACCGAGCCCAACGCCGGCTCCGATTTGGCCTCGCTGCAGACCCGCGCCGTGCGCGAGGGTGACAGCTACGTTATCAACGGGCAGAAGATCTACACCTCCGCCGCCCATCATTCGACCCACATCTGGCTGCTGGCACGCACCGATCCCAAGGCGGCCAAGCATCGGGGGCTGTCCATCTTCATCGTTCCGATCGACGCGCCCGGCGTGACCGTCCGCCCGCTGGCCACGATGGGCAGCGAGCGCAGCAACGAGGTGTTCTTCGAAGACGTCCGCATCCCTGCCGGCAACCTGGTCGGCGAGGAGAACCGCGGATGGTATTACGTGACGATGGCACTGGACTTCGAGCGGCTGATGGCCCACAACCGGACTCGCCGCTACCTGGAGCATCTGATGGATTACGCCAGAAGCACGGTGGTCGACGGGTGTCCGCTCAGCCGCCATCCGCGCGTGCGCATCGCACTGGCCCGGCTGGCGGTCGAGGTCGAAGTCTTGCGCCTGTTCTCGCTGCGCAGCGCCTGGATGATCGAGTGCGGCCAGGTGCCCAATGTGGAGGCCTCGGTCTTCAAGATCTTCATGAGCGAACTCAACCAGCGTATCGCAGTCGCCGCGCAGGACATCATGGGCCCCTATGCCACGCTGCGCGCCGAAGACCCGGCGGCGCCCATTGAAGGACGCCTGGAGAAGCTGTATCGCAGTTTCCCGCTGTACAAGTTCGCGGGCGGCACCAACGAGGTGATGCGCAACATCATCGCCCAACGCGGTCTGGGGATGCCGCGGGGCTAGGGCGATAGACCGAATTTTCGGAGAGCGATGTGATTGACCTGGGATGGAGTGAAGCGCAGACCATGTTGCGCGACAGCGCGCGCGGCTTTTTGGCCAAGGAAGCGCCCAAGAGCGTGATTCGGCGGATCGAATCCGACCCGCTGGGTTATTCGCCCGCGCTGTGGCGCCAGATGGCAGCGCTCGGATGGCTGGCCATGCCTTTTCCTGAAAGCGTTGGCGGCGTGGGCGGCAGCCTGATTGACGCGGGCTTGCTGGCGGAGGAACTGGGGCGCGCCTGTCTGCCCAGCCCTTACATCCATACGGTGGCGGCGGGCTTGACGCTGCTGGAAGCGGGACGCACCGACCTGGTCGCCAAGATCATCGCCGGCGACCTGATTGTCGTGCCCGCTTTCAGCGAAGCCGACCCGCGTCCGATACCGTCGGCGGTCAAGCTCGCGATGACGCCCGTGAGCGACGGGTACCGGCTGAGCGGCCTCAAACGTTTCGTCGAATATGGGGATGCGGCCCATCTGCTGCTCTGCTCGGGCCGCGCCGGCCAGGCCGGTTCCGATGACGCGGTGACGCTGATGCTGGTTGCCGGCGACGCCCCGGGATTGGCGCGGCGACGCCTGGCCACAACCGGCGGCGACCCGGCGGCCGAACTCGGCTTTGAGAGCGTCCTCGCGGCTGCCGGCGACCTGGTCGGGGAGCGCGACCGCGGATGGCCGATCATGGAGCGAACCTTCAATCGGCTCTGTGCTCTGCGCGCCGCCGAGATGGCCGGCGGCACGCGCCAGGTGCTGGAAATGACGGTGGAATACACCAAGATGCGCGTGCAGTTCGGGCGCGCGCTGGCGACCTTCCAGGCGGTCCAGCATATCTGCGCGGACATGGCGATTATGGCCGACGGCGCGGAACTGGCCGCGCGCCAGGCGGTGTGGGCGATGGACCGCGGGCTGGGAGGTAATTTCGAGGTCGGCGCGGCCAAGGCCTTCGCCGGCCAGGCTTATACCTTCGCGGTTTCCAATGCCGTCCAACTCCATGGCGGCATTGGCTACATGGAGGAGTATGACCTTCAGTTCTACTACCGCCGCGCTCGCTCTGAAGAGGTCATGATGGGCACCAACGAAGACCACTTGGAGCGGGTGGCCAGAGCTTTGGGCCTCTGACACCGCGTGCCCCCCACCGGTGCCCGCTTCCATTGCGCCAGGCCGTTTCCAGGCAGGCTATCGACACGAGGGATGACTGCAGGTGGCTGACATAGTGATTGAAAAGAACGTTCCGGTGCCGATGCGCGACGGCGTAGTGCTGCGCGCCGACCTTTATCGGCCCGGCGCACCCGGCCGCTACCCGGTGCTGCTGGAGCGCACGCCGTACGGCAAGACCCTGCCGCGCATGGTGCTGGATACGGTGCACGTGCTCAACGCGGTTGAAGCGGGCTACGCGGTGGTGATCCAGGACTGCCGGGGCCGCTTCGCCTCCGAGGGCGAATTCGTGCCGTTTTTGTGCGACATCGACGACGGCTATGACACCGTGGAATGGTGCGCCGCCCAGCCGTGGTCAAACGCCCGAATCGGGATGTTTGGCACGTCCTACGTGGGCGCTACCCAGTTGCTGGCGGCGACTGCCGCCCCGCCCCATCTGTCGGCGATCTGCCCGGTGGTCAGCGCCGCCGATTTCCACAACGGCTGGATCTACGAGGGCGGCGCCTTCCGGCTCGGCTTCGTCGCCGCCTGGGCCGCGCAGTTCCTGGCCGTCCCGCATCTGGATCGCCTGCCGCTCTCGCCCACGCAGCGTCAAGCCGAGCGCGAGCGCCTGCTCGACGGCCTTGAGCGGCTGCGCCGCACGCTGTCGCATTTGCCGCTGGCGGAGTTGCCGCTGCTGAAGCTGGAGGGCCTGGCGCCCTACTTCTATGACTGGCTGATGCATCCCGATGACGGCGAGTACTGGCGGCGCTTCAACATTATCGCCCATCACGACCGCGTCGCCGTGCCAGCCCTGCACATGGGCGGATGGTACGACCTGTTCGTGGCCGGCGCGCTGCACAATTTCACCGGCCTGCGCCGGCACGCGGCGACCGAGCGCGCCCGCGCCGGCCAGCGTCTGATCTTCGGGCCGTGGGTGCACGGCTCGCTGCAATCGCAGCTTTCGCCGATCGGAGAGCGCGATTACGGATGGCGTTCGCTGGTGCCGCTGAGCGAAACCAAGCTGGGATGGTTCGACCATTGGCTGCGCGACGCCGACAACTGGGTCGTTTCCGAGGCGCCGGTGCGCGTGTACGTGATGAACAAGGGATGGCGCCGGGAGCGGGAGTGGCCGCTGGAGGGCACGCAGTGGACGCGCTTTTACCTGCACAGCGGCGGACGCGCCAATTCGGCCGGCGGCGACGGCCGGCTGAGCCGCGACACACCGTCGTCGCAACCGCCTGACGTGTTTTTATACAACCCATTGAATCCAACCCCCACCGTCGGCGCCGGCGGCATCTACGATCAGCGCTCCGTGGAAGGCCGCTCCGACGTGCTGGTCTACTCGACGCCGCCGCTGGGCGAAGCGCTCGAAGTCACCGGTCCGGTCAAGGTGGTGCTGTATGCCTCCAGTTCCGCGCCGGATACCGACTTCAGCGCCAAGCTGGTCGACGTCGCCCCAAACGGCTACGCCGCCAACCTGTGCGACGGGCTGATTCGGGCGCGTTACCGCAACTCGCCGGCGCGTGCGGAGCTGATGGCGCCGGGCGAGGTCTACGAATTCACCATCGATCTGCACGGCACCGGAAACGTCTTCCTGCCCGGCCATCAGATCCGGCTGGAGATCGCCAGCAGCAATTTCCCCAAGTTCGATCGCAACCCCAACACCGGCGAGCCGGCCGCCCTGGCGCGGCATACGCGGCCCGCCGTGCAGAGCGTTTTCCACGATCCGCAGCATCCTTCTCACGTCGTGCTGCCGGTGATTCCGGCCAAGGGCCGCTAGGCGCGAGTAACGCTTTGATTTGAAACCCGCAGGAGGTTGGCAATGGCGCAGCAATTCAAACTGATCGACCCCTTCATCGGACTTCCGCCCAAGGCGCCCAATCCTTCACAGGACCCTAACATCGCGCGCTGGTTCCGCAATTCCAAGGCGCTGATGGAAGGGGCGACGGTCGAACAGATGGTGGCCGACATGGATGAATGCTCGATCGAGGCCGCGATTCTGACCGCGACCGGGCAACCCGAGCTGCCCGCCGGTCCCTATGCCGTCGGCCAGCGCATCACCGACGAGACCTTCAACGCCGCCTGCAAGGAAGTGGCCGACATCATCAAGCGCTATCCGGGGCGGCTTTACGGATGCGCCGCGATCGATCCGACCGGGATGATGCGTGCCGTGCGGCAGGTCGAGCGTGCCTACAAGGAGTATGGTTTCCGGTCGATTTGGATGATGCCGGCGCTGGTTGGCCTGCCCGCCAATCACGCCTGCTACTTCCCGGTTTATGCCAAGTGCGTGGAGCTCGGCATGACGGTCAAGATCAATTGCGGGGTGCCGGGTCCGCTGCGCCAGGCCAGATTGCAGCAGCCGATGAACCTGGACGAGGTGCTGCTGGCCTTTCCGGAATTGACCGTGGTCGGCACCCACGTCGGCCACCCCTGGCATCTGGAAACTGTCGCGCTGCTGCAGAAGTTTCCCAACTTCTACATGATCACCTCGGGCTGGGCCCCCAAGCACGTGCCGCAGGAGCTGTGGAATCTGGCCAACACGCGCGGCGCGAACAAAATCCTGTGGTCCAGCGACTATCCGATTCTGCCGATGCAGCGCTGCTCGCAGGAAGGATGGGCGGTGCCGCTCAAGGACGAAGTCAAGCGCCGCTACCTGCGGGACAACGCGATCGAGGTCTTCAAACTGGACATCGCCAAGTGAGCTTGCGGCCAGGCAAGGTGTTGCAGCGCGCGGCCTGATGCCGCACCAACGGCGGCGGGCGCATCAAGGGGGGGCTCCATCGGTGCCGGCGCTCCACGCCCATGTCGCGCCTTTTATCTGCGCGCGTTGATGGCTGCTTTGAGTTCCTGGCGGCTGATTTGCAGGGTGACCAGAAGCGGCCACACCACATGCTCGACAAATGCGCGAGCACTTATGCCTGCACCGCAAGCCCGCAGTCTTTGCTGGTAGTTCGCGATTAGGCCGTCGCCGGGCATTTTGAAGTTCGAAATTACCTCGGCCAGGTCAGCGATTGTCGCCGCGCGGTCCTGCGCGAGTTCCAGCTCGATGATGGCCCGGTAAAATCCGCCGTGCGCCGCTTCATCCCGGCCCACCAGATGGAAGATGGCTTCTAGCACACGGTCGTTCGCGCTGCGCGCCTGGTCGCGCTGACGCCTGTAGGCAACATAGGTCGCGCCCTCCTGCAAGGCTCCGTAGCACGCCATCTGGCGCGGCGTTTGGAACGGCAGCTTCCAGGCCTTGGCACATACGCTCGCCTCCAGGGCCTCGACGTGGGCTTCCGACCGCAGGCCCGAGCGGGTCAGGTACTCGCGGAAAACCAGTCCATGCCTGGACTCCTCGAAGGCCCAGCAGGTCTGGAACCAGGCCATGCCGAATCGCGAACGTACCAGCTCCAGCCCATTGGAGCTGTAATCGGGGACATAAAGCTCCTCGGCACAGAAGATCTCCACGCACTGCGCGCAGTTTTCGGTCGCTTTTGAGGTTTCAAGCCGCTCCCACGGCACATCGTTGAAAATGTTCCAGTGGCGCTTCTTCTCGGCGGTCTCAAGGAAATCGAGGTACACGCGATACATCTGGTTGCGAATGCTTTCTATCACGCTTTTACAAGCCTTTATCGATTATACCGATCGAACGCTGCGTTGATGTTTTCTGGTAATGGCATGCGAGCAATGCGCAGGTGGCGCTTGTGATTGGCGAGATTTCCAACGCGCTCGCGGGGCATTACCGAACTCCTTGCCTCAAGCGGTTCGGATTGTCCCCAGCAGGCGACGCGTGGTGGTCGGGGAAGGACCGCATCCGACGTCGAGCAGCCTCCACCTTATTCTTTGCGGCGGCAGAAGTACATCCAGGGGACGAACAAAAATCGCGGCCCGCTCGAAAAAATCAGCGATCAGGTCAGGACGGGGGTATCTTTAGGAGCCGGGCAGGTGTAGAGTTAAGGCTCAACGTTCGGACGTTCCTTTCACATCTACCCGGGAATGAGCTCGGGTTCTCTGTTCGGAGCTGCCCCGGCACAAACTCTCGGAGGGCAAAATGCCCAGCAAGTTATACGTAGGCAATCTGGCCTACTCAGTCACCAACGACGACCTTCACGAACTGTTCTCGCAAGTTGGTCAAGTGCAAAGCGCCACGGTCATCACGGATAAGTTTTCCGGACAATCCAAGGGCTTTGGCTTTGTCGAAATGGCGACCGCGCAAGAAGTCGCCGATGCGATTCGTCAGTTCAACGATTGCGAACTCAAGGGCCGCAACATCAAGGTAAACGAGGCCAAGCCGCGCGAGTCGGGCTTCGGCGCCGGCAACCGTGGTCGCAACAGCGGCGGCGGTGCCGGCCGCGGCCGCAACCGCTGGTAAAAGTGATGCCAGCGCGCGATCGTATTTTGCCCTGAGGCGCGATGGCCGGTTCCGGCGCGCCGCTTGAGCAGCGCCGGACCGGGCCGTCAATTCGGACGGCCCGGTTCTCATCAGCCTCGAAAATGCCGTTGACGGAGGCAAAATGCATGGATAAACGCCAGCGAGAACGTGCGCGCAGACAGAAGCAACAACAAAAGGAACAACGGCGCGTCGAGCGTGCGGCTGAACGTCAGAAACGCGTGCGTGAAGACGGCAAAGACCCCGACCTCGAGGGCATGGTTCCGGGACCGCAACCCGATCAGACTGTCGAGTTGTCCTGAAGCTTCTTCGCCGGATCATCCATCACCGCCTCCCGCCCCACGCAACCGGACAACTCTCGGGACCTACCCGCCGCGCGCGGTCTTTCGCAAGACCGCGCTGGGGCGTTGATCTGATGCAAGGACGCCGCTCAATGCCGCGCCGACAGGCCACCGTCGATTACCAGCTCGGTGCCGGTGACGATGGCAGCTTCGTCCGAGCACAGGTATAGGGCGCCATAGGCGATCTCTTCGGGCGTCGCCGCGCGGCGCATCGGCACCGGATCGGCCAGCGCCTTTTTGACCTCCTCGGGCAGCACAGAGGCGGTCGAGGTCATGGTAAAGCCGGGATGAATGGAGTTGACGCGGATGTTGTGTTCGGCGTACTCCAGCGCGGCCACCTTGCTCATCAGGTGAACGGCGGCCTTGGCGGCGTGATAGGCAATCGCCATCGGGCGGGCGGACAGCCCCGCCACCGATGAGATGTTGACGATTGCGCCGCCGCCGGCCTGCTTCATGTGCGGCACCGCCGCCTTCATGCCCAGCCATACACCGGTCTGATCGACCGCGATCAGCCGCTGCCAGCCTTCCATCGTTTCGGCCTCCACCCCCTCGGTGCGGTAAATGCCGGCCACGTTGCACAGCGTGGTCAGCCTGCCGAAGCGTTTGACGGTGTGCGCCACGGCTTCGGCCCAGTCCGATTCCCGGCTGGTATCCAGATGCACATAAATCGCTTCTCCGCCGGCGCGATTGACCTCATCGGCCACCGTGCGGCCCAGTTCGTCCTGGATGTCGGCGGCGGCCACCCGGGCGCCCTCCGCCGCGAATACGCGCACAAAGGCCGCGCCCATTCCCGCGGCGGCGCCCGTAATCAATGCCACCTTGCCCGACAGTCGACCTGCCATTGCCAACTCTCCCTGCGTTGATTGATCGGTTTTGAAAACTACTCAAAATTGACATGATTGCGGTTTCAGGATGCGGCCGCAGCCCGACGCGGCGCCTGACTGGCGCCGCCCGCCGCAAACGGCACACACAGCAGCGGCAGCAGCGCGGCGGCAGCCACGATCGCCGCAAACAGCTCGATCGACCAGACATAGCTGCCGGTCCGATCGAAGATCGCACCCGCCACAATCGGTCCCAGGGCGCTGCCGATCACCGCCGGAATCGACAACAGCCCCATCAGCGACCCGAACCGCCTAAGCCCCACCGCGTCGGCCAGCAGCATCGGGATGAGCGGCACCGGGGCGCCGAAGGTAAAACCATAAAGCGCCACGAACAATGCCAGCGGCAGCATGTGGCGGGCGCCCAGCAGCAGCACGCAGCCGGCGGCGATGGCCACCGCGTCCAGCGTCATCGTCAGCCGAATCCCGATGCGGTCGGCGAGCCATCCGAGCACCGGCTTACCGGGCAGTTGAAAGGCCAGCATGATGCTGAACGCGGTGGTCGCGTGCGTGGAGCTGAAGCCCAGCCCGATCAGATAGGGCACCAGGTGCACGACCAGGCCAGTGCCCACCGCGACCGCACAGAAATCGAACATCGCGATCAGCCAGAACGAACGCGAACAAAGCGCCGCGCGGACATCCAGTCCGGCGGCGTTTTGCGCTTGGGCGCCATCGGCCGCGTCCGGCCGCTCATCGGGCGGGCGGTTGCGCACCAGCAGCGCCAATGGCGGCGTGACCAAAAGTACGATCGGAACCGCGAGGGCGAAGTAGGCCAAACGCCATCCGTGAGCCTGGATGAGGTAGGCGGTCAGCAGCGCCATCGCGGTGCCCCCGACTTCGATCCCGACCTGCGATACACTAAGCGCCAGGCCGCGCCGGTCGCTGAACCAGTTGCTCACCACGAAATAGCAGGGCAGTACGGCGCCCGCGGCCATGCCCACGCCCAGCGTGCAGTAGGCCAGCGCCATCGCGGTGAAGCTGTTGGCGGACCCGGCGATCACGAAGGCCGCCGCCGCCAGCAGGCTGCCCGCCGCCGCGATCCATCGCGCCTGAAGCCGGTCGAGCAGCCATCCGATCAGCGGACCGGAGGCGCCGATGAAGATCGCGATCATGGAGGGCAGCGTGGAGACCTGCGTGCGGCTCCATCCGAAATGCTTGACCAGCGGCGCGATGAAGACGCCGGTGGTGTCGAAGCCCGAGCCCTGGATGAAGGCGGCGGCCAGAAAGAACGCCCCAACGATCGCCCATCCGCGCATCTGTCGCGACATCGTGATCCCCACGGCAGTGCCCCTTATGCAAATCCTCTTGTCGTGCGCCGCAAACTGCGCCGCTCGGTCCGGATCTGATACGGCGGCGCGCCGGCGGCGATCCACGAACGCATGGCGTAACCCTTCGGATGCCAATAATCAAGGCGCGCACGTTCCGGCGCCTTGATGTTCGTGCGACGCTTTGCTAGCCAACCCACGTAACCATCCAAGCGGAGGATGCCATGGCGAAAGTAATGATCGAGTCGGCGATCAACGGCATCGCGATGAAGGAGGCCAATCCCCATATCGGCTACACGCCGGAGGAAATCGCCGCCGACGCGATCGCGACCTGCAAGGCGGGCGCCGCGCTGATCCACTTCCACGTCCGCAAGCCCGACGGCGAATGGTGCCAAGACGTGCCCTACTATGCGGAGGTCTACAAACGGGTCCGCTCCGCGATGGGCGCCGGCGCGCCGCTGCTGTGGCCGACCTTCCCCGGCGGCAAGGACGCCGCCGTGCGCTACAGCCATTTCGTGGAGCTTTCCAAGGACCCCGCCACCCGGCCCGACCTGGGCGCCGCCGACATGGGCTCGGTCAACCTGGCGGTGTGGGACGCGCAGACCAAAACCCTGCGCGGCGGCACCTATCAAAACTCCTTTGACGTGCTGCGCGATACACTGAAGCTGATGAAGGAATGCGGGCTCAAGCGCCCCACCCTGCAAATCTTCGACGCCACCTTCCTGCGCACCTGCCTGATCTTTCTGGAGCAGGGGCTGTTGGAAGAACCGCTGCTGCTGAAATACTACTTCGGCGGACCCGAGCAGCCCTTCGGCCTGCCCCCGACCGTCGAGAGCATCCAGGCCTACAACCAGATGCTCAAAGGCGTGCGCGCCTACTGGTTCGCCTCATGCTTTGGCGGCGACGTACTGCAAATCGCGCCGGTGGCGGTCGCGATGGGCGGGCATATCCGGCTGGGGCTGGAGGACTATCAGTACCGCAGGGAGGGCAAGCTCAGCAATCCGCAAATCGTCGAGCGCGCGGTGCAGATCGTAAAGGCGATGGGCCACGAGGTGGCCACCCCACAAGACGCCCGCCAGATGCTCGAGATTTGAGGGAGTCGGCGCAATAGAAGTACGTCGCGGAGCCGAAGACGTCGTTCTCGCCGCCGGTGAGCCGATAGGATTGGCGTTGTTGCGGCGCAATCCGGCGGTCCGGCGCCGCTGCGTTGCGGTCAGAACGCTAACTAACAGCTTGCGAAAAAAGGGATTTTCCGCAACCTGCTCCCCTCACTCTAATCGCTCCCGGAGGGAGAGAAGTTCAGGAAAGCAGCCCTCTATCCAGGGTTCGGAACGCGCAATCTGAGACAAAGGCCCAACCTTTTCGGCTACAGGTTGTCTTTGTAATCCACTTCGCATTGCAAATCGATTTGCCGGGCCAGCTCTTCGTTGCCGCCCATTTTGGCGGCGAGCAGCTTGCCGAAGGACACCCGCACCGGCGGCGGCCAGTTCTCGTGATGCCAAAGCTGGGAGCGGCGAAAGGCCTTGGCGCAATGGAAAAAGCATTCGCGCACCGACACACGGATCGCCAGCAGCGGCGTTTTGCCCCGCGCGGCCAGCCGGTTCAGGACGGCGGGATCGGTGGTCAATTGGGCGGTGCCGTTGACACGCAGGGTTTCGTCGGTGCCCGGCACCATGAAGATCATCCCGACCTGCGGATTGGCCAGGATGTTCTGCAAACTGAAGATCAGCTTGTTGCCGGGGCGATCGGGAACCAGCAGGGTGGTTTCGTTTTCCACCGCAACAAAACCCGGTGCGTCGCCCTTGGGCGATACGTCCAGGTTGCCGTCGGCGTCCGCGGTGCCGAGAACCAAAAACGGCGCGTGCCGGATAAAATCGATCGCCATCTCGTCCAGCGCGGTCAGCAGCTTGTGTTTCACAATCGGATAGGGCTCGCCGACAAGCCCGCGCAACTGCTCGATGCTTGTAATTCGATAGTCAGCCGACGCCACTGCCAGTCCTCCTGTTCGCAATTGGCCGATCGTCATCCGCGCTGCTCGATGATTTATCGCAGCGTGCGGAAGAACGCGCGGATATCTTCGACCAGTGCCTCGGGCTCTTCCATCGGGGCGAAATGGCCGCCGCTTTGATGCACCGTCCAGCGCTGTAGATTGTAGTGGCGCTCCACCCATCGCCTCGGCATCAGGACGACCTCCTTGGGGAACACCGACACCGCGGTGGGCGCCTCGACCAGGCAGCCGCCTTCGTGCGACGGACGCCACGGGTTATGTATCGCTTCGTAGTAGTATCGCGCCGACGTGCCGAAACTCTGCGTTGCCCAGTAGATCATGATCGTGGTCAGGAGTTCGTCCTTCGTAAAGCGCCGCTCGACCTGGCCGCCGCAGTCGCTCCAGGTGCGGCGCTTTTCCAGGATCCAGGAGCATAGTCCCACGGGCGAGTCATTAAGCGCAAAGGCCAGCGTCTGGGGCTTGGTGGTTTGCAGATGGAAGTAGCCGCTCTCACCGTGGAAGAAGCTGGCGGTGCGCTCGCCCCAGCCGGCTTCCTCCGGCGCATAGTCCTCGGGCTTGGGCCCGTTGCCCCCGGTCAAAGACAGGCCGCCCACCATTGTGACCAGGATACCGATCATCCGATCGGCGTACTTGTGCCCCAGCTGCGCAGTGATGAGCGCGCCCCAATCCCCACCCTGCGCGGCAAAGCGTTCGTAGCCGAGCACGTCGCGCATCAGTTGGACCCACAGGTCGGCGGTGCGCCAGTAATTGATACCGGTGGTGGTCAGCGGGGTGGAAAAGCCGTAGCCGGGCAGCGACGGCACCACCACGTCGAAGGCGTCCTCGGGCGAACCGCCGAAGGAGGCAGGGTCGGCCAGCGGCCGAATCACTTTGTGCAGGTCCCAGAACGTCCAGGGCCATCCGTGGCTCAGGATCAGCGGGATGGGACGCGGGCCCTTGCCGGGTTCGTGGATGAAGTGAATGGGAATACCTTCGATGGTGGTCCGGTAATGGGCGAAGCGGTTGATTTCGCGCTCCTGGCGGCGCCAATCGAAGCCTTTCTGCCAGTAATCGACCAATTCCCTGAGCGCGTCGAAATTGGTGCCGTAGGCCCATTGCTGATTGCCGAAATCCTCGGCCCACCGGGTTTTCTTAAGCCGCGCGCGCAGGTCGGTCAGCACCGCGGATGGAATCGCAATCTTGAACGGTTCTTTGTGAGCCATCGATTTTTCTCCGTCTGGGCGCCCCGCCCCGCCAACCCAGGTTTAGGCCGCAATCGATCGCTTGTGCAAGCGCCGCTTTTGGGGCGGCAGAAGAAGGCGTAGGCTTGGTCCGGACGCTTGCCACGTGCGGCGCCCTTGCCAGCGGCTGCAATCTGTAAGATAAATCGGAAACGAACGCTTGAACGCGCGACAACAAAACGGGGGCGGTTACCCTCCGGGCAGCGATTTCGGCGAAACTGGAGAGAGCGATGAAAGTAGTGGTCAATTACGATTTGTGCGAAAGCAACGCACGGTGCATGGAAGTGGCGCCGGAGGTGTTCCAGGTGCGCTCCGACGACCGGCTGTATATCCTGAATGAAAATCCGCCGGAATCGCTGCGCGCCAAGGTCGAGAAAGCGGTACGGGTCTGCCCCAAACAGGCCATCTCGATCGTCGAGGATTAGAAGTGACGGCGGCCGCCGGTGCCGGACCCGCGCGCCGGCGGCCGCCGCCCCTCTCGCACCGTCCAGGCGGCAGGAGGTTCAGCGTTTGGCAACCCCGATGGCCGGCATCTTCAGCAAGATCCTCTGTCCGATTGATCTTGAGCATTCCCTCAAGGCGCTTGATTTCGCCATCAGGCTGGCGCGGCAAAACGGCGCGCGGCTGTATGTCCTGTACGTGGCGGCCATCCCGATCGGCGCGGCCGAACTGACTTCGACCGCGGACAAGGAGCCGTTTTGGGAAGTCACGGCGAAAAAGCGGCTGGAGTTGATGGCGGAGGAAAAGCTGGTCGGCAAAATCGACGATTATGAGCTGATCACGCGCAGCGGCGAGCCCGCCGCGGGGATCCTGATGGCCCAGGCGGAAATCGGCGCCGATCTAATCGTGATGGCGACGCACGGACGCACCGGAATCAGCCATTTCTTTTTGGGCAGCGTCGCCGAGCGCGTCGTGCGCGAGTCGCCCTGCCCGGTCCTGACGCTGCGCCCCGAATAAACCCGCGGCTTTCCTCAGCGCACCGGTGCAAACACGGATGGCGCTTGGCTGCCCGCTAACGCGGCGGTGCGACGATCGATCTCGCGCAAAAGTTCCTTGAACCCGGCCGGATGGATGCGCGAAAAGCCCTGGTAGGGATGGGAGAGGTCGTAAATCGCGATAATCGTCAATCCCACCAGCATCGCGAACAGCATCGAAATCACCGCCTGGAGCACGCGATGCTGCGTGAAGAAGAAAAAGCTCAGCGCGATCGTTACTACCGCGCCGAAGATGATCACCGTCCACACGATCTGCGGAATATTGTTTTGCGTGTACAACAGGCGCTCCTGGCGTGCCTCGAACAGGCGCGAGATCTGATCCATCGCCTTGCCATAAAGGATGGCCTGCTTGGTGGTTTGCGGCTCCAGCGCCAGCAATTCGTTGAACATGGTGACCAGTTCCTGGCGCCCCGCCCTTAAGTTCGGCTTGCCCGACCACTCGTAGTTCAAGGCGTCGGTAATGTAGCCGCGCAGCGCCGCCAACATCCGCTGTTGCATCGGCGGCGGTAGCCGCGTGCTGATGACGTAAATCTCGGTCAGCGCCAGCGCTTCGGCCCGCTCGCGCGCGGTGGCCTCCTGGAAATTCTGCCAGGCGGCGACGATCACAAAGGCGAGCACGACGCCATAGAATGCCGCCGCCACGGAGAACATGATGCCAAGGACGTCGTGATGCTCCTTGGCCGCCAGGCCCTTGGCGCGCCGCCGCACCAGGGCGGGACCCAGCACGCCGATCAGACCGAACACGCTGAAGACGAGAAAAAACTGGATAAGAGGCGCAAGCCCCAGTATCGAGTCCATCAACCCATCAGCCCGGGGTTGGCGCCGCCGTCGATGGTGATGTTGGCGCCGTGGATGAAAGAGGCGCGCTCGGAGACGAGGAAGGCGACCAGGTCGGCGACTTCTTCGGGCCGGCCCGCGCGGCCCAGCGGAGTCGCGCGCCGCATCGCCCTATTACGTTGCTCGCCGGCCGGCAGGAAGCGCAGCAGGCGCTCGGTCATAATTGGGCCCGGATTGACGCCCACCACGCGCACCCCGCGCCTGGCGCCCTCGTCGGCCAGCGCCTTGGTGAAATGGTTGAGCGCCGCATTGACCGCGCCGCCGATCATGAAGCCCGCCGCCGGGCGCAGCGCGCCGGTGCCAATTACATTGACGATCACGCCTCCGCCGCGCTGCTCCATGATCGGGATGACCGCGCGTGCCATCCGCACGTAGCCGAAAAACTTCAGCGCAAAGTCCTCCGTCCAGGCCTGGTCGCTGAGCTCGAGAAACTCGCCCGGGCGGGTGCTGCCGGCGTTGTTGACCAGGATATCGACTCCGCCGAAATGGCTTTGGCAGCGCTCGACGACCGCTTCGATCGCCTCGGACCGGGTCAGGTCGGCGGCTGCGGCAAGGATGCTTGCCGCGCCGTCGGGGCCCGCCGCCGCGACGGTCTCATCGAGCGCCTCCTGCCCCCGCGCACAGATCAGCACGCGCGCGCCTTCGGCGAGCAGGCCGAGCGCCACCGCCCGTCCGATCCCTTTGCTACCGCCGGTTACGATCGCAACTTTGCCGTGAAGGCGAAGATCCATCGTCCGCTCCTCTCATTGCTCGCGCACCCTGCGCGCCCGCGCCAGTGCGGCTTGCGCCTGGGGCGACATCTCCAGCGGTTTTTCGCAATCGATGTTTACCGCGCTCAGTTCAAGCCGTGCGTCCTTGCGCCAGTTGGCGCGCGCCGTCTCCAACTCCTTGCGGCTGGGTCCGTGATGCAACCCCTGCGGATTGAGAAACATCATTCCGGGCGTCGGGCCCGACGGCTCGCCGGTGAAGGAGAAGTGACCGGCGTGGATGAAGAACACCTCATCGTAATCGATGTTGCGATGGTACCACGGTACGCGCTCCGCCTTTGGATCGCCTTCCAGCGGACGCGGCAGGAACGTGCACACCGCAAAGCCCGGCGCCTGGAAGTTGCAATGGGCACTGGGCGGCAGATGCACGCCCTCGCTCATCAGCGGCCGGATGTCGCGGAGGTTGAGCTTGAGCACGGTCAGGTTGCCCTTCCATCCGACCACGTCCAACGGACAGAAGGCGTAGAATACCGAGCTTAGCTGACCGCGGCGCTTGATGCACAGTTCCCATTCGCGGCCGTCCCCGGCGACCGCTTCCGGCTCCGGTGTTTCGATCACGCCGTAGTCAAACGGCGCATAATGGCCGATGTTGCCGCGCTCGGGAAAACCGATTTCGCCGCGCGCCTGAACGACGAGACTCAGGTTGTCGGCGCCGTCGGGGATGAGCTGGTAGGTCGTGCCCTTGGGAATCAGCAGGTAGTCACCCTCTTCGTAGCGCAGCGGGCCGTAATCGGTGCGGATGAGTCCCCTGCCCTTGTGGATGAAATGCAGTTCGTCGCCGTCGCCATTGCGAAAACAAAACGGCATCGGCGCGCCGCGGCGCGACACCGAGATGACTAGGTCGTCGTTGTGAAAGACCGGCATCGGCAGGCCTCGCGCGTCGGTCAGGTCATCGGGCTCCAGTTGATGCGTGCGGACGGTGCGCGGCCTGATCGGCCCCTCGATACGAAGCCATTCGGTGGGCGGATGCAGATGGTAGAGCTGGCTGACGTTGCCGTGAAAGCCGCGCCGGCCATGCTCCTCCTCGAACAGTCCCTCGGGAATCGCCACATGGGCCTGCCTGGGCACGCGCCCCTTCCTGTAGTGAACCATGATGCTGCTCCTGCGTGGTCCGGTTGTAGCACGTCTGAAGCGGCAGCGAGCGGATGGCTAGAGCCGGAACACGGAAATCGATACCTTCTTTTGGCCACGGCGACCGGTGCCTGCGGCCGGCGGCCGCGCCTTGCTCACGATTGCGCGGTCAGTTCCACGATCGCGCGGGCACATTCCACCGGTTTGGTGAACATCACCCCGTGGCCGCTTTTGATCGAGCGGATGGTCGGGTTGCGCAGCCGCTCGGTGAACATCGGATGGAAGCGCAGCGGATGGATCGCGATGTCGTCTTCCAGGACGATAACGCTGGTGGGCAGGTCGAGCGCGTAAAAGTCCTTCATCGGGACGGGCTCGGACAGCACTGCCATCTGGTCGGGCACGATCGCGGCCATCACGAAATCCTGCAAGTCGCGCGAGGCGTCGTTGAGCTGATGGCGGCGAAAGCGCTCGGCCATCGACTCGCGCGAGCGCACCTCGCCCTGGCGCAGCCCGCCGCGGCGGAACACTTCCATCGGCGATTCGCCGTCGCGCATGATCAGCGCCGAGACAAAGATCAAGCGCTTGATGCGATGCGGCATGCGCACCGCCACGCCGGGCATGATGATCCCGGCCATGCTGTGCCCGACCATCACCACCTCGCGCAGGTCGCGCTCCTCGATGTAGCGGGCAACACAATCGACGTGCACCGCCAGCGTAAGCTTGTCCAGGTCGTAGGGATTTTCGCCGCGCCCGGGCAGGTCCACCGCCATCGCCCGATGCCCGAGCTTTTGCAGTTGCGCAACAACCGCGGCCCAGCTCCATGCGCCCAGGCTCCCTCCATGAACCAGTACGAAAGTTTCCGCCACCCTTGTCCTCCCCGGTGGGATTAGTGCGAAGTTTATCTTGTATCACCGCCGCAGCATTTACGGCCAGTGGGCTGTCCTCAAACCAGGCTTTTCAGCCCGCTGCGCTTTTGGATATTGGTAGTCCCTATGAAAATCGCCTCGGCTTTGATGCTTAGCGAACACCAGAAAGCCCTGATCAAGGCGGCGTGTCCGGACGCGGAGATTGTCTGTCCTGGGCAACGCCCACGCAGCCCCGTGGTGTGGGACCACGACGTGCTCGACCCGCTGGTCAAGGACGCCGACGTGCTGATTGGGCATCGCGCGCGTGCGGGCCTGCTCGAGTTCGCGCCCCGGCTCAGGTGGATTCAGTTTATGGGCGCCGGCATCGACCATTTGAAACTCACCGACCTGCTCGCGCAGGACCGCATCATCCTGACCAACGCCAGCGACGTTTCCGCAACCTGGATCGCGGAGTATGTGCTTGCCTCGATGCTGCTGTTCACCCATCGGTTTCACGTCACGATGGCGGCGCAGCGGCGCCGCGAATGGCTCGGCTTCGGTCAGTTCATGATGGGAGTCGATGGATTGCGCGGCAAGACCGTGGGAATCCTTGGCTACGGATCGATCGGGCGGGAGACCGCACGGCTATGCCAGGCACACAACATGGAGGTGCTGGCGCTCAAGCGCAATCCAAGCCATCGCGCCGATACGAGTTGGATCCGTCCCGGCATCGGCGACCCGCAAGGCGTTATCCCGAGCCGATGGTACGGTCCGGAAAGCCGCGCCGAACTGCTGGCGCAAAGCGACTATGTGGTGGTCAGCCTGCCGCTGACTCCCGACACGCATCACTTTTTGGGCCGGCGCGAGTTCGAGGCGGTCAAGCGCGGCGCATACCTGGTCAATGTCGGACGCGGTCCGATTATCGATCAGGAAGCGATGATCGAGGCGCTCAAGGACGGGCGGCTTTGTGGCGCGGGTCTCGATGTAACCGATCCTGAGCCGCTCAACCCCGAAAGCGAGCTGTGGGACATGGAAAACGTAATCCTGACCCCGCACTGCTCGGGTGCGCGCAAGACGTATTACGACGTGGGCTGTGAACTGATTGCGGAGAATCTGCGCCGTTTGCTGGAGGGCCGCGAATTGATCAATCAGATCGACCGCACCCACTGCTATTAAGTTCCGAATAAGAAGATGAGTGGGCGGGCCAGCGTGCCGGCCATGACGCGCGAACGTTTTTTGGCTCGCGCCACCTAATCGATGCGCAGCATCAAGAAGTCGGCATGGGTCGGAGCCGAGCCGACTGCCACTGGCGGCGGGAAACGGGGAGCCGCCCTCATTCACGACGGTCTTCGTGCGAAAGGAATTGACGGTCAGGAACTGTTCTTGATTTCGAGTTCTTCGATCTTGCGGTAGAGCGAAGAAAGTCCCAGGCCAAGCAGCGCGGCGGCCTTGCGCTTGTCCCCGCTGACGCGGCGCAGGACATTCTCGATATGGATTTTCTCGTAGGCGTGGATCGCTTCCTTGAGATTGTCGGCCACCACCGGCAGGCTTTCGGCATCCTGGCGGATTGCGGGCGGCAGGTCGGCGGGCGTGATCCACTCGCCGTTGCCCAGAATCATCGCGCGCTCGATGACGTTGTCCAGCTCGCGAATATTTCCCGGCCATGAGTGCGCGATCAGGATGCGCATCGTGGCATTGTCGACGCCCCGGTAGCTCTTCTTCAGTTCCGCGTTGTGACGCCGGATTAAATATTCGACCAGGGCGGGAATCGCCTCGCGCTGATGGCGCAAGGGTGGCACCTCGATGCCGACCACGTTGAGACGGTAGAACAGATCCTCGCGAAATTTCCCCTCGCTGACGGCCTGCTGCAGATTGCGATTGGTGGCGTCGATAATCCGCACGTCGGTCATCACCGGCGTGTTGGTGCCGAGCGCCAGGATTTCCCGGGTCTCGATTGCCCGCAACAGTTTGACCTGCACGGTGGCGGGCAGATCGCCGATTTCGTCGAGGAAGATGGTGCCGCCGCGGGCGCGTTGAAACAGCCCCTCGTGCGACGCGGCGGCGCCGGTGAACGCGCCGCGAGCATGGCCGAAGAGTTCGCTCTCCAGCAGATTTTCCGGGATCGCACCGCAGTTGACCGGCAGAAACAGCTTGTCGCGCCGGCTGCTGAAGGCGTGCAGCGCGCGCGCCACCACCTCCTTGCCCACCCCGCTTTCACCGGTGATCAGCACGGTACTGTTGGTCGGACCGACCTTTTGAATCACCGCGAAGATCTCGCGCATCGCGGGCGACCGGATCACCATCTGCTCCAGGTCGTAGCGCGAGGCGATCTCGCGGCGCAGCATCTGGGTTTCCCACGCCAGGCGCCGGTATTCGAGCAGGCGATGGATTTTGCTGAGCACGTCCTCGACGATCAGCGGCTTGAGGATGTAGTCGTGGGCGCCGTTGCGCAGCGCCTCGACCGCGGTTTCCACCGACGCATAGGCGGTGATCAGCAGCACCAGGGTCTGCGGTGACAGCTCGCGTACCCGGCGCAACACCTCCAGCCCGTCGACCCCGGGCATGCGCAGGTCCGTGACCACGACGTCGTAGCTGCATTGCTCGATGGCCGCGATCGCCGCCGCGCCGTCGGCGGCGCCGGCCACGTCGTAGCCCTCGTCGGTAAGCACGTCGACCAGACCGTCGCGGATCGACGCCTCATCGTCCGCGATCAGGATGCGTCCGGAAACGCCGTGAGGCTGGTTCATGAGTTGGTCACCGCAGGCAATGGCGCAGCGGCGTTGGCCGCGGCGGGCCCCTCCATCGGCAGCTCGATATGGAAGACGGTGCCGCAAGGGCTGGCCGGCTCAAAGAAGATCGAACCGCCGTGGGCCAATACAATCTGTCGGGCAACCGCCAACCCCAGGCCCGAGCCGTCCGCCTTGGTGCTTTCAAACAGGCGGAATACCTCGACATCCTTGGGGATGCCGGGACCGCTGTCGGTCACGGAAATTCTGATCCGGCCCCCGGAACAGGGGCGAGCGCTGATACCGATGCGGCCCGGCCCCTCGCCGATCGCCTCCACCGCGTTCTTGATCAGGTTGTCCAGCACGCGATGGATTTTCTCCTCGTCGGCGCGCACGCTCAGCGCCAGTCCGGGGCTGTCAAAGGTCAGATCGATACGCCGCGCGAAGGCGACCTGCTGCCACAACGCGGCAACTTCGGTTAAAAAGCGCGCCAGGTCGATGGTGCGCAAATGCAGGCGCTGCTCGCGGGCGAAATTCATGAACTCCCGAATCAGCGACTCCAGGCGGCGCAGCTCCAACACCATCTGCTCCGCCGACTTGAGCACCGCCCCCACCGGCTGCTCAGGATGTTCGCGGGCGCGGCGGCGGATGAGCTGAGCCTGCATCGACAAGGCCGCCAGCGGGTTGCCGACGTCGTGCACGATCTGGGCCGCGATGGCGCCGACGTCGGCCAGCCGCTCGCGCTGCTGGGCAATCTTGTTGAGTTCGTACAGTTCGCGCTCGGCCTGCACGCGCTGCGTGATATCCTTGCCGATGAGCAGCACACCCGCCGCCACGCCGCCGCGGTCCGCCACGGCGGTGGCGCGCCAGTCGATTGCGCGCGCCACACCAGTGCGGGTCAGCATCGTGCCCGTGAACGCCCCCACCGCCTGTCCTCTGAGGCAGCGCGCGAACAACTGCTGCATGCGCTCGCGCTCGTGAGCGGGCAGAAATGCGGTAAACCAGTCACGCCCGCGCATCTCCTCCAGCCGGTAGCCGGAGAGCTCTTCGGTGAAGGGATTGAAGCGCAGGATCCTGCCGTGCGGATCCAGGATCTTGATGATGACCTGCGCGGTGCTCATCAGCAGCCGCGCGAAATCGCGGTCCAACTCGGGCGCTCGGGCGCTGCGGGTGTTGCGCCCGTGTGACGGCCCGGGTTCGATCTTCCCCGCGCCGCGCCGATTTCCATTAGACGTCGTCTTCACCCCTGGCCAAGGCGCCGTCGGCCACAACCGGCCGCTTAAGCAATGTCTACGCCGCCGCCGGCTCCCTCATTTCGCCACCTCAAGCAGGGAAGGTCGAGAGAGGCGGCTGTTGTTCAGGCAGTGGCGCTAATTATCAGCCAACGAAATCCGTTGGTCCGCCACCAGCCGAGGACGCCCTTCTTACACTATATCGATCGCACGCCGCGGTCGCACGCCGGCCTGACTGCGGCACAGTTGGGATTCGCGGCGGTTGCGCGCATCGTGTCAGCCTGCGCGATGTGCGCGGCCCAGGGCGCCCAGCGCTTGCGCTTCCGCCCCCTGCACCGGTCCGGGCGCGGCCGCGCGTTCAAAGCGGGTGATAAATCCGGACCTCGACCAGGCGATGAACGAGGGCAGCACGAATACGCCGGCCACCGCGTTGAGGAACATCAGCACGGCGAGTAGCACACTCATGTTGTTATGGAAGAGGGCGGGCGAAAACGCCCAGGGGATGATGCCGCCGATCATTACGCACATCACCATGAATACCGCGCCGCCGGTGCTCGAGATCGCCAGTGGTATCGCTTCCTCAAGCTTCATCCCGCCCTTCACCTCATCCCAGATTCGCGAAACGGTATATATTCCGTAGTCGACACCCAGGCCGATGCCCAGCCAAATCACCGGCACCGTGTCGATCGTAAGTCCGATCTGGCGCAAACGCAGGTAGATGAAGGCGCCGAAGTTGGCCAGCACACAGGCGAAGACGAACAGGATGCCGCCGACCAGCGACCGAAACGCAACCACGCAAAAGATAAAAACGCACGCCAGCACGAAGCTGATGTTGTAGAAATCGAGGTTGAACAGCACCTGGTTGGCGGCCGCATACAGGCCGGCGATGCCGCCCATGTAGAGCACGTGGACCTTGGAAAGTCCGGGATTGGCTGCCACATGAGTTTTGACGAAGTCGGCCAGCTTGGCCTGGATGTCGTCCAGCGTGCGATAGGTATGGTTGGAGAGCAGCACGCGGATGCAGGTGTCATTGGCGGCGGTGCTGGAAATGTAATGCTCCATCTCGCCCGGCGCGGTGCCGCCCAAAAACAGATACCACAGGTTGCCGGCAATCTGGGTGTTTTGCGGAATTGCGTACAGTTTGGGATGGCCGTAGTGAAACATCTGGTTGAAGGGGCGAATCACGTTGGAGGCAAAAGTGACGACCTGGCGCACCCGCGGATCGCGCAACAGGTAAGCGCGCATGTCATCCGCCATCCGCAGCGTGGCCGGACCCAGCACCGACTGCGCATCGGGATAGGCCGGCGTGCTCACAACCACCCATCCCTCGTCGGTGGGAAAATATTTTGAAATGGCCGCTATGTCGCGATTGACCTTGGACCCCGGCCGATACAGGGGCGTGCCGGGATGGGTGTAACCGACCTGGGCGTGCACGCCTGAAAAGACCCCGGCCAGCAGGAAGACCAGCGAGCCCAGCAGCAGTCCGGTCCGGGCCGGTCCGGGCGTAACCGGCATCCGGCACAGCCACTGCGCCGCCGGCCACAGTACGCGCGCGAACAGCCCCTGGCCCTCGGCGCGAACCTTCTGCTTGGGCCGCGGCAGGTAACTCATCATGATGGGCTGGAAGATGAATACCATCAGCAGGCTGGCGGCCAGCCATACCGTGCCGGCGCGCGCGATGTCGTCCAGCACGGTGATGCCGGAGAAGGAGATGAAGACGATGCCGGCGATATCGGCCAGGATCGCCAACAGCCCGGCGGGCAGCATGAAGTTGGTGGTGGCAATGCAGGCGATGCGCCGATGGTGGGTCCGGCCGAGCATGTAGTAGTAGCGGCGCTGCCACTGGATGCCGTGGCTCATGTCGCGCGCGGTCAGGATGAAGGGCACCACCAGCATCAGCGGGTCGAAGTTGTAACCCATCAGGCCGACGAACCCCAGGCCCCACAGCGCCGAGCAGGTGCCGGTGACAATCGGCGCCCACCACGAACTGTAATCACCCAAATTCCAGTACAGGGTGATGATCATGAGAAAGATCGCGGCGAAGAAGATGGCTACGATCACGGGGAAGTAATGGTAGCCGTAGCCCCGCACCACCGGTTCGCCCGCCACGTAAATCACCGTGTTGGGATCTTGGTAGTTGTGTACGATGTCTTCGATACCATCGAACAGCGTCTTGTAGTCCAGCCCTTCCTCGTTAAACGACGCGGTGACCAGCGTGCTCTTGTAATCCGGACTGATCAGGTTGGCGAGCTGATCGCGATGGGCGAAAACATGGACTTTCAGGGCGTTGATGCCGGCCGGCGTGTCCGGAACGTTGGGATACATGTAAGGCTTGGTATCCAGCCCGCCCGCCACCGCCTCAGCATACGCAACCCGATAGGAGGCCAGCGAAAAGACTTCCTGATGGTTGACCCCGGGCAGCCGGTCGACCGCGGAGTTGATGTCCTGAATTTTTTTCAGGGTCGCGTAGTTGAAGATGTCGCCGCGCTTGACGTGGACCATCACCGCCAGCGTCTGTGCTCCGCCGTAGCGGTGGAAGCGGCGGTAGAGTTCCACGTTGTGCGCGCTTTGCGGAAAGAAATCGACGAAGCGCGTGCCGATTTTGACCCGCGAGGCCTCGTACGCCATAAAGGCCGTGGCCAGTACAAGTATCAGCCCAATCGCCAGCCGGTAGCGCAACACGATATGTCCGATGTCCAGCCTTTTTCTGCTCGCCATCTGATCGCTGCCTTCCCGTGAGATTCTGATTCGGACCAAAACACCGAGCATCCGGCTGGCCGGGCGAAAAAGCGCGCTGCCGGTTTGCCGAGCCAAGCGGAGTATCGAAAAACTTCGCGAGTGCTAGCGCTCAGCGGCTTGCAAATGGGATGCCTCGCGCGCAAGCTGGCAACACTTCAAACCAAGAAGCCTTTTCTCAAATCAGAGAACGTCGGGTTCGGATCGTTCCCAGCAATGGGAATTGCAAACCAAGCTAATAATTGGCGATTCGCCAGTATTCATTATCCCTCGCCTGCCGGCTCAGCGCGCGCTCAACAAGGAAGTAGCGATAGAGCAGATACAGATCGAGCCCGATCGCGGCGTACCAAACAGTGAATGCCGCATGGGGCGCGAGCAGCCTGAGTTCGATGATGGTTCGCGCAAGTCCGAAGCCGACGATCCACGCGTCAAAACTCATGCAGACCCGCCGGAAGGTTTCGACCCGCACGTACCCGACGATGAAGGCGCCCAGCGGCAGCCCCATCAGCACCGCCGGCACAATCCAGATCAGCAAACGGAGGCTGGCGGAACTATACAGTCCCAACCATCCATAGGCCGCCGCGGTCAGCATCGTTTCGGCGACCCGCACGATCCCAAGCGCGCCCCGAAAGTGGTCCTTGTCCAGCCCTTGATTGTTGAACATCAAGGCCAGCGGCGGCCCCGAGATGGTGGTGGTCGCGTACAGCGTTCCGACCCCGACGCCCAGTGGGACGGCGACCAACGCTTCGGATCGAATCGGCCGGCGAAACCCTGCCGCCTGAAGCAGTATGAACGGCAGCAAGACCGCGTAGGTGCACAATTTCAGCCATCCCGGATCGACCCCGCTGAGCAGCGCGCTGCCCAGTACAACTCCGGGCACCAGGCCGAGCACAATCGGCATTGCCCGGCGCAGCGCGCCCGAAAGGCTGGCACGATTGAGGTACACGATCCACGAATTGACCGCCAGTTCGATCAACACCAGCGCGGGAGAGAGCAGCCGGTTGGAGAAGAACAACAACGCAACCGGCACGGTGATCGACGAAAAGCCGTAACCGAGCGCGCCGTTGACCGCAGCGGCTACCAGCGCGATTGCGAACAAGACCATCAAACCGGGTTCGGTGTGCAACATGAGGTTTTATCTCCTTGCGATTCAAACAGGCCGGCTCGGGCGCGATAATCCGGTCGCCAAGGCTCAGAACAGGATCTGCAGTTCCTGCAAAAAGGCGCTCTCTGGCGTGCGGCTGCCGCCATTGGGCGCGCCCTTATGGAAGGTGGTGCGCACGTAGTCGGTTTGCAGCTTGAGCCGGCGCGACAGCCACCAATTGACTCCCACGCCCCACTCCAGGGCCCATCCCGCCGAGGTGGACGGATTGGCGAAGCCGCCGTTGAAGGCGTCCTCGTCGACCACCAATTGATCGATGCGTGCGACAATCTCGAACGCGCCCCAATAGCCGGCGCGCGGATCGAAGTTGTGGCGCGGGTTGATCCCCTCAAAGGACGCCCGTTCGCCGGTCAGCACGTAACTGCCGGTAAGGTTCCAGGCGTAATTGGAAATCTGGCGGGTGCGCACGCCGAGGACAGGATCGAACACCCCGACCTCCTGCGAATTGTAGACAAACTCGCCCAGCACACCGAAGGGGCCGGCATAGTAATAGAATTGCGGCGAGTATCGGTAACGGTTGCCGGCCGCGAACGCGTTCTTGTTGTACTGAAAGAAAACGTTTTGCGCCGCGGTCCGGTAGGTATCCAGCGGGATGTTCTTCTCCGAGGTGCCGTAGGTCGCGGCAAATCCGACCCCCAGGCCCGACAGCGCCTCGCTGTGGACGCGGGCAAAGGGACGCACGAAGATGCGGCCCAAGAGGTCCTTGGCGTTGTTGAAGTCGAAATCGGGCGTGACCACCGCGTCGGTCGACCCGTTGAACACGCCCAGATGGTACTCGAGCAGATCGTCCCACAGCTTGCCGTGGAACTGCAGGCCAATGTCGCGGTCGGGCACCAGTTGATTGGTCAGCGCGCGTTCGGCGAACTCGTTCCAGCGGTCGTCCTGCCAGCGCTCCAGCCCCACCGGCTCTTTGAACTTGCCCGCGCGCAGGCGCAACTGCGGAAAATAATGGACGTCGGCGTAGGCGTCCTGCAGCGTGACCGTGCCCTGGCCAAAGTCCGGCATCATCCGGAAGTCGTAGTAGTTGTCAACCGTCCCCTCCAAAAAGGGGCGCGCGCGGCGGATCAGAAAGGTACTTGCCGCGCCGGGCGACTGGGTCGTGTAATAGCGGCCGTCGGCCTGAAACCATCCGCCGACCGTGAAGCGATTGGCGCCGTCCGCGCTCTTAAGTGTTAGACCGCCCTGGTCCTTGTAGTCGAAATCGACCTTGGGCAGCGACTGGGTGATGTGCCGCTGGGCCTGCTGTTGGACCTCGACCTTGCGGTCCAGCACCTCAACCCGCCGATCGACCGCCTGAAGACTGCGCTCCTTGCGCTGGTTGGCCGCTTGCAGGGCCTGGACCTGCCGCTCCAGTTGCTCGATGCGCCTTTGCAGTTCGCGCACCGTCGCGGCCGTGGACTGGGCCGACGCCGGCGAAACCGCCGCCAACAGCCACGCGGCCGCCGCCAGATGCGGCCATGACCACCGATTGCTCGCCATCGCCTCGTTTGCCTTTCGTTTCCAACGAGGAGGCTTCCGGTGATCCGGTCAGATTCCTCAAACCCCATGCGCATCGCGTCTCCAGCGGCCTGGTGGACATGCTTGATCTACAAAAAGTAGAGCCTTCGCCGGGCTACGGCTCGCCCTTCATTGCGTTCTGAGCCGCGCGGGCGGCTCCAGGCGGACCTTCTCCTTGCGCTCGATCTGCACCACGCGGGAATCGTGGATGGTGATCTCCACTGAGCCGAAGCGGACATTTTTGATCGCGCGGCGGATTTCAGCGATCGCCGCCTCCAGCCTCTGATCGGGGTCGGGCAACTGGTTGCCGGTCCGGGTGCTGTCTTCTTCTCGCATACGATTTACCCTATTGACTTACTAGACTTATAGCCAAAAAAATTTCAGATCGAGTAGTGCAGCCCCTCCCGGCCCGCCACCACCGCTTCGACGCGCTTCAAGACGTCGGCCAAGGTGGTGGAATCCAGGATTTTCGCGGTCGCGTCGCGCACGTCTTTCATGACCAGACGGATACCGCAGCTGCGTTCATCGCGGCATTCGCGGCAGCGCATGTACGAGGTGCGGCTGACGCAGGGCAGCGGTGCCAGTGGCCCCTCCATCACCCGCACCACTTGGCCGACGCTCACCGACTGGGGCGGACGAGCAAGAAAATAGCCGCCGCCCTTGCCCTTTTTGCTCTGCAGAATGCCCTGGTTTTTCAACTCCAACAGGATCAGCTCGAGAAACTTGGCGGGGATGTTCTCGCGCCGCGCAATTTCCGAAATCAGCACCGGCCCCTGACCGTACTCCTTGGCCAAAACCTGAAGCGCCTTGAGAGCATATTTGGTCTTGTTTGATAACATACCCTATTGCCTAACTCATCTATTGGTTGGAAGGCATGCTGTCAAGCTTTTTGGCTTGTCCTTCAATCATTTGTCCGGCGTGCATGGCGATTGGCCAGGGGGCAATCGGCCCAGTTCGACGCCCAACAATTTCATCGCCTTTGCGTGGCGTTGCGGGTTAGACTCTTAGCGATGGCTTTCTTTTCGTCTTTGAGGAGCTACGGGCGATGAGCTTTGCGCGCATAATCAGGGTGGTTGCCGCGGTGTCGTTCGGTGTGGCCGGGTTGTTCTTCGGCGCTTGGCCCTGCCTGGGATTTGGCGGCGTGAGCGTCGCGGTGGGCGGCGTGTCGGTGGGTGTCGGCGCGCCCGGGGTTGCAATCGGGGCGGGCGTGGCCCCTGGCGGCAGCGGCGGCGTAGGTGCGAGCACGGGCCTGTCGGTTGGCGGCGGCAGCGTTGGAGCGAGCGGCGGCGCCGCGATTGGCAGCGGCGGTGCTGCGGCCGGCGCCAGCACCTCTGCCGGCGGCGGCGCCGATGTCAGCGGCAGTGGTACCACGGCATCGCTGTCAACGACGGATTCGGTCAGCGGCACCACCGACGGCGCAGCGCTGGCGGCGCAAAGAGCGGCCCTGCAAATGGGCGTCGGGCCATTCCAGCCGGATCGAGGGATGGCGCAGGCGTTGGGCTACACGGCGGCGGCGGCCGCCGCCGTGGCTGCTTCCGCCGACGCCGCCTTGAGTTCGGCGGTCAACGGCCTGCCCGCGCTGCCCAGCGTGACGGCTGCGGTAGATGCGACCGCGCGCGTGTCCGTGTCGGTATCATCCAATGCCGCCTCCAGCACCGGAGCGGACCATCCCTCCACCTCCACCGACCAGGATCAGTCCGATGAAGCACCGGTACGTTCGCGGCATTCGGACCCGCCGCCCCAACGGCGCGCTGCTCTGGCTGCTGATGCCCCGCCGGCCATGCCGCAAGCGGCGCGTGCTCCCTCTGTTGTGAAGCGGCCCGATCAAACTGTTGTGAGACGGCCCGATCAGAGGATGCCCGAGGCGCCGGCGCGCAGCCGCGACGGGACCGGTGCGATTCAGCAGGCCGCACCGGTGCTGGTCGTCAATCCCGGCGACTCACTCCTAACCTCGATCGCGGTCGCTCCCGAGCCACCGGCGATTCGGCCGGCCGGACAACACATTCAGAACTGGACCATCAGCGGGAGTTTTTCGGATATCCCGAACCCATCGCTTCCAACCGCGGCGGCGATGGCGATCGTGATGATGTTGTCGGCGGCGAGCGCCTATGGATTCGTGCGCGCGACGAGCCGCCGATGCCCGGGGTGTTCGGCGTTGTTGGAGCGCCATAGCGCCGGATGCCGCAACTGCGGCACGCGTTTGCAGCACGCCAAGCATTCCGATCTGCGTTGGTCATCCTGATTGCGCGCTGGCCGGCGTGCCGCGTGCAGGGGAGGAAGGCAGGACCGCGGTGGGTTGGCCGGCGCCGTCCAACAGCATCAGCGCTGCCGCGCCTTGAGGGTTGGTAGCTAGTGCCGCGCGGTTGCGGCTGTGCTCATCATAAAGGGCCACCCCCGAGCGGCCGTCATTGGCGACCACCAGGGCCGCCCGCACCACGCCGGCGCGATCGTACAGTTTCAGGCCCGGTTCGCCGCTGCGGGTCAGCACCAGCGCGGCGCGCGGCTTGCCGGTGGAATCCATCAGCACCAGTCCCGAACCGCCCGGCGCCGCGCCTAATTCCGCGATCGGCTTACCGTTTGCGTCAACCAGCACAAAGCGGTGCGCCTCGACGGTTTGCTGGGGCGCAGAGCTGGTGAAGTTCTGCCAGTTGACCGCGCTGCATCCCGGCATCAGCACCAGGGCGGCAAGTAGAAGATGTCTGCACATGGCATGCTCCAAGGCAAAAGTCTTCAAAGATGATAACCCCGGACACCCGCTCCACCACCGAAATTTTTTTCGCGTGCGCGGCGCTGCCGGCAGGCGATGCCAACCGCGGACAAGCGATGGATCGCCGGCGGCGCACGGTCCGAATCTGGCACACATGTCGAAAAATCCTCTCAGCGTGAGGGTCACGCGCCACGGATAGTGTAATGAACCAAGGCCAGTGAAATATATCTATCGCCTTCGATAGGCACTTGGACGGAAAGAAATTCGAGCGCCGCCCCGCCTGGAACTCGCCCCTTGAGGGGAGTCTCTTATAGCATGGCGATGGGTGCGAATTGGGCGCGTAAGAACATGGCCAAAGTGGGCCGAATCAGCGAGTCCCAAGATGGGATCTGTCCTCCGTCGTGCTGATACGCCGAAACGGCCGCTCTAAGAGTCTTGCGCTCCAAGGCACGCGGGCGGGGCCAGCTGTAGTCACAGCGCCAAACTTCGATGAACCCTTTGCTCGACTACCGCAATCAGGGACAAAACATCAGACTACACTACTTACGAACCGGGGTAAGGTGACCGCGTAGCGCGCGCACAAGTCATCCGCAAGGCGGGGCGGCGCAGGGTTTGGAGCAGGCCGATGAAGTCCCAGTCGCCGCGGATGATGCTTTTGAAATCCTCCAGCGAATAGCGCTCCTGGATGCCCGCCCTGGGCAGCCTCAAGAGATCGTCGTTGGCGCGCAGCGGCCGATGCACCGTGGTCGCGGCGGTGCGAAACCCCGCTTCGCGCACCCACTGCACAGCCTGCGCGGTGAAGCGGCCGAAGGGATAGGCGAAATGCTCGCAGCGCTTGCCCAGGCGCTGCTCTATCTCGATGCGCGAGCGGCGCAACTGCTCCATCGCCTCGTGCCTGCCTAAAACCGACAGATCGCCATGCTCGCTCATGTGCGAGCCGACGCATACGCCGCATCGGTCCAGTTCACGCACCTGGCGCCATGACAGCATCGGGCGTCCCGGGCGCAGTCCCGACCGCCCGCTGCAATCGGCGAAATTCAATGATTCGCGGATGAAACCGCTCGCGAGGTATAGCGTCGCCGGAAAGCCATGTTCCTGCAGATGCGGGAGGGCCTCGCGGTAAACCGCTTCGTAGCCATCGTCGAAGGTGATTGCGCAGCGGATGCCGTGAGATGCGCCGCGGTGCGCCGCCTCAAGCAGCGCGTCCAGCGTGACCACACTTGCGGCAACGCTTAGATATTGCATCTGCCGCGCAAACAGGTCGGCGGCGGCGCGGTCGACGAAGTCATGGTAGGTCAGGATTAGGCAGCGCCCGCCTGCGGAGCGCGCGCCGAGGCCGGCAATCAAGCGCGAGGTCCGGCCGGCGGCGCGCAGCACGGTCAACGGGGTGTTGCCAATCAGGCCCATCGCCGCGCTCCGCGCGCCTTGTTTGGAGATCGGGGCGCGCGCGTTACCGCTATTCCCCGACCTCCTCGCGCGGCCGGCAGACGCCGGTGAGGCTGAATTCATCGTTGGCCTTGTCACAGATGTCCTCCGGAGCGCAGTCGGCGGTTGACCAGCACGGTTCGGAGGAAGGCACACACAGCGATTCTTTCAGACTGGAGGTGCCGTATTTCGCGCACACGAAGCCGGGCGGACAGGGCTCTTTGACCGAGCATCGCAGCACCGCTATCGAGCCCGGCGCGTGCTCGAAAGGAAGGGGCTGGGCGGGAAATTCGATCTGGCGCCGTTCAAACACGCCGAACGGCATCAGGGGCGGCACGATGCACTGGCCGCGGAAATTCGTCTTATGGCGGCAAAACGCGCCGCGCGGGCAATCGTGGCTGCTGGTGCACGGGACATGCAGGCGGTAGGCGTGGGCGCTGCGCGCGGACGCGATGGTTATTGGCAAGATGAAACCGGCGAGGAACAACAGGCGGGACATTGCGCGCCGGGGCACCACGGGCGCCGGGGTTGAGGCCGACTGATTGCGCGCAGGCAACGCGCCCGTGGCGCGCAGGCGTTCCTTTTCTGCCACCGCCCACACCAGCGTGCTGACGATTCCGGCCGGGAAGCGGCAATCGCCGCCCAGGGTTTCGCTCAGATACAAAATGAGCACCGGCAGCACGAGCAGCAACACCACGGGCTTGCGCAGTCCGTAGGGGTCCGCGGGCCGGCTGAACAGCACCACGAACGGGCGCGCAAACAAAAACGCCCACAGCAGCGCGGCGGGCACGCCCAGTCCGACGGCACGCGAGAGATAGCCGTTATGGATGGGGATGCGCGGTCCCCACGTCCACAGGTCTTCCCACAACGGGAAATAGCGGTTGTGGAAGATTTGTCCCTCGGCGCCGAAACCATAACCGAGCAGCGGATTTTCCATCACTCGATGCAGCGAAAAATGCATCACCTGGGTGCGGCCGGTTAGCGTTGCGACGTCGCTGCGGGTCAGGTACAGCAGCGCCTGCGGACTTAACTGACCGGCTACGAACACCCCGGCCGCTACGCCCACCATCACCCCGAACACGCCGCGCCATCCAAAGCGCCAGATCGCCAGCGCCGCCATGCTCACGATCATCGCAACCGCCGCCGAGCGCGAGTCCGCCGCGACCATCATCAGCACCGAGACCACGATCAGCAACGCAGCACCGAGCTTGTAGGTGCGGGTACGCAGGGACTGCCAACTGGCCAGCGCCGCGCCGATCGCTATCATGTTCACCTCGCCGACCTGGTTGGGCGAGTCGAAGATGCCTTGCAGGCGATAGGCGCCCAACTCGGCGTCGAACATCCAGGCGGATTCCAGTCCGGGGATGAAGGCGGTAACCGCGATGATTGCGGTGAGGATCGCGCAGGCCGCCAACACATAGCGGATGACGCGCAGCAGCGCGTCGTTGTCGGCGATGTCGAGGGCGATCGAGCACAGCGCCACGAACAGCAGGGTCGAGGCCAGGGCGCGGCCGAAGGAGAATATCGGCACCAGCGACCACGTAGCGCTCAACAGTGCCCAAGCGAAGTAGATCGAATACAGACGGAAACCGCCGTGCGAGAGAATTCCCGAACGCCATACTTTGGGCAGCATTGGAACGCAGAAGAACAGGTACAGCGGATAGCGCACCAGCGGGCGCTGATCTTCGGTGATCGGCAGCAGATTGGCCGACGGCAGCGCCTCGACCACCAGCAGCAACGCGAGCATGCGCCAGTCCGAGCGCTGGTAGGCAAGGCCGGCCGACACCAACAGCAGCGCGATGGCGAACAGGGCCAGGGTCGTAATCGCGGCGGGTGCGAACAACATCACGGCCAGCGCCCAAATCGAAAGGGCCGCGATGAAGAGCGCGGCAGCGGTGAGCGATGTGTAATGCGGCTCGCCCGGCCAGGGGCGGAACTCAATGGTGGGTGCGCTCACGATGCGATCGCCTCCAGGTAGTTTTCGCTCCACCCGCAGCTCAGCCGCAGCGCGACGCGATTGGCGGCGGCCGCCATTTGCGCAAGGCGGTCGGGATTTTCATAAAGCCGCACGATTGCGGCGGCCAGATCAGCCGGATTCTCCGGCTCGAAGAATTCCACCGCACGCGCGTCGAAATACTGCAGGATTGGCGCAAGCCGCGCCGCCGCGATCGGAACCCCGAGCATCGCGTATTCCATCAGCTTGACCGGCAGCATCAGGCGGGTGGCGGCATTGTCGCGATTGGGGACCACGCCAATCGAACACGAATGCAGGACCGGCGCGATGCGCTCCACGGGGATGGGCGGCTCGAAGCGCACGATGTCCGCCACCTCCAGCGCGCCAGCCAGCCGCTTGTAATCCTCCAGCGCTTCGCCGTTCCCGATCAGCAGCAGTTCGATTCCCGGGATGCGTGCCCGCAGCAGGCGCATTGCGCGGATCGCCACATCGATCCCCAGCCGCGCCGACATCGTGCCCTGATAGACCAGGCGCAGACCGCCGCCGCGCCGCAGCGGGCGGTCGCTGTAAGGAAACAACTCGGGATTGGGCGCGTTGAGCACGACGCGCAGCTTGCTGCGCGGAATGCCCGCTTGCACCAGCCGGCTGAGATGCAGGTCGTGGGTGGCCAGGACCCGGTCCGCCATCCAGGCGCTGACCCGCTCCTCCAGCATCAGCAACCGTTCGCCCAGACATCCGGCCGGCCGCCCGAATTTGACGCGGTAGAGTTCCGGCATCGGATCGTGCACGTCGAGCACGATGGTCGCGCCGCGCAGCTTGGGTCCCAGCGCGCAGGCGACGATGAAGTCGGGCATGCTGCAGACGATCGCGACGTCGTAGCGATGGCGTATCGCCAGGCACGCCGCGGTCCAGGCGGCTTTGATGAAAAACGTTGCGTAGGCGCGGACATAGCGCCAGCGGCTGAGGCCCCGGTAATGCGGCACCTTGATACCGATCAGATTGGCGTCGCGCGCCTGGCCGATGTCGTCCGCCAGGCAAATCACGTCCACGGCGTAGCCGGCCGCGGCCAGCGTCTTGACCTGGCGCTTGACCCGCGCGTCGATGCTGTAGGTCAGGTACCCCAGCATCATGGCGCGCTTTTGCGCCGGCATCGCCGCGCTGCGCGCTACGGGTTGAGGCGCGCTGACCGGTGCGGCGCTCTGTTCGTGTCCCCCCAGCACAAGCTCAGCTCCACAGCGAGTCCATCAGCAGCAGGCGCCGGCGCTGTTGGCGGCGTACAAACCTGATCAGGTCGGGATCGTCCACGCGCGGACGGCGTTTCACCAGACCCTCCAGGTATCCGGCGATAATCATCAGCGAGCCCAACGCGAAGGGCGGCTCAGCGATGCGCCGCAGGGCTGCGGCCAGCAGGAACAGCGGCGAATAGCCCACGTACCAGGCGGAGCGGCCCAGCGCGTAGTGCCCGCGCAGCCGGCCGCCGGCGGAGCCTTGCGGCCGATGGTGAAAGCAGCGGATATGAGAAAAGGTGCGCGTCCTGAACCCCGCCATCTGGGCTCGCACCCCGTCAATCACGTCCCAACCCAGCTCGGGTTCGAGCTTTCCCACCACTTCAAAGCACGCGCGCGAGTACATCTTGGCCGCCCCTCGGGTGTGCATCGGACGCAGCGCAACATCCTTCCATCTTCCGCCACCGGCCGGCTCGGCCAGGATCGGGCTGGCGATGCCCAGGCGCGGGTCGCGCTCAAATTCGGCAAGCAGCAACGCGACCAGGTCGGGACCGAAACTCAAGTCGGCGTCGAGGCGGAAGATGAAGTCCATGTCCTGCCATCGATCGCGGGTAAGAAAGCGCATGATTACCGATTCGCCGCCGGCCTGGCGCGGGCGATCCGATTTCAGATGATGCGGCTCAATCCACGGCGTTGTGCGGGCGGCCTCGTCGATGATGGCGCCGGTGCAATCGGTGGAGGCGTCGTCGATGATGATCCAGCGCTGCGGTGCGATGGTTTGCGCGCGCATGCTGGCGATCAGTCCGGGCAGGAAGCGTTGCTCATCGCGCGCCGGAGTGATGGCAAGATAGCGTGGCGTCACGCGTTATCCTCCCATCGCTTCGGCGGCGCTGGAGAGCAAGTCCGTGCCGCCCAACAGCACGCGCACGGTGGCGCGTTCGCGCCAGCACCACGCGGCTCCCGCCGGCGCCAGCATCACCAGCAGCGCCAGCCACGCCGCCACCGCCAGCCACGCCGCCAGCGCCGCACCGGCCAGCGCAACCACCGAACACAGCACCGCGCTGTACAATCCCGGCAGGGTGGCGGCGGCCAAGGTCAACGCACCCAGCCTGATCATGCGGCAGACGATCCACTGCCCGGCCACGCTCACGGCGCCTTCCACCGCGCTCATCGCGGCGCACACCGCCGCCAATCCCAGCGGCGCCGTCAGCCCCACCGCCGCCACGATTGCGATCAACCGCAGGCCGTGGACGAAAATGTCGGTGGCGGGAAAGCCGCGCGCATAGTAGATGGAGCCGATCGCCAGGCGCAGTCCGATCAGCGCCAGTCCGGGTGTGAGCAGCCGCAGCGGCAGCGCGGCGGGCATCCACTTTGTCCCGTAGATCGTAACAATCAGTTTGGGAGCCGCGATCGCCAGCAGCGCCATCGCCGGCAGCAGCATCCGCCCGACCATCGCGATCAGTGCGCGATAGCTGCGCGCCAGCTCGCTTTGCCGCTCCTAGATGGCGCTGAAGGCGGGCAGTGTGACGCGGCCTACCACCCGGTACAGGCGTTCGGGGATGAAACGCAGCAGGTCCCAGGCCATGCCGTAGAAGCCCAGCGCGCGGCCGCCCAGCAGCCGTCCAACCATCACGTAGTCCGCGTTTTGCGACAGGATCACCAGGGTCTGTCCGCCCAGCACACTGACCGCAAACGGCCATAGCTCGCGCGCGGCGCCCAGGCTGGGCGCGCCGCGTGGAACAAATCGTGCCGCGGCCCAGATCGCGACGCCGCGCAGCAGGGCGCGTGCACCCAGACCGCCGGGCAGGCTGAGGCGGGGCAACCCCAGGTAAATCAACGCGACGGCGGCGGCGACGAAACCGCCCTCCGCGATGATGTCGGCGGCGGCCAGCGCGTCGTAGCGAAGCGCGCGTTGCAGGATGGCGTTGGGGATTGCCGAGGTGCCTTCGACAAAGATCGGCACGCACAGCAGGCGAATCATCGCACCCAGATGCCCCATCGCCATCAGCCGTTCAATCAGCGGCGCAGCGGCGAACAGCATCGCGGCGACCGCGCCGGCGCACGCCGCGGTCAGGTAGCAGGCGGTGGTCTGATGCTCGCCCGACAGTTCCTTGCGCTGGATGACCGCTTCGGGAAACCCGGCGGTGCCGATCAGCGCGGCGATCGCGCCGAGCACGATCAGGATGCGCAGCAGGCCGAAGTCGCGCGGCTCCAGGGCGCGCGCCAGAAAAATCACGCCGCCCACCCGAATCAGGTTGGCAACCAACTCGGCCTGCACGTTGAACAGCACGCTGCGGGCGAATGCCCGCCACAGCCGGCGGTCGTCGGCCTGGGCGCGAGGAGCATGCGCGGCCTCCCGTTTCATCGCCCTTCTCCCGCAAGAACCGCGCGTGGCGTTCGCGCCAGGATGGCCAGGTCGCGCGCCACCGACCAGTGATCGATGTAGTCGATGTCCAGGCGTACCATCTCGTCGAACGACAGCCGGTTGCGTCCGCTTACCTGCCACAGCCCGGTCAGCCCCGGCGGCGCCTCCAGGCGGCGGCGATGCCAGGGCTGGTAATGCTCGACTTCGTAAGGAATCGCCGGCCGCGGCCCGATGAGACTCATCTCGCCGCGCACGACGTTGATGAGCTGGGGCAGTTCGTCCAGGCTGAAGCGGCGCAGGATGGCGCCCAGGCGTGTGATGCGCGGATCGTCCGCCATTTTGTAGACCGCGCCATCTCCGTCGCTGAATGGGCGGCCTTGTTCGATCCATCGGGCGGCGTACTCGCGATGGGCCGCGTCGCTGGCCGGACGCATGGTGCGGAACTTGAGCATTTCAAACGGCCGTCCACCCATTCCCAGGCGCACCTGGCGAAACAGAATCGGGCGGCCGTCGCACAGCCAAATCGCCAGCGCCACCAGCGCCATCAGCGGCCCGGCCACCAGCAGGATTGGGACCAGCAGCACCAGGTCCAGAACCCGCTTGCGCACTGGATTAAAGGCGCGCAGGTCCGAGCGCGTCGCGCTAGCCGCCATCGCCGCCCCTCCTACAACGCGCCGCGTACCACTGCGGCGACGGTTGCGACCTCGTCGTCGGTCAGATGCGGATGCATCGGCAGCGACAGGGTGGTTTCGGCGATGCGTTCGCTGGCGGGAAAATCGCCCGGCCGATAACCCAGCGCGGCGCAGGCCGGCTGCAGGTGGAGCGGGAGCGGATAATGGATGCCGTTGCCGATTGCGGCCGCGTTGAGCGCCGCGCGGATGGCGTCGCGCCGGGCGCTGCGGATGGTGAACAGATGGTAGCAGGATTCCAATCCTGCCGGTTCCTCGGGCAGCAGCGCGCCGCAGCCGTTGAGCAGTTCGCGGTAGCGCGCGGCAATCGCGCGCCGGCGCCGGTTCCAGTCCTCCAGATGCTCCAGCTTGGCGCGCAGCACCGCCGCCTGGAGCGTGTCGAGCCGGGCGTTGTAGCCGTAAGCCTCGTGTCCATAATGGGACGTGCGGCCGTGGTCGGCCAGCCGCGCCGCGACCGCGGCCAGCCGTTCGTCGTTGGTGGCAAGCGCACCGCCCTGGCCCCAGCAGCCCAGGTTCTTGGCCGGATAGAAGCTGAAGCAGCCGGCGTCGGCGAGCGTGCCCGCCCGGACCCATCGGCCCCCTACTGACAGCCGCGCACCATGCGCCTGACAGGCATCTTCGACTACCAGCAGTTTATACTGGTGCGCGATCGCGGCGACCTGGTCCATCGCGCAGGGCAGCCCGTAGAGGTCCACCGGGATTACGGCGCGTGGTCCGTTGGGCGACCGGAAGCGCCCCGCCTCCAGGTAGCGGCACAGATGGTCGGGACTGAGGTTGCAGGTCGAGGGATCGACGTCGACGAATTCGGGCACCGCGCCCGCCTGCACGATGGCCGCCGCGGTGGCAATGAAGGTCATCGGCACCGTGATCACGCCATCGCCCGGGCCGATACCCAGTGCGAGCAGCGCCAGGCGCAGGGCGTCGCTGCCGCTGCCGACGCCGACGACGTACTTGACCCCGAGGTAGGCGGCGAACTCCCGCTCGAACGCGGCCAGCGCCGGACCGCCCACGTAACTGGTCGCGGCGTGCAGCGCCTCCAACTCGCGGGCGGCACGCTGGGCGATTTCGCGATTTTGCGCCGCCAGATCCAGAAATTTGATACTCATATGCCGACCTAATCCCGGGGTGCCACACCGGCGTAGTGACGGCTGGCATTTCCCGCCACCAGCGCTCCGGGCGCGACGTTGCGCGTGACCAGCGCGCCCGCTCCCACCAACGCGCCCTCGCCGATTTCAACTCCGCACATGATCACGGCGCCGCTGCCGATCGCCGCGCGCCGGCGCACCACGGTCCGTTCCATCGCCCAGTCCCCCGCGCTTTTGAGCGAGCCGTCCGGGTTGGTGGCGCGCGGATAGCGATCGTTGATGAAAACCACGCCGTGGCCGACGAAGACTTCGTCCTCGATTTCCACGCCGTCGCACACAAAGCTATGGCTGGAGATCTTGCAGCGCCGCCCGATCCTGGCGCCGCGCTGGATTTCGACAAACGCCCCGATGGTGGTCTCCTCGCCGATCGAGCAGCCGTAGAGGTTGACGAAGGGCGACAGCCTGACGCCGCGGCCCAGCTTGACATCGGGCGCCACCACGACATTGGGCGGCAGAGAGGAATTGCTCATTTCGCCACCGCGTATTTGACCGGCACCAGCGCGCCGTCGCGGCGCAGCGAGGCGTCGGCCCCCTCCAGCACGCTGACCACGCGCAGGCCGCTTAATCCGTCGCTGCGCGGCCGGCGCTTGTTCAGCACGCAATCGATAAAGTGCTCGGTTTCGGCCTTGAGCGGTTCGGCCTCCGCCACCCGCGGCGCCAGAATGTCGCCGTAGCGGTAGGTGAAGCGGAACTCGCCGAAGGTGTCGTAGTAGGGCAGCACGCTGACGCCCTTGTCATAAATGCGGATCGGCTCCTGGTAGGCGATGTCGTCGTAGATCAGCATCTTGCGCGAACCGACCACGGTGATGCGGCGAATCTTGTTGGGATCCAGCCAACTGACATGCACAAAGGCGATCACGTTGCCCGAAAAGCTCATGGTCAGCATCGCGACGTCCTCGATGCCGGGGTTGTAGTGGCTGCGCCCCTGGCAGTTCACCGATTCGGGGGCGCGGCCCAAAATCGCCAGGATGATCGAGATGTCGTGCGGCGCCAGGTCCCACACCACGTTGATGTCCTGCTGGAGCAGACCCAGGTTGGTGCGGATGGAGCTGATGTAGAAAATCTCGCCCAGTTCGCCGGCATTGACGATTTCGCACAGCTTGATGACCGAGGCGCTGTACTCGAAGGTGTGGCCGACCATCAGCACCAGACCACGCGCCGCCGCCATCTCGATCAGCTCCGCACACTGCTTGACCGAGGAGGCCAGTGGCTTTTCCACCAGCAGCGATTTGTCCGCCCCAAGGCATCGGCGCCCCAGCTCCCAATGGGTGTGCACCGGAGTGGCGATGATAACCGCTTCGATTTCGGGGTCGGCCAGGATCGGATCGATACTGGAGAAGGTGCGCACCCCCGGGTAAAGCCGTTCCACGTGGCGGCGGCGCGCGGCGTCGAGGTCGCAGGCTACGATCCGATCGCAAACCCCGCTGGCTTGCAGATTGCGCACCCAGTTGGGTCCCCAGTAACCAAGTCCCACCACTGCTACTCCGCGCAGCCGGCGCGCTGTGACCGGCGGGCCATCGCCGCCGATGTCGGACCGATTCATCGCCCTTCGTGCTCCGGATGCGAAATCCACGGCAGCCGATCGGCGGCCGGACTTTCGTAGCCGTTGAGAATCACGCCGGCGCTTTTGGCGTTGGCCACGTTGATTACGGCCAGTGTGGCGGCCAGTTCCTCGCGCTGCGTGCATCCGTAGCGCGCCACCACCAGTACCGGATCTTCGGGACGCGCCAGCGCCAGCATGCGTGCATCCAGGCGCACCACGCCGAGGTCGATGATTGCGGCGCGATAACGCCCGATGATCGCACGCAGCTCCTCGACGACGGCGTCGCGCTCGGCACGCTCGCCGTCAGCCGCGCCGCCGCGCGCCGGCTCGCCGGATCTGGTACAGCGCGCGAGCCACAGATGCGGCACACCGGTTTGGTTGGTCCGCACCGGACGGCCATTGCCGGCGGCCGGGCTTTCAGCACCGGCGCCGTCGGCGGTAACCAGCAGCGTGTCGATGCCGAGTCGGCTCGCCAGGTCCAGGGCCAGGGCGCCGGCTACCGTCGATGCGCCGTCGCCGGGGCGGCAGGCGGCGATCAGGACCCGTGTATGGCCCGTCAGGCGGGCCGCCGCCGCGATCGGTTCGGTCAGCATCCGGATTCCTGCGCTGCGCACCATGAGCATTGCCGGTTCAGCGACCGGCGCCCCCTGGATGGCGGCGGCCGTCGGTGCGGGTTGCGGCGCGCCTGCTACCTGTGCAGTGTCGGGCACTTTCATCTCCTTGCTTCTCAGGCGCCGGCGGCGCCCGGTTTCGCGCACGCGCGCAGCACCGCGACAACCGGCGCCGGCGCGGATTCTGCAATGGCCGCGGCCGAGTAAATGGTGGGATCGCGGCGCTCCTCCCACCACGCCGCGGCCAGACCCGCAAACAGCGCCAACACCAGGCCGGCGGCGAGGTTGAGGTCGGCACGGGGAAACCGCGGTTCGATGGGTTCGGTGGGCGGCATCGCCAACACCACGTTCATGATTCGGCTTTCGTTCAATTGCAGCTCGGCGCGCGCCTGCTCGCCCTTGCGCAGGTAGGAGAGATACGCCTCATTGCCCGCCTCCACCTCGCGCACAGCCCGCTCCACTTCCACTCCGTCATTGGTCAGACGCTGCAGTTCGGCTTGATAGGTCTGTATTTCGGCCGCCAGCGTGCGCTGGCTTTGCGCCAGCGCCGCCGCGGTCACGCGCGCCTGCGCCAGATTGGAGGCGAGCCCCAGCCATATCGGACTGAGGTCGCTCAGCCGCTCGATCACCTTGGGATAATCTTCCTGCTCCAGCACACTCTGGGCGTTGGCAGTCTGTTGGGTTACCTCGCGCGCCAGCTTGCTGGAGGGGCGATAGCGCCGCAGCACGTCGTCGCGATTGAGTTGGAGCGCCAGCACCTTGGGTTTGAGCGCCTCATAAGCCGGGTTGGGCGCGCTCTTGACCTCCTTGAGCAGACGCATCGGCGACTGCTTGAGTCCTTCCTCCAGCGCCGCGATTTGGCGGTTGACGCCGTCCAGGCGGCTGTGATTTTTGCGATACTCGGCCTGAAACCCCGACAATTGGTAGACAATCGCTTCACTCTGATCGGCAAGACTCAGGATGCCGGTCTGCTCGCGCACGGCGCGCAGATGGTCTTCGGCGGCGTGCAGGGCCTGGCGGCGGCGCAGGATCTGCTGCTCGAAGAAGCGCTCGGAGCGCGCGTCGTGCACGATTTGCGCGTGCAGTTCGAAGTAGCGCTTGAGCAGCGCGGACAGGAACTCGCGGCTCCACTGCGGATGGCGCGAGCGGAAGGAGACTTCCAGCAGATCGGACTTGCGAATCACGCTGGCCGACAGGCGCCGTTCCGCCGCCCGCGCCCGGCGCTGCAGCGCGGTCGGCCGCGGCGCGCCGTGCAGCATCGCGCTGAGCTCGACCGGCAGGCCGGCCAGCGCGTTGAGCGCGCGGCCGAGCAGGCTGGGCGCCGGCTCGCGCCCCGCCATATCCGCCAGAGCCTGCTCGATCAGGCGGCGCTGGGTGATCAGCTCCATTTCGGAGTTGAGGTCCTGCTCGCCGATCTCGCGGTCGTTGACCACCGGCGCGTTAGGGTCGCTGGCCGATTGCAGGGCGGGCGATACGATATAGTGGGCGCGGTTGGGCGAGACCAGAACCCGCGCGCTGGATTCATAAATCGGCGGATATGCAAAGGTGCCGGCCGCGATCAGCGCGAACAGCCCCGCCGCCGTCCAGGCGGCGGGGCGGCGCCGGCGCCAAATCGTCTCCAGCCAAACCGCGGGCTCGTGATGTTTCATGTTCCCCCCTTGTCAGCGCAGCGCTTACAGCGGCGGCCCCAGGCTCAGATAGGGCTCCATCGGCAGCATGCCCCGGATGTATTGCTTGACGAACAGGTTGAGGTTGCCGATCGTGGTGCGCGGCACCACGATGATGTCGTTGGGCAGCAGCGCCACGTCCTGCAGGTGATTGTCCGATGCCTGCGCCACCGCCTTGGCCACCTGAATAAAGGTGCCGTAGGCCTCTCCGCAGGCGTCGCGCCGGATCAGCACGATCTGGTCGTAGCGCGCATCATCGCGAAACCATCCGGTAGAGATAATCGCCTGCGTGGCGGTCATGCCCGGCCGCAGATTGACCGCTCCGGGGTAATTGACCTGCCCGCCGACAAAGACCTTGCGGAAGGGACTGTCGATGACGCTGACTGCCGCGCTCGGCTCATACAGCGCCTCGGAGAAGATGGCGTCGAGCTTTTGCGCCAGTTGCGCCGGCGTAAGCCCGGCCGCCAAAACGTCGCCGAACGGCTCAATCGTAAAGCGGCCGTCGGGGCGCACCACGACGTAACGGTCCAACTCGCCGTTGCGGTAGAAAGTCAAATGCAGCTTGTCGCCGCGCTGGATGCGGTAGACGGTGCGCTCTTCGCCGAGCGTGGCGTTGGTGTACTCGCGCGCGCCATTCGCGCCGCCGCATTGCCTTGCCAGGCGGCCTTCGCTTTGCGCCAGTTGCGGACTGGTGCCCGCCATGGCGGAGACCGGCCGCCATTGCTCGGCGCCCTCGTTGGTGGCAACCGGCGCGCATCCGGCCAGCATCAGGCCTGCGGCCACAGCCCACGCTGCCACGAAGTTTTCGCTCATTCTCATTGTCCTGCTCCCCGGCATCGCGCTAACCGCTGACCTGATGAGCTTGACCGGCCAGCTCTTGGAGCGTGGTCAGCAACTGACCGGCGTCCAGCGGCTTGACCAGATAGGCGCTGCATCCGGCGCTGAGCGCGCGTTCGCGGTCCTGTTCGAAGGCATGCGCGGTGGCGACCACAATCGGGATATGGCGCAGCCGGGCATCAGCCCGGATGCGCCGGGTCAGGCTCAGTCCGTCCTCCCCGCCGCTGAGCGAGAGATCCATCAGGATCAGGAGGTTCGTTTTATCCAGTTGCTCCAGCAGCGCCATCGCCTCCCGCGCGTTGGCCGCGATCTCCACGTGGTACTTACCTTCCAGCAGCGCGCGCATGAACAGGGCTTGATCGGGCTGGTCTTCGACCACCAGCACGGTCGGGCGCGGCGTGCCAGCACGCATTGGCTCCGCCGCTTCCGCCGGCGGCGCCGGCGGCGCTGCGGAGGCCGCGGCCTGGGCGGCGCGCCGCGGTTCCCAATGCACCTCCATCGAGGGCGGGAAGATGACGGTGAACACCGAACCTTTGCCCGGTGTGCTCGAGATCGTCATCGAGGCACCGATCAGGTTGAGGTACTTGCGCGTCAGCATCAGTCCCAGGCCCGATTGCTCGTAGCGCTGCGCGTTACCGTCGCAGGTGCCGGCCAGCACCCGCTGCATCCGCTCGGCGTCGAAGCCCACCCCGCTGTCTCTGACCTCGATGCACAAGCGCTCCTGGGAGTCGCGGCACAGCTTGATCACGGCCCCGCCGGTGTGCGTGAACTTGATCGCATTGTCGATCAGATTGGATAAAACTCCGATCAAACAGTAGGCATCACAAACCACCCCGGCGCTGGGTTCCTCGATCTCGCAGATCAGCGCCAGATTCTTGGCCGCGGCCAGGACCCGATAGTCCTGGGTGAGTTTCTCCAGCAGGCCGGCCAGGTCGATGCGCTCGGGAACCACCGGCAGGGTTCCCTGCTCGATGCGCGAGTAGTCCAGGATGCGGTTGATGGTTTCCAGGATCTGGCGGCCCGAACGCCGGATCCCCTCCAGGTAGGGACGCTGGCTGTCGTCGCCCAGCGCGCTCAGGCGTTGCGCAATCAGCTCGCTGTAACCCAGGATAATGTTGACCGGGGAGCGGATCGCATAGGCGGCATGCGCGAGAAATTTGCTCGCCTCGACCCCATGCTCGATTCCATGCTGCACAACTCCGGAATCGGACCCGATGTAGCTATCCACCGTCATTGCTTTTCCTGCTGCGCATCGGCCGCCAAACGCTGACCGGCGCGCCTGCTATCCGCGCGTCTTCCTCTGCATCGCTTCCTCCAGCGCCCGGCGAACCCGCGCCGCCTCCACCTCCAGCCGTGTCATTACTGCTTGCGCTTGGGCCATCGCCCCGCTCCTGGCCGCCAACTCAAGCTGCCAACACAGTTCGGCCAACGGCCGCGCCCCGACCACCAGGCTGCTGCCGCGCAGCACGTGAGCGGCGGCGTTGGCTCCGCCTCCATCGCCCCGTTCTATCGCGGCGCGGATGGCGCTCACACGCGGCTCCAACTGCTCGACAAACAGCGCCAGTAAGTCATCGAAGGTAACCGATTTCTGGCCCTCGAAGTGGCTGCGTAATTCCGCCAGCACCTGCGGATCGAGCGGTTCGCCTGATGGCATACTGCAACCCTTCGCACACTAAGCTGAGCATTATGTATGCCAGAGGTGGTTGCTCGAATAGGCAGGCTATAAAGGTGAGGGTCAAGCTCAAGGCGTCGCCGAGCGACACACTTGGGCGGATCGTGTAGCTATTGGCTATATGCAGGGCGGAAATGAGTATCAGCTCCGTCCTACCGGCGTCCCATATAGTTTATAGTTTGCCAATCTTCGCAGGACGCAGTATTCGAGGAAAATGGATAAGGTCCGCGGTCTTTGTTGTGTTACTGAGTACTCCTACGCGTCAGGCTGCCGTTTAGAAAGGTGGCCACCACCGTACGGACCGCATCTTCCAGCCTCACGTGCTCGCTCTTGTAGCGTTGCACGCCGCGGATCATTCCCAGCAGCGCTTCGGCCATCAGGTCGAAGTCCAGATCGGCGCGCAGCAAGCCGGCGCGCGCGCCTTCGCGCAGCACTTCACGCACCAGGGCGGACAGATGTCCGCGCTCGCGGCGATAGCGAACCTCCTGCGCGCGCGGCAGTTTGGTCGGGTCGCGCAGCAGGATAAAAAATTGGCGCCGGCTCCAGAAGTAGGCCATCGTGTGGTGGACGATCGCTTCGATGCGTTCGGGGATTGAGGCAGTTTGCTCCAGCGCGTTCTCGATGCGTCGGCGGAGCTGGACAAAGCCTTCGATAACCGACGCGGCGTAAAGCTGTTCCTTGGAACCGAATTGGCGGTACACGCTGCCCTTGCCGACCCCGGCGCGCGCCGCGACCTGGTCGATCGGCACCTCCTCGAAGCCCTTTTCGCCAAACAGCTCCATCGCGCTGCTCAGGATGCGCGCCCGCAACATCGGGATCGGACGGCGCCCCAGGCGCGGTTCGCCCGCACGCGGGGAACGCCGCGGTCCCAACCTTATCAGCCGTCCATTGCCGCTGTCATTTGCCACAACTGTTCGTGCCGCAAGCGCGGCCCTTCCGGCTCGCGCTTGAATGCTATTATGGACTCCTGCGTCCATAATTGGAATAATGCTTCACTGCCGCGGCCGTCAAGCGGTCGTGGTCCGGCCTGATGGCTGTGCGGGCCGGTAGGAACCGAGCGGACCGGGTGGGCTAATGAATTCGACTCCATCAACCGGACCAAAGGCCAATCAGGCGCGGCAAGCCAACCCAGACAGTGCGGCGGCAGGCGGGCGTTGGCGGCTATGGGTGCTAATCGCGGCCGCGCTGGCGGGCGGCGCCTATTTGACGGTCAGCCGAATGGGCAAGCCGCGCGTGCCCAGTGCCGAGGCTTCTCCGGTCACGCCGCGTCCGGGTATCCCGGTGGCGGCGGTGCAGGCGCGGCTGGGTGATTTCAACCGCTACCTGAGCGCGCTGGGCACGGTCACCCCGTTCAACACTGTCACGGTCAAGAGCCGGGTTGACGGGCAAATCATAAGCGTGGCGTTTCGCGAGGGACAAATCGTCCATCAGGGCGACCTGCTGCTGCAAATCGATCCGCGTCCATTCCAGGTCCAGCTCGAACAGGCGCAGGGACAACTGGCGCGCGACAGGGCCAACCTGACCAACGCCAAAATCACCCTGGCGCGCGACAAGACGCTGCTGGCCGAAAAGGTCATCGCCGCGCAGGACTACGACAACCAGGCCGCGGTAGTCGGACAGTACGAGGGCACGCTGGTCGCCGATCAGGCGGCGATCGACAACGCCAAGCTGCAACTGACCTACAGCCGGATTACCGCGCCGATCACGGGCCGGATCGGGTTGCGGCTGGTCGATCCGGGCAACATTGTCCACGCCACCGACACCCAGGGGCTGGCGGTGATTACCCAACTGCGCCCGATTGCGGTGCTGTTCAACATCCCTGAGGACGACTTGCCGCGGGTGCGCCAGGACGTGCGCTCCGGCGCGCCGCTTCTGGTCGAGGCTTTCGACCGCACGCTCAAGACCAAACTGGCCACCGGCACGCTGCTGACCTACGACAATCAGATCGATCCCGCCACCGGTACGGTGCGGCTTAAGGCGTCGTTTCCCAACGACGATTATTCGCTGTTTCCCAATCAGTTCGTGAACGTGCGGATGCTGGTCGATACCGAGCGCAACGCGATCCTGATTCCGACTGCGGCGGTGCAGCGCAGCGCGCTGGGCACCTTCGTTTATGTGGTCAAGCCGGACGACACGGCGGAGGTGCGCAAGGTGGAAATCGGTGCCACCGAAGGCGAGCTCACCGCGGTCAAAAGCGGCGTCCAGGCGGGCGAGCGGCTGGTGGTCGAGGGCGCCGACCGGCTGGCGCAGGGCAGCAAAGTGAGAGTTCGGATGGCGGCCAATAACGAGATCGTCAGTCCCGCCGCCAACCAGGCGGCTCAGAGCGCGTCGCCGTGAACTTGTCGCGCACCTTTATTGTGCGGCCGGTGGCAACTTCGCTGCTGATGGTCGCCATCATGTTGGCGGGCGCAGTCGCCTACCGCCAACTGCCGGTCTCAGCACTGCCCGAGGTCGATTACCCCACCATCGAGGTGCTGACCTTTTATCCCGGCGCCAGTCCCGACGTGATGGCGTCGTCGGTGACCGCGCCGCTGGAGCGGCAGTTCGGCCAGGTGCCGGGGCTCAACCAGATGACCTCGAGCAGCTCCTTTGGCAGCTCGGTCATCACCCTGCAGTTCGTGCTCAATCTCAACATCGATGTGGCCGAGCAGGAAGTGCAGGCGGCGATCAACGCCGCCTCGACCTATCTGCCCAGGGATTTGCCCAGTCCGCCGATCTACAGCAAGGTCAATCCCGCCGACGCGCCGATCCTGACGCTGGCGCTGACCTCCACGCGGCTTTCGCTGGCGCAGGTCGAGGACTTGGCCGACACGCGTCTGGCCCAGCGCATCTCGCAGTTGCCCGGCGTAGGCCTGGTCAGCATCGGCGGCGGGCAGAAGCCGGCCGTGCGCATCCAGGCCAATCCCACCGCGCTGGCCTCCTACGGGCTGACCCTGGAGGACCTGCGCTCGGCGGTTGCGCTGGCCAACGTCAACCAGGCGAAGGGCAATTTCGACGGCGCACGCCAGGGCTACACGATTGACGCCAACGATCAGTTGCTCAGCGCCAAGGAGTATCGGCCCCTGATCGTGGCCTACCGCAACGGTGCGCCGGTGTTGCTGTCGGATGTGGCCCAGGTCAGCGACGGCGCGGAGAACGTCAAGCAAATGGCGTGGATGAACCACACCCCGGCGGTGATTCTCAACATCCAGCGCCAGCCCGGCGCCAATATCATCGCGGTGGTCGACCGCATCAAGCGCCTGATGCCGCGGCTGGCCGCCGCGCTGCCCGACTCGGTGCAGGTTTCGGTGCTGACCGACCGCACCACCACCATTCGGGCGTCGGTGGCCGACGTGCAGTTCGAGTTGATGTTGACCGTGGCGCTGGTGGTGATGGTGATCTTCCTGTTCCTGCGCAACCTCTCCGCCACCGTCATCCCCAGCGTCGCCGTGCCGCTGTCGCTGGTGGGAACCTTCGGCGCGATGTACCTGCTGGGCTACAGCCTCAACAACCTGACCCTGATGGCGTTGACCATCTCGACCGGCTTCGTGGTCGACGACGCGATCGTGATGATCGAGAACATCGCGCGCTTCATCGAACAGGGCGAAGCGCCGCTGGCGGCCGCGCTCAAGGGCTCCGAGCAGATCGGGTTTACCATCGTGTCGCTGACCATTTCGTTGATCGCGGTGCTGATTCCGCTGCTGTTCATGGGCGACGTGGTGGGCCGCCTGTTCCGCGAGTTCGCCGTCACGCTGGCCGTCACCATCCTGGTCTCGGCGGTCGTGTCGCTGACGCTGACGCCGATGATGTGCGCCAAACTGCTGCGCCACAAGCCGTCAGCGGAGCACAACACCTTCAACCGCGCCACCGAGCGGCTGTTCGATGCCGCCATCGACTATTACGCCCGCACGCTTGAGCGGGTGCTGCACCATCAGTTCGCCACGCTGATGGTGGCGCTCGGCACGCTGGTCCTCACCATCGTGATGTACATTTTTGTGCCCAAAGGTTTCTTCCCGGTGCAGGACACTGGCGTGATCCAGGGCGTGACGCAGGCGCCCGCCACGGTGTCCTTCCAGGCGATGGCGGCGCGCCAGCAGCAACTGGCCGCTGTCATCCTGAAGGATGCGGCGGTGGAAAGCCTGTCCTCGTTCGTGGGTATCGACGGCACCAACGTAACCATGAACAGCGGCCGGCTGCTGATCAACCTAAAGCCGCTGGAGCGCCGGCGCGTGAGCGTAAGCACGGTGATTCGCCGGCTCCAGGCCGCCGCCGCCGACGTGCCCGGCATCGAGCTGTTCCTGCAGCCGGTCCAGGACCTGACCGTCGAGGACCGGGTCAGCCGCACCCAGTACCAGTTGAGTCTGGAGGATGCCAACGCCGCGCAACTCAACAAGTGGGCGCAGCGGCTGGTCGCGCGGCTTAAGGCGCTGCCCGCCTTGCGCGACGTGGCCAGCGACCAGGAAGAAGGCGGACTTCAGACCGAACTGATAATCGACCGCGACACCGCCGCGCGCCTGGGGATTACGCCGCAGATGATCGATGACACCCTGTACGACGCCTTTGGCCAGCGCCAGATCTCGACCATCTTCACCCAGCTCAACCAGTATCACGCGGTGCTGGAGGTCGCGCCGTCGTTCCAGAAAAATCCCTCCGACCTGCACAACCTCTATGTGCGTTCGGCGGCCGGCAGCCAGGTGCCGCTGAGCACGTTCACCACGGTCAGGGAGATGGCCGCGCCGCTGGCCGTCAATCACGAAGGCCAGTTCCCCTCCGCGACGATTTCCTTCGACGTCGCGCCAGGATATTCGCTGGGCGACGCGGTGGCGGCGATCGAGGCGGCCGAGAAGGAGCTGCGGATGCCGGCCGCGATCCAGGCTTCCTTCCAGGGCACCGCGCAGGCCTTCCGCGCTTCGCTGACCAACGAGCCACTGCTGATCCTGGCGGCAGTGGTCACGGTCTACATCGTGCTCGGCGTGCTGTACGAAAGCTACGTACATCCGCTGACGATTCTTTCCACGCTGCCCTCGGCGGGCGTGGGCGCGATTCTCGCCTTGCAGCTTTGCGGCATGGACCTCAACGTCATCGCGCTAATCGGCATCATCCTGCTGATCGGCATCGTCAAGAAAAACGCGATCATGATGATCGACTTCGCGCTGGAGGCGCAGCGCGAACAAGGTATGGCGCCGCGCGCGGCGATCTACGAGGCCTGCCTGCTGCGCTTCCGGCCGATCATGATGACCACCATGGCGGCGCTGTTGGGCGGCTTGCCGCTGGCGCTGGCGTCGGGCACCGGCGCCGAGCTGCGCCGCCCGCTGGGCGTGTCGATCGTGGGCGGCCTGCTGCTCAGTCAGCTTCTGACCCTGTATACGACGCCGGTGGTGTTCCTGTACTTCGACCGTCTGTCCGGGGCCTGGAGCAGGTACCGAAACCGGAAGCCGGCCCAGGCGCCGCACAAGCGGCTGGCGGTGGCGGGCGGTGAACGTTTCTGAAACCTTCATCCGCAATTCGGTCGGCACCACGCTGCTGACCGTGGCGGTGGCGCTGGCCGGGATCATCGCGTTTCGGCTGCTGCCGGTCTCGCCGCTGCCCGAGGTCGAGTTCCCTACCATCATGGTGCAGGCGCTGCTGCCCGGCGCCAGCCCGCAGACGATGGCGTCCTCGGTGGCGACGCCGCTGGAGCGGCAGTTCGGGCGCATCGCGGGACTGGCCGAACTGACCTCGACCAGTTCGCTGGGCGCCACCGCGATCGTCCTGCAGTTCGACTTAAGCCGCAACATCGACGCTGCCGCGCGCGACGTGCAGGCGGCGATCAACGCCGCGCGCAGCCAGCTTCCCAGCAGTTTGCCGCAAAATCCTACATATCGTAAGGTCAACCCGGCCGACGCGCCAATCCTGATCCTGGGACTGACCTCGCACACCATGGACCGCGGGCAGATGTACGACGCGGCCGCCTCGATCCTGGCCCAAAAACTCTCCCAGATGCAGGGTGTGGGCCAGGTGGTGGTGGGCGGCGGCGCGCTGCCCGGCGTGCGCGTCGAACTCAACCCCACCCAGCTCACCAACTACGGGATTGGCCTGGAGGAGGTGCGCGCGGTGCTGAGCCGCGCCAACGCCAACTCTCCCAAGGGCGAGCTCGCGGGCGGCGGCCTGGCCTGGACGTTGGGCGCGACCGATCAGTTGCTCAAGGCGAAATATTACCGGCCCCTGATCGTGGCCTGGCACAACGGCGCCGCGGTGCGCCTGTCGGACCTCGCGGAGGTCGAGGATTCGGTCGAGGATTTGCGCAACGCCGGGATGGTCAACGCCGATCCGGCCGTGCTGATCATCGTCTTCCGTCAGCCCGGCGCCAACATCATCGAGACCGTCGACCGGGTGCTGGCGGCGCTGCCCCAACTGCGGGCCTCGATTCCGCCGGCGATGAAACTAACCGTCACCATGGATCGCACCACCACCATCCGCGCCTCGGTGCGCGAGGTCGAGATTACGCTGCTGATCTCGATCTGCCTGGTGATCCTGGTCGTCTACCTCTTCCTGCGCGACGTGTGGGTAACGCTGATTCCCGGCCTGGCGGTGCCCATCTCGCTCATCGGCACGTTCGGCGTCATGTATCTGATGGGCTACAGCCTGGACAATCTGTCGCTGATGGCGCTGACGATTTCCACCGGCTTTGTAGTCGATGACGCGATCGTGGTGTCGGAGAACATCATCCGCTACGTCGAGCAGGGGATGGCGCCGTTTGAAGCCGCGCTGCAGGGCGCCGGCGAGATCGGATTTACGGTCATCTCGATCAGCATCTCGCTGATCGCAGTCTTTATCCCGCTGCTGATGATGGGCGGGATCGTGGGCCGGCTGTTCCGCGAGTTCGCGGTCACCTTGTCGGCCGCAGTGGTGGTCTCGATGATCGTATCGCTGACCACCACGCCGATGATGTGCGCGAAGATCCTGCGCCCCCGGCGCGAAGGGCCACGCCACCTCTTCCATCGCGCCAGCGAGCGCGCCTTCATCTGGCTGCATCGCCGCTATGACGTCACGCTGGCGTGGGTGCTGCGCCATTCGCGCCTGACGCTGGCGGTGGCGCTGGGCACGCTGGCGTTCAACATCTACCTGTTCTACGCGATTCCCAAGGGCTTTTTCCCCGAGCAGGACACCGGCCGTCTGATGGGCGCGTTGATGGTCGATCAGGATACCTCCTTCCAGTCGCTGGAGCGGATCCTGACCGAATTCGTCAAAGCCATCATCAAGGACCCGGCGGTGGAAAGCGTCACCGCCTTTGGCGGCGGGCAGGCCGGCTCGGTCAATTCGGCGCGCATGTTCATCGGGCTCAAACCGCTTAGCCGGCGCAGGAAAAGCGCCGCGCAGGTCATCGGGCGGCTGCGCCGCGAGTTGTCCAACATCCCCGGCGGCACGCTCTACCTGCAGGCCATCCAGGACCTGCGCATCGGCGGGCGGCTGGCCAACGCGCTGTATCAGTACACGCTGCAAAGCCAGGACCTGCAGGCGCTCAACAAGTGGGGTCCGCTGATGGTGCAAAAGATGCGCAAGCTGCGGCTGGTGACTGACGTCAACACCGACCAGCAAAACAACGGCCTTGACGAATTGCTGGTGGTGGACCGCCCCACCGCCTCGCGCCTGGGGATCAGCCAGCAGTTGATCGATGATACGTTGTACGACGCCTTCGGCCAGCGCCAGGTCTCCACCATGTACACCCAGCTCAACCAGTATCACGTGGTGATGGAAGTTGCGCCGCAGTTCTGGCAGCATCCCGACACGCTCAGGGACATCTACATCAAGACCAACACCGGCGCGCAGGTTCCGCTCAGCTCCTTTACTCACTTCCAGGCCTCCAACGCGCCGCTGGCCGTCAACCATCAGGGGCAGTTCCCCTCGGTGACGATTGCGTTTAACCTGGCGCCGGGCGTATCGCTGGGACAGGCCGTAGGGGCGATCACCGACCTGGGGCGCCGGCTGGGAATGCCCTCCAGCGTTCACGCCAGCTTCTCGGGCACCGCCCAGGCGTTCCAGACTTCGCTGGCCAATGAACCAATGCTAATCCTGGCGGCGCTGGCGGCGGTCTACATCGTGCTGGGAATCCTGTATGAAAGCTACATCCATCCGATCACGATTCTCTCCACTTTGCCTTCGGCCGCCGTCGGCGCGCTGCTGGCGCTGATGGCGTTCCGCTTCGATCTCAGCATCATCGCGCTGATCGGCATCATCCTGCTGATCGGCATCGTCAAGAAAAACGCCATCCTGATGATCGACTTCGCGCTCGACGCCGAGCGCAGCGAGGGCAAGAACTCGGCCGAAGCGATCTACCAGGCCTGCCTGCTGCGCTTTCGTCCGATCATGATGACCACGATGGCGGCGCTGCTGGGCGGCTTGCCGCTGGCGCTGGGCACCGGAGTGGGCGCCGAACTGCGCCGCCCGCTGGGAATTGCGATCGTCGGTGGACTGATCGTCAGCCAGGCACTGACGCTGTACACCACCCCGGTCATCTACCTGTACCTCGACCGCCTCAGCCTGTGGTCCGCCCGCCAGCGCGCCCGCGCGCTGCGCGCCTTTACCCGCGCCCCCGCCAGCGCGCAGTTCTAGCGCCTGTGCGGCGCGCTTGACATTGCGCCGCGCGCGGGGAGAGGATTCGTTTCTCACGACAGCCTCAGTTCATCGCAGCGCTGGGCGCGGGCGGCCCCCCTATTCAATGCAATGGAGGTGTGTCTTATGCCGCTTTACGTCGGACTCGTAAAGATGACCGGTCAAGGAGCGAGCAGGATTAGAAACCTGGCGCCCGAGTACGCCAAATGGAAGGCATACGCCGACTCGCTGGGCTTCAAACCGATTTGCGCGCTGGCTTGTTTCGGGCAATACGACTTTGTCGTGGTGGGAGAATATCCCAACGAAGCCGCAGCCCTGAAGGCGGCCGGCTACGCCGTGGCGCTGGGCGACGTGCAGGTCCAGACGCTGCCGGCCTGCCAAATAGAAGACTTCTTCGCGGCAATGAGGGAACTGCCGGGCTAGGCTAGTAGTTTGCCGGGTCCGCTCCGCGCCCGGCCGCTGTTCAACGCTCCGGAGTTGTTTTGACGCCGCGGTTGGTTGCTCCGTTCGCGGACGCTCCGCCGCCCGCGAGGGGTGACGATGGTGCCGGTGCCGCGTCCGCGTCTGGTTGGGATGCCGCCTTGGGCGCAAACAGTTCGAGCAGCGCCGCTTCCAGCGCTTGCTGGGTGACCGGCTTACTGATGTAGCCGTCCATTCCGGCCTCCAGACATTTCTCGCGGTCGCCGGGCAAGGCATGCGCCGTCATGGCGACGATCATGGTGTGGCGCCCGGCGCCCTCGCGGCGGCGGATTTCGCGGGTGGCCTCGTACCCGTCCATCACCGGCATCTGGCAATCCATCAGGATCAAGTCGTAAGGACGGCGCGAAACCGCCTCCACCGCTTCGCGTCCGTCCGCCACTGCGTCCACCTCAAGACCGAGCTTGCCGAGCTGCAGTTTGGCGACTTTCTGGTTGATGGGATTATCCTCGGCGAGCAGCACATTAAACTTGCGTCCCCCCGGCAGCGCCAAGGCGCGGGCCAGCGCCGGCTGAAGCTCGCTGGCCCCCTTCAACGGCACGGCGGCCTCGGGTGTGGTCTTGAGCGCCTTGATCAAGGCGTCGTAGAGCAACGATTCGGGCACCGGCTTCATCAACCAGCCGCCGACCTCCAATCCCGCCAGCCGCGTGGCGAACTCGGCTCGCGAGCCGACCGAGGAGGCAAAAATCACCGCTGTTTTTGCGGTGGCCGGGTTGGCCTTGATGCGGCGCGCCAGTTCGATGCCGTCCATTTCCGGCATCATCACATCCAGCACTGCGACCGCAAACGGTTCCCGCCCCATCAGCGCCAGCGCCTGCTCCGCTGAAGCCGCCGCTGTGGGGAGCATGCCCCACGCGGTCAACAGGCGCTCCAGGATCTGGCGGCTGTTGGCATTGTCGTCCACGATCAGGACCTTGACACCGCTGAGCGAGGCGAAGCGCTCGGCGGCGGGCGTGGTGATGTCGATCTGCTTGGCGAAGGTCAGCGTGAACCAGAACGTCGAGCCGACGCCCGGCGTGCTGGAGACCGCGATGCTGCCGTGCATTGCCTCGACCAGGTCGTGCGCGATCGACAGTCCCAGCCCGGTGCCGCCGTAACGGCGGGTGGTGGAGGCGTCGACCTGGGTGAAGGCCTTGAACAGCAGCTTCTGCTTTTCGGCCGGGATACCGATGCCGGTGTCGTGGACCTCAAAGCGCAGGGTCGCCTGCTGCGGATTCTCACTCAGCTTGCTGACCGACACGCCGACCTCGCCATGTTCGGTAAACTTGACTGCGTTGCTCAGTAGATTGAGCAGGATCTGGCGCAGGCGCCCGGGATCACCGCGCAACAGACGCGGCACGTCGGGATCGATCGCGACGGTTAGTTCCAGACCTTTGTGGCGGGCCTGGTTTGCCACCAGCTCGGTCGTGCTTTCGACCGCGTCGGTGAGGTCGAAATCGGTTTCCTCCAGCACCAGCTTGCCGGCCGAAATCTTGGAGAAGTCCAGGATGTCGTTGATGAGGTTGAGCAGCGCGTCGCCGCTCTCGCGCACGTCGCGTACGAACTCGCGCTGTTCGGCGCTCAGCTCGGTGTCGAGCAGCAGGCCGGTCATGCCGATAATCGAGTTGAGCGGGGTGCGGATCTCGTGGCTCATGTTGGCCAGGAACTCGGACTTAAGCCGCGCCGCCTCCAGCGCCGCATCGCGCGCCTGCGCCAACTCCGCCTCCATCCGCTTGCGCTGACTGATGTCATGGGCGGTGACCGACAGCCCCACTATCGCTCCCGAGGCGTCGAGCACCGGGGATTGCGTAATCGCCACGTCGATGATGGTGCCGTCCTTGCGCAACCGTTTGGTCTCGAAGCTTTCGGCCTTGCCGGAGCGGCGCACGCTGTCGGCACGCTGGACCACTTCGCTGCGCCGCTCCAGCGGCGCCAGCAAAACCGCGTTGTGCCCGACGATCTCGGCGGCAGTGTAACCAAACAGCCGCTGCGCGGCCGGATTCCAACTGGTAATGGTCAGATTGTTGTCTTCGCTGTAGATCGCATCGCCCGAGGATTCGACGATCGAGGCGAGCAGCGAGCGTTCGCGCTCGGCCTGCTTGCGCTCGCTGATATCGCGCACCGCGGCCACGATGCGCGAGGCGGGACCCCCGCCAGGCGCGAACGCCGACATGTTGAGCGAAACCGGGACGTGCCGGGCGGTTTTGGTGAGCAGCTCCAGTTCAACGTCCAGGATCCGTCCCTGCTCGCAGGTCTTACTCAGCAGCTCGGCGGCCATCTCCGGTCGGCTGAACAGCGAGGGCAGGCTGATGCCGATCAGCTCCTCGCGGGCGTAGCCGGTCAGCGTCACCGCCTGATCGTTGACGTCAGTCAAATGTAGGTCGCGGCCGCACACGAGCAGTGCGTCGGGCGAGGACTGCACCAGGGTGCGGGAATACTCGCGCTCCTCGCGCAAGGTGCGCTCAATCGCGCGCTGCTCGGTGACATCGCGGGCCACGCCGAAGATGCCAAAAACTTTGCCGGCCCGGTAGAACAGCGAAGCGTTAAACGAGATCGCAATCTCCTTGCCGCTGGCCGCCCGCACGACCAGGTCCACATTGGTTACAAAACCATCGGCAAAGGTTTTCCTTACCGTCTGGCGGGCGGCCTCGGGGTCGACAAAGATGCTCTCGAACAGGGACCCGAACAAAACCTTCTTTGGAATTTCGGTCAGCCGGGCGAGCTGTTCGTTGCCGTCTATAATGCGCATCTCGCCGTCCACGATCACCATCGCGTCGATCGACGACTCGATAAGCCCGCGGGTGTACTCGTGCGTCTCGCGCAGCTCTTTTTCGATTTCCTTCTGCCTGGTGATGTCGCGGCCGATTCTGCCCACACCCGTGATGTTCGCCATCGCGTCGCGGATCGGAAAAATGCTAACCAGCGACACCGGCGATTGACCGTTGCGGGCGGGCGGATGATGCTCGTAACTTGCCGTCTCGCCGGTCTTTAGAATGCGCTGGTCGAGCTCGATCTGCCGGCCAAGCTCCTCGGGCGGCACAAAAAGATCGATGCCCTGACCCAGCGCTTGTTGTCTGCTGACGCCGTAACTGCGTTCCGCCGCCGGGTTCCAGCCGATGATCCTTTCCGAGGCATCGATTGCAATGATGGGGTCGGCACAGGCATTGACGATCGAAGCAAGAATCGCCAGTTCACGCTCGGCGCGCTTGCGCTCGCTGATATCGCGCACGATGCTGGAAGCGCCGAGCAGGTTTCCGCCCGTGTCATAGATGCCCGACACCGACACCGTGACCTCCACCGTGCTGCCATCCTGGCGCAGCGCCGGGACTTCGGGATGATGCACAGACAGCGGGCTGCCCCCGGCCGCGGCGCTGAACTTGCGCTGCACGCCAGCCCGCGCACGTTCGCGCTGCTCAGGCGGAACCAGCAGCTCAACCAGGTCCCGTCCGATGGCCTCCTCGGCGCTGAAGCCGAATAGTTTTTCCGCCCCCGCATTCCAGCTTGAAATGTGCCCGTCCAGCCCGATGCTGGTGATGCCGTCCTCGGAGGACTTGACCAGCGCGGCCAGCAGCGCCAGTTCGCGCTCGGCGCGTTTGCGCTCGGTGATGTCGCGGATGATTCCCGACAGCCCGAGCAGAGCGCCGCTTGAGTCGTAGATGCCGGAGGCGACCACGGACACCTCAACCAAGGCCCCGTTCTTGCGCTGCAATTGCGTTTCCAGATGTGGAAGCGGTTTATGCTCGCGTGCCTCTTCCACCTGAATACGGATCCCCTCCTGCGCCGCCGCTTGCATGTGGGGCGGGATGTAGAGGGTCACGGGCTGGCCGATCGCTTCGGCGGCGGAGAACCCCAGCAGCGTCTCCGCGCCGCGATTCCAACTAGTGATGAGGCCATCGGTGGAGATGCTGACCACGGCATCGTCGGTGGAAGTCACGATGGCCGCCAGCAGCGCCTGTTCGCGCTCGGCGTGCTTGGCTTGGGTGACATCGCGCATGATGCTGGACATGCCGAGCAGGTTGGCGCTGGCGTCGTAGATCCCCGACACCACGATCGACAGCTCGATCCGCGCGCCGTCCTTTCTGATTGCCGGGACCTCCAGATGACGTACCACCTGCTCTCGGCTGTGCAGCTTGGCCAGGTCTGCGCGCATCATGATGGCGGCCTGCTCGCGCATTTCGGGCGGGACATATAAATCCACGATTGTGCGTCCCACCGCTTCGTGCGCGGTGAAACCCAATAGCTTTTCGGCGCCGCGGTTCCAACTGGTGATTTTCAGGTCAGGCCCGATGGCGACGATGCCTTCTTCGGAGGATTCGACGATCGCGGCCAGCAGTGCCTGTTCGCGCCCGGCGCGCTTGCGCTCAGTGATATCGCGGTAGACCTGGGACAGCCCAATCACGTTTCCGGCCGAGTCGAAGATTCCTGATACTACCAACGAAAGCTCACCGGCGATTGTTCCGTCGGCTTTGATCAGCGGGATCTCCTGGCGGCGGACGTAATCGCGGCGCTGGCGCAACGCCGCCAAATCCTCGGCCATTTGACGGCCGACCTCTTCGCGAAACCGGGGCGGGACCCTGACTTCCAACAGCGGCCGGCCGATCACCTCCTGGGCGCTCTGGCCAAATAATTTTTCCGCACTGCGGTTCCAACTGGTGATGCGAAAATCGGTGTCGATGCTGGTGATGGCGTCATCGGAAGACTCGACGATCGCGGCCAGGCGGGCCAATTCGTCTTCCTTGCGCTTATGCTCGGTGATATCCCGCACGATAATCGACACGCCGGTAAGCTGCCCCTCGGCGTCATAAATCCCGGAGGTAATGAACGAGGCATCGAAAACGCTGCCATCCCTGCGCCGCAGAGTCCGCTCGAAGTAACCAGCCCCGGCGCCGGGATGGCGGAATGTTTCGACATCGGCAAAGAAGTGCTCGGATGCTTCTCTCCGGTCAACCTCGGGGGCAAACACTTCATCGGGCCGCTTTCCGACCACCTCCTCGGCGGCGTAGCCTAACAATGCCTGGGCACCGCGGTTCCAACTCTGGATGCGGAAATCCAGCGACAGGCTGATAATTGCCGCGTCGGCACTCTGCACGATCGCCGCCAGATGGGCCTGTGCTTCGGCGGCCCGCTCCAGACGTTCGGATTGCTCCACCACCGTGCCTTCCATCGCCGCCAGCAACTCCTCGAGCGCCGCCACCCGCGAGGTGAGCTGATGCGTGAAGACGTTTGCCTCAAGGTTCGCCATTCACCTTTCCCCCGGTATCGCGCCGTCGATGAAGACCGGCCGCTCCGCTAGCGTCAGCAGCCCGAGTTTCAAACTGAGCGCGACAGTGTGAAACATCTGCGCGGTGGCGGCGGTAATTGCCACCCGGGCAAAAATCATCAGCACAAAAATGTCGCCATCGGGCAGGACGTCGCTGCAGCCCAGTACCGACTGGACGTTATACGGCACAACGAAATCCTTCTGTGCCGGGACGAAAGGACTGCCCAACGCCACCGGCACGTGAAAGACGCCGAACCTTCGCCGCTCCAATTGGGCGGCCAGCTCGGGGCTGGTGCGCATCACTTCGGCCGTGGTCAGGCCGAGCTGGCGTATCATCTGCGAAATCATCGGGAACTGCTCGAGCATCGCCTCGCTGAGCAGTGGGATGCATTGATGGGCCTTGGAGGTGCGGCGAGAGTTCCATTGCGGCTCCTCACCCGCCGAACCCAGTAGCGTCAGGCAGTTGCTGTCCGTGCTCAGGGCCGCCCCGTGCGCCATCGCAGCGGCGAATGACTGCAATTCCGCACTCAGCCCTCCGTAAGGATGGGTCTTGAACAGGCGTACCAGAACGCAGGCGCGCCGGTTGGAAGCTTTATCCAGCAGATGTTCATAAAGGTAGACGGTGACCGCTTGCGCCGCCTCTTCCATGGTCGGCGCATCGGCCGCCAACCGCCGCACCATCCCGCCGCATCGCACCATGTCAGCCAGCGTAAACCGCGTCAGGTCATAGAAGAATTCTTGCGCAGCGGCCGTGATTGGCTGGCTGACCTTCCGGTCTTCAACCTTTAGCGAGTCATGATGTTCAATGCGGTGCATCATGCATGCGTTGCTACGCCCCCTGTGGATGAGCAACAAGCATGCCGCCTGCAAATCTCATCTGCCCGCCAAGAATTGGGGACAAGCGCACTTGAGTTCGTGCCGCGCGGCATTGAGTACAAAGTCTCCGAAGGGTTTGACTGTATAGGTGAAAACTTTCCTCGAGAGTGCTCCGCGTCTTGTCCGACGGATGACGCCTTGTCGACGTAATTGCCATCTGGGACGCCTCCTTCTTGACCGCGCTGCAGCGTATCGCCGGCCAGCACACCCAATCCGCCGCTGTAGGTGGGCATCGCGCTCTCCAGTGCCAGCTCCATCGCACGCGGTTATGCTGCGGCCGCTCATGTCGGCGGCGGCGTAGCCCAACAGCCGCTCTGCCCCGGCGTTCCAACGGGTGACGATGGTCGCTGACGTCGCGCGCGGCGGCCAGGATGCCGAGCACCTTGCCCTGCACATCTTTGAACGGCGCGACGTCAACCGAAAAAAGAGCAAAGAACATTCGCAGCCGCTGCCGAATGTGGCTCGGCATATGATGTTTTGAGAAGAAGCGCTTCGGCACGCCGCCGAAGAAGATTAAGATAGCGCCGCCCTAACCGTGGCGCGCACAGGGTTGGTGTGAACTGGAAGCTGCCAGCCGGCGCGACCTACACCCAGCAGCGGCCGATCATGCCCGGCGGCGGCTCCAGGCCCATCAGGCGCAGCGCGGTGGGTGCAACGTCGTACAACTGACGGCCCTCGACACGGCCGCGCGTGGTGTTGGGACGCGAGCCACGCTCGTCGAGGATGAAGATACCGTGGTAATCGTGGTTGGCGTCATCGGGGCCGGTGTCGTTTTCGTAGGTCAGGATGGTGCCCAGGCCAACGCTGCCCACCGAGCGCCAGTTGAGATCGCCGAAATAGACGATCAGGTCGGGCGCGATGCCCTTCACCTCGCGGTAGATGTCCTGCGGGCGCAGTGCGCGCGTGCCCAGTGGGCGGCCGTTCTCATCGCAGATCGCCTCCAGTTCGTGCGCCAGTTGGGTGCGCACGGCTTCGTACTCGCCGGGCGGAATCGTGCCTTGGGGCTCGCGGCCGCGCACGTTGAGGAAGATGCGTGCGTAATAGCCGCCGTCGCCCCACGCGCGCGTCTTGCTCCAGTCGATCGCCGCAGTGGTGATTGGCGTCGGCGTTTTGGGATATTCCTTGAGCACCAGGTAGCCGTGCTCGATCAACCATTCGTTGACGCACACGCCGCCTGCCATGGACTTGGCGCCATGGTCCGATACGACCAGCACCGCGCAATCCGAGGGCAGCAGCGCGATCAACTCGCCGACCTCGCGATCCACCGCGCGGTAATACTCGCGAATCGAATCCTCCAGCGGATTGCCCGCCACATAGTTGCGGTTGGCCGGATCCATAAAGCGCCAGAACCCGTGATGGACGCGGTCGACGCCCATCTCCACCATCATGAAGAACTGCCACGGACGTGTGCTCAGTAGGTGGCGCGCGACCTTAAAATGCTTGGCGGTCTTGTCATGGATACGCCCCAGCAGTGCGCGCTTGTCCTCGGTGCGAAAGTCCTCCACGTCCAACACGTAGCCGCCCGACACCTGCTCGACGATGGGCTTGAGATCGGCCGGATAGGTGTACTGGCTTTTGGTCGACGGGGTCAGAAAGCAACTGACCATCGCACCGCGCACCGGACTAACTGGATAGGTCTGCGGCACACCATGGACGATCACGTCGTGCCCGGCCTGCGACGCAATCTCCCACAGACGCGGGACGCGCACTGCGCGCGAGTCGGCGATCTGGTAGGCGTCGTAGCTGTAGTTGCCGCGGTTGCGAAAGCCGTAAAAGCCCAGTTGACCGGCATCGCGGCTAGCTGTCATGCAGGACCAGGCGGGTACGGTGATTGGCGGATCGCAACTGGCCAGCGGCCCCCACGAACCCGCTTCCATCAGCCGGCGCAGGTTGGGCAGGTCTGCGGCAAAGCGGTCGAACACCAAAGCCGGCGCCGCGCAGTCCAAACCGATAATCGCCAAACGCTTCATCGCCAAATCTTTGTCAGGCGCACCGCCCCCACGCAATAGCGCGTCAGATGCTCATGGCGGTGGCGTTGGTCGACGCCAAATGAAAGAGCGCGATTTTACGCCACCCAATCACGGGCAATTGTGCGCGGGCCGATAGCCTGCCGCTTCGGCCGCTTGCGGGCTTGGGAAGGGAACCCGATTGTCGAACGCGATGCTCGAGTAGTAGGGACATCCGGGCCACTCGAAGATGTGGGTTCGGGCGTTGCCCACCACCGGGCCCGCTGCAGGCTCGCTGCTTGTGCGGCATCCGCTGGCGTCGACCAGCAGCGGCGAGGTGGTGCCGTGCCTGAAGTCCTGCGGCTGGACCGGATGCGGATCGCTCCACAGCCCCCCTGGCCTTCATCGCGGTGCACTCTGCGGCGGCATACGGGGCGACATCCTGCGGGCTTTGTTCATCCTGATATTGCTTAGAAGAGTTGCCCTTCCCTTTGAGGGAAGGGGTCAGGGGTTAGGTCTCTCTCGGAATGCCGGTCTCCTGCGCCGCCAGCAAAGCACCCGCATCAAAGTAACAGACCGCCAGCCGGAGCATCGCGGCGTAAGCTTGGGGAGGGCGCCGCCAGCGCGCGGCGATATAGACGGCGCCTGCGCCAATCAATCCGCCACCAGCCATGAGGGCCCAATTCCAGCCCATCGCTTCCAACCTGCTTGGCAGGCTGTAGTTGTGAGCAAAGATTGACGGAAATAGCAATCAATAAGGGGATGCAGTTATTACTGCTGAGTACCGGTGCCTCGATGGAATGGTGCCACTTTATGTATGCGTTGCTGAAGCGAAACGTGGCGCGTCTGGATTCAGATCGAGGCAGTTGCTTCCAACAGCGTCAGGGCGGTATAGAGGCGGGGCGCGGCTTTTCGCAACCCGTGACTACGGCCCTGGTTGGCATCGTTCATGCTCATCATGCGAATGTCATGATTCCGCGCCGATTGGGAGCGTCCGACTACATGTCCGATGATATTTTGATTCCAACCCCGACTGAATTTCTGCCTCACGACGGCCTGGGCAGTTTCGACGCTATCGCTTGGCGGCTGGCCAGCGTGCTGTGCCGCCGCTGCTGGCATCCGTGGTGGAGGCACGGCCATGGGCCGTTCCGGGCCCTGGTTGATTGTCCCGCCGGCCACCTTTTCGATGCGCTGTGAGATTCATGAGCCGGCTTGCGCGGCCGGCTCATGGCAAGGGGCGGCAAAAGTCGAGCTGGCCCTGTACCTTGGCTGCGTGCGTTCCGCGTCCGATGGCTGTTTTCCTCTACCCTTACCTCTCTCCCCCGGGGAGAGATTAGAGTGAGGGGAGCAGGTCGCATTGTTTTCCCCCGCTGTCCGACGGTTAGCGGATGGCGGGATGGGGACGTCCGAATCAAGCAGGGCAGGCGTCCGTGGTTGTCGATGACGCAGGCGCCTTACTGGCCGGCGCACCGATGACAGGCGGTGACGGTTGTCCCGCCATTTGCCGGTTGCCGGCATTTTCAACGTCTTCACAGCAACCCATCTCATCCCGGCCTTTCGGTCAGAGAGCAGTGGATAGGAGCTGCAGCTTTGTGCCCGTGCTCGTCTTGACCGGCGGGCCGAGTCGGACCACAGTTCTTAGGATCGAAACATGGTCAGGCAGCCAAAGGAGCGTTGGGCGGGGGCGGACTGCGCGCAAAACGCATGCATAGACTAATCGTATTCGGGGTGGACGGGGGGACGTTGGAAATCGTGCGGCCGCTGGCTGCTCAAGGCCTGCTGCCCAACTTTGCGCGGGTGATGGAGCAGGGCGTGGTTGGCGAGCTGGACTCCACCTTTCCGCCGATGACGTTCCCAGCCTTTACCACCTTCATGACCGGCAAGAATCCGGGCGGGCACGGCGTGTTCGACTTCTTCGAGCGGGTGCCGGGCCGCTACGGGGTGCGCTTTGTCAACGCCAACTCAAGACGTAGCCGCACGCTGTGGCGGATGTTGAGCGAGGCGGGGCGGCGCGTGAGCGTAATCGGATTCCCGGTCACCTATCCGCCCGAGCCCATCAACGGTGTGATGATCAGCGGCTTCGACGCGCCCGGTATCGGTGCCCGGGCCGACCGCTCCTGCTTTTATCCGGCCTCGTTTTACGACGAATTGCGGGGCGCCGTCGGCGACTACATCATCACGCCTACCGTGGACATGCTGCGCGCCCATGAAGATCCATCCGAGGGCATCGGCGCGATCCTTGATACCATCGAGCGCAAGGTACGCACCGCGCTTTATACCCAGGCGCGCGAGCGTTGGGATTGCTTCGCTTTCATGCTGATCGAGAGCGACTTCACCGGCCATCGCTACTGGAAGTATTACGATCCCAACTCCCCGCAGTATGATGCGGGCGCACCCGAGGAATTGCGCCGCGGCCTGCCGCGGGTTTACGCCGCGATCGACCAGGCGCTGGGGCGGGTGATGGCGGCCGATCCGGAGGCCGGGGTGCTGATTTTCTCTGACCACGGTTTTGGCGGCGCCAGCACCAAGACCGTATTTCTCAACCGTTTCCTGCAACAACAGGGGATGCTGAAATTTGCCGCTGACAACTGCGACTCGGGTTCGCTGGGCGCGCGCCTGCGCCTGGGCGGACGGCTGGCGATGGCGCGGCTTAAGGACATTGGATTGCACTACCTGCCCGAGACCTTGCGCACGCCGCTGCTGCGGTCCATGAAAATCGGCAACCAGATCGAGTCGCGCATCCGTTTTGGCGGAATCGACTGGCGCAAGACCATCGTCTATTCCGACGAATCGCCCTACTTCCCGGCTTTGTGGATCAATCTGGCCGGGCGCGAAAGCGCCGGCATCGTGTCTCCCGAGCGCTACGAAGAGACCTGTGCCCGTGCCGCCGACGCGCTGCGCGCCTGGCGCGACCCCGAGACTGGTCGGCCGCTGGTGCGGTGCGTATACCGGCGCGAGGAGATTTATCGCGGCGAGCAGGTCGAGCGCGCGCCCGACCTGCTGATCGAATGGAATTACGACGAGGGCGGGTACAGCTATCTGAGCGGCCGTTCGTTGGAAGATAACAGCGGCCAGAGCGTCAGACGGTTGGCGCCGCACGAATTCCTGACCCACGAGATGGCGACCCGCGGCGGCAGCCATCGGCCCAACGGGATGCTGATGGCGATGGGCGGACCCTTCGCGGGCCGCGGCACGATCGTGGGCGCGTCGCTCAGCGACCTGGCGCCCACCATCCTGTTCTGCCAGGGGCTGGGCATCCCCCAGGAGATGGAAGGGCGCGTGCTCGCCGAACTGTTTAACCCTGCGTTCCTCAGCGCCCATGCTCCGCAGCGCATCGCGGCGCCCGACGGACAGCTCGCGCCGGCCGCGGCCGAGGCGCCGGCTGACAACTACACCGAAGAGGAGCGGGAGATAATCGAACGCCGGCTGCGCGACCTCGGCTATCTGTAAGGCTGAATTGTCGTCACATAGATTCTTTTCCCCTGGCCCCGGAGCAGCTTTCCAACCATGAACGTGCGGGCTTCGAGCCTGGCGTTGGCGGCCTTGCTCGCCTTGGTGTTCCTGAGCCAGGGGCTGACCGCGCCGTTTGAAAAGGACGAGGAATCGCGTCCGGCCGGCATCGTTACCGATATCGTCCAGCGCGGCAACTGGATGCTTCCCGCCGACGTGTACGGCGAGCTTACCCGCAAGCCGCCGCTGTACTACTGGCTGTCGGCGGCGATTGCCGAGGCGCGTGGCGGGCGGCTCGATGAAGCCGGGGCGCGGCTGGTGTCGGTTGTTGCAGCGGCTGCGCTGTCGGTGGTGGTGATGGCGTACGCGGGTGCATCGCTGGGCAGCGCGGGCGGATGGCTGGCATGGGCGATTCTGCTGGGCTGCTACGGTTTTTGTTCTCACGCCGCCTACGCGCGCACTGACATGCTGCTGACGCTGCTGGTTTTCACAGCCTACTGTCTGCTCTATCCGGCGGTTGAGGGCAACGCTGCGATGCGCCATTGGCTGGCCGCGGGCCTGATACTGGGGCTGGCGACGCTGACCAAGGGCCCGTTGGCAATCGTGCTGTGCGCCCTGGGCATCGCGGTCTATTTGTTGCTGGCGCATCGCAATCCTTTGACGCTGGCCCTCAGCGCCCGGCCGTGGCTGACCCTGGGGGTGGCGGCGGCGTTGGCGGCAGCCTGGTACGTGCCGGCATTGATCGAAACCCACGGCGCGCTGGCGGGCGTGCAACTGTTGCAGGAAAACATCGGCCATTTCGTACCCGCCCGCCTGGGCGGCACCGGCGAGGCGGGCCGTCCGTTCTACTACCTGCTGGTCCGATTTATCGGCACCTCGCTGCCGTTGAGCCTCTATATTCCTGCACTGATCCTCTGGCTGTGGCCGCTGCGCCAGGTCAGCCGCGCGCAACTCTATCAGTTGGCGCTGCTGATCGCGGTGCTGGGGTTTTTCTCTGTTGCCAGCGCCAAGCGCGACGACTACATCCTGCCCGCCTTCCCGCCTTTTGCCATCGTGCTGGCCGCGATGCTGATGACCGCAGGGCAACGGCTTTCGCCCTGGACGGTCCGTCTGCGTGATTTGGCGGGTTTGGCGGCCGGCGGCGGGATGCTGACGATGGTTGCCCTGGGCCTGGTGTTGGGCAGTCAGGGCGTGCTGGTGCAGCATCTGAGTGCGCATATGCAATCGAGCGACGCGGCCTATCTGGCGCTGTTCGCGTCGGGCTTGGGGCAGGCGCGTCAGGCGGTGCTGATGGCGGCGGCGGCTGGCGCCGCGGTGGTAGCGCTGGCCGCCTGGCAACGCGGGCGGCCGGTCGCGGTCGCCGCGGCGGTTGCGGTCGCCAGCATGGCCGGGGTCGGGCTGTGGGTGGGAATCATCCGGCCGGGCCTGGCCGCGCGTCGGACCTTCAAAGAGTTCGCGCTCCAGATGCGCCAGACCACCGGCGGACAGCCCATCTACACGCCCGACGGGCCGGAGTACGAGATTTCCTACTATTACGGCGCGCCAATCCGGGAATTGGCGCTGAGCGGCGCGCCCGCCGCCGATTCCGCTCCGCGCTACGTGCTGGTCTGGACCCAGTGGCCCGATTACGCGCGATGGGTCCGGTCGGGCCGCCAAATCCTGGCCTCGCGTGCGGCCCTCAACGGGCATCGCTTCATCCTGTTGAAAGTCGGCACGTCCCGGTTTGAACCATCCGCGGGCAAACGCTAAAAGAAGAGCTTCGAAGCCATTGACGCACACGCCATTTCAACCAACAGTCCGGGTCAACCCCAATTGAGGGCATAGATGAGTAGCGAGAAGCTGGAAGTACTGGTCGATTTTATGTTGCGAATGGCGGTCTCGCTCGCCTTACCCGTGTGGGGTGCGGTCATGATTGGGCTGGGCGCCGGATGGCGCTCGGCGTGGTGGGCAGGCTGCGGGGTGGTGGTGCTCGCCGTCGGCTTGCTGCTGGCGGTCGGCAATCCTCTGGCCGACCATTCCTTGCGTGAACTGTAAGCCGGGATAGTTTGAAATTTTCCGCAGCGCCCCAAGGCTTTTGGCGTGGCTTACGGCGCGTCGAAAACGGGTGCCGGCGGCGCCGTCATTGCCCGCCGGTGCGGGGCGCATTATGCTTGAGTTGCGTTATGCCCATCTATGAGTACGAGTGTGGCCGCTGCGGTGCGCTGCAATCGCAGGTTGTCATCGGCTCGGAGCGCGCTTCGGCTCCGGCCTGCGCCCGATGCGGCTCGCGCAAGACCCGCCGCGTGATGTCAACCTTCGCCACGGTGGAGAGCGAAGCCTCGCGGTTGGCGCGATTCGATCCCGCACAGGCGCGCGGTGAAAGTTTCTACAAGGACTCACGCAATGTCGGGCTGTGGGCGAAAAAGCGTGCGCAGCAGATGGGGGTGGATTTGGGCCCAAAGTTTGAAGCGACGGTCGAAAAGGCCCGCAGCGGCAAGCTTATTAAGGATATGCTGTGAACCGCCCGCCGCAGCCATCAACAGTTCAGGAGCGTTAGACACCCGTGGCGGATGAGAAGGATCGGTTTGGCGAAAAGATTCGCGACCTGGAAAAGGCGCGCGAGGATCAATGGGCCGCGCAGCGCGACCGCGAACTGCTGGAAAACCTGCGCCGCAAACAGGCCGAACTCAAAAGCGCCATGAGCGCGGCCACCGAGGCGATGGGCGCGCTGTGCCCGCGCTGCCACCACCAGTTGGTCAAAACCGAGCGCAGCGGCGTGGCGCTTCTAATCTGTCCCGAGGACGGCGGCGCGTGGCTGGATAAGGCCGAACTCAACAAGCTGCTCGCGCACAAGAGCTGAGAGACCTAACCCCCTGTCTCCCCTTCCCGAAGTGGGAAGGGAAACCCGGGGCCGTACAGCAGGCTGACCGCAGTGCGACCGGCGGCGGCAACCCGGGCCCACCTGACGCAGGGAGCGATCGCGCCCCGACCAACATCCACGCACACTTCCGAGCCACCAGGAATTGATGGGCGGCAAACCGGCCTCCCGACGTCACGTCCCGCCTTCCGGCATTGGGAAGGGAGACAGGGGGTTAGTTCCGGCGTGAAGCAAACCTAAACGCAACTGTCCACCTTGAAAGAAGGGCTTCCGTCACCTCGGCCCGCTCAACTGCTCTGCAATCGCCCTGGTAGTTACTACCCGCCACGTGACTGCCCGCGCCGCCCGTTGCACTCGCTGCTCGATACTTTCCATCGCACGGCTGTAACCCCCAGGCGGACATCTTTAAATGCTTATGACCCGGACATCTTTAGTGCTTATCACACCTTAAATTTTGGGGCTTGACAATTTTTGCGTGATTTGCTAGCTCCGCTTACCTGATGTTCAGTTGCAGGTGAGAGCGGGTATCGGCTGAGCCTGCAGATTATCCAACCTGTCAGCCCTCATCACCCTTTCCCCCGTCGTGCGGAGTTTTCCGTCTTAAGGGTCGGCTGGGAGTCGTTTATGCGCGAACTCCGGCTGGTGGATCGACGGTGGCGTGCGAAGTACTCAGCTCGACGACTGCGCGAGTTCGTCGGGCGCTGCCGCAAAAAGGCGATTGTTGTCACACCCCAGCGGCTCGCCGTCATACGAGTCCTGCTCGCCGCGGATAATCATCCGAGCGCCGATGCGATATGTGCGATTGTACGTCGCACGCATCCGCACGTGTCATTGGCGACTGTCCATCGGATCCTGGAGCAGTTTTGCGAAATGGGAGAGGCGTGCAAGGTAACACCCCTGCATGATGTTGCGCGCTATGACGGCAACGTGGAGCCGCATCACCACGTCGTGTGCGTGCGATGCCGGCGGGTTCGGGACCTGGAGATACCTGAAATTGACAAGCTCCTTGAAGGTCAACCCGGCCTGGGAGAATTCGTCCTGCTGCGCTGCTCGCTGGAAATCGATGCTCTTTGCAGGCGGTGCCAGCTTGCCGGCAAGCTCTTGCACATCAAACGTCCCGGAAAGCGGACGCACCCCCAACCTCGGCGCCACATCAAGCTGAGATCAACGGAGTCCGAGGCGAAAGCTCAGGACTAGCGGGAGAGGAAGCAGACGAGGCAAGTCTTCGAAGGAAAGTCAGGAGGACAAGACCATGGCGGAACTAGATGCACAAAACTTGTCGAGCGAAACCCAGCGCCCGGTCTCGGGCCGCACACACATGGGCCCGACCAATCGGGACTGGTGGCCCAATAAGCTGGACCTGAGAGCGCTGCGCCAAAACTCCCCCCTGTCCGATCCGATGGGCAAGGAGTTCAACTATGCCGAGGAATTCAAGAGCCTGGACCTGGATGCCGTAATCAAGGATCTGCGGGCCTTGATGACGAACTCGCAGGAGTGGTGGCCGGCCGACTATGGCCACTATGGGCCGCTGTTCATCCGGATGGCGTGGCACGCAGCCGGAACGTACCGCATCGGCGACGGCCGCGGCGGTGCAGGTCATGGCTACCAACGTTTTGCGCCCACCGGTAGCTGGCCGGACAACGCCAGCCTGGATAAGGCACGCCGGCTGCTGTGGCCGATAAAGCAGAAGTACGGGCGGAAGCTCTCCTGGGGCGACCTCATGATTCTGGCCGGCAACGTCGCACTGGAGTCGATGGGTTTTAAGACCTTCGGTTTCGGCGGCGGGCGCGAAGACGTGTGGGAGGAAGACGAGACCTATTGGGGACCCGAGCACACCTGGCTCGCCGACGAGCGCTACCAAAAACCCGGTCAGTGGGACAATCCGTTCGGGGCGGTTCAAATGGGCCTGATTTATGTCAATCCGGAGGGCCCCCAGGGAAAGCCGGATCCGCTCGCTGCGGCGCTCGATATCCGTGAGACCTTCCGCCGCATGGCGATGAATGACGTCGAGACGGCAGCGCTCATTGCCGGCGGGCACACGTTCGGAAAAACCCACGGTGCGGCTGCGGAAAGCTATGTCGGCCCCGAGCCGGAGGCCGCGCCCATCGAACAGCAAGGCCTGGGCTGGAAAAACAGCTACGGCAGCGGCAAAGGCGCCGACGCCTTCACCAGCGGGTTGGAGGGTGCCTGGACCACCAACCCAACCAAGTGGGACAACAACTTCCTGGAAAACCTCTACGGCTATGAATGGGAGCTCACCAAGAGTCCCGCCGGTAAGTTCCAATGGGTTCCCAAGAACGGGGCCGCAGCCGACGCCGTTCCTGATGCTCATGATCCGTCCAAGCGGCATTCCCCGGTCATGCTTACCACCGACCTCTCCCTGAGAATGGACCCGATCTATGGCCCGATCACCAAGCGCTTTCTGGAACATCCGCAGGAGTTCGCTGATGCGTTTGCCAAGGCGTGGTTCAAGCTGACACATCGCGACATGGGTCCTGTCTCGCGATACCTTGGGCCGCTCGTTCCCAAGGAGCCGCAGTTGTTCCAGGATCCGGTTCCTCCCGTGGATCACGAATTGATCGGCGAGCGTGATATCGCGGCTCTCAAGACCAGGCTCCTCGAATCCGGCCTGTCGCTCTCCCAACTGGTTAGGACTGCCTGGGCGTCGGCGGCCACCTTCCGCGGCACCGACAAGCGCGGCGGCGCCAACGGCGCGCGCATTCGCCTTGCGCCGCAAAAAGATTGGGAAGTCAACGAGCCCGCCGAACTGGCCAAAGCCCTGCAGAAGCTCGAAGCGATCCAAAGGGATTTCAACCGCGCGCAGTCCGGCGGAAAGAAGAAGGTTTCGCTCGCCGACCTGATCGTTCTGGGCGGCTGCGCGGCGGTCGAGGAGGCCGCAAAAAGAGCCGGCCACAACGTGACCGTACCTTTTTCACCCGGGCGTACCGATGCTTCGCAGGAATGGACTGATGTGGAATCGTTCGCGGTGCTGGAGCCGACCGCCGACGGGTTCATCAACTACCTTCGCAACGGACACCAACGGCTTGCGGAGGCGCTGCTGGTGGATCGGGCGCAGTTGCTGACGCTGACCGCACCGGAGATGACGGTCCTGGTCGGCGGCATGCGCGTCTTGAATACCAACTTCGGCCAGACCAAACACGGCGTCTTCACCAACCGTCCCGAAACCCTGACCAATGATTTCTTCGTCAACCTGCTCGACATGCGTACGCAGTGGCGGGCTTCTTCCAGCGATGGCGTGTATGAAGGGCTCGATCGTGCGACGGGCAAAATCAGGTGGACCGGCACCCGTGTTGACCTCATCTTCGGTTCGAACTCCGAGCTGCGAGCGCTCGCGGAGGTCTATGCCTGCGACGACGCGAAGGAGAAATTTGTCAAAGACTTCGTCGCCGCGTGGGCCAAGGTGATGAACCTCGATCGCTACGACATCGGTCTTGGTGCGACGCGTGCGGTGGCATGAGTAATCGTTCAAGGAAAGGAGTGCACAAAGCAACCCGCATCACGGTAGCCTATCGACACCGGTGAAACCCACAGAAATCGAAATGGACAGCACCTAACGCGGAAAGGCTTCAAGCGGGTCTTTAAAAGCGTCGGGATCAAAGCAAGGTGACGCACCACCGATGAAACCGATTGTCCCGTCCGAAATCCTGGCGTTCGAGCAATGGGAACGAGTGCGCCGCGTGTTGAGACCGCTTTGCATGTACGAGAAAGATCGCCGGCGCCTCGCGGTCGGCTCACATATTACCCTGCTTTTCGAAAACGTGCAGACGGTCTGGTACCAGATCCATGAAATGTTGCGCGCGGACCGGATCCAAAATTCCCATGCCGTGCAGGAGGAGCTTGACCTCTACAATCGGCTGCTACCCGGCCCCGGCGAACTCGCCGCAACATTACTCATCGCATTTTCCCATCATCAGGAGCGTGACGCGCTACTCCCCGAGCTGACCGGACTTGAGCGGCATCTGTGGATGGATGCGGGGCAGCACAGGATCCCGGCCACGTTCGACGAGGCAAATCCGGGCGAGATAAGTGCGGTGCGGTTTGTCCGTTTTCCGATGAAGGCTGCCGATGGCGAAACCCTAATCCAACTGGCCGCGCTCCGACGGCTGGCGGTCGTGGTAGACCATCCGCAACTCGCCGCCCAGGCGCTGATAGACGTACCGCTGGCGCGGGTCCTCGCCGATGATCTGACAGGGTGTTGATCAATCCCAACCAGCGAAAAAAAGAGCGGCGGGCATCCGGCCCGCCGCTCTCTTGCTGTCATCGACTGGCGAAGCCTTGGCCGGCTGCTCAGGCGTCGAAGTAAATCGCGAACTCGTACGGATGCGGGCGCAGCCGGGTCTGACTGACCTCGCGGCTCATCTTGTAGTCGATCCAGGTCTCGATCAGGTCCGGAGTGAAGACATCGCCCTTAAGCAGGTACTCATGGTCACGCTTGAGATGGTCGAGGGCTTCCTCCAGCGAGGCCGGCATGCTGGGCACTTCGGCCAACTCCGCCGGGGTCAGGGCGTAGATGTCCTTGTCCAGGGGCTGGCCCGGGTCGAGCCGGCGCTGGATGCCGTCGAGCCCCGCCATTAGCATCGCGGAGAACGCCAGATAGGGATTGCACATCGGGTCGGGGAATCGCACCTCGATGCGCTTGGCCTTGGGCGAGGGCGAATACATCGGGATGCGCACCGACGCCGAGCGGTTGCGGCTGGAGTAGGCCAGGTTGATCGGCGCCTCAAACCCGGGCACCAGGCGGCGGTAGGAGTTGGTGCCGGGGTTGGTGAACGCCGCCAGCGACGGGGCGTGGTGCAGGATGCCCGCAATGTAGTGCATCCCCAGCTCCGACATCCCGGCATAGCCCGAACCCGCGAACAGCGGCGTATCGCCTTTCCACAGGCTCTGATGGGTGTGCATGCCCGAGCCGTTGTCGCCGAAGATCGGCTTGGGCATGAAGGTCACCGTCATGCCGTGGCGCCTGGCGACGTTCTTGCAGATGTACTTGTACCAGGTCAGCCAGTCCGCCATCTTGAGCAGGTTCTGGAAGCGCATGTCGATTTCGGCCTGACCGGCGGTGGCGACTTCGTGGTGTTGCTTCTCGACCCGGATGCCGACCTTTTCCATTTCCAGCACCATCTCGCTGCGGATATCCTGCAGCGAGTCGGTGGGCGGCACCGGGAAGTAGCCTTCCTTGTAGCGCGGCTTGTAGCCCAGGTTGTGGCCGTCCTTGCCGCTGTTCCACACGCCCTCCTCGGACTCGATGAAGTAGTAGCTGGAGTGCTGATTGGTGTCGAAGCGGATGCCGTTGAAGATGAAGAACTCGGGCTCGGGGCCGAAGTAGGCGGTGTCGCCAATCCCGGTGGACTTAAGGTAGGCCTCGGCCTTGCGCGCAACGTTGCGCGGGTCGCGCGAGTAGGGCGCGCGAGTGATGGGGTCTTCGATGTTGCACAGCAGCGTCAGGGTGGGGTCCTTGGTGAAGGGGTCAAGGACCGCAGTGTCGGGGTCGGGAATCACCAGCATGTCGCTGGATTCGATCGACTGCCAGCCGCGAATGGACGAACCGTCGAAACCCAGCCCCTCCTCGAACACCGACTCATCCTTGAACTCGGAGATAGGTGTGGTGAAATGCTGCCAGGTGCCGAGCAGGTCGATGAACTTGATGTCGACCATCACGACGCCTTTGTCTTTGATCATTTGAATGACTTGTTTGGGTGTCATCGAAGTTAAACTTCCTCCTTGCCGCTTGCGGCGAGTATCTCCTTGCCTGGGTTTCGCCATTCGCGTTAAGCGCCTTGCGATGCGTAATAGGACGCCTCAATCCAACAGTCCGTTTCCTGCTTGGGTCCAATAAAAGGCAGGTATATTTCCGGGATAGTTCGCTTTTGCCATGAAACGGGCCATCAAAGCAATATGCCACACCGACCACCCAAGGCAATCGCCGATGCGCCCTGCAACCTCCATTAAAGCCCGCCGGCGGGGGGCCCGCCGGACAACCTTGGGGCGGCAGCCGCAGCCGCCGCCCCGCGCCACCTCGAACCGCCTCGCTCCTCCCTCTAGAATTGGTAGATAGCCGCAGCCAGCAGAGTGTCCTGACCCGTGTAGGTATGGGAGGGCAGGAAGCCGCCGCCGGGCTGCGGAATCAACGGGTCGTTGCTGTAGAACGGATGGGCATTGGAGGCGTCGTGCCGGTACTCCAGCCGCGCCAGCAGCCCGTTGACCCCCGGGACCTTGTAGTTGAGGGTTTCGGTAATCTCAAACAGTGACTGGCGCAGGCCGGTCCGGGTGCCCTGGCTGTCGCGGAAGTATTCGAAGCGGGTCGCAAGCTCCAGGTTGTCGTTGAAGTCGTAGACCGCATAGCCGGCGGCGCCTTGCCAATCCGTGCTCTTGAACAGCTCGCTTACGCCGGTGAGCTGGTTGCCGTAGGAGTTGGGAAAGGCGCTGACGGCAATCGGCGCCGATTCAGTCGCATACAGATATTCGCCGATAAGCTGCAGGCCCTTGAGCGGCGTCTTCCAGGTCACGATCGGGTCGATCGCGCCGCGCTGGGAGTTGCCGTGATTGGTCTGCTCCGGCCCATACAGGCCATTGAGCAAAATGGATAGATTGCTGGTCGGCGTCAGCGACAGTTGCCCTTCGAAGGTCTTGCCGTCGTTGTTGTCCGACGGGTCGTCCCAGCCGTTGTTCAGGCCCAGCGTCACCCCGATCTTGTCGCTAAAGGAGTACTGACCGCGAATCCCGGTGTGAGTGAACGGGATGCCGAAGCCGAATATGTAGCTGCGCGTCTCGTTGAAGTTGACGTTGTTGTAAACCGGGATTACCTCCTCGCCCAGCAGGGTCACGAACTTGCCGACCTGCATGTTAATCCCCTTGCCCACCGGGATCGTGTAGGTCAGGTAGGCCTGGGTGGGATCGAACTCCTGGGTGCTCTGCGGGGTGGTCGAGTTGGAGTAGTGCGTGGACGCCCACAGCACCTCGGCGGTCTTGCCGAAGTTGAGATCGGTGACGAACCCAACCCCGCCCTCCACCGTGCGATCGATGTGCAGGTTGAACTGCTCGAAGGTAAAGCTGTTGGCATCCACGTCAAAGGTGCGCAGCTCATTGACCCGTCCCGAACTGCTCAAAATCGGCGTGGTGTTGGGCTGGTTGAAGTTGTATTCGTAGTTGCCGTCCACCAGTCCATGAATATGGACGCCCAGGTGGTCAGCCAGCGTCTTCCTGACGTCGCCCAGTTCCTGTTCGACCACCGCTACGTGCTCGCCGATGGTCTTGGGCGCCGCGTTGGCGGTCTCCGGGGGCGCCACGGTAATCGCCTTCTGAAGCTGCTTGACCTCGCTAGTGGTTTGGGCGCTTTCCTGACGCAGGTTGCTGACCTCGCCGGACAGATCCTCGATCGAGCGGCCCACCGGCGCCGGCGCTGGCGTGGTCATGGTGGCGCTCGAAGCCCGATGGCGGCGGCGCGCCCGTTTGGCCACCACCGTCGGGCCGCTCTCATCGGCCCTCGCCAGGCTGACCCCGGCAGTGGCCAGCAAGCTCACCGCCAGGCTCAGCACCATCGCAAATCCACTTCTCCTGTTGATCCTCGTCACTACGTCCTCTCCTTCAGGCGCTTTCCGAGCGCCGTCGTTCGGTGGCGATTTTCGAAGGGCACACCCAAGCCCCGCCATAGCTAACCGCCCGGCGGCTGGCCCATTCACAAAAACCGTACCGGCACCAAACTGTCAAAAAAGATGATTTGTGTAATGTTTTGGAAACCGCCGCGCATCGCGACGCCTATTCCGTAGGCAGTTGCCGATTTGTTGTTCAGCACCGGCGGCCCGCGCTGGCCCTGCGCAGGCGCGCCCGGTCGCCCGCGCGGGCATCTGATGCGCGCGGCTTGCGTGCGACAGGCGATGGCTCCTAGCATTGCCACAACGGAGGGATGGAGCGATGGATTTCGAATTGACCCCGGCCCAGGAAGAGATTGTGCGCCAGGTGCGCGCGCTGTGTGCGCGCTTTCCCGATGAGTACTGGCGCGAGAAGGACGCCGCGCACGAGTTCCCCCGCGAGTTCCATCACGCCATCGCCCAGGCCGGCTACCTGGGTATCGCCATCCCCGAGCAGTACGGCGGCAGCGGGCTCGGCATCACCGAGGCGGCGCTGCTGATGCGGGAGGTGGCGGCGTCGGGCGGGGCCATGAACGCCGCCAGCGCCATCCACCTGACCATCTTCGGCATGAGCCCGGTCATCCATCACGGCAGCGAGGAACTCAAGCGCCGCTGCCTGCCGGCCATCGCGCGCGGCGAACTGCACTGCTCCTTTGCGGTCACCGAACCCGACGCCGGCAACGACATCACCCACATCAGGACTAGCGCCAGGCGCGAGGGCGACCACTACGTGATCAACGGCCGCAAGGTGTTTACCACCAAGGCGCGCGAGGCCGACAAGATGTTGCTGCTGACCCGCACCACGCCGATCGAGCAGGTCTCCAAGAAAACCGCCGGGATGAGCCTGTTCCTGGCCGACCTCGACCGCGGCGCAGTGGAAGTGCGCGAGCTTAAGAAGATGGGCCGCCATGCGGTAGACACCAACATGTTGTTCATCGACAACCTGCGCGTGCCCGCCACCGACCTGGTCGGCGAAGAAGGACGCGGCTTCCACTGCCTGCTGGACGGGCTCAATCCGGAACGCATCCTGGTCGCCGCCGAGGCGATCGGCATCGGCCGCGCGGCGCTCAGCCGTGCGGTTGCCTATGCCAAGGAGCGCGTGGTGTTCGGCCGGCCCATCGGTCAGAACCAGGCCATCGCCCATCCGCTGGCCGACTGCTACTCCAGGCTGGAGGCGGCCGAGATGCTGATGCTCAAGGCGGCCTGGCTGTTCGACGCGCGCAAGCCCTGCGGCGCCGAGGCCAACATGGCCAAGCTGAGGGCGGCCGAGGCCTGCTTTGAGGCCTGCGACCGCGCGGTGCAGACCCTGGGCGGCTACGGTTACATGTTCGAGTACGACGTGGAGCGCTATTTCCGCGAATGCCGGATGCTCAAGATTGCGCCGGTATCCCAGGAGATGGTGCTCAACTACGTCAGCGAACACGTGCTGGGCCTGCCTCGCTCATACTAACAGTCGGAAGTTAAAGCAGTCTGACAGTTTGTTATGTCTGGCCGCGGCTAGGGCGCGCCCGACGTCCGGTTTGCGCGCCGCTGCCGCACGGCATAGCGTTTAGGAAAAAGACCGGTGTGATGGGCGGCTCGGACCGAGGGACCGGCACGGGCGAGCCCTAAGCCGGCACCGCTGTCATGCGCCGATCGAGCCTGATTATCGCTGCAATTTCCCTCACTTTTACCGGCTTCGTCTTCTATTCGCTGCTCCATCTCGAACCGCTCAGCATCCGCAGCGAGCATCTGGAACGCCGCGGCAGCGCGGTAATCGTGCGTGGTACGGTAGCAAATACCGGTTCGCAGGCGCAGAATGCCGGGCTCAAGCTTGAGCTATTCGACAGTGCGGGACGCAGACTGGCGGTGCGGACCCTGCCCTTGGGGCGTTTGGGGCCGGGCCAGAGCGTGCCCTTCGTTTTCCCGCCGACCGCCGCCCCGGGGGCGCAGCAATTTACTATTGAGGTCGATCGCGGCTCAAACATGTACGGCGATTGAATTTTGCCGGCCGCCGGCGCGTCAAAGATACCAGGATCGGGCTTGACAGACTGTCAGGCTTTTTAGTTGCCAGGCAGTTGCCCAAAAGTTAACCAAGTGCTACAAAAAACAATCTGCTAAATTACCTGCGCCGCCAGAAACGTTCGGAAGCAGCGTCCGCGCCGGTCGCTTTGGAGCGTCTTTGCGGCAGGGGGAGCAACCAATGGCCAAGTTAAAGACCCGCACTTTCGGACAGGTAATCCGGGATCGGCGCCGGCAACTGGATTTAACCCAGGAAGAGGTCGCGCGCCGCATCAACACCTCAACGCCCTACATCGGGCATCTGGAGTCCGGCAAACGGCATCCCTCCGAGAAAGTCGTGACCAAACTGGCCGATGTGCTGGGGCTGGACCGGCGGGAGACGTTTTTCCTGGCCAATCCGGGCGCCAAGGCACTGCTGGCTCAGCAGGCGCCGACCCACACTACGGCGTCGGCCTGGGACGAATTCCGCAAGGATGAGCGCCTGCGCCGCATCCACAACATCACCAACGAGGAGATGGAGATGCTGTCGCACGTGGCGCTGATGGGCGACGTGAGAAGCTCGCGCGATTTCGTCTACATCCTCAACACCATCCGCCAGGCTCTCGGCCGCTAGCAGCAGGCTGCTGAAAAGGGATTTTCACAGCCTGCTCCCTCTCTCTTATCTCTCCCACAGGGAGAGAAGATTAAGGAAGGAAGCCAGTTTTTTTATGCAGGGTGTTGAGCACCACCTGCTTGGTAAACTCAATAATCCTACTTTCTCAACACCCTGCTGCTAGAGGGGCCCGAGGCCAAAGTCTGTCGGGGCGGGGGCGGCGGTTTTTGGGCCCGGTTCTCCGCGCTGGCCCTACAAGCGCGAACATATCAGGCTCGCCACCCGATGCCGGCGGTTGCTCCCAGCGTAGCGCCGGGGCGCGATGGTGCGCTCCACCGATTGGCAACGGCGCTACAGTGTCACCGGGCTGTTTTCCCCTCTCCACCTGCTATCTGCTATCCAGGACGCGTCAACGCCGCGACGATCATCCCGATGGCGCGCGAGGCGGGTTAGTCAGCCGTCTGCAACCCCGCGATTCTTCGCATGCCGGTCCATTACCGCGCATTCCGGCGCCCTCATCAGCTCTTGGACCGCAAGCCGGGATGACGCGAGTTGGTCTGAAAGCGTTGAAGCCGCTCGCAACTGGTGCGACAGGCGTCCCTGCCTGTCATCGACGCGCGAGCCGGCAGGCTCGCGCCTCCTTATTTCGTCGGTTCAGCTCAGCAGTCAGGCGACGAACGGGAAGACCTTCTCTCCCAACGCCCGCACGGTGCGCTCGCTCTTGGTCGTGACGATGAACTGGCTTACGCCGAACAGTCGGACGCGCTTGCGCAGCTCCTCGATGCAGGCCTGCGGCGTGCCGATCAGCAGCATCGGACAATGGCGCACCTGCTCGGTGGTGAAGCCCAGGGCGCGGGCCACCGAATCGACCGTCTTGGCACTGGCCGCCTCCGAATCGGTCACCACGCAACTGCCGATCAGATTGCTGACCGCGACCGCGTTGCGCGGGCGGCCGTTGCGTGCGCATTGCTCAGCCATGTAATCGATGCGCTCCTTGAACCTGACCTCGTTGAATTCGGTCAGGTAGCGGGTATCGAACTTGCCCGCGCGTCCCAGCTCCCAGGTGATGTTGGAGATATCGGCGTGTTTGGCCGCGATTCTGACGATCGGCTTGCCGCCGCCGCCCACCATGATCGGCGGATGGGGCTTCTGGATCGGCTTGGGCCACAGCACTGCCTCACGCAGCCGGTAATGCTTGCCCTCGAAGTTGGTCACCTCGTCGGTCCACAACGAACGGATGCAGGTCAGCGCCTCGTCGAGCATCTCGCTGCGCGTCTTCATGTCGGGGAACGGGATGCCGCTCATGGTGAATTCCTGCTCGGTCCAGCCGGTGCCGATTCCCGCGATCAGGCGGCCGCCGCCGATGTGATCGAGAGTCATCAACGCCTGAGCGGTGATGATCGGATGGCGGAAGAGGTTGTTGAGCACCAAATGTCCGATGCGCAGCTTGCGCGTGGCGGCGAACAGAGCGGCCACGCTGGTCATCGCGTCAAGGACGGGCTCATGCTCGGGATGCACCCCGCTTTGCGCCAGCAGCAAATGGTCGCCCGGATAGAAAGTCGTAAAACCGACACCCTCGGCGGTCTGGGCGAGAGAAATCAGCTTGGAAAGCTCGAGTCCGGACGTATTAACTCCAAAGTCCATTGACCTTCCTGTGAGGGCGTGCGGCAGGCGCGCCGCGTTGATGCTCCTATGCGAAGCTGGTTTCGACGGCGGCGGATTCGTCGATGAAAGCCTGGAAGGAAAACAACTGGCGGTAGAAAACATCCACGCGCGTCTGGTCCTCGCCGTGGACCCTGAACGGATGGCCCAGCAGGCACAGGCGGTTTAGGGTGTGATCGGGGTCGGCTTCGCCGTGCGCCTTGATGTTCTGAACCATCTCCTTCCACGTTGCGTAGTCGCCTTCCATCGTCCAGTCCGGATCGAACTGCGCAATCTCACCGTCGGTCAGCTCGCGCACTTCCAGGCATTCGAAGCCGTCGAAGACCAGGCCGAAGTTGCGGTTGCCGGCCGCGGTGGCGGTGACTCTGAACACCGCGCGAGCGGTGACAAAGCCGAAGTTCTGGTACTTGGCGCGCTGCTCGTTCATCCGCGCCGCCAGTGCCTGAAACCACTGCGTGGAGGGAAACTCTACTTTTTGATTCGCCATCGGAAAACTGCCCCAACCTGTGACTCTCAAAACGGCGGCTGCGCCGGGAGCAGGCATCGGTCGCGCCGCCCAAGGCCGATCGAATCAAGCCGCGCCAGGTAGCTGGCGGCGAACTGGGGCCAGAATTCGCGCAGGATGCGCACTCCGCCCGCGATTGCGCCAGCGCCGCCGCCCAGCATGACGGCCAGCGGCTCCAGCACCTTGGGGTTGAGCAGATGATGCTCGGCTTGGAGCGGCTCGAGGCGGTCGGCGGCCAGATGGAGCTTGACGGCGGCCTCCTCGCGGTCGGGGCAGTGGCGCAGATAGAAACTGAGGCGGCGGCAGCCGAACGCCACGTGCCGCGCGCAGTCCTGCACGACCTGGGTCATCAGATGGCGGTCGAAGCGGCTGCGCGCGCCGGCCGCCGCCAGCCGCGCCATCTCCAGCAGCAGACCGTTGAACAGCACGTCGATCGCGAACACCACCGAGGGAAACTCGCGCTCGACCTCGCCCACGAAGCCGCGCGAGGCTTCGTTGCAAATCTCCACTATGCCCGCCCCGAGCCCGTCGACCTGCACGCCCATCCCGCCCCCGTTGGCCATCACACGCTTGCGCAACAGCCCGCACATCAGGTTGTAGTCGAATAACTCGTAGGCCAGGTAGCTCTTGATTTCCGCAAATCCGTAATGAATCAGTCCGTTCCAGGGACCAGATGCGTCGGAGCACAGAAACATCGCCTGGATCAGATAGGTCGCGAACTGGTCGAAGGCGCGTTCGAGGTCCTCGGCAAGCGGCGTCATCTCCTCCCAGCGCAACTGACGCGCCGGGCGCATCTGGCGGTCCAGCGCCTCTTCGGTAAGTTCGGCGGCGTGCTCGATCCAGACCTGATCGCGGCGGTCCATCTCACGTGCGGTGCCGTACTTGGGCGCGATCTTTTCTTCCATTTCGGGCGGGATCGCGTGATGGGTCTTGATGTAGCGCGAATGCATCAGGCGGCGCGCCGGCGCATTGGTCGGCTCCGGGTTGGCGCTGACCCGGTTGACGGCCATGAACGTCATGCCAATTCGATCGGGCCTGGCCTGCTTGCCCCATTCAGTCCACTCGCCGCCGACCAGCGGCGTGGTGAACCATTCGCCGAGCTGGCCCGAGCGGATGCGCTGCGCCTCGGGATGGTCGTAAAGTTTCTTCTTGACCTCCTCCGGTGGCGGCAGCGGCAGCGGCTCGTGCCTACGCGTAGGAGGGAGCGTGAATGGGGACGGAAGGCGTTTGAGCGATGCCAACTCAGCCAACTCCAGGGCGCGGCCTCAGAACGGCGCCTCTTCCGGCAGCATACAGCGGCCGCGCCGCGGCAGGCCGGCGCGTTCGCAGCGATTGATATACTCCTCTACCGCCGTCGCCCAGAACTCCCGCACCACGTCCCATCCTTTGTCCAGATTGCCGAGGCTGCCGGCGGCCAGCAGCGCAAAGGGCTCGATCGCGCTGGGCTGGAGCAACAGGCCGAATCCCGTCCCGCTCGCTTCGCAGGCCGAGGCCAGGAAATGCAGCATCTCAGAGGCTTCTTCGCGCTCGCGGCGCGGCGCGTTGTCCAGATAATACTTGATGCGCATGGTGCCGAAGGACACGTGACGCGCCTCGTCCTGCATGATGCGGCGGAACATCTCCTTGTCGCAGGGATTGCGGCCCAGGAATTCGCCGAAGCGGAAGAAGTCCAGCACCACCGCCTCGCCGATCATCTGCACGAAATAGGAGTAGGCCAGAAAATCCCAGGTCGGGTTGACGTTGGAGACGGTTTTCGCGATTTCCTGCGGCAGCACCGATTTGCGCGGGTCGAACAGCAGCAGCGCCTCGGCGCCCGGCTCCATGCCGGGCCCGCCGCCGTTGGCGTACATGCGCTTGCCGAACACTTCCATGTGGCGCGCTTCGTCGGCGCATTGCGAGGACATGAATAGCCGCACTTCTGAAAACGACGGATCCACCCGCGCCATGTAAAACGGCAGTGTGTCGCCGGGCACGAACTCCACCGTGTGCAAAAAACTTACAAACTGGCATAGCGCGCGTTCCTGGTCCTCGGGCAGCGGCGCCAGCTTGTCCCACGGGATGTCGCGCGTGGCGCTCCACTGGCGCGACATCGCCTCTTCGTACAGGCTCTCTACGTTGTAGGACCAGACCTGGTACTTCTCCCGCAGCGGATAATCGTAGCGCGGCGCATCGGGTTCAGCACCCGCCTCCCGGTCGGCCAGTAAGCCCAGTCCTTCAGTGGGTATCGGATGGCGGTCGGCGCGATTGAGCTCCACCAGGCTTACGCCGCGCCGGTTGGGCTGAAAGCGATGGCCCCAAGAGCCCCAGATGCCGCCTTCCTCCGCCGGCTTGCTGGTGAACCAGGCGCCCGGTTCATAGTTGCCCTCGCGCCAGCGCTGTACCTGCGGCAGCGCCTTGAGCCGCTCGACGGACTGTTTTTTGTCGATCGCCATGGACATGACCGTCTCCTGCCAGAGCCTTTACTACGCGTGCCAGTTTCTCACAACGACCATGAGCTTTACAAACCGCAGGCCATCGGCGTCAAGCGCGGCGCACCGGATTAACCTTGAGTTGCACGCCGGATTGCAGCAGATTACGCGTGAAGCGCTCGGCGGGCGGCGTTTGAACGCCAACCCCCTCAATTGTATGCCGTGCTTTGACTGCGGGGAGGAGAACAACGATGGCCGATGTTGAAAAGGGGATTCAGAAACTGGCCGAACTGATCGGCGAACAGGGAGCCCGGGGAGCCTATGAGTCAATGCAGAAGTTCGACGAGGGCTTCGCCAACCTGCTGTTCGGCACGACCTTCGGCGACGTGTGGGCGCGGCCGGGCCTGCCCGCCAAGCTGCGCTCGCTGGCAACGGTGGCGGGGCTGATTGTGTTGGGGCGCGGCCCGGAATTGCGCGCCCATCTGGGAATCGCCCTGCGCGTGGGCTGGACGCCCGAGGAAATCAAGGAAGTGATCATCCACATGTCGCAGTACGGCGGCATGCCCACCACGATCGAGGCGATCCGGATCTTCGAAGAGGTGACGAAAAAGAAGTAAACCCGACCTCAGCGGCGGCGCTTGGGGGCGCGGGGCGGCTCCACGATGTAAGGGCCGCTGGGACGCACCTCCACGATCTGGCCCACGCAGTTGTCGTCGCGCACGAAGTTCACTACCACATCGGCGATCTGCTCGGGCTTCAGCGCCTGGGCCGGCATCGCCGTTCTGCCGCCGGCCGCCTCAACTTCCCTGCTCAGCCGCTCTACCAGCGGAGTCTGGACGATGCCCGGACATACGCAGTTGACTCGCACTCCGCGCCGCGCCCATCGCTTGAGCGAAAACGTCAGATGCACGACGCCGCCTTTGGCCGCGGCGTAAACCGGGTCGCTGGGATGGGGGTAGATGCCCGCCATCGAGGCGGTGTTGACGATTACGCCGCCGCCGCGCGGCGCCATGAACTCGTACCCCAATTGGCATCCGAGCAGCACGGCCTGGAGGTCGACGTCGAGCACCCGGCGCCATTTCTCCAGCGGGGTTTTAGGATAGATCGGATGGGCGATCGCGATGCCGGCGTTGTTGTGCAGGATGTCGAGGCGGCCGAACTCGGACAGCGTCTCCTCCATCACCCGGCGCATCTGGTCGGCGTCGGTGACGTCGGCCTTGCGCAGCGCCGCTTTGCCGCCCTTGGTGCGGATCAATTCGACGCTCTCACGGCCCATCGTCTCGTCGAGGTCGACGATCATGATCGCAGCGCCTTCCGCCGCCAGACGCTGTGCGGTGGCACGCCCGATTCCCGACCCGCCGCCGGTAATGACCGCTGCTGTTCCGGCAATTTCCATGTCGTCGTCCTCCTGTGATACGGCGCGCTGCCTTTGCCGCCGGCCTGACGCAAGCATAGCAAATCAACCCCGCGCCCGAGTCAAACCCAATCGCTGGGCCGCGCGCGATACGTGGATGGCGCAGCCGGGTTCTGTTAAATGGAGTCAGGCGAATTCAAGCAGTCGAGGTTTCCCGCGATGAGCAAGACCAGATTTATCGTCGACATTCCCTTTGCAGTCATCGACGAGTTGCGCCGGCGCGCCGCGGGCACGCGCTGGCCGATCGATTTCGCCAACGCGCAGTGGGCCTACGGCACCCAGCTCGACTACCTCAAGGAACTCATTGCCTACTGGGTGGATGGTTATGACTGGGAAATCCACCAGGAGGCGATGAACCAGTACCAGCATTACAAGGCCACCATCCAGGGCGTCCCGATTCATTTCATCCACGAGCCCGGCAAGGGCCCCAATCCGATTCCGATCATTCTGAGCCATGGATGGCCGTGGACGTTCTGGGACTACGAGAAGGTGATCCGGCCGCTGTCCGATCCCGCGGCCTTCGGCGCCGACCCGCGCGACAGTTTCGACGTGGTCATCCCGTCGCTGCCCGGCTTTGGGTTCTCCACGCCGTTGAAGGTGCCCGGAATCAATTACTGGCGCACGGCGGATTTGTGGGTGGAGCTGATGCAGTCGGTGCTGGGCTACAAAAAATTCGCGGCGGGTGGTGGCGATTGGGGCGCGTTCATCACCAACCAGTTGGGCCATAAGTATGCCGACCGCCTGATCGGAATCTATCTCACCATGACTTTGCCGCTGGATTTCAACAGCTTTCCCAAGGCCGAGGATTACGCGCCCTACGAGCGTCAATGGTTGGAGCGGGGCCGCCGGTTCTCGACCGCGGAGAGCGGCTACGCCGCGATTCAGATGACCAAGCCGCAGACGCTGGCGTACGCGCTCAACGATTCGCCCGCCGGGCTGTGTGCCTGGATTCTCGAAAAGCGCCGCACCTGGAGCGATTGCGGCGGCGAGGTGGAGCGGCGCTTCAGCAAGGACGACCTGCTCACCACGATGACGCTTTACTGGGTAACCGAAAGCTTCGTCACCTCGGCGCGCTACTACTACGAGGCGGTGCATAATCCCTGGCAGCCCGCGCATCAGCGCCAGCCGCAGGTCGAGGCGCCCACCGCGGTCGGCGTCTTTCCGGCCGACATCATGCGCTTTCCGCGCCGCTGGATGGAGCGTCACTTCAACCTGCAGCGCTGGACGGAGTTTCCCGCCGGCGGGCATTTCGCCCCCGCCGAGGAGCCGCAGTTGCTGGTCGAGGATATACGCGAATTCTTCCGCCGCTTTCGCTGACGCGCGAGCAGCTCAGAAATCCAGCGGCAGTTGCAGGAATTCGTGGTAGATGAAATCGCGATGCTCCAGCAGCGCGGGCCGCACCGCGGCGACCACACGCGGGTCGTTGGCGGTGTAGGTCGTGCGCAGCCAGCGCGGCATGTCGCACAAATGCGGCGGCAGCGGCTGGATCATCGCCGCGGATGCCGCCCAGTAGATGTCCAGTGCCGTCAACTGGTTGCCGATCAGAAAACGACTGCCCCTTGATTGCTGCTCGGCCAGGCGCGCGGCGAACGCTGTGATTATTTCCGCGGCGCGGAGCGAGGCTCGCTGCGCTTCGTTGGCTACCCCGTGCTGATACTTGGCGGCCAGGAAATCGACCATCGCGCGCGCCTTTTCGCTCAGCTCGAGGTTGGTCTGTCCGCGATGAATCGCCAGCACGCGCAGGCTCCAGACCAAACCGGTTTCGCCCATCAGTTCGTTGGCCATCCCGAACATCAGCGCGCGCTCCTCGATCGCCTGCGGAATCAGCGGCGGCTGCGGCGCCAGGCGCTCGGCCAGGTAGAGCTGATCGTTCCAAATCGTGCGCGGCCGTTCGTCGTTCCACGCCATCACCGGTGAGGAAGTCTGCGCGGTCCAGAGACGCAGCTCGAGGCTGGGCGTGCCGACTTCATGCAAGGCGCGCACGAAGGGCAGCTTCTTGACATGCAGGATACCCTTGAGCGATTCAGCCCACGGGCCGGGCGCGGGCGGCAACACCACACGCAGTCCTGACATATTGCGGGCTTCGCTGACGCTGACGTAATCGGCCATGACGCTCCTCCCACCAGCATTGGAGAATCGCACGACGCCCGCCACCGCACCAGACGCGGGAATGGAATCGGGTGGCAGCACGGTCAGCGTTAGAGCACCGTTTTGCGCGGTAGAAGGAGACCTGGCCTTGCCAGAGTGCGGCAAACCAATATAATTGCAATTCCAACCGCGCGCCCTTAGCTCAGCGGATTAGAGCATCAGACTACGGATCTGAGGGTCGGGGGTTCAAATCCCTCAGGGCGCGCCAATCCGGCCAGCGCATTTGCAGCGCACGCAACCCGCGCGGCGATCAAGTGGCGGCCGGCGCTTGACGCTTTAATTGATCAGTTGAACCGCGATTGCGCCCTCTTTGACGGGCCCGGAGCCGGTGGGAGAAAACCGCCCGCCTCGGCAGATGGAGGCGATCCAGGTTGCGCTCACCGTACCCGACGATCCGTGGTCGGTCACGTCGGTGATGAAGAATTCGGCAAAACCCATGATGGGAACGGTGCACTTACCGGTACATCCCGTCCAGTCCACCAGTGGGATACAGACAGCGCATGGACTGTCAGGGGAGAAGCTGGTTGGGGTCTCCCCGGGACAGGTGCGGTATTTGGCCATGTCTTTGAAGCCGGTTGAGACACCCGGTTCGCTTTGCACGAATTCGCTGGGCGCCGTCTTGGAGGTTGAAGTGCCATCCCAGATCGCCATGGTTCCCTGAGCGCCGTTGATGATGTTCGTCGTGAGTTGGGCCGCGCCGCTGCCACCGATCGCCAGATATCCCCAATCCCCGGGCCCGGGAATGGAATCGCCGCTGGAGGGGCTGGAAAACTTGTATGCCAGGGGAATCGAGTCCAGATCTTTATACGGGGTCGTATATTGAAGGCCGATCGGCATCATGTTGCCGGTACCGCCGGGAGGAGAATAGCTGTTAAAAGGCCCCCCGACTGCCGTGGCGGTGACACTGATGGCGCCGGTGTTTACCCCGACCAGCCGCGCAAAGTAAAACGGCACGGTCTGGGTCGCGGAAACCGTGACCTCACATGGAACCTTGTAAGTGGCAGAAGGACAATAGGCGTCGTCGAAGAACGGGGCCGCAACCGGGTTGGGATTAAGCGTCATGTACGGATCGTCGGCAGTGGCGGTCTGTGTTGCGACGCCGCTGCCATCGGTGCAGCCCGGGTTCAACGCCTGACAGGTGGCGCCCGACAGCGCGGCCGCGTCCACCGCGGTTTGTGCGCGGCGATGGTTTAAGTAGAGGTTGCCCACGTCCATCGCCAGTCCCATCGCACCCACAAAGGCCGGCAAGGCCACCACCATCATCACCAGTGCCTGGCCCCGCAAGCGTGCCCTGGACCGCCGCGGCAAGCATCGGGGTTTGGAATTCCGCTGATCTTCGGGTAAGCTATCCATATCAGGTACCCCCTGGGTGTCCTCACCCATGTGTTATGCCTGATGCTCCGCCGGCGGGGCCGGACCGTGGCAGTCTGACTGCCCCGCTGCGCGGAGCACGTGTCGTCTCAATCAAACGTCGCAAAAACGCCCAGCGGCTCACACGGCTTCCCTGCGGATCGCCCAGCCGCCGGTCGTGTAAGCGGTGTACCACGTTACTCGCCGCTAAAAACTTCCACGCCGCCATACCGGCGCGTAAAACACCCCAGGTGCGGTTTGCCCACCCGGCGTTGCGGCTATGCACCTGAGGTTAGAGGGAATAAGTCTCGCTTCCCTCTGCTTAGCCTACTGTAAGCTTAGTAAATCGGCAGAGTCAAGCTGAAATTTACCTAAATTTACGGTTCGAGACTCTATACTTTCAGTTGATAATAATAACCGGCCGGTAAAATTGAGCTTATACTACTAGATTAATATGTTCTACATATTGGCGAGAATAAATAGATATGAAAACTAATTATTAATAAAAGTTGCTATGCGCTGCCCCCTGCGCCACGCCCGGAGCGGGCAAAAATCGGCAGAGCGGCTATTCGAAGTCCCGCCGGCGGCCCTGGCTCACCTTCCGGCCGCACCCAGAACCATCTATACTGCCCGCGTGTGGCCATCGGAGGCAGCCGTCACGCGGGGATTGAGACTTGTGGCTATCGCTGCCGCTCTGGTTGCCGCCAGCGAGCACAGCAGCCTTGCAGCGGCGGAGGCCGGATGTGAGGCCCGCGTGCGGTCGATGCTGCCGCGCTTTCTCAGCTCCGGCCAACCCTTCGACGACAATCAACTCTTCGCATCACTCAGGCAGTGCGCCGGCAAAGGCGCGCTCGGCGCCCTGCTCGACGCATTGACCAAACCCGCCCCGATGCGCAGCCCTTTGGAGATAACCGACGCCGTCGGGGAGGCGCTGGTCTCGCCGCAGCTTGCCCATGATGCGGAAGCGACACACATGGTGGCAGCGCGCCTGGCCGCCGTTCCCGACGCTTCCGCCCGGGCGGCACTGACCTATACGCTGTGGCCGCGCGATGCCACTCCGGCTCTGAGCCGCATCCTGAGCGAGGACCCCGACCCCGACGTGCGCGCGGCCGCGGCAATCGCACTACGCAACTGCAAGACCGCGCCTGACTTCGCCGTACTGTGGCGCGCCGCGGCGCATGACCCCGACCGCCGCGTGCGTGGCGAAGCCTACCTGACGCTCGATCGCTTCGGGCAGTTGCGAAACGCCGATCAGTTGCTCGCGGCTAGCCGCGCTCAAATCGACGCGCGAACTCAGGGGCGGCTGCTGAAGAAGTGGTTGGTGGCTGAAAAGTCCAGCGACGAGGATGCTGCCGAGATTCTTACCGGGTTGGCCGGACAGACCGGCAGCCAGGAAGCCAGCGGGGCCCTGGCCGCGATTTTGATCGCCTTGGAACCGCCATCGCGGCCGCTGGCAATGATGGTCCTTGGGGCGCCGCCGCCACCGCCGCCAATACCAGCGGGTCCGCTTGCCGGGCCACGCGCGGCCCTCATCAGGTCGGCGCCGATTGCGATACCTAAAGTCGAGGAAACCGGATTGCAGCGTGCTCTTTATCAACGCCGGGCAGCCATCACGCGCGCTGCACTGGCCCAATTTGCCGCCAGCAAAAACCTGTCTGCAGACGCCGCCCGCGGGGCGATCGACTGTGCCCTCGCAGTCAACCGATGCGGCCCGGGCCGATGCGCACATCTGGGCGAAATCCTTGGCGTTAGCGATCGGATGCCGGCCGCGCTGGCGCTTGAAGCCTCGCACGACATCTGGTCGGGCGTTGGCACGCCTTATGTCGCCTACCGGCTGCACCGGTACCGCGTGGCATTCCTGGCGGCATTGCTGGCCGCAGGGTTACTCCTGTTGGGTGGATACGCCAGCCGACGGGCACCGATTTTCGCGATCGGCGCGGGCTGGCTGTTGGTCGTGGCCCCTACCGCACTTCTGCAGCGCGGCTTCGGTGTAACCGCGGGGGCGACCTCGTGGCCGCCGCCGGCGCTGTGGCCGGCGACCGCGCTGGGCTCGGTCGCGGTGACGCTGCTGGTGGCGGTGGCCGCGACGCTCGCGCTGGCGCGGCGGCCTGGATGGCTGATCCTGACCGCGTTGACGGCGGGCGAAGCCGCCTGGTGGCTGGTGCCGGGGCTGCTCGAGGCCTGCGGCATTACCCTTACGATGCAGCATTACGCGCAGGATGAAAACTGGCTGCCCTTCCTGTTGGCGCTATTCATGATTGTTGCGGCGCCGGTCATGACCCTGGCCATCAGCGGCGCCGCTCACGCAATACAACGCATGGTCTTTTCCAATGCGGCTCGGAGTTGAGCCGGCGCGGCATCCTGGACAGAGCGTGGGCGGTTTCGCTTTTTCGCCCGATTTACTATTGTGGCGCTGCAGGGCGCATCGCCGGACAAAATCGAGATCCAACCCGCGGCCGCGGCCAGCATTCAGCCGCGGGGCGCAGGAGGCGTTATGAAAGAGCGAGTTGTCTCTTCGGATTCCCACGTGGTGGAACCGGCGGATTTGTGGACCGCGCGGCTGGACCGCCGATTCCGCGATCAGGCGCCCCATGTAATCAAGAACGAGGGGCGGCCGGGCTATTCGTTCGTCGCCCCGGGTGTGACGCCGTTTCCCCTCGCCGCGATTTCCGCCACCGGCCGCAGCGGCGACGAACTCAAGGAGCATCTGAAGACCGGCTACGAGGCCGCCCGTCCCTCGGGATGGGATCCGGCGGAGCGGCTTAAGGACCAGGACATCGACGGCGTGTGCGCCGAAGTGCTTTACACTTCACTGGGGATGCCGCTGTTCTCGTTGCCCGACCCCGAACTGCAGCGCGCCTGCTTCGCCGTGTACAACGACTGGCTGGCCGATTTCGCCGCCTACAGTCCCAGGCGCCTTTACTCGATCGCGCTGATTTCGCTCGACGACGTGGCCGACGGCGTGCGCGAGATGGAGCGCTGCGTCAAGCGGGGCCATCGCGGCGTGCAGGTCTGCGGGGTGGCGCCGCCCGAGCGTCCCTACTACGCGACGCAATACGATCCTTTCTGGACCGCGGCGCAGGAGATGCAGATTCCGGTCTCGCTGCACCTGGGCACCGGGCGCAAGTCGCTGCAGCGCAGCGCCGGCGCGGGCCAGGTGGCGCTGACCGGGCGCGACTTCATGATCAACACCACGCTGGCGCCGGTGCATGAGATCCAGCGCTCGCTGTGCAGCCTGATTTTCGGCGGGGTGCTGGAGCGCTTCCCTCGCCTGCGCATCGTGTCAGCCGAGAACGACAGCGGCTGGTTCCCGCACATGCTCTACCGCATCGACCATTTCTATGAAAAGTTCGGCACCATGTCCGACGACATGCACCTGACCATGAAGCCCAGCGATTACGTGCGGCGCAACGTGTGGGTGACCTTCCAGGACGACATGGTCGGCCCGATGACCTGGAAGATCTTCGGCGAGGAGCGCTACATGTGGGCCTCCGATTTTCCGCACTCCGATTCCACCTGGCCGCATTCGCTGGAGGTGATCGAGCGCACCTTCGAAGGCGTGCCCGAGCAGGTCAAACGCAAGATCGTGCGCGACAATGCGGCCTACCTTTACCGGATGGAACTGGACTGAGCGGCCCTCAGGGAGCAAGGCGATGAAGACATTGGAACAGCAGGTGCGGGAACTGGCGGACCGGGAGGAAATCAAGGAACTGACCGCCAAGTACGCGCACTGGGTGGCGCTGGGGGAAGGCGCAAAAGTCGCCCAGTTGTTTACCGACGACGGAGCGTTCATCAACGAGGTGATGGGCCAGCCGCCCAACATCAACGTGCGCGGGCGCAAGCAGTTGGACGAGTTTTATCCCGGGCTCAAGCGCGGGATGGCGCTGCCGTGCATCCACAACCACATCATCGAGATCGACGGCGACAACGCCTGCGGCACCTGCACCATCGAGGTGCGCATCACGCAGAACAACCAGAGCATCATCGGCTCGGGCTACTACGCTGACATCTACCGGCGCGAAGGCGGGCGATGGAAGTTCGTCGAGCGCCACTCCTACTTCCATCATTTCGTGCCGCTGCTCAAAGGATGGGCGGAGAAGGGCTGAGCGCTGCGCTAAGGTTGCGCGCACGCTTCGGCGATGATGCGGCGCGAGGCCTCGACCGCCAGCCGTGCCCGCTCCATCGGCCCGACGCCCTTGTCCTTGAGCGACTTGAGCGGCACCTCGATGCCGATGGGGAGCTGCCGAGGCAGGGCGCGCACGAAGTCGTGCAGGGGGAATTGTCCCTGGCCTGGGATCATCCTTTCGCTGATCGCTTCAAAGAGCTGGCGCTCGGACGCCATCGTCAGCGGACCGTCGCAGAACTGGGCGCCGCCGATAAAGCGCGGGTCGGCTGCGGCCAGTTCCGCAACGCTGCCGCCCGAGCGCATCAGGTGCAGCGTGTCGACCATGATGCCGGCATTGGGCCGGTTGGCGCGTGTCAGCAGGCGCACCGCATCGCGCAGCGAGCGCATCTGGGTAATCGCCACGAATTCGACGTTGACGCCCAGGCCGTATTGCGCCGCGCGGTCGCATAGCTGGCAGAAATTCGCCAGCCGCCGCTCCTCGTCAGGATCGCTGACCAGCACGCTCATCCGCCTGGCGCCCAACTCGGCGGCGCACTCGAAGGCGGGGCCATAGGTGTCGACCGGCGCGCGCGCCGAGAGCGGAAAAAACTCGACCGTGTAGGGCGTCACGCCGCAATCGGCCATGTGGCGGCCCAGTTCTCTTCGAAACCCGGCGTCGGTGACTAGCGGATACCATTGCGGCGGCCGCTCCGGCGTGCGCAGGAACAGGCTCACGTGTTGGCATCCAAGCGCACTCGCGATCGACACCAGTTCCATCGGCCCGGCCTCTTCGACGGTCAGTTGCTCCAGCGATATGGGATTCATCGTTTTCGCCATCCGATTACCCTTGCGGCCGCGAAGAACCGCGCGCCGCCCATGCTAACATCGCAGGCCCACCGGTGGCCAACATCGAGGCGAGGTGCGCGATGCGAACGTCAAAGGGCTGAGCCACTTTCAGATCAACGTCAGTGACATGGAACGATCGTTGTGGTTTTATCGCGACGCGCTGGGGCGTGGAGCAGACGCGCACCGGCCCATACGTCGTGCTTAGCGCGCCCGAGGGCGGCGATTTCGTCTCACTCAGCCAGGCATCGCCGGTGCCGCTCCTGGGCTGGGTCATTTCGGATTGCATCCGGATGCGGACGATACGCCACTGAGGTCCGTGCGCAGGATGAGGCGGGCACCAGGCTGGCGTCCGACAGCGAATCGCCGGGCTTTTCCAGTGCGCGGTTGGCCGAGCCCGACGGCTACGTGATTGAGCTTCACTCGCGCCAGGTATTCGGTTGAGCCCCGGCTAAGGGGCCGCCGCGCAGCTCTGGCAATCGTTACAGCCTTGGGCAGCCATACACGCGGGCGACGTTTTCGCCCAGAAGTTTGCGGCGCGCGGCTTCAGGGAGTCTTTGTGCCGCCTCTTCCAGCTCTTCGATGTAATTGCCCGGATGGTCGAGGTGCGGGAAGTCGGAGGCCCAGAAGAATTTGTCCGCCCCGCACAGCTCCATCATCGCGGGCAGCGATTTCTCGTCCGGGTCGCTGGAGATCCAGCAGTTGCGCTGGAAATAAACGCTGGGCCGCTCCTTCAGCGCCAGGCCGCGGCCGATGACGCTTTCGTACACCGAGTCCATGCGGTCCAGCCAGTAGCGAATCCAGCCCGCACCCGCTTCCAGCACGATCAACTTGAGGCCGGGAAACTTGTCGAAAGTGGCGTACTGGAAGAAGCTGGTGAAGGCGTGCCGGATGCCGTCGGGCGCGGTGACGTTGAGGTAGAAATAGGCGTTGCGCACGAACCTGCGATCGAAGCGTCCGGGCAGCGCCCAGGGCGGCTCGAACGTCGGATGGATTCCCAGCGGCACATCGAGCTCCTGCGCTTTGGCGAACACTACGTCGTGGTCGGGGTGCGCGATGGGCTTGCGGGTGATCGCGAACTGCGAGACGAAGCCGCCTTTGCATCCGTCACCGACCGCGCGTTCCAACTCCGCGGCGGCGGCTGGCGGGTCGCCCAGCGAAAGGTGGGCGATCGGGATCAGACGGCCGCCGCTGTCGCGGCAGAAATCGGCGATCCAGCGGTTGTAGGCGCGGGTATAGGCCTGAGCCAGCTCCGCGTCGTCGCATTCGGTTTCGTACAATAAACCAAGAGTAGGATAAAGAAACGCTGCGGCAAGGCCCTCCGCGTCAAGGCGCGCGATCCGCTGCGCCGGGTCCATGGCGCCAAACGGCACGTGGGGCCCGCCGTACTTGGCATCGGGCGGCGGCGGGTTGTGGCGCGTGGCGTCCATCGCACCGATCGTGCTCAGCAGCCGCCCGCGCAGAACGCGCGAGGGCCGGCCGCCGATCTCCAGGTATTCCTTGCCGTCGGCATCCTCCTTGATGCGGATCGCACGCGGCCGGTATTTCTCCTCCAGACAGCGTTCCCAGACGTCGCGCGGCTCCAGCACATGACCGTCGGCGTCGATCGCGCCGGAGAATTTGAGTTTGTGAATCGGCTTGGCCATCGCGAGTTCCCTTCTTAGCCTCCACGGACAGCACTTATTATCTTTGGAACAAACATTTTGACAGAAAGCCGCGCGGCCGCGAATTGCGGTTGTCAAGTCTGGGGCGACAAGACAGCTTCAATAAGTCCGGCAGCCGCAGGATTTAAGTTTAATAAATGGCAGAGCCAATGCCGGCGGCTTGACGTTTTGCAGCCCGGAAAGATATTGGATGGCCAGCACGCAAATTTTCAGTCCGGGGCCCCGACCCCGATTTGCGGCTATCGAGCCACCAAACACATGAGGGAGAGCGTTATGGCGGAAAAGAACAGGAACCGACGGCGGCCCACCGCCGGTACCGCGGCCTGGGTTGTAGTACTGGCCATCATAGGCCTGGCTTGCGCTCGCGCGCAAGCCGCGCCGCTGGTCTTCAATGAGGATGCGTACCGGCAACTGGTCGACGCCAGCTCAGCGCAAACCATTGCGCCCGGAACGCGCATCACGCCGCAGAACTGGACCAGGTACAAGAACTTCATGCCGATCTGGCTGCAGGGCGCTTTCAACGGCAACTCGGCGCTCCATCTCGGCAGCGGACCGGAGTATGCGATCGTGGTGGGACCCACGGTGCATTACCCGATGCCGGGGCGCTGGCAACAGGACGCCGAAAAATACGGCAACCAGGCCACGCTGATGCGCCAGCCCACCGGCGGCTACGTGATGAAGGGATGGGTGGCCGGGCCGCCGTTTCCCAATCCCCACGGTCCAACCGCGGCGGTCCAGATCCTGTACAATGCCTGGGCGCCGTTTCGGCCCTTCATCCTGCACTCGGCCTCGCACGGCCTGCTGGTAGACCGGTTCGGCAATCGCACGGCGCAGGACACCGACAACACTTTCTACATGCTGTCGCATCTGAGCGAGCCAGGCATGCCGATCAACATGCCCTACGCCAACGGATTTTTTTATGTCAGCCGCTTCATGGTGGTGGCGCCCGAGCAATCCAAGTACACCACCGAATTGAGCATGCAGCCTGACGACCCGACGCGTCTGCCCGAGCTGTACGTCTTCCTGCCCTCGCTGCGCCGCTCGCTGCGGCTGTCGAGCGCGGCGCGCTGCGCGCCGATTCTGGGCACCGACTCGGTCAACGACGACAACGCCTGGAATCCCAACAACTTCAAGGTCACGCTGTTGGGCGAGAAGAAGTTGCTGATGGCGATCGAGGATCCGGCCAAGGCTCACGAGCCCGGCTCCTACGTGGGCTTTACGGGCAGCACGCCCGGCTCGTTCCCGGGATGGCCCACGCCGGAGGCCACGCGATGGCAGGTGCGTCCGTTCTACGTGCTGCACCTGCAATGGCTGCCGCAGCTCGGCCCCTACTGTTTCGCGCATCGCATCTTCTATGTTGACAAGGAAACCTGGATGCCGCCGTTTACCGAGAACTGGGACAACGAGAACAAGTTGTGGAAGGGATTGTGGGAGATATACGCGCCGATTAATTTCCGCGGCCAGCAGACCATCATGCTCGACGGCTACGCCGGCGCCCATCAGATCGACTGGGAAAACGGGCACATCAGCGCCAGCTACGCCGCCGCCCCGACCACCGACGACGACGTGCCGGCCGACTTCAAGGACGCCCAGACGATGACCACGCCGGGCGGCCTGTCACGCATCCTGAAGTAACTTGCGGCTCAAGGCCGGGTGCGCGTCGGGTCCGGCCGGACGCGCACCCGCGCCTATGGGACGTCTTCAGGCGCCTTGTCCTTCTTTTTGGGCGGTGCCATGCCCATCGCCTTTAGGATCATCGGCGAGATGTTTTCGGTACCCTTTTCCTGGATGTGTTCCATGATCGCCGCGCCGACCGCGCTCATCGACTGCGCGGTGAAGCTGGCGCGGTTGTCGCGCGCCCAATTGAGCGAGGCGTCGCGGTTGAGGTTGAGGTCCTGGAAGCGCGGCATCACGTAGCGTGCCACCAGTTCATAGGAGCGCTTGGTCTGCTCCCAATCCGCCCAGTTGTGCGCCAACTGCAAAAAGCATCCGAATCCGCCTGACTGTTTGATCAGCCGCTCGATCTGCGCGATGCAGTCATCGGGCGTGCCGATCACCGCCAGGCCCGATTTGACCATTGCATCGACCGGGTCCGTGCCGTCGGCCGCCAGCGGCAGGTTGGCGATCTCGCGGAAATAATAGATCCACTTCTCCAGCCCGAAGCGGACGTTGGCGCGCGCCTGCTCGCGGGTTTCCGCCACGTGCACCGGTCCCACCAGGCGCCATCCGCTCCGATCCACGCTCTGGCCATGCTCACGCGCCATCTCCTCGCAAATAGCCCAGGTCGAGCCCAGCGCGCTGAAGCCGCCGGTGGTCGTGGCGCCCAGCGACAGCAGGCTGATGCCGTGTTTGCCGGCGGCACGCGCCCCGGCGGGTGAAATCTGGTTGGCCACTGCGATCTCCACCGACGGGCGCGAATAGGGCGCCAGGTGCAGCCGCGCGTCGTTGAGCGTAAACCAGTCGGTCTTCGCGCTGACCACTTCGCCGCGCATCAGGGGCACCAGCACGCCCAGCGCTTCGTCCATCATGCCGCGCTGGCGCGCCGGATTGATCCCCATCATCATCGCGTCGGTGACCAGCGCGCCCGGACCGACGCCGAACATCACCCGCCCGCGCGTGATGTGGTCGAGCTGGTTGATGCGCTCGGCCAGCATCAGCGGCTGATGGTATGGCAGCGATGACACGCCGGTGCCCAGCCGGATGTGGCGCGTGCGCTCGGCGGCGGTAGCAATGAACACCTCGGGGCTGGAGATGATTTCGTAGCCCGCCGAATGGTGTTCGCCCACCCAGGCCTCGTCATAGTTGAGTTTGTCCATCCACTGGATCAGTTCCAGGTCGCGCTCCAGCGCGAGCGTGGGGTTTTCGTCCACGGGATGGAAGGGAGCGATAAAGGCGCCGAAGCGCAGTTTAGGGCCGGCCACGTTCTTCTCCTTCTGCGAACCTTTGAGTCCCCGAAATCCGGCGTCCGCAACGCTGTCGATTGTAAACCGATCGGGCCGGATTCCACAAATTGCGCCGGTGGCGCCGTGCTCCGGCGGCCTCGCAAGATACTTGCTGGTTGACAAACAAGACCAATTGGGTGAATTGAAATTGATGGGCCGATGCATCAGACTCGGCCAGGGAGATCGATATGAAGTTCCTGATGGGACCACTGCTTCCCGCGCTCCCGGCAACTCTCGAAGAGCGCGCCGCCGAACGCCCCATCGCGCATCGCACCGAGCGCTGGCAGCGGATGTTCAAGGAAATCGTGGAAGTGGCGCGCATCGCCGACGACCTCGGCTTCGAGGCAATCACCGTCGCCGAGCACCATCTGGCCAGCGAAGGGCTGGAAGTGGGCAGCGTCCCGTCGCTGTTCCTGTATATCGCGATGCACACCCGTAACATCAAGGTCGGGCCGGTCGGCTATGTGCTGCCGGGATGGAATCCGCTGCGGCTGGCGGTGGAAACCGCATGGCTGGATCAGCTCACGCAGGGGCGGACGATTGTCGGCATGGCGCGCGGGTATCAGGCGCGATGGCTCAACTCGATGGCGCAGCAGTTGCACATCCAGAGCACGGCCAGCGATCAGGGCGAAATCGATCAGGCCAACCGCCGCGCCTTCGAGGAGCATTTCCGCATCCTGAAGCTAGCCTGGGGCGAGGACGGGTTCTCCTTCAAGGGCGATTTCTGGGAATATCCGTATCCCTATGACAGCGGAACGCCGTGGCCGGCGGCGCCGTTTACCGAAAAATACGGGATGCCGGGCGAAGTAGTGGACGGGCGCGTGCGCAAAATCTCGGTGGTGCCCAAGCCCTATCAGAAGCCGCATCCACCGCTGTTTCAGGCCTTCTCCGCCAGCGACTCGACCATCGTATGGTGCGCGCGCGAGGGCGTTGTGCCGGTCATCGTCATCCCTGGCATCAAGGACGTGCGCCGACTGGCGGAACTGTATCGGAAAGAGGCCGCGGCGGCGGGGCGCGAGCTCAGGCTTGGTGAGGGCATCGCGCCCGCCAAGTCGATCTACATCGCACAGGATACCGCGCAGGCGTTGAAGATCGCGGAGATGGGTTCGGCGGGTGTCTGGTATCACGACTTCGGCGGCTACTTCGGTTTCTGGGAGGCGTTCCGCCTGCCCGGCGACGAGGAAAAATGGCCGGCGGGCAAAGTCAGGCTGCCGCGCAGCGAATGGACCGTCGAACGGCTGCACAAGGCCGACGGAATCGTCGCGGGGAGCGTCGCGGAGGTGCGCCGCAAGATGGACGAGTTGGTCGACAACGTCAATCCCGAATACTTCAATTACAACGACGGCGGCGATTTGGGCCTGATGCCGATCGAAACGCTCAAGCAGCAAATCCGCCTCTTCGGCGAGCAAATCCTGCCGCATTACCGGTGACCAGGGCGATTGGTGAACCGCCCGCAGCCTGCCTCTGGTCAACCGCCCCAGTACTTGCAACTATACGGCGCGCAGGAGCGGCGCGAGCGCACGGCGCCCTCCGATGAGACTTGCCTCAGGAGACCGGCATGAAGTTTACCATTGGCCCCCTTCTTCCCGCCCTTCCCGCAACCATGGAGGAACGCGAGAAACTGCGCCCCATTTCCCATCGCACCGAGCGCTGGCAGCAGATGTTCAAGGAAATCGTGGAGCTGGCGCGTATCTGCGATGACCTGGGCTTTTACGCCATTCACTGCGCCGAACATCATCTCTGCACCGAAGGACTGGAGGTCGGCAGCGTTCCCTCGCTCTACCTCTATATCGCGATGCACACCAAAAACATCAGGGTCGGACCGGTGGGCTACGTACTGCCGGGATGGAATCCGCTGCGCCTGGCGGTCGAGATCGGATGGCTGGATCAGCTCACGCAGGGGCGCACGATTGTCGGCATGGCGCGCGGGTACCAGACTCGATGGCTCAACCAGATGGGCCAGAAGCTGCACATCCAGGGCACCAGCAGCGACCAGGGCGACATCGACAAGTCCAACCGGCGCGCTTTCGAGGAACACTTCCGCATCCTGAAGCTGGCGTGGAGCGACGAGGGCTTTACCTTCAAGGGCGATTTCTGGGAGTACCCCTATCCTTATGAGGAAGGCACGCCATGGCCCGCCGCACCGTTTACCGCGAAGTACGGCATGCCCGGCGAAGTCAAGGACGGGCGGGTGCGCAAAATCTCAGTGGTACCCAAGCCCTACCAAAAGCCGCATCCGCCGCTGTTTCAGGCTTTTTCAATCAGCGAATCGACCATCCTATGGTGCGCGCGCGAAGGGGTTATTCCGGTGATCCTGATTCCGGGACTGAAGGACGTGCGCCATCTGGCCGAGCTGTATCAGAAAGAGGCGGCGACGGTGGGGCGCAAATTGAAGCTGGGTGAGAGCATCTGCCCGACCAAGTCGGTGTACCTGGGCCGCGATCTCAACGAGGCGTTGAACATCGCGCGCGCGGGCCTGTCGGGCGTATGGTACAACGAATTCGGCGGCTACTTCGGCTTCTGGGAGGCGTTTCGCTTTCCCGAAGACGAGGCGAAATGGCCGACGGGCAAGGTGCCGCTGCCGCCCAGCGAATGGAGCGTGGAGCGGCTGCATCGCGCCGACAACATCTATGCCGGCACCGAAGCCGAGGTGCGGCGCAAGATGGACGAGTTGGCCGAGCACGTCAATCCGGAGTTCGTCAATCTCAACAACGGCGGCGATTTGGGCCTGATGCCGATCGAACAGGTCAAGGCGCAGGTGCGGCTGTTCGGCGAGAAGATCATGCCGCACTACCGCTGAGGTCAAATCGCGCGCCGGTGCGGTTCAGCCCAGCTTGAGCGAGCTGGCGATCTGGCCCAGGCCGCGCTTGAGGCCTTCGCGGTCGAATTGCAGGCCCAGGTAACCCAGCGGCAGGTTGATGCGGGAGAAGCCCTCGTCTTCCCATTGCTTGATCCATTCGCCGGCGTCGCTTTTGGTGAACTCGGGCAGGTTGCCGGGGCCGCACATCAGTTCGATTTCTTCGGCACGCCGCCCGATTTTGGCGCACTCCTCGCGCATCATGTCGAGCGCCTGGCGGGTGACCTCCGGATTGCCCACCGGAAAGAAGCCGTCGCCATAACGCGCCGCGCGCCGCGCCGCCGCCCGCGAGCTGCCGCCGATGATGATCGGGACACCGCCCTTTTGCACGGGCTTGGGATTGATGCGGACCGGTTTGAAGCTGAAGGTTTTGCCTTCGTAACCGGCGCCGTCTTCCTTCCACAGCTTGCGGATCGCCTCGATCGCCTCGTCGGTGCGTTTGCCGCGGGTGTGGAAGTCCCAGCCCAGCGCCTCCATCTCCTCGCGGTTCCATCCGGTGCCGACGCCGAACAGCGTGCGGCCGTTGGTCAGCACGTCGAGGGTCGCCAGTTCCTTGGCGATGTGGATCGGATGATGCTCGGGCAGAATCGTGACACAGGTGCCCAGTTTGATACGCCTGGTGACCGCGGCTGCGAACGCCAGCACCACGAACGGACTGGGCCAATCGTCGTCCTTTCCCGGCAGTCCCGACTCCGCGTATGGGTAGCGCGAAGCGTACTCGACCGGCAACGCCACGTGCTCAGGAATGAATAATGATTCGAAGCCCGATTGCTCAACCAGCTCCGCCAGGCAGGCGACGAACTCCGCGGTAAAAGGCATCGGACGCGCGAAAATCGGTGCGATCGCAAATTTCATTGTCGATTCTCCAATTGTGCTGTGCTCTCGCTGCAGTTGGAAATTACCCACCGCGCGGGCAGTGCGCTCCAGCGGCCCGCGCGTCGCCCGTGCGCCGCGAACCTAATCGCTTATGCGCCTTGCGGCAAGGGCGGCCGTCAAGCAAATCCAGTTGGCTCCAGGGAATAGGGCGGGCGCTTTCAAACCGGCCGCAGAAGCGCTAGAAGCAAGGAAGCACAAAGGGGGGCCCGCCGTGCATATTCTCACCTTCGGCAGGGTCGCGCGCGCGTCAGAGCGCCGCGAGACGCTTTTCTCTCGTCTGCAAACATTAATCGCTTCGGTGACGTTGCAGCAATGCGCGATTTGCCGCCAGAGCTGGTGGATCGGCATCTGCCCGGGATGCGCTCAGGATGCCTTCGACTGAGCCGGTGCGCCACGCTCCAGTAGTGCTGCCTAGCGCTGATCCACGCGCGCCAGCGCGGGGCGGGCGGCATTGTGGGCCGGCGGCTGGTGCGCCGGATGCATCGTTGCGAGGAAGGCGACGATGGCGTTGACTTCGGCGGGGCTCAGATTCTTGCCGTAGGCCGGCATGTTGCCGCCGCCCTGCACAATCTGGCGCACGATCTGATCGGGCGTAAGGCGCGTCGCGGTTTCGTCCAGCGCCGGCCCGCGCATCCCGCCCTGTCCGCCCAGCGAATGGCAGTTGCGGCATTGCTTGGCCTGGATCAGAATCGCGCCCTGCAACTCCAGCGGCGTGCGCCCCTTGACGTATTCCACCGGCGTCGGCGCGCCGCTCCATGCCTCCATGTGCGGCGACCACGGCGAGTAGGTGCCCAGATAGATTAGGATACCGATTGTCATGAAAACCAACACCAGGATCATCACCGAGAACGGACGGCGCCGGTAGCTCTTCTCACCGGTCCCCGAGATAAACGGAATCGCGAACAGCAGGCCGATCGCGACCACCGGGCCGGTCAGCATCAGGAAGGTCTCGGTCCACGGCGGCAGCAGTGCGAAGGCGGAGAACAGCCACAGAAAAAAGAAGTCGGGACGCGGCACGGTCTGGATGATTGCCGGGTCGGGCTCGCCGTTGGGACCGATCGGACCCATCACGGCCGCCGTTACGATCAGCGCGGCGATGATCAATCCGATGAAGACCAAATCCTTTTGCGCGGCGTAAGGAAAGAACGGTTCACCGTCCGTGCTGACCATCCGGTGATACTCGGCCAGATAGGTCTCGCGCCTGACGATCCGCCCGGGCATCGGCCATTCGTTGATCCCCAATCGCAGTACCAAAAACAGATGCAGTCCGACGAATGAGATGAGCAGGCCGGGAATGACGAACACGTGCAGGGTGAAGAAACGCGACAGGGTTTCGCCGGCGATAATCGGACCGCCCAGGATCATCTTGACGATGCGGCCGCCGATAAACGGGGTGCGCCCGGCGATTGCGGCGCCGATTCCCAGGCCCCAGTACGCGTCCTGGTCAAAGCGCAGCACCTGCCCGGTAAACGCCATGCCCAACGTGGCCAGCAGCAGCACGACGCCGGCAAGCCAGGTCAGTTCGCGTGGATACTTGTGCGCGCCGAATAAGAAGACCTGCGCCATGTGGATGCACACCAGGCCGACCATGAAGTTGGAGCCCCATCCGTGCAGGGCGCGGATGAACCATCCCAGCGGCTGGTCGTAGTTCAGATAGATCAGGCTCTGCCAGGCGCGGTCGGCGCTGGGCGCATACACCGTCGCCAGGCACAGGCCGGTCAGGAACTGCAGCACCATCACGGCGAACGTGGCGCTGCCAAAGACATACCACCAGCTTGCCGAGCTGCGCGGCACCGGATGCTGGGCAGCTTCGATAAGCGGGCCGCTCAGACCCAATCGATGGTCCAGCCACGCGCCTACCTTGTGTATGATCTGGCTTGGGGACATCGCGGACGTCTCGCGCGCGGGCCTCAGGCCAGCGGCTCTCCCAGGGTTGGCAGTTCGCCGGCCTTGATCCACAACCGGCCGTTTTCCACCTTGTGACGATACTGATAAAGCCCGCGCGGCGGCGGACCCGACGCGCGCTTGCCGTCGGAGTAAAAGACGCCGCCATGGCAGGGGCACATGAACAACCCCGATTCCTGGAACCATCGCACCGGGCATCCCAGGTGCGTGCAATTGATCGCGAACACCATAAAAGTATCGCCGGCTTCGCGCCGCACCCAGCACGGGATGTTGGCGGTCATCCCATCCCAGGGCTTGGTGTAGGGATTGCGATAAGTGGCCAGGCGGGTCTGATGCTCGGGGAAATGCTCCAGCGGACCCAGCGAAATCCACGACAGCCAGGCGAACTTGCGCATCGGCGAGGCCAGGTAACCAAGCACCGGAACCGCGAAGATCGCGGCGGCAATCGCATTGAGCAGGATCCCAAGGCGCAGTAGGAAAACGCGCCTGGAAGTGGGCTGCGCCGGCGGCGCTGCCGGATTGCGCGACGGACTGGCGGTTTCGCTCATGTTCATTCTCTCGTCATGGATTGCACGTGCGGCAGGATGCTGAAACATCACTGTCACATCCTGCCCCCTCTTTCTCGGCTCTCCCAAAGAAAGAGAGGATTGAGTAAGGCAGCCGGTCTTTATGCAGGGTGTCGGGAACCATAGCCATGAAGCCTCGCGGTATTACTTCGTCGAGACACTCTGCCAAGTCCCCGGTGCGAAACGCGGGCGCTTGGCTGCCAGCCACGCCACCACGTCGGCAACCTGCTGCGCGGTCAGCGGCTGACCGGGCGGATACTGGCGCCAGTCGGGATGGCCCAGGTCGCGGCGGCCTGCAATCACCAGCGTGCGCAACGCCTGGTCGCTGACCAACATCAGGTATGAGCGATCGACGATCGAACCGGGGGCCCGGGCTCCGCCCTTTCCGTCGGGGCCATGACATGACGCGCAGGACCGGGCAAACACCTGGGCACCCTGCGCCGGGTCGCCAGGGGCAGCAGCGTAGGGCGGCGCATCCTTCAGTGGCGGACCGCTTTTCCATCGCGCGCGCATGCCATCGATCAGGATTGCGATCTGCGCATCGGTCAGATAGCCGCCTGCGCTTTGCGCAAACGACGGCATCGCCGTGGCCGGCACACCCTGACGGATGATGCGGCTCAACGTGGCATCGTCGACCAGTGCCTGGTAGGCGGGATTGGCTAGCTCGGTTGCGGCGCCGAAATTGCCCGCGGCGCCGTGGCATCCGGCGCAGTTCTGAGTGTAGAGCACGTCGAAGCTTTTGACCTGCGCGGGACTTAGCGGGCGCTGGGACTCTTTGGGTTTGCCGGGCAGACGGTCGCAACCCGCAAGCAGGCTCAACGCGAAGACCGCCGCCACCGCCGCACGGCGCCGCACGATCATCGGCTCTCCTTGCGCGGCATTATGCCCGGCGCCTCGATTCCCATGCGCATCGCGAAGGGCAGATGCTGGAAGGTTCGAATGCGCTCGGAGCGGGCGACGACCACCCCGGCCACCACGCCGAAGCCGATCTGGCACAGGACAAACCATCCCCATTCGATGCGCGCATTGAGCACGGGGTTGATGACCCTGAGCGCGGCGAACAGCAGTCCCGACCATAGCAGCGGCGCAACGAGGCCGCCGAAGAAGATGGGATTGCGCGGGACAATCGGCAGCAGCACGCCGTAGAGCAGTCCCACCAGCAGCGACACCACGGCGTGAATGATCAGCGCCATCACAAAGGCGTGCGCGTTGAACGCCGACAGCGTCGCCACGTTGGCGTTGGCCAGGTTGGCCATCGCGGTCGCGGCCAGGATGTTGATCGTGTACCAGGGACTGTTGTGCAGCAGCAAGCCATGGATCACGGCCAACGCCGCCATCGCGAAGCCGCCCGCCACTCCGCCCTTGATCCCGGCCGAGTAGGGATAAATCTCAAGCGGCAGGATCGCGCGATGGCCCTCCTCGCCGACCGCCACTTGAGCGGCGGCCGGGCGCACCGCGCCGGCCGACACAACGGCGGGTTCCACTTCGAGCAACTCGCGATGTTCCTGCGGAAAAACTTCGCCGAACCATCCCACGGCACCCGCGATAATCAGCACCGCACCGACCGCACTGACCACGGCACTGGTGACCAGCCCGGCGAACGCCATCGTCACGCCCAGCGCCGTGATCATAGGCCATGCGGTGGGCGCAGGCGCCGCAATCAGCCCGGGCGGCTCGCGGCGCGCCTGGGATTGTATCGCTCCTTCGCTCATCTGCCGATCACATAGACGGTTGTGAAAACCACCACCCACACCGCGTCGACGAAATGCCAATACCACGACAACAATTCGGTGTGCTCCGCATCGCGGCGGGTTACGTGTCCGCCCGCCGTCAGCACCATCACGATCAGGATCATGACCAGCCCCACCGTAACGTGCAGCGCATGCAGTCCGACCAGCGAATAGTAGGTGGTGCCGAAGAGGTTGGTGGCGATGGTGAAATGCTCGCGGTAGATCAGCCGATGCCACTCAAGCGCGGTGCCGGCCAAAAACTCCAGGCCTAGCGCCAGCGTGACCAGCCACCACATGCCGAAGACCCTGGTGTGACCCATCCGCAGCGCGCGCACCGCGAACACGATCGACACGCTGCTCGACAGCAGGCAGACGGTGTTGACAATCGGCGGCGAAAGCACATCGCGCGGATACGGCGGGCTCAGGCTTTTGCCGATATAAAAAACGTAAGCGGCTACGAAAATCGAAAAGAAGGCCGACTCGGTCAGGATCAGGGCAAGGACTCCGACCCGCCCGCGCGAGGGCAGAGTCCACTCTTCCACGGCCGGTGCTGGAATCGGTGTCGCTGCGGCGGATGCCATCGTGGATTACTCCAAAATCCTACTCGTACTGCCAGTCGGGGTCTTCGGGATGCTTGAGATCCCACAGCGGACGCCGGCTGCGGACTTCGGGCTCGATCGCGAAGTTGTACTCCGGCGGCGGCGACGTGGTAGACCATTCCAGCGTCCATGCATCCCAGGGATCGGGGCCCGCCTCTTCGCCATTGGCCAGCGAGTAGAGCACGTTGACCGCGAAGATCAGCACCGCCAGAGCCTGCACCACAGCACCGATCGAGGCGAGCAGATTCAATCCCTCCAGGCCGCGGCCGGGCTGATAGGTATAGATGCGCCGCGGCATCCCGTGCAGTCCGGCGAAATGCAGCGGGTCGAAGGTCAGGTGGAATCCGATCAGGAACAGCCAGAAATGCCACTTGCCCAGCCGCTCGTTGAGCATCCGCCCCGTGGCCTTGGGAAACCAGTAGTAGATCGCGGCGAAGATCATGAACACGATCCCGCCGATCAGCACGTAATGAAAATGGGCGACCACGAAGTAGGTGTCGGTGAGCTGCCAGTCAAAGGGCGCGACCCCCAGCATGATTCCGCTCAGCCCCGCGACCATGAACTGGAACAGAAAGCCCAGCGAGAACAGCATCGGCACCCTAAAACGCAGCTTGCCGCCCCAGATGGTGCCGAGCCAGTTGAAGATTTTGATTCCGGTCGGCACCCCGACCAGCATGGTGGAGGCGGCGAAGAACGCGTTGCCGGCGGGCGTCATGCCGACCGCGAACATGTGATGCGCCCAGACGCCCAGGCTGATAAAGCCGATTGCGCACGACGCCGCCACCATCACGTGGTAGCCGAAGATCACCTTGCGCGAGAAAACCGGGATAATCTCCGAGGCGAAGGCGAACGCGGGCAGGACCAGGATGTAGACTTCGGGATGGCCGAAAATCCAGAAAAAGTGCTGCCAGAGGATCGCTGAGCCGCCCGCCTGGGTGTCGAAAAAATGAGCCCCCAGGTAACGGTCGAGCAGCAGCATCGCCTGCGCCGCCGACAGCGGGGGCAGCGCCACCAGCATCAGGAACGCCACCACCAGCGCCAGCCACACCAGCACCGGCATCTTGCCCAGCGCCATCCCCTTGCATCGCATCGAAAACGTGGTCGCGACGATATTGATCGCGGTGGCGGTCGAGCCGACGCTGGTCAGCAGGATGCTCAGGATCCAGTAATCGGTGCTGTTGCCGCGCGAAAACGCGCGCTCGGTCAGCGGCGCGTACGCGAACCATCCGACGTCGGGCGCGCTGCCGGCGCCGTAAAGCCCGTCGCCGCCGATATAACTGAAGTACAGCAGCAGGGCACCGAACAACCACAGCCAGAAGCCGAAGGAATTAAGACGCGGAAAAGCCAGATCGCGCGCCCCGATCATCAGCGGCACCAGGTAGTTGAAAAACCCCGTCAGGATCGGCATCCCGACCAGGAACACCATCGCCGTACCATGCATCGTCATCAGGCGATTGAACACCTGCGGCGCCACCAGGTGATTGTCGGGGAAGGCAAGCTGCAGGCGCATCGTGACCGCCTGCAACCCCGCGATTACGAAGAAGAACAATCCGCCGCCGATGTACATCAGGCCCAGCCGCTTGTGATCGACGGTTACGACCCATTGGTGCAGCCGGCCGACCAGCGGCAGCGCCGCCTGATCATCAACCGCTGTCAGCGCGATTTCCTGTTCCATCGGCAGGACCGTTCCGGGGCTAGCGCAGAGTCTCCAGGTACTGGGCGACGTCGGCCAGCTCCGCGTCATTGAGGTTCATCGCGGGCATGAGGACGCCGGGTTTGATGAGATTGGGATCCTTGATCCAGGTCTTGAGATTGTCGGGTGTATTCATCGCGGCGCCTGCTCCCAGCGTGTCGCGGCTCATGATGTGGGTAAGATCGGGGCCGAAGCGCCCGTCGGCAACCGTACCCCGCACCGTGTGACAATTGACACAGGCGGTGGATTCGAAAATCTCGCGGCCATGTCCCGCGGCGCCGTCGCGCGCCGCAGGTCTGCGCTGCGACGCCACCCAATCTTCCCACTGCGCGCGCGGCTGCACGATTACCCGCAGCAGCATCAGGCCGTGCTCGGTGCCACAAAATTCCGCGCACTGGCCCAGATAGGTTCCGGGCGTGTGCGGATCGATCCACATGACGTTTTTGCGGTTGGGGATCAGATCGGTCTTGCCCGCCAATTGAGGTACCCAGAAGCTGTGCGCCACGTCGGCCGATTCCAGTTCCAGAAAGGTCGGTGCCGGGTGAGCAGGGTCGCTTACCGGCACGTGCATCTCGTTGGCGGTGACGATGTCGAGGTCCGGATAGCGAATTTCCCACCACCACTGATGTCCGATCACGCGCACGCTGAGCGCAGTGGGCGGACGCGGGGCGGCCTGCACCGTGTAGATGGTCCGCGCGGTGGTCAGAATCAGCACGAAAACAATCAGCAGCGGAACCACGGTCCAGGCGAACTCGATCGGATTGCTGCCGTAGACCTGCGGCGGCTCGCGCCCGTCGTCGTCCGGACGGGCGCGGAAACGAACGATGCTGTAGGCGAGCAGTCCGCCCACAATCAGCGCGATTCCCGCACACACCGCGATCGTGAACCAGGCCAGGGTTTCGATATCGCGCGCGGGCGTGGAGACGGGCGCGAAGACCTGCGGATGGGTAAGATGGGAATTTGCAGCGCCTACGCCCCAGTCCGAAGCGGCCGTGGGCGCGGCGCCAATCACAAGCGCAGCGCCAAGCAGGATGCAGCGTTTGACAAGGTAGAGCGGCTTTTCCGGCCACCGCGGGATCAATTGCGTCGCAAGCATCTTATCGCAGCTTCAACCGAGCACAATACGCTTGAAGGCGGCACGCTTCCAGAGCTCTGCAACACGCCATCCGCTTTCGCGAGCGGTAGTGAGGAAATCGAACCAATATTAGGGGCGGTCCGCGCTACTCCGCACGCCCGGAAAATCAGCGCTCGCGCGTGAGTATCAGCGTGTCGAAGCGGCCGCGCTCCACACTCCATCCGGGCGGCACGGTTACGGTGGTGTCCGGCTCCTCGATTATGATGGGACCCGGCATACATGCGGCGATTTCGTCGCGGCTCACCACGCGCGTATCGACGCTGCCATGCTGGCGGCCAAAGTACGCCTGCCGAACCGCGCTGCCCTTGCCGCGGCGCATCGGCGGCGCCCCGGCGGCTGCCGCCACGGCGTCGGCGAATGACATATGGCCCGACGCGCTTTTGGCGCGCAGGCGCAGATTGACCACGTGCAACTCCCCTTCGCCCTCGAAGCCGAATTCATGGCGATGGGCGTCGCGAAAGGCGCGTTCCAGCAGGGCCAAATCGGTGGCCGCCTGCGGCGGGAAGGGCAGCGTCAGCTCGTCGCGCATGAAGCCCACGCGCAAGTCCACCGAGCGCTCGAACGCAACCTCGCCGACGGGCAGGCCCTGCTCGCCGAACTCGCGGCGCGCCTGCTCCTCCATCTCGTGGTAGAGTTGTGCTACTTCGGGTGCGCTGACGTCAGCAATCTGCCGCTCGACGCTGCGGATGTAATCGAGGCGGGAATTGGCCAGCAGCAGGCCCAGCGCGCTGAACAGCCCCGGATAGGGCGGAATGGCGACGCGGCCGATGCCGACGCTTTCGCACAGCGCGGCAGCGTGAATCGGTCCGGCGCCGCCGAACGCAACCAGCGTCATCTGGCGGATGTCGTGGCCGCGCTCGGTGGAGACGGCGCGCAGCGCGCGCATCATGGCGGCGTTGGCCACCTCGACGATGCCGTGCGCCGCCTCCAGCAGCGGCAGGCCCAGCGGCCCCGCAACATGTTTTTGGATCGCGTCGATCGCGGCCTGGCGGTCGATGCGCAAGGTGCCGTCGGCGATGCGCTCGGGATTCATGTAGCCCAGCACCACGTTGGCGTCGGTTACGGTGGGCTGCGTGCCGCCGCGTCCGTAGCAAGCAGGCCCCGGCTCGGCACCCGCGCTGATCGGACCGGCGCGCAGCGCGCCGGCGCCGTCGATCCACGCGATACTGCCGCCGCCGGCGCCCACCTCGACGATGTCCAGGGTGGGCGCGCGCAACGCATACCCGGTGCCGTGCACATTGACGGCCGCAACGCCGCCGCCGACCTCGCCGCCGGCCTTTTCCAGCGGCTGGCCGTTCTGAATCAGGCAGGCCTTGGCCGTGGTCCCGCCCATGTCGAATGACAGGACGTTGGCCAGCCCCAGCTCCGCAGCCAGCCGCGCCGCTGCCAGCACGCCCGCCGCAGGCCCGGACTCGACCATGAACATCGGACGCTGACGCGCCATCTCCGCCGTCATGGTGCCGCCGTTGGACTGCATGATCAGCAGCCGGCGGCTGTAGGGCGCCAGATGCTTTTCGAGCCGATCCAGGTAGCGGTTGACCACCGGCACCAGCGAAGCGTTGATCACCGTCGTACTGGTGCGCTCGTACTCGCGGCATTCCGGATGCACCTGCGAGGAGAGGCAGACCACGGTGCGCGGCGCGGCCTGCCGCACCATCCGGCCCAGCTCCTGCTCGTGGATCGGGTTGACGTAGGAGTTGATCAGGCAAATCGCGATCGCTTCGACCTGCGCCGCAATCAGCGTTTCAATCGCTTCCCGCGCCCCGGCGCGATCCAGACGATGCTCGATCGATCCGTCGGCGAGGATGCGTTCCGCTACTTCCAGACGCAGGCGGCGCGGGACCAGCGGCGGCAGCCGCTCCCAGTTGACGTCGGCCAGCGAGGGCGCCTTCTGGTTCATCATCTCCAGCACGTCGCGAAAGCCGCGGGTGGTAATCAGTCCGGTCGGCGCAGTCTTGCGCTCGATGACCGCATTGGAGGCGGTGGTGGTAGCGTGGACGAAATTTTCCACCGCCTCATTGGAGCGCAGCCCCTTGATGCAGGCCACGATATCCTCACCGACGCGATCGAGCAGCGACAGCACCTTGGCGGTATGGATGCGCTTGTCGCGCCCCAGCGCGATGACGTCGGTGAACGTGCCGCCGATATCGAATGCCACCCGCATCGCTGGCCTCCCCGCCGCAGCCCTGCGTCTCAGCTATCGGCGCGTTGCACGGCGCAGCGCGTCGGTCGCGGCCGTGTCGATCGCCATCGTGACCGGATCGATCGCCACCCCATACTCGGCGCGCGCGTGTTCGATCGACAGCTTTTCCTCGCGCACATCCTCCAGCACTGCGGCGGGGTCGCGCTGACAGGGATCGCCGTGGCCGGCCGAGCCGCACACCTGATGGTAGAGGCGGTCGCCGGCCTTGACCTCCAGATGCATGTGGGATTTGCGCGGCAGTTCCATCGGCTCGCCGTCCAGCGGCGTAAACAGGTTGCAGGAGGGCGTGCCCTGCCTTCCTGCGGCCAGTCCCACCGCGCTCTCGAACGGCCGATTGGTGCGCACCATGATGCGCGCCGGATGCAGGAAGCGGTAGCTTTTGAAGATGCCCAGCGACCCGCGATAACGTCCGGCGCCGGAGGTATCGGGCACCAGGCCGAAACCCTCGACCACCACCGGCACTTCGCGCTCGACCAATTCGGCCGGCACCGAGATGTAGGACATGCCGGCGCCGTCGATCCCGTCCTTGCCGGGGCGTCCGCCCCATCCGCCCCACACCAGGTCCATCGTGGTGTATTCACTGCCGTCGGGGCGATGGCCCGACATGTGGACGATGTCGCCGCCTTCCTGCGGTACCGGAACGCGGTCGGGAATCGCTTCGGCCAGCGCCAGATGGATCAGTTCGGTAATCAGGAAGAACAGCGGCGCGCGCCCGCCCACTGCGGCGGGAAACTTCGGATTGGCAAGCGTGCCCAGCGGTGCGATGACTTCGATCGGTTTTACGAAGCCGGCGTTGAAAACCACGTCGGGCGCAAGGATTTTGTGCAGCGTGCTGTAGACCTGCCCCAGCGTGTTGCTGTAGGGCATGTTGATCGCGCCGCGCGCCTGCGCCGCGGTGCCGGTGAAATCGACCACCAGCCGCTCGCGCCGAAAGCGCAGCGTCGCGCGGATCGGCATCGCCACGCCGTCGCTGCCGAAGCCGTCGTCGCGCAGCATGATCTCGCGCGCGTAATCGCCGGGCGGCACCGCGGCAATCGCGCGGCGCGCCGCCTGCTCGCCGTAATCGACCAGGTAGTCGAAGCAGGCGTTGACTTTCTCCATCCCGTATTTTTCCAGCACCGCCTGGAACTCGCGGATCCCGCGCCGGCATCCGGCCAGCTTGGCGTCGATGTCGCCCATCCATTCATCCGCAGCGCGCACGTTGGCCTTGAGCAACTGCACCAGCGGCTCGTTGCGCACGCCGCCTTCGTAGAGCTTCAGGTTGGGCAGCCGGATTCCTTCCTCGTAGGTCTCCGTGCACTGACTGGAAAAGCCGCCCGGGAAGCGCCCGCCGATGTCGGTCTGATGCGAATAGATGATCACGAAGCCCGATACTTGCCCGCGATGGAACACTGGCATGACGACAATGACGTCGGGCATGTGCGAGGCGCCGGAGTAGGGGTCGTTGGCGATGATGACGTCGCCGTCCTTGAAGTTGCCGGCGAACTTCTGCGTCACGAACGGCATCAGATGCATGAACACCGAGGTCGCCATCGTATGCGACTGGCCCAGCCCCACGATGCGGCCCTGGTAGTCGGCCAGCGAGGTGGCAAAGTCGCCCACCCGCAGCATCGAGGAGCGCGCTGTCTTGTACACCGCGATCGCCATCTCCTCGGTGATCGCCGCCATCTCGTTGCGCAAAATTTCGATCAGGATCGGATCGGCCGCCTTGCTCATAACGCGCTCCCATCAGCGATCAGGCCAGCGAACCACCGTCGATCACATAGGCCGCGCCGGTAATGAACGAGGATTCGTCGCTGGCCAGGAACAGGGCAAGCTGCGCGATCTCCTCCGCCGTTCCCGTGCGTCTGAGCGGCGCAAAGGCGGCGGCGTTGTCAACCGCCGTGCCCATCCGCCGGCGCGCCTGCGCCAGCATCGGCGTTTCGATCGCGCCCGGGCAAATGGCGTTGACGCGAATTTTGGCTGGCCCATATTCCACCGCCGCCACCTGCGTCATTGCCACTACCGCACCCTTGGAGGCGCAATAGGCCACACCGCCCGGCATGGCCCGAAACGCCACCACCGAGGCGGTGTTGATGATCGAACCGCCGCGCCCCGTCATGTGCGGAATCGCGAACTTCATCCCCAAAAAGACGCCGCGCAGGTTGATCGCGATAGTGCGGTCGAAGCGCTCGATCGAATGATCGGCAGTGGGCGCCTGCTCGATCTCCACGCCGGCGTTATTATAAAGGATATCGAGCTGGCCGAAGCGGCTGACCGTGGCATCGACCGCGGCCTTGACGTCGTCTGCGTCCGAGACGTCGGCACGCACGGCAAAGGCGCGGCCACCAGCCGCTGTGATGCGCTCTGCGGTTGCGTGCGCGCCTTCCTGATTGATATCGACCACGGCGACCGCCGCGCCTTCGGCGGCGAACAACTTGGCCGCCGCTTCGCCCATCCCCATCGCCGCACCGGTTATCAGCGCCACCTTGTTTGCGAGTCTCATACCACGGTTATTCGCACAAACCGGCCTGCGCCATCAAGCGCGAACCCGGCTCGCCAGCAGGGCGTCAGTCGCGGTGCCGATTGACGGGGCCAGACCGCGCTCCCATCATCAGATGGGGTCGAACAATGATGAGGCCGAACAGGTGAGTCCGCTTGCGCAGCAGGCGCTGGCGTCGTGGAGCGTTCCACCGTACTTCACTGCCGCGGTCATCGCTGCCGGACTTCTCTATGGGCGCGGCTTTCGTCGGCTTCACCGGCGGATGCCGCGGCGCTTCCCGCTCTGGCGCCTGGCCGCGTACCTGGGCGGACTGGGTATGTTGCTGATCGCAATCGCCTCGCCGCTGGCGGCGTTCGACGAGCTGCTGCTGCAGGTGCACATGACGCAGCATATGCTCCTGATGTTCGCCGCCCCGCCCCTGATTCTGCTGGGCGCCCCGCAAATTCCACTGCTGCACGGATTGCCGCGAAGCGTGGCAAGGCGCGTGGCTGGGCCGCTGCTGAAATCGCGCCCGGCCGGGCAGGTTGCCGATCTTCTGACCCATCCCGCGATCTGCTGGCTGGCGCTGGCAGGCGCGACCTGGGCATGGCATGCACCCGGGCCCTACCAACTGGCGCTGCGCTCGGAGGGATGGCACGAAGTCGAGCACGGATGCTTTATCGCCGGCGCGATGCTGTTCTGGTGGCCGGTGGTGCAGCCATGGCCGAGCCAGCCACGTTGGCCGCGTTGGACGACGCTGCCCTACCTGCTGCTCGCCGACGTGCAGAACACCGCCCTGTCGGCCTGGCTGACATTTTCCGACCGCGTGCTCTATCCCTGCTATGAAACCGTGCCGCGGCTGGGCGGCATCAAAGCGCTCGACGACCAGATCGCAGCGGGGGTGATCATGTGGGTACCCGGCTCGCTGTTCTTTCTCATCCCCGCAGCGGTCATCGTCCTAAGGCTGCTGTCGGCGCCGGGCGCGATCGATCCGAGCACGCTGGAAAAGGTCGGCCTGGCGAACCGGGCAGCGGGCGCGGCGCGTCTTGGGACTGACAAGGGAAAAGGAGTTCGCTCCACGTGGCGCTGACGGTCAAAGCTCCGGTCCACACCCGTGGCTTGCCAATGAATGTAAACTTTACTTAAGACACAGATCTTTGGAGATCTTACTCAGCAGTCGGTTGAGAGCGGCGACCGCGTCTTCACCGGGAAGCATTGCTCCGCAGTCAAGCTCCACACGCAGATGGAATTTCAAATCCGCCGCGCGCGCGGCCTTTCTGAGTTCAGGCAGTTGTTCGGCCAGGTCCTGTATCTCACTTGGGCGAAGGTCCGCCTCGGTGACCAGAACATTTGGCCTGAGCTTGAACGGTACATCGTCAGGTCTTTTCGCGCCGGCCGCCACCCGCAGTTTGACATTTTGAGCGCCCGCAAGATCGCACGGCCACGGGGCCGAATCCAACGCCAGTTCGATCAATCGCGCGCGAATCGCACCGTCGATCGCGTCGCGAACCGTCGCCCACGGCAGATTGATGCCGGCCTTCTTGGATAGCGCGATTGCTACGGCGAGCGCGGTGGTCGCACCGTCTGTCCTGACGTCAGGCATATTTGCCGGCGTGAGGTCGGTCGCCGGAATCGGCGGTGGCGGCGATTGGAGCCGGGCGTCGTCAGTCAAAAGACCCGCTGGAATGTCTTCGCTCAGGATGCTCGCCTGTCCAGAGGTCAACCACAACTTACCTTGCTTGACCGCCTCTGCGAGCGCCCCAGCCAGCGCGTCGCGCGAGGCCTTGGGTACGGTGACCGGCTCTTCGTAGCCGCCTTTATCGATCTTGACAACAAACCCGCCGGAAAAGTAGTTGCAAATGTCACCGAACGACACGCTGCCAGCGTTCCAGAGGCTCGGAAGCCGACCGGGAGCGAGAAGCTCGCCCGAAACCTCCGCCAGTTCAGCCGCTTCTGGGAGAACCACCTCAAGACTCGGATCTTTGAGTGCGGCTTCGTCCGGTTCCTGGCGCCAGAAGGTTCGAACGGAGCGATCCGGCCGGACGACGCGAAGTACGAATTGTCCTTCCTTGCACCCCTGAACCAGCGTGTCCAAAATGGCGCGCCGGTTTAGCATCTTGGGGAGCTGGGGCGAAAGGGCGAATGCACCAACAAGGTCTTTCAATCGCCGCGACGTCTCGCCCTCGCGCCAGAGGTCGTACGGCCCCTCTGGTAGCAGCGCGTCTGCGCTGATCGCCGTGTCCTGGATGCGCGACCGGCCGTCCTCTTTGATTTTGGCGAATAACGAGGGGCCGTCAGGGGTGATCTTGAAGGCTTGAACCTCGTTTTTCTCGGATACGGTGACGGCAATACAGTAGGCCTGTTGGATGGCTTCGGCGATCTTTGATCGCGCGCCGCTTATGTTGGCGGACAAGGTCGCTTCGCGGATCGGATCGAGCTCGTGTCCCTTCAGTTGGTCCCTAAGCTGGCTACGCACCTCTTCCCATCCGAGATAGTCGCGGATTCGATTGCGCGCCGCCTCAATTCCGTCACGCGAAGGCGCGGCCAACACAACAGCGTTCCGGTAATTGCGCGGTTTGTCAGGTCCGGTGGTCTCGTCGATGAAGCGTTTTGCCTCCATGCTCGGCTTGCCCGAGTCCGACGCCGCGCGCGGGTTCAGAACCGCGAAGTGAAACTCGCCGTCGTCCTCGATATCGTTTGGGCGCTTGGGAAGATTGTGGACCACGGCACCCGCCGCTGACGCACCGGCGGTAAGGCTCTTGAGTTTGCTGATCTCGTCGATGAGCCGGGCGTCGATTACCTCGGCCGAAACGCGCTGGCAGGCATCGAAATGCATCTGGCGCAGATTCGGCCGCGAACCGAGGCGCCATGACTTGGGAAGCTGCCTCGCCCCTCCGTTGCCGCGATCGACGTCGCTGATACCGGCTTCGTCGAGGAACCACGATACCTCGCTCCATCGCATCAGCGCTTTTTCAAGCTCGATCTTGTCCGGCCGCGTCGCGCCTGCCAGGACCATCAGGTCGCGCGTCAACGCCTTCTGCCCGATCGGCTGCGAATGCAGGAACGTCGCGAACACCGCCTGCTGCAGCTCGCGGAATTTGAGCCCCGGACTTTCCGCCTCAACCTCTCGCGCCTTCTCAAGCTCCCCTTCGAGAATCGCCGTCCATTCCTGTCTCCTACCCTCGTACTCCTCCGTCGCCGCCGTGGTCGTCAGCTCGCGCGCGGCCTCGGAGATTCCGCCCTTGCCCGGTTCGGTGAGAAAGCTGTTTGCCGATACCAGCGGACATTCGTCCCATCGCTCCGCCTCGCGCAGCGCCAGAGCGAAGGTCCGCAGCACGCCGCGCGTGCGTTGGAAGCCTTCCAATTGAGTCCACTTGGTGTAGAAAAGCTCGATCAGCTCGGGATGGAAGGGATAGCTGTCGACGAACCGTTGCTCCGCGGCCTTGCCATCCTTGCGGGTTTGATCGTCCAGCTCCGCGATGCCCTTGAGCGCCGCGACCACGTGGCTGCGGAAACTCTCGCGGTTGCCGATCGAATCGGCGACGAAAAACCGCCTACGCAAGACCTCGGCGACGTCGTCCTTGAGCACCGGCTGAACGCCTTCTTCGCGCTCGCGCCGAAAGATGTTGTACAGGTCGCTCGTGATCTGTTTGCCAAGCGTGTCGCTTTTGCGCGGGTCGGTCGCCAGCAGCGATGCGATCACCGCCGAGCGCTCCACCTTGGTCGCCGCCTGGGTGAGATACTGGAAGAAGTTCAGCAGCCGGTCGTTCCACGCCGGATCGAGATCGACCGCCGCGCGTGCGAACATCAATACTTCGTCAATAAGTATCAGCGTCGCCAGGTTCTCGCGGCTCGGCAATGCGAGCAACTCGGCCAGCAGGTTTTCAGCGGGCGGCGACTTGCGTTCCTCTTCACTTCGCTCGGCGCTGAGCAGTCTGAGGCCCTCGCCGCCGGCGATTTGGAACGCCATCACGCTCCACGGATTCTTAAGCCACCTAAGCTCGCCCTTCGGCCCTCGCACCTCCATCCCTTTTTCCGCGTCGAGCTTGTCGAATGGCAGCACCGCGATTCGCGCCCTCGGCGGCCTCATCCCGATATGCTCGATGAATTCCTTCACCGCCGGCAGATCGGGCAGCTTGTCGGGATCGTTCACCAGATGCCAAAGCGTGATCAGTGAGTGGGTCTTGCCGCCGCCGTAGGTCAGTTCGAGCTGGCGCACCGCCTTCTCGCTCTTTCCCAAAAGCCGCAGCACGACATCTTTGGCCAGTTCGCGAAGATTGAAGGTCGGATAGGTGAGCGAGAAAAATTCGCGCGCGTCCTGATAGACCGGCTTCGCCTTGCCCATCGCCACGTCGTAAAGATCGGCGGCGAAGATGTTGAGCGACAGCTCCCCGGATTTCAGGTCGGGGCGGATCCTGACGACCTTATGCCACGGCGTCCATGCGAGTTTGGTCATCGTTCCTCTCTCGAACAGCCCGGATTGCCTTTGGCCTCAAAGGCGCGCATACTACCTGAAGATACCTCAAGAGGATATTTGCTCAGCATATTATGGAATCGATCTCGCTGAAGCTGCCGAAAGAGCTGCTCGAAACCAGCGCGCGCTGCGCCAAGGCACTCGGCATCCCGCGGGCCGAATACATCCGCCGCGCGATCGAGCGGATGAACCGCGAGGCCGAAGCCCGCGCCCGCGCCGAGCGGATGGCGGGCGCGTCCCGGAAGGTCCGCAAGGAAAGCATGCGGGTGAACGCCGAGTTCGCGAGAATCGAGCGCGACCCGGATGCCTGAGCGCGGCGAGGTCTGGCTCGCCAATCTGAATCCCC
>JAJPHZ010000036.1 GCA_021325025.1 Pseudomonadota bacterium | reverse complement strand
GACGGCCGAGCAGAGAGAATCGCTTCGCGTTGATCCCTCCGCTCCGCGCCCTTTGGGGCGCTCCGGTCGGGATGACAAGAAGGGAAGGAAGACGGAAAGAGGGCGCTTCGGTCGGGATGACAAGAAGGGAAGGAAGACGGAAAGCCGGCGCTCCGGTCGGGATGACAGGGAAGAAAGGAAGACGGAAAGGAGGCGGTCGGGATGACGGAAGGAGGTCGAGAACGGCGCTCCGGCAAGGATGACAGCAGAGGGCTGCAAAAAAAATAAGGGAAGCGAACATGAGCGCGCTGTTGGAAGAACTCAACCGCCGCGCGATTGCGCTGGGCATCCCGTTGGGTGCGCAGCTTGACGTGACCTGGCGATGCAACGAGCGATGCATCCACTGCTACCTGGACCACGACGATGCCGGCGAGATGAGTTTGGCGGAAATCCACGATCTGCTGGGGCAGATGGCGCAGGCCGGAACGCTGTTTCTCACCATCAGCGGCGGCGAGCCGCTGTTGCGCCGCGACCTGTTTGACATCATCGGGCGCGCGCGCGGGCTTGGCTTTGACGTCAAGCTCAAGACCAACGCGATTTTGATCCGCGAGCGCGAAGCCGCGACGCTGTGCGAGCTGGCAATCGACAGCGTCCAGGTCAGCATCTATTCCCATCGCGCGCAGGTCCACGATGCGATCACGGGGGCGCCGGGGTCGCTGGCGCGCTCGATTCGGGCAATCGAGGTCCTGCGCGCGCAGGGACTCAAGGTGATCATCGCCAACGTGCTGATGCGCAGTAATCGGGCCGACTATCCGGGCGTGCAGGAGCTGGCGCGGCGGCTGGGCGCGCAGTTCAGCATCGACCCGACCATCACCCCGCACCTCAACGGTGGCCGTGCGCTGCTGGCCTTGAACATCGCGCGCGAAGACCTGCGCCGGGTGATGCGCGAGGACAGCCTGGTCGGCAACGCGGCGCAGTTCTGCGCGCCGCCGGCCCCGGCCGATGACGCGGCGCTTGACGCGCTGCCGTGCAGCGCCGGGCATAGCGCGTGTTACATATCGCCCTACGGTGATTTCTACCCGTGCGTGCAGTTCCCGCTGCCCTGCGGCAACATACGAACGCAGCGCTTCATTGACATCTGGCGCAACTCGCCGCAGCTCGCGCAGGTGCGATCGATCCGGGTGCGCGATCTGCCGGTATGCTCGACCTGCGCGCACGTTGCGTCGTGTTCGCGATGCCCGGGGCTGGCCTACATGGAAGGCGACATGCGGGGACCGTCGACGGCGGACTGCGAGAAATCGTTGGCCCGCACCGGGATTCCCAGCGCCAACATGACTCGATTGGGGCGTCGAGGGATGTGCCGCTCGCGCACCACGTAAAAACCGCGTCGCGGCGGCCCTCGGCCTGAGCAATTCTGAGAGCAGGGCGGGCGGGCCGCACGCCCTGCTAAATATCCAGTTGAGTCTCGCAGAGCCGCGCCGATACGACTCGTCCTGGCGCGAGCGCACCCCCTGCCGGTACAGATGGATGCAGTTGTAGGTGCGTTCCACCGGGTCGACGTGGGTCCAGTCGTGGAGCACGGTTCGCCGCGCGATTTTTCCTGCCCGTTGCGCCGCTCGTAGCGGTCGATATAGCGGCCGCCCAGCGTCACGTCGACCTGCTACCCGGCGGAACCGCTGCGATATCGCCTTAATCCTCCTGTCGGATTTGACCGATGACGGCAGCTATACACTTGAAAGGCCGGCTTGTCTTTTTCCGCAGACCGCTTAAGCTCCCGCGTTGGGAGCGTTGCGGACCAGCGCCGGCATCATCTGCGCGGGTGTCAGGCGAGTGACGAAGTAGCAGAATACCGAGCCGTAGTTGACCACGCCGACCCACACATCGCCGGAGCGATAAAAGTGTATCCCGTGTACGACCTGGCCGCCGGGCGGTATCGCGAAATCCACCTGCCGCAGGTTGATACAAAGAATGGAGCCGGCCTTGCCCTTGTAGAGGCTGTAGGCGACAGTCCCGCCGTCGGGCCGATGGTCGATGCGGGCGCCGGCCAGCGTCAAACCCAAGGGCGAAAAATCCCAGATAAACGGGTAGCCGAACTCGTTGGTCAGAGCCAGAGCGAGGTCGGCCTGAGAGCTGATTGCCGGGCTGGCCGTGAACCCGCGCTCGGCCTGGAGATAGTCGGCCACCGCCGATTGCAGGGCGCGATTTGCCGGGGACTGACGGCCCGGACCGCCGGCCACGATAAGCAGCAGGAGCACCGCCGCCGTGGCCAGCGCGGCGAACGACCCGATCCACAGCGTCCGACGGCGTGCGGTGAGCCGGCGCGCGTCTTCCCGGTCCAGGGCGTGGATTATGTTTCGGCGCAGCTCCGGCGGCGCGGGCAAAATCGGGAGACCCTGGCGCACCATCGCCTTGAGCGCGCGCTCATCGGCCTGACGCTGGCGGCAGTCGGCGCAAACCGCCAGATGCGCCGCGACCGCCTGGCGTTCGGCCGGATTGAGCGCTCCGTCCACATCGGCGCTCAGATACTGCTCGATGTATTGCCGGTGGTCCATTGTTCGTCGAACCTTGTTACCGCCTCAAATCAGGAACCGGTCGAACGCCCGATGCGCGTGGCCTGCTTCAAAGCGTAGCGCATCATCGCGCGCGCCCGCGACAGGCGCGAACGCACTGTGCCGATCGGAACCTCCATGGCCTTGGCCGCCTCCTCATAACTCAGCTCGTTGACGTCGACCAGCAGCAACGCGGTCCTGAACTCCTGGGGCAGACTGTACAGGGCCTTTTGCACGTCAGGCTCCAGGCTGGAACGGGCCAGCATCTGCTCCGGATCGGCACTTGAGTGGTTCCGATTGCTTTCGACCTCCAGTGCGCGCTCGAATTCCTCCGTCGTCGTCGAGGGCTGTTCGCGCCGGCGCTCGCGCGCGTAGCGGCTGCGAAAGGCGTTGTACAGAATAGTTAACAGCCAGGCCCGGCAGTCGGTTCCCGGCTGGAACTGATGGAAGGACCGATAGGCGCGCAGCATCGTCTCCTGGCTAAGGTCGGAGGCGTCGTCGCGGTTGCGGGTCAGATGCAGCGCGGTGGTGAACAGGGTATCCAGGTGGGGCAACGCTTCCTGCTCGAAGCGCTTGCGGTTTTGCGAATCACCTGTCCCCATGACTGAATGCGGCCAGGCCGGCGGCGAGGAAAAGCCCGGACCCTGACTATAAGCCCGCCCGTGGCTGCATCCGGTTAGGATCGGATGCATACCTGCTCATGTCAACGATTCTTTGCGCCTTTCGGCGCTCCACCTGCACCGTTATGTTGCCGCGAGCAGTTCGGCGTCCGGGAACTTTTTGCGCCGGCCAGCGGTTGATAGGTGCGATTGCGACCTTCGGGGCATGGCCGGCCGCTGGGGGTCGAATCGGGGGACCGGCGGCGCCCACAGGTGCCATAGCTGTAGCGCGCCGCCGGCATTTATCCACGGATTTGCCGGCTCCTCACACTACGTTTCGCTGCGCGTGGTGGCGTAAGTTTGCGCTGCTCCTGATTGTAAGTCGTGCACTGATCGCCATCGGGGCGCGGTGGACTGGAGTGGCGGTGCGACCTATGGTGTCCGTGCAGGCTGGGAGCATCGGTTGCGATTTAGCCACAGGGAGCGCGGATGGATTTCAACTTCACCCCCGAGGAAGAAGCTTTCAGAGCGCGGGTGCGCGCGTTTCTGGAGGCCAACCTGCCTAAGGGATGGGACGGGTTGGCGTCCGACCTGCCCCAGGAATTGACGGGCAAGCGGTTTTTGATCGAATGGCATCGCAAGCTCTACGCCCACGGCTTCGTGGGGATGTCGTGGCCCAGGGAATACGGCGGCCAGGGCGCGACTTTGGTCCAGCAGGCGATTCTCAACGAAGAGTTGGCGCGCTATCGGGCGCCCGCGCCGCTGGGCGGAATCGGCCTGGCGCTGGCCGGCCCGACGATTATCGTCCATGGCACCGAGGCGCAGAAAGAGCGTTATCTGCACAAGATTCTGGCGGGCGAGGAGATCTGGTGCCAGCTCTTCTCCGAACCCAACGCCGGCTCCGACCTGGCTGCGCTGCGCACCCGTGCCGAGTTGCGCGGCGACGAGTTCGTCGTCAACGGGCAGAAGATCTGGACCTCGGGCGCGCGTTCGGCCCATTTCGGAATCCTGTTGGCGCGCACCGATCCCGATGCGCCCAAGCACAAGGGCATCAGCTACTTCATCGTCGATATGAAGAGCCCCGGGATTACGATTAAGCCGCTGCGGCAAATCACCGGCGAGTCGCATTTCAACGAAGTCTTCATGGACGACCTGCGCGTGCCGCGCGAAAACCTGGTCGGCAAACTCAACGCCGGATGGCAGGTCGCCAACACCACGCTGGCCAATGAGCGCGGCACGGGCGCGCTGGCGCTGCTGGTGCGTTTCGGTACCCAGTTGCAGGAGGTGGTGGACTTGGCGCGCAGCGTGCGGCGCAACGGGCGGCCAGCGGTCGAGGATCCGCTGGTGCGCCAACGCCTGGCACAGTTCTATATCGATTTGCAGGAACTTAAGTACAACGTCTACCGGGGCTTTTCCGCGATTATCAAGGGCGGCAGTCCGGGTCCCGAAGGATCGATCCAGAAGCTGGTGTGGTCGGAATTGAGCCAGCGGATGCAGGAGTTCGCGCTGGAGTTGCAGGGCCCCGGCGCGCAACTGGCCTTTCGGGAGCCGCGCGCGGCGGTGCGCGGGTACCATCAGCGGATGTTCCTGCGCTCGCGCGCCGACACGATCTACGCCGGCACCTCCGAAATCCAGCGCAACATCGTGGCGCAGCGCGTGCTGGGCCTGCCGCGCACGCATTGAAGGCGTCAGCCGCCGGCCTCGGGACATCCCCTTTCTGACTTCTCTGTGCGTGCCTGCTTCGCTATAAGTGCGGCGGGAGCAAACGCCATGGCAGAGGATTCCGGCCGTTATCAGAGCAATCCGCAGGCGGCGCCCGGATGGCGCATCGAGCGCGTCATCGGGCCCTCGCCGCTGTACGGTTCCAACGGGATGCGCTTTGGGCCCGACGGGCTGCTGTACGTCGCGCAATGCTTCGGCAACGAGATTACCGCCTTCGATACCGCCACCGGCGTGCGCACCGAGGTCAGCCGCAACGGCGGCCCGATCAAGGCGCCCGACGACCTCGCCTTCGATTCGCGCGGCGTTCTGTACGTGACCGAATTCCTCAACGCGCGCGTGGTGACGCGTTCGCCAGCGGGCCGGGTCGAGGTGCTGGTCGACAACGTGCCGGGCGCCAACGGTATCACCATTTATCGCGACCGCATCTTCATGGACGAATGCCGCCCCGAGGCGCGCGTGGTCGAGCTGTTTCGCGACGGACGTCCACCCAAGGTCCTGGTGCAGGGTCTCCAACTGGCCAACGCGCTGGCGGTCGGTCCGGACGGCAAGTTGTATTTTCCGCAACTGGCAACCGGCGAGGTCTGTCGTGTCCCGCTCGACGGCGGCGCGGTCGAGCGGGTTGTCGATGGCCTTGCGGTGCCCACCGCGGTCAAGTTCGACAATCGTGGCGCGCTGCTCGTGCTGCAGGCGATGACCGGCGAGGTCTCGCGCGTCGATATCCAAAGCGGCCAGAAGAGCTGCGCCGCGATGCTCGACGCGGGGCTCGACAACCTGGTGGTCACGCCCGATGACCGGTTGTTCGTCTCCAATTTTATCGACGGCACCATCACCGAGATCGCTTCCGATGGCGGGCAGAAGCGGTTGTGCCCGCCGGGGATGTGCGGGCCGTCGGGTATTGCCTGCGCCGCCGACGGCACCGTCTATCTGACCGACTTCATGGCGCTGCTGCGCGTGCCCGGCGCGGGGCGATGGGAGCGCGTGGGATGGAGCTTCGACGCGGACTTTCCCGGCTTCATGCGCGACCTGTGCGCCGGCGAGGGCGACGTCGTCTATACCACCACGTTGCTGGGTAACCTGACCGCCTACGATATGCGCAAACACGCCTGCGAGGTGCTGGCCAGCGGACTCGATTCGCCTTTCGGGGTGGCGCGCACGCCGTCGGGTGGGCTGATGGCGACGGAGTTCGACGCCGGGCGAGTCATCAAGGTCGAACCCAGGGGCCAGCCCAAAGTGATCGCGCGCGGCCTGGACCGTCCCACCGGTATCGCCGCGGCAGCGGACGGTTCGTGCTTCGTCGCGGAGACCGGCAATCGCAGAGTAGTAAAGATCGACGGCGGCATCACGCCGGTGCTCGAGGGATTGGATCGCCCCGAAGGACTTGCAGTTGCAGGCGATGAGCTGGCGGTGCTCGATGCCGGCTCCAAGCAGTTATGGACGGTGTCGCTCAGCGGCGGCAAATCGCGCGTCGTCGCCAGCGGGCTGCCCGTCGGTCTTCCGCCGGGCGCGACACCGCAGCCGCAAGCCGGAGTTCCGGGCTTCCTGCCCGGTTCGATTCTGCCCTTCGCCGGCGTCGCCGCCGCGCCCGACGGCACCATCTACATCGCGGCCAACGGCGAAGGCAGCGTGCTGGCTGTGCGCCGCAGCTAGGACCGGGATCGGAAGCGGTCGATCAAATCGCGCTCCGCGGCGCGGATGAATTCCATCACACCCGACTCGTCGCGGGCGCGGGTGTAGAGCACGATGCGATGGACGCCCAACTCGGCGTAGTGGCGGGCGACGTCGCAGTCCACGCGCGCGCGCGGCGTTACGCTGATCTCGATGTCAGCGAAGCGCCTCCCATAACGCTCGCATGCCTTGCGGATGCCGTCGATATAAGAAGCGGTGCGGTCGCGATCCAGCCCAAAGCCGAACCAGCCGTCGCCCAGCCGCGCCGTGCGGCTGAACGCGTATTGCGAGTTGCCGCCGAAGACAATCGGCGGACAGGGTTTCTGGAGCGGGCGGGGTTCGGCGCGCACGCCGGAAAACGACACGAATCGTCCGTGATACTCCGGCCTCTCCATCGTCCATAGCGCCTTCATCGCGCCGATATACTCTTCGGCGCGTCTGCCCTTGTGCTCAAACGGCACGCCCAGCGCGCCATACTCCACCGCCAGCGAACCGATCCCAAAGCCGCAGATCAGACGCCCGCCCGACACCACGTCCACCGAAGCCAGCGATTTGGCCAACACCACCGGATTGCGCTGCGGCAGGATGATGATACCGGTGGCGAGCTTGATGGTTTCGGTGTGGCCCGCGGCGAAGGCCAGCGCGACGGCGGAGTCGACGAATGGCACGTCGGGCGGCATCGGCGAGGGCGGCGTCTGCGGGTCGGCCAGCACGATATGCTCGCCGGTCCACAGGCTGTCGAAGCCCGCCTGCTCGGCGGCGCGTGCGACCCGGGCGGCGGTCGCGGGATCGTCGCACGGCCGCATATTGATTCCGAACAGCCCGAACTTCATGCGCTGCGAGATAGCATGAAAATCAATGCTGCGCCAAAGGATTGCCGGCGGCGGACAGGACCGCGCCTCACTTTGCGTTGCAGGGCTGGTCGCGCGAGCAAGAATGCTCGCGCATGCAAGGCGGGCAGAGACAGCCGCCCCACCATTATCCAGGTGTATGGCTCAGAGCATTTGAGGTTTCCGCCCAAGTAATATTCCCGGTTGTTTGGGCTTGCACTAGGCGCCTGTTGAGTCTGTTGGAATTTGATTTGCCAAACTGGCGCGGTATCAGAACACGAAGTCCTGGATCGCTGCCCAATTGTACAGATGGGTCGAATTGCCGCCGTCAAGCCGGCTCATCATCGGGTCGGAATCGCGCAGATTGCCGCGCGGGCCGCTGATGGGCCCTGCGGCGCATCCGCCGCCGCCGCACGACAGTGAACCGACGTACGCGTACTGGACGTGCCGATGGCCCGCCGGTGCGGAGGGTGGGGCGCTGAGATGAATCAGCACCTGGCGCCCGCCGCCTGCCACTTCGACTGCGCGAATGCGCGGCGGCGCGGGCGAGTCGTCGGTGTAAACGAAACCGAAATTGCCGGGGTCGCGGATTGTCTGCGTGTCCAGCACTATCGGCGGCGACGGGATATGGTAGGAGAGCGTAATCAGGTCGGCCTCCAGCGCGGCAGCGGTGATGTGCAGGGGCTTCCAGGCTACGCCGTCGACGAAGGTTTGCTTGATCGCTTCGCCGTACTTTTCGCCCAACAGTTCTTCCGACCTGCTGGTCAGATGGGCGCCGTCCTTGCGATAATGGGTCAGCCAGTACTTGGGGCAGACCAGCACGATCGACTCGGGATGGTGCAGGGCGGCACTGAGCTGCGCCAATGGAATCGGCGCGATCGGCGCGGCTTGCGCGCCGAAGACTGCGCTGGTGTAACTGCTCATCTGGTCGGTAAACAGCATCACGGGCTCGCGCTGTCCCGTGATTGCGCGCAAATCGATGTCGTAGTCGGCGCGCCATTGGACCAGGTAGCTTTCGTACTCCGCCGCGCTGACGCCCATCTTGTAGTCGGTTTCGCCATGACTGACGGTGACCGCGCGCACCACGTCGCGCTTGCCGGCGGCGCGCACCAGCGCCGCCACGCGTCTGACCGTCTCCAGCGAATTGCGGTAGGCGATCGTGCCCCGCTTGAGCATCTCGTAGGAGGCGCCGGTCACACCGTGCATCGAGAAGACCACCGGCCAGGGCGGCCGGCCTGCCGCGCGCGCGAGGTCATTGACGGTAAAGGCCATCGCGGCGCCGATCGTCTCGCCGTCATGGTCGGGGGTGGAGGCTTCGACCAGCGGCACCAGCGATGTGATCAGGATGGGCTTGAGAGCGCGGAACTGGCCCCGGTCGCTGACCTGGCGTACGCCCAGGTTGGTCATCAGCGCGGCGTCGGGCCACATCGGAACGGTGGAGATGGCCGGGTTGGCAAACAGTCCCATCGCCAGGCTTTGGCCTGTACCGACGATTTCGTTGACGACGGGGAGCTGGGCGGAGTTTGCGGCCGACGGCGCGCGCGCCGGCGTCAAAAGCAACAGTGCGGCGGCGACCAGAGCAACACCACACCGCCGGCGCCTGGTGCGAGAAGAGCAGGCGCCGCGATCCGCCGGCCCTGTTGCGGCAATAAAGACCGCGCCTCCTCCCGCTGTCGTCACGGCAGCGGGAGGAGCATGGCGGCCGACCGATGCGGATTGGGGCCGCGCGGCGCGGCGCCGATTTGTGCTATGCCCCGATATCGCAACTGCGCAGCACCTTGCCGGGCAGCGCGCCGGTGCAGACGTTGTCTTCGAAGGTGACCTCGCCGTTGACCAGGGTGTAGCGATAGCCTTCGGCCTTTTGCACGCGCCGCCAGTCGCCGTCGGGGAGATCGCGCACCCTCTCGCTCGGCTTTATGCTTAGTCTGGCCTGATCGTAGATGACGATGTCGGCCGGCATCCCCTCGCGCAGCCAGCCGCGGTCGCGAATCCCGATTGCCCACCCGATCATCGCCGACAGCCGCCAGTGGGCCTCCTCCAGCGACATCACGCCCTTGTCGCGCACCCAATGCGACAAAAAGTAGGTGGGATAGCGGCCGCTGGTGAGGAACTTGGTGTGGGCGCCGCCGTCGGAGGCGCCCACCAGGGTCAGTGGATGCTTGACGATTTGCGCCACCGCTTCTTCGTCGCAGTTGACCACGCTGGGCATCCTGAATTCGGTCTTCAGATCCTCCTCGACCGCCAGGTCCAGCAGCGCGTCCACCGGATGCTTACCGGTCTCGGCGGCGATCTCGCCGATCGATTTGCCCACCAGGCCCCGATTCTTCGCCAGCTCCACTTCGGACACGAACGTCGCGTCCCATTGGAACATCGAAACCTGCCCGGCCTCGCCGTCGTACCGGCCGTCCTGCGTACGCATCGGACGTGGCCGCATGTCGTGTTTGAGTGCGGCGCGGCGCGCAGAATCGCCCAGCTTGTTTTTGCGCTCTTCCAAAGTGCCGAGGGTCGCTTCCTTCCAGGCCGGCAGATTGTCGAACAAGCCAATCGTGTCCAGGGTGAATTCGAAGTCCAGTGGCACGCAGATGTTGACCGGCAGAACGGTCGCCTCACGGCAGGCCCTTTCGGTCCAGGCCAGGATCTTGCGCCATCCATCGGGCTCCATCGGGCTTTGGGCGACGCCGTTGAAGCAGACCGGGCGTCCGCTGGCCCGGGCCAACTCGAGCAGGAAGTCCATGCCCAGTCGCTCGACATGCTTGCCGGTCGTCCATTCCAGCGAGCCGCGATTGTAATCGGCCAGCACCGATGCCATCTCCAGGAATTCCTCGCGCGGCGCGACATGGGTCGGCAGATAGCCGCCGTCGTAGTCGCGATTGGCGGGGCTGAAGGTGGCCGAGAAGCCAAAGGCGCCGGCCTCGATCCCCTCGCGCAACAGGCGCTTCATCTCGGCGACCTGCTCGGGCGGGGCCTTGTAGTTGGGGTCGCGCGCGGCTTCGTTGCCCATCACCCACGCGCGCAGCGGCGAATACGGCACCATCGCGGCGGCATTGACCCCCATCTTGCCGCGCTCCAGGCTGTCGAGATACTCGGGAAAAGTCACCCAATCCCAACGCATCCCGGCCTGCATGCAGGAGAGCGGAATCGATTCGGTGCGCTCCATGCGGCGCATCGCGCGCTCGCGATCCTCGGGGCGCACCGGCGCAAAGCCGAAGCCGCAGTTGCCGATCAGCACTGTGGTCACGCCGTGCCAGCCGGAAATCGTCGCGTACGGGTCCCATTTGGTCCCGCCGCTGAGCGCGGCGTCGTAATGGGTATGCAGGTCGATAAAGCCGGGCGCCACGATCAGGCCGCTGGCATCGATCTCGCGTCTGGCGCTGGCGCCCCTGATACGGCCCATCGCGGCAATGCGTCCGGCACGGATGCCGATATCGCCGCGGTAGGCGGGGATGCGGGTGCCGTCGACAATCGTGCCGTTACGAATCAACACATCATACTCGGCCATGAGAGCCTCCTTACGACTGTTGAAAGTTAACCGGCCATTGACACTTTGCTTGCTGTGCAACCCTATAGCACACAAAGTGCGCCGCCCACAGGGTTGGATGCGGATTCATTCCACCAGCCGCGCCAGTTCATCCAGCCACGGCAGGATGCGGTCGTTGGGATGGCCGGTCAGGCGGTAGATGATGCGCTCGACTCCGCAGCGCCGAAACGCCTCGATGGCGGGCAGTTCACTCTCGAAGCCGCGCTCGGGGAAGTTCTGATGTACGGTGATGCGAACCGAGCGCGGGTCGCGGCCGCGTGCCTCCAGGCGGCGCGTCAGCCGCTCGCGCATCGCGGTGAATTGCTCCAGCGGCATGCGCGGCGGGAACCATCCGTCAAGGTAGTCGATATGCCGAGTGGCGGGATTCACTACTCCCAGCAGCAGGGGCGGGTGGGGTTTCTGCACCGGCTTGGGCGGGCAGAAGATCGGATCGAAGTTGACGAACTCGCCGTGGTATTCGGCCTGCTCGCCGGTCCAGATTGCCTTCATCGCTTCGACCCGCTCCCTGAACACCGTCCAGCGGTTTTCAAAGGCGGTGCCGTGCGTTTCGATCTCGGAGACCCATCCGGTACCCAACCCGATGATGATGCGGCCGCCCGACAGCACATCGAGGGAGGCGAACTGCTTGGCCAGGATGATCGGGTCGTGCGCGGTCACCAGGCATACGCCGCTGGCCAGCTTGATGCGGCGGGTGACGGCGGCGGCACTGGCCATCGCTACGATCAGGTCGAGTTCCTTGAGATACTCCGGCGACATTACCGGCAGCGGATAAGGGACGCGCGGCCTGACCGGGATGTGGATGTGCTCGCCCATAAACAGCGCGTCAAGCCCGCGCGCCTCGACGGCCGCAGCGAGCTGCGTGATCGGCATGATACCGGTGTTGGGGATGATCGATACGCCGTACTTCATCACGGCCTCCCCGGCGCTGCGCCTTTGGCGGCCAGCGCCGGCACCTGACCCGAGGTAATCATTTCGCACAACCTGGCGGCAATCAGGCCGCCGCCCACGCGATGGCCCAGTTCGTTCCAGTGGCCTTCGCCGGTTTTGGTGTTGGTAAACCCGTGCAGGAACTGGTGATGCTGTTCGGCGTATGCCGCCATCGGCGGCGCCAGGACCAGCACCGCAAAGCCGTCGCGCCGGCCCAACGTCTCGATGCGCCGGTCCGGGTAGGACAAATCGGCGACGCCCAGGCGGCGCATGTATTGCGCGCGCACCGCGGGATCGGGCCAGACCTGGACGCCGTTGGTCAGGGTGACGGCGAGAAAGGCCGCGCCGTGGGCCTTGGCCTCGCGATTGATCTGCTCGATGAGCGCTTCGGTGACCCGCCACGCGTCGCGCCATTGCGGGTCCGCGGGCGGCTGGTAGATGAGGTCGCTGATGCCCAGTTCGGAGCCTTCGAGGTCGCGATGGCGATGGTGACGATGCTTGCCGGGCAGGCGGTCTTTGATCGCGCGCCATCCGTCGTCGATCATCCTGATTACCGCCGACTGGCGCGGGTCAAAGCGCAGGCGCGATTCAAAGCGCATCATGCACTGCGCGCGGGTGACGGGTGAATCAAACAGGGGTCCGGTCGGCACCAGTTCGCCGTCGCGCAACTCAAAGAACGGCCGGCAGCGCTCGGTTTCCAGCGTGACCGAGTTGTTGACGATGTCGTTGCCGGTGAACACGGCCAGCACCACGATGTCGGGTGAGAACTGCCACGCCTGATGGCGCAGCGTCATCAGCTCCTGCGCGGTGCCGTAGCCGTTGACGCCCAGATTCAGCATCTCGACCTTGCGCCCGGCCAGCGCCGGGCAGGCGGCCAGGTCGCGGCCCATCACGGCGCTGAAGGTTTTGTCTTCTGCCACCTGCTGGGCTTCGGTAAAGGAATCGCCCAGCACGGCGATGCGAATCGTGTCGGGCGGCTTGGCGACCGACATTTCGGGGCCGCGGAAACCTTCGCGATTGATGCTGACAAAGGCGTCGCCCTCCCGGGCATTCCATCCGCTGGCGCCCGGCCGTAGCGTCCATCCGCGCCAGCGGTCGTAAGTGTAAAAGGCGGGCTTGGCAAGGCCCGCCATCCGCAGCCCGATCTCGCCGATGACCAGCGCCGTCAGGATGCCGAAACACAGCATCGCGGCGCGCGCCGCTATTTTTGCCAGCAGCTTCAAATCTTGCGCACGATCGTCAAGCCGTCGGACACCGGGATCATCACTGCCTCCACGCGCCTGTCCTGCGCGATAAAGTCGTTGAGCGTGCGAATTGCGCGGGTGTCCTCGCTCTGATTGCGCGGGTCGATCACGCTGCCGCCCCACAGTACGTTGTCGATCAGGATGAGGCCATTGTGGCGGGTGCGCTTGAGGCATTCCTCGTAATAGGTGCGGTAGTTGACCTTGTCGGCGTCGATGAAGCTGAAGTCGATGACGAAATCGGCGGGCAGGGCGCGCAGCGTTTCGACGGCGGGCGCCAGCTTCAGGGTAATCTTGCCGCTCAGTCCCGCGCGCTCCCAGTAGCGGCGCGCGATTTCGGTCCATTGCGGGTTGACGTCGCAGCACAGCAGATGGCCGTCGGGCGCCAGCGCGCGCGCCACGCAAATGGCGCTGTAGCCGGTAAAGGTGCCGACCTCGACCGCGTGGCGTGCGCCGATTGCACGCGCCAGCAGACCCATCAGGGTGCCCTGCTCGGCCGCAATCTGCATCCCGGCGATTTGCCCCAGCTTGCGCGTCTCGGCCGCCAGTTCGGCCAGCAGCGGGTCGCCGTTGTGCCCGTGATCGAGCAGGTACTTGTGAAGCTCGCGATTAAGCGCGGTGAATTTCTCCTCGGCCGCCATCTGACGCAGTCCTTTCGGGGAAGTTGCCGTCGCACCGGTTCGCGTATAACGATAGCATGACGGCGGTGAGCAACGATGGCCTTTCCATTGAATCGTCCCCGAAGATTGCGCCGCACTGAAGTGCTGCGCCGGATGGTCCGCGAGACCCGGCTTAGCCCCGACAACCTGATCCACCCGCTGTTCGTATGCCCCGGACGCGGCGTCAACAACCCGGTCAAGTCGATGCCGGGGGTGGCGCAGATGTCGCCCGACGTGGCGGCCCGCGAGGCGCGCGAGATTGCGCAGACGGGAGTGCCGGCGGTGATTCTGTTCGGCATTCCCGAGCACAAGGACGCGATCGGCAGCGAGGCGTGGAGCGACAGCGGTTCGGTGCAACAGGCGATCCGTGAAATCAAGGAGCACGTACCCGACCTGGTGGTGATCACCGACGTATGCATGTGCGAGTACACTGACCACGGCCATTGCGGCGCGATCAGGGACGGCGAGGTCGACAACGACGCGACGCTGGAGCTGCTGGCGCGCGAGGCGCTGTCGCATGTGCGCGCCGGCGCCGATATCGTAGCGCCTTCGGACATGATGGACGGGCGCGTCGGCGCGATCCGCGCGGCGCTGGACCGCAATGGTTTTGTGTCAACGCCGATCATGGCTTATTCGGCCAAGTACGCCTCCGCATTTTACGGGCCATTTCGCGATGCGGCGCAATCGGCGCCGCAATTCGGCGACCGGCGCTCCTACCAGATGGATCCGGCCAACGGGGATGAGGCGCTGCGCGAGGTCGCGCTGGATTTGGAGGAAGGTGCGGACATCGTGATGGTCAAGCCGGCATTGCCCTACCTCGACCTGATCTGGCGCGTCAAGCAGGAGTTCAAATGCCCGGTTGCGGCCTACAACGTGTCGGGCGAGTATTCGATGCTGCGGGCGGCGGGAATCAACGGATGGCTGGATGAGCGGCGCGCGGCGATGGAAGTACTGATCGCAATCAAGCGCGCCGGCGCCGACCTGATCCTGACCTACTTCGCCAAACAAGCGGCGCGCGAGCTAAATTCCTAGCCCCGGCGCTGCCGTCCCAGACAAATCGCCCCGCGTTGATCCCTCGGCTTCGCTCGGGATGACAGACAAAACAAGGACTTGCACCGAAGCCACAGGCGGGAAGCTTGTGCCGCGCAGCCATTCAGACATGGAGAAAATCCCTCATCACCGCCAGGGTTTCTTCCAGGCGGTCGTGATGCACCCAGTGGCCGGCGTTGGGGATAGTTACGATTTTGGCGTGGCGGAAGGCGCGGGTGCGATTGTACTTCTCCCAATCCACGGTCCATGACTCGCTGCCGCGCAGCAGCAGGGTGGGGCATTGGATGCGCGACCAGATCTCCTCGGCGTCATTGATGTTGAACTGATAGGGAGAAGCCGAACGCACGTAGTTGTCGAACTTCCATGAGTAGGTGCCGTTTTCGTTGCGGCGCGTGCCGTGAATGGTCAGATGGCGCGCCTGCTCGAGGCTTAGGTGGGGATTTTCGGCGCGCATACGCGCCAGCGCCTCCTCGATACTGGCGTACTCGCGCACTTTGCGCTGCGCCAGCGATTGCATTGCCGCCACCCAGTTCGCCATCCGTTCGTGCGCGGGCGCCTGCGAGATCATCGCGGGCGGCGGTCCCAGTCCCTCGATTGCGACCACGCGCTGGACGCGCTCAGGAAACACGCCGGTGTACTGCAGGACGATCGCGCCGCCCAGCGAATGGCCGACCAGGGTCAACGGTTGTGGGCCGAGCGCGCTTATCAACTGCGCCAGATCGACCACGTAGTCGATCATCGCGTAGGGGCTGCCCACCGCCCAGTCCGAGTCGCCGTGCCCGCGCAGGTCGGGGGCGATGACGTGATAATGGCGGCGGAACTTCAGCGCCAGCCAATCCCAGTTGCGGCAATGGTCGCGCCCGCCATGCACCATGATCATCAGCGGCTTGCCGCCGTTGCCCCAGTCCACGTAATGGAGCTTCAGGCGCTGGGAGTAAAAGTAATGGGAGGTCGGCCCTATGATGCTCTCTGCCATCGGCTTGCTGCTCGATCCTGTCGTGTAATGATGCCGCGCCCCGCGCTTTCACGCCAACCATGCGCGGGCGGGCGAAAATCAGCCCGGTGGCCACAGCCAGGCGGCACCGCGCACGCCGCTGGAATCGCCGTGTTTGGCGCGCACCACGGGGGTGTCGACGCCGTCGGAAAAGGCGTAGCGCGAGATCAGGCCGCCGACCGTGCTGTACAGCCGCTCGATGTTGGACAGGCCGCCGCCCAGCACGATCAGGTCGGGGTCGAAGATGTTGACCACCGTCGCTAGGCCGCGCGCCAGTCGGTCCTCCAGGCGCTTGAGCGCCTCCACCGCGTCGCGGTCGCCGTTTCGCGCCGCTTCGGCGATCTGCTCTGCGGTCAGGCTGCGGCCGGTGCGGGCATGGAACTCGCGGGCGATTGCCGGACCGGAGATCAGCGTTTCGATGCAACCGGTGCGGCCGCAATAGCACTTGGGCCGCGTCCACTCGTCGGGCCTGGACCAGGGCATCGGATTATGGCCCCATTCCCCGGCGATCCGGTTGCGGCCGGTGATGATGCGCCGGTTGACCACCAATCCCCCGCCGACTCCAGTGCCCAGGATTACGCCGAAGACCGATTCCGCCGCGGCGCCGATTCCGTCGGTCGCCTCGGACAGCGCGAAGCAGTTGGCGTCGTTCTCAATCCGCACCGGGCGGCCCAAGGCCTCGGCCAGGTCGCGGTCAAGCGGCTTGCCGTTGAGAACGGTACTGTTGGAATTCTTGATAAGCCCGGTACGCAGCGATACAGCGCCGGGCGTGCCTACGCCGACGCTGCCGGTCAGGCCGGTTTCACGCTCGATTGCTGCCACCAGCCCGGCAATCGCGTCAACCGTGGCGCGGTACTCTCCGGCCGGGGTCGCCACCCGACGCCGGCACAGTGTATCGCCCCGGTCGTCAAGGGCGATGCCTTCGATTTTGGTGCCGCCTAGATCGATGCCGATACGCACGACACATTTTGCCAATCGAAGAGATCGTCAATCGAACATAACCACCGAGCGCACCAGGTCGCCGCCGTCCATCAGCTTAAATGCCTCGTCAATCTCCTCCAGGCGGCAATGGCGCGTAACCATTTCATCTAGGTTAAGCCTGCCCTGTCTATAGTATTCAACATAGCGCGGCGCGTCGATGCGGAAACGGTTGGACCCCAGTACGCATCCGGTCACATAGCGGGCGCCGCCGATAAGCCATCCCGGCTCGATCTCGAGCTTTTGCCCCGCCGGCACCATCCCGATGAGCACTGCGGTGCCGCGCACGCCCAGACTGTAGATGCACTGCTCGCCGGTCTTCTTAAGCCCGACGGCTTCGAAGGAGTAATCGACGCCCTTGCCGGCGGTGATTTGCTGGATTTCTTTGAGCGGGTCCGACGCGGACGCATCGACGGTATGGGTGGCACCCAGCCGGCGCGCCATCGCCAGCTTGCTCTCCATCGTATCCACCGCGATTATGCGCAGTGCGCCCGCGATGCGCGCCCCTTGGATCGCCGACAGCCCGATCCCGCCGCAGCCGAAAACCGCCACCGTCGTACCGGGTTTGACCTGCGCATGATTGAGCACGGAGCCGGCGCCGGTCGTCACCGCGCAGCCAATCAGGGCGGCGCGGTCAAAGGGCATCTCGTCAGGGATTTTGACGAAGCTGTTTTCGTGCCCGAGCATCTTTTCCGCAAAGGCGCCGCCGTCGGAGACCGGTGTGACCTTCTGGCCGCGCCAGGTGGTGCGGGGTTTTTCGTCGTCGCGCCGCCGTGTCGCTTCGCGGTTCAGGCAGGAACTGGGATTGCCCGAAATGCACTGGTCGCATTGGCCGCAATAGATGACGGACAGCGCGATTACGTGGTCGCCGGGCTTGACGTTGGAGACCAGCGGGCCCACCGCTTCGACCACGCCGGCGGCTTCGTGTCCCAGCAGGGTCGGGATTTTCATCGGTACCAGGCCTTTGACGTAATGCAGGTCGCTATGGCAGACGCCGCACGCCTTGACTTTGACCAGCACCTCGTGGTCTTTGGGCGTGTCGATTTCCACTTCGTCAATCAGCAGCGGCTTGTTGACGCCGTTAAACATCGCGGCTTTCATTGCGTAATCCTCCCTGGCTTGGCGCTTATTTGGCTACCATGACGCCGTTGCGTATGTAAATCGAAACCGCCCGCGGAGCCTTCGTTGACGCCGGCGGCGCCGGTGGGATAAACGGAGCGCAGTCTATCGCGGGGGAATGCAGGATGGCCTTTGACGTGCGCGAAATGGTCGAGCCCCGAACCACGGCGATCGTGATTAATGAGATGCAGGAAGGGATCGCGGGGCGCCTAGCCCCCGATACACTCAAGAACCTGGCCGCGCAGGTGCGCGCCCGCGACGTGGTGGGGCATCTGGCGCGGCTGCTGCGGGCAGCGCGCAAAGCCGGTGCCCACGTTTGTCATGGGGTTTACGAAACGCGGCCCGACGGCCTGGGGATGTCGGTCTCTACGCCGCTGGTGGAGCGGATGATCAAGGCGGGCGCGCTGCCGCTGGTGCGCGGCAGTGCGGCGGTCGCGATCATCCCGGAACTGGGGCCCGAACCGGCCGACTTCGTCATCTCACGCACCCACGGATGGCATCCGTTTGAGGGCACGGAGTTGGACAGCATCCTGCGCGACATCGGGGTGCGAACCGTAATTGCGGCGGGCGTGTCGATCAACATCGGCGTGCAGGGAATCGTGGTCGAGGCGCTCAATCGCAACTACCGCGCGCTCGTGGCCTCGGACTGCGTGGCCGGTTTCCCGCCCGAGTACGCCGAGATGTCCTTGAAGTACGGCCTCGGCATTGTGGCCCGCATCGTCTCGGCCAAAGACATCGTCGCCGCGTGGGGGCTGGAGTGGGACAAACTATAGTGTGACCAAAGCAACGACGCACCAGGTCACGGCAGGACGCTTCTGATGCCGCCCAGCACGCTGCCCACCGCGCTGGCGCCGCCTTTCAGGATGTTGACCGGCGCGCTGATCACGCCCGCCGCCGTGCGCTCGGCCACCTTGGGGATATCCGGAATCACCAGCAGCGCCGGATATTTGCCCATCACCATTACCGGGATTGCCGCGGACAGGCCGAGGGTCAGCTTGATGTCGCCGCTCATGTTGATGTTCTTGTCGAAGTCGAACCATCCGGCACCCGTGATGGTATAGTCGGGCGACTCAATGAGCAGGTCATTGGTCGTGACCCGCTGTCCGTACAAATTGTAGGTCATGCTGGCCTGGCGCAGGTCGGTGCTCGATTCGGCGAACAAATGCTGATGGCTTGAGCGGAAGGCCACGCTGACGAGCTGGCTTACCACGGGCGCGGCGGCGATTTTGTTCAGCGCGATCGCCACGATATTGACGCCGTGCAACTCGCCTCCGGACAGGTACATCCGGCCGCTGCTGCGCAGGGTGGGCTGGATGTCCTTCCAGGCGGTGCCGGCGCCCGACACTCGGGCATCCGCGCTCAGAAAGCCGCTCACTGCACTGGTTTGCACGTCCAGCCAGTGCAACAGCCTGGCGACGTTGATGTGCCTGAGGCTGGCCGAGGCGTCAAACGGCGGGCGCGCCGCCACCACCGCATTGACGTTGGCGACTACCGAGCCGTCGAAGGCGTCAAGCGAAAGCGGCTGTGCCGAGACCCGGTCCCCCGCGTAGGCAGCGGTGAGGTCCAGGTTGCGATAGGCCAACCCTTCAACCAACCCGCTGCCCGACTTGACGCGTGCGTCTATCGCCGGCGCCGCCATCGCGCCGTGAGCGCGCCCCGAGATCGCCAGTTGGCTGACGAACTCGCCGGGCGAGCGGCTGGGCACGATTTGCGACAATTGCAGCGAGTCGGCGTCGAGGCTGAAAGCGGCGCGCAACGGCGTCAGCGAGTCGGCGCGGGCCTGCAGCGTGGCGTGTCCCGACCCCAGGGTGAAGGTGGTGGGCTGTACCTCCAGGCGCGTGGGCGTCAGATGGATGCGGCCGTTGAGGTCGGTGATCGCCGGCCGTTGGGCGCCTTCGAACCAGGCCGCGACCTGGCTTAGCGTCGCCGTTAGGTCCCATCCGCCCTCCGGCGCCATCGGTCGCAATGCGCCGATGATCGCGCCGCGGCCCGCCAGCTTCAGCGTCAGCGCACTGGTCCCCGATTTGTTCGACACCTCGTGATAAATGATTCGGTAGCCCGACAGGTCGGAGCTGGCCGCGATTTGGAAGTTGGCCAGCGTACCGTTGACTGTACCCTCCGCCGAAGCCACATCGGGCATCGAGATAGTGGCCGGCAGGATCGCGCCCGGCGCCATCAGCGTGCGCAGATTGTCAACGCTGAGCGGACCGAGCTTGAACTTCAGGTCAAGCGGACAGCCCGGGATGTCGAGCACACCCTGACGCAGCATCGGTCCCATCTTGCCCGACACGGCGATGTTGGGCTGGTCGCTGAACACAGCGGATTTCAGCTCGATGTCAAACGGGGAGCCGGTGTGAAACCCGCTCATCTCAAGGCCCAGATGGGTGATTTGAAGCGGCACGCCCTTAAGCCCGGCGTCGCTGAAGTAGATGGTGCCGTCGTCGATGGCCAGACCTTTGATCGAAACCTGGCGCGCGATCGCCCACACCACCCCGCTCATTGCTCCCGCGCCGCCGCGGCCGCGCCCAACACCCGCCGGGGCGGCGGAATTTCCGCCCAGCGAGTCGACATTAAGGATGCCGTCAGCTCGCTTCAGGATGCGGATTACCGGGTCGGTCAGCTCCAGCTCATGCACCTTGACTTTGCCGTGCAGAAGCGGCACGAACTCGACGTCAAGCGAGAACCGCGCCGCGGAAAGAAAGGGGTCGTGCGAGAACGTGGGGTTATCAGCGATTTCGAGATCGTCGACCTCGATGGCCAGGCCTACTCCGACGCGTGCCTTGATTTGACCGACCTTGACCGGCCGCCCCAACGCCGCGCTGGCCCGCTGCAGGATGCGCTGCTGATGGCGCGCGATAAGGCCGGTAAGATTGTAGGCAGCGTAGGCGACTACACCGGCTGCGATGAGCACCGCGCCGGCCACGGCCAGACCCGCGATACGGAGCGCTCGATGCATGCGTACCATCCAAGTTGTGGCCGCAGCCCGGCACGACCCCAAGGGCCGGCGCCGCGGCCGCTGAGGGCAATCGCATCGTCACGACCCGGCGCGGTGCGCCAGTGTCTAGACGCCGTCGAGCATACGCCACAACGCCGTCAGTGCGGTATCAGCGCCCTCTATCGCCAACCGCCCCTGTTCGGGGGTTGCCGCGTGGCGTTCCAGCAGGCGGGCGGTGGTCTGCGCATGGAAGACGTCGGCCTGCTGATGAGTGGTGAAGAACTGCAGGCTACGCTCGTCGGAGATCGCGTAAAATTGCCGCAGCCCCTGGATCTTGGTTGCCGCGACGGACGGGATTTGCGCCTCATAAACGTAAAGCGCAGCTAACCCGGCGCCCAGCGAAGCCTCTCGCGCCAGGTGCTCGAAAGTGTCGACCAGGGCGCGGGTGGAAGGGCAGGGCGGCGCGTTGAGCACGTCCTGGCGCGAGGCACCCAGTCCTTCAGCGAAGCGCAGCCACAGTTCGGGATGGTTTTCCGGCCCGCGTTCCTCGTCGATCAGGTTGTCGAGCAGAGCCTGGCGGGTTTGCAGGTCGGCGCAGCGCGAATGCAGCGCGCTGAGGTAGCGTGGGAAGGCTTCGACGTGGCGGTAGTACTGGGCCGCATAGTTGCGCAGGCGCTCGAGGGTCAGGCCGCCTGCGCTCCAGGTCTGGTAAAACGGATGCTTCAGCAGGCTGCGTTCTTCCACCATCGCGTTGAGGGTCGTGATCAGTTCGCTTTGATGAGCCATCTAGTCCTCGGCGCCGGCGTAATTTTCTCCGCTCGGATCTGACCGGCGCAGTCATTTTGGGTCATGCCGCAGCCAATATCAACACATCGCTTGGGGCCCGGGATATGCACGGCAGGATGCGGCTGCGGCCGCGGCGCCGATGCTGGTACAATGTGGGCCTGAATCGCGGTGCGATCGAGGTTGAAAATCTGAACGGTGGCGTGGCTGACGAGCGGAGCTTTGTGGCTGCATGTGATCGCCGGCTCGTGGTGGGTACTGGCTTCGGTGACGATGGCCGTGGCAGGTGGCGTGGTCAACGCTGACAGCACCGAGGGCCGGGAATTCGTGGAGCGGGTAGTGCCCGGTCTCAACCTGAGCAATGCGCTGGCAGCGGCACTGATGGTGGCCAGCGGGGTCGTCAATTTATATGGCGCGGGCGTGCGTCGGCGCTTTGACTTTCCTGCGGCGTTTACCCGGGTGCTGGCCGTCAAGCTTGGGCTGTATGCGCTGATGGTGGCGGCGTTGCTAGCGTCCTGGCGCATCGGGCGCGGCATGCGCGAGGACAATCGGAACGGATCGTTGCGGTCGGCAACGGCGCGGCTGGCGGTACTCAGCGCGTTTATCGCGCTGGCGGGTGCGGCGGCGATGTTGCTGGGGGTTTGGCTGGCCGGAGAGTAAGCGCACAATAGAGCAGGTCCTCGGCGGTGCCGATATCGGTTTACCGGGTGAAAAAGGTGCAGACTCCACCGCAAATTCAAGTCGGCTCTTTCAAAATAGCATTTTTGACCGATGGTCTGTGGTTAAACGACGGCGGTTGCATGTTCGGAGTGGTCCCGCGCGAGCTGTGGAAGAAGGACCATCCGCCCGACGACCAGAACCGCATCCGGCTCAATCTGACCTGTCCGCTTATCATGCGCGGGCGCGAGGCGGTGCTGGTCGATACCGGAATCGGCAATCGGCTTAGGGATGTGGAGCGAAAGATTTTTGGCCATCAAGACGGCTGGCTGCCCGATGGCCTGAAGGCTTTGGGGATGGAAGCGGGCGACATAACTCATGTGGTGCTGAGCCATCTGCATTTCGACCATTGCGGCGGCGTGGTGCGGCGCCGGGGTGAGGGCGGCTTTGTGGCGGCGTTTCCCCGCGCCCGCTATTTTGTCCAGCGCGGTGAGATTGAGGTGGCCGGCGACTCCACCAACGAGCGGATGCGGGCCGCCTATCGCCATGCCGCCGAATGCCTGGGGCCGTTGGCCGGCCTGATCGAACCGCTGCGCGGCGATACCACGATAATTCCCGGCGTACAGGCGCTGGTGACCGGCGGCCACACCGTGGACCATCAGGTGGTGCTGGTTAGCGACGGGCCCGACGCGTTTGTGCATCTGGCCGATATCGTGCCGACCCGCTCCCATATGAAGGGGCCGTGGAACCAGGCCTACGACCTGGACCCGCTGACCACGATGGCGCGCAAGGCGGAGTACCTGGCGCGGGCGGCGGCCCATCGATGGTGGATATCCTTTGCGCACGACGACCAGGTTTTTACTGCGCATGTCCGCAAGGATGGGGGTAAACTGGGCTTAAGCGACATGGTTGGCGTGCCGCGCGAGTATCAATCCCGGCAACCCATCGGAGGGGAAATGTCAGGAAGTTCAGCCGCGGGTAAAAGCCTGTGAATTCACCGCGCCGGGCCAAAGAAGCTACCTTGATTATGCGGGAGAGCGTTCGTTATAATTTTTAGCGGTATCCGTGTCAAAAATAGCACATTGTCCACGCCTCGCCGGAACCGGTCCTCGACGCAATACCTCGCGGTCACCGAGGCAACGCGGAGCAATAAAGGAGTTACCGAATGGCCGAAGTTAACGCTTTCGAGCGTGTTATCAAAGAGGACCGCGCCCTGCGCGCCTCCAAGCAATGGCGCGGTACCCTGCTCGATTACCTGGACAAGGTCAAAGCCGACCCCCTGGGTACCAAGTTGGCCCACGCTCGGATTTATGACCTGATCATCTCGGCTGGGATTCGCGATATCCAGGACAGTGATGACCCGCGAACCCGCCGCCTGTACAAGGACGAGCCGATCAAGGTGTTCAATTTCTTTGCCGACGAATTCTTCGGCATCGAGAAGACCATCGCGCAGCTAGTGCGATATTTCCATTCCGCCTCGCTCAAGGGCGAAGAAAGCCGCCAGGTGCTTTATCTGATGGGGCCGGTGGGTTCGGGCAAAAGCTCGCTGGTGGAGCGCTTGCAGCGCGGGTTGGAACAGGCCGCGCCGATCTATGCGATCGAAGGCTGTCCGATGCATGAGGAGCCGCTGCATTTGATCCCCCGCCATCTGCGCAAGGAATTCGAAAAGATGCTGGGGGTGCACATCGAGGGCGACCTGTGTCCGGTGTGCCGCTATCGCCTCAAGGAGGAATTCGGTCTGCGTTACGAGGAGTTTCCGGTCGAGACGGTGAGCTTCTCCAAGCGCAATCGGGTGGGAATCGGGGTGGTACCGCCTGTAGATCCCAACAACCAGGACACCTCGGTGCTGATTGGCTCGGAGGACATCTCCAAGCTCGATCAGTACTCCGAGGGGGACCCGCGGGTGTTGGAGCTCAATGGCGCGCTCAACGTCGGCAACCGCGGCCTGGTCGAGTTCATCGAGGTATTCAAGAACGAAACCGAATACCTGCACGCGATGATCACGGCTACGCAGGAGAAGGTGATTCCGGCGCCCGGGCGCCACGGGATGGTGTACGTTGATACCTGTATCGTGGCCCACTCCAACGAGGCGGAATGGCAGAAGTTCAAGGCCGACCACACCAACGAGGCGATTCTCGACCGGATCGTGGTGGTCAAGGTGCCTTACAACTTGCGACTGTCCGAGGAAGTCAAGATTTACCAGAAGATCATCCGCAACTCCGACTTCCGCGCCCACGTCGCGCCGCATACGCTGGAGCTGGCCTCGATGTTCGCGATCCTGTCGCGCCTGGAGCCGACCTCCAAGTGCGATCTGATGACCAAGCTCAAGCTGTACAACGGCGAGGAGGTGGTCGAGAAGGGACGCACTAAGAAGATCGACGTGCAAGAACTCAAGGAAGACGCCAAGCGCGAGGGCATGTCGGGCATCTCCACGCGCTTCATCATGAAGGCGCTGGACAACGCGCTGTCGGACAACGTGCTGGGCAACTGCATCAATCCGATCAACGTGCGCGAGGCGCTGATCTCGATGACCAAGGAGGCGGACTTGCCCGACGACACCCGCAAGCAGTACCTGGAATTCCTGCAGGACACCCTGCACAAGGAATACCTCGACCTGCTGGAGAAGGAGATCACGCGCGCGTTCGTCTACTCCTACCAGGAGCAGGCGGAGTCGTTGTTCCAGAACTATCTCGACCACGCCGAGGCCTACGTCAACAAGACCAAGGTGCGCGACCGCAACACCAAGGAGGAACTCAATCCCGACGAGGGCTTCCTCAAGTCGATCGAGGAGCAGATTGCGATTATCGGCTCGGCGGCCGAGGGCTTCCGCCAGGAGGTGATCGCGTACCTGTGGTCAGTGTCGCGCCGCGGCGAGAAAATCAGCTATCGCAGCTACGAGCCGCTTAAGGAAGCGATCGAGAAGAAACTGATGACCTCGGTGCGCGACATCTCGCGGATCATCACCAAGGCGCGCACGCGCGACGAGGAGCAGACCGAGAAGTACAACGCGATGGTGCAGAACCTGCTGGAGAATGGCTACTGCGAATCGTGCGTGGACGTGGTGTTGAAGTACGCGGCCAACAACCTGTGGAAGGACTAGACCCGCACGCGGACTTGCCCGGCAGGGCGGGCGCGTGCGCTCCGGGCCGGTGATGAGGTGGGCTGATTTCCAGGGGCGGCTCAGCTTTTCGGCACAGGCTGCGGGGCGCCGGCGCCCGCCCTGGGTGCCTGCTACCAACCCTGCGGCTGCGGATTACCAATCCAACGGGGTCCGATACCCGATTTATCGGGCATCGTGCGCCCCACGACCGGACGGCGTATAATCAGGGCTGAAGCGCCGTTGCAGGTGAGCTATGCCGCTTGTCGAATCAATCTTTCGTGAGTACCGTCCCTCCGACGCGGAACGCTCGGACCGCTCGGCGGGCGACCGCCTGCGTCATCGGCAGAAGGTTCGCGAGCTGATTCGCGAGAACATCTCGGACATCATCGCCGAGGAATCGATCATCGGCAAAGACAGGGACCGCATCATCAAGGTGCCGCTGCGCGGCATCAAGGAGTACCGCTTCGTTTACGGCGAGAACTCCGGCGGCGTCGGCCAGGGCGACGGCAACAGCCAGCCCGGCCAGGTGGTGGGCAAGGCCGGACGCGAGGGGCAGGGCCAGGGTCAGGACCGTGCCGGCGACCGGCCCGGGGTGGATTATTACGAAACCGACGTGACGCTGGAGGAGCTGATCGAGATCATGTTCGAGGATCTCGAACTGCCCGACATGGAACGGCGCGCGCTGCGCGAGATCGAGGCCGAGCGCAGCACCAAGCGCAAGGGTTACCGCAAGGTCGGAATCCGCGTGCGCCTGGACAAGCGGCGCACCGCCAAGCAGCGCATCATGCGCAAGCTGGCCAGCCGCCACGACGAGCGGGTCGAGGCCGGCGAAAAGACCAAGGAGCGTTTCCCCTTCCACGACGACGATCTGAAGTACCGCCACGTGGAGGCGGAGATGCGCAAGGAGTCCAACGCTGTCGTGATCTGCATCATGGACACGTCGGGCTCGATGGACACGATGAAGAAGTATCTGGCGCGCAGCTTCTTTTTCCTGCTCTACCAGTTCATCACCACGCGCTACCGCAACGTCGAAATCGTCTTCATCGGCCATCATACCGAGGCCAACGAGGTCACCGAGGAGGAGTTCTTCCACAAGGGGGAATCGGGCGGCACGTTCATCTCCTCGGGCTATCTGAAGGCGCTCGAGATCATCCAGGCGCGCTACCATCCCTCGCTGTGGAACATCTACGCCTTCCACTGCTCGGACGGCGATAACTTCGACTCTGACAATCCGGCCGCGCTGCGCGCCGCCAAGGAGCTGGCGGAGGTGTGCAATCTGTTCGGCTACGGCGAGATCAAGCCGCTAGGCTCACGCTACTATGAATCCTCGATGCTCAACGTGTTCCGGCGCCTGGACGCGCCCAATTTCCAGACCGTGCTGATCGAACGCAAGGAGGACATCTGGCCCTCCTTCAAGGCGTTTCTGGCCAAGGAGAAGGCGCAGGCTTGAGGGCATAGGCGGCGCGCGGGCGCGGAGCATTTGCGATGGCGAACTACACGCTCAAGGACCTGGTCGAATGGGATGAGCGCATCCGCGAGAAGGTTGCGGAGTTCGGCCTGGACTGCTACCCGCAGGAATTCGAGTTGTGCGATCACAGCGGGATGCTGGGCTATATGGCGTACTCGGGCATGCCGTCGCATTATCCGCACTGGTCATACGGCAAAGCCTACGAGAAGTTAAAAACGCTTTACGACCACGGCGTCAGCGGCCTGCCCTACGAGATGGTGATCAACTCCAATCCGGCGCTGGCCTACCTGATGCGCGACAACACGCTGCTGCTGCAAATCCTGACCATCGCGCACGTTTACGGACACAACGACTTCTTCAAGCGCAACTTCACTTACAGCTCAACCCGCGCCGAGTATACGATCGAACTGTTCAAGGCCCATGCGCTGCGGGTGCGGCGCTATGTGGAAGACCCGTCGATCGGCATCGACAAGGTGGAGAACGTGCTGGACGCGGCGCACTCGCTGTCATTGCAGCGCCGGCGCAACCTGGCGATTCGCAAGCTCAGCCAGGCCGAGCAGATCGAGCGCGCGCTGGAGGCGGCGCGTCCGCCCGACGACCCGTTCAAGAAGATCCATCCGGCCAAACCCTACGTCCAGCCCAACATCCGTAAGGTGCCCTACGAGCCCGAAGAGGACATCCTGCTGTTCATCCGCGACAACAATCCGTTTTTGCTGGAATGGGAAAAGGATTTGCTGACCATCGTGGACGAGGAGTCCAAGTACTTCATCCCCATGATCGAGACCAAGATCATGAATGAAGGGTGGGCCAGCTACTGGCACAAGCGGATTTTGGAGTCGCTGGACCTCGACCAGGGCCTGCGCCTGGAATTCATCGTGCGCCACAACCAGGTGGTGCGGCCAATCCCGGGGCAAATCAACCCCTACCACCTGGGGCTCAAGATCTGGGAGGATCTGCATCGGCGCTACACCAATCCCACCCCCGAGGAGATCAAGCGCGACGGCCCGCCCAACAAGAGCGGCGACGAGAAGATCTTCGAGGCGCGCGAGGTCGAGCGCGATTCCTCATTTGTGCGGCGCTATCTGACCGAAGAGCTGATGCGCGAGATGGACCTGTTCCACTACGAGCCGCGCGGCGAGGACCTGGTAATCAGCAAGGTGTCGGACGAGGAAGGCTGGCGCGAGGTCAAGGAAAACCTGCTGCGCAACATCGGCATGGCGACCATCCCGGTAATCAAGATCGAAGACGCCGACTTCGGCCAGAATCGCACCCTGTACCTGCGTCACTACCATGACGGCCGCGACCTGCACCTGGAGTATGCCGAAAAGACCCTGGCCTATCTCTACCGCCTGTGGGGGCGGGAATGCGTGCTGGAGACCACGGTGCAGGGCAAGCGCAGCCTGCTGTGTTACAACGATCGCGGCTTTTCGGCTAAGGCGCTGAAGTAACTGCGCCGCGGGTGGACTGCCCGTGAGTTCTCCCTTCGGTCCGGATTTCGAGCGCGGGCTGCGCCTCATGCTCGACGCCATTGCCCGCGCGCAGCAGGCCGGGTTTCCCGATGCTCCAGTGCTCGATATGGCTGGGGCACTGCGCAAACTGGCCGAGCTGCGCGGGCGTGCGCCATTTTTCGATTATCTGGGTTCCGGGATGGGCCGCGGCGCGTGGGCCCGCCTGGCCGACGGGCGCTGGGTACTGGACTTCACCCTCGGCATCGGCGTGCATCTGTTCGGCCATGGCAATCTTGACCTGATCGAAACCGCGATTCGCGCTGCCGCGTCCGACCTGGCGATGCAGGGCAATCTCATCTTCAACACCGAGTATGTCGGCCTGATGGAAACGCTGCTGGCGCATGCGCCGGCGGGACTCGACCGCTGCTGGCTGTCGCTTTCGGGCGCTGACGCCAATGAGAACGCGCTCAAGCTGCTGCGGCAGCGGCGCGGCGGGCGGCCGGGAATAATCGCGTTCAGGGGATGCTTTCACGGGCGCACCAGCGCGATGGCGGAGATCACGGATCGGCCCGACTACCGCCTCGGCCAGCCGCGCACTTTTCCGGTTTATTACGTACCTTTCCATGATCCCGGCGACCCGCAAAGCACAGCAAAGACCGCGGCCGCAATGCGCGATGTGATTGCGCGGGAGGGCGATTGCGTGGCGGCGTTCATGGTCGAACTGGTTCAAGGTGAAGCGGGCTTCCGCACCGCGCCGCGGGAATTCTTTGTGCCGCTGTTCGAGCAATGCCGCGCCGCCGGAATTGCGGTGTGGATCGACGAAATACAGACCTTCGGCCGCGTGACCGAGTTGTTCGCCACCGAGCTGCTCGACCTGGCGCAGTATGTCGATGTCGTCACGGTCGGCAAGCTGCTACAAGGCAGCGCAATGCTCTATCGACACGAGCTGGCGCCCGATCCCGGACTGATTTCAGGCACGTTTTCAGGCGCCACGGCGGCGATGGCAGTGGGACGGCGGATTATCGAAAAGCTGGTCGGCGAGAATTTCTTCGGTCCCCAAGGGCGCGAAAAACAGCTTGAACTAATGACCCGCCGGCATCTGGCGGAGCTTTCCTCGCGTCACCCGGGCAAGGTCTCCCACATCGACGGAATCGGCGCGATGATTTCATTTCGCGTCGGTGACGGTTCGCTCAGCGGGACCCGCGAATTCATCAAGCGCGCCTTCAGCCGGGGGTTGGCCCTGTATTACGGTGGCCACGAGCCGGCCTGCGTGCGCCTGTTCCTGCCCGCCGGCGTGCTGACCGAGGGGGAACTGGCCGAAGCCTTCGGGATCATCGAGAGCTGTCTTTAGGCGGGGCGATCGCCTGGTCGCCGAACAGGCTGATCAGCTCGATGTCCGGGGCGAGCTTGCCGCGCAGCGAATGCAGCAGGCCCAGGAATACGATACCGGTCTCGCCTGGTTTCAGGGTGTCGTTGATGCGCGCGGCGATGAACTCGTCGCGGCGTTTGAGCAGGGTGCGGGCGAGATTCTGCTCGGCTCCGTTGCGCGGCTGAAGTGTCTTGGAATTGGCCAAGAGCTGTTTGGCCAGTTGGTACTCCTCGACCAGCAGTTCCGCCGATTCGGTGCCCATGATGGTCGCGCCGCGCTGATGCATCCGCAGCAACAGCCGATGGTTGCGGCTGCCGGCACGGGCCAGCTCAGTGACGATTCGCAACTCGTGGCCGCAAACCGGTAGGCCGTCCTGGTAAATCCTAACCAGCTCGTAGCGCAGATTAAGCTCGGCCAGCGCCTGCTCGATTGCCGTCCATGCCCGCTCGACCAGGTCCACCTTGAGCTGCCATTTGCGCTCCCCAAGCTGGTTTATGACGGCGCGCTTGAAGGCTTCACCCAGCGCCCCCATGTCGGCCTGTGTATGGATGATCGGAACGTGGATTAAGCGGCGGTTGACGGCCACCGCGGTCTCCCCCTTCTTAAAGCGCGCCCTCAGCGCCGGGCCGGCGAGGCCGTGTCCGCGCGCGCCGATTATCTCTTGCGTGGACGGCCGCGCCGGCGCGTGGGTATGGCGGAGGGCTGTTCAAGTTCGCCCTCCTCGGCCTCAAACGGCGAGGCGTCGTGGATAGTGAGCAATTCCTCGGGGTCGGTGACGCCATTGGCATCCTCGGCCGTTTCGTCGGGCTCCTCATGGATTCGCCAGCGCCGCCACGGCTCGTCGCTGACCGCGGCGCGAGTGCCGCGCTGCTGACTGCGTTCCTGCTGGCAATCCACGCAGTAGGTGGCGAAGGGCAGCACCCGCAGCCGCTCGATCGCGATGTCGTTTTCGCATTGCTCGCATATGCCGTAACGGCCGCGCTGCAGCCGCGCAAAGGCGTCGTCGATCGCTTTGAGCCGCTCCTCGGCGCGTTCGACGAGGCTGGCATTGGTCTCCACGTCGGTTAGCGAGCGCGCCACGTCCATTTCGTCGCCCGGCGAACCGGCGGATTCATCCCCCTGACTGCGGCGCAGCTCACGGAGCCTCGCCATCGCGTTGGTGCGTTCCTGAGTCAAGATGTTTTTGAGCACCTCGAGTCGGTTGGCTTTCATGACTTCCTCCGTGCGTCGCTTTGACGGCGCATCCGCTCCTTCCATGGTATCACCCCGCGCCTCGATCAGGCGACACGAAATCGCACGCCGGGAGATTTGGCGAGAGCGTTGGGCCTTTCCCCAGCCCAGGCGCAGCCCGATTGGCGCACCCTCGATCGGTAAATAAACACTTGCCGCGGGTGTTAAAGCTGTCGCTATAATTTTAGAGCTCGGAAGCCGCGCCCGTTCCAATTCTTGACGCGAGGTGCCCATGAAAAGGTCATTGATGTGGATTGCTTCCGCTGTAACGCTGCTGTTCATCGCCGCATTTGCGCCAACCGTGATGGCCCAGGAACTGATCAGCACGCATCAGCTAGCGCAAAGCGTCGATTTGCGCGACGTCACCACTGCGCCCAACGGTGCCGTTTCCGGCACGATCATAAATCGCACCGGAATGACCGTGCGCGATGTCAAGTTGATGATCAACTACGCCTGGGTGTGGAGGAATGATTTCAAGCCGGGCCCGGACAGTCCGGGCCGCACGGTTTACATCACCGCGGCCGCCGACATCCCACCCCACGGAGAGGGGTCGTTCCGCTATCAACCCTCACCGCCGCTGCCAGACCGTAGCGACGGACATTTCGTGCCGCATGCGCACATTGTGGGCTTCACCCAGATGGTTCCGCCGGGCGCGTGATTGTTGCAGCGCGTCGGCCGCAAACCTAACCCCCGGCCCCTTCCCGGCACGGGAAGGGGCGGCAGAAAGGTTCCCCTTCCCTTTCAGGGAAGGGGTTAGGGGTTAGGTTATACGCTGGCGCGGCCGTGGCGCAGCAGCCTGCCGGGGGTCTCTTGGCGGTCGACGATAGACGGTTCCGCATCGGCCGCGAACCTAACCCCCGGCCCCTTCCCGGCACGGGAAGGGGCGGCAGAAAGGTTCCCCTTCCCTTTCAGGGAAGGGGTCAGGGGTTAGGTTATACGCTGGCGCGGCCGTGGCGCAGCAGCTTGCCGGGGGTCGCGCCGGTGCACTTGCCTTCGGAGAAGGTCTCCTCGCCGTTGACGATGATCGAGCGATATCCCTTGGCCCGCTTGATCCGGCGCCATTCGCCGCCCGGCAGGTCGTGGGCGATGTCGCCGATCCACTGCGGCTCGATTCCCAGACCGTCAAGGTCATAGACCACTACGTCGGCCCAAGCTCCCTCACGCAGTACGCCGCGATCGCGGAAGCCGGCCGCATGCGCGGGCAGCGCCGACATGCGGAAATGCGCCTCTTCCAGCGTAACCTTCTGTTCGTCGCGCACCATCCAGCACAGGAAGTCAGTGGTGAAGGCGCCGCCGGTGAAGAACTTGGTGTGGGCGCCGCCGTCGGACACGCCGGGGAAGGTGTACATCGAGGTGTTGATGATCTCCGCGATGTAGTCCGGGTTGAACTTTTGCACCGGGGTGAGGAACTCGGCCTTGAGGTCGGTGGCGATGGCCAAATCGAGCATCACGTCGATCGGGTGCTTGCCCTCTTCCTCGGCAATTTGGCCGACCGACTTGCCCAGATACTTGTCCAGTTCGGGCTGGTCGTTGAGGTACTGGACGACCAGCCTGACGATGCGCCCACCGATTCCGGCTGCGTTCTTGTCCAGCGCGCGCGTCCAGCGCTCGGCCTTGGCTTCGGCGCGCAGGTTGGGGTCGCGCATCTTGCGCAGTTTCTCTTCCTTGGTGCCGGTGGTCATCTCGCGCCAGGCCGGCACGATGTCGTAGAGGTTCCAATGCTCCAAGGTAAAGCCGAAGCCGGCGCGCAGCGTGCCGGCCTGGCCGAAGATTGGCAGACCCTGGGCGCGCAGTTCTTCGATCCAACGCAGGGTGCGGCGATGGATTTCGCCGTCGTGGCGGCTGGCTGCGACCGCCTGGAACAGCACCGGCCGGCGCGCCTCCTGCACCAGGCGGGCGACAAAGGCGCGGTCTTCCTTGACGTGACCAGTGTCCTGGGTGATCTCGATGAAGCCCTCGTCGCGCTCGCGCAACACCTGCGCCAGGTTGAGGATGTCCTCGTCGCACATCGTGTCGGTCACCATCGGCGAGCCGTCGTAATCGGCCTGACCCGAATGCTTGCCCAGGCGCTGGATGGAAAAACCGCACAGTCCGGCCTCCAAACCCTCGGCCAGCAGACGGCGCATCTCGGCGCGTTCGGCTTCGGTGGCGGGGCGGGTCTTGGCCGCCTCCAGACCCATTACGTACGTCATCAGCGATGCCGTCGGCATGTACTGGATGCAGTTGACGCCCTTGGGCGCCCGGTCGAGCGAATCCAGATACTGCGGAATCGTCTCCCAGTCCCAGTTCATCCCCTGCTTCATCGAGGTGTACGGGATTGCTTCGGTGCGAGTCATCGTGAGCATCGAGCGGTCGCGGAAATCGGGCTTGCAGGGGGCAAAGCCGAAGCCGCAATTGCCCAGCACCACCGATGTCACGCCGTGCCATCCCGAGATTGTGCAGTACGGATCCCAGCGGATTTGCGCATCGTAATGCGTATGCAGGTCGACAAAGCCGGGAGCGACGATCAGCCCGTCGGCGTCGATCACTTTTTTGGCGAAACCCGGCGCACGCCCGCCGACTTGCGCGATCTTGCCGTCCTTGATCCACACATCGGCCCGGTAGCGGGGCACCCGCGTTCCGTCCACTACCGTACCGCCTTTGATTTGGATATCGAAATCGCCCATCTGTTGGTTCCCTCCTGCTGGTAAGGACTACAGTGCCCCGGCCGACGTCATCGCTCCGGCAAAAGACTTTTAATCCGTGACTGCACCCACACTTATATCAAAACGATCGTTTTGACCAGAGTTTCGCGGTTGCACCCGGCGCGGGGGCGTTCCGCGATGCCGCCATTGCCCCGCCGCGCACGCCCATGTAAGTGAATTGAGCAAGCCTGTGGGTTTGTCGATTCGAGTGAGGATGCAACGATGAAGCTGGCTTCATTCAAGCGCAACGGCAGGTCCGGATTCGGCGCCGTGACTGATGGTGGAGTGATTGACTTGACCGGCAAAATCGCCGGCGCCTCGACGCTCAAAGAACTGCTGGAAGCACAGGCGCTGGCGCAGGCGCGCGACTACTGCAACAACGCGCGCCCTGATTTCGCGTTGGCTGACTGCGCGCTGCTTCCGCCCATCACCAATCCCAACAAAATCATCTGTATCGGCGTGAATTACGCCGCGCATGCCGACGAAGGCGGGGTCAAGACCAGTCCGTATCCGGTTATCTTTTTGCGCCTGCCCGAGGTTTTGATCGGCCATGGTCAACCCTTGATACGTCCGCGGGTGTCCGAGCAGTTCGACTACGAGGGAGAGCTGGCAGTAATCATGGGTAAGGCCGGCTCTCACATCCCCGAGGCGGAGGCGATGTCGTATGTGGCCGGCTATGCGTGCTTCAACGATGCTTCGGTGCGCGACTGGCAGTTCCATACACGGCAGTTCGGGATGGGCAAGAATTTCCGCAATTCGGGGCCGTTCGGGCCGTGGATGGTGACCGCCGACGAGATGGGCGATTACCGGCGCCATACGCTGCGTACCTTGCTCAACGGCAAGGAAGTGCAGCGCACCACGCTCGATCAGATGGTATTCGACGTGCCCAAGCTTATCGCCTACGTTTCGCAGGCATTGCCCTGGAGTCCCGGCGACGTGATCTCCACGGGCACGCCCTCGGGGGTGGCGCATTTCGGCAAGCCGCCGCGCTACATGAGGGCGGGCGATACACTTGCGGTCGAGATCAGCGGCATCGGCACGCTATCCAACCCTGTCATCGACGAGAACTGACAGCGGGCTGTCGCCGATGAATCGGAAAAGCTTTCTTCTGGCGGCGTCGATGCTGCTGCTGCCGCTGTACGCGGCAACGCCCGTGCGGGCGCAAGCCGCCGGCAACGTCGCCGCGGTGCAGTTGCAGAAGCTGCTCAATGGCAACCGGCGCTACGTTGCCGACCGTGTGCGGCGCCACAATCAGCGCCCCAATGGCGGCCCGCAATACCCGTTCGCGGCCGTGCTCTCCTGTTCCGACGCCCGGGTTCCGCCGGAAATTCTGTTCGACCAGGGCGTCAATGACCTGTTCGTGGTGCGAGTCGCGGGCAACACCGCCGACGATCCGGCCGCGGCTCATCCGACGGTGACCGACTCGGTGCAGCTTCAAAGCCTGGCCTACGCGGCGCAGGTGCTGGGAGTGAAACTGATTGTAGTCCTGGGCCATGACCAGTGCGGGGCGGTCAAGGGTGCGCTGGAGAAATGCGGCCAGTCGGCAATTGGCCCGATGTTCCAGAACGTCTGCCCGGCGCTGCATGGCATCGGAGCAGCGGGCTCCAACAATAAGCTGAAAGAAGCGGTGGCCGCCAACGTGCGCAGCCAGGTCGCTTTGCTGAAGTCCACGCCGCCGTTCGCCGAGATGGTAAAGCGCAATCAGTTGAGGATTGTGGGCGCCGTCACCGATATCGATACCGGCCGCGTAAGCCTGGTGATTCCCTGAAATCCCGGCATCGAGGGCGGCCGGCCGGTTCCCGTTCCGGGATCAGGGGGAGGCGGCACCGGCAAACATACGACGCTCAAGGATAGGTCAGGCCGGTGGCGGCGAGGTCGGGCGGCAGATGGGCGAACAGGAACGGCCCGTATACGATCGCGATCAGCACCACGGCTGCAATCACCCAGTAGTGAAACCGATCCAGATTGATCTGCCATCCCGCGGTGGCCGGCGCGCTGACGGTTTCCGTAAACGGTATGTCGGCGATCGCAGCCGGTTGGCCCGCGACGATCGTCATCACCAGCACCAGGAAGAACAACGCCATGCTCGCGACCATCAGGGTGCCGCCCGCGGCGGTCATCAGGCCGGGCAGCCGCCACGCCGCCATATGGTAGGAGGCTTGCGCGATCGCGGTGCGCCGCGGCATCCCCGCCAGTCCGCCCGCGATGAGTCCGCGCGACAGTATCAGCACGCCGGCCAGGTAGAGAAAGGACTGGAAGATCGCCAGGCGCCGCGACCATAGCGCCCGCTGTTCGAGGAACGGGACCAGCCAGTAAGCAATGCCGATATAGGAAAGCGCCACCGCGGTGCCGATCGTCAGATGGAAATGGCCGGGTACGAACGCGGTGTTGTGAACCTCGAGGTTAAGCGTGTAGCTGGCGTTGACCAGCCCCGAAATGCCGCCCAGCAAAAAGGCCAGCATCGCCAGCACCTGCGCGCAAACCGAGGGGTCGCTCCAGGGAATCCTGAAGAACCATCCGACCAGACCCTTTCCGCCCCGCCGCCGCCCGCCGATCTCCAGCGCGTACATCACGGCAAAGGCCGTCATCAGGCTGGGAAAGAAAATCGCAAAGGTCAGCGCCGCGACTGCGTACTTGAGTCCCTGCGACACGCCGGGATCGACGAACTGATGATGAAACCCGACCGGCACCAGCAGGATGAACAGCACAAAGGCGAGGCGGGTCAGCGAATCGCTGAACAGCGTGCCGCCGCTCTGCCTGGGGATCATCCCGTACCAGGAGACATAAATCGGCAACAGCCAGAAGTAGACGATTGGATGGCCGGTGAACCAGAACAGCGTGCGGCCTAACAGCGGGTCGGTGCCGGGCACGATGCCGAGCGACCACGGCAGCAGCAGCGCCACGACCTCGATCGCTATACCAACTGACGCAATATCCCACATCACGTAGGTGGCGATCGACATGAAGGCGAGCAGCGGAACGCGTCGGCCCGGGTTGTCCCGCCGCCATCCGCGCAGTGCGACAAGCTGCGCGGCCGATGTGATCCAGGTGCTGATCACGACCAGCGCAAGGCCCAGGTAGAAACTCCAATGAGCCTGCAGTGGCGGATAAAACGTGTACAGCACCGTGGCCCTGCCGGTGAACATCGCCCAGGCGGCCAGCACCGCGCCCGCCAGCATCGTCCACAGCGCCGCGTGAACCAGTGCACCAGGCAGCCTGCGGCCCAGTCCGCGCGCCGTGGTCAGTACGATGAAGCCGTTGGCAAAGGCAGTGGTCAGAACCAAGGCGTTGAACACGCCATGAATGGTCAAGCCCTGGTAGTAGGAGTTGATAACCGGATAATGGCGAACCAGGTCGACGCCGGCGTAGTTGTAGGCCTGGTCGAGTCCCAGCAGCACGCCCACCGCTAGCACCGCGAAGCCGAAGTAGAGGTTGGCGCGGACGGCGTTGAGGTCGGTGCGCTCAAGCTTGAAGCCGGCCGCGTCGGACACAATCGGCGTGCTCATTTGACCACCATCCTGGCGGACATCGTATGGTGCAGGCGCCCGCAGTATTCGTGACAGATCAGCAGGTATTCGCCCGGCTGGCGGAAGCGGTAAACGCATTCCGAGACCTGGCCGGGAATCAGCATCATGTTGACCCGCGTGCCGGGAATGAAAAAGCCATGGATCACGTCCATCGAGGTCGCGACGAAGGTGACCTCCGCGCCGGCGGGCAGCTCGATGACAGCGGGCAAAAAGGACCAGGTCAGTCCGATCACCGTCACCTGATACTTGCCGGGCGCAATCTCCCGCACTCCCGGACGGTCAAACGGCGGAGTCTGGCGCAGCACGCGGCGCAATTTCTGTCCGGCGGTATAATGGATCATCCCGAAGTGCGAGGGCAGATGGATCCCCATTGCCAGGGAACTGTAGGCCAGCGCGCCCAGGAAGATAACCAGAACGATTGCCGCGGCGCATAGAAAGGCTTTCTCGAAGCGCTCCATCGCAGGGCCCCGCGCCGTCCTACTTTTCGGCCAGCATCAGGAACATCGCTGACCACGCCACGATCAGCGCAAGCAGGTAGAGTCCCATGACAAAGACGGTTCCGGTGGGCGGCGGCACTTCTTGCCCGGCTTGACTGCCACGCTCCTGTTGGAGAGGCATGTGGAAAAGCTTCCCCCTGTTTCCTTGCAGCTTACACGGAGCAGGCCCCGGCGCAAAGGGCGCCAGCGATGGCTCGATTCAATTGTTGGCGCGGCCTATGATGTGATACAGGCTGAAAGGATAATGGCTATCTCATTCCCAAAATCGGGAATTTGTTTGAAGGCGGCCGGCGAACACCGCGCCGGAGCGCTTGCTTTTTGCATCTGCTGCGTGATCAGGGCAGCGCACGCTTCCCTGTGAACCAAACCTGAGATTGATGAGCGCGCGTTCTGACTTACCCAGGCGTTACGAGACACTGACCGAGGTTCAATCGCCCGCCCGTCAACCCCGGCGGCGGCGGGTGTCTGACTTGATCCGATTTCTTGCAGCCAAACCATTCATGACCACCGAAAGACGGAACAGGACGAATGACGAACCAATCCAACGGCGTTAAGAACCGGGCAGTGGCCCAATGGGTTGCCGAAGCGGCGCAGCTTACACAGCCCGACCAAATCGTATGGTGTGACGGCTCCGAGGAGGAGCGCCAGCGGATGACACGCGACGCGATCGCCAGCCGGGTTCTGATCCCGCTTAATCCCGCCAAGCGGCCCGGCTGCTATCTGCATCGTTCCAACCCCAACGACGTTGCCCGCACCGAACAACTTACCTTCGTCTGCACCCCGGATAAGGACGGCGCGGGTCCGACCAATAACTGGATGCCGCCCGATGAAACGTACGCCAAGCTGCGCGGATGGCTTAACGGGGCGATGCGCGGACGCACGATGTACGTTGTTCCCTACGTGATGGGTCCGGTGGGCTCTCCGTTCGCCAAGGTGGGGTTCGAGTTGACCGATAGCGTCTACGTTGCGCTCAGCATGAGAATCATGACCCGGATGGGGCGGGCGGCACTGGAGCTGCTGGGCGATTCCGATCACTTCAACCGGGGCTTGCATTCAACGCTGGACCTCAACCCCGAGCGCCGGCTGATTTGCCATTTTCCGCAGGATAATACCATCTGGTCGGTGGGCAGCGGCTATGGCGGCAACGCGCTGCTGAGCAAGAAGTGCTTCGCGCTCAGAATCGCCAGCTACCTGGGCCGCACCGAGGGCTGGCTGGCCGAGCATATGCTGATTCTGGGCCTGGAGAGTCCCGAGGGCGAAACCACTTACGTGGCCGCCGCCTTCCCCAGCGCCTGCGGCAAGACCAATCTTGCGATGCTGCTGCCGCCCCAAGCGTTCAAAGGATGGCGCGTGCATACAATCGGCGACGACATCGCCTGGCTGCGCATCGGAGCCGACGGGCGACTGTGGGCGATCAATCCCGAGGCGGGATATTTCGGCGTCGCGCCCGGTACCAACGCGCATTCCAATCCCAACGCGATGAAGACCGTGCAGCACGACGCGATTTTCACCAATGTCGCGGCCACACCCGATGGCGACATCTGGTGGGAAGGGATGGGGACGGAGCCGCCTGCGGGACTGATCGACTGGCGCGGTCAGAAATGGGACCGCGGCTCAGGTCAGCCGGCGGCCCATCCCAACAGCCGCTTCACCGCGCCGATGACCAACAATCCGGCGCTCTCGCCCAAGGCCAACGACCCGCAGGGCGTGCCGATCTCGGCGATCATTTTCGGCGGGCGGCGTGCCTCGACTGTACCGCTGGTTGTGGAAGCCTACGATTGGTCGCATGGAGTGTTCTTCGGCGCCAGCATGGGTTCGGAGACCACCGCTGCGGCGGTGGGGCAGGTGGGTGTGGTGCGGCGCGACCCGATGGCGATGCTGCCGTTTTGCGGCTACAACATCCTGGAGTATTTCGGTCACTGGCAGGAACTGGTCAAGCGCCTGCCCAACCCGCCCAAGATCTTCGAGGTCAACTGGTTCCGCAAGGATCGCGAGGGCAAGTTTCTGTGGCCCGGCTACAGCGAAAACATGCGGGTGCTCAAGTGGATCGTGGACCGTGTCAAAGGACGGGTCGGCGCCGAACAAACACCCATCGGATTGGTGCCGCGCAAGGAGGAGCTCGATCTGACGGGGCTGGAAATTTCCACGGCGCAGTTGCAGCAGGCAACCTCGATCAATGCCGGCGAATGGCTGGCGGAGTTGGACCAGGTCGAGGAATATTTCGCGCGGCTGGGAGCCGGTTCTTTCAACGGCTTCGAGGAGCGGATCAAATCAGCGCGGGCGGCATTGGCGCAATGGCGCTAGGCGGATGCGGAAAAAGGCGGACCGGGTTTTTATAAGATGTGAGGGTTGCGCAGAAGATCCTTTTTTCCCCGAGCGGCGGGCAGGACTGGCGGCGCCAGTCCTGCCCGCCGCCAAGCCGCGCGGGCGTGAGAGCCGGAACGCGCGCCCGCCCGCGCGTTCCGGCCCACACGCCATCCCGGGCCCTCCTCCCACACAAAACCGTGCCGCCCATTAAATGACCCACGCCTTCAGCAAAAAACAGGGCCAATACCTGGCCTTCATCCATTACTACACGAAAATCAATGGCCGCCCGCCGGCGGAAGCCGACATGCAGGCCTACTTCAGGGTTACGCCGCCCTCGGTGCATCAGATGGTGCTCGGATTGGTCGCCAAGGGTCTGATTTCCCGCATTCCGGGCCAGCCCCGCTCGATCAAGGTGCTGGTTGCGCCCGACCAACTTCCGGAGCTCGAATGAAACCGCCGCCTATTCGTCCTCCAACAGCGCCTGATAGTCCTCGGGCTGATTCCACTGTGCGCGTTCCCAGCCCTTCTTGAGCGCCTCAGTGCGGCTCATGCTGACGCCGTGCTCGTTGCCCGTTCTGGTCTGGCCGCCGTTGAACTCGTCGCCGGCAAGGCTGTAGTAGGGCGTGATGCTGTCGATCCCGATGTTAAGCCGCTCCAGCGTATAGCCCGCGAAGCGGTCCGCCTGCAGCTCTTTGGTCTCCGAAGACACCTGCCGGCGGGACGCGCTGAAATCGCCGTGCAATTCGTGCCCCACTTCATGGGCCATGATCGCGTACAGCATCGCCTCGGCAACGGCGCCGTCGTGGATCAACAGCCGCTGCATCAGGAAGTTCATGTAGACCGGATTGTACAGGATGCATCCGCCGGGCCGCGCATGCGGGGGTGCAACCGCGACCGACTCGTAGACGCGCACGTGAGCGTCCCACACACCGTCGATTGCGCCGACGATTTCCCGTATCCGCCGGCCCGCTTTGCGCGCATGCTCGCCGCACGCGACGAACACCTGATCCCGGGTTGATGGCGGCTGGTTTGCCGCGGCCAAAGCGGCGCTGTAATCGAGGTCCGCGTTGCTTGCCAGCCCCAAGAAGACCGTCACCATTGCGATTCCAAACCGCCTCAGCATCCTTGTGCCACGCATCGCTTTGGGCAAGTTTCCCCTAATAATCGCATTTTACGCTGACATTATCGGTGACGGTTCGCAAGGCCAGGCCGAAGCCTGGGGCGAGCCCCCCCTGGCAGCGCCGTGCGTTGGCGGCCCCGCTGCTTGAAGATGAAAGAGCGCGCGGCTTTACCGCGCGCTCATATGCTTGCGAGCGTGAATTATCACTCCTTCATCCCGGTCGCCGGATTCAGGAACAGACGCCGCGCCTCGGAGGCGGGCCTGTGGAAATCGAACATGTTGTACAGGCCTCCGGCGACCGCGTCGAACGAGCCGTTGCCAATCCGCTCCGTGCCCCAGTTGTCCTCGATAAAGCGCAGGATCGAACTCTGGTCGGTGAGCGTGTGATCGACGAAGTTCTCCTTTGCGAATGGCGACACGACCAGGAGCGGAATACGCGGACCGTAACCGCATCGTCCCTGGATCGGCTGCCCGCCGTCATCCCTCATAGGCGCGATCGCACCGCATTTGCCGGCGCCGTTGAGCTGATCGCTGTTCTTCGTGTCGCTCGGATTAGCGAAGGCGGAGCCGTTGATGATCGGGCTCATCTGATGGTCGTACCAGCCGTCGGAGTCGTCCCAGTTGATAAACACCGCCGTGCTGCGCCACAACGGCGACCGTTGCAGAGCATTGATCACATTGACCAGGAAGACCTGCTCCAGCAGCGGGTCGGAGTACCCCACGTGTCCGTCCATATTGGCGGGCGCCTTGAGAAAACTCACCGCCGGCAGGTTGCCCACCGCCAGTGCGTCAAAGAAATCGTGGATGTCATACTCGTGGTTGGCGCCGACATCCGCCGACGTGCCGTACAGTCCGGGCGGGACCGAGGGACGCGTATGGTTGGGGTTGGCGGTGGAGGCCCAGTACTGGAAAAAGGCGTGATGCGGAATGTAGTCGGCTACTGGCCCGCCGTTGGCGGGCGTTGCCGGGCTCTGACGAGCGCACCCGGTGCTGCCATCGGAATTGGCGACCGTCAGATCGAAACCGCCCATGAACGACCCCCAACTGATGCCTTTTTCGTTGAGCAGGTCGCCGATATTCCTGCCGCCCATCTGGATGGTGACGCCGCTTGAACACTTGTCGCCGGAAGGATCGAGATCGCCGACCAGCGTTCCCCTGCCGCCCTTGATGTTCACCACTTTGGCGGTGCTGGCGCTGGGCGTCGCGGGATAAGTGTTGCCCGCGACCAGGTTGAGCAGGCCGGGCGTCGACGGACCGAAGGTCGTCCCATAGCTGTTATCGTTGAGCGCAAAGTGCTGGGCGTAGTTCCACAGAGCGGTCACGGTATTGCCGTCAAAGTAGCCCATCACCAGGCCTTTGCCCTTGCCCCAGGCAAAAGCGCTGTCGCAAAAGGCACTTGCGCCCACGCCCACGCTGCCCGGAAAGAAGTCCATCAGTCCCATGTCAAAGGCCAGTTGCTCGTGCCCGTAGTTGTGATCCTGATCGCAGGTCGAAGCCTGCGCATGGCTCAGGCGGAAAGGATTGATGGCATCGGCGCCGTTGGCGGGATTGCGTGCATTGGGGTTATCGGTCAGCAGCACCCCGGCCGGTTCGCCCGCGACCAGCGTCCCCAGCCCGTTGACGCCGGGCGTGCCAGGCGCGGGATTGAACGTCGAGCCGTCAGTATTTGCCGCCAGCGGGTAGGTTGCAAAATAATGGTCGAAGGAGACGTTTTCCTGGAAGATGACCACGACGTGGCGGATCGGGGTTGCGGTGGGCGGCTGATCGCCCGGCTGCGCCCGCACGAGATTCGGCCACGCCAGCACGGCGGCGACAACAAGTATGAGCGCGCCAGCGGCCACCCGCTCTTTGAGAGCGGCGTACGTTTTTCGCGACAACTTCATGTTTGTGACTTCCTTTCCCCGGCAAAACACCGGCGGCAAAGTCACATCATGGCCGTGTTGTAAGAGGATGAAGGATGTTTAATGCGAAGGTGAAAAGGCTCTCACTACGCCTTGGCTCAAATCCAGCCAAAAAGTATTGTACAGGAGCCCCAGCCAATTGAATTGTGGGCGCGACGATGCGACATTTTGTAGCGTGGCGGACCTGGCCCGCCCGCAGCCGCAATCCGCAACTGGCCGCGCTTCGCCCGCCGCTCGCGCCCGGGTGAGGACGCCAGCCACTGTGCCGCGCTCGAGGGGCAACCTGCGCAATCAGAAGTCCCGGCGCGCCGGAGCGGGTGAGGATTTTTCCCAAAACCAGCCAAAACTCCACTTAGTTAAATAAACTTGACAAATTGAGCGACTTTTGTTTACGTCGGGGTATGAGCAGAGGGCGGTCGTTCGGTAAGTTTGTCGTCGGGGTCATTCTGGTGGGTGTTGGGGCGGCCGTCGCCGTCTCGGTTGAGCCGCGTTGCTTGTCGCTTGCTCAGGAACTGGTCCGCAATTGCCTGGAACTCTATCAGGCCAACCCTTCGATTGGCGCGGTACTGATTGCTTCGGCTATCGGGCTGCCGGCCGGTTACCTCTTCGCCCTGATGTGGCCGCGCAGAGGACTGTTCTCCACGCTCAGCGGCAAACGGCACGGATGAAAGCCGGCCTCGCCCCACTGTCGCATCGCACCCTCTCATGCCCGGTTTGGACATTGCCGGCGGCGCGGAAAGTTGGGGCTCTCGCCCGCCACACTTGCCTGAAGGACAACATGGGAATGCCGATGCTGGGTGTCATTCGCCGTTGCCCGCTTTATCAACTGCGGCGTACGGCCGGGCAGCGGTTGACCGATGTCAATGGTGGGCGGTGCAGGTTTCGAACCTGCGACCCCCGGCTTGTAAGGCCGATGCTCTACCGCTGAGCTAACCGCCCGCAAAAGGACAGGAGGATAAATTAAACGGCGCCGGAGTCTGCCGGCTCCGGCGCCGTGATGAGCTCTTGGCGAGCCTTCAGGCGTCAGCTTGCGCTGGCGCTTTCCGCCGCTCCAGCCTCCTCGTTAAGCGAGTCCTTGAGCTGCTTGCCGGCCTTGAATTTGGCCGAGCGGCTGGCGGAAATCTGAATCGCCTCGCCGGTCTTGGGGTTGCGCCCGGTGCGCGGACGCCGTGCGGATACCGAGAAGGTCCCGAACCCGGAGATGTTGACACGGTCGCCCTGCCGGAGCGCCGCTGTGATGTCGTCCAGGATGATGTTGATCGCCTTTTCCGCTTCGGACTTGTGCATCCCTAGCTTGTTGGCTAATCCCTCGATCAACTCCGTCTTCGTCATTACCTTCCATCCTGCCCAGGCAGTTTAGCGGCTAAAATAAGCCCCGGTTGATGCCTCTTGTCAAGTTCCGCCGCAGTTAAAAATCCAATCCCGAACGCCGTGTCAGGGTGGGAGTGGCGGGCGCGTCTTTCACCCGCTCCTCTTCTTGTTCCTCATCTTCGTCGTCGCTGAGCGCTTCGGTAGCCCAGTCCAACGGATGGGGCTGAGCCTTGAGGAATGTCTCCGGATCGTCCAGCACCAAGGCCTTCTTGAGCACGTCGTCCATGTGCTCGACCTGAACCAGCGTGATGTTCTTGAGGATGGCGGGCGGGATGTCCTGGACGTCCTTTTCGTTCTCCTTGGGGATCAGGATGGTCTTGATACCGCCCCGATGCGCCGCCAGCGCCTTCTCCTTAAGTCCGCCGATCGGCAGCACACGTCCGCGCAAGGTGATCTCGCCGGTCATCGCCAGATCGTTGCGCACCGGCACGCGGCATAGCGCCGACACCAGTGCCGTGGCCAGAGTGATGCCGGCCGACGGCCCGTCCTTGGGGATGGCTCCCTCGGGAATATGAATGTGGATGTCGATCTTTTGATAGAAGTTGGGGTCAAGGCCCAGCGCCACAGCGCGCGAACGCACGTATGACATCGCGGCCTGCGCGCTCTCCTGCATCACCTCGCCCAATTGGCCGGTTACGGTCAGCTTGCCGCGCCCCGGCACGATGGTGACCTCGACTGCCAGCAGCTCGCCGCCCAGTTCGGTCCATGCCAACCCGGTGGCGACTCCGATATGCGGCTTGGTCTCGGCCAGCCCGTAACGGAAACGGGGCGGACCCAGGTACTTGCTGAGGCTGGAGCTCGACACCTTGACGTGTGCGCTGCGGTCGTTCTTGACCACCTCGACCGCAACCTTGCGGCAGATGGCGGCGATCTCGCGCTCCAGGTTGCGCACGCCCGCCTCGCGCGTGTAATGCCGGATTATGCCCAGCAGGGCTTTGTCCGAGAACTCGATGTTCTCTTCCTTAAGCCCGTTGGCCTCGCGCTGCTTCTTGAGCAGGTAGCGCTTGGCGATGTTGAGCTTTTCGTTCTCCGTGTAGCCCGGGATGCGGATGATCTCCATCCGATCCTGCAACGGGCGCGGAATACGCTCCAGGGTGTTGGCAGTGGTGATGAACATCACCTTGGACAGGTCGTAATCGACGTCCAGGTAATGGTCGTTGAAGGAACAGTTCTGCTCGGGGTCGAGCACTTCAAGCAAAGCCGAGGAGGGGTCGCCGCGGAAGTCGGTGGACATCTTGTCCACCTCATCGAGCAGGAAGACCGGATTGCCCGAGCCCGCCTTGCGCATCGACTGGATTATCTTGCCGGGCAGCGCACCGATGTAGGTGCGCCGATGACCGCGGATTTCCGCCTCGTCGCGCACGCCGCCCAGCGACACGCGCACGAACTTGCGGCCCATCGAGCGCGCGATCGAGCGGCCCAGCGAGGTTTTGCCCACCCCCGGCGGTCCGACCAGGCACAGAATCGGGCCCTTGATCTGGCCGACCAGGGTCTGCACCGCGAGGTACTCCAGGATGCGTTGTTTGACCTTGTCCAGCCCGTAATGGTCCTCTTCAAGGATGCGTTCGGCTTCCTTTATGTCGAGCTTGTCCTCGGTGTATTCGTACCAGGGCAGGGACAGGAACCAGTCCAGGTAGTTGCGCACGACCGTCGCCTCGGCCGACATCGGCGACATCATCTTGAGCTTCTTGATCTCGCGCTCACACTTCTCGCGCGCCTCAGCCGACATCTTCTTTTCGCGCAGCTTGTCCTCGAGTTCCTGGATTTCGTTCTTGAATTCGTCCTTCTCGCCCAGCTCCTTCTGGATCGCGCGCATCTGCTCGTTGAGGTAGTACTCTTTCTGGGTCTTCTCCATCTGCTTCTTGACCCGAGT
>JAJPHZ010000043.1 GCA_021325025.1 Pseudomonadota bacterium | reverse complement strand
GTGGCCTCGCCCTCGACCGTGGCGTTGGTGGCGATCACGACTTCGGCGACCGGCGGCTCGCCGCTCAGGCGCGCCATCAGCTCCTTGACGCGGATGTCGTCGGGGCCGACGCCGTCGAGCGGGGCCAGGGCGCCGTGCAGCACGTGATACAGACCGCCAAAACTGCGCGAGCGTTCCATCGCCATCAGGTCGGCCGGTCCCTCAACGACGCAGATGATGGACGGATCGCGCGCCGGATCGGAGCAGATGTGGCAGCGCTCGCTATCGGAAAGCCCCAGGCACGACGCGCACAGCACGATGCGCTCCTTCATCTCGAGCAACGCCTCGGCCAGCGCGATCACGTCCTCGCGCGGACGCCCCAACAGATTGAACGCAAGGCGCGAGGCGGTCTTCTCCCCGATGCCCGGCAGGCGCGACAACTCGCGCACCAGGCGCGTCATCGCCGGCGGCAAACCCTGGCCCTGCTTGCTGCTCTCAGCCATCGCGCGCGCCTGTTATTCGAAGCCGGGAAACTTCAACCCGCCCAGCGGCGCCAGCTTGCCCATTTCCTCGGCGACCATCTTCTGCGCCTGACGCAGCCCTTCGTTGACCGCCACCGTGATCAGGTCTTCCAGCATCGCCTTGTCGTTGGCTGCAATCAGCGAAGGATCGATGTCGATGCGGCGCACCTGCAACGAGCCGTCCACCGTCACGCGCACCATCCCGCCGCCCGACTGCGCCTGCACGGTTTTGGCGGCGGCCTCTTCCTGCAACTGTTTTAGTTTTTCCTGCAGGGCCTGCGCCTGCTGGAGCAGATTGGCTAAATTGGGCTGCGCCATGGAAATCGCTCCCTTGATTACGATCATCGACGCCGCGGTTATTGCCGGCCGTCTTCCTTGCGCCGCGCCGCCGGACGGCGCACATCGACCAGACGCCCCTCAAGCTCGTCGAGAATCTTGCGCACCAGCGGATCGGCAAACAGCTCCTTGCGCGCCGCCTCGCGATCGATCGGCTCGCCGCCATTGGCCTCCGCCGAGGCGGGCTGCGCGGCGGATTGCATCGCGCGTTGCCATTCGATGCGCTCGGAGGACGCCGCGGGCGGCGCAGGGGCGGGCTTCGAGCCGCCTTCGGCGGAGGGCGGTGCGGCACCCGCGTCAGACGAAGGCTGGGCCAGTTCGACTTTGATAGGCCGCCCGTAATGCTCGCCGGCCAAAGCCGCGATCGTGCCCTTGTTGTCGTTTAGGTAGCGCACGTAAATATCGCTGCGCGGCAGGACCCGCAGGATATCGCCGCTCAACTCCAGTGCGGCGCCCAGTTCCATAAATCCGGCCAACGCGGCCTTTTTCTGGCGGATATATGCCCGCAACTCGGGCAGATCGGCTCCGGGATTGGCGGAATCGGACGATGGGACGGCCGGCGCCGGTTGTTCGGTATCGCTCGCCGCCGCACGACGCGGCTCAGCGCGCGATGCCGCACGGCGCGGCGCATCGGCTTTGACCTCGCCTTCGACCTTGAGCCGCCGCGCCGCAGCGACCGGCTCGGACGGAACCGGTAGCGGGGTGCGCGCGCCCGACGTGGGACCGCCGCCGGAAGCGGGCGGCGCGCCGCCGCCCAGCGCCTTGACCGCACGTGCCAGTTCGTCCGCGTCCAGCACCGGCGCCAGCGTCGCCATCCGCACCACCGCCATCTCCAGCAGCAGGTCGGCGTAGGGCGAGCGCAGGATTTCCTCCTGCGCCTGCGCCATGAGACGGAACAGCCGCAGCAGATCGCGCATCGAGGGCGATTGCGCCAACTTGCGCAGCGCCGCCGCCTCATGGTCGGGCAGATCCGACAGCGGCGTGATCGCGCCAAGCTGGGGCAACTTGGCAGCCGCCAAGTTGCGCAGCACTTCGAGCAGGTCGCGCCCCAGGCCCTGGAGATTGGCGCCGCGGTTGTGCAGCTCGCGCACCGTGGCCAGCGCCGCGGCCGGGTCTTTGTTGAGGATCGCCTCGGCCAGCGCATAGACGCGCGAGCGGCTGGCGACACCCAGGGAATCGGCGACCAGCGCTTCGGTCAGCGGACCCGAGGCCAGCGAGAACGCGGTCTCCAGCATCCGCTCGGCGTCGCGCATGCTGCCTTCGGCCTCGCGCGCCAGCATCGCCAGGGCGCCGTCCTCGGCCTCGATACCCTCGCGGCGGGCAAGATCGCGCAGCCGTTCCAGGACGATTGCGAACGGGATGCGCCGGAAGTCGTAGCGTTGCAGGCGCGACAGGATGGTTTCGGGCACCTTTTGCGGCTCGGTCGTCGCCAGGATGAATTTGACGTGCGCGGGCGGCTCTTCGAGGGTCTTGAGCAGGGCGTTGAAGGCCTGGTCGGTGAGCTGATGGGCCTCGTCGATGATGTAGATCTTGAAGCGGTCGCGCGCCGGACGGTAGCTGAGGTTTTCGATAATGGTGCGCGCGTCGTCGATTTTGCGATAGGTGGCGCCGTCGATCTCGACCACGTCCAGCGCCCGGCCCTGGCGGATTTCCGTGCACGCGGCGCATTCGCCGCACGGCTCCGCGGTCGGCCCGCGCTCGCAGTTGAGGCATCGCGCCAGGATACGTGCGGCGGTAGTCTTGCCGACCCCGCGGATACCGGTGAACAAAAAGGCGTGCGCGATTCGCCCGCTGGCAATCGCCTGCGCCAGTGTGCGTGTGACCTGCTCCTGGCCGACCAGGTCGGCGAACCGTTCCGGGCGCCATTTGCGCGCCAACACCAGATGTGAGGACGTGTCGGCCATCACCAGCCCTTCAGTAATGATGCTGCCCGTCGAATGATAGCTAGGCACCCCTGCGGCACAGGGAAGGGGTCGGTACCGTTGCTTCCTTCCGGACCTGGCGGGGTTCGCGACTTTCCCTTGC
>JAJPHZ010000020.1 GCA_021325025.1 Pseudomonadota bacterium | reverse complement strand
GCGGTCATCCGGGTGCATCTCAAGGGCCACTTCTGCACCATCCACTACGCGTCGATCCACATGCGCGAGCGCAAGTACGGGCGCATCATCAACTTCTCCTCCAACGCTGCGCTGGGTGCGCCGGGACAGCCCAACTACGCTGCTGCCAAGGCCGCTATCCTGGGCCTGACCTACAGTTGCGCGCTTGCGCTGCAGAAATACAACGTGACCACCAACGCCATCCTGCCCGGCGCCGCCACGCGCATGACCGACACGGTTCCGACGGGGCGCACACCGGGCGCGCCGATGATCCGCAGCGAGGAGGCCGAAGGCACGCCGATGGATCCGGCCAACGTCGCGCCGCTGGTAGTGTTTCTGGCCAGCGACGAAGCGGGGGGAGTCAACGGCCAGGCGTTCGGCGCGGTGGGTTATCGAATCACGCATTACGCTCCGATGCAGGCCTACAAGCAGTTAGTGAACACCGGCCCGTGGGACGTCGACCGCCTGTTCAAACTGTTCAAGCCCACCTTCGGGCGTGAGTTGAAAGCCCCGACAATGTTCTGAGGTTCGCGGCAGGTATGGGATGCCATTCCGAAGGCAGTGTGCGGGTGAGTCACAGCCCTGAGCGAAGCCGCCGGCGAGCCGAAGGGGAAGAAATCGCAACGATGCCCGCCAGGGTCACAGATGCTCGGCGATCCGCAAGCTTACGGAGGGCGGACGTCAGCGTCCGGCTCTTCAAGCCGCGCTAGCCTTTTTGCGGAACAGGCCCTGTGCTTCGAGCTGTTTGATCTTCTCGTCGGAGTAGCCCAGGTACTGCTTGAGGATCAGGGTGTTGTGCTCGCCCAGGTTGGGCGCGGCGGGCACGTCGACCGGGTCGGGGAATTCCGAAAAGCGCATCGGCGGGCCGGGCAGCTCGATATCGCCCAGCACCGGGTCGTGGACCTGGCGCACGGTGCCGCGCTGGATCATGTGCGGATGCTCGGCGGCTTCGCCGACGTTGAGCAGCGGACCCACCGGGATGTGGTACTCATCGGCCAGGCGCAGCACCTCTTCCTCGGGCGTCGCGTCCAGCCAGTCCTGCACCAGCTTGTACACTTTGTCGGCGTTTTCCTGCCGCTTGGCGTTGGTGGCGAAGTCCGGATGGCGCCCCAGCTCGGGCTTGCCCATTGCCTTGCACAGATTCCCCCAGACCTTGTCCAACGCCACCATGAAGCACAAGTAGTGCTTTTGACCCTTGAGAATTCCCTGCGGCACGAAATCGTAGGTCAGCCGGCCCGGACGCTTCATGCGGAACTTGCCGCCGCTCAGTTTGTGACGGATGGTACCGCGATCGTGCACGTAGAAATAGGAGTCGAGCAGCGAAATATCCAGGAACTGACCGACGCCGGTGCGTTCGCGATGGTACAGGGCGAAGCCGATCGCGGCCGTCGCCTGCACGCTGGTCATCACGTCGCCGATCGCGACCCCGGGCAGGGTCGGAGCGCCATCGGGTTCGCCGCCCAGCACGTCCAGCACGCCCGCATACGAGGCGCCGATATAGTCATAGCCGGGCGCATGCGCCAGCGGTCCGGTCTGACCGAAGGCCGAAATCGAACACATGATGATGCGCGGGTTAATCGCCTTGACCGCCTCGTAGCCCAGCCCCAGCCGGGCGATCGCGCCCGGGGCGAAATTCTCGATGAACACGTCGATCTGCGGAATCAGGTCTTTGACGATGGCTTGCGCGGCGGGCTGCTTCAGATCCAGCAGCAGGCTCTTCTTGCCGCGGTTGTGTTTGACGAAGGTCGAGCCGCGGCCGGGTTTGATCGGGTCGATGAAGCGCGCCCGGTCGCCGGTCGGGCTCATCTCGACCTTGATCACGTCCGCACCCAGTTCGACCAGCAAATTTCCCACCGACGGGCCGGCGATCACGTTGGTGATGTCGAGGACCTTGATTCCGTCAAGGATATGCCTGGGTTTGTTCGCAGCCATCGAAACTTCTCCCTGCCAAACGCGCCGGGGCCCAGCCCGGTTTGGAGTGCTTGTAGCAGTTTGGCGCCGATTACAAAAGCTGCGGGCCCACTCGGCCTTGACGCCGATGCCTGCGGCGCGGTTAAGATGGAACGCCGGTTCAGAATCCGAAGTCGGGGAGTTTTGCGCGATGGCCCAGCAGCGTCCGGTGGTCGACTTCGATCACCATTCAAAGGAATACGCCCAGCGCGTGTTCAGCAATCCGACCGCGTTCTTTCAGCTCATGCAGCGCGAGCATCCGGTGGCGTGGTCGGAGAAGTACGGCGGATTCTGGATCGTATCGCGCTACGAAGACGTCAAGCGGGTTTCGGAAGATGACACGACCTTCTCCTCGCGCAACGACCTGCCGCAGCAGGGCGTGGCCTTCAACGGCATCACCATTCCCGGCAACCCCGCGCGTTCGACGCCGATCGAGATGGACCCGCCCGAGTTCTTCGATTATCGCCGCCTGCTCAACCGCTGGTTCGCGCCCGCGGCGGTCGAAAAGCTCAAGCCCAAAATGCGCGAGTTCACCACCTGGTGCATCGACCGCAATATCGAAAGCGGCTGCCTCGACCTGGTGCTGGATCTGGCCGGCCCGGTTCCGGCGATGATGACGCTGCACGTGCTGGGCATCCCGCTGGAGCATTGGCATCTGTACGCCGACACCGCGCACGCGGTGGTCTACACGCCGCCCGACAGCCCGGCAAAACGCAAGGCGATCGAGGGCGACATGATGATGCGCGGGACGTTTGTCGAAATTATCAAGGAGCGCCGGCGCAAGCCGGGCGACGACATCATTAGCCATCTGGTCGGCGCGCGCATCAACGGCAAAGCGATTCCCGACTCGACCCTGATCGAGATCTGCTCGCTGATCGTGCACGGCGGCGTCGATACCACCACTTCGCTGCTGGCCAACACTTTCGAATACCTGGAACGCACGCCCGCCGATCGCCGGCGTCTGATCGACGATCCCGCTTTGATCTTTTCCGCCGGCGAGGAGTTTCTGCGCTACTACTGCCCGGTGCAGATGCTGGGGCGGACGGCAACGCGCGACGTCGAACTGGGCGGGCAGTTGATCCGCGCCGGCGAACGGGTCGGGATTTGGTGGGCGGCGGCCAATCACGACCCCGCCGTTTTCGAGCATCCCGAGCGCATCATCCTCGACCGCTTCCCCAACCGCCACGCCGCCTTCGGCTTGGGAATCCATCGCTGCCTGGGCTCCAACTTCGCCCGCGCCCAGTATGCGATCGTGCTCGAAGAGGTACTCAAGCGGATGCCCGACTACCGGCTGATGCGCGATCAGGCGGAGCACTACGAGAGCATCGGCACGGTCAACGGCTACGTGAAGATGCCGGCCACGTTCACGCCCGGCAAGCGCCGCAGCGCCCCGGTGGAACTCACGGCGCTGCAATGAAGAGCTGCGGCGTCGGTCAGCACTGACCCGCCGGGCAAGGTATCGGGTTCGCTCTGGACCACAGGAGATGAGCGATGTCCAACTCCCGATCCAAGGAAATTCATCGGCAACTGGGCCATCCGGTGATCGATTCAGACGGGCATTTCACCGAGCTGATGCCGGTCTTCGTCGATTACCTAAAGGAAGTCGGCGGGCCGCGGATGGCCGAGCGCTTTCACAAGGAATTTTTCTCGCCCACCAACTGCATGGCCGCCAACATGAACAGCATGTACCGATGGCGCTGGATGTCTGCGCAGGAGCGGCGGGCCGATGCGGCGCCGCGGCCCCCGTTTTACGGCGGTCCCACCAGGAACACACTGGACCGGGCGACGGCGATGCTGCCCCGGCTGATGCACGAGCGCTTGGGCGAGATGGGACTGGACTTTACGGTCCTGTATCCCGGAGTAGGGCTGTTCGCGCCGCATCATGATGATGAAGAGTTGCGGCGCGCCACCTGCCGCGCCTTCAACATGTACGTTGCCGACCAGTTTCGCGAGTATTCCGACCGGATGACCCCGGCGGCGGTGGTGCCGATGCATCAGCCTGCCGAAGCGATCGAGGAACTGGAATTCGCCGTCAACACGCTGGGACTGAAGGTGACGATGCTGGCTGCGCATGTGGTGCGGCCGATCGCCTCGGTCGCGCGCAAGGCCGGGCCAGAAATCAGCCGCTATGCTTATTGGGTCGATAACCTGGCCCTGGATTCGGCGTACGACTACGACCCGGTATGGAGCAAGTGCGTGGAATTGAAGGTGGCCGCCACCTTTCATTCCTCCTGCTACGGGTGGGTACATCGCACCACCGGCAATTATCAGTACAACCAGCTCGGCAATTTTGCGGAAGCCGCGCACGTAACCTGCAAGGCGCTGTTCTTTGCCGGCGTGACCAGGCGTTTCCCCACGCTGAAATTCGCCTTTTTGGAATGCGGCGCCGCATGGGCCAGCGCGCTGCTCAACGATCTGGTCGGCCGCTGGGGCAAGCGCAACCGGCAGGCGATGCAGAATTACGATCCGGCCAATATCGACTGCGACATGCTCGGCGAACTTTATCGGCGCTATGCCGACGCACGGATGCTGAACAAGTTTTCCGAAGTGATGCGCGGCGAGCAACGGCTGCGCGAAGAACGCGAGGACCCCGAAACCATCGACGAGTTTCAACAATGCGGGATCGAGCGGCCCCAGGATGTGGTCGGACTTTTCGTGCCGCATTTCTTTTTTGGCTGCGAGGGCGACGACCCCACCATCGGCTGCGCCTTCAATCCGCACTTGAATGCCTACGGTGCCCGGCTCGGCGCGCTGCTCAGCTCCGACATCTCCCATTGGGATGTTCCCGATATGAAAGACGTTTTGCGCGAGTGCTACGAACTGGTCGAAAGTGGCACCATCGACACCGCAGACTTCCGGGATTTCGTGTTCCACAACCCGGTCAGGCTGTGGGCCGGAATGAATCCGGACTTCTTCAAAGGCACCGCGGTTGAAGGTGCGGTCGAAAAGTGTCTGCCATCCCTTGCTGCGGCCTGACCCGGCGAGCGCGGCACAACGGCATCAGACGATGCGGGTGACCCTCTATGGCGAGAGTCGCATCAGGATTTTACCCTACAAGTTGTGATGGCGGATGCCGTCGGCCGGGGTGAACGTGGCGATGTCCATAGCCTGGGCGTTGTGCGCGTAGCCGAGGCGGCCGCGGCGGTCGACCACGATCACGCCGGCCTCGCCGCCCGCACTCTCCTCCATCATCCTGATGGCGACGACCGCGGCGCGTCCGGGCGTGGTCCGCGCCGCTATCCTGACCACCTCGCGGCATAGCGTGGTCTTCATGATCGCCTCGCCCATGCCGGTGGCAGAGGCGGCGCCGGTGCGGTCGGCAAAGGTCCCCGCGCCGATGATCGCCGAATCGCCGACCCGTCCCGGCATTTTGCCGGTGATGCCGCCGGTGGAAGTCGCGGCGGCAAGCTGGCCGTGCAGGTCGAGGGCGACCGCGCCGACCGTGCCATGTTGCGGTTCGCGGCCCATGTAGTTCTGCCAGCGCGCCCGTGCGCGCTCTGTGATCAGTTCATCGGGGCGGCACAGGGCGCATCCGGCCCTGGCAGCCAGACGCTCCGCGGCCGTGCCGATCATCAGCACGTGGGGCGTTTGGGTCATCACCGCGCGCGCGGCCTGGATCGGGTTTCGAATCCGCCGCACCCCGGCCACCGCGCCCGCGCCGATCGTGCCGGCCGAGGCGCCGTCGCCACGGGTTACCACGGCGGTGAACGGCACCACCATGACAGAGGCGTCCATCTCCACTTCGCCCTCGGCGTTGAGCGCCGAGCCATAGCCGGCATTGAACAGCGGACTGTCCTCCATCGCGACGATCGCCGCGCACACCGCATCCAGCGCGCTGCCGCCGCCCTGGAGTATCGCGCGGCCGCGCTCGGCCGCCTCGATCATCGCACGGCGGCGGGCGGGCCGCTCCTCGGCGGGACCGCGCACGCCGGCGCCGCCGTGGATGATCAGGACCGGGGAGTTGGCGCGCCGCGTCATCTTCAATCATCCTTGCGCCGGGCCCACAGGAAGATGCGCCTGAAGTTAAAGGTAAGCGGCCCGTCGGTGCCGTAGGCCTGTTCCAGCCGCCGGCGCCATTGCGCGATAAAAGCCTGGCGCCGGGCTTCGGTCAGCGCCTCCAGGAACGGACGCAGTACCGTGGCGCGCGACCATTCCAGTACTTCGTGCGGACCCTTCATCGGATGGGCGAAGGTCTGGTAGTAACAATCGACGTCAACAAAGCCGAGGTCATCGAGCAACCTGGCATAGTAAGCGGGGGAGCGCACCCGGGCGGACGCAACCTTCACGCCGCCCAACTCCGTGCGCCACTGCGGTTCGGCAGCCAGGCGCGTCAGCGTGACTTGCGCGGTCTCTTCGTAATTGGCCGGCATCTGCACCACCAGCTTTCCGGCGGGACGCAACAGGCGATGCCAGGCGGCAAGCGTCTGGCGATGGTCGCTTACCCAATGCAGCGCGGCATTGGAAAAAACCAGCGAGAAGCGCTCGGGTAATGCGGGCGCGGCGATGTCGCCCAGTCGGAACTCCACCCGCGCGCCCAGCTCGGCGGGCAACGCGGCCTTGCCCGCGCCAGCCCGTTCGATCATCGCCGGCGACGAATCGATACCCAGCGCGCGTCCGTGCGGAGCCCGCCGCGCCAGTTCAATCGTGTTCTCCCCGCTGCCGCACCCGAAATCCACAATCGTCTCGTCCGGGTCGAGCTCAAGGCGCGCCAAAATAGCCCCGAACGGCTGCGCCCGGTAGCTGCGAAAGCGATTGTAAAGTTCCGGGTCCCAGTCCCTCATCGATGCGCTGCCGGCTCTGTCTTGATGTGGTTTCCGCGATCCACACTCTCTCAATATACCGCTGACATCGGTATACCTGCCTTATGAACTCGACACCACCGGCCCACACGCCCGGCCGTGTGCCCGTCTCGGTGCGGCGCAGGCTGGCGCTGATCGCGGTCGGTCTGTTTGCGCCGATTGTGCTGATCTGGTTTGCCGCGGCGACGATTGTGGCGCGCGGACTGCAATTTCCGCCCGCGCTCGCCTACAGCACCAGCGGGGCGGCCGCGCCGGTCAGACCCGCCCCACCCGATTCGCGCCCGTTGCGCGCATTGATCGACGCTCCATCCGATGAGGTCACTGTGCGGGCCGCACCTGCGCATCCGCTGCGCGCGCTGCTGGCGCCGATTGGACCCGCCGGATCGGCGGTGATTCTGACCTATCCTAACTGCGTCGATGAGCAGACGCTGGTCGGCTATTTCAAGGTAATCCGCTCGGCCGGCTATGCGGCACTGATCATCGATTATGCAGGCTCAGCGATGCGCGAGGGACGGGGTGCGGTCAGGCGCTATGGATTTGGCTGGCAGGAGCGGCGCGACGTGCTCGACGCGGCCGCCGCGCTGCGCTCGCGCGGGGTCAGGACGATCGCAGTGCTGGGCGTATCGGAAGGAGCGGCAGCAGCGCTGTTCGCCGGCGCCGACCGAGCGCCGCCAGACGCGATAATCGCCGACAGTTCCTACGCGCGGTTGGCCCCGATGCTGCGGCGCATGCCGCCGCTGGATTCACTTAATCCGCTGTTCGGCCGCACCGTGCTGTGGGAGGTGGGCCTGATGCAAGGCGGCGCTATCGACGACATCGCGCCGGCCAGGGCGGCGGCCAAACTTGATGGCTGCCCCCTGATGGTGATCAATGGCGCCGACGATCCGCTGGTTCCGCCCGCCGACGCGCAAACCATTTTTGCGGCTGCCCGTGGGCCCAGGGAGTTGTGGATCGCGCCCGGGGCGGGCCACGCGGCCGCGCTGGCCGCCGACCCTGTGCAATACAGCAGGCGCGTCGGTGCTTTTCTGCGGCGCTATCTGGGCGTGCCCGGGCGAGCCGCCGGGGCGGATTAGCGCCGATGCGGGAGCATCGCGGCGCTCACATGATGCGCGGCTTTTCCAGATCGCGCGCCAGCGTCCGCTTCATCACCTTGAACAGATCGTCGATATTCCACGGCCCGTTATTGTATACGATCTTGTCCCAGAAGATGTGCCGGTAGCGCAGCAGGCGATAGCCCTCGGAGCCGAAGATCTGACCGTTGATTTCCGCCGCCTCGTCGCTGGCCAAATAGATAATGATCGGCGCCACGTTGGCCGGATCCGAAGGCGTGCCCGCGGCGGCCTCGCTGGTGGGGATGTTGACGCCGCGGTCGCGCGGCACCATGTCGGTCATCCGGGTCGCCGCCTGCGGCATGATCGCGTTGCAGGTGATGCCGTATTTGCCCAGCGCGTTGGCGCAACTGAAGGTCAGGCCGAGGATGCCGGCCTTGGCGGCGGCATAGTTGGGCTGGCCGGGGCTGCCCAGCGCGGCGGCCGAGGAAATGTTGATGATGCGCCCGTGTTTGCGCTCGCGCATGTGGACCGAGGCGAAGCGCGAGCAGTTGAAGGTGCCCTTGAGATGGACGTTGAGCACCGCGTCCCACTCCTCTTCGCTCATGTTGAAGATCATGCGGTCGCGCAGGATGCCGGCCACGTTGACCAGGATGTCGAGTTTGCCGAACTCCCTGATCGCCTGCCGCACCATCGCCTCGGCGTCCGACCATTTCGCCACGCTGCCGTGATTGGCAACCGCCTTGCCGCCGGCCGCCTTGATCTCCGCCACCACCTGGTCGGCGGGTGAGGAGGGTTCCTTTTCGCCGGCCAGCGTCACCCCGAAGTCATTGACGACCACCGCGGCGCCCTGCGCCGCCAGGCCTTTGGCGATTGCCCGTCCCAATCCGCGCCCCGCGCCGGTGACCAACGCCGCTTTGCCATCAAGCTTGCCCATCTTTCCTATGCCTCTGTTTTCGTGTTCGAGATCTCGCTCGATCGTTTGTCTTAATCGGGGTTATAACCAAAACCCGCCGCGCGCAACAGTGCGGCGCCACGCTCTAGAAGCGGCCGGTGCGTTGGGCGAGCGCGCGCAGTTTCTCCGCGCGCCGGGCGATTTGCGGGTCGGCGATCAATTGCTCGATGGTTTGAGGCAGGCGGTAGGTCCAGTTATGGTCGTCGATCGAGCCGGGCACGTTGATACGCTCCTCCCATCCGAACAGGTCTTGCACTGGCGCCATCACCAGGCGCGAGGGCGCCGCGTACAGCGACTCCAGGATTGCGTCGAGCAGATCCATGGTAAGTTCGGGTGCCGACAGGTCGGCGTTCTTCGGAAAACGCATCGCCTCGGCCAGTTGTGCGCGTTCGGCCGGCGCGGCTTCGCGCCACCATTGCGCGAGCGTTTCCGTGTCGTGCGTGCCGGTGACGGCCACCGAAAGCTCCGGGTATTGCGCCGGGGGGATAAACCGTTCGCGCGGGGCGCGCCAATCCTTCTTCTCCCAGCGGAAGACCTTCAGCCCCAACACGCCCAACTTAGCCAGCGACACGCGCACCCAAGGTGGAACCGTGCCCAGGTCCTCGCCGATGATGGCGTCCTCTCCGGCTTCCTGCTTGAGCATCCGAAAGAATGCCTCGCCTTGTTCGCGCTGCGCTTCTTCCTCCTGGGGGAAAAATTCACCCGCGTCGTCCGGGTTGGGGCCGAAGGAATAGGTGCGATAGAAACCGACTACGTGGTCGATGCGCAGCATGTCGAACATCTGCACGGCGCGGCGGGCGCGCTCGCGCCACCAGCGCAGATCGTCGCCGCGCATGCGCGGCCAGTTCGGCATCGGCAGGCCCCAGCGCTGGCCCTTGGCGCTGAACGCGTCAGGCGGCGCGCCGACCAGGCGGTCGAGCATGAACAATTGCTGGTTGGCCCATACGTCGGCGCTGTCGCAGGCAGGCAAAAACGCCAGGTCCCCGATCAGGCTGAGGTTCGCCGCGGCAAATTCGGCGCGCATCTGGGTCCATTGCCGCCAGGCCAGATACTGCCAGTAGCTGTACATCGCGATGGGCTCGGCCAGCTCGCGGCGTGCGGCGGCGATGGCGTCGTGATGCAGGTCGCGCAGCCCATCGGGCCATTGCTTCCAGTCGGCCCACTCGAAGCGGTCCTTGAGCGCGCGGAACAGCGCGTAGTCGTCGAGCCAATGGCGGTTTTCGGCAGCAAAGCGCGCGAAACCCTCGCGTTCCTCAGCGCCGCCGTGAGCGCGGAAATGGGCGAACGCGGCGGCCAGCAACGGCAGTTTGAGCGCGCGCAATTGCGCCCGTGCGATGCGGCGGCGTCCCGCGGTCTGCGCCTGCGCGCGCTGCAGGTCGGCTGCAGGAATCCCGGCCAATCCGCCCACCGAGATGTAGAGCGGATCGATCGAAAAGACGCTGAGCGCGCTGTAAGGGCTGTACTCGCCGGCGGCTGATTCGCTCAGCGGCAGCAGTTGCAGCGCGCGCTGCCCCATCTGCAGCATCCATTGGGCGAGCGGGCGCAGCCCGCCGATTTCCCCGCGGCCCAGGTCGTCGCCGGTGCGCAGGGAAAACAGCGGGAGCAAAATCGCGGCGGCCCGTTTGATCATGGTTGGTGTCCGATGGCCTTCGGTTCAGATTAACAGAGGCGCCAAGGGAGTACGACGCACGGCGGCGGTTGTACTGGCTTGACCCGCATCGTACCGGTATCCTTGGAGCGAACGCAGGCGTTGATCGCAGCCGCCGTCGTTCTAGAACGCCACGGAGCGAGCTTATGAAATTTGGCCTGTTGTACGAACTGCAACTTCCGCGCCCCTGGGGACCTGATTCAGAATACAATCTGGTTCAGAACGCGCTGGAACAGATCGAGCTGGCCGACCGGGTCGGAGCAGCTTCGGCCTGGGCGGTCGAACATCATTTCCTGGAAGAGTATGCGCATTCCTCCGCGCCCGAGGTCTTTCTGGCGGCGTGCAGCCAGCGCACCAAAAACATCCGCCTGGGGCACGGCATCGTCGCGCTGCCGCCGGCGATGAATCCGACCTTCCGTGTCGCCGAGCGCATCGCGATGCTCGACCTGGTATCGGGCGGGCGGGTTGAGTTCGGCACCGGCGAGACGTCATCGAATGCGGAAATCGAGGCCTTCCACGTGCCCCGCGAGGAGAAACGCCCGATGTGGCGCGAGGCGCTGGAAGTGGTGGTACGCATGATGGTGGAGGAGCCCTTTCAGGGGCACAACGGCAAATACATCAAGGCGCCGGTGCGCAACGTCATCCCCAAGCCGCGCCAGAAGCCCCATCCGCCGCTGTGGGTGGCCTGCTCGCAGTTGGAGATGATCCGGGTGGCGGCCAAGCTGGGAATCGGGGCGCTGACCTTCGGCTTCGTCTCGCCCGAGGAGGCGCGCCAATACACCGAGGAGTACTACCGGATCATCGAAACGGAATGCGAGCCGGTGGGATACACGGTCAACGCCAACATCGCCTTTACGATGTTCTACCTGTGCGATCGCAACGGCGACCGTGCCCGTGAGATCGGCCGCGACGGGGCGGGCTTCTTCTTCCAGTCCTTCGGCCATCATTATCTGTTCGGCGAACACGAACCGGGCAGGACCAGCATCTACGACAACTACAAGAAGACCGGCGCTCCCGCCCCCGCCCAGCCCGACGGCTTCGGCACGCCCGAGGAACTGCGCAGCTACCTGAAGCAATGGGAAGATACCGGCGTCGACCAGATCCTGCTGCTGGCGCAAAACGGCAACGTCCCGCACGACGCAATCTGCTCCTCGCACGAGTTGTTCTTCACCCAGGTGGCGCCCGAGTATCATGAGCGCGAAGAGCGGCGCCAGAAGGAGAAAGCCGAGCGCCTGGCGCCGGCCATCGAGCGCGCCCTCAAGCGCAGGAAGCAGATCGAGGCGCCCAGGGAAAAGACCGTGGTCAAGGCCTACGGCAAGTTCGGCATCTTCTCGGCCGAACCCCCCGCCCCCAGCGGTTCATAGCCACGAGCGCGGGCAACGGCGAGCCTCATTGTTTTGTGGATGAAGCTGGGCCTCGGAAATTCGGGGCCCAGCTTTCTACTGGCTGTCCGTGTGTGCGGACCGGTTTTTCAGAGCCAGTTCACCATCGGGGCGCAGATCGTGTTTGGGCTTCCACGCCTCAGCCAGCGCCTTGCCCTTTTCGATATCGGCGGGGCTCATTTGCTTTTCCGCTCCCTGGAGTTGAAGGCCGTAAAAGGGCAGGTTGTTGCGCGCGGCCAGCCGCAGCCACTTGTCTGCCAAAACGGGATCGCGCCGCAGCTCCTTGAGCCCCTGCAAATAGGTCTGCCCGAGCAGCAATTGCGCATCCTGATTCCCCTGCTCGGCGGAAAGCCGCATCCACATCAGTCCCTGAGGGATGTCCTTGTGGGGCAGCAGGTAGATGGTGCCCAGGAAGAATTGCGCATCAGCGTTGCCCTGATTGGCGGAAGCCTTGAATAGTTTGATCGCCCTCTGACGGTCGGTCCTAACGCCCTGGCCAATCAGGTACATCTTGCCCAGATAGTATTGGGCTTCGGCATTGCCTTGCTGGGCGGCCGGCGTGAATTCCTTCAGCGCCGCGGCATAGTCCTTCCGTTTGTAGGCGCTCTCGGCAGACTTGAGATCGGCGGCGGCCGAAAACTGCGCAGTCAGCAGGATGGCGGCGGCGCAAAGACACGCCCGCATCCGTAAACCCTTCCACATTGCGTCCATCGTTCGATTTTTTCGCCGCGGCGTCTTCAGCCAATACAAAAGCCGCATCGGCACAAAATATAAAGAGAAAGGCAGGGCCTCCAGCGCGAAGCTTTAAGCCCTGCCTTGTTCAGCAAAAACCGGCATTTGGTCAGAACGAGAGGTTTGCCGTAGCCTTGGCACTGGGGGTGAAGATCTTGTTCTGTTGTATGGTCAGGTTGACCGGACCCACGCAGGTCATCGAACTGGCGATGCCGAAATCCGCCAGAGACGACGTCCACGTGGCCCTGACGTCGTATACACCCGACGTGAGAGGTCCCAGCACCCAGTCGAAGCTGTGAGCCGAAACGGTGCTCTCGTTAAAAGTAATGAAGCACCCGCCATTGATCGCGGCGCATTGGGTCGAAAGCGCCTGAAAGAGATTGGTGCTGATCTGGATGAAGCGAGAGTCGTAGGTGACCGGAAAGTTCGGCGTGGGGGTGGTGGTGCTTCCCTTGGGAGCCGAAGGGATGCTGACTGAGAAGTCGACCCCGGCAAACGACGAACTCGACGCGGTGGTTTGCTTCGAACTCACCGTCGCGTCGGTCAGCAGGCCGATGACCGCCGAAGGCCTGACCACGAACACGTTGCCACTGCCGCTGTTGGTTTTGATCGCAACGTCGGTGGCGCCGATGCACGAAGCGGATGCGCTACCCGAGCAGATTCCCGAGTTCTCGCAAACACCGTTAACAATGTCACACGTGCCGGAGGTGCCGGCGCCGCAATCGGCGTTGGTCGTGCAGGCGACGGCTCCCTGGCAGGTCTGCCCGCCCGGACAATTGGACGTGATTGTGCAAGCGCCGCCGCCGGAGGAAATCGGCCCGCACGGCATTCCGCCGCTTATCGAGCCATTGGTCTTGTTGAGCACGCATGCAGTCAGACCGCCAGCGTTTGAATACTCGAAACTGCCGCTGCTCTGCGCCAGGGCGGTTTGAGCCAGCAAAACCGCCGTCATCAACCCCAACGCTATCCCGGCCAGCCTTTTCATTTTTGCTTCCTTTCAGGGGCGAACCCCAAGCAGTTGAGCCGACTTCTTCCTAGGTTTGCGCCAAGCTTTGAACCCTGACCTAAAGTTGCACAATCAATACAGTTATGCCTACCGCATGTCAAGATAATTTAGCAGTGTTAAATCCGCTAAAACTTAGATAAAAATATAGAAGCTTGTAACTAAATAGCAGTCACAGAATAGACTTGCGACTTTCCCGGACGGCGAATCGACGGTCAAATTTATCGCTCGACTTGCGCGTCGGCGAAAAACAGGCGCTTGACGCTGATTAGCCGCGCGTCGTCGGCGAGCACCTCTGCGCCGCCCGGCGATTTCATCGCCCATTCGAAGGAGTCGAAGTCGTCGTACATCTGCAAGACGACGCGCGCGCAGTCGGGTTTGTCGCCCAACGCCAGCGTCTTGCCCACGTAATAGCCGCGCAGCCCATCCACGCGGCAGGCCAGCTTGGTGTGCACGTTCAGATAATGGCGCTCGGCTTCTTCCTGCGTCCCAAAGGAGGGCTTGTAGTTGATATGCGCGGCCACCAAAAAGCATCGCTGACCGACTTTGGGGCTGCTAAACGGCACGACCGCCTCGCCCTCGGCATGGATCATCTGGACGTTAGTCAGATGGGCCTGCGTGTCGGCCAGGACCTCTGCGCCTGGCGGACTGCTTATCGACTTCATGAAGTCCTGTGTGCTGTCAAACCACATGATTGCGGTCCGGTAGGGCTTTGCGGCGACCTCTGGGGTGGGCGTGAAGGCGAAATTAATATCGCGTATGGGACCGGCCAGGTACATGCTGACGCCGGTGAATTGCTTGGCCAGCGCCATGTGCACGTCGCGGTAATGGCGCTCTTCGGCGGCAAGGTCGGACCCTTTGAAGTCGAACGTGACCATCATTATGTGCATGACCGATGCTCCCTGGCCCGCGCGGCGGGGGCTGACCAATACCAGCACCGCCGCTCTTTCAATTGCAAGCCGGGGCCGCAAGCGCCTATGTTCTGCCATCGACCGCGCTTCGCCAGCGCGGGCCGGAAGGAGTGGACCGATGGCCAAGACCGCGAACAAGCTGATCGCACTGCCTGGCGGCAGTTTTGGGATCGACGCGTCGCTGATGGCGCCCGAGGACCATCGTTACCTGGAGATGGTGACCCCGACCTTCCTGATCGAGCATCCCAAGGGCCTAGTGCTGTTCGATACCGGCTATAGCTGGCGGATGGCGGAGGATTTGCATGCCTACATGGAGGAGTTGTCCCGGCTGGCGGCGATCGTGGACCATCGGCCGTTCACCCGCGACCTGGTGGTGGACGAGCAACTGCGCCGCCACGGCTACGATCCGGCCAAGGTCGGCTACGTGGTGGTCTCGCACGGTCATTACGATCACGCGGGCGCGATCGGCCTGTTCCCGCATGCGCAACTGTTCGCGATGGCGGGAGAGATGCGCTACGCGGCGTGGCCCGACGCGCGTCACGTGGGGCTGGGATTCAAGTCCAGCGACATCGCCGCCGCGCGCGGGTTTAACTGGCACGAGCCCCAGGACGACCACGACCTGTTCGGCGACGGCACCGTGGTAATCCTCAAGACTCCCGGCCATACGCCGGGCGAATGCTCGCTGCGGGTGCGGCTTAAGAACGAAACCGTGCTGCTGACCGGCGACACGCTGCATTTGCGCATGCAGCTAAAGACGCTGCACGGGATGGGCGGCGATTACGACAAGGAACAGGCGGCGGAGTCGGTCAAACGCGTGGTGGGACTGGCCAGGGCCGAGGAGGCGCGCATCTGGATCAACCACGACCCCGACGACTGGGCGGAGTATCCGCACCTCATCGAATAACGGTTGGCGGCAACGAACTTCCTTTCGGTATGCGAGGTGAAAAGGATCGAGCAGCGCTCCTGAACTGCGCCGGTCCATCCTGAGCCGGACCAGCAGCCGGCCGCCGGGTCAGGCAGCGCTGTCGGGAGCTTTCGCCCAATGATGTCGCAGGCGGACTGAAAGGCCCTCAGCTTGCGCCTTTCCCGGCCTTTATGGCACGCCTGACCACGTTTGGCAGCGTCTCCTGCAACTTCATTGGGCCTGGATGTCAACAAAACTCGTTGCGTGCCGACGGCTTCGCAGCTCCTCGCGGATTCGTTGTCAGCGTTTGGACGAGCGCTGATAACGCGCCCCGCCTCAGGGCAGAATCGCGAATGCGCGCGCCGGGAAGCCCAGACCGTGCCTGGGTTTGGGCCACGCCACTACGATCAGGGCGCCGGTTGCGGGCACCTGGTCGAGGTTGGCCATTACCTCGATTTGCCAATGGCCGTGTCTGAGCAGCCAGGTTTCGGATTTCATGTCACTGGTGGTATCGGTGTCCATCGATTCATGGCCGTTGGCGACGATGCCGCGCTGTTCGTAAAGAAACTTGATCGCCGCAAAGGACCAGGCCGGGAACGGATAGCGCTTAAAGCGCTCGGGATTCCTCTCCCAGTCCTTCGACAGGTCGGTGCGCAGCGCGACAAAGCTGCCGGCCGGCACGCGTCCGTAGCGCTTTTCCCACTGAAGGATATCGTCAACGCTCAGCGCATGATTGGGTTCGCGCTTGAGCATCGGCGTGATGTCGAGCACGACCAGCGGCTCGATCATCTGCTTGACGGGAATTTCGTCCACGGTCTTGCCGTTGGGGTCGAAGTGCGCGGGCGGATCGATATGAGTGCCGTACTGTCCCACCATCGAATAGAACAACGCGCGAAAACCGTCTTTTTCGATGGTGTAAGGCGCTGCGGTCTCCGGGTCGGCTTGCGCCGAAAAGGTCGCCGGGCCGAAGCCTTTCCACACCGGCGTCAGCGGGCTGAAGAAATGGGTGAGATCGACGAACCGCTTCGATGCGATGATCCGGTAGGCGTCGGCCAGCGAATCGCTCTGCGACCGGGCGGGCGGGGCGATACTCGCGATCGCCGCCGTCGACAATAAAGCCACTAACAATTTCAGAGACGGGGTTGGTTTCGCATTCATCCGCAAGGCTCCTCTGCTTAACTGACTCCGGTTGCAATTTGGCGCGTTAAACATCTATCTTCTTCACGCGGCTGCGCACGGTGGCCGCAAAAAGGGGGGTTATACCGTTGCTCGCCAGTGTGATGTCCAGCGCGCTTGCCGGCGTCGACGCGTTTGCGGTCGAAGTCGAGGTGGATATCGCGGGCGGCATCCCCGGCTTCAGGACCGTGGGATTGGCCGAGGGCGCCGCACGCGAATCATTGGACCGTGTCAAGGCCGCGATCAAGAACGCCGGCTTCGATTTTCCCAGCCGCCGTCTGACCGTCAATCTGGCGCCCGCCGACACCCGCAAGGAGGGGTCGGCGTTTGACCTGCCGATTGCGCTGGGTCTGATTGCGGCCAACCGCTCGCTCAAACGCGACCATCTGCGCGAATACCTGATCCTGGGCGAGTTGTCGCTCGACGGCCGCGTCAAAAGTATCAAGGGCGGCCTGTCCACCGCGATTCTGGCCCGCGCGCAGAAATTTGCCGGCGTCGTGCTGCCGCGCGCCAACGCGCTGGAGGCGGCGGTCGCCGCCGAGGGTATCTCCATCTACGGCGTGGAGAGCCTGCAGGAGACGGTGGAGTTCCTGGAGGACCGGCGTCAGCTCATGCCGGTCAGGGCGGATATCAGCGAGGTCTTCGCTTCGGCCAGCAGCTACGAGGTCGACTTCAGCGAGGTGCGCGGCCAGGAGCAGGCCAAGCGCGCGCTGGAAGTCGCGGCCGCGGGCGGGCACAACGTGCTGATGATCGGGCCGCCGGGCTCGGGCAAGACGATGCTGGCCAAGCGCCTGCCCACTATCCTGCCCGAGATGACCTTCGAGGAGGCGAACGAAACCACCAAGGTGCACAGCGTGATGGGCCTGATGGACGGGCAGGCGCTGATCGCCACGCGCCCCTTCCGCTCGCCGCATCATACGATTTCCGACGCCGGGTTGATTGGCGGCGGTCCGGTGCCGCGTCCGGGCGAAGTCAGCCTGGCGCATCATGGGGTGCTGTTTTTGGACGAGCTGCCCGAATTCCGCAAGAACGTGCTGGAGGTGCTGCGCCAGCCTTTGGAGGACATGAAGATCACGATTTCGCGTGTGATGGGGACGCTGACCTTTCCCGCCAGCATCATGCTGGTTGCGGCGATGAATCCCTGTCCGTGCGGCTTCTTTACCGATTCCGCCCACGAATGCACCTGCTCGGAGCAGATGGTGCAGCGTTATCGCTCGCGCATCTCCGGTCCGCTGCTCGACCGCATCGACATCCATATCGAGGTTCCGGCGGTAAAGTACAAGGAGCTGACCGACGCGCGCGCCGCGGAGCCCTCGGCCGCGATTCGCGAACGGGTCGATGCGGCGCGCAAGGCGCAACTGGAGCGCTTCGCCGGCAGACGCATCTTTTGCAACGCGCAGATGGGTGCGCGCGAACTGACCGCGTTCTGCCGCGTGGACAGCGCCGGCGAGCGGCTGCTGGAGCTGGCCATCAACCGCCTGGGGCTGAGCGCGCGCGCCTACACCCGCATCCTGAAGGTGGCCCGTACCATTGCCGACCTCGACGCCAGCGGTCCCATCGCGGCCCACCACATCAGCGAGGCGATCCAGTATCGCTCGCTGGACCGTATCGGGTCGTGACGCTCACAGTCTTTCGGCACCAGCGACTGATGTTTTGGTCTGATTAAGGCAGATTCGAATCAGGGACCAGTTGGCGCACCGCGTGGACGACCGCGTTGGGCGCTTCCCAGGCCAGGAAATGGCCGGCATCGGGGATGATGCGGCGCACATAGGGGCCGGAGAAAAAGCGTGCATGGCGGTCAGTCGTTTGCACCGGTGCTACGCCGTCGCAAGCGCCGTGCAGCGCGACCGTCGGCACGCTGATTTGAGGCCGCGCCTCCAGCCGCTCTTCGAGCGTCTGCAGACTGGGATCGCCCGGCGCCCAGCCGAATCGATGCCGATACGAATGGATCACCACGTCGACGAAGTCCGGATTGTCGAAGGCGGCCGCGGTGCGTTCGTAGGTGGCATCGTCGAACTTCCAGTTGGGCGACCACAGCCGCCATAGCAGCTTGCAGAACTCGCGCCGATTCGCCGCCAGCCCGGCGCGCCCGCGTTCGGTGGGGAAGTACCATTGATACCACATCCGATGTTCCTGCGCGGGCGGCAGGGGCTTGGCGCTGGCGGCGAGGTTGAGCACGTTGTAGCCGCCGATCGTCACCAGCGCGCGGGCGCGATGCGGCCACAGCGCGGCGACGACGCAGGCCGCGCGTCCGCCCCAGTCGTATCCGACCAGGGTGGCGCGCTCGATCCCGAGCCCGTCCATCAGCTCGAGCAGGTCGTGGCCCAGCGCGGCCTGCTGGCCCGAGCGTAGGGTGCCGTCGTCGAGAAAACGCGTGGGGCCATAGCCGCGCAGGTACGGCGCGATGGTGCGGTATCCGGCTTTGGCCAATTGCGCGACGGCGCCGTCCCAGGTGCGGACATCGTCGGGAAATCCGTGCAGCAGGATCACTGGTGCGCCATGCTCAGGCCCGGCTATTTCGCAGGCGATGTCAAGTGCGGCGGTCCGTACGTGGTGGACTGTGGGCTGATTGCTCATCGTGCCTCCGCTCCTGGATGGCAGTAGGTCGTTGGTACATCGCCCTGGGCCCCGGGCGCAACAACTCGCAGTCGATGACCCCGCTGATTAACCCCGGTGGCTGACCGGATGCGCCATGTTATCTTTGACTGCGATGGGTCCCCGCACATGAAGTTGTCGGAGCTGGATTACGACCTGCCGCCCGAGTTGATCGCGCAGCAGCCGCTGGAGAGGCGCGATGAGGCCCGGATGGAAGTACTCGACCGTGCGCGCGGCACGATCGAGCATTCGCGCTTCTACAAGCTGGGGCGTTATCTGCGCGCGGGTGACGTGCTGGTGCTCAACGATACGCGGGTCTTTCCCGCCCGCGTGATAGCGCACAAGGAGAGCGGCGCGAAGGTCGAGCTGCTGTTCGTGGCTCCGTCCGACAATCCGCCCGGGGCGTGGATTGCGATGATCCGCGCCCATCGGCAATGTGCGCCCGGCGCGCGCTTGCTATTGGACGGCGCGCCGGCGCTGCGCGTGGTCGGCTATCAGCGGCCGGGACGCGTGATCGTGGTGCCCGAAGGCGCGCAGCCGGTGATAAAGACGCTGTGGAAGGCGGGGCTGCTGGCCCTGCCTCATTATATTAAGCGCGCGGTGACCGCGGCCGACGCCGAAAACTACCAGACCGTCTACGCGGCGCATACCGGCGCGATCGCCGCTCCCACCGCGGGGCTGCATTTCACACCCCAACTGCTGCGCCAGTTGGAGGAGCAGGGTGTGAGGACCGTTTACGTCACCCTCCACATCGGCCCCGGGACCTTCGCGCCGGTGCGCAGCCACGAGGTGGAAGCGCACACCATGGAGGGCGAATGGTACACGATGGCGCCGGCGGTGGCCGAAACCATCGCGCACGCGCGGCGCATCGGCGCCCGAGTCGTCGCGGTCGGCACCAGCAGCGTGCGTGCGCTGGAATCCTACGCCGTAACCGGCGACCTGGAAGGACTGACGGGACTGTTTATCTATCCTGGGTTTCGCTTCAAACTGGTCGAGGGGATGATCACCAACTTCCACATGCCGCGCACCACGGTGCTGGCGATGGTGATGGCGTTCGCGGGACGCGAGCTGACGCTGGCCGCCTACCGCGACGCAATCCGCCATCGCTACCGCTTCCTCAGCTACGGCGATGCGATGCTGATCCTGTGATGGACGCGCCGGTCAAGCTGGAAGTTCTCGCCACCGACGGCGCCGCGCGCTGCGGCCGTCTGCTCACGCCGCACGGTGCCGTGCCGACGCCCGCCTTCATGCCGGTGGGCACGCAGGCCGCGGTCAAGGCCATGGCGCCCGGCGAGTTGTGGGACATCGGCTACCGGATGGTTTTGGCCAACGCGTACCATCTGGCGGTGCGGCCCGGTCCCGCACTGATTCGCGACCTGGGTGGGATTGCGGCCTTCATGGGATGGCGGGGCGCGGTGCTGACCGACTCCGGCGGCTTTCAGGCGATGAGCCTGGCGGCGCTCAATCGCATCCGCGAGGAGGGAATCCGCTTCCGCTCCCACCTCGACGGCGCGCCGATGCTGCTGACCCCGGAGTCGGCGCTCGACATCCAACAGATGCTCGGATGCGACATCATGATGGCGCTGGACGAATGCACCCCGTATCCTGTGCAACCCGCCGACGCGCGCCGTTCGCTGGAGCTGACCGCGCGCTGGGCGGAGCGCTCGCTGCGGGCGCGCACCTCGCACAGCCAGGCGCTGTTCGGAATCGTGCAGGGCAGCGTCTATGCGGACCTGCGTGCGGCCAGCGCACGCCAGATCACGTCGCTGGGCTTCGACGGCTTTGCCACCGGCGGCCTTTCAGTCGGCGAGCCCAAGGCGCTGATGCTGGAGATGGCGGCGTTGAGCGCTTCGTTCCTGCCAGCGGACAAACCGCGCTACCTGATGGGTGTCGGCACGCCCGAAGACCTGCTGGCCGCGATCGCGATGGGCTACGACATGTTCGACTGCGTGCTGCCCACGCGCAACGCGCGCAACGGATGCGCCTTTACCAGCGCGGGGCGAATCTCGATCAAGCATTCGCGCCACGCGGCCGACTCGCGCCCGCTCGATGAGCGCTGCGGATGCCGCACCTGCGCGTCCTATAGCCGCTCCTACCTGCGCCATCTGTTTCGCGCCGGGGAAATTCTTGCGGCGCGCGCGCTTACGGAACACAATCTGTACTTTTACGCCAGCTTGCTGCGGCGCGCGCAGGCTGCTATCGCCTCGGGTACTTACGGGCAACTGTGCCGGTCGCTGGCATCCGGAGTTGCGCAAGAGCTCGATGAAACGGAATAAAACTGATGTGGCTTGAGGGAATCGCATATGCTCAGACGGCGGCCAAGGGCGGCGCAGGCGCCGGTGAACAGGTCCTGTTCACGACCGTCATCCCGCTGGTCTTTCTGTTCGCCATTTTCTACTTCCTGTTGATTCGGCCGCAGACCCAGAAAGCGGCCGAGCTGCGCAAGATGCTGGCTGCACTCAAGCGCAACGACGAGGTCGTCACCACCGGGGGACTGATCGGCAAAATTGTGGAGCTGAGCGAAAAGATAGTGGTCCTGGAAATCGCCCCAAACGTGCGGGTCAGGGTCGAACGGGCACAGATCGCGGCGATGTCGCCCTATTCCAAGGCGGCTGCCAAAAGCGGCGCCAAGGATTAAGATTGACCGCGGGCGCGCCCCGCCAGGGTGCGTGATACGGGAGAAACAGCGGTTTGGAAAACCAAAATTTTATTCCGATTCTGATTCTGCTGGCGCTCGGCGGCGCCATATTGTACCTGCATTTGACCAACGGGCGGGCGCAGACCCGGCTTTGGGTGACTGCGGCCCTGGTGGTCGCCGCGATTTTGCTGCTGGTTCCCAGCGCGAACCCGGACCTGCCCGGATGGTGGAAGGCCTACCTGCCGACGCCGCAAATCCAGCTCGGCCTGGACCTCCAGGGCGGGACCCATCTGTTGCTCGACGTCAAGCTGGACGACGCGGTCAAAAATGCGCTGGGGCGACGTGCCGACGATCTCAAACGCGAGCTCAAAGACAGCAAGATCGGCTTCAGCGACATCTCGGTTGCGGGCAACGCGGTGCAGGTCAAGCTGACCGACCGCCACGACCGCAGCGCCTTTGAAGACATCATCGCCAAGGATTTCGGCGATATGGCGCTGAGCAGTTCGACGTCGGACAGCGGCGGTCCGGTCTTTACCTTGGCATTTCGGCCGCGCGACCTGGTGCAATTGCGCAACAATGCGATGGATCAGGCGCTGGAGACGATTCGCAACCGTATCGACCAACTGGGCGTGCGCGAAACCACCGTCGCCAAGGAAGGCGACAGCGGCATCCTGGTCCAGTTGCCGGGCATCCAGGACCCCGAGCGCGCCAAAGATCTGATCGGCAAGACCGCGGTGCTGGAGTTCAAACTAGTCGATGACAGCCACAGCGTCGACGAGGCGCTCAAGGAAGGACCGCCGCCCGGCGACGAAATCCTCTACGGGCCGCCCGAACGCGGCGGCCGACAGCCCTACCTGGTCGAGGCGCAGACCCTGATGACGGGCGACGTGGTGACCGATGCCCGGGTGCGGCCCGGCGGACGCCTGGAAGGTCCTTACGTGTCGGTGGACCTCGACCAGCGCGGAGCGCGGATCTTCGACACCCTGACGGCCGAGAACGTAGGCCGGCATCTGGCGATTATCCTGGACAAGACGGTCTACTCCGCGCCGGTGATCAAGGAGCGAATCCCGGGCGGGAAGGTTTCCATCACCGGCCGCTTTTCCATTGACGAGGCGCACGACCTGGCAATCGTGCTGCGCTCGGGCGCGCTGCCCGCCCCGGTGGAAATCGCCGAGGAACGCACCGTCGGCCCCTCGCTGGGACGCGACTCGATCCGCCAGGGGGAGTTGTCGTTTGTGGTCGGCGCGGCGGCGGTGCTGATCTTTATGGCGGTCTATTACAGCGGCGCGGGCGTGCTGGCCGATTTCGGGCTGACGCTCAACATCCTGCTGTTGATCTGCGTGATGGCGGCGATGCAGGCCACGCTGACGCTGCCCGGAATTGCCGGCATCGTGCTGACCCTGGGCATGTCGGTGGACGCCAACGTGCTGATCAATGAGCGGATGCGCGAGGAACTGCGCGCCGGCAAGGCGCCGCGCGAGGCGGTCAGAATCGGCTATGAGCGGGCCTTTTCGGCGATTCGCGACTCCAACATCTCGACCTTCGTGGCCGGGCTGATCCTGTTCCAGTTCGGGACCGGGCCGGTCAAGGGCTTTGCCGTAACCTTGTGCGTGGGCGTCCTGACCGGACTGTTTTCCTGCGTGGTGGTGACCCGGATTTGGTACGACTACCTGATTTCCACCCGAAAACTGGCCCAAATCAGTGTCTGAACGGGAACGAGCTTGATCGTGGGCAAGGATGCCCTATGATAGGGCGCAGCGGTATCGAAGCGGTTATGGGCGGTTGGCAGGGTTGGGAAGTGGGCCCGGGAGGGGACAATGCTTGACTCCCCGGCACGGGTCATATTACAAAGTCTCGGTTTAGCCGTGGTTCCTAATAAGCAGAGTTCATCATCAATGAGCCCAAATCTCATGGCTGACAAGGACGACCTGTTGCTCAATTCCCGGGAGGTGGCCTTCCTGCTGGATTTGAGCCCCGATACCGTCAATGAGCTGGCGCGCCGCAACGTCATTCCCGCCTTCAAGAAGGGCCGCCAGTGGCGCTTCCGCAAACGCGATGTCACCCTTTTCAAACGACAATTAAAAGGTCTCAACGCCGCCGCCTGAGCGGCTTGCAGACCACCAGGGAACAGGTCAAGCCGGACACCTCAAAAGTAAATGCCAGAGCCGCACGAAAGCCGGGTCTATTCGGACTTCGCACATTTTTATGATCGCTTGTGGGGACGCGTTTTCGTCGACCGCGAGCACATGGTGATAGAATCGCTCAATCTGCGCCCCGGCCAGCGCGTCCTGGAGGTCGGGGTCGGCACCGGCATCTCGCTCGACGCCTACCCGCCTTACGTGCACGTGGTCGGCGTCGATCCGTCGCTGGACATGCTGGAGCATGCCAAGACGAAAATCCGCGAAAATGAGTTAAAGAATGTCGAAGTAAGTCAGGGCGACGCGCTCAACCTCACCATGCCCGACGCCAGCTTCGACGTGGTTTGCGCCTTCCACGTGGTTACCGTGGTTCCCGACCCGGTGCGGATGATGAAAGAGATGTACCGCGTGTGCAAACCGGGCGGCCGCATCGTGATCATCAACCACTTCCGCAGCGAGAACCCGATTCTGGGCTTCCTCACCGGTATCGCCCACCCGATCACCAAGCATCTGGGCTGGTCCTCGCTGCTGCGCTACCGTGACGTGGTTGACGGCGTTCCACTTAAAGTCGAACGCCGCGAGAAGACTTCGCGCTACTCCTTCCACACCATCGTTGTGCTGCGCAAAGAGGCCTGACCCGCCCGTTCCTCGCCCAGCCCGCGTTGACACCACATCGGCGGTTCGATAGCTGTTAGCCGCGTGGGGAGAACCACGAGCCCGTGGCCGAGATGCGCAAAGAGCCCGATCCCGAAGAACGCCAGGTTGAAGAACTGGCGCGGGAATTGGCACGCCGGCTGCGCGGGATGAAAAGCCGCCAGGAACTGACCGATTACGCGGTCAGCATGCTGCGTGAGAGCGCCGAGGAGGCCAATCAGGAGGAGCAGGCGCGCGCCAGCGTGGTGCGGGCGGCCCAGGTCGGTTCGCTCAACACGCTGGCCTTCGGCCTGCCCTTGGGGGTGATTGGATTGGTGCTGTGTGCGACCGGAATCCTGGCCGGGCCGGGTTTGATAATCCTGGGCGCGGCGGCGCTGATGGTGGTCTACGGGGTGGTGGCGGCGGTCTTCAGCCGGCCCCACAAGAGGTCCCAGCAAGAGGTTGACAAGGTGGGGTAATGGTAATGATAGCGCTCGACACCTGCCTAAAACCGGCTGTCTTCTTCAAGCTTGGGGAGGGCTGGGACGGGGAGCAGACGGTGAACAATCCCTTTGTGCCAGCCTGCCGGGACGACCCGGCCGGTTAGTAGCTCAGGTTGTTTGACAAGTATCGGAAAATTAGCAAAGCTCAACGGCGCTTGAACCTTTTCACGTCGTAGGTCCGGCGCTCAACATGGAAAGTGGCTTGGTTTTGAAAGCGGCGTGCAGGCTTGTGTTGGGCCGGGAGCCGGCGCCGCAACGGAAACTCGATGGCTAAGTTCGATCTGCAGGAAATCAAACGTCAAATCGTCGAATCGCAGGCGTGGCAGTCCATCTTCCGCCACGGCTACGAGGATACGCCCCGCAACCGCATCCTGATGGTGTCGGGCAACATCTGGCTGCACCTGCATCCCTCCAAGGTGCAGCGTCATGCGACCCGGCTGCGCTTTACCTGGTGCATGGGCGGTATCACCTTTTTGCTCTTCCTGGTCACGGTGATCACTGGCATCTACCTGATGTTCTACTACCGGCCCACCGCGGAGTACGCCTACGCCGACATGAAGTACCTGGAATTCGACATGCCCTTCGGCATGCTGATGCGCAACATGCATCGCTGGGCGGCGCATGGCATGGTGATCGCGGTGTGGCTGCACATGTTCCGCGTCTTCATGACCGGCTCCTACAAGCCGCCCAGGGAGTTCAACTGGGTGGTCGGAGTGATTCTGCTGGTCCTGACGCTGCTGCTGTCCTTTACCGGGTACCTGTTGCCGTGGGACCAGCTTTCGATTTGGGCGGTGACGGTGGGCTCCAACATGGCGCGCGCCACTCCGCTGCTGGGCCATGAAGGTCCTTTCCATGAAGTGCTGGGAGTCAATCCGATTTATGACGCGCGGGCCTTCTTGTTCGGCGGCAGCGAAATCGGACCCCATACCCTGCTGCGCTTCTACATCCTGCACTGCATCTTTTTCCCGCTGCTGGCCAGCCTGTTCATGGCGGTGCACTTCTGGCGCATCCGCCGCGACGGAATTTCCGGACCGCTGTGATGGCGTATGAATAATTTCATCCAGTTTATCGCGCGCTTGGGAATCGTCCGCGTCCTATCCGTGCCGCTGGCGATGGCCCTGGTCATGTATGTGTTGTTCCGCCTGGCCGCGCCGCCCGAGGACCTGGGCGACCTCGACGGCGAAACCCGCCGGTCCTAGGCGTATTTCATGAATCCGGTGCGTAATATAAGCAAGCACTCAGGCTGCCCGACAATGGCAGTGGCATAAGGATTCCAGCCATGGCAGACGCAACGAGGGGCGATGTCCCAGCGATGAAGATGCAGGCCGCCGCCGGTGGCGGCGCCGCGGCGCGCGTCGGCAGCGCGCCGCGCCCGGCGCCGGCAGCCGGCAAGCGGATTGAAGTGCCGATCAAGAAGGCCGGTTCCGGCATCGAGGACAAGCTTCACACCTGGCCCTTCCTGGTGCGCAGCGAGTTCCTGATGTCGGTGGCGGTCATTGTAATCCTGGCGGTGTGGTCCTTGACCATTAACGCGCCCCTGGAGGGACCGGCCAACACTACCCGCACGCCCAACCCCTCCAAGGCCCCGTGGTACTTCCTGGGGTTGCAGGAGATGCTGGTGTTCTTTGACCCCTGGTACGCCGGGGTGGTGCTGCCCAGTTTGGTAATCGTGGGCTTGATGCTGATCCCCTACCTGGATATCAACCCCAAGGGCAATGGCTATTACACTTTCCGCGAACGCAAGTACGAGATTCTGACCTTCCTGCTCGGCTTCCAGATTCTGTGGGTGTCCTTCATCATAATCGGCACCTTCTTCCGGGGTCCGGGATGGAACTGGTTCTGGCCCGGCCAGGTCTGGGACCCGCATCTGGTCGAATCGTTGACCAACGTCGACCTGCCTTATCTGTTCGGCTTCCGCGACTACACCGCCTCGGCGCTGTTCGGGCTGTCCTTGATAGTGGCCTACTACGTGGTCGGCTATGCGCTGTTTTACCTGTGGGTGCGAGCGCGGCCGGCCAACGATCCGTGGTCGTCGTTTCCCGGCGGCGGCAAGGAATTGCTGGAGGCCTGGGGGCCGGTGCGCTTTGGCATCACCGCCTTCCTGTTCCTGACCATGATCGGAGTGTTCGTCAAGATGGCGTTGCGGCACGCCTTCAATATCAAATACATCATGGTCACGCCGTGGATTAACATCTAGCGGGATGTTGAAAGAAGTCGAACTCCGGGAGCTTCAGATGGTCGCTTTCAACTTCAACAGCCTGCGTAAAGGCCGGCAGCCTTTCCTGAGTTGTGCTTCCTTTGGGGGGCACGAGATAGGCGACGCAGGCGGTGAAACTCCTTTTTCTACTGCCTGCTAGCCCGGTGTTTTTCTTTGGCAAGATTCTCGAAGCCCTGGGATGTGCCGATGTCGGATTTGCCCTCTACGTCGGCCTGACCCAGGAACATGGCATGGGCAAGGAACTTGAACTCGCCGCGGTCGGGATGCTGGTGTTCGGACTAGGCATGCTCGCCGAGCGCTGGTCAGCGCGCTGACGGGCGGGCAACGGCGCTTGTCGGCGGCGGTTTAGACGCGGAGCAACGAAACTTAGATGGCTGGGCGACTCGGACTGGATCCCACTGAAGAAAGCAAGTCCTACAGCGCGCTGTTCGTGCTGATGGTCGCATTGCTGCTGGCGGCGGCGGTGTGGGCGATCTGGGATGACAACATTTCGCGCCGCCCCTGGAAGCAGTACCAGGTCGAATTCGACCAGATGGCCTACCAGCGCTTCATGGACAAGGCCGCCCAGGAAGATGCACGACTGGCCAAGGATCCCAAGTACGTCAAGCTGAGCCAGGAACTGGCCGCCGCCCAGGCCGCGCTCAGCTCGGGTCAGACCACCGCCAAGCTCGATGAACTGCATGCTCAACTTAAGGCCGCCAAGGTGGAATCCGACGACAAGGATCAGGTGGTCCGCTTTACCAAGTCGGAACTGACCGAACGCTGGTACGACTACAATCACGCCATCCAGACCAACGAAGACCCGCGCCCCTACAAAGAGGATATCGACCGCCTCAACCAGCGCCTGGTGGGAGAGCAGGCTGCCGCGGACGCCGCCAAGGCCAGGGTCGATGCGATCAAGGCTGAAATCGAAGCAGTCGGCGCGACGGTCGAGAACCTGACCGATCAGCTCAAGACCTTCACCAAGAAACGCGACGATTTCATCCAGAAGGCCGACACCTACATGATTCCGGTCAGCTTCAAGGGCCGGGTCCTGTTCCGCTATCCCAAGATTCCCAAGATCGAGCAGACCGCGATCGACGATTTCGACCGCAATTCCTTCGACGAAGCCATCCCGCGCGTCGATCGTTGCCAGAGCTGCCACACGGCCGAGGACAAGCGCGGCTTCGAGGACGCGCCCGAGCCCTTCCGCACCCATTCCAATTACGAAGAGATCATTCTCAAGCATCCCCCTGACAAGCTGGGCTGCACGCCCTGCCACGACGGCCAGGGGCCGGCGCTCAATTCGGTGGCGATGGCGCACGGCGACGTCGAGTTCTGGGAGCGCAAGCTGCTGCGCGGACCCAAGATGGAGGCGCGATGCATCACCTGCCACGTCGATGTCGGCTCGCTGCGCAACGCCAAAGGCGAGTTGCTCGCCCCGCACTGGGTTGAGGGCGAGCGACTGTTCGAGCAGATGGGTTGTCACGGATGCCATCTGGTGGCCGGCTACGAAGACATGCCCAAGATTGGGCCCTACCTGAAGCTGGCCAGTGCCAAGCTGGACCCGTCATGGACCGTGCGCTGGGTGACCAATCCTCATATCTTCCGCCCGCATACGCGGATGCCCAACTTCATGTTCACGCGCGAGCAGGCCACCGCGATTACCGCCTATCTGTTCGACAGCTCCAGGGAGCAATCGAAGAAGTGGCTGGCGGAGCACCCGGTGCCACCCACCCTGGATCAGGACCTCAAGGATCCCAAAATGGTCCAGGAGGGCAAGGATCTGTTCGAATCGGTGGGTTGCAAGGCCTGCCATACGGTGGACAGGAACTCCATCGGCACCCCGGTGGGCGCGTATTCACCCGCCGACTTCAAGCCCGCGCAGAGCCGCACCACCAAGGACTTCGCGCCCAACCTAAGCCAGATTGCGGAGAAGACCGACGGGCGATGGATCTACCTGTGGCTTAAGAACCCGCGCGACTTCTCGCCGCATACCGCGATGCCGTCGCTGCGGCTGAGCGATCATGAAGCATCGGCGCTGGCCGCCTACCTGATGACGCTGGGCAGCCGCAAGGTCCTTCCCGGCGTCGAGCAGGAAATCGCCAAGCCCGAGGAAATCGCCAAGGGCAAGTCGCTGGTGCGCAAGTACGGATGCTTTGGTTGCCACGAGATCAATGGGATGGAGAAGGAGTCGCGCATCGGCGTCGAGTTGACCACCTTCGGCTCCAAGCATCTCGACGAGCTGTTCTTCGGCGATCGCACCGACATCCCCGACACCTGGGACGCGTGGACGTTCCACAAGCTGCAAAACCCGCGCATCTACGCCACCGCCGACGTGGAGCAGCTAATGCCCAACTTCGAGTTCCAGGATGCCGACATCTACAACCTGCGCGTGTTCCTGGCCAGCCTCATCGACGACAGGGTGCCCGAGCGCTATCGCGACACCAATGAGATGGAGCATCAGAAAGAGATTGTGGCCGGGCGGCGGATGGTCAACTTTTACAACTGCGTGGGATGCCACGTGATCGAGCAGCACGGCGGCTACATCCGGCGCTTCTATGAGCAGAACCCTAACTTCGCCCCGCCCATCCTGAACGGCGAAGGGCAGAAGGTGCAGCCCAACTGGCTGTTCGGCTTCCTGCAGGCGCCCACCCAGATTCGTCCGTGGCTGAAACTGCGCATGCCGACCTTCCATTTCACCAATGCCGAGGACGACACCCTGGTCAATTACTTCGGCGCCACCGGCAACCTCGCGGTGCCGTTCGTGTTCGTCAACACCAACGCCATCCCACAGGACGAGCTGCTGGCGGGTCAGAAACTGATGTCCAAGGACTACTTCAACTGCTTCAGTTGCCATCAGCAGGGCGACAAGAAGCCCGAAGGTCCGCCCGACGGATGGGCTCCCGACTTGGCGCTGGCGCGCCATCGGCTCAACCCGCAATGGATTGTGCAGTGGCTGCACAATCCGCAGGCACTGCAGCCGGGCACCAAGATGCCGTCGTTTTATCCGGGCGGCCCCGACGACATCTTCCACGGCAACGAGCAGGAGCAGATCAAGGCAATCCGCGACTACATCTTCTGGTTCGGCGATCATCCGGGGATGAGTCCGGGCGCAGCGCCGCCGCAGCCGCCGGTCAAAGTCAGCAGCAAATAACTATTTGGCATAACTTCTTACAGTGAGGTAACAGATGAACAAGCGAGTACTGATTACGACATTTGTTGGCGCCGCTGCCTTGTGCCTGTGCGCGATAAGCGCCCATGCCGCGGACGGATCGATCAGCGGCACCGTCAAGTACGACGGTACGGCGCCCAAACCCAAACCGGTCGAGGTCACCAAGGACAAGGAAGTCTGCGGGCTCAAGCCTCACTTCGAAGAAGACCTGATCGTCGGCTCCGACGGCGGGATTGCCAACGCGGTCGTCTATATCGCCGACGCCAAGGGCGAAGCGAAACCTGAGACCGTGGATTTCGACCAGAAGGGCTGCGACTATCTGCCGCACGTGCTGGCGTTTCCCGCCGGCAGCACCGTCAAGATCAAGAACGACGACGGCATCCTGCACAACATCCACACCTATTCGAGCAAGAATCCGTCGATCAACATTGCCCAGCCCAAGTTCAAGAAGGTGGTTGACGTCAAGGTCGAGCAGCCCGAGCTTATCCGCGTAACCTGCGACGCGCACGGTTGGATGCACGGATGGTGGTTCTCGTCGGCCAATCCCTACTACGCGGTGACCGACGACAAGGGCCATTTCGAGATCAAGGACGTGCCGCCGGGCGACTATGAAGTGACCATCTGGCAGGAGAAGCTGGGCGAGCAGAAGCAGAAGGTGTCGGTCAAGGCGGGAGCGCCGACGACTCTTGATGTGACGATGAAACCCAAGGCGTAAGGCCGCGCAAACTTCGTCAACGCGGCTGTCAGCGGAGCGTTCTGGAGCATTGGGTCCGGAACGCTCCCTGCATTTTTGAGGGCATCAGCGATGGCGACAATCAGACGTTTGGACCGGCTCGAGGTGAGCACCGCCGATCTCAACGACGCGATGTCGGTTTATCGACGCAACTTTGAACTTCCGGTCAAGCCGGCGCCGGACGGCAAGTCCGCAACCGTCAGCATCGGCGGCGCGGAAATCAGCCTGATTCCGGCCCTATCATCAACCGAAGCCGAGGGAATGTCGGGGCTATGGCTGGAAGCGGACGACGTCGACGCGGTCTGCGCCGCGCTCAGCAAGTCGGGCTACGCCTTTGAACCGATTCGCGTCGAGGGCGCGCGCCGAATCGTCCAGGTCGAAGCAAAATCCGCCAACCAGGTGCCGTTGTTCATTTTCGATCGCAAGGTGTAGCAAACGGTTGTCCCGCCAGATTTTGGAGTGGGACAGCCTGACCCGGAAAGCCAATCCCACGCGGGAAGTCGTTCGCCAAATTTGCTGCCCGGGGCGCAGGCAGTTGCGCAACCCTATTTAACCCCGATCACCATCCATTGCGGGCCGATCAGATGCTCGACCCGGGCGTCGCCAAAGCCTGCCTCACGCATCCATCCGCGGCAGTCGGCGCCGGTGAAGTCAAAACCGCCGGGTGTCTCGATCAGCATGTTGAGGCTCATCAGCAGGCCGCGCAGGTTGTTGCGGCGTTCGTCGTCGATCAGATGCTCGTACACGATCAGAACGCCACCCCTGGGCAGCGCATCGTAGGCCTTGGCCAGCAGCATACGCTTTTCATCCAGGTTCCAGTCGTGCAGGATGTGGCCCATGATCAGCACGTCCGCGCGCGGCAGCGGCTCCTTCATGAAATCGCCTGGATGAAAGTGCACGCGATCCTGAAGCCCGAATGAGGCCACATATTCGTTGAACACCGGACCCACCACCGGAAGGTCATACCCGCCACCGCCAAGATGCTGATGCGCCAGGGCTATCTGCACCGGCAACGCACCTTGGGCCGTGCCGATATCGACGAAAGTCTTGTAGTCGCGCCAGGGAAATTTCTCGGCCATCGCCCGTGCCGTGGGCAGGCTGTTTCCGGTCATCCCGGTCAGAAACCCTTTAAGCCGCTGCGGGTCGCTGTAAAGGGCGTCGAAGATACTGTCCCCGCCCTGGATCTCGTTCTGAGGCTGGCCGGTTCGCAACGCTTGCGTAAGCGATCCCCAAAAACCGTACAGCCGCGCGTTGGCCATTTCGGCGATTCCGCCCGCGTAGTTGGGCTTGGTCCGGTCCAGGTAAAAGGCGGACTCCGGTGTATTGGCATAACGCTCCCCATGCCGCTCCAGGACGCCGAGCGCGACCAGCGTATCGAAGAAGTCGCGGGCGGCGCGCGGATGGAGTCCGAGGCGGGCGCGCAGCGTCTGGCAATCCAATGGCCCGCCGGCCAGCTCCGTGAAGACGCCCAGCTCCACAGCGCTTAAAAACGCCTTGGATGCGGCGAATTGCCACAGAATCTCATCAATCCGGTCCAGTGAGGGGTCTTTGCTCATTGCCGACGCTTCCTTTTGCCGACGCATCGCCTGCCCGGCGGAGAAGCGGCTTTTTTATCGAGCTGGATCGACCCGGTCAACCCCAGGTCCGGCTAAGGCTTGAGCGCCAGCTCAGCCTTGCCGGTCCCCAGATTGACCGGCGCCGAGACATGTTCATGCACGATCAGCCACTTGCCCTTGATTTTCTTCAACCCATCGGTGACCCGCAATGTCATGTCGATCGGTTTGCCATGGAGGTCAGTGCCGGTCACCCGCTGGATGCTGTGGGTAAACGCTAGTTTGCCGTCGCTGACGACGCCCAGTTGCTCGACTTGGACCTTGACCGTCTTGTAGCCGGCAAAGAAATCCTGCCAATCCTTGCGGTAGGCGTCGGCGCCCACGTATTGCAGGGGCGGTACCACATCGAATACCACCAGCGTCTGGCCCGGCGCGTAGAACTTCATGATCGCTTCGGTGTCCCTGGCGTCGAACGCGGCGGCCCACGGCCCATACAGTTTTCTGATCTGCGCTTCGTCCGCGCCCGCCGCATGTGCGGCAACGGCGGCTGCAACCACCAGCCCCGCCGCGAGAACCATCATAGCCCATCCCATTGCGACGCGTCTGCTCTTCATGTCAGTGGCTCCTCATCGGTTAGTGCCTGACGAAAGTTAAACGCCTGACGCAGTCAAGGTTTCACGCCGGTTACGATGCTCCCGGCGCCGCGTGCTGATGACGTGCCTCGCGCAATTGCTCCACGGCAAGCCTCCCGGAAAGCTGCCCCCAAGACGATAACGGTGGGATAGTAGTTTTAAACCGGCAAAATTGCAAAACGCACGAAACCGCACAAAACAGCCACAAACAAGCTTCTGCATGGTCCTTCCCGCCGGGCCAGCGCAGCTCTTCAGCCGCCCGGCGTGCCATGCGGCCGGCGCAACGCCCCCCGCACAGGGTCGCTTGATTCAGCCCCGGTGCGGGTCTAGCCTGAAATGGACTGATGAGTCCGAAATGTGATTTTGATCAACGGCGCGTAGGCGATTTGGTCGAGGTGCGGCCGATGCGCCCGCCCATCCGAAACCTGTAGTCTCCCCTCTCCGCCCGGGGCTTGGAGGGTTACCGCTTATGATGTGGATTGTCCGCCTGGCCCTGCGCCGGCCGCTGTCGGTGGCGGTGATGGCGCTGCTGATGCTGGTGCTCGGAGCCTTGAGCTTCGAGCTGATGAACGTCGACATCTTTCCCGCCATCAACCTGCCGGTAGTGATGGTGGTCTGGAGTTACCCCGGCCTGTCCGCATTCGACGTCGAGCGCCGCATGGTGTTCATCAGTGAGCGCGCCTTTTCGACCACGGTCAACGGCATCGAACATATCGAGTCGCGCTCGATAAACGGCCTGGGGATTCTCAAGGTTTACTTCCAGCCCGGGGTGGACATCGCTTCGGCCATTGCCCAGATCAACGCGGTCTCGGAGACGATTCTGACCATCCTGCCGCGCGGCACCGAACCGCCGCAGATCATTTCCTACAACGCGGCCAACGTGCCGGTGGCGCAGCTCAACGTCTTCAGCGACACGCTCTCCACCATGCGGCTGTTCGACTACGGCCTGAACTTCATCCGCATCCAGCTCTTCACCATTCCGGGCTTTTCCTCGCCGGCGCCGCTGGGCGGCGTGTCGCGCTCGATCATGGTCAACCTCGACCCCTCGCTGCTGTACGGCAACCGCCTGTCGGCCTACGACGTCGGCAACGCGCTGGCCTCGACCAACGTGGTAATCCCGTCGGGCACGGCCAAGATGGGCAATTACGAGAACAACATCGACATCAACATGAGCGTGCCCCGAGTGCGCGACTTCAACGACCTGCCGATCAAGTATGCCAACGGCGCGCCGGTGTTTTTGGGCGATGTCGCCAACGTCACCGATTCGCATCAGCCGCAGACCAACGTCGTGCGGGTCGACGGCCGGCCGGCCACCTACCTGATGGTCATCAAGCACGCCGACGCTTCGACCCTGTCGGTGGTCGATGCGGTGAAGGCCAAGATGCCCGAAATCAGGGCGACCGCACCCAAGGGACTCAACATCTCGCTGTCCTTCGACCAGTCGGTGTTCGTGCGCGCCGCGCTGTGGGACGTGGTACAGGAGGCCGTCACCGCCGCCGCGCTGGTGGCGCTGATGGTGCTGGTGTTCCTGGGCTCCGCGCGCAGCATGTTGATCGTCATCACGTCGATCCCGCTGTCGATCCTGACCGCGATCGTCGGGCTCAAGCTTTCGGGCCAGACCATCAACACGATGACGCTGGGCGGCATAGCGCTGGCGGTCGGGATGCTGGTGGACGACGCCACCGTCGAGATCGAAAACATCCATCGCAATCAGGCGATGGGCAAGCCGTTGCTGGTGGCGATCCTCGATGGCGCCCGTCAGATCGCAACCCCCACGGCGGTCGGCACGCTGGCGATCTGCATCGTGTTCTTTCCGGTCGTGCTGTTGACCGGCGTGGCGCGCTTTTTGTTCACGCCGCTGGCCCTGGCCGTGGTGTACGCGATGCTGACTTCCTACCTGTTGTCGCGCACCCTGGTGCCAACCATGGCCCGCTACCTGCTGCCCGAAGAGCACCAGGAGCCCGGCGGGCGCGGATTTTTGGCGCGCGCCTACCGCTTGTTCGAGGCGGGCTTCGAGCGGCTCAAGGAAAGCTACCGGAGGGCGCTGGCCAAATTCATCGCGCGGCGCGGCTTTGCGCTGACCTGCGTGGCGCTGATCATCGCCGCCTCCGGCGCGCTGCTGTGGATCGTGGGCGAGGATTTCTTCCCGGCCATCGACGCCGGCATGATGCGTCTGCACGTGCGCGCACCGACCGGCACCCGCATCGAGCACTCGGAGCTGATAGTCGATGACATCGAGCGGGCCATCCGCACACTGATCCCGCCCCAGGAACTGGATTCGATCAGCGACAACATCGGCCTGCCGGTTTCCTACGACTTGGCATTTTATCAGACCGACAGTATCGGACCGCAGGACGCCGACATCCTGATCCAGCTCAAACCCCGGCACCGTCCGACCCGCATCTACCAGGACCGGATTCGCCGCGCGCTGGAAGAGAAGTTTCCCAACGTGACCGCCTATTTCCAGGCTGCCGACATCACCAGCCAGGTGCTGAACTTCGGCCTGCCCGCCGCAATCGACGTGCAGGTGTCGGGCAACCGGCTGCAATCCGACTACGACATCGCGCAGCGGCTGGTGCAGCGCATGAAGCTTATCCCGGGCCTGACCGACATCAGGATCGCGCAGCCGCTGGACTATCCCGCCTACAAGGTGGAGGTCGATCGCGCCAAGGCGCTGCAATTCGGCATCACCCAGGAGCAGGTCGCTTCCAGCCTGCTGGCCTCGCTGTCGGGTGCCAGCCTGCTGCTGCCCAACTTCTGGCTCGATCCGCGCACCGGTGTCAATTACAACGTCGTCTCGCAGATGCCGCAGCATCTGATCGATTCGGTCAGCGCGATGGCGAACATACCGCTCACCGGCGGTGACAGTGCAGCTTCGGCCATGTCCGGCGGCATTGACGGCGCACAAGTCAGCACGCCGCAGCTGCTGGGCAACATCGCGACCTTCAAACGGAGCTGGGACCCGGCGCTGATCGAGCATTACACCGTGCAGCGTGTGATCGACGTGGACTGCGCGGTGTCGGGGCGCGATTTGGGCTCGGTGGCGTCCGCGGTGCAACGCGAGATCGACCGCATCGGCAAGCTGCCGCCAGGCACCAGGATCGCCATCCGCGGGCAGAGCGCCGCCATGAACCAATCCTTCCTGACTCTGGGCGAAGGTCTGATCCTGGCAGTCGTGCTGGTATACTTGTTGATGGTGGCGAATTTTCAGTCATGGCTGGAGCCCTTTATCATCACGATGGCGGTGCCGGGCGCGCTGGCCGGGGTGCTGTGGATGCTGGTGCTGAGCGGCACCACGATCAACGTCGAATCGCTGATGGGCTCGATCATGGCGGTGGGCGTGGGTGTGGCCAACGGCAACCTGCTGATAACTTTCGCCAACGAGCTGCGCGAGGAAGGCTACGGCGCGGTGGCGGCCGCCATCGAGGCCGGCCGCATCCGCTTGCGCCCGATTATCATGACCGCGCTGGCGATGATTTTGGGCATGCTGCCGATGGCGCTGGGACTGGGCGCCGGCGCCGAACAGAATGCGCCGCTGGGCCGCGCGGTCATCGGCGGATTGGCCGCCGCCACCCTGATGACGCTGTTCGTGGTGCCCGCCATCTATTCGATTTTCAGCCGTAACCTTGTGACCAAGCAGGAACGCGACCAGGAAATCATGTCACTGGAGTTGCCTGGTGCCTGAGCGGACCTCTGATATGGCAGACGATAACCCCAAGGAATTCACTGGCCCGCCTCCCGGCGGTTTCTTTTACGCCGGTTGGCTGATCGCAATCGCCGCGCTGATGGCGGCGACCGCCGGGCTGGTGCTGGCGCGCGAGCGCTGGCTCAACCGCGAGACCAATGAACTGGAGCGCCAGGCGCAGGCCGGCCCCCATGTCCTGGTAACCCAGGTGCTGCGCGCTCCGGAGACTCGCACCTTGCGCCTGCCGGCCTCGGTGCGCGGCTTCGACGAAACCGAGATCTACGCCAAGGTGCCGGGCTATCTCAAAGAGATTTATGTCGACAAGGGCGACCGTGTGCGGGCGGGCCAGATCATCGCCCGCATCGATTCGCCCGAAACCGACCATCAGGTGGCCAACTACCGCGCCAATTACGAGTTGGCCAAAATCACGCTCGACCGCGACAAGCTGCTGTATCAGACCGGCGTCATCGCCAAGCAGGAGTATGACAATCAAAACGCCGCGATGCTTCAGGCCAAGGCCCTGTGGGAGCAGTACAAGACACTGCAGGGCTACGAGGTGATCCGCGCGCCGTTTGACGCAATCGTCACCCAGCGCAACATGGATCCGGGCCATCTGGTCCCGGCGGCCACCGCGGCAACCAGCACCACCAGCGCGATCGTTAGAATCGCCCGGCTCCGTCCGCTGCGGGTGTTTGCCTACGTTCCGCAAAGCGTAACCCCGTTCATCAAGAACGGCGACCCCGCCACCATCACGGTCAACGAATATCCGGGCCGCAAGTTCGTGGGGGCCATCTCGCGCCATCCCGAAGCCCTGTCCCCCGAGTCGCGCACGATGCTGGTGGAGGTGGATCTTCCCAACCGCGATGGCGCGCTGTACCCGGGGATGTACGGGACGGCGGAATTTGTCGTCTCGATGGCGCAGGGTGGGCCGATGGTGCCCGACGACGCGCTGATCTTCCGCGACAACAAGGTCTACGTGCCGGTCATCCGCCACAACCGGCTGCATCTGGCCGAGGTCACGCTCGGCTACGACAACGGCGTCTCCGTACAGGTGACCAGCGGAGTCGATTACAGCGACCTAATTGCGCTCAACGTCGGACAGGCCGCGCGCGAAGGCGCGCCGGTCCAGCCCGTGCACGCCGATCAGTCCAACACCGAAAAGCAGGAGATGTAGCGCGGGGCGCTCGCTTGCCCGGTCGGCGGCGCCCGTGGTTTAAACGCGCATAACCAGCGCTGAGTGTGGAGGCACAGATGGCCAAAAAGACGTTGATCGAGGTCGCCGTAAACGGCGCCTGGACCCGCAAGTATCAACCTGCAATTCCCGTGACTGCCCGGGAGGTCATCGCCGACGGCGTGGCGTGCATCAAGGCCGGCGCCGCCGTGATCCATGCCCATACGCTGGACCCCGATACCGGCAGGCAAAATGCGGATGTGGACAACGCCGCCGCATTCATGGATGGCATCCGCGCGCAGGTCGATGCGATCGTCTATCCGACGATCGTCGGCGGCAAGCCCGACCCGTCCGATCCGGCCTGGCTATGGCGCCCGACGGTGGAGTTGGCCAAACGCGGCATCCTGGAGTGGGGCGTGCTGGACCCAGGGTCGGTCAACTTCTGCCGCTACGACGTGGGACCATCGGGGCTGGGCGGAATGGGCGGCAATGGACTTTATGCCAATCCCAACAACAGCCTGGAAGCGGCCGCCGCGCTGGCCGCCCAATACAAGTTCCATCCCGCCTACGCCTGCTACGAGGCGGGCTTCGTGCGCCAGGGCGCGCTGCTCCATCGCCATCATCCCACCATGCCGGTGCCTGTTTACCGGCTGATGTTTTCCACCGGCATGACCTTCAGCTTTCCGCCCGAGCCATGGGCGGTTGAAGCGTATGCCAAACTTCTGGAGCGATTCGCGCCCGGCGCGCCGTGGATGGTGGCCGGATTGGCGGTCGATGTTCTGCCGCTGATTCCCACCGTAGTCGCACTCGGCGGCGGCGTGCGCGTGGGCTTGGAAGACGCGATGCTGGGCGAGCAGCGTTCCAACGTGCAGTTGGTCGAAGCCGCGGTCAACGCGATTCAAAAGGCCGGCAGCGAACCCAAGACCACCGCCGAGGTGCGCGCCGAATTGGCCGCCTGGAAGGGGCCGGCGGCATGAGCGAGGGGCCCGGCGGCATGCGAATTGGAATCACTTTACCGACCGAACCATTTCAGAATCGCGACATGATCGACCTGGTACGGCGCGCCGACGCGCTGGGCTACCACGAGGTCTGGTCGCTGGAATCCTACACCACCGAAGCCTTCAGCCCGCTGGCCGCAGTGGCGATGCTCAGCGAGCGGATGCGGCTGGGCACCGCGATCGTGCCGGTCTTCACGCGTCCGCCCGCCTTGATCGCGATGTCGGCGATGACCGTGCAGGAACTCTCCGGCGGACGCCTGGTGCTGGGTTTGGGAATTTCTTCACCGCAGATCATCGGGCAGTGGATGGGCGTGCCGTTCCAGCGGCCGCTGGCGCGCGTGCGCGACACCGTGGCCGCGGTGCGTGCCGCGCTGAGCGGTGAGAAGGTCACCTACCAGGGCAAGACGCTTGCGGTAAACGGCTTTCGGCTCGACATCGAACGCACGACTGCGCCGCCGCCCATCTTCCTGGCCGTCCAGGGTTCCAAGATGTGCCGGCTGGCGGGCGAAATCGCCGACGGTCTCATCACCAACTACATCACTCCCGAGGCGTTGCCGCGGATGCTCGAGCATGTCGCCGAAGGCGCGCGGGCGGCCGGACGCGCAGCGCCGCGCGAGGTGGTCTGCCGCATCCTGACCATCGTTGACGAGGATCCGGAGCGGCTCAGTTCCGCGATGCGCCGCCACATGACGCCCTACGTGATCACGCCCGGCTACAATCGCTTCTTCGCCGAAATCGGGTTTGAGCGCGAAGCCGAACAGGCGCTGGCGGCATGGACATCGGGCGACCGCAAAAAAGCGACCGAGGCCATCAGCGACCGGATGATCAACTCAATCTACCTGCTGGGCAGCGCCGAGTATTGCCGCGAACGCCTGCAAGCGTTTGCCGCGGCGGGTGTTACCAGCGTCGCACTGTGGTTCGTATCGCTGGCCCGCACCCGGGAGGAACGCCAGGCGAAAATCCGCACCGCGATCGAAAAACTCGCGCCGCGTTGATCGGTTCGCAGGCGGCTCACGGTTTCCATCCCAGTTATGGTATGGCTGCAGGCCAGGAGCCGACGATGGGATCGGATGCAGGCGCTGCGCCGCTTGATGGCGTTTGCGTAATCGAATGCGGCGACGGCGTGTCCGCCTCCTTTGCGGCGCGGCTGATGGCCGACCTCGGCGCCGATGTGATCAAGGTCGAAGCGCCGCAGGGCGACAGCGTCAGGGCGCGGGGACCATTTCCCGCCGATCGGGCCGACCCGGACAAAAGCGGGCTGTTCATTTACCTCAACGCCGGCAAACGCGCTATCACGGTCGATCTCCGGCAACCCGAGGGACGCGCGCTCCTGCTCGGCTTGCTGCGCGAGGCCGACGTTCTAATCCATAATCTCCATCCCGCGGATCGCCATATGCTGGGGCTTGATAGCGAACGAGTCGCGGCGCTGTGTCCGCGCCTGATCATCGCCGCCATCTCACCCTTCGGCGAGACCGGGCCGTATCGCGATTGGCGCGCGCGTTCGCTCAACCTGGTCCACGCCGGGGGATGGGCCTTCCTGACGCCGCTGGGTTCGACGCATCCGGAATTGCCGCCGCTGAAGGTGTTCGGTCAGCAAGCCGATTTTCTGGCCGGTTCGTTCGCGTTCTATACCGCGTTGACTGCGTATCGGCATCGCCTCAGAACCGGCAAGGGCGAGAGGCTCGACGTCTCGGCGCAGGAATGCGTCGCCTCGATCCTGGAGATGCATTTCATGCGCTACACGTATGCCGGGCGGGAAATATCGCGGCTGGACGTATATCGCACCGGTGTGCAGGGAATCCTGCAATGTATCGACGGCCAGGTCTACATTCTGGCGCACGAGGAGGCGGAATGGGATCGGCTGGTAGAAGTGCTGGGACACCCGGAGTGGGCCGCCGATGAGAGATTCAAGGACAGCCCGTCGCGCGCGTGTCATCATGCCGAGGTAATTGAGCTGCTCCAGCAATGCACGCGGCAGCGCACGGTGGATGAATTCTTCGCCGCCTGCCGCGCTCACAAGGTGATCTGCACTCCAATCAATACGATGGGGCGCGTGTTCAGCGACGAGCACATTCGCGCGCGCCAATGCTTTTCACCGCTGGATCAGCCCGGCGTCGGCACAGTGCCGCTGCCCGGTCCGCCATGGCGATTCTCCGCTGCAGATTTACCGCCGCGCCGACCCGCTCCCGCGCTGGGGCAACATACGGAGGAGATTTTGACGCAAAGGCTTGGGATGGGCAGCGGCGAAATTGCCGTGCTGCGCTCACGCCGGGTGATCTGACCAATCATGGAACATCTGCCGCTTGCCGGAGTGCGGGTTCTGGATTTCAGCTGGGTGTGGGCGGGGCCGTTTTGCACCATGCAACTGGCCCACATGGGTGCCGAGGTGATCCGCGTCGAATCCGCCGCGCGGCTGTGCACCTCGCGGCGCATCCCGCCCTTCGCCGACGACGTTGCGGGGATCAATCGCGCCGGATACTACAATCAGTACAATCAGGGCAAACGCAGCATCACGCTCAACCTGCGCCATCCGCAGGGCCTCGCCATCGCGCACGGCCTGGTAGGCCTGTGCGACGTCGTGACCGAGAATTTCGCCGCCGGCGTGATCGAGCGGCTCGGGCTCGGCTACGAGACACTGCGCAAGATGCGTCCGGATCTGATCATGCTGTCGATTTCAGGCTTCGGGCGCACCGGGCCGTACCGGGCAGTGGCCGGATACGGGCCGGCGGTCTCGGCGCTATCCGGATTCGTGTCGGCCACCGGCTACGAAGGCTACGCCCCCCAACTGCTGGGCATCTCCTACGCCGACCCCAGTACGGGGGTGCTGGCCGCGGCGGCAATCGTGGCCGCGCTCATCAACCGCGACCGCACCGGGCGCGGGATGTATATCGACCAGTCGCTGCTGGAGCCGTCACTGGCGCTGATGGCCGAGGGCTTGGTGGAGTACGCGATGACCGGGCGCGAGCCGGCGCGCATCGGCAATCGCGACCCGCTGCTCGTCCCGCACAACTGCTACAAGGCGCGCGGCGACGTCAATCAGTGGGTGACGATCGCGGTTGCCACCGAACATGAATGGCGCAGCCTGTGCCGCGTGATGGGCGATGAGCAACTCGCCCAGGATCCGCGCTTTGACAGCGCCGCGAAGCGCAAGCGCAACGAGGACGCGCTGGATGAAATCATCACGGCATGGACTTCGGCGCACGATCGCTGGGACATCACGCGCCGCCTGCAGGAGGCGGGCGTGTGCGCGTTCCCATCGATGAGCAACAAGGACCTCGCCCACGATCCGCATCTGCAGGCGCGTGGCTTCCTTGTTACCAAGGAGCATCCTGAAGTCGGCAGGCGAATCCACGCCGGCATCCCGTGGACGATCAACGGCGCCCCCGTGGACGTGAGCGGCGCCGCACCGATTCTCGGCGCCGACACCGACGCAATCCTGACCGAATTGCTGGGGCTCAAGCCCGATCAAATCGAACGGCTGCGCAGCCAGGGAGTTTTGGAATGACTGCTTTTGCTCGCGAAGCTGGCGGATTGGTCATGTTGACAGGCCGCGCGTGGGCGGGATATAGATAATAGCCAATTATGCGTTGCGAAATCCGCACAGCTTGGGCGACTTGGCGTTGGAGCATCGGCGCATCCGCCTGGGCTGCGGTTTCGTAGCGACGCGAAACCGAGGACTGAAAAAGGCCGCAGGCGGAAGCACCTGCGGCCTTTTTTTATGGCTGCGATGAGGTAACATGCGGCGCGCCGATCGGAGACGGGCGCGCTTAAGGAGGCGCGATGCTGACGCCCAGCGAAGCGGACTTTGAACTGCTGGCCGGCAGGGACTTCGACATCATTCCGGTTTGCCGTGAGATACCCGGGGACCTGGAAACTCCCGTCGGCGCATTCCTCAAGATCGGACGTGGCGACTACGCGTTCCTGCTCGAAAGCGTGCGCGGCGGCGAAAAGTGGGCGCGCTACACCTTTTTGGGCGCCGAACCCGCGCTGGTGTTCCGCGCCCGCGCCAGCCATCTGGAACTGATCCGGCCCGGCGTAGGGGTCGAGGTGCGCAGCGTCGAGGATCCGTTCGAAGCCCTGCGCCAGGAGGTCAAGCGCCGGCGCGCGCCGCAACTCGACGGCCTGCCGCGCTTTTTCGGCGGCGCGGTTGGGATGCTGGCCTACGACATCGTGCGCTACTTCGAGCGCCTGCCCAACTCTCCGCCCGACGACCTCGGCGTTCCCGATCTCTACATGATGTTTACTGACACGGTGCTGGTGTTCGACAACGTGCGCCAGACCATCAAGATCATCGTCAACGTGCCGATCCGGGAATTCGCCACGGCACGTGCGGCGTATCGCTCCGCGGTCGAGAAGATCGAGGAGACCATCGCGCGGCTGGCGACGCCGGTTGTGCTGCCGTGTCTTGATCGCCCTGCGGCGGCCGCCGAGCCGCGGATCGCTTCCAATCAGACCCGCGAGGGCTACATGCAGATGGTGCTGGCGGCCAAGGAATACGTCGCCGCCGGCGACATCATCCAGGTCGTCCCCTCGCAGCGCTTCGAAGCCGACTTGACGGTGCATCCCTTCAACCTTTACCGCAGCCTGCGCACGATCAATCCTTCGCCCTACATGTTCTACCTGCGGTTGGGCGACCTGACGCTGGCCGGCGCGTCGCCCGAGGTGATGGTGCGGCTGGAGGGCAGGGAGGTGACGCTGCGGCCGATCGCCGGCACGCGTGCGCGCGGTGAGAACGAAGAGGCGGACCTGCGCCTGGAGCGCGAACTGCTGGCCGACCCCAAGGAGCGGGCGGAGCATGTGATGCTGGTCGATTTGGGGCGCAACGACGTGGGGCGCGTGTCGGAAATCGGCTCGGTGGAGGTCACCGAACTGATGGTGGTCGAGCGCTACTCGCATGTGATGCATATCGTGTCCAACGTGCGCGGCCGGCTGCGCGAAGACTGCGACGCTTTCGACGCCTTCCGCGCCACCTTTCCGCAGGGCACGGTGTCGGGCGCACCCAAGATTCGCGCGATGGAGATTATCGACGAGCTGGAGCCGGTGCGCCGCGGCGTGTATGCGGGCGCGGTGGGCTACTTCAGCTACACCGGCAACATGGACACTGCGATCGCGCTGCGCACGATGCTGATTCGGAACAACCGGGTCTACATCCAGGCCGGCGGCGGCGTAGTGGCCGACTCCGACCCCGCTGCCGAGTACCAGGAATCGGTCAACAAGGCCAAAGCGATGCTGCGCGCGCTGGGCGCGGCGACGCAGTTCGAAAACGCCGCCCGCGGTAATCGAGCATGAATAATCGCATCCTGATGATTGACAATTACGATTCCTTTACCTTCAACCTGGTGCAGTACCTCGGCGAGTTGGGCGCCACGGTTGTCGTCAGGCGCAACGACGCGATCGACATCGCCGCCGCGCGCGCGATGCGGCCCGATGCGATCGTGATCTCGCCCGGGCCGTGCACGCCCCGTCAGGCCGGCATTTCCGTAGCGCTGATCCGCGAGATGGCGGGCGAGGTGCCGATTTTGGGCGTCTGCCTGGGCCATCAATGCCTGGGCGAGGCGTTCGGCGGACGCGTGGTGCGCGCCAGCCGTCTGATGCATGGCAAGACCTCGCCCATCCTGCATGATTCGCGCACCATCTTCTCCGGCCTGCCGTCGCCGTTCGAGGCGATTCGCTACCATTCGCTGCTGGTCGAGCCGCACTCGCTGCCCGAATGCCTGGAAGTGTCGGCATGGACGGCGGAAGGTGAGATCATGGGGTTGCGGCACAAGAGTCTGCCCGTCGAAGGCGTCCAGTTCCATCCCGAGTCGATTCTGACCGAGCATGGCAAGGAGCTGCTGAAAAACTTTCTGGCCGGAGCTGCGCATCGATGACCACCGTGCGCCAGGCGCTGGAGATGGTTGCGGCGGGACGCTCGCTTGACGAGCCCCAGATTCGCACCGTGTTCGATGAGATCCTCGACGGTGCGCCCGGCTTTTTGGTGGCCGGTCTGCTGGTGGCGCTGCGGATGAAAGGCGAGGAGCCGCAGGAGCTGGCCGGCGGTGTGCGCGCGTTGCTGGCCCGCGCCCGGCCGCTTGATCTGGATGGCGGGGAATTGCTCGATACGGCGGGCACCGGCGGCGACGGCCTGGGCACCTTCAACATCTCCACCGCGGCAGCGCTAATTGCCGCCGCCGCCGGCGTCAAGGTGGCCAAGGCGGGGAATCGCGCGGCCAGCGGCAGGGTCGGCGCCGCCGACGTGCTGGAGCGGTTCGGCGTGCGTATCGAGCTGGACGCAGCGGGACTCAAACGCTGCCTGGCGCGCGCCGGAATCTGTTTTCTCTTCGCCCCGTATTATCATCCGGCGGTCGCGCGCGTGGCCGCGATTCGAAAGGAGCTGGGAATCAGGACGCTGTTTAACCTGCTCGGTCCGATCGCCAACGCCGCGCGTCCCGCGCGCCGGCTGGTGGGCGTTGCCGAGCCGCGGCTGGCGCCGGTGATGGCGCAGGCGTTGGTCGAACTGGGTGCGAAGCACGCGATGGTCGTGCACAGCGAAGATGGAATGGACGAGATATCGGCGTGGGCGCCCACCCGTACCTTCGAGGTACGCGACGGTGCCGTAATCGAGGCGATGATTCGTCCCGGCGATTTCGGTATCAAGGCGGGACGCGCCGCCGACGTCATGATCGAGAACGCGGACCAGGCGGTCGCGATGTTGTGCGCGGGGCTGGGCGGCGCGCCGGGCGCCGCGTCGGACGTGATGGCGCTCAACGGCGGCGCGGCGATCTACCTCGGCGGCCGGGCTGCGTCGCTGGCCGAGGGCGTCGAGGCGGCGCGCGACATCCTGCGCCAGGGCCTCGCGCTCCGGACGCTGCAGGCGCTGCGCGCGGCCAGCCGCGAGGAGAATTAAATGGCGTCGCTACTGGAGCGAATCTTCGCCGACAAGCGCGCGGAACTTGAGCAGCGCCGCCGCGAGATCGGACCCGACGAAGTCAAGGCGTGCGCGGCAAAAGCAGCGCCGCCGCGCGATTTTATCGGCGCGCTCGACCGCTGCCGGCCCGCGATTATCGCTGAAATCAAACGCGCCTCGCCCAGCAAGGGCGACATCCTGCCGGATTTGGAGCCGGCGCAAATCGCCGCGACGTACGCGTCCAACGGCGCCGCCGCGATCTCCGTGCTGACCGACGCGCATTTCAAAGGCTCGCTGCAGGACCTGCGCGCGGTGCGCGCCACAGTCGATCTGCCGCTGCTCAGAAAGGATTTCATCTTCGACCCCTACCAAGTCCACGAAGCCCGCGCGGCCGGCGCGGATTGTATTCTGCTGATCCTTGCGATGCTGGAGGAACGCCAGGCGCAGGAACTGGCGGCGCTTGCCGCCGAACTCGGAATGGCAACCCTGGTCGAAGTGCACGATTATCCGCAACTCCAATCCGCGCAGCGAATCGGCGCGCGGCTAATCGGGATCAATAACCGCGACCTGCACACCTTCAAGACCGATATCGCGGTAACCGAACAGCTGATGGCCGCCTGTCGCGGCGATGCTTTGGTCGTGTCGGAAAGCGGGATCGAAACTCCGGCCGACATCCGCCGCCTGTCCGCCGCGGGCGCGCGCGCCTTTCTGATCGGCGAAAGCCTGCTGCGCGGCGGCGAGCCGGCGCGTCAGCTGCGCGCGCTGGCCGCAGCGCTCGCGGGCAGCGGTGCGGGAGGAGGCGTTGATTAAGGTCAAAATCTGCGGAGTTACGCGCGTGGAGGACGCGCTGGCCGCGTGCGAATTCGGCGCCGATATGATCGGGATTAATTTCTACGATCGCAGTCCGCGTTATGCCTCCTTCTCTCAAGCAGCGAAGATTCGCGCCGCGATCGGCGCGCGCGCAAAGGTGGTGGGCGTGTTCGTCGAGCCGGCGCGCGAATTCGTCGCGCGGATGCTGGCCGAGCTGGCGCTTGATATGCTTCAGATTCACGGCGCGCAAAGCCAGGGATTGCTCACCGCATGGCCGGTGCCGGTGATTCGTCCCGTCAGTCTGCGGCCTGAGCAATCCGCCGCTGCGGTGTTTGAAGCGGCGCACAGCAGCGCTCTGACTCTGATCGACAGCTACGACCCACGGCTTTACGGCGGCACGGGGCGGGCGATTCCGATCGAGCATCTGCGCAAGCTCGACCTGCGCCGCTGTTTGGTGGCGGGCGGGCTGACGCCCGATACGGTCGGCGCGGTGGCGGCGCTTGGACCCTATGGCGTCGATGTCGCCAGCGGCGTGGAGGCCGCGCCCGGAATAAAAGATCACGGCAAACTGAGGAGTTTCATCAAGCATGCAAAATCTGCCGGATAAGCACGGCCATTTCGGCGAATACGGCGGCCGATGGGTGGCCGAGACGCTGATGCCCGCGCTGCTGGAGCTGGAACAGGCCTACAAACAGGCGCGGCGCGACCCCAAATTCCGCGCCGACCTCGAGCGCTACGCGCGCGAGTACGTCGGACGCCCGACGCCGCTTTACTTCGCGGCCAACCTCACCGCCCGCCTGGGAGGCGCAAAAATCTACTTAAAGCGCGAGGACCTCTGCCATACCGGCGCGCACAAGGTTAACAACACGCTGGGCCAGGCGCTGCTGGCCGTGCGCATGAACAAAAGCCGCATCACGGCGGAGACCGGCGCCGGGCAGCATGGCGTGGCGACCGCGACGATGGCGGCGCGCTTCCAGCGCGAATGCGAGGTCTTCATGGGCGCGCTGGACGTCGAGCGCCAGTCGCTCAACGTCTTCCGCATGAAGCTGCTCGGCGCCCGGGTGCATCCGGTGGACGCCGGCAGCCGCAGCCTCAAGGACGCGCTCAACGAGGCGCTGCGCGACTGGATCACCAACGTCAGGACCACCTACTACCTGATCGGCACCGCCGCCGGGCCTCATCCCTATCCCATGATCGTGCGCGATTTTCAGGCCGTGATCGGCCGTGAAGCGCGCCGCCAGATCCTCCAGCACGAGGGGCGTCTGCCCGATGTGCTGGTCGCCTGCGTCAACGGCGGTTCCAACGCCATCGGCCTGTTCTACCCGTTTATCAGGGAAAGCAAGGTGAAGCTGGTTGGGGTTGAAGCGGCGGGTCTGGGGCTCAACGGCCCCTCGCACGCGGCGACGCTGACCGCGGGCAGCGTCGGCGTCCTGCACGGCAATCGCACCTATCTGCTGCAGGACGAGATGGGCCAGATTCGCGAGACTCATTCGATCGCGGCCGGGCTGGATTACCCGGGCGTCGGCCCCGAGCACGCATGGTTGAAGGACAGCGGGCGCGCCAGCTATGTCACCGCCACGGACGAGGACGCTCTGGAGGCGCTCAAACTGCTGTCGGAGACCGAGGGGATCATTCCGGCGCTGGAAAGCGCGCACGCGGTGGCGCATGCGGTGCGGATAGCGCCGGCGATGGCACGCGACGCGATCATGATCGTCAATCTTTCCGGCCGCGGCGACAAGGACATGCAAAGCGTCGCCAAAGCGCTCGGCGTCACTCTGTGACGGGGAGGCGGCGCGATGGCGAAGGAGGCAAGAATTGCGCGCAAGTTCGCACAACTGCGGGCCCGCAACGAGGCCGCGCTGATCCCGTTTATCGTGGCCGGCGACCCCGACTTGCGGCACACCGGGATGCTGGTAACCGAGATGGAGGCGCGCGGCGCCGACCTCATCGAACTGGGAGTACCGTTTTCCGATCCGATGGCGGACGGGCCGGCCAATCAACGCGCGCTGGCGCGCGGCCTGGCCGCGGGCGCGTCGCTGTCCGCGATCCTGGGGCTGGTCGGCGAGTTGCGCAAACAGACCCAAATCCCAATAATCCTGTTCGGATACTTCAATCCGTTTTACCGCTACGGATGCGAGCGGCTGTGCACGGATGCCGCGCAGGCCGGCGTGGACGGGCTTTTGGTCGTGGATATGCCGCCCGAGGAAAGCCGGGAACTGGCCAAACCCGCGCGCGCCGCGGGCGTGGACCTGATCTACCTGCTCGCCCCCACCACCCCGCTGGAACGCAGCCGCACCATCGCGCGCTCCGCCAGCGGTTTTCTCTACTACGTGTCGGTCACGGGCGTGACCGGAGCACGCGAGCAGGTGGGCGCTGACGTCGAATCGCATGTGCGCGAGCTGTCGTCGGTAACCGATCTGCCGATCGGCGTCGGCTTTGGAATTTCCACGCCGGCGCAGGCCCGGCAGGTCGCCGCCTACGCCGACGCCGTCGTGGTCGGCAGCGCGCTGTCGCTGCTGATCGAAGCCCACGGCAAGAGCGATCAACTGCTGAGCGCGGTCGGCGGCCTGGTCGGCGCCATGAAGGAGGCGATGCGCGCCGCCCGACCCGCCCACCTTTTATCCCCTCTTCCAGACCAGGGAAAAGGTTAGGGAGACGCCATGCCCACACCACGTGTAGAAACGCCGCAGGCGCTGCCGCCCGAGGATTTGTGGGTCAAGTGTCCGCGCTGCCGCGACATCGCCTATCGCAAGGAGGTCGAGCGCAATCTTAACGTCTGCCTCAAGTGCGGCCATCATTTCCGTCTCACCGTCGAGCAGCGCCTGGCGATTACCGTGGACCGCGGGTCGTGGCGCGAGATGAGCGCCGGGTTGACGGGCGGCGACCCGCTTGAATTCCGCGACTCCAAGTCCTACCCCGAGCGGCTGGCCCAGGCGCGCAGCGCCAGCGGGCGCGCCGACGCGCTCGTGATCGGCACCGGCCGGATCGGCGGGCGCGCGGCCGCACTGGGTGTGATGGACTTCAACTTCATGGGCGGCAGCATGGGTTTGGTGGTCGGCGAGAAACTGGCCCGGCTGTTCGCGACCGCGCGCACGCGCCGCCTGCCGGCGGTGGTGTTCTGCGCCTCGGGTGGGGCGCGAATGCAGGAAGGGGCGCTGTCGCTGATGCAGATGGCCAAGGTGTCGGCGGCCATTGCGCGCCTGCGCGACGCGCGCGTCCCCTACATCTCGATCTGCTGCGATCCGACCACCGGCGGTGTGGCGGCGTCCTTCGCGATGCTGGGCGATCTGAATCTGGCCGAGCCGGGCGCGGTCATCGGCTTCGCCGGCCGGCGCGTGATCGAACAGACCATCAACCAGCGCCTGCCCGATGATTTCCAGAAAGCCGAATTCCTGCTCGCCCACGGCATGCTCGACGCAATCGTCCCGCGCCATCAGATGCGCCAGACTCTGACCAATCTGCTCGGCATCCTGCGTCCCCGGCGTTAGCCCGGATGCGGCCAAACGCCGCGCTAGGATTTGGATTGGGTGGGCAATTGCTGTGCACGGAGCGCCGATTTTTTGCTTGGACGCGGCCTTGGGCACCGCTACAATAACGCCCTTATGGAGCGGCTGGCGCAGACTCTGGAATGGCTGTATTCGCTTGAAGCGCGCGGCGAGATCTACAAGCTGGAGCGGATGGAGCAGGCGCTGGAGCGCATTGGCAATCCGCATCTGCGCCTTAAGGTCGTACATATCGCCGGCACCAAGGGCAAGGGCTCGGTGGCGGCGATGCTCGATAGCTGTCTGCGCGCCGCCGGTTACCGCACCGGACTGTACACCAAGCCCCACCTGGTCCATTTGACCGAACGCACCCGGATTAACGGGGCCGAAATGCCGGCCGCACAGATGCTGGAGTATATCGAGCGCTTGCGCGCGATTTACGAACGCGCCGGGCTGGGGCTGACCTTCTTCGAATTCACCGTGGCCTTGATGTTTCTGTACTTTGCCGAGGCAAAAGTCGATATCGCGGTGGTGGAGACGGGATTGGGGGGACGGCTGGACTCGACCAACGTGGTGCGCCCGCTGCTGAGCGTGATCACCCCCATCGGCTTCGACCACATGGAATACCTGGGCTACACGCTGCGCTCGATCGCCGCCGAAAAGGGCGGCATCATCAAGCCCGGGGTGCCGGTGGTGATAGGCGCACGCGAGGAGGAAGCCCGCGCCACGCTGACCGATATCGCGGCCCAGCGCTGCAGCGCCGCGATGCTGCTCGACCGCGATTTCACCTACTCTTCACGATCGCCGGCCCATCGGCTTGACTATACCGGTCTGGGGTTCAATATGGAGGCGGTAGAACTTGGGGTGGCGGGCCGGTTCCAGCATGAAAACGCCGCAATCGCGCTGGCCGCGCTCGAGACGCTGCGCGGTATGGGATGGGGAATTGAGGAGGACGCCATCCGCCGCGGGCTGCACGAGCTGGATTGGCCGGGCCGCTTCGATATCGTGCACCGCCGCCCGCTGGTGGTGCTGGACTGCGCGCACAACGAACTGAGCGTCGAGGCGCTGCTGGAAACAATCGCGATCGAGTTGGGCCCCCAGGCTCGCCCGCGGCTGCTGTTCGGCTGCCTGTCGGACAAGAACTGGCCGCGGATGGCGCAGATGCTGGGCCCCAGGGTACGTGACGTGACGCTGACGCGGGTCAAACCCAAGCGGCCACTGGAGCCCGAGCTCCTGGTCGAGCATTTCTCGCCCTATGCGCCAACCCGGGTGATTCGTGAGCCGCTGGCGGCAATCGAGCAGGTAATGGCGGAGGCGCGCGATGAGGACTTTGTGCTGGTTACCGGCTCGGTGTACCTGGTGGGCGAAATCTATCCCTATTTCCTGGCGGCGCAGGGCCGCACAAGGTTGTTCCCTGAAGCGATTTAGATCACCGCTGCTGTGTGCACTGGGGTTGGCGCTGATTGCCGCATCCAACGCCTTGGCCCAGGACCTTCAATCGCTGGGCGGCCTGCGCACCACGCACACCGGCAAGGTCGATCTGAGCGGCAACGAATTCGTTTACGACGCCCGCACCGACACCTTCATCGCGCGCGGCGATGCGCGCCTGGCGCAAGGACCCACGGTGCTGCAGGCCGACGAGATGCAGTTCAATCGGCGCCGGCAGACCCTGGCCGCCCATGGCAACGTCCGTTTGTCCGATCCCGAGGTCGACCTGACCGCCTCCAGCGCCGAAGTCAACGTCGAAGACGAAACCGGCCAGATGCACGACGCGCGCATCGCGGTCAAGCAGAGCGACTACTACCTGGCCGGGCGCGAGATTACCAAGTTCCTGGGCCAACACTACCGGGTCCGCGACGGCTACTTTACGACCTGCGGATGCGAGTCGGGCACGCCTTCATGGAGTATCGCGGGGCGTGAGATCGATGCCACTTTGGGCGGACGGGGCATTGTCAAGGACGCCAAGTTCCAGGTCCTGGGCCATACCGTCATCGATATTCCCTACGCAGTGTTCCCCGCCGACACCGAACGCCAGAGCGGATTTCTAAGCCCGCTCATCGGCCAATCGCGGCTGCGCGGATTCCAGTACTTCCAGCCCTACTATATCGACATCAACCGCAGCATGGACGCCACCGTGGCGTTCGACGTCGAGACGCTGGCGCGGGTGGGCGGGATGGCGGAGTACCGGCTGCAGAACGGAAGCGACGATTACCTGCGGGTCACGGGCGGGTTTTTCAACGAAAGCATCCGCAGCAATGCCAACACCGACGTGGTCGACAACCAGATCGCGGACCCGACCGTGCCCATCAACCGCTACGGGCTGATCGGGCTGCTGCGTCAGCACATCACGCCCGACCTGGTGGCCTACGCCGACGGTATCATGACCAGCGACAGCCTCTACCTGCGTGATATGGATGTCTACACTCTGTCACGCGGCTACGGCTCCAACTACAATTTCGGCCTGCTGCGCACGGGCAACTCCGACTTCGGGCTGATCCAGAGCTTTGAAAACTCCTATTTGATGCTCGACGGCATGTGGATCCAGGACTACATCCAGGCACAGGAGTTTGCGCTGCAGAAAATGCCGGAGTTGTTGTGGAGCGGGCGTCAGGACCTGGGCTTCGGTGCGGCGTTCGTGGACTACGACTTCCAGGCGGTCAATTACATGCGCGAAAACGGGATCGGAGGATTGCGCTTCGACCTCCATCCGCAGCTCACGGTGCCCTGGCATCTCAAGGATTATCTCTACGGCTGGGGCCGGCTCGGGGTGGAGGAGACCGCCTATGACGTGTCGGGCCACAACCTGGTTATCTTCCCGCAGGGCAGTTTCGATCCGGCGATTGGGCAAGTGCTCAACTTCAACAACCAACTGGGAGAAAATCCCTCGCTGGCGCCCGGCGGGTTGCTCCATCGGGAGCTGATTGACGGGGGGTTCACGATCGGCAGCCGCCTTCAGAAGGTCTATGACCTGCACTGGCGCACGCTGGAAAAGCTCAAGCATACGATCGAGCCGCTGGTTTCCTACGACTACGTCCCGGTGGTCGATCAGGCGCAGTTGCCCCTTTTCGACGAAACCGATCGGGTTGAACCGCGCAGCCTGTTCACCTGGGGTGTGGTGTCGCGGCTGTACGGGAAGTTTGGCGGGCAGGAGGAATCCAATGCCGATTCCGCCGGACCGTCAGGCGGTACCCAGAGCGCGGCCAGCTTTCAGTCCGGCGGCGGACAGGTGATGGAGCTGGCGGAGTTCAGCCTGTTGCACGAGTACGATACCTCGCATGCGCTTACGCCCGCCGGGGCCCGGTTTTCAGACGTCTCCGCCAACGTGACAGTGTTTCCCACCACCTACGCTTCGCTGGGCAGTTTCACCGATTTCAATCCCAATACCCGTCAGTTCGCCGGCGAGACTGTGTTTCTGGCGCTGCGCCCGCCCTGGTACCAGCCCGCGCCCGAGCATCAGCAGCGCCTGGGGCGCGCCTACACCGGGGGACCCTATTTGCAGCTCAACTACGCCTTCGTGGGCGGGCGCAACGCGGTGCAGCAAATCAGCGGCCGGGCCTATTACGAGTTCTTCGATCGATTGGGTCTGTACTATGAGCCCGCCTACGATATTGCCGACGGCAAGCTGCTGTACAGCGAATACGGTTTGCGCCTGAAGTCCAAGTGCGACTGTTGGATCTTCGACATCGGTGTCAACGATTCGGTCAATCCCAGCGAGGTGCAGATTTTCGTTCAACTGACCCTGGGCGGGCTGGGCTCCATCGGCCGCAACCCCTTCGGCGGCAACGTGATGCTCAGCAATCCCTACGGCGCGCCGCAGGGCCCACTGGGCGGATAACAGGTGCGGGGCCGGTTGTTCTGAGCGCTGTTTGCCGCTTTAATGGTCAGCACCTATGGCTAAAACTGCGCTGATCACCGGCGTTACGGGTCAGGACGGCTCCTATTTGGCCGAGTTCCTGCTGGCCAAGGGCTACAACGTTCACGGCATGGTGCGGCGCACGTCCAGTTTCGCCACCGGACGCATCGACCATCTGCGCCAGCCCTTTGACGGCGGCCACAATGGGCTGCAACTGCATTACGGCGACCTCGGCGACGGCACCGGCTTGCGCCGCGTCATCGAGCTGGTCGCACCCGACGAGGTCTACAATCTGGCGGCCCAGTCGCACGTGCGGATCTCCTTCGACCAGCCCGAGTACACCGCCGACGTGGTCGGTCTGGGCGCGCTGCGGTTGCTGGAAGCGGTACGCGACCACAGCCGCAGCACCGGGCGCCAGGTACGCTTTTACCAGGCCGGGTCCTCCGAGATGTTCGGCAAGGCGGCCGAAGTGCCGCAGCGCGAAACCACCCCGTTTCATCCGCGCAGCCCCTACGCCTGCGCCAAAGTCTACGCCCATTGGCAGACTCGCAACTATCGCGAGGCGTACGGGATGTTCGCCGCCAACGGTATTCTGTTCAATCATGAATCGCCGCGCCGGGGCGAAAACTTCGTGACCCGCAAAATTACGCGCAGCGCCACCCGCATCAAGGTCGGCTTGCAGGACAAACTGGCGCTGGGCAATCTGGACGCCAAACGCGACTGGGGTTTTGCCGGTGATTACGTGGAAGCGATGTGGCTCATCCTCCAGCATCCCGAGCCCGACGACTTTGTAATCGCCACCGGCGAAAGCCACTCGGTGCAGGAGTTTCTGGAGCTGGCCTTTCAGCGGCTGGGGCTGGACTGGCGCAAGCACGTTGAATTCGACCCGCGCCTGATGCGCCCGGCCGAGGTTGATATTCTGCAGGGCGACGCCACCAAGGCCCGCACGCTGCTTGCTTGGCGCCCCAAGGTCGGCTTCAAGGAACTGGTTGCGATGATGGTGGACGCGGACCTCGAACTGGCCCACCGCGAACTGAAGGCCCAGAGCTGAAAGACGACGCCCCCGGCGCTTGGGCCGGGGGCGTCGTCAGAGATGTGGCGTCAATCGGCGCGCGGCCCTCACGGCAGTTGCGCCTGGTCGTAGTGGCACTGCTTGCCCGACAGCGCCTGGTCCTCGGCGTTGAACGGCACCTTCCAGTTGTAGGTCTGGTCGCTGGCGAATGATACCGGAGCGGGCCGATGATGGTCGGCGGCGTCATCCGCCTGGAAGTTGTCGGGCATGGTGAACTCGACCGCCTCGCATCCGGCCAGCGGACAGTCCAGATCCTTCACTGACCAACTGCAAATCGCATCCACGCACTGCGGGTCGTTGGGCGTCTTGGTGCAGTCGATGCTGCAGTTGGGCGCGCATTTCGCCGTCTTTTCGTGACAGACATCGTACAGATAATTGTTCTTGTCGCTGATGTTGCACTGGCATTGATTGGTGCCCTTGTTCCACGAACACATGGTCGAGGGCTGGCACAGCTCGCTGCCCAGCGGCTTTGAGTCGGGCTTGGTCAGATCGAAGTCATCCTGGAGCTCCCTGGCGCTCATATCGACGCCCAGCGTCAAATAACCTGTGCTCGAATCGTAGTTTCTCACCCAGCCCGTCGGCCACACGTTCACCGGCTGGCCATTGCCCTGCCGCGTGGCCGGCGTAAAGGCGAACTTCAGGCCGTGAGAGATGTCGGTGTGGCCATACAACACCTTCTTGGTGACGTCGTAGTCGCTGAGGCCCTTGCCGATAAAGAGCTTGTAGGTCTGCTTGATGGTCGGCTTTGCATACAGAAAGTATAGCTCATATTTCTGGCCCTTGACGAACTCGTTGGGGCTGAAGCCATTGGTGAACGGCCCCTTGAACTGTTTCTGGGCGCTCGCCGCGGTCACGCTGGTGTCGATGTAATAGCTGCCATGGTTGACGGTCAGCCCGCTGCGCTGGAAGCTGTTCTGTCCCATCATCCGCTTGGCCTGCTCCAGCGGGTCGGGTTTCTCCGCCAGTTCCTTCTCGGTCAGGAACTGGCGATAAAGCAGGATTCCGGCGCAGGTGTTAACCTGCGAGGGGTCGGTGCTGGTGCACGCGCTGCCCCATTTGTTGGGTGGGTTGCACAGGCGCAGGGGGGCGTCAGAGTCGGGCACATCAAGCCCGCATTCTGCGAACAGGGCGGTGGTGACGTACTCGTAAGGGCTGGTTTTGGCGGTGGCTGGAGCCAGCTTGGCATCGCCGGTGGGATTCGCGGCGACGTCGGAGGCGCATTCCAGCGTTTCGGCGGGAGCGTTGAAGAAATCCTCCTGGTTGACCGAAATCGTCTCGGTCTTTCTGGTCGGAGGGTTGTTGACCTGGCTGGTCAGGCCAGTCAGCGAACCGTCATCGTCATTGAGAACCGTTTCCCGATCGATGTCGGTAAAGCCGTTGAATGACCCGCCGGGCGAGGTGCCATCGGGCGGCGGCTGCGCCCAGAAACAATATTCGGTTTTCTGCTGCGGCAGGTTGACCTCGAAGGTGCCCAGTTTGAAGAGCGGCTCGGTCACGAAATGGCGGATATCCACACCGTCGAAGAACAGATTGTTGGAATGGAAGGCCGGTGCGTAGTAAAAACCGTTGGGCTGTTTCCATCCGATCGCGGCATTGGGCAGATAGCAGCCCAATACGGTTTCGGTGGCGCTTTTCTTCAGCCGATACGCCCGTACACCGTTGGTGTAGCCGTTCATGTAGCCCGAATTGGCGCATGGATTGCCGTCCGTGTCGGAGGGCTTGCACAGGGTATTGCTTGGGCCGGGCCCCTTGCCGTCACTGGTGAGATATGTCGGATGGATATTCAGATAGGCGTTGGAATCCTGGTAGGCGGGCCCATCATAGATGCTGAACATCCGCTGCGCGACGGAGAAGTTGGATAGCTGAATGCTGATACCTTCCGCTTTGGCCAGGCAATACAGGGAATTGTTGGCCGCGCTGTTGGGAAAGGGCGCGCACTTCAATCCTGTCAGTCCGCTGCTGCCCTTGAGCGGATTGAAGGGACCCGATTCGTCCGCCAGCGGGTTGCCCGACTGCGTGGTACCGACAAATACGGTCTGGCGCGCCAGCGCCCAGAAACCGGTCAGCACGTCGGATTTCGAATAGCCGCCGCTGGTGACGAAGTTGAGCCCGGCGTTGAGCACGTCGGTGATCGCGCTGTTGATGACCAGCGACCACTGGGGACGCATCCAGACCGCGGCCAGGTTCTTCTCCGCCCAGTTGAACGAAGTGGTGAAGCGGTCGAGCACGGTTACGTCGCAATTCTCCCGGCTGGTCTCGTCGCAGCGCGGAAAACTGGTGCATTCGGCATCGTCCCGGCCCTGGTCGGCGTCGGGACAGCGGGTTGCGTAGCGGTTGCCGCCGCTGACGTGCGGCCAGTACGTGTCAGTGGCAGGCAGCGGAAACTTGTAGTTCTTCTTGGCCCCGTCCGAGGCCAGCATCGTCAGTTCCGACTCGGTGCTCGCCGCGTTGCGCACATCGACCCCGTTGCAGGTGGCCGTCTTGCTGTTGACCGTAAACGCATTCATCGCCGACGTGCACGAGTTGCCCACAAACTCCTGCAGCGGTGTGATGCCGGCGCGCGCGGTCGAACCCGCCGGACTCTGCTGCTCGCCGGCGTAGCCGAACCAGTGCTCGTATTGCGAAGGACCGCTGACTGCGCCGGGCACATACCAATAGCAGGCGCCGCAGGTGCCGGCCCCGGCCGCCATGTTGTACTCGAAATCGTTCCAGCCATTCATGATCCAGAAGACCGAGGGATGGTTGGAATCGGAGAAAAACGGAAAACCATCGAACCCCAGCGAGGTGTTGGGGTCGGGATCGGGCGGGGTGGTGGGCCGCGCGGTCAATATGCCGGGGACCTGGCGCGCGTTACCCGGGTAGTCAACTGCCGCGCGGGCCAGAACCCCGATATTGGAGTACAGCTTGTTGTCGGTCTCGGTGCCGTCCTCCAGATAGAAACCGTGACCGATCGACATGTAACCCACGTTGCGCGCCAGCGTCACGCCCTGGGTTCCGTGCACGGTCACCCAGCGCGTCATCGAGTCGTGGATCGAGCAATCCTTCAAATAGGTGAGTGGTCCGTCGGTCTTGGGCGTCTTGGACTGCGGGGTCAGGCGCGCCATATGGAAGTGGACGGGGTAGTGCATTATCAGCCCACCCTTGCCCAATTGGTAAAACTCCACGCCCTGCACCTGGAAGGCGGCGAAGCCCTGCCGGACGATGGTGTCGCCGCCAAAATAGTTGCCGGGTTTTTCGGTAAAGTCGGCTCCCGCGGTGTCGCCGTCCGACACGATAGTTATGCTGCGCGTCAGCAGGGCGACCGCGGCCCGCGTCTCTACCGATGTTCTGTTTATGTGGAGACGGTCGGGAAGACTCAAAGGATAGGCTACGCCGTTGTGCGGCCACAGGACGCCGGTGGTCTTTCCGTCGGCGTTTTTGAATTTGACGGTCGTGGTCTTGCTTTGCTGATTGAAGGTGGGGGTGCCGTCGATAATCAGTTCCTCGGAGTGCTCGGGCAGGAAATCGGTCGTGGTAACGACAATGTGGTCCTTGTCCTGCCAGCCGCTGGGCGTGTTGGGGCCGCCGCCCACATCGCCGTCGACGGTCAGGGTCTGATCGCCTTTGTTCAACGAGCCCTTCAGGCGCAGCCAGCTCTTGCCGCTATCGGCAGGATTGATTGTGATGTCGGAAATCGAGCCCTTCTCGCCGAACAGCTTCAAGGTCCCGCCGTAAGACACGGCCAGAACCTTGCGGCCGAAATAGGCGGCACTGGGATCGGTATCGTCCAACCTCTCGTAGGCGTAAAAGCAATCCATCACGCCGCCGGGGAGGCTCTTTTTTACGCACGAGGTGGGATTTATTCCGGAAACCGGGTTGGAACTCCAGATGGTGTCGGGATCTTTGGGGTTTTTCGGGTCCTTGTCTGGGACGCCGCATTTATCGCCGGTCTTGCAGGTGATCGCACCGTCGCTGGCGCTGCCCCACAGATGGATGGTCAGCTTGCCGCCCAGCGAACCGAAGCGCTTGGCGGCAGTGCCGGCGGTCAGCGCGCCATCCTTTTCGACCAGGATCGAAAGTGCGTAGAAATTGATCGGGTTTCCATTGTCGACAAATGCCAGTTCGCCGCCGTTGTAAATATTGACATTGCGGTACTTGAAAATACCTTTGCCGGCGGCATCAAAACTGACGGTACATTTTCCCCCCGTGACGGTAACATCGGCGGGCGTCGCGGTGTCGGCGGGAGGAAACTTGCCGCTGGCAATTTCGGTCCCATTAACCGTGCAGGTGCCGGCGCGCGCCGCATCCGCCGCTCCGGCCGCCGCCAACAGTATGGCGCCGGCGATCGTCAGTCCGTTGAGAAGCTTCACGACGATGCGGGAATGAGTGTGATACATATTGCTCCTTCCGAAACCACTGTCGGGACCAAGTTCATCGCGACCGCGCCGATACGCCATCACTGCAGGATTGCCGCGGCGCAAGTCGAGTCGAACAGCGCTCCTGCGTCGGTGCATGCAACGTGAGCGCGATCGTGCGGTACGCAAACCTTGACCTCGCCCAGGCAGGTACCGCCGATGGTGGCGGCGGCGGCGCGGAACCGGAGGTGATAGGTGCGCCCGCCGCGCCGGTCATCGCGTTCGGCCCGCACCCGCGCGGTTCCGGTACCTACTCCAGTGGCGACGGGACATTTACGTATCGGCTCGTCCTGAAGGATCCCCGTGATGGTCACGCCGCTCGCGCCCAGGACGCTTTCGGCAACGAATTTGCCGTTGGGTGGGAACACGGTCGGGACGCTCGGGAATGCCCCGGCACATTCAATCAGCTCGTAGGCGCCGATGTCGCAGGCGGGCTTGCCGGCATCCTCCGCATCGGGCCGGCCGGCGCCGCGCTGGTCGGTCGCCAGGGGCTGGGGCGGCGATGCCTGATCGGTGCACGAGGCAATTGGAATCGCATCCACCGCCGGACTTCCCACCGTCAGCGCGATGGTCGGGGTCGGGCCACCGTTGTTCGCCGGTCCCGCCGCATCAAGCTTGGGGTCGAGATTGTTGCGGCTGGTGCCTGAGAATCCGCACGAGCCGTCGTCGGAGATGTTGTAGCCGGCATCGCTGATCGCACCGAAACAGTTTCCTCCGGCTTTGCCCGCCAGGATGCTGCCCTTGAGGCTCAGGCTGACGGCTTCGGCAACGTGCACGGCGCCGCCGAAGCCACTGCCGACCAAATTTTTGGAAAAGGTGCTGTTGGTGACAAAGACTTCGCTTCCGCTGTCCCAGATCGCACCGCCCCCGGCTTGCGCCGAGTTGCGTGCGAAGGTGCTGTTGACAATGGTGACCGCACTATTGACGGTCAGAATCGCCCCGCCGTCGCTGTCGCTGGAGTTCTGATCGAAGGTGCTGGCGGTGATCGTCAAGGTGTTGGGCGTACCCGGCGGCGACCTGGCGAAGATCGCTCCCCCGCCAAACAGCAGGGTGTCGGTGACCGTGGAGGAATTGGCCGAAAACGTGCTGGCGGTGATAGTGGTCGAACCGGCCGAGACAAAAATCGCTCCCCCTCCGGTGGTCTCGCCCCGGTTGTGGGAGAATGTGCACTGGTCAATCGTCAGTTCGGCGCCGACGTTGGCGACCGCGGTGTCGTTGGCGTTGACCACGGTCAATTTGCTCAACCTAAGCGCGCCGCGCGAATTGACGCTGAAGACGGTTTCCACCTTGGTTCCGTCGATGGTGATCCCCGCTGCGCCGCCCGGACCTACAATGGCCAGCGTACCGCTGCTCAGCGCGGGCAGGCCGGCGCTCAGCGCAATCGTGCCGGTCACGCCCGGCCCGAACACGATTGAGTCATCGCCGCTGCCAGCCGGGCAGCCGGCAATCGGCACCTTGGCGATGGAGGCCGCCATCGCGAAGCGCAGGCTGCAGTCGCTCCCGCCTCCGGGGTCGGCCGTGGTGTGAACTGTGATCGTAGCGGCATGGCCCGCCGAAGCGGCCACCAACGCCACAAACGCCGCCAGTGCCGCAATCGGTTTGCGCAATCGGGAATTTAGATAATCCATTCTCTTGCTGCGGTTCTGTCACCCTGATTTTTCGGAGCGGGAACTAACACTAATCGATGTCCTCGCTCCTTTCAACCTAAAAAGATTGGCAAAGATATCTGTTGTACCATTAATACGTCAAATGGCTTTCTCGCTTATGCAAACCATTTCAGTTCCAAAACCTCTCTTATAACGTAGAGCTCTTTTCGTTAACAATTGCTGAAAGGCGCCGTGCTTGCACAGGAAGCACCGCGATCTTTGGGCGCTGGCTCTCCAGGCTCGGCTTTACGCAAGCGGCTGCGATGTGGTGGATGCGGACCCGAACCGGCCCGCTGAGGGCTATGAGCTAACCGGAGCGACCCTGACCATGGGTAGGATGCCGTCGCTACCAATTGTAGCTAACGCCCAGACCGGCTGGCATCGCGTCGCGGGCGCCGTGCGCAGTGGGGCCGGGCGGCGGCGCTTCGGCAAAAATTTTGAACCGCTTCGGATTGAGTTCGTGCCGCTTGTGGAGCCACAGAAACAGTTCGGTGGTACCGATGCCCAACAGCGCTGCACCAATCACGTCGGAAAACCAGTGCGCGTCGTGGCCCATACGGCCGAAGCCGTCGAGCAGCGCCAGCGAATAGACCGGCACCGCGACCCGCCAGTCGTTGCCGAAGTACGCGCTGACCCCTGCCGCCAGACCGAACATCGGAGTTACATCGCCCGAGACAAATGACTTGCCGCCGGCAAAGAACGCGGTGTGGCTATGACCGCATCCTGGCGCGCCCGCGCATCGCCCTCATACAATCCGTAGCCGTAAAGCAGCGCCGCTGCAGCGCTGACCGAGCCATAACTGACGTTTTGAAGCAGCGCGGCATCGCTCGACGACATGCTGCGCAGGCGGCTGCGGATGGTTTGGTCGAGGGTGTATGAACCGCCCCACAGCGCCCCTGCGCCGCCCAACACGAGGTAAAACTTCGGCGAGAGCAGCAGTTGTCCCGCCTGCTCCAGATGCAGCGGTGCGGTGGCGATATCGATCGCGTCCTCGGCGCCATTGTTGGCCATGTATTTGAAGTCGGAGCCGACATCATTGGCGATCGATGCTGCCGACAGGGTCTGGGCCGACGCTCCACTGCAAACTCCCGCCAGCGCAATCCCGAGCAGGGCCAGGCACAGAGGACCGCCGCGTGAAAAACCGTTCATGCCATCCTCCTCGCCGCGCCGGGCGGCAAGACGCTGCGGAGCGCAAACAAACTGAATGATTGCTCTATGCCACTGTTTTTGGCGCTGCGAGCATATTCCAGCTTGCTTCAACTTTCAAAGGCTTTTGCGCTGGCGAGCGGCGGGCTCGGACAGCGCGTCCTGCCGCACTCAGGCGTCCAGGAGATGGCGCAAAAGCTTGCGCGTTTTTGCAGCGCTCGTTAATTCAGAGGGTCGATGCGAGGCAGGCATCAATCCGCACCATGCGTCGACTTAACCCGGGCATCTTCGAACCGCTCGTCTACCTGGTCCAAAAACCCCGCTCATTCCGTGTAATCGGACTGGGAGGGCTGGCCCTGTTCTCCGTCTTGATGCTGGCTGAGGCGTTCGGCCGCGGCGCCGGCTATGGTCTGATCGGTCTTGGGCTGATGGGCGTGTTGTGGTTGGAAAGCAGCCTGACGGCATGCCGGCGATGCCGCCATTACGGCACCTGGCATTGTCTGGGACAGGGTATGCTGGTGTCGAAAATTTTCCCCCGCCTCCACACCGGCGCCTCCGATTTACGGTTTCAAATCCACCTGGGCCTGTTTGGCCTATATCTTCTCTATGGATTGTTCTGGCTGTGGCATGCGCCGGCGCTGGGGCTCATCTTCACGCTGTGGGTGCCGCTGTTCCTGATCAGCGGAGATGCGCCCAACGGCTTTTCCTGGCGGGTCCGGCGCGACTGATGCGGCGGTGCCCCAGGCGGACGCTCAACACGGGTCCCAATCCAGACCGCAACGGTCGGCTATTGTTTCACCGCTGATTTCTCTCTGACATAATTTTTATAGTGGCCAAACAAATCGAACTGGACACGGTCCGCGCTGCGCTTGGACGAGTCAAATATCCCGGCTATGCGACCGATATCGTGACCTTGGGGATGGTCGAGGAGATCGCCCCAGGCTCCGACGGAACCTTCGCCATCACGCTGCGCCAGGCGACCGAAAACGAGGACACCCTGCGGCAGGTCGCCCAGCAGATCCATCATGTGCTCAGCCACGAACTGGGCTTGGAGCGCATCCAGCTCAAGGCGCGGCGGCTGGAGCCAGAACTGGGTGAAAAGACCGGACGCGTACGGCTGGAAGGCACGCGATATGTGATTGCGGTCGCCAGCGGCAAGGGCGGAGTCGGAAAATCCACCGTGGCGGCCAATCTGGCCGTGGCGCTGCATCAGTTGGGCCTGAGTGTGGGCTTGCTCGATGCCGACATCTATGGGCCGTCGACGGCGATGATGTTCGGCACCGGCGACGCGCGGCCCATGGCGGCCGACAAGACGCGCTTTCTTCCGGTGGAAAAATACGGCATCAAGCTGATCTCGATGGCGTTTTTCCTGACCGACAAAGCCCCGGTAATCTGGCGCGGGCCGATGGTGATGAGCGCGGTGCGGCAATTTCTGCGTGAGACCGTGTGGGGCAAGCAGGACTTCCTGGTCGTCGACCTGCCGCCGGGCACCGGCGACGCGCAGTTGACCCTGGCTCAGCAGGTGGCGCTGGACGGGGTGGTGATCGTAACCACGCCGCAGGACGTGGCGGTGCTCGACGCGGTGCGGGCGGTCAAGATGTTCCGCCAGGTGCATTGCCCGGTGCTGGGCATCGTCGAGAACATGAGCGTGTTCGTCTGTCCGGATTGCGGCGATGAAGAGGAAATTTTCGGCCGCGGCGGGGGTGAGCGGATGGCCGCGGAGGAGGGCTGTAAGCTCCTCGGCAGGATTCCCCTGTACGGCGAGATCTGCCACAGCGGCGATAGCGGGACGCCGCTGGTACTGGCGCGTCCCGAGCACCCGGCCAGCCGTGTCTTCATGGAGGTGGCGCGGCAGATTGTGCAGCAGATGCCCGACTGATGGGCGCGGGTACCTTGCCGCAAAATCGCCCAGCGGCTATTCTGGGGCCGCGTCAGTTAGCACCCTCCCCAGCAAGACTCTAGCAGGGTGTCGAGAAAGTAGGATTCTGGAGTTTACCAAGCAGGTGGTCCTCAACACCCTGCACAAAAACTGGCTTCCTTCCTTAATCTTCTCTTCCCCTGGGAGAGATAAGGGAGAGGGAGCAGGCTGTGAAAATCCTTTTTCAACAGCCTGCCGGAAACCGGAGCACGGGACGAAAGGACGCTGACCTAGGACAGCTCGACGATGTCAACGGTAATTACGGAAGAATGCATCAATTGCGGCGCGTGCGAACCCGAATGCCCGAATACGGCGATTTACGAGGGCGGCGCCCAATGGGAACTTAACGGCGAAAACCATCCGGCGCTCAAGGAAGATATCTACTATATCGTTCCCGACAAATGCACCGAATGCGTGGGGTTTTTCGACCAGGAGCAATGCGCGGCGGTCTGTCCGGTGGATTGCTGTATCCCCGATCCCAACAATCCTGAAACCGAGGAGGCGCTGATCGAAAGGGCCCGGCGGCTGCATCCCGACCAGGAATTCGCCGCCGATTTTCCTTCGCGCTTCAAAAAGGGATAAAGTCCGGTCGTCGCCCTGCGCGTGCGGCGCGCCGCGGCGCTTGAAGCAGTTGCAAACCCCGGGCGCGGGGTGGGGAGTCGCGCAAAAGGAGTCCTGAGGTTGGCAATCAAACAACCCGTCCGTATCGCACCCGCGGACGGCAAGCTGGGCGTTCTTCTTCCCGGTCTGGGAGCGGTCAGCACCACCTTCATCGCCGGAGTCGAAGCGGTAAAACGGGGCCTCGGCGCGCCCATCGGCTCCCTTACCCAGCTTGCCACCGTGCGTCTGGGCAAGCGCAACGAGGGGCGCACTCCGCTGATCAAGGATTTCGTGCCGCTGGCCGCCCTTGACGACCTGGAATTCGCCGCCTGGGACATCTATGAGGACAACGCCTACGAGGCGGCGCGTAAGGCCGCCGTGCTCGACCCGGCGATGCTCGAGCGGGTGCGCGAGCCGCTGGAGCGAATCCAGCCGATGGAAGCGGTGTTCGACCGCAACTATGTGCGGCGCATCGTCGGCCCCAACGTCAAGGAAGCGCGCACCCGGATGGACAAGGCCGAGATGCTGATGGACGACATCCGCCGCTTCCGCGAGCGCACCGGCGTCGCGCGCTGCGTGATGATCTGGTGCGGCTCGACCGAGGTGCACAAGCGCCCCGCGCCCGTCCATCAGTCGCTCAAGGCATTTGAGGCGGGACTGCGCGCCAACGACCCCGATATCGCGCCCAGCCAGATCTATGCCTATGCCGCACTCAAGATGGGAATCCCCTACGCCAACGGCGCGCCCAACCTCAGCGTCGATACGCCGGCCCTGCTGGAATTGGCCCGCGAGGCGAACCTGCCGGTGTGCGGCAAGGACTTCAAGACCGGCCAGACGCTGATGAAAACCATGATCGCGCCGGGGCTGAAGGCGCGCATGCTGGGGATGGCGGGATGGTTCTCCACCAATATCCTGGGCAATCGCGACGGCGAGGTGCTCGACGATCCCGGCTCCTTCAAGTCCAAGGAAGAGACCAAGCTGTCGGTGCTCGACCAGATCCTGCAGCCCAATCTGTATCCGCAGCTATACGGCAATCTGCACCACAGCGTGCGCATCAACTACTACCCGCCACGCGGCGACGCCAAGGAAGGCTGGGATAATATCGATATCTTCGGATGGCTCGGCTATCCGATGCAGATCAAGATCAACTTCCTGTGCCGCGACTCGATCCTGGCCGCACCGCTGGTGCTGGACCTGGTGCTGTTCCTGGATTTGGCCCATCGCGCCGGCCTGCGCGGAATCCAGGAATGGTTGTCGTTTTACTTCAAGGCCCCCATGCACGCGCCCGACATCTATCCCGAGCACGACATTTTCATCCAGCTAATGAAGCTCAAGAACACTTTGCGCTGGATGCGCGGCGAAGAGCTGATCACCCATTTGGGCCTGGAATACTACGACTGACTGCCTTGACTGCGGCGCACGGACTTTGCGCCCTGGCAACACAGTGGGGCGGGCTCTCCTGCTCGCCGTCGAGGCGCGAGCGTCTCGCTCGCGCCGCCTCGTTGCGGGGGCGCTGGCGAAAAACGCTCGCCCAGCACGGGTTTCCAGCCGGTGCCTCGTGTTGTGCAGCCGGCAATGCATACGCCCAACGCTGCCGGCTCCAGGCGCGAATTCCACGGTTTCGCTGCGCGGGGCGATTGCGTACAATGAGCCGCGATGGGTGCGCTTGACGGCAAGACGATCGTACTCGGCATAAGCGGCGGCATCGCGGCTTACAAGGCGGCGGAACTGGTGCGGCTTTTGACGGCGCGCGGCGCGCGCGTGCACGTGATGATGACGCGCAACGCGCAGGAGTTCATCACCCCGCTGACCATGCAGACGCTCAGCGGCAATCCGGTCGCCACCGAGACCTTCAATCTCACCCAGGAATCGCAGATCGGCCACATCCGCCTGGCCGACACCGCTGACCTGATCGTGATTGCGCCCGCCACTGCCGACATCATCGCCAAGGCCGCCGTCGGTATCGCCGACGATATCGTGACCACAGTGCTGCTGGCTGCCCGATGCCCGGTGGCGTTCGCGCCGGCGATGAACGTCAACATGTACAACCATCCGACAGTCACCGATAACCTGGCCCGGCTGTCGGCGCGCGGCGTCAGGATCATCGATCCTGAAGAGGGAGCGCTGGCGTGCGGATGGGAAGGCAAAGGGCGGCTGTGCGACCCCGCCGCGATTGTCGAGGAACTGGAGCGGCTCGCCACGCCGCAGGACCTGGCGGGCGAGAAAATCCTGGTCACCGCGGGTCCCACCCAGGAAGCGATCGACCCGGTGCGCTTCGTGTCCAATCGGTCGTCGGGCAAGATGGGCTATGCACTGGCGCGCGCCGCCTGGCGCAGGGGCGCCGCGGTGAGGATGGTGGCCGGACCCTCGGCGATGGCGACGCCGCGCGGTGTGGAGCGCATCGACACCGTCAGCGCGGCGCAGATGCTGGAGGCGACGGCGCGCAATTTCCCGTGGTGCTCGACCCTGATCATGGCGGCGGCGGTGGCGGATTTCCGTCCGGCCACGGTCGCTCCGCACAAGCTCAAGAAACGCGCGCAGGGGATGCGGCTCGAGCTGGCGCCCATCGAGGACGAGATGCCGCGCCTGGCGGCACAAAAAGGCAATCGCGTGCTGATCGGCTTTGCCGCGGAGACCCACGACACCGAGGCCAACGCGGCCGCCAAGCTCAAAGCCAAGGGTCTGGACCTGATCGTCGCCAATGACGTGACCAGGGAAGGCGCGGGCTTCGGCGTCGATACCAACATCGTCACCATCATCGAAAGCGACGGCAGCCGCCATCCCTACCCGCAGATGAGCAAGGACGAGGTGGCCAACGTCATCCTCGACCGCCTCGCCGCGCTCAGAGGCACTTGCGCCGCCAAGCCCAAAGCTCTACATGCGATTCGCCGTTCGGGTTGACAGGAGCGGCACGATGCGCTTGCGGGATTGCCAGGGTCGGCTCAAGATACGAAAATTCGTTGTCCAGCGACCCATGGAGCCGAACGCATCGAAGCCGCCGCGATTATGAGCCAGGATTCCATCCCCGTCGAACGACGCCTCCTGCTTGAGTCCATTTCCGATTACCTCGCGCAGCTTGGAGAAGAAGGGCTGGAAGGAATTCCTTTTGAAGCTCCGCCGGCCGATGCGCGTGCGGCCGCGGCTCACGCCGAACCCTTCGTGCCCGCCCCGTCCGCGGCTCCGGCGCGTCATCACCAACCGGTTGCCGAAGCCGGTCCGGAGTTGTTCTCGATCTACCCCGGCTTGGAAAAGACCCGGACCTTGGAGGAATTGCGGCAATTTATCGGCGACTGCAAGCGCTGCAAGCTCGCCGCCAGCCGCACCAATTTGGTGTTCGGCGTCGGCAACCCGCAGGCCGAATTGATGTTCGTGGGCGAAGGGCCAGGCGCCGATGAAGATGAGCGCGGGGAGCCCTTTGTCGGCCGCGCCGGCCAGCTCCTGACCGATATCATCGAGCGCGGGATGCGGATGCGCCGGCGCGAGGTGTACATCTGCAACGTCGTCAAATGCCGTCCACCCGGCAACCGCAACCCCGAGCCCGACGAGGTCGCCGCCTGCGAGCCGTTCCTGATGCGCCAGATTGACCTGGTGCGCCCCAAGATAATCGTCGGGCTGGGAACCTTCGCCGTGCAGTCGCTGCTCAAGGTCAAGACTCCGATCAGCAAGCTGCGCGGGCGATGGCAGGAGGTGCGGGGAATTCGCATGATGCCGACGTTTCATCCCGCCTATCTGCTGCGCAATCCGGGCGATAAGCGCCTGGTGTGGGCCGATATCCAGGAGGTGATGAAGGCCCTTGGCAAGGAGATTCCCTCCCGCAAAAGCTGAGCCTGGCACTGTGCGCCGCGCGCTGATGATGCTGGCGGCGGCGTGCGTGGCGATCCTGCTGACGGTGGGTGCGCACGCGCAAACTTCGCCGCCGGTGGTTCTGATCACGGTCGACACGTCGATCAATCCGGCGGTGGCCGATTTTATCGAGGAATCGATCGATGCGGCGGCGCGCCAGAAAGCGCGCGCCCTGGTGATCGAACTGGACACGCCCGGCGGCCTGCTCAGCACCACCCGCCGCATCGTCAAGGACCTGCTGGGCGCTCCCCTTCCGGTGATCGTTTACGTTGCCCCCTCAGGGGCCAGCGCCGCCTCGGCCGGTACCTTCGTCACCATCGCCGCCAGCTTGGCTGCGATGGCGCCGGGGACCACGATTGGCGCCGCGCATCCGCTGGAGATGGGCGTGACGGAAGAAAAAGGCGCGGCCGCGACCAAGATGGAGAACTACGCGGTATCCTTTGCGCGCACCATCGCCGAGCAGCGCGGCCGCAACCAGGACTGGGTGGAGAAAGCTGTGCGCCAGAGCGCGTCGATCGGCGACCAGGAAGCACTGCGGCTGCACGTCGTCGACCTGGTCGCCACCGACCTGTCCGACCTGCTGCGGCAGGCTGACGGACGCCAGGTCTACGTGGCGGGGCGCCGGCAGACATTGAACCTTCACGGCGCCTTGATTGAAACGCGCGAGATGACGCTTACCGAACGCATTATCGACAAACTGTCGGATCCTAATATTGTCTATTTGTTGCTGATGGCGGGGCTGGTGGGACTGTACTTCGAGTTCGCGCATCCCGGCGTTTACGCGCCCGGCGTGATCGGCGCCATCTGCCTGCTGCTGGCCCTGATGGCGTTCCAGGTCCTGCCCATCAACAATACCGGCCTGCTGCTGCTCCTGCTCGGCGTCGCCCTGCTGACCGCGGAGGTGCTGACCCCCTCCCACGGCATCCTGGGCCTCGGCGGAGTGATAGCCTTCGTGCTCGGCTCGCTGTTCCTGATCGATACTTCGCAGACCAACCTCGTGATCAGCCGCGCGGCGATCGCGGGCGTTACGGTCGGGCTGGTGATCGGGATGGCGGGGCTGGCCTGGCTGCTGGCCGAACGCCGCAAGCCCGCACTGACCGGGCGCGAGGGGCTGGTCGGAGAAGTCGGCGAGATTCGCCAGGCGGTCAAGCCCGGCGCTGCCGGATGGATTTTCATCCACGGCGAGATGTGGCGTGCCACCAGCGACCAGGTATTGGAAATCGGCGCGCCCGCGCGCGTCAAAGCGGTCAAGGGGATGGAGTTGGAAGTGCAGGGGCTGGCGCAGAAGTCCTCCGGACCCTGAACATCTGCGATCTTTGCGCAACAAAGGAGCATCTCATGGTAGTGGCAATCGCGGTCCCGCTGGTGTTCTTCGCGATCATTATTCTCAGCGGACTTAACATCCTGGCCGAATATGAACGCGGGGTGGTGTTCCGTCTGGGCCGGCTGACGCCCTATCGCGGTCCCGGCGTGATCTTCGTCATCCCGCTGATCGAACGCATGGTGCGCATCGACCTGCGTACGATCACCCTGGAGATTCCCGCCCAAGACGTCATCACGCACGACAACGTGACGGTCAAGGTCAGCGCGGTGGTCTATTTCCGCGTCGTGGATCCGTCACGCGCCGTGGTCGAGGTGGAAAATTACCTGTTCGCGACGCTGCAGCTCGCGCAGACCACGCTGCGCTCGGTCGGCGGGCAGACTGAGCTGGACGAACTGCTGAGCCAGCGCGAGAAGCTCAACGCCCGCATCCAGGAGATCGTCGACGCGCAGACCGAGCCGTGGGGCATCAAGGTGGTGCTGGTGGAGCTCAAGAACATCGACCTGCCGCAGGACATGCAGCGCGCGATCGCGGCCCAGGCCGAAGCCGAGCGCGAGCGGCGCGCCAAGATAATCGGCGCCGAGGGCGAATTCCAGGCGGCGCAAAAGCTGGCTGACGCGGCCGAGATAATGGCGCGCAGCCCAATCACGGTCCAGCTCCGCTACCTGCAGACGCTCAAGGAAATCGCCGCTGAGCACAATTCCACCACGCTGTTTCCGATTCCAATCGATATCCTGTCAAGCTTCATGAACCGCCATCGCCCCGCCGAACCGCCACCCTCAGGCAATGGCGGCCCGTCCAAGGGCTAGCGGGACATTGTCATTTCCCTGCTCTTCGTCATGCACTGACGTAAGGGTAAGGAAATGCCTGTATCAGCCGAGAAGCCGCAGTTGTCCATCAGCGCCATGCCAGCACGAGGAGGTGCTGAGGCGATCCCAGAACACTTGCGCGTCCATGTGCGTATGGCCGTCGATAATGCCCGACGATGATGAGGTTATAGGGCATCGCACTGTCTCCCGGCGGGTGTTGACGGCGCCGTGAGCTCTAATTCAAGCCGTATAACTTGACCGCGTTGCCGGCACACAGTTTCAACCGCTCCTCGGGTGTGCACGGCGCCATCTGCTTTTCGATGTAGGAGCGGGAGTTGGGCCAGGTCGTCACGCTGTGCGGATAATCCGACGCCCAGATCAGGTTGTCGGCACCGGTGAACTTCAAATTGGCGCAGGCTACCGCGTCATCCATGAATGTCAGGAACACCTGGCGGCGGATGTACTCGCTGGGCGGCGCGTTGAGCGCCAGCTTGCTCCAATGGCGCTGGCGGGTCCATTGGTCGTCGCACAGGGTCATGAAGAACGCGAGCCATCCGGCGTCGCTTTCCGCCGATACCAGCTTGAGTCCGGGATATCGATGCAGCGCACCGCTGAAGACGATGTGGCTGAGCGGTTCGAGCGCGGCGAAAAAGCGCATCACGATGCTGGCCACCATCGTGCCCGGATGCGGCGTGACGGACATGCCGCGCGGGATGTTGCGGCCGATGGCGCGATGGAAATGCAGCGGGGCGCCCAGTTCCTGCGCCGCCGCCCACAGCGGCTCGTAGATGGGGTCGGTGAACAGTTTGTCGGGATAGGTGGGCAGGATGCCGCCGCGATGGCCCTTGCTGATGCCGCGGCGCAACTCCGCCACTGCCACCTCGATCCCGTCGTCCACCGGCAGCATCGCCAGCCCGACGATGCGCTGCGGATTGGCCGCCACGAACTCATCGGCGAGCCAGTCGTTGTAGGCGCGGAAGCAGGCCACACGCAGTTCGGGGTCCTTGATCGTCGGCAGACCCATCGCCCAGCCCGGATAAATCACGCTGGCATCGACGCCGTCACGGTCCTGGTCCTTGAGGTGCTCGATTGGGTCGTAATTGCCGGGTAGCAAGTCGGCAAAGCGGATGCCCTTGTCCCTGTACTCCTCGAAAGGCCGGCCGGCCAATGAGCTCAGCCCAAAGTTCATCGGCGGCCGTCCCTCCACGGTCCATCCTTCGCCGCCGTCGCCGCTGTCGACGATCTTCGGAGCGGCATCGCGCAGATGGGCCGGCAGCCGGTCGCGAAAACAGTTGGGCGGCTCATTGACGTGGGAATCGCCTGAAATGACCTTGTAGTCCATGCGCCAACTCCTTGGGGCAATCCAACCACCTTGACAATCGACTCTCGGGTCCCTCCAAAACCGCGTTTAGCACGATTTCAGGCCAAGGGTGAACAGGAGTGCCCGGGTGCGAAAAGGAAGGCTGTGCTGGCGGCTGTATGAAAAGAGGCCGGGAGATTTACCCGCAAGAGGGAGCGAGGGCCTGTTTATTGTTCCTTGCGAGGGTGGAGTTGGATGACTCGAGCGCGTGCCGACGGCGATGGATTTGGAGTAAGATTACGCACTGGCGATGGGGGTCGCATCTCGGCCGCTATCATTGCGATATACAGGTCGCGTACGCAATCGTGACAGATGCAAGCCCTGCGTCCATCACTATCTTCGGCCCCGTTGAATGCTCGATCCCTGTACGCCTCTTTACCGCAGAAACTGCAGTTCACCTCAACCTCCTCATCAAACGCTGGCCGATGGAGGGATGCACAACGAATGATCGAATATCCCCATTTTATCCCCAAAAGGAAATAGAGGAGGGGACCACTCGTAAATATTTTACCAGATTTGGTTGGAGTAGACATGATTATGAAAACGGCTCCGGATGAAACAATTCCGCATGCGATCGAACACGGGCCTCGCGGGCGCAGCCCTTAGCCCACGGCAAGGAACCCGCCGCACGCTCGGGATACATTGCCAACAAGCAACAAACATCAAATGGAGGTAGTCGAAAGTGGAAGCCCAACAACAATCCAGGATTGCCACCGAACAGACCGAGGGTAGAGCTTCGGCGGACCGGCTTACCAGCGCTGCCGGGCCGGCGCCCAAAGCCGACAGCGTCAAAATCTTCACGCCGCCCGACCTCGGCACCGTGGCGGATGAGGAGGGGCGCTTCGAGGTGCGTCCGATCGGTACCGCGTTGGGAATGCGGGAACTGGCGCGGTTGCACAAGCGGTCGTGGGGCGGGGTGGGGATTATCGAAAAGAAGGTGCTGATGAACCTGTGGCCGATGGCGCTGCATTTCGGGTTGTATTGGGTCAAACGGGGTGAAGAGGACAAACGCCCGCCGATTGTGGGCGCGTTCTGGGCCCGCTCGCTGGCCGAAGCCCCATTGACGGTGGGGCATCTTTATCCTGCCGCGCTGTTCAAGGGGCTGAGCGCCAGCGAGATTTTCGAGTTCGGCGGACTGGTGATCGATCCGACCATGCAAAAGCGGGGGCTGGCCAAAGCGTTGGCCGACGGCGCCCGGCTGTTCATCTTCTCGCGCCGCCCCGCCCTGCTCATCACCAATCCGGTAGAGGCGCTGTATCCGATCTACAAGAGTTTCGGGCTTAAGACGGTGGGCAACAAGCCGGTGGATTATCCCTATCTGCCCGGTGCCAAGGTGTGGCTGATGTACGCCCGCTTCAAGGACATCGCGGCGCCCTACTTCATGTAGGCAATGCGATCGGCGGCTGGCGCGGGCGCGGTGTCGTGCCCCGCGCCAGCCGCGACCGAATCCCATCCTGCACGGGCGGCTCGCTTGCGGGAGGAGGTTCGCCTACTCCTGCGTAATTGCCGCCCAGCTTTCGCGCAGCCGGATGTGGAGGCGGCGATGGCGCAGGAAGAAGAAGGCGATCATGGCGGCGGCGGCGAGCAGATTGCCCGCCACGATCGTGGACCATCCGATCTGGTCGAGCAGCGAATGGCTGAGCATCGCGGCAAAACCCAGGAAAAAGACCTCGAAGCAAGCGAACAGGATCAGGAAGCCGAGCAGGAGAATCGGTTCGCGCTCAGAGGCGGCGACCAGACCGGCGGCGACCAGGCCGAACAGGATGAAGGCCGCATAGTGCAGGACGGTGTAGCCCAACACCAGCGGAACCGAGGCCTGGATCGCGGCGGGGTCGTAAATCCCCTCCAGCAAAACGCCGCCTAACAAGGCCGGCGTGCGGAACGGCAAATCGGTCCCCAGGTCGCACAGCAGAAACCACACCGCCACCACGGTGGCGCCGATCAAGCCTGAAACAATGCCTTCGAACAGGATGTTGACCCACGGGCCGAACAACTCCTTGAGCAACATCGGATGGCGCAGCAGGAAGAAGTAGCCGAGCATTACTGCGGTGGCCAGCAGATTGCCGGCCAGCACGCTCCACCATGACAGCGCGGCCGATACGATTGGCCCCATGAACACCGTCAGCGCCACAAACAGCACTTCGAAAGCGAACAGAAAGATGAGCAGGGAAATGATGAGCGGGCGCTCGCGTTCGGCCGCTTCGATCAGAATCGCCGCGGCGATGCCGAAGAGCAGGAAGGCGGCGAAATGCAGCACGGTGTATTCAATCACCAGGTGAAGCTGGATGCCATTGACAATCGGCTGGCCGTGCAGCAGGGCCGCCGCGAGCAGCGCCGGAGTCTCCAGCGGCCGCCCGCGTGAAATATCGAAGAGCAGAAACCACAGCGCCACCGTTACCGCCCCCAACAGACCGGCCATGGCGCCGTCGCCGACAACGTTATGCCGCCTCATTGCTGTACCCCCGAACGTACAGATTCGAGCAACGAGGGGACAGCAGGGAGGTGGGAGCGAGCGGAAGGCAGCGGTTCCGAGCCGCCGCTCGTTTCTCGTTTTTTGCTTAGTGGGATTTTGCCGCGCGCAAGTCTGTCGTGCGACGCACAACCGGGTCGTCGCAATCGTCGCGCTGCGCCCATTGGTAAAAAATCAGGGTCGCCACGCATATGACGTAAAACCCCGCACCTACCCACATCAGTAGTCCACCTGCGACCTGATCTGCAAGCGGTGCGATCCCGAAGGGATGGGGACCTTCCAGGTACCAGGGGTAGATTACCGAAGTCGCAAAGGAAATCGGCGCGGCGACCGCCGCCATCGGAATCAGCAGCAGAAACAGGTAGAGGATTTGCGCGGGATAGTTGAGCCGCGGCAGCTCCCGCAGCGGGCTGAACAGCGGCCACCACAGCATCACCCCGGCCGCCATCATCACCAGATGGATCGTGATATGCACCGCGTCGTCGCGGCACATCAGGTCGTACAGCCGCGGCCCGTGCACCGCCACCAGCATCGCGTTGTAGCCCAAAAATGCGACCAGCGGATTGAACAACAGACGCGCCGCGGGCCGAACCCATCGGTTGAGCAGCAGCGGGCGCACCATCCAGTCCGTCAACCCCAGCAGCAGCAGCGGCGGCATCAGCAGGCACAGCATCAGATGTTGTGCCATGTGCGCGACAAACAAGCGGTCGTCCTCCAGTTCGTCGATCGGGCCGCACAGCGCAAGCAGCATCACGATCAGCGCCCCGGCGAACGCGGCCGCCTGAAACGGTGTTACCCTGCGTCCGCTCGCACGCACCGCGCCGATATACAATGCTGCCAGCGCGAGCACCCCGATGATGACGCTCGGATGTAGATCTTCCATCGCGGCGGGCCTCAGAATCCCGCGAAAAAGCGGACCATCAGCGCCACCAGGCTTATCACCACAATCACCGCGATCAGCAGCGCAGGCAGAAAGATAGCGCTGAAGGTCCAACTGTCGTAATGCAGGTGCATGTAAAACAACACCACCAGTGCGAACTTCGCGCCGGACAGCACCACCAGCAGCGGCACCAGGATCGGACGCAGGGCGTGGATGTAGGAGGCCCACACCTCCATCGCGGTCAGGATTGCCAGCAGACCCGCCACCACCAGGTAGGCAAGCGTGCGCGATTGGTGCTGAGGCCCGACACCGCCGGCAGTTTCAGCTTGCGAGGTCATGCTTTTGCGATCGCCCTCATCAGGTAGACAACACTGAAGATTACAACCCACACGATATCGACGAAATGCCAGTAAAGCGCGGCGGCCTCCACCGCGACATCGCGGTTGCGGACCTTGAACCATCCGGCGAGCGAAGCGCCGGCCAGCACTGCCAGAACGATCACGCCGATTGCGACGTGCGCTCCATGAAAGCCCACCATCGTATAGAAGGTTTCGCCGAAGAGGTTGGTCTGTAGCGTCAGCCCTTCATGATAGAAACTGGCGAATTCGTACACCTGCCCACCCAGGAAAATCAGACCCAGCACAATCGTGACGAACAACCATCGCAGGCCCCAGGTGCGGTCGGTGCGCCGATATGCATCCTGCGCCAGCACCATCGTCAGACTGCTCATCAGCAGCACGAACGTGGTGGTGGTGGTCAGCGGCACGTTGAGGATGGTCTCGGCGGTCGGCCCAACCAGGTCGCGTCCCTTGTAAATCATGTAAGTCGCGATCAGCGAGGCGAAAAACAACGATTCCGAGCCGATAAAGCACCAGATCCCGACCTTGCGCGTGTCAAGGCCGGTTGCCGGACCGATCGAGGCTTCGCTTTCAGCCCCAGCCTCGGGATACTCAAACGCCATCGCGATTGCACTGAACACGGTCAGCACCAAGCCTGTGACGACGATGCGCGGCCAGAGCATGAAGCCGATCCCCGTCATCGTAATACCAGCCGCGATCAGAATCGGATACAGCGACGGCGGCGGCATATGAATGTGCTCGACCGCTTGGGCTGCGGCCGGGGCAGGCGCCGCGGTTGGCGGCTGCTCGTAGCCGTACTTTTCGCGCCAGAACGCGTCGCGCGCGCGCACCAGCGGAATGTTTTTGAAGTTGTAGGCAGGCGGCGGCGATGGAATCGACCATTCCAGCGTGCGGCCATCCCAGGGGTCGGGCCCGGCCACGGCGCCCCTGCGCCGGGTCTTATAGATGTTGATGAGAAGGATCAGCACCGAAAAAGCCATCAGAAAGGCGCCGATCGTCGATAGCATGTTCAGCGAGTTCAGCCCCATGTCGCCCGGATAACGGTACACCCGCCGCGGCATCCCCTCGGCGCCCATGATGTGCATGGGAAAGAAGGTCAGGTTAAAGCCGATCACAATGGTCCAGAAATTCCATCGGCCCAGCCGCTCATCGAGCAACCGCCCCGTGACCTTGGGCCACCAATAATACAGACCGCCGAGCAAAGCGAAGGCGGCGCCGCCGAAGAGCACATAATGGAAATGGGCGACCACAAAGTAGGAGTCGGTCTGCTGCAGGTCGATGGGCGGCTGGGCGTGCATGACGCCGCTCAGCCCGCCCATCGTAAACTGGATGAGGAAGGCGAGAGCGAACAAAAACGGCGTCTTCATTTTCAGATCGCCGCCCCACATCGTTGCGATCCAACTGAAGATCTTGATGCCGGTGGGAATCGCGATCAGCATCGAAGTCAGCGCAAAGGCGCTGTCGGCCACCGGACCCATCCCCACCGCGAACATGTGATGCGCCCACACGCCGTAGGACAAAAATCCAATCAGCGCCGTCGAGTACGCCATCACCGGGTAACCGTATAGCGGCTTGCGCGAGAAGGTCGGCACGATTTCCGACATGATGCCGAAGGCCGGCAGCACCATGATGTAGACTTCGGGATGGCCGAACAGCCAGAACAGATGCTGCCACAACAGCGGCGTGGCGCCCGCCACCGCGCGGTAGAAGTGCGTGCCGAAGAACCGATCCATCATCAGGAAGATCAGGCCCACAGTCAGCGGCGGAAAGGCCACCAGGATCAGCACGAACATCACCATCACCGACCACACGAACAGCGGCATGCGCATGAAGGTCATGCCCGGAGCGCGCATGTTGATGACGGTAGCCAGCAGATTGACCGCGGCCATAACGCTGCCGACCCCCGAAATCAGCAGCCCCAGGGTCCAGAAGTCGATATTGAGGCCCGGCGAATAGTAGCTCTCGGTCAGGTTGGCATAGCCGAACCATCCGGCATTGGGCGCCACGTTGGCCAACCAGCCCGCATTGAGCACCAGTGCGCCGAACAGAAAAATCCAGTAGGACAGGGCGTTAAGCCGCGGAAAGGCCACATCGCGCGCGCCGATTTGCAGCGGCACGATGAAGTTGGCGAAGAAGCCCAGCCCCACCGGCATCACGACCAGGAAGATCATCGTGGTGCCGTGCATGGTGAACATCTCGTTGTACAGGTGGGCGCTCAGAAAGGTGTTGTCGGGGCGCGCCAACTGGATCCGCATCAACAGCGCTTCGATGCCGCCGATCAGAAGGAACACCAGCGTGGTGAGACCGTAGAGCACGCCGATGCGCTTGTGGTCGGTAGTGGTCAACCATCCCCACAGCCCGCCGCCCTCCAGGTAGCTCTCTTCAACGGTGATTTCCTTGGGTAAAGCGACCATCGCCCTTCCTACTTAAGGCTTTCCAGGTACGCGACCAGATCGTTGAGTTCGGTGCCACGCAGACCGAGCGCCGGCATCTGCGCGCCGGGCTTGAGCGCCTGCGGATTCTCAAGCCATGCCGCCAGGTTTTGCGGAGTGTTGCGCAGCGTCGAGCCGGCAAACGTGGTGCGGCTGGCGAAATGGGTCAGATTGGGGCCGATGTAACCCGAAGAATAGCCGGCAATCGCGTGGCAGGTGGTGCAGGCGCTGGTCACGTAAACCTGTTCGCCGGCCCGTGCCGGGCCACCGGTGGGCAGGCGCGGCCCGCCGGCCTGATTGGCGCGCCAGTCGTCAAACGCGACGCGGCTTTGAACGAAGACGCGAAAACGCATGTTGGCGTGCGAGAGGCCGCAAAATTCCGCGCATTCGCCGATATACTCGCCGGTGACCTGCGGCGTGAATGTCAGTTCGTTGACGTGGCCCGGCACCACGTCACGCTTGCCGCCCATCGCCGGAATCCAAAAGCTGTGGATCACGTCGGTTGAATTGAGCAGGAAGCGCACCGGACGATCGACCGGAATATGCACCTCATTGGCGGTGTGAATGCCCATCGAAGGATAGTCGAATTGCCACCACCATTGATGCGCGGTGACGTTGATGATCAGCGCGTTGGTAGGCGGCGCGCTCTGCTGCGTGCGGAACACGATGCGCAGCGAGGGCACTGCGATGAACAGCAGGATCAACGCGGGCCCCACCGTCCACGCCACTTCCAGGCCGAGATATTCCGGATGCGGCGGCGGAGGCTTGGGCTGATCCTCCGAAGCGCGGGTGGAAAAGCGCGTCAGGCACAAAAACACCAGCACGCAAATCAGAATCAGAATGAGACCGTCCCAGCCGATGACCTCGAAATAGACCGCCTCAACCCAGTGCGCCATGTCCGAGCGCGGCGCGAAGGTGCTGCCCGGGAAGCGCCGCGGATCGCATCCGCTCAGCAGGGCGGCAAAAACGCCTGCCAGCAGTGTATGTATCGCTGCACGAATGGAGGCGGAACTCAATGTGCACCTCCCTGATCAGCGGGACGCGCCAGCGCCGGCGCCGGCAGCATCCGCAACCCCGGCAGTGCCGTCAGCCCGAACGCGCCGGCAAAGCCCACCGTGATCAGCAACTCGATCCATCCCAAGGGGACGCGTGCGGGGGACAGCGACGGCACCACCAGCACGTAGCGTTCGATCCACATGCCGATGAGTCCCAGCACGCACACGACACGCATGATGGCAGGGGTGCGTTTGGGCCGCTTCCCCATCAGCATGCAAAACGGAATTGCCCAGATCAGCACCAGCGCCGCCCATCCCAGCGCGCCCCAGGGCAGATGCTGCACGCGCGGCACCACGAAGAACGTCTCCGAGGGGATATCGCCGTACCAGATCACGATGTATTGGGCGAACAACAGGTAGACCCAGAACACCGAGCAGGCAAAGACCAGCTTGCCGATATCGTGCAGCGCATCGCGGAAGCGGGCGTCATCGCGGGCCTCCGAGCTGGCGGCGATTCCCACCAGCGCCATCGCCACGATCGCGCTCCAGTAGGCGCCGGTGAAGAAGTAGGCGCCGAACAGCGTACTGTGCCATCGCGGCGCCAGCGACATCACCAGGTCGAAAGCGATGAGCGAATAGATGGCCGCGTAGCACAGCGCAACCGCCACGGCCAGCCGGCGGATAGCGCGCGGCGGGTCGCCGATATCACCGCTGGAGGCGGTCCAGCGCAGCACGTCTTCGCGGCGTGAGACGCGCACGAACCACAGGCTGAGCAAAGTCATGATCAAAAGCGCTGCGCCGTCGCGCGCGAACAGAAACGGGGCGTTGAGCCAGTCGGCCTTTTCTGGCAGCGGATGATCGACCCACACGAAAATTTGATGGCGGCCGGCGAACAACAGCCAGAACAGCAGGAAGCTCAGCGGCAGGAAGCCGACGAAAGCTTCGGCCAGGCGGTACTGACCGGTGCCGCCCCAGCGCGCGTTGGTCAGGTAGAAGGAGGCCGAGACGCAGATGCCGCCCTGCGCGATTCCCATCCAGAACAGCAGGTTGACCAAAAAGGCCTCCCACGCGCGCAGCGCGGCCCCGTCGGCCATCGCCAGCGCGAACGCCGCAACTCCGATCGCGACGGCCACTGCAAGCAGCACGGTAGTGGGGCCGCTGCGGTTCATCGCGCGCTTGTCCTCCTCTGCAGCGAGCGCACATAGAGCACCACTTCCCAGCGCTCAGTGGGCGACATTGCGTCCCCGTACGACGGCATCATGATGCTGCCGTTGCGGATGGTGGCGTAGATGTAACCGTCGCTGCGCTGGGCCGCGACTCCGGCGGTCAGGTCAGCGGGCGGGACGCGCAGCAAAAAGCGCACCGTGCCGTCGCCACGTCCGCCGTCACCGTGGCAGGCGGCGCAGTTGTTCTCGAACAACGACTTGCCGGCGGCCAGCGCCGCGGCGGTGGGCTTGAGCGGATTGTGCAGCGTGGCGGCGGCGACCTCGCGGCTCATCGGCGCTTCGCCGTCCACCGGCAGCGTGCCGTGCGGCATCACGCGCGGCGACTGCGCCATCGCCTGGACCGATTCGCCGCGGAACATGTCGATGCTCCAGGGGAAGGCGCCGGCGCGATGGGTCAGGGCCAGCAGCAACGCGCACATGAACAGCGCGCCGAACAGTGCCGCGCCGTCAGGCTGTCTCACGATGCACCTCCTGCGCGCCGGCGTCCTTGAGCAGCATCTCGGCGCGCCCGCTCTGCTCGGGTGCGCAGGTCACCATCACGCCGAAACGGTCGTCGCTGAAACGGGGCGAATAGCCGCGCAGCGATTCCAGCCGCGGCAGGCGGCCGAAGATCAAAAATCCCGCCACACCCGCCAATGCGCCGAACAAGATCATCAGTTCGAATGCGATAATGATGTAGGGCGGCAGCGAGATGATGGGTTTGCCGCCCGCCACGTGCGGCCAGGTCAGTGACGTGCCGATGGTCAGCGCAAAGCCGCTCAACGCGCCGGTAATGCCGCCGGCCAGCACCAGGGCGCGCACCGGACTCTTGCGCATCTGCAGCGCCTCAAGAATCTTTTCGCTGGGAATTGGGGCGAAGACCCTGGGCCTGGCATAGCCCGCCCGCTGCAGGCTTTCGATTCCTGCCACACATTCCTCTTCGTCGGCAAACACGCCGATTATCTGCACCCAATCGCTCATGCCGCCTCCGCCGATTCCTTGCGCAGCGCCTGCCGCAGCCAGCGCAGCCCTTCCTTGAGCTCGGTCATTGAGACAATCGGCAGGAAGCGGGTGAACAGGCTGAACAGCATCAGGAACCAGGCGAAGCTGGCGGCGGTGATGCTGATTTCGGTCACGCTGGGCACGAAAAAGCCCCACTGCGAGGGAACGAAATTGGTCGCCAGCGAGCCGGCGATGATCACAAAGCGCTCCAGCCACATCCCGATGTTGACGAAGATCGACACCACCCACAGCGCCTTGAGATTGCGCCGCACGCGCGGCGAGAAAATCGTCAGCGGAACGACGCAGTTGCAGAACACCATGATCCAGAACAGGTAGCCGTAATGGCCGAAGTAGCGCATCTGGAAGGTCGCCGTTTCGAAGGGATCCTTGGCGTACCAGACCATGAAGGATTCGCAGGCGTAGGAGTAGGTGACGATGAGCGAGGTGAAGAGCACGATGCGCGCCAGGTTGTCGATATGCCAGGGCGTGATGAGCTCTTCCAGCTCAAGCATCCGGCGGATCGGGATGATCAGTGTCAGCACCAGCGCGCAGCCCGAGAAGATCGCACCCGCAACGAAATAGGGCGCAAAGATCGTGCTGTGCCATCCCGGCAGCTGCGCCATCGCGAAGTCCCACGACACCACGCTGTGCACCGAGATCACCAGCGGCGTGGCCAGTCCGGCCAGCAGCAGATAGACGCCGGCGAAATGGCGCCATTGCTCCTCCGAACCCTGCCATCCCAGCGACACGATGCTGTAGAAGACCTTGCGCCAGCCCGCGGACTCGTCGCGCGCCGTGGCGACGTCGGGAATCAGCCCCATGAACAGGAACAGGATGCTGACCGTCAGGTAGGTGCTGACCGCGAAGGCGTCCCACACCAGCGGCGAGCGGAAGTCGGGCTGCAGCCAGCGCTGGTTCGGGTAGGGCAATAGCCAGTAAAAAAACCATACGCGCCCGAGGTGGATGAGCGGAAACAGGCCGGCGGTTATCACCGCAAAGGCGGTCATTGTTTCCGCCAGCCGGTAGACCGCGGTGCGCCAGCGGCTGCGGAACAGAAACAGGATGGCGGAGATCAGGGTGCCGGAGTGCGCGATTCCCACCCAGAAAACGAAATTGGTGATGTACACCGCCCACATGTTGGGCTGGCGCAGCCCGGTCACGCCCAGGCCTTCGTAAATCTGGCGCGTCCAGCACGCCGCGCCCCACACCACGATCAGGAACAGTGCGGCCACCCATAGCCAGTATTTCCAGCCCGGCCATTCCAGGGTGCGCATCACCTGGCGGTCGATTTCGCGAAAATCAGGCTGCGGTACGGCGGCCACTTCAGACCTCTTCCCGGGGCCGGTAGACCTGGCGCAGATAGGTTATCGCCGGCAGCGTATTGAGCGGTTTGAGCGCCTGGTAGGTGCGGACTTGATGGTCGGCGCGCCGCTTCATCATCGCGCTGCCTTTGTCCTTCATGTCGCCAAAGCTGATCGCGCGCGCCGGACAGGCCTGCGCGCAGGCCGGCACGATGTCGCCGTCGCGCACGGCGCGATCCTCTAGCTTGGCCTGCACTTCGGCGGCGCGGATGCGCTGCACGCAGAAGGTGCACTTTTCCATCACGCCCGCGCCGCGCACCGTGACGTCGGGATTGAGCTGCAAGTCCAGCGGCGGCGGCCATTGCGGCTTGTACCAGTTGAAGCGGCGCACCTTGTAGGGACAGTTGTTCTCGCAGTAACGGGTCCCGATGCAGCGGTTGTAGACCTGCAGATTGAGCCCCTCATTGCTGTGTACGGCGGCGAACACCGGGCAGACCGGTTCGCACGGCGCATGGCTGCACTGCTGACACAACATCGGCATCATCAGCAGCGCGGGCGCGTCGGTGGTCTGCGGGATGTAGCGCTCGATGCGAATCCACGACATGATGCGCCCTTGCGCGACCAGTTCCTTGCCGACGAACGGCACGTTGTTCTCCGCATAGCAGGCGGCCACGCAGGCGCTGCATCCGGTGCAGGCGTTCAAATCGATCGTCATGCCCCACTGGTGCACCGGATAATTGACCGGCGGGTAAGTTTCGTAAGGCTCGGGATAAGGCTCTTCCCACGGCTTGGGCTCGATACCTTTTTGAAAATCCTCCAGGCTCATGGTTTCGACGATCGGACGGTCGCGCATGTCGGGCGAAAACAACGGCGAAATCAATTCGCGCCGCATACCGGTGCGGCCGGCTGCGACCGGCGCCGTCAGGCGATCGGGCGGCAAAACACGCCACGGATTGACGCCGCGGTCGCGCGCGTAGCGGCCGTAGCTGGTGTGCCCCTGGCCCAGCGGGACCGCGATCGCATCGCGATGCACCCCTGGCGTGATGTGCACCGGCACCTCGATCGCACCGGCTGCGGAAGACAGCCGCACGACATCGTTCTCGGCCAGCTCCAGCCGGCGTGCAGTGTCGGGATGAATTTCGGCCCACGAGTCCCAAACGATTTGATTAACCGGTTCAGGAATTTCCTGCAGCCAAGGCTTGTCAGCGCCGCGGCCGTCGTACCAGAAGATGTGCGGATACGCGACCAAGGTCAGGGCCGGCGCCGGCGGCACTTCGGGCAGCGCGAGCGGATGGACGAAGACTCCGGGCGCAAGCCTGGCTTCAGCCACTGGCGGTGGCGTGAAACGTCCGCCCTGGCGCAGCGACTGATCCCAGAAGTCGTCGAAATTTGCCGTCGCCCCCGCGCCGTTGAAGCGCTCCGCCCACGACGCGCGCACCGCCTGCTGCGCATCCTCGTATCGGGGCAGATGCTCCCTGGGTGCCGCTGCGCGTGCTGCGTCCAGCAGGATGTCGCCCAAGGCCCTGCTGTACACGACGCGGGTCATCGTCGGCTGGCGCAGACCCGATACTCCCGGACGCGGTGCGCTGTCGCCCCACGCTTCCAGCCAGTGGTCGGCGGGCAGCAGCAGATGGGCCAGTGCGGCGGTTTCGTCGGGAACGGTGCCGCACCACACCACCGTCGGCACCTTGCTCAGTGCCTGCGCAAAGCGCGTTTGCGCGGGCATGGAAAATTGCGGATTCGCCTCCGCGATGACGGCCACTTTGATGCTGCCGGCGCGCATCGCTTCCAGCATCGCATCGCGTTGGACGCCGCTTGGCTGTACGTGCGGCGGTTGGGTGAAGCTGACCGTCTTGCCCAGATTGCCGGTGGCGGCGTTGAGCATCCACGCCGCGACGTGCGCCGCGTCATCGTCGGTCCCGGCGATCGCCAATGCGCCATCGGCCCGCGCAAACTCCCGCGCCATCCGCTCGATCGCCGCGGCGGAAACGCCCGACTTGGTGGCGATCGCTCCCACATCATAGGCGGCGGCAAATTTGCGCATCGCGTCGGGGTCAACGCCGGCGCCTGGACGCGCCAGACCCTGATCGATAATCACGCGCAGCATCGCCAACGCCACGGCCGCTTCCCAGCGCGGGCGGCAGGCGAACCACTGGTCGCATCTGGCCGCCGTCAGGCTCATCCGCGGACCCACGTACCAGGCCAGCCCGAAGCGGGTCTTGCCATCCTCTTTGGTGGGATTGCGGAAAGCGGCGAACTGACGCGCCAGTTCCACAGGTGATTCCCAGGTCTCCAGGAAGTCGGCGCCCAGCGCGAGCAGAACCCGGGCCCGGTCGATGTGGTACAGCGGTTTGAACTCCGTGCCGAAGCAAAACTGCATCGCGGCGCGTCCCGGCGCGTCGTCCAGCGCACGATAGGCAAGGCGCATGCGCGAGTTGAACGCGCCCAACCAGTCGTTGACGATCATTTCGTAAGCCGGTCCCATCGGCGGCCCGATAAACGCGATCCGATCGGCGCCCTCGGCAGCGGCCTGGGCCAGCGCCTTGGCAAAGCGGGCCATCGCATCCTCCCAGCCGATTGGATTGATGAGCCCGTCGGCGCCGCGCAGATGGGGCCGCTGCAGGCGGTCGGGATGATACAGTCCCTGCAGCGCGGCCTGGCCGCGCGCGCACAACGCGCCCGCGCCGATGGGGTCGGCGGGATTGCCCTCCAGCTTGATCACGCGTCCTTCGCGCACGCGCGCCACCACGCCGCATCCGGCGGGACACTCGTTGCACGACGTGGCGTAAAAGCTGGGCACGCCGGGGATGACGTTTTCGTCGGGGATGACGTACGGAATCAGGTGGCGCGCGGCCGGTTTGCAGCCCGCAAGGGCGGCCGCGCCGGTGGCTGCGGCCAACTTCAGGAACGATCGCCGGGAGACTTCAGGCGGCATGGCGCTGTCCTTATCGCCTCGCGCGCGTCAGTAATGGCACGTCGAGCATTCGATGCTGACGTGGCGCTGTGCGTGGCAGTTGAGACAAAAACCCATGTTGATCTCATAAACCGGAGTGACCCGGTCCATCGTCTGCACCGGACCGTGACAGGTCTGACACTGCAGGCCGGCGTGGATGTGCGGCGAATGATAAAAGCGCACGAAATCCGGCAACGTGTAGACGCGATTCCAGCGCACCTCAAACGGCGCCTGCTCGCGATCGATCCACGGCTTGCGCACCGGGCGCAGTGCGACCTGCTCAGCCATGCTGGCGTGGCAGCCGACACAGCGTTGGATCGGCGGCACCCCGGCGTTCTCCGAACGGCGCGCGTACTCGTGGCAATATTGACAGGGTATGTGGCGGATGCCGGCGTGCACGCGATGGCTGAAGGGGATGGGCTGCACGACATCTTCGCGCGCCAGCCATGGCCGCTGCGAGAGCAGCGCGGTTAAGACCCCGCCGGCCAGGATCAGCACCGCCACCACGATCGCGCCGTACTTCATTGCACCGGGCCGCCTCGACCTTCGATAACCGGCGCGATCCCGGCAGGCGCCGGCAACGGCCGTTCACTGACGCCCGCTGCTCGGGCACGTTCCTGCATCCCGGCCAGCGACATCTGTGCGGCAGCGTCCTCGTTGAGCATCTGCCCGTTGACCCGCTCGCCGTTGGCGCTTAGCAGATACGCGATCACATCCCAATAATCCTCCGCGCTCAGACTGGCCGGCTGATCCGCAGGCATCACTGCGGAGGCGAATTCGAAGATGTCGCGCACGGTGCGAAACTGAAAATGGCGCATCTTCTGATAGGGACGCGGATTAAGCGGAAAGGCGCCCGCGCCGATCAGCGGCGGCGCCGTCATATCGTGATAGATGTTGCTGATGCCCTGGCCGCTGGGGCCGTGGCAGCGCGCGCATTGGAGCCGGAAGATCTCCTGGCCCTTGTCGACCTGCTCGGCGGTAAACGCCCGCGCCGCCCCCAGCGCCGCTAACTGCACCACCAGCACAACCAGTGCAGCCAGCGCGATCCGCCACGTCCGGTGCGATTGGTACGGATATTCGGACGGCTTATGCGTTGGAATAGCATCTATTAGCATTGCTTCTATTCTGGGGACCGGTCGCGATCGATGCAAGGACTTGTTGGGCAGGTCCGACGACAAATTCGATCGCGCGCGTGGAAAAATCGGATCGTGTTGAGCACGTAGCTGTATCCGTTAACGCGGACCCCGGCCCCATGATTTCAGCGTGAGGCGGTGTGGGTTCCGGTTCGGGCCGGCGCGTCGGCCGGTCTCAACAATCCAATTCGCTTGCGGCGCCAGATGCCCTGCGCAGCCGCGCGCCGGCACGCTACTTCCGGCAGGGGGCGTGTAGGAAACTTCCCTGCGCAATCAATTATGTCCCTTTCCTGCCGCGATCACAAACCGACTGATGCGCCGCTTTGCTGATGCGCGTCGATCGATCACTCAGAGCGATGAGAACCGAATTGAGTAATAGCTAGTCAATCATAACTGAGTCTGTGCGTAATCGAGTATCGCCTGGCCTCAGTGCGACGGCGGCGTGTTCGCCAGCAGCACCGCCAGGCCGACCACCGCCGCCATCAGCAGGCACTCCGCGCGCACGGATCGGATCAGGGCTTTGCGCGCGGGCGCGTGGTTGAACTGCGCCACCAGCCAATAGCGATTGTACGCGCCGGCCGCCAACAAAATCGCGAACAGGCTCATCTTGCCGAGCAGCGTGCGTCCATAGGCGGAATACAGCAGATGGTCGAGGCTCAGTCCCAGGCCGCACCAGGCGATATACACGCCGCTGGCTACCAGCACCGCCACACACCATCCGCAAAGCCGCGACACGCGGCCTACCAGCGGGCCGCACGCCGCCCAGCATCGGGTTGTGCGCCGCGACAGGAAGTACAAAGCCGCCAGCGCGCCGATCCACAGGCCGGCGGCGGCTTCGTGAACGAAGTAAACGGCGATCGCCGCAATGCCATAATCAACGGCGTGACCGGCGGCTGCATGCACTGCCAGCGCAGCGGCGGCGCCGGCCGCGATCAGCGCCGCGCACACACGCGAGTGCCGCCGCGCAAACGCCGTTGCGGCCAGCATCAACAACACGATGGCATTGGCGAGCGAAATCTTTCCGAAACGGGTCTGCCACATCACCTGCGGCGTTAGCGCCAAAGCCTGCGCGGCAGGGACGGCGGCCATCGAGGCTACCGCGGTCAGAAATTGCAGCGGCGCCATCGCCAACGCAATCAGCAGCAGTACGCGTATCGCGGTCCACAACTCCGCCGGCGCCGACTCCAGCTCGGCGTCCGCAGGCACGACCGCCGCGCGGAACGCCGCGAGGCCGAAGACCGCCAGCAGCGCGATCAGCACCGGCCATTCGCACAGGCTTCTGAGCGTGAACGGATCCGTCAAGCGCACGTGCGCCATGGCATCCATCGATCAGGAGCTGGCGGGCGCGACGGTGAAGGTGTAGGAACCCTGGGTGCGATGTGTATCGGCGCCGACCACCGCCCACTTGACCGTGTAGTCGCCGGGTTTAAGCGGCACCAGCTTGATCGACAGCGTAGTGCCGTCGGCGCCATAGATCGGCGGGCCGAGCGCCTGATTTCTTCCGGCTGAATCCAGCACCTGCAGTTGCGCGAAAAGTTTCTCGATGGGCGCGTCGAATTTGATCGTGACCTGCGGCGGCGAGGCGGTGACGGTCTGACCGGCCGCCGGGCTCTGCTCCTGCGGAAACGAGTGGGCCCGCGCGCCGCCCGCCGTGGCCGCGAGCAGCGCGCCGATCAGCATCAGCCCTGTCCATTTGTGCATCGGCGGCTCCTTTCAGAACAGCGTCCAGTTGAAGCGGGGAAAAATCGAATCATAAAAGATGTCGAGCAGGCCGAGCACGGCGGCGTGAGTCTCCGCCACCGCGGCCTGATTGAGCGCAAACTGCGTACCTACGCTCAACTGAAAGCCGTAGCCCATGTAGGCGAGGCCCGGTGTTGCGACCAGATGGGGGAAGGTCTGGCCCGCGGGGCCTGCTATCAACTGGTCGTAGTTGATCTCATTGAACAGATAGAGATTGCGCAGCGGCCACTTAAGCCCGATGTCGTATACCGAGTTGCTCAGGTAGCGCAGCGAATATTCCGCCACCAGATCGGCAAACAGAAGATGGTTCGTGTGGCCGCCGAGCGCCGGCAAATAGCCGATGTCGGACTGAAAACCCAACGGCCGCAGATACTTGAGCACCGGGTAGTTGGGAAGATCGCCCAGACCTTTTTCCCACAACAGTTGAACGCCGAGGCTGGTATGATTCTGCTCCTGGACGTCCGGATTGCCGCTGGGCACTTGCACGACGCCGGCGACCGACATCAGGAATTCATGTCTGGGAACGATCAGGAACGCATACTTGGCGAACAGTTCGAGGTCGTCAAAGCCGCTTAGGTCGGGGCCTTCGCCGGGCTGCACCGAATGCCACGCCGTGCCGGCGCCGGCACTGAAAACCGGAAACTCGTCGCGGTTCTTGCCCAAAATTTTTTCGACCGAAGTGCCGATCGAGAACCTCTTGCCCTCGCCAGTCCGCGTCCATTGCGGCTGAACAATATCCAGTTCATTGGCCGGCGTCGGGTCTTCAGCCACCAGCGGCTCCAGAAATACATAGTCTCCCACCACGCCGTGCGCCCACGCTGTAGCGCCAACCAGTTCAACGGCGATCCATAGCATCGCCGCCGCACAGCAGACCTTTCGCATATTGATCCTTTATCGACCTGACCCCTGGCCCCTTCCCTGAAAGGGAAGGTGAATCGGTCACTCACCTCCGCTTCCCTTTCAAAAAAGGAGCCGCGGGGCAGGTCGCCACACAACCGCAGCCGTAAAGGCGCGCACGCCTTGACCTGCGTCAAAACAATCCGGGTTTTGTTGGTGTGTGCGGCTCAGGCAAGCTTTGGCGGGGGAGGATCGGGAGTCCGGGCTGGTCGGCCCGCAAGGAGCGCGGCAAATTCGGAGGCCGTACCCCAATCCGCCGGCGGCGGCACGGCGGGAAGCGCGTTAATCAAGGGCGCTGTGGCGGGGCTCAGATTGTAGGACGCACCGCTCAGCGGATGGCAGACGTCAAGGGTAAAGGCCGGCTTGGAATCGGCAACTACCACCACTCCGGAGAACATCGGCAGTCCACCGCACAACAACGCCGCGATCAGCAGCCAGGCGATGGCGGCGCAGGGCGCCGATGCATTCGTGTTGCGATGCTCCACGCCCGCAATCGTTGCATCGGCCGTGCGCTGATTCAAGTAAAACGCGCGCCGCCGGCGCGCGCTTTCATTTCATAATCTGAGCCAGGCCGCTGGGCGAAGTCACCACCGCCATGTTGCGATACTGGATGGGCACGTCGTCCTCGAAGGTGGGCGGTGAACTGATTGCGGTGCTGGCGTGGGTGTTCTGGAAATCGATGCCCATGGTGGAGATAGAGGTCCCGTAAACCATCGTGCGCTGACCGCGATAAGGCAGCGGCGGAAAGCCGTTCCACAGCAGCTTCCACAATTTGCCGTCGCGGTCATAGCTCTCGTTCATCACATTCATCCAACTGTCGGCGTCAATGTAATAGATACGGTGCGAGAAGCAGTACGCGCCTTTGGCCGGCAGCCAGGTCAGGTCCAGCACATAGAAGTTGCGCAGCATCCAGTGCGCCGCGCCGCTTGCTGCCTTGGGCCATCCCGGAAAGTCGTCCCAATGCCCGTCGTTGGTCATGCCAATCCAGTTAGCCATTGTGTAGCCCTTTTTAGGGTCTGGATCGGGGACAATCTGCAGCAGCTTTTTCTCGCCCAGGAACGCGGCCTGATAATTGCTGGGCAGCCAGGAATTGTCATCCTGAACGTAATCGGTGCCCAGCACGGGAGCGCAATGGGCCGCGCTGGACAGCCGCAGCGAGCGGCGGATCGAGGGCAGAAAGACATAGACTTCCTGCAACCTGGTCGGATCGTCAGTCTGCAGCGTCATCTCGGTGGTGTATTTGGACTGCTCGGGGAAATCGACCATGAAGCGCGTGGTGTACAGCACGCCGCTGGCAAAGGTGAAGTCGGGCGCAATGCCCGGGTAGCTGATATGCGAGGTGCGGTACCATCCGGCATCCACGCGCTGGAAGCTGCGATTGCCGAAACGGTCGACCAGCGCGCCGTCGGACCGGAAATGCACGGCCCAGGGCAGGAATTTCGCCCACGTGTTGTAGAGAATCTTTACTCCCAGATGAGGTTCGGTGGGATTGGGAAACGGCAGCCCGGCGACATAGCCGCTCCAGGTGAAGCCGCCGTCGGGCAGCGCGACCAATTTGGTCTGGCCGGCGTACTTCTCGGTATCCTCCACGAATTTCTGCGGCAGTGGGTAATGCACGGTCGGCTCAACTACGATCGCGAACTGGGGCGATGCGCCGACACGAGCCCCATACTCGCCGCTGAACGCGGCCTGCATCCAGACCGGCATGAAGCGGCGGTAGTGTTGCCAGTTGGCGACCGTGATCCTGGTGCCAGGCGCGATGGCTGCAGTGGAATCAGCATCGGCGAGTTGTTGGAAGGACTGCGCGCTGAAAGCCAGCGCCCATGCCGGCGTCTGACTCCAGCCGGCCAGCGACAGCAGGCACAACGCAGCTACCCATCCCGCAATTGATCGCTTCATCGTCGTGGCTCCTTTCAACGCTCAACGGATTGCCGTTGGCTACGATGCCAACTCCTCCATCGACGCCACCGGGTCGGGCCGCCCCGATGCGGGCAGCGGGCGCTCTCCGATGCGCCGGGCGAAGGGATCCTCCAGACCCAGTTCCCGGGCGGTTTCCTTCAATGCAGGAATGACTTCGTCGGCCAGCAGACGCATGCTGGTCAGGCGCGCCTTTTGTCCGATCGGACCGTCGTTCTGGCACAAGCCCAGCACGCCGGGCCGGATTATCCGCATCAGCCGGCGCAGCCTTGGAATGACCGTTTTGGGCGTGCCCACCATCAGCATCTCGCTCTTGCGCGCCGCGTCGTAGTCGGCGCCGTGATACTTGCGGATTTCTTCTTCGACGCTGAACTGCTCAGGGACCGGCACGTTGCGCACCAGGCTGGTGGTGGCCTGTGCCATGCGGCGGTTGACCTCCCTGGAGTTGTAGCCCGGCGGGAACATCCATTCAGGACGCCCGTAGTTCATCCAGGTGCCGCCGAACATGTCCAGGCGCCCCAACTGCTCGGCCCTCTGCTCGGTCTCGGCGACAAACACCTTCTGCTGATAGCCGAAGCATTCGGGACCGGCTTGATAGCCCTCCTCGGCGGCGGTTTGCGCGTACAGGTTCCACATCCCGATGGTGGACTCCAGGCCGGTGGACAGCGCGACGTACGGATAACGATTGCGCGCGGCGAAAGTCACCGATTCGGGACTGAATATTCCCGGAATCCAGATCGGTGGATGCGGCTTTTGCACCGGCAGCACCCAGGGGCATACAAAGCGGTAATGAAAATGCCTGCCCTCGAAACGGAATGGGCCGGGCTGCGTCCACGCTTTGATGATCAGTTCGTGCGCCTCGTTGAGCATCTCGCGGTTGTAAGCCGGGTTGGCGCTGTTGAAGATGGTCTCGCAGCCGGTGCCGCGGATCCATCCCGACACCAGCCGCCCGCCCGAGATCATGTCGATCATGGCCAGCTCCTCAGCCAGCCGCAGTGGGTTGCCGACTACCGGCAGCGGGTTGCCGACCAGCACGATCCGGGCCTTTTTCGTCAGCCGGGCGAGCACAGCCGCTTCGATGTTCATCACCGCCACCATGCAGAACGGCGTGCCATGATGCTCGTTGAGCGCCAGGGCATCGAAGCCCAGTTCCTCGGCGTAGACTTTTTCGTCGATATATTCGTTGAGCAGTTGCGCGCCGTGATTGGCGTCCAGATAAGTATTGGGCAGGCCGAAAAAGCTGCGCCTGCGCACCACCTCTTCTTCGGGCAGGCCTATATAAGGACGCTCGGAGAAATACATTATCATCATGGCCTCTGGTACCTCCGGGCCGGTCAGCTCAAAAATTCGCGCACCAGGCCTACGAACCCGTCGGTGGCTTCGAGTTCGGGCCGATGGCCCGCGCCGTCTATAACCTCAAGGCGCGAGCCGCCCAGCGCGTCGCGGTAGGCATGTCCCGCGCTAAGCGGTACGATGCGATCTTCGCTTCCCCAGACGAGCGCGGTGGGCAGCCCGCTGACGCCCTCAAGCAGATAAGGCAGGCTGGGGTTGTACATGTAGGGCCGCCAGGCCAGGCGCGCGGTCTGGATGCGGGCGTCCTCCCAGGCCTCCAGTTGCGCGAGCGCAGCGGGAGCGGCAAACAGCCGTTTCATCTCCGGCGTCTGCTGCGGGTCGTGTACGCTGGCGCGCAGATACGCGTTGACCGTCACGTTGTACAGGTCGAAAATCTCGCCCAGCGGCGGACGGATTCCCATCGGCGCCACCAGCACCATCCGGCGCAACTGCGCGGGATTGTCCACTGCCATCTCCGCCGCGATCCATCCGCCCAGCGAAAATCCGATCACATCCACCGGCGCCAGCCGCAGTTGGCGCAGCAGGCGTCCGTAAAACGAGGCCAGGTCGCGCACCGACGCCATCCAATCCAGGCGCGGCGTGCGGCCGAATCCCGGATGCATCGGGATGAGCAGCGTGCGTTCGCGCGCCAGCGCCGATTGCCATCGCAGCCAGCCCGGGTAGCCCAACTCCTCGTGCATAACCAGTAGCGGCTTTCCCGCCCCGCCCCTGACCATCGCCAGGTCGAGAGCCCCGACCCGCACCCGCTCCTCGGTCCATTCCTTCGCCGCCTGCGCCGGCGTGGTTTGCATACTTTCCATCGCCGCACCTCCGTCAGCCGATGCGGTAGAGTTGCAAGGCGTTGTCGAACACCATCCTGTTGACCTCCGCTTGGGGCACGCCGGCGAAAGCCCGGGCGATGACCGCGCGCGATTGCCGCCCGTGTAAATCCCGCCCCACGCCCCGGGGCGCGCGCTGGCCCAAGGCAAGCGGCAGTCGTGAGGTCCACTGGTCGGCGGGCTCGATGAGGTGGGAGTCGGCGGAGACGATCGCGAGTTCTGCCATTCGATGATGGCTCCCTGAATTTTGAGAAGCGCTCAAGAACGACGGACTTGACAATTACTCAAAAACGTACCCGGATGTCAAGCCCTCGCACGCGTCTGGCAGGCAAATGCTGTCGGCTCGGCGATTGCACCCGGAAAGCGCGGCGATTACAATACGCGCTTTGCAAGGAGGTTCTTGAGTTTTGCTCAAATCGACGGAGAACAACAGCCGGCGCTCCCGGCGCCATCCCGGTTACCGCGCCGCCGACCGGCGCCGCGCGGCGATTATCGACGCCCTGCGCCGCTCGATGCTGGACCGGGGATTTTCCGGCACCTCGCTGACCGAACTGGCCAGGCGGGCGGGCATGTCGGTCAGCCATTTCTTATATTACTTTCCCGACAAGGAGGCGGTGCTGGCCGAGCTGACCGAGTCGATCACCAACCAGACGCTGGCCTTTATCGGCGGCCTCGCCGAGCAGCCGCCCGAACGCCAGTGTCGCGAGTTGGTCAACTTCTTCTTCGGCGGCCGCGCCGTGCCGCTCAGCTACCGCAGCCTGGTGCTGCAGTTCATGGGGGTGGCCACCCACGACCGCCAACTGCTCGCGCGCCAAAAGCGCCAGGCCGCAGGATTCAGGGCCTTTCTCAGACAACTGTTCCGCAAATCGCCGGGTGGCCCGGGTATCAAGGTCGAAGACGCAGTCGCCATCGCCGCCGCCGTCTGGATCGGACTTTACGTGAACTCTTACTCCGACCCGGCCTTGACAATGCCGCGCGCGGCGCGGCTGATGCTGACCACGCTGTCATGGCTGGGCGGTTTGGGGGATTCGGTTGCACGCAACGGTCATGCCGGCCGCCACGGCGCAAAGTCGGCGGCGCGAGCCGGGGGCGAAGTGTAGAAGGCAACTGGTGACAGTCTATCGGGCCTAGCGAGAACAGAACAACCGCCGGGACCCCCGAGAGGAGTAAAGACGATGACTACATACAACGACGGGATGACCGAAGCCCAGCGGCAGTTCGTGCACGATTTTCAGGCGTTTCTGTCCAGCCCGCCGGCCGATATCGGGGCCCTGCGCGCGCGAATCGATGGCTTCACGGAGCGGTTTGAAGCGCTCTCGCCCGCTGTGCCGCGAACCGGCGGTCTCTATCCCGCGGTCCGCCTGCGCGAGGGGCTTTGCGCCGACGTGGTCGTCCCGCCGGGTGCGGGGCCGTATCCGGTGCTGCTCTATCTGCATGGCGGCGGATGGGTAGCGGGCAGCCCGAAGAGCCATCGCCGACTGGCGCAGCATTTTGCCCAGGCCGGCTACCTCACCGTTAATCTGGATTACCGCCTTGCTCCCGAGCATCCCTTCCCCGCCGGGTATGACGACTGTGCGTTCGCGGTCGAGTGGGTGCGGGAAAACGCCGTTCGATGGAACGGGCGGCCCGAGCGGCTGGCGATCGGCGGCGATTCGGCGGGCGCCAATCTGGCTGCGGCGGTTGCGGCGCATTCAGGCGGCGTGCGTGCTGCGGTCCTGATTTACGGCATTTATGATTTCGCCGGCGCCGTCGAACGTGGCGCGATGGGCATCGAGGCGGTGGCGCGCACCTATCTGGCCCAGGGCTTTTCGGCCGCGCTGGCCGATCCGCGCGTCAGCCCCATTCGCGCCGTTAGCGCGAAGTTCCCGCCCGCCTTTGTTACCGTGGGCAGCGCCGACGCCTTGCTGCCCGAATCGATCGCAATGGCGGCCGCGCTCGGGGCGGCGGGCGTCGCGCATGAATCGCGCGTGGCTCCCGACATGATTCACGGCTTTATCCAGTTCGACATGCTCGCGGAATGCCACCGGACGCTGGCCGCCATCTTTGCCTTCCTCAGCGCCCATGTTTGACGCGCCATGTGTATACAACGCACACTTTTGCGCGCTCCTCGGTTGTAAGAAGCTCTTGGCCCCGAGGCCAATTGATCCGACCTTGAGGCTCGGCATCCGAAATCCCACCCGGCGATGCCTGAGCAACGATTGCCGGCTGCGATGAAACCGGCCTGGGGGAGCGAGAGATGAGCAGTCAGGGTGCGCGCGCACTGTTTGCCGCAATCGCGGCGGGCGCCGGCTTGATATTGCTAGCCGCGGGATTGGGAGCCGGTAGCGACGCGCCGGTGCGGCCGCATGCGCCGCTGACGCTGGAGCAGCGCCTGGTGCGCGCGCAGTACTGGGCGAGCAAACGCGGGCTGCAATTTGGCGTTCCCGATCGCGCCTGGGAAAAGGCCCTGACCGCAATGCATGCGATGGCAGCGCGCCCCGGCGCCCTGGGCGCCACGCCATTTACATGGATCGCAATTGGGCCGCAGCCGATGCTCAACAATTTTCCCAACTTCGGCGGTTTCTTCACCGGACCGCCGCTGACTACCTCGGCGGGCCGATTCTCCTCGGTGGCAGGCGATCCCACCACTGCCAACCGGATCTATGCGGGCGCGGCGAACGGTGGGGTGTGGCGCAGCACCGACGCCGGCCGCACTTTTGCGCAGGTCTTCGACAGCGCGCCGACCCAGGCGATCGGCGCGATTACGGTGGACCGCAACGGTATCGTGTGGGTCGGCACGGGCGAGGGCGTTCACGGCGATTCCTATTACGGGCAGGGCATCTTTAAGTCCACCGACCATGGCAATAGCTGGATGCAGATCACCGGCGGGGCGGGCAATCCGTTCGTGCATGCCGCCTTGCGCCGGATCGCGGTTGATAACAGCGCCCCGCCGCACATCTTCGCCGCCGCCACCTACGCCGGCAGCCTCAGCCGCGCCGACGCCTTTTGGAACGAAAGCGATCCCAACAACGACGGGCTGTGGCGTTCCACCGACGGCGGCGCGACCTGGCGCCAGGTGGGCAACAGCACGGCCAGCGGCGGCCGCGCAACCTTCAACGGTTGCACGCTGTTCGGCAGCAGCGATCCATGTCCGGCTGAGGATGTGGTGCTCGATCCTCACAACGACCAGCGCGTCTACGCGTCGATCGAGTTCGTCAACGTCTTTGTTTCCACCGACGGCGGCGGCGCCTGGTCGGAGGCCAATCTGCCCGGCATCCCGACCGGCACCATCAACGAAATCTCGCGCGCCGCCCTGACTGTAACTAGTGCCGGCGCCGGAGCGCCCGCCACCGTGTACACCAGCGTCGGCGGTAAGGACCCGCGATTCTTGCGCGGCTTCTTCGTATCTACCGATTCGGGCACGAGCTGGGCGGCGCGCTCGATTCCCTCCAAGGTGCTGAGCAGCGGCGGGTTTACGGTCACGCTGGACGGCGACGGAAGCGGCCTGGGCGCCTACGGCCAGTCCTCTTACGATCAGACCGTGGCGGTGGTTCCCGGCCAGCCGCAGGTGGTTTTCTTCGGCGCCGTGGGCGCCTATCTGTCGACCGATTCGGCCGCGTCATGGAACTTTATCGCCGGTTCGGTCAGCAACACCACGGTGCAGGAAACGCACTGCGATCAACACGCGTCGGCGATCGATCCGTTCAATTCCAACCGCCTGTACATCGCCAACGACGGCGGCTTTTACGCATACGATCTGGCCGCAGGGAGCTGGACGTCGTTCTTCAACAATGAGCAGAATCAAACCGTCAGCAGTGGTCAGATCCAGGGCATCGGGCCGCATCCGACCGACAACCACCGCCTGTTGGCCGGCTTCCAGGACAACGGCACCCAGCTCTATACGGGGACTTTGGGATGGAACACGGTGGAGACCGGCGACGGCGGTTTCGCCCTGTTCGACCGCGTCGCTCCCAATTTCGCCTATCACACCTTTGCGACCACCGGCGGCGGCCCGACTCCGTCGCGTTCCACCGACGGCGGCCTGAGCTGGGATTTCGACGACCCCTTTGCCAGCCTCAAGACCGTAATTGGCACCGACCGCTTCGGTTTCTACCCGCCCCTGGCGGTCGACCCCGCCAGCGCCCGACGCGTGATGATCGGCGGTCACATGATTTACGTCTCCACCGACGGGATGCTGAGCTGGAAGGTTCAAAGCGGTGACCTGACCGGCACTTGCGGAATAACCAACGACCGCTGCGCCCTGCAGGACATCGAATTTGTTCCCGCAAGCACCAGGGCGTGGGCGCTTTCGATGCTCAACGGCACGGTCGGCTTCACCGTCTCCAACACCACTCAGGCCAATCTCAACTCGGGAGCGAGTTGGAGCGACGTCACCGGCAATCTGCCGATTACGTCCACGCAGACCCAGGCCACCGGCATCGCCGTCGACCCGGGGCCAGGCCGCAGCGATGTCGCTTACTTGTCGATTTCGGGATTCGAAGCGGCAACCGGCGCCGGCCACATCTATCGCACCACGGATTTCGGCATGACCTGGAACCGCGCCGACGGCGCCGGTGGTTCGGCGCCGCTGCCCGACGTACCGACGCTGCGGGTCCTGGTCGATAACACCGATACCACCGGTGCCACCTTGCTGGCAGGCACCGATATCGGCGTCTTCCGCAGCACCGACGCCGGCGACACCTGGTCCACGTTCAACCTCGGCGTCATTCCGGCCGTGCCAATCTTCGACCTGGAGCAAAATCACAACGGCGTGATCTTCGCGGGGACTCACGGCCGAGGAGCCTATCAGCTAGGCGCGCCAGCTCCGACTCCGACCGCGAGCGTCACCTCGACGGCCACTCCTAGTGCGACCCCTACCTTCGGTCCGACTCCCACCGCGAGCGTAACCGCGACCGCGACGGCCACCTCGGCGCCGACTACTACGGCGACGTCCACTCCGGCGCCTACCGCAACTGCCAGCGCGACTGCGGTACCCACTGCCACGTCGAGCGCGCCGGGCCCGACGCCCACCCCCGTCCCCGGCGCACACGCGACAAGCACCACGGTGTCGGTGAGCGCCGTGCCGGGCTCCACGGTTGGCGCCGGCACCCTGACGATCTCCAACACCGCGGGCCAGGCCGAGATGGTGTCCGCCGTGGAAGTGGAGCTTACTAACCCCATCATTTTCACATCGCTCACTCTGAGCGCTGCGGGACAGAGCACGACCGTCGCGCCGCCGTCCGCGCATACCATCTTCACCTTCGCGCCGATCGCGCTGCCTGCGGGCGGATCGATCACCTTTGCGCTGAGTGCCGACATCGCCGGCGGCATGGCGATGGCGGGTGGGCAGATGGTTTATGCCGGCCAAGCAGCGGTTGTGACGCGCGTGCTGGAAAATCGCGCCGAGCTTCCGGTCCTGGCGGCGCTCTTCCTGATTGGTCTTGGACTGTTGTGGGCACCTGCGCCGCAGCGGCGGCGAATCGCACTGGCCGCAATGTTGGCAATCGCCCTGGCGGTCAGCGAGCTCGGATGCGGCGGCGGAGGGCAGGGCGGCGCGCGGCCGGGCTCGGTGCAGACCGCCGGCAGCGTTAGTGCGTCCTATTCTTCGGGCGGCGCGGTGGGCGTCAGCGGTCTGCCGGCCACGCTCAGCGCGATAAGCATCCGCTGAGGTGAGACCAGCAGAGAACCGCGCTGGTGAGCGGCGCGATTTGACATTTGCCGCCGCCGCAGCAACGATTCGGTTGCGCCGATGGGCAGACCGGCGCGGCGCCGCGCGATGGAAGAATTTGGCGACAAACTCACCGACCCTGCGTTTTTCGCCACCAGCGATCCGCATCCGCTATGGAAGCGGATGCGCGCTGAAGACCCGGTGCATTGGGCCACCGGCAATCTCAGCCAGGGCTTCTGGTCGATTACCAAATATGAAGATGCGCTGAGCGTCTTGCGCGATCCGATCACGTTCAGCTCCGAGGCGCTGGGCATGTCGATGCCGACGCGGGAGCTTGAGGGTTTCGAGCGCGCCGAGATGGGATGCGGCGCGATGATCATCGCGATGGATCCGCCGCGCCACAACCCGATGCGCAGGGCGCTGAGCCGGAATTTCCTGCGCAGCCACGTCGGACAGTGGGAAGAGTGCTGCCGGCGCGTGGTCAAGGAATTGATCGACCGCATCGCGCCCGCGGGCCGATGCGATTTCGTCGTCGACGTCGCCCAACAGCTCCCGATGCTGATGATCCTCGAGATGATGGACATACCGCCCGAGCATCGCCCAACTCTGCTGCGATGGGCTGCGATGACGGTAGGCAACGACGACCCCGAGTTCCAGGTCGGCTCGTCGCTGGAGAGCAGGCGGCAGGGCAACTTCGCGATCTACGACTACAGCCGGCGGCTGGCGCTGGCGCGCCGCGGCGGCGCCGGCCGCGACCTGCTGACCGTGATGGGCAACGCGCTGGTGATGGGCGAGCAGTTGAGCGAGCGTGAACTGGGCTTCACCGGTGACATGTTCGTGCTGGCCGGAATCGAAACCACACGCACCGCCCTTGCCGACGGGATGTTTCAGTTGTTGAACAATCCCGACCAGCGTCATCTACTGCAAAATCAACCCACCCTGCTGTCCGGCGCGATCGAGGAAATCCTGCGCTGGACCAGCCCGGTCGGACACCTCCTGCGGGTTGCCACGGCCGATAGCGAAATCCGCGGGCGGCGGGTTCGCGCCGGCGACAAGGTCGTGGTCTGGGTGCCGTCGGCCAATCGCGACGAGCAAGCGTTCGCCGACGCGGACCGCTTCGATATCACGCGCAAGCCCAACGAGCATCTCGCCTTCGGCTACGGCGAACACTTCTGCCTGGGCGCGCATCTGGCACGCCTGGAGCTGCGTATAATGGTGCAGGAGTTGCTGCGCCGCCTGCCCGACCTCGAATTGGCCGGCCCGGTCGAGCGGATGCATTCCATCCAGTTGTGGGGCCCCAAGCACATGCCGGTCAGATTCACGCCGTCCGCCGTTCAGTAGCCGGGCACGTCGAGCAGCGGAAAGGCGCTGTGCACCGAGGGCGCGATCACCGGCCGGGCCGCGCAGACGTAGGACCTGTCGAGCTGGCTCAGGCTGGTTACGCCAAGCAGGCCCATGCAGATGCGAATCTCCTCCTCCAGGATTTCCATGACGCGAACGATTCCCGCGCTGCCCGCTGCCGCCAGCCCGTACACGTACAGGCGTCCGACCACGACCGCGTCGGCGCCCAGTGCAAGCGCCTTGATCACGTCGCTGCCGCGGCTGATGCTGCCGTCGACCAGGATGCGTGCGCGCCCGCCCACCGCTGCGACGATTTCCGGCAGCACCTCCATCGAGCCGGCGCAATGATCGAGCTGGCGTCCGCCGTGGTTGGAGACGTAAATGCATTCGATGCCGTGCTCCAGCGCCAGCATCGCATCCTCCACGGTCGCGATGCCTTTGAGAATGAACGGGAGCGGAAATTTGCTCCGCCATCGATCGACGTCGCGCCAGCTCATCTGGGCCTGAAAGCCGTAGCCCGGACCGGTGCGCCGCACCAATCCGAAGCGTTTGGCGATGTCGCGTTCGCGCCGGCTGAGGTAGGCGGTGTCCACGGTCAGGCACAGCGCGTTGTAACCGGCGTCGATTGCGCGGCGGAAATGTTCCTCGACGTAAGCTTCATCGCCGCGCGTGTAGAGCTGAAAGATTTTCAGCGCCTCGCCCGCCTTCTCGGCCGTTGCCTCCAGCGCCGGCAGCGTCCCCGAACTGACCAGCATCCCGTTGCCGAACAGGCGCGCGGCTTCGCCGACGGTCGCACCGCCGCCCGGCTCGAACAGTTGCAGCGCGCCCACCGGCGCCATCAGGACCGGGATGCGTAAGGGTTTGCCCAACAGGCTGGCGGTGCTGTCAATTTGCGAGACGTCGCGCAGCACGCGCGGTCTGAATCCCAACGAATCCAGCGCCAGGCGATTGCGGGCCAGGGTGGTTTCGGTCTCCGCGCCGCCGACCAGGTAATCCCACACGTTGCGGTCCAGCTTGCTGCGCGCCGCTCTGACGATTTCGTGCAGAGTCTGAAAACGATCCTCGATTGACTCAGCCATCGATTATCCCGTTATGCATCAGCCGTTTGGAAATCGGCGGGTTATTGGGTTTACCGCAGCCGGGAAATTAGCAGGGTCGCCGGTTGGCGCCAAATCGAGGCGGCTGAATGTCGAGGTTTTCCCGGGGCGCTGCAAACGGTACGATTTACATCGCCCGCCGCATTCGAGGGAGTGCGTATGAACTGGGAGAATCCCGCCGCCGCTCAAACCGCCAGCCGCGCGGCCGCCGTCGGGCATCGGCCGGGCCAACCTGTCGTGCGCGCCGCTGGGTGGCGGGAACCGCCCAGCCCGCCGGGTCATTTTCTGATCGGCAATGCACCCGAGCTCAAGTCTGACGTGCTCGGTTTTATCGTCCAGGCGCATCGCGACTATGGCGATGTGATCCGGCTGCGCTTCCCGTTTGTGCGCGCCTATCTGGCCGCCCATCCCGATGACATCAGACACATCCTGCAGGACAATCACGACAACTACACCAAGAACAACATTGATTACCGGCTGCTCAAAGGAGGTTTGGGCGACGGCCTGCTGACCAGCGACGGTCCTTATTGGCTGCGCCAGCGCCGTTTGATCCAACCGATGTTCCGGCGCGAGCGGATCGCACAGTTCGGCGTGCTGATGGCGCAGGCGGCCCGGCACCTGGCCGATGACTGGGAGGGGCATGCCCGCCGTGGCGAGCCTTTCGACGTCGCAGCGGAGATGACGCGCGTGACGCTGGCGATCGTTGCGCGTGCGCTGTTCAGCGTCGAGATCGCGCAGGATGCCGCCGTCATCAGCCAATCGCTGACCACGATGAACGAGTCGATGGCGCAGGCGGGATTTGCGGCCCTCCTGCCCTTTCTTCCGACCCGCACCAACCGCCGGATTCGCGCTGCCAAACGCGCGCTCGACCGGGTCATCTACCGGATTATCGCCCAGCGCCGCGCCCATCCCGGCCACTGCGACGACCTGCTCTCGCTGCTGCTGTTTGCGCGCGATCCGCAAACCGGCAAAACGCTGAGCGACAGACAAGTGCGCGACGAAGTCGCCACCTTTCTGCTGGCCGGACACGAAACCACCGCCAACGCGCTGGCGTGGACGTGGTATCTGCTCGGGTGCAATCCTGACGCGGAGGATCGGCTGCATGCGGAGTTGGCCGAAGTGCTCGGCGGACGCGCGCCATGCGTGGCGGATTTGCCGCGGCTGCGATACACGGCGATGGTGATCGACGAGTCGATGCGTCTTTATCCGCCGGCGTGGGCGTTCTCGCGCTCCAACCTCGAGGACGACGAAATCGGCGGCTACCGGATCAAGCGCGGCTCTCTCATCTACATAAGCCAGTACGTGACCCATCGCCATCCAGCGTTCTGGGAAGACCCCGGGCGCTTCGACCCCGAGCGCTTCACGCCCGAGCGGGTGGCGGTGCGTCCGAAATATGCCTACTTCCCTTTCGCCGGCGGTCCGCGCGCATGCATCGGCAGCCAGTTCGCGCTGACCGAAGCGGCGCTGATCCTGGCCACGCTGGCGCAGCGCTACCGGCTGCGACTCGCACCCGGCCATCGGGTGGAAATGCAACCGCTGATCACGCTGCGCCCGCGCCACGGTGTCAAGGTGGTGGCGCATCCGCTGCGATAGGTCGTCCGTTCTCAAGCGTCCAACATCGCTGACCCATTTTCTACATTTTGTAGATCGGCGGCGCGCGTGCTTTCGCAAAGAGGCGGCGGAGCATACGATTCGACCTGAAAACATGATATGCAAGCGCGGTCGCGAGTCGCTGCGGGATTCGCCCTTGGGGTTGGCAATGGAAAACCAGGAACGCCGCGTATGGCGCGTGGTCTGGAGTCTGGCGCTGGTGCAGTTCATCCTGCTCGGACCGACGTACGGAACTCTCGGTTATTTCTACTCGCCATGGATCAGGGAATTCGGATGGAACCATGCGAGGGTCGCGTTGACCACCACCGCTTTTCTGTTCGCGCAGGCCGCGGTCAGCCCTGTGGTCGGATGGCTGCTTGACCGCCTCCCGGCCCAGGCGGTAATGACCGCTGCGGCGGCCGCGGTCGTAGTTGGATACCTTTGGGGCAGCACGCTGCACTCCTTTGCGCCGATGATCGCCGCCCTCGCAATAATCGGCGGCGGGGTCAGCGCCTCGACTTACGTGCCGGCGATGATGGTGGCGGCCAACTGGGCTACGCAACGGCGCGGCCTGGCGCTGGGAATCGTGCTGGCCGGCGCGGCGGCGGGCGGAACCGTGCTCGCCCCGGTCTTCGAGGTGATCCTGGTGCATTTCGGATGGCGCACCGCGATGGTGTGTCTGACGGTCCCGATGTGGCTGATCGCGATTCCGGTCATCCTCATAATGGTGCGGACGCGTCCCTCGAGCGGACCCGAGGTAAGCAGCGTCAAGGAGCAGGCCGAAACGCTCAGCGGCCTGGAGGTCGGGCCGGCGCTGATGTCGCTGCCGTTCTGGATGGTGGTGGCAACGGAATTTATCTACAACGTCGGCTACCAGGGTTTTGTGCATCACCTGATGACCTATTACATCGGCGCCGGCTTCAAGGCGCAGAACGCGGCGCTGATTTTGGGCCTGCTGACGCTGTTTACCACGGTCGGCGCGATCGCGTTGGGCGGCTTCGCCGACAAGCGCGGCGTGCGCGGCGTCCTGATCGGCTCGCTGGTGGGGCTGGCGGCGGGGATCGCGATCGTGTTGGGTGCGACGTCGCGAAACTTCGGCACCCTGTACGCGGCCGCCTCGATGGTGGCGGCGGGATTATGCGTCGGCGCATCGGCCACGCTGCTCCCCGCGATCCTCGCCGAAGCGCTGGGACTGCGGCGCTACGGCACGCTGTGGGGCGTGGTCCGCCTGCTCGGATGGATCGGCGGCGGACTCGGGCCGTTTTTAACCGGCCGGATCTTCGACCGCGCCGGAACCTACGCACCGGCCTTCGAATTCTGTGCGCTGTGCATGTTAATCGGCGCCGGCTCAGCCGCGATGATTCGCCCGGCCCAGGGCATCATCCCACAGCCGGCCACTGCAGCTTGAAGCACGCCGCTATTTCGCCGGCGAATCGCTTTTAGGGGAGTTGGCCAATGAGCACCGTCAGACGAATCGTTACAGGTGTCAATCAGGCGGGCCGATCGGTTCTAATCAGTGACGGACCCGCCCCGACATCGTGGTGCACGGAGGTGTGGGCGACCAGCGCCGACAAGCCGCAGGGGTTTGACCCGGCGGAGATCAAGCCGACGCTGATGCCGCCGCCCAAAGGCACGCGTTGGCGCGTGGTCGACCTGCCGCCCGACGCTGCCATGCGCCGGACTCCGGCCACCGCCGCTATCGAGGGCGTAAGCGCGGAGGGATGGCATACGACCAACACGGTGGACTACGTGTTTATCCTTGAGGGCGACATTACGCTTGAAGTAGACGACGGCGAGGTTGAGTTGCATCCGGGCGACTGCGTGGTGCAGCGCGCGACCAACCATCGATGGCGCAATCACGGCACGCGTCCGGCGCGGATGCTGGCGGTCATGATCAACCTGGAGTGAAGGGTTCCGAACTACGCCGGTTTGAACTTCGGCAGCGTCACGCCCGGTTCGTGCTCTTCGAACACCACCTGCACCGGCATGTCGATGCGGATGTTCTCGTTGGCGATGCCCACCAGATTGGTTACCAGGATCAGGTCGGGGTCTTCGGCGAGCTGCACCTGGGCAACGTTGTAGGGCACGCGGCTTACTGCGGCCGGATGCACCGGATGCGTGATTATGGTGTAGGTGTAGACTTTCCCTCTGCCGCTGACCCGGATCCATTCGCGCTCCAGCGAATTGCAAAACGGACACATCGGGCGGGGCAGCCAGCGGAATCTTTTGCACGCCGCGCAGCGCTGCATCAGCAGCTCGCCGCGATTGCATCCGGCCCAGAACTCCTGCGCGTCGAAGTCCGGAATCGGGCTGGGAAAATTGGATGATGCCGCCATGGGTCTTCCTCCTACCGATGCAGAATCATTGCGGTGGTGGGCACCGCGTTGCCCGACGCGACCAGCGCTATCTGAGCGTCCCTGACCTGGTTGATGGCCTGGCCGCGGAGCTGGCGCACGGCCTCGATCGTGTTCTGCATGCCGTGGATGTAGCCTTCGGAAAGATTGCCGCCGCTGGTGTTAAACGGCAGCGAACCGTTGGGCCACAGCAGTTTGCCGTCGGAGACGAACGGCCCGCCCTCGCCGCGCTTGCAAAACCCCAGCTCCTCGAACGCCATCAGCACCAGCGGCGTGAAATGGTCGTAGATGAAGCAGACGTCGATATCCTTGTGCGCGACGCCGGCGCGGGCGAACAGCTCGTCCGCAATCACGGTCGACTCCGAACGCGGATACTCGATGAACTTCACCATCGTCTGCGTGTTGCGATCGATCGCGCCGAATGCCCCCGCCAGGATGTAAACCGGCTTTTGCTTCAAGTCCCGGGCCCGCTCGGCGCTGGTGATTACGACCGCGGCGCCGCCGTCGGTCTCCAGGCAGCAGTCGTGCAGCCGCAGCGGATCAGCGATCATACGTGAACTCTGGTGATCCTCGATGGTCAGCGGCCGCCCGCGCATCACGGCGTTGGGATTGGTCTGGGCATGGGTGCGGCAGGCGACCGCGATCGCGCCAAAGTGCTCGCTTTTGGTGCCGTACAGATGCATATGGCGGCGCGCGCTCAGCGCCACCGCCTGCGCGGGGCTGAACAGGCCGAACGGCTCGACATAGGCGCGCGCGCCGGGCGCTCCCGCGCGCACCTGCGCCAGCCCGAAGCGATTGGTGCCGCGTCCCGAGCGCTCGTTCATCGCGCGCAGCGCGACCACGCAGTTGGCCATCCCGGTCGCCACCGCCATCGCGCCCAGCAGGACCGAACCGACCGGTCCTCCGCCGCCGCCCCACGGCGCGTCGGCGAAAAAGCGCAGCGCCGGAATACCGAGATTGGCGGCCAGATGGACGTGGTCGTTGTTGTCCATGCTGTACTTGGCGATGCCGTCGATGTCCGAGCACTTCAGCCCCGCGTCAGCGACGGCGTTGCGAATCGCCTCGACCGCCAGCGTCATCTCGCTGCGCCCCGAGTCGCGGGAATACTCGGTGTGCCCGACTCCCACGATCGCGGCCTTGTCTTTCAACGTCTCCATAGCATCACTCCCCAAGCGCGAGCGCTCGCAGATGGTTGCATCGGGTGTTCTGACTGGTTTTCTCGCACATCGAAGCCTTCCAGTCGAGTTCAGGCGCGCTTGGCCATCCGCCACCGGTTGACGTATAGACAGATCGGCGCGCGCAAAAGCCCAGCCGGCGGCGAGGTGTGCTTATGGATATCGGCAAGGAGCTGTTGCTGGAGATGTACCGGCGGATGCAGCGCATCCGGCAGTTCGAAACCAGGCTGAAGGACCTTACGATCCGCAGCGAGATTCCCGGCTTCATTCATCTGTCGATCGGGGAGGAAGCAAGCGCCGTCGGGGTTTGCGCGGCGCTGCGGCCCACCGACCGCATCACCTCGACCCATCGCGGGCACGGCCATCCGATCGCCAAGGGCGGCGAACTGAAACGGATGCTGGCCGAGATTTACGGCAGACGCACCGGCTACTGCAAGGGCAAGGGCGGCTCGATGCACATCGTTGACTACTCGCTGGGGATCCTGGGCGCCAACGGGATCGTGGGCGGCGGAATCCCGATCGCGACCGGCTCGGCGCTGGCCGCCCGGGTGATGAAGCGCGACGACGTCACCGCCTGCTTCTTCGGCGACGGCGCGGCCAACGAAGGGACGTTCCACGAAAGCCTCAACCTGGCGGGCGTGCTCAAGCTGCCCGTCATCTATGTGTGCGAGAACAACGGCTACCAGGTCTTCACCAGCGCGGCGTCGGTAACCGCCGGCGGCAGTATCGCGGCGCGCGCGCAGGCCTATGGGATGCCGGGCTTTGCGCTCGACGGCAACGACGTGCTTGAGGTGTATCGCTACGCATCCAACGCTGTGGCGCGGGCGCGCGCCGGCGAAGGGCCGACGCTGCTTGAGTGCCGCACCTATCGATGGGAAGGGCACGTCGTGGGCGAGAACGCCTTCGGCGGCAGGCCCTATCGCAGCGAGGAGGAGGTCGCAGCCTGGAAAGCGCGATGCCCGATCGTGCAGTTCGAAAAGCGGATGCTCGAATCGGGCCGCGTCAGCCGCGAGGAGCTGGATCAGCTGATTGCGCAGACGCAGGCCGAGCTGGATGCGGCGGTCGAGTTCGCCCGCTCAAGTCCGCTGCCCGACCCCTCCGAAGCGGCCGCCGACATCTACGGTTGAGGAGGCAAGGCCGTGGCCAGAATCACTTTCATCCAGGCGATCTTCGAGGGTCTGATCGAAGAGATGGAGCGCGACCCCTCCACCTTCGTGCTCGGGCTGGACGTCACGCGAGGCACCTTCGGCCGCGCCGCCGGATTCTTCGAGCGCTTCGGTCCCGAACGCATCCTGGACATGCCGCTGTCGGAGGCCGGATTCGTCGGCGCGGCGGTGGGCGCGGCGATGGCGGGCACGCGGCCGATCTGCGAAGTCCAGTTCGCGTCGTTCTTCTATTGCGCCTTCGATCAGCTCTGCAATCAGGCGGCCAAGCTGCGCTACATGTCGGGCGGTCAGGCGCGGCTGCCGATCACGTTTCGCACGCGCTGCGGTGCGGTGGGCGGCGCCGCCGCGCAACACTCCGAAACCGTCTATCCGCAACTGCTGAGCGTCCCGGGCCTGAAGCTGGCCGTGCCGTCGGGCCCCGCCGACGCCAAGGGCCTGCTCAAAAGCGCGATTCGCGACGACAACCCGGTGGTCGTGTTCGAGCATCTGGCGCTGGGCGGCTCGCGCGAAGAGGTCCCCGAAGGCGAGCATCTGGTGGCGCTGGGCAAGGCGGCGGTCAAGCGCGAGGGCCGCGACGTCACCGTGATTGCGATCGGCGCGATGGTGCCGAAGGCGCTGGCGATGGCGCAGCGGCTGGCGTCCGACGGCATCAGCGTCGAGGTGATCGATCCGCGCACGCTGATCCCGCTCGATGAGCAAGCGATCCTTGCCTCGGTGAGCAAGACCAATCGCGTCGTGATTGCCGATGAAGCCCATCTGCACGGCAGCGCCGCCTCGGAGATCGGCTGCATGATCGCCGAGAAGGGCTTTGACTACCTCGATGCGCCAATCAAAAGAGTTGCGGCGATGGATGCGCCGGTGCCGTTCAGCCCGCCGCTGGAAAAAGCGGTAATTCCCGGCGAGCAGGCGATCGAGCGCGCAGTGCGCGAAGTCCTGGGGTAACCAGCCAAAAGAATCGGCACGAAGGCCGCGCTACGAACGGTTCTGGGAGTCCTCTGGATTGGCCGTAGCGGCGCCCTGCATGCGGGTTGTTTTGGGGCTCAGCGCTCGCGCGGCATACCCAGCCCGCGCTGCGCGATGATGTTCTTCTGGATGTGGGAGGTGCCGCCTGCGATTTGAAACGCGATCGACGTCATCAGGTGATAGGCCCACGCGCCGCGCTCCAGCGCGTCGCCCTGGCTCCGCTCCAGCATCGCATAGTCGCCGAACATCTCCATCGCGGCCGCCGCCAGGTCGTGTCCCAGCTCGCTGCCGGCCAGCTTGGTCACCATCGCATCGACGCCGCCGGCCCGTCCGCGCATCGAGCTGGTCAACTGCCGATATGAATGCAGGCGCAGCGCTTCGAGCTGGATCTGCAACTCGGCGATGCGCTGGCGGAAGTGCGGAATTTCGATCAGCGCGCGTCCGCCGCGTCGGACACGCCGCGCGCATTCCAGGAGATGAGGGAAGGCCATCAAGGGGCCTGCATTCAGCCCCATGTTGCCGCGTTCATTGGCCAGCGTGCTGTTCGCAACCTTCCAGCCGTTGTTCAGACCCCCGACCAGGTCCTGCTTCGCCACACGCACGTCGTGAAACGTCACTTCGCTGAAATCGTGCCGGCCGTCGATTTGCACCAGTGGGCGCACCGTGATTCCCGGCGCCCGCATGTCGATCAAAAGGTAGGAGATCCCCTGATGCCGGGGCTTGCTTGCATCGGTGCGCACCAGCGCGAACATGCGGTCGGCGATCTGCGCGTGCGACGCCCACAGCTTGCGCCCGTTGACGACGAAATGATCGCCCACCAGTTCGGCGCGTGTCGTGAGCGAAGCCAAATCCGAACCCGCCTGCGGCTCGGAATAGCCCTGCGTCCAGATTTCCTCAGCCGTGATGATTTTCGGGATGTAGCGGCGCTTCTGTTCTTCGCTGCCGCAAACCAGCAGCGTCGGTCCCAGGGTGAGCAACCCCTCTTCGCCGATCAGGCGCGGTGCCCCGGCGCGCGCCATCTCCTCGTTGACGATCACCTGGTAGATCGCCGCCAGCCCCTGTCCGCCGTACTGTTTGGGCCACGAAACCGCCAGAAAGCCCGCCTCCAACAGCTTGCGTTGCCAGGCCCTGGCCGGCTCGATCCAGTCCGGCCGGTTGGTATCCTGCTGTCGCGGATGCGCGGGCAGGTTGGCCGCCAGCCATTCCCTGATGCCGCGGCGGTAGCGCTCTTCTTCGGGCGTTGGATTAAGGTCCATGCCGCAAAGATTAGCGCGAACGCGCCAGCCCCAGTACCCGTTCGGCCAGCGTGCTGCGCTGGATCTCCGAGGTTCCGCCCTGAATGGTGTTGGCCCGCGAATAGAGGAATTCGTACTGCCAGCGGCCGCCATCGATCGCGTAGGGCGAGCCTTCCATCAACTGGCTGGCCGGTCCCAGCAGCGCCATCACCAGGTCCTGCATGCGCTGATTGGTCTCCGACCAGTTCAGTTTGAGAATCGACCCTTCGGGTCCGGGCGTGCCGCCCTTGAGAATCGTGGAGAACGCGCGATAGGAGGTAAGCCTCATCGCCTGTAACTCGACGTATAGTTGCGCTAGCTGCTGACGCAGCAGCGGATCGCGCGCCGCCGCCCCGCCGCGCACCCGGCTGCGCCGGCACAGCTCGACGACCTCGCTGAACAGCGCGTAATACTGCGCACCGACCGAGATCGAAGGCGCGCCGCGCTCGTTCATCAGCGTGGTCATCGCCACCTGCCAGCCGTTGTTCAAACCGCCCAGCAGGTTGCGGCGCGGGACCCGCACGTCCTCGAAGAACACCTCGTTGAATTCGGCGTCGCCGGTCATCTGGCGCAGCGGCTTGACCCGGATGCCGGGCGTTTTCATATCGACCAACAGGTAGCTGACGCCGCGATGCTTGGGCGCGGCGGGATCGGTACGCACCAGCAGCATGCACCAGTCGGCAATATGCGCCAGCGAAGTCCACACCTTTTGGCCGTTGACCACGAAGTGATCGCCGTCCAGCTCGGCGCGCGTGCGCAGCGCGGCGAGGTCGGACCCCGCGCCCGGTTCAGAAAACCCCTGGCACCAGATCTCTTCGCAAGACAGGATTTTGCGCAGATGGCGCCGTTTCTGCTCCTCGGTGCCATGCGCCAGCAGCGTCGGACCGGTCAGAAACAGGCCGACCACGTTGAGCGGCTGCGGCGCGCGGGCGCGCGCCTGCTCTTCGCCGAAGATCGCCGCTTCGACCAGACCCGCATCCTGGCCGCCGTATTCCTTGGGCCATTCAAGGCCGAGGAAGCCGCCTTCGTACAGGCGCCGCTGCCAGTCGCGCAGGAACTCGAGGTACGCATCTCCCTTCGGCAGTATGTAGTCAGGCGTGCCCCATCCGTCGGGCAGGTTGGCGCGGATGAAATCGCGCGCCCGCCGTCTGAAGGCCGCCTCCTGCGAGCCGTCGTTCAGGTCCATCTCAGATGCGCTGGTCGAACTGGATCAGGGTGCCGTCGGGATCCTCGACGATACAGGTCAGGACCTTGTCGTGCTTGCCACCCCCGTAAGCAATTGCGCTAACCTCGCTCGGCGCCAGTTGAAACTTGACTCCGGCCTGCTCCAGTTTGGCGGCGCGCTCGCGCAAGTCGTCCACCCACAGCGCGAAATGATTGACCCCGACATGATTGAGTTTGGGTGGTGGCGGCGATTGCACGCCGCGAAATTCCGACAGCACCACAAACGGCGCCCAGTCGCCCTCCTGCCATACCAGATGCACCACGCGGCGGGTGGGTTTGGCGCCGCCGCCCTCGCTCATCGCCCGGATCCCGCCGATGTCCTGCACTTCGTCGAGCACGACGCGCAGTCCGAGCAGGTCGCGATAGAAGCGAATGGACTTTTCCATGTCCCGCACGCCGACCGCGACATGCGACACTCCATGCATTTGACTGCCTCCGTTGGCGGTTGTCTGCAAGCTCGTATAACACGAAGCGCGGGCCATCAGAAGGTTGATGCGGCCAGAAGCCGGGGAGCCTGGGCCGGGGGCGCGCCGACAATCTAACGCGCCGGTTGGCGCCTGGGGGATAACGGCGTGCCGAAGGCCGAAAATGCGGCGGCGGCGTGACCGGCTCGGGCGTCGGTCATGTGGCCGGTGGGTGTGAAGACGCCTTCCAGCGGGTCGTACAGCTCGGCCGTGTTGGTGATGTCGGAGGCGGTGTCGTAGCCGCCGGCCACCAGCACCTTGCCGTCGGGCAGCACGGTGGCGGTATGCTCGAAGCGCGCGATGCCCATCGGGGGCGCCAGGCTAAAGATTCCCGTGGCCGGATCGTAAATTTCCGCGCTGCTGAGCGCCGTGCCGTTTTGGTCCATACCGCCGGTGATCAGCACCCGGCCGTCGGGCAGCGGGCTGGCGCAATGGCCCTGGCGCGCGACATGCATCGCTCCGGTCGGAGAAAAAGCGCCCTCCTGGGGCCGGAAGATTTCCGCGCTGGCGGTGGCGCATCCCTGGCACGTGCCAGTCATCGTGGCGCCGCCCGCGACCAGCACCGTGCCGTTTGCGAGCAACGTGGCGGTGGCATATTGACGCGCAATCGACAACGGCCCGGCCGGGCTGCATCCCATGCCGTCGGCAGCACACAATTCCGCGCTGGACAACAAACCCGAGTCGTCCGCGCCGCCCGCGACCAGGATGCGCCCGTCGCTCAGCACCGTCGCGGTATGGCCCATCCGGGCGTCGTTGAGGCTTGGCACGGGGGTGAACAACTCGACGGCAGAAGCGTACAGTTCCTGGATATTCTGCGCAGAAAAGTTCAGGTTCCATCCGCCGGAGACCAAAACCTCTCCGGTGTTGAGCAGCACGGAGGTATGGCCGAAGCGGGCGGTGTTCATGCCGCCGGTGAAGGAAAAACTCCCGGTCTGAATATCGTACAATTCGACGCTGGACAGGGGACGCTTGCTGAATGCGCCGTATCCGCCCACGGCCAGGATGCGGCGGCTATCCAGCGTTGTCAGCGTCGGCCCGAATCGCGCATAGCCCATCGACCCTGTGGCACTGAAACTTCCCGTCGCCTCGTCGTAGATTTCGGCGGAGGCCACCAGCGGATGACCGCCCGAGGGCGTAATGACGTTGTCGGCGCCGCCGGCGAGCAAAATACCTGCCGAAAGTGCGGGAGTCGCCGACGGCGTTGCCGTAGGAGTCCGCGTAACGGCGCCCGTTGGCGTGGGTGGAATCCGCGTTGGAGTCGAGGTTGGGGATATTGCGGGCGTTGCGGTTGGGGTTGCGGTTGCGCCCGGGCTGACCAGGATGAATGCGCCGTTGGGACTGTTGCCCGAACTGGTGAAGGGAACGAACGGCGGGTTGAGCGCCTGCAGGTAGGCCGCGCCGGGCCTGGCTCCGGAGGGAATGGCGAAGCTGATCCGCGTATCGCTGACAAGCGTGATCGGAATGACCGGCGCGCCACCGCTTCCGATTCCGCCCAGGTTGACCACCTTGTTGTCCACGGGGTCGAAGAAATTGATCACTGTCAGGGTGGAGAAGCCGGTGCCGTCCACGGCGATCGTCGCCCCGCTCTGGGTCACCGCGACAATCGAGATTCGGCGTTCAATCGGTACCGACAGCGCGTTGCTCTTGCGCCGATACGAACCGTCGGCGCCCCGATTGCTGACCACGAATGAGGCGGGTCCCACCGGCGGCGCATCGGGTCCCGTGGCCGGCAGCAGAAGCTGGATCAAACCCGCGCCAAGCCCACGATCGCCGGGCTGGAGCAGAAACGGACCGACCTTGCCGCCCGGGCAGGCGCAGAAAACGTCGACGGCGACGCCATTGACCGTGTCAAACCCGCCGCCTTGCAAATCCACCTGGCTGCCGCGCCTGACGACGGTCTCCACGTTGGCCACGGCATAGCTTGGGTCCAGGCTGGAAGGGGCCGGACCCACTCCGTTAATCGCAGTCAGACTGGGAATGCCCGCCGCGGCCGATCCTTCCAGCAGCGCAAGCACGACGTTGGAGGCCGCGTAGCTCTGGTCGGTGTTCACTACCTGTAAGGAGGCTACGCCCTGCCCCAGAGTGATGGTGGCGGGAACATCAACCGCCAGTGAGGCGGGAGTGTTTGACGCCGGCCTGAGCGGACCTTCGTTAACCGGCCCGTTCGCCGTCGAAACGAAGAAATTGACCAGGGAACCGGCTGTGAAGCCGCGGCCGGTGATCGTAAGACGGGCTCCGGCCAGGATTGGTGACGGCACCGAACTGATGAAGGGCACGACGATCTCAGTGGCGCCCCCGATGTCAGCCGTCACTTGGGTTGCACCAGCCAAAAACGCGACCAGGGCTACAAGCGTAAGGACTTTACAGTCATGACAATTCGCTGACATCCGGAATTGTGAACACTACTGGCGCATGCTCCTGCACGAAATAGGTCTTCACCGTCTCTCCTCATTTGGGATCCAACGCAGTGGGAAGCGTGCCGGGTTTCCCTTCATCAAGCTGTTTAACGGCGCGTCAAAGGTGCGCGGCCTTCAAAGCGAAACTTGATCGACGCTTTGCGGATACTAATTTTCAACGTACCTTAGGTATGGGATTTTAGACACCCTGACATTAGTTATTTTCCGACTTAGTAATGAAATAGAATATATTTAGAGGTGCTTAACTGCGTAACTTCCCGACAACTCAGGCGGCGCCACCGAATTAGCCCAGAAGAACCGGACGAATATTTTCCTGGCGGCTGCGGATGTGTGTGTAAATCGAACCGAGGTGTTCGGCTTCAAGCCGCAATCGAGATTTTCAGGCTCAGACGTTCGCAGCGGGATAAAACGACGAATCCAGCCGCGCACAAGGCGGCAATCCGGGCCTGGTTTCGCCGCTGAGGGCGCGCGCGAACGGAGGGTAATCAGCTCGGCGCGGCGGCGGCCAGTATCTCGCGGGCGCGCTTGAGGTCCTGGGTAATCTGCCGGCCGAGCGCTTCGCCGGATTCGAATTTGCGCTCGGGCCGCACGCGCTCGATGATTTCCAGGCGGATGGTGTGATCGTAGATGTCGCGATTGAAATCGAAAATGTGCGTTTCGATCGAGCGCGCGCTCTCATGGAAGGTCGGGCGCATGCCGATGTTGGTGATCGAAGGATAGGCGCCGTCGGGCAGCACGACGCGGGTGGCATAGACACCGTCGGGCGGGATGCATTCGGTGTACGAATCGAGGTTGGCGGTGGGAAAGCCGAGCGTGCGCCCGCGTTCGCGGCCATGAATTACCTTGCCGGTCAGAAAATGCGGACGCCCCAGCAGCCGCGCGGCGTGCGGCAGGTCGCCGGAGAGAATCAACTCGCGGATTTTGCTCGAGCTGACCTCCACGCCCTCCACCTTGACCGGGCCGACCACGATGGTCTCGAAGCCGAACTCCCTGCCCAGCTTAACCATCACCGCGGCATTGCCTGCCCGCTTGTGGCCGAAGCTGACGCTATGACCGACCACCACCGCCTCGACGTGCAGCTTGGCAAGCAGGTAGTCGCGCACGAAGTCGTGCGCGGTCACGCGGCTCAGGGCGAGGTCGAAATGCAGCACCAGCACACCGTCGAGGCCCGAGCCGCGCAGGAACTCCAGCTTGTCCTCTGCCGTCATCAGCATCAGCGGAGCGTGGCGGGGCGCCAGCACCTTGGCCGGCAGCGGGTCGAAGGTCAGGGCGTAGGCCTTGCCACTGGCGCTATGGGCGCGGTCGATGGCGGCTTTGAGGATGGCGCGATGGCCGAGATGGACGCCGTCAAAGTTGCCCAGCGCTACCACGGGATGCGCCGGGACCGGCATCAGATTCAGATCGCGGATGATTTCCATATCGGCTAGTCAGACTCAAGATTCTTCATCATCGCGTTGGCCGCCGCGGCTTCCGGGGTCCCGGCGTGTTCGTTGACCAGCTTTTGCAGAGTCAGGCGCGCGTCAACCTTGTCGTTGATCTGGACAAAGTCCTGTGCTTCCCTGAGCAGCGCTTCGCTGGCGTACTTGCCCTTGGGATAGCGCATCACGAGGTCGTTGTACTGCAGGATCGCCTGATCGTACTTGCCCATTTCGTTAAGCGCGCTGGCGGAGAAGTAGGCGGCCGGCTCGGTCAGATCGGAATGGGGGAATTTTTTCTGAATCATGCCGAAGCGCTCTACCGCGGCGGCGTAATCGCGGCTTTTCATCGCTTGCAGGCCGCTGCGAAAAAGCTTGCCGGCACCGCCCTTGGCGCTGTCGGCAGCCTGCAGCTCGCGGGCCAGGTCCTCGGGCCATCGCGCCGCCGGTATCGCCGCGGGCGCATTCTCAGCAGCCGAAGCGGGGGGCGCCGAAGCAACCTCTTCGCTGCCCGCGGCACCTTCCTCGCCGGGGGGATTGCTCGAGGCGGCTTCGGCGGGCGGCGTCTGGCCTTCGGGGTTGCCCACTTCAGCGGCGTTGCCTGACGACCCTTCCTCGGCGCCGGCCGCAGCGGCGTTGCCGCTGGTCCCTTCGGCCGGCGCGGCGCCTGCTTCCGTTGCGGGCGTGCGCGCGATGGTCGACGGTGCGGACGCACTGGGCGCCGCCGCTTCAGCCGGCGGCGCGCCCGGGGGTAGGGCCGCCGCACCCGGCGGCATCATCTCGGCGCCGCCGGGGGCCATCGCGCCCCCTCCCGCCGGAGGCGCAGCAGGCGCTGGCGAAGTCACCCCTGGGGCGGTTTGCATCGCCGGAGCACCGGCCGGGGGCGGGTATCCCTGCCCGGGCGCGGCACCTGTATCGGTCGGGGACGCACTGTGGCTGAGATCCTGAATCTGGCCTTCGAGGCGGCGCAGCCGCTCATCCATCGCCTGCATCTGCTGGCGGTCGGCGGCGATCATTGCCCGAATCTCGAAATCCTCGTTGGATGGGCTGCCGCCGCCAGCGGGCCCGGCGCATCCGGCGCCGACAGTTGCGAGAAAGGCCAGCGACAGAGCCAGCACGATGGTGGCCGGTGCGATGGGGTTTTCCCTGATCATTGAGCTCCCTGGACTACGAAATGGTCGCGGCGATTTTGTGCCCAACAGTCCTCGTCATGCTCGGTGCACAACGGCAGTTCCTTGCCGTAGCTTATCGTCGAAATGCGATCCGAGGAAACGCCCAGAGTGGTGAGGTAGTCCTTGGCGGCCTGGGCGCGCTTGGCGCCCAGCGCCAGATTGTATTCCTCCGAGCCGCGCTCGTCGGTATGGCCCTCGACCTGCACCCGGGTGTTGCCATGGTCGGTGAGCCAGCGGGCGTTGTTGCGCAGGATTTCGCCGTCCTGGGGCCGAATCGTGTAGTCGTCGAAATCAAAATGGATATCGGTCAGCGGGCCGCCGCTGCCGGGCGCGCCGAGCGTGCCATGCTGAAACTGACTCAGCGAACTGCCGCCGCCCGAACCGAGATTGCCTTCGTTCATACCGCCCGGCCCGGTGCCGGCCTGCGGATTTTGCGCCGCAGGTTTTGAAGAAGAGCAGGCGGCCAGCGCCGTGGCGAGCGCCATCACCGCCACCCAACGTCCCAAGCTCCAAGCGTTCATCTCATTCGCCCAACCATGAAGACCAGGCCGGATCTGTCGCATTTCCATCCTCCTGTGTTGTCAAATTTCCCACCACCGTGCCACCCTGCCCCTGGATCAGATACAGACCCAGACCGCTGCCGCGGCCGATGCTGAAGGCGATATAGCGCCCGTCGGGCGACCAGGCCGGATGCTGCCCTTGCGTGACGAGGAGCGGCGAGCCGCCGCCCGCGGGAATGCGGTAAATTTCGAAAGCGCCGCCGCTGCGGCTCTGATAGGCGATCTGGGTGCCGTCCGGGGAAAAGGCGGGATTGGTGTTGTAGTTGCCCTTGTAGGTCAGACGGCGCGCCGCGCCGCCGCTGATGCTCATCACGTAGACCTGCGGACTGCCCCCGCGATCGGAAGTAAACGCCAGTTGCGAGCCGTCGGGGCTGACCGCCGGACTGACGTTGATGGACGCGCCGTGCGTAAGCTGGCGGAGGACGGTGCCGTCCAGCCCCAGCAGATAAAGATTGGTCGCGCCGCCGGCTTCGACTGCGGCCACCACCGAGTCGCCGCCGGGCATCATGGTGCCGCCGATCAGGCTGCCGCCCGGACTGGGAATGCGGATTTCGCGCCGGGTGTCGAGTTCGTAAACATACAAGCCGGGCGCGCCGCTCTTGTATGAAGTGTAGAGCACGCGGTGCACGCGGCGGTCGAAGCTGGGGAAGAGATTGATGGTGTCGTTGTTGGTGACCTTGTAAAGGTTCCCGCCGTCAACGTCCATCGTGTAGATCTGTTTGAAACGCCCCCCGCGCGCCGACACCATCGCGATCCGGCTGTCGAACGGGCCCTTGGTGCCGGTGACCTGCTGCAGGATGGTGTCGGCGAAGCGATTGGCCATCCGGCTGACGTCCTCGTTGCTGCCCGTGTACTGCTTGCCCGCCATCTGGCGCTGGGCGGCGACGTCAAACAAAAAGGCCTGAATTGAGATCTGTTGCTCGTTGGCGGTCACCGAACCCTTGACCAGGAACTCGGCGCCCAGCGAACTCCAGTCGGCGAAGTTGAACTGACCCAGCGTAAAGCCGGAGTCCTGGGCCTTCTCGATGTAGGAGTGCGGATCGATAATCTTGAAGAAGCCCGACAGTTGCAGATCGCGCTTGAGCGTATGGATGAACTGGCCCGACACGGTGCCGTCGTCGTCCCCGCCGAGGTTTTTGAGCTGGGAGACCGCGATGCGCGACACTTTGGCCGGTCCGACAATAGTAAAGGTGATTTCGTCGGCGGCGGCATTGCGCAGGCCCAGCGTCACCGCCGCCAGCATCAGCGCCACTCCCCACCCGATCAACGCCTGCGCTCTGCGCTCTGAGAATAAAATCACGAATTAAGCTCTCCCATCTTGAATACCGCCTGTACGCCCTGGGCGAACTGGCTGCGATAGCGTTCGGGCGGGGGCGGGAACGGCGACGCGCGCCGGATCGCCCGGAGCACGGACTGATCGAACGAAGCATTGTTGGATGAACGCGCGATCTGAAGCCCGGTCAGATTGCCGTCGGGTCCGATCGCGAATTTGACCGTGGTGGTCAGGTCCTTGCTTCCGCTCGCGAAACTCCACGCATCCTTAATCCGCTCCTGCACCTTTTGATAATACAGGAGAAATTCGGGGTCGCTAAGAATTCCTGCGCTGCCGCTGCCCGGACCGACGCCGTAGCCCCTTCCGTTGCTTACCGAGTTGGCAGCCACCGGACCGCCGCCGCCGGTGCCGGCCGCGGCAGAGGTCTCGTCGTTGTCATCGGCTTCTTCGTCGCTGGCCGCTTCGGGCGGCGCTTTGGCGCGCGCCATCGCCAGTTCCTTGAGATGCTCGGCCATCAATTGCTCGCGCAGCTTGGCCAGGCGTTCCTTGACGCTGGGGGTCCGCCCTGCTTTGGGTGTGGGCATCTCGCGCGCCAGCATCACGCTGGGCTTGACATTCGGCCGTGGCGGCCTGAGATGCTTGTTAAGCTTACGCGCCTCGGGGCGCGGCGTTGGCGCCGGACGCGGCCGATGCGTGGCCCTTGCGGTAGGCGCCGGGGTCGGCTCCTGGGTGGGGGCGGCGGTCGGTTGTGGCGTCTCAGCGGGTTGAGGCGTGGGGGTCGGAGTCGGCTCGGGCGTCGCAATCTCGGTCGGACGCACGTTGTTGAGCGCGATGGCGCTGCGATCGCTGTCGGGCGCCTCGATTTTTACCGCGTGCGATTCTCCGTTCTTCTCGGCAGCGCGCGCGTGCTTTTCCTCTGCGGGCGGCGGGGGCGCAGAATGCTTGTAGCGACGCCCGGTCAGCGGCGGCAGATGCGTGCCCAGATCGCCGGCGGGCAGGTTATCCACGATCGCGACCGTGTAGGCGGGCGGTGGCGTCTGATCGGGCTGCAACCATCGCGGCAGCGCGAACAGCACCAGGTAGAGGAAAACCGCATGCCCCGCCGCCGACAGGCCGATCGCGGCCGCGTAGTTCAGCCGCATCCGGTCTTTATCGCGCAGAGCCACGGGAACGCCTGCGTTTGGCCGGCGCTGCCGATGCCGCCGTCGTCTCCGGCATCGCCGTCACCATCCCGACGTTCTGAATTCCCGCTGCCTTGATCGCGGCCATCGTCCGGATCACTTCGCCGTACGGCACCTCTTCATCGGCGCGCACGAAAACCTGCCGGTCGGGACGCTCGGCCGAGATCGCGGCCAGCTTCTCGGTCAACTCGCCGGCGTCCATCCGCGTGTCGTTGAGATAAATCTGATTGTCGCGCGTGATCGACACCACAAACTGCTGCTCTTCGCCCGGCAGCGGCGCGGCCTTGACCTTGGGCACGTTGACCTCCACGCCCTGCTGGATGATCGGTGCGGTCACCATGAAAATAACCAGCAGCACCAACATCACGTCGACCAGCGGCGTGACGTTGATTTGCGATACCAGCGAGCCGCGCTGCCCGGCTTCGAATGCCATCTGCCCCACCTCACCCAGCCTGCGCGCGGTCGCGATCGTCGCGGCCTGTGCGAGGAACAAACATGCCCGTCACACCCCTTACGTCAGGAAATGACGTTCGGCGATGTTGACGAATTCAGACGTGAAGTTTTCCATCTCGGTCGCCAACACACGCACCCGCGCCGTAAAGAAATTGTACAGCATCTGCGCGGGGATTGCGGCAACCAGCCCGACCGCGGTGGTAATCAAAGCTTCGGCAATGCCGGGCGCCACCGCCTGGATATTCGAAGAATGCGCCGCCGACAGTCCCAGAAACGCGGTCATTATCCCCCACACCGTGCCAAACAGGCCGATAAACGGGCAGGTCGAGCCGGTGGTGGCCAAAAAGGTGATGCCCGATTCCAGCTTGGTCAGCTCCACGTTGGCCTCGCGCTTCATCGCACGCAGGACGTTGTCGACCCCGCCCAGTTCGGTGGAAAAACTGCCCTCGGGCGCATTGACGACCTGGCGCTTGGCGCGGGTCAGACGCAACAGTTCCTGGTAACCGGCGCGAAAGACCTGGGCCACCGGGCTGGCTTTGAGGTTGACGCTGGCGCTATGAATCGCGGCCAGGTTCTTGGATTCCCAAAACAGCGTTATGAAACGGTCCGATTGCCTGCGCGCCTGGGCGATCTGGCGGAACTTGTAGATGATTATCCCCCAACTTACGACGGAGAAGATGATCAGGGTCCAGAGTACGGCTTGTACCACCGGCCCCGTGCCCATCAGGAGTTCAAGCACCCCTGGGGCACTCAGCGCACCCGAAACTTGCGGCATATGGTATACAGAGTGAAGCTATTATACGGGTTTGCGGCAAGTCAACGTAGTTATTGACGGCGGTGATGCAATTTCGATAATCGGCGGCGCAGGTGCGCGGATGGGGCGGGCGGTCGCCGGGCCGGGGCTGTCACACATTGGGCGGAATAGCGTTTGGGCGCTATCGTGGCTAGGTTTTAATTAAAGATACTGTGAGCGTGGACAAGCTCAAGTGGGGGCGGGGCCAATCGCTCGAATAATTGAGCTGCCGCAAGGTCTGATCAAACAAGTGGAAGCACGGATTCTCAGCCGCGCCGATCATCCCATCTCGCGCCGCAACATCGACCCCAATGTTCTGAAGGTTCTCTACCGCCTGATTAACGCCGGGCATGTCGCCTATCTAGTGGGAGGCGGGGTGCGCGACCTGATGCTGCAGCGCCGCCCCAAGGACTTCGATATCGGCACCTCGGCCCATCCGCAGCAGGTGCGCGATTTGTTCCGCAACTCGCGCCTGGTCGGACGGCGCTTTCGTCTGGCGCACGTGTTCTTCGGAGCCCAGAACATCGAGGTGGCTACCTTCCGCCGGCGCAGCGAGGTCGAGGCCGACGACGGCGATCCGATGATCCGCCACGACAACACCTTCGGCACGCCCGAAGAAGACGCGCTGCGGCGCGACTTCACGGTCAACTCGCTGTTTTACGACCCGCAGAGCTTCCAGGTGATCGACTACGTGGGCGGGCTGGCCGACCTGGAAGCACGCGTGATTCGCACCGTCAGCGACCCCGAGGTCAGGATGCGCGAGGATCCGGTGCGGATGATCCGCGCGGTGCGCTTTGCCGCCAAGCTGGGCTTCGCGATCGAGCCGGCCACCCGCGCCGCCATCCGGACCCATCGCGAGGATCTGCTCAAATCCTCCACGCCCCGCCTTATCGAAGAGATTTTCCGCACCTTTTGCGCGGCGCCACCGGCGCAGGCGCTGATCCTGATGGAGGAGCTCGGGCTGCTGGAGGTGCTCCTGCCGGCCCTCTCCGAGCATCTGCGCGCGGCGCAGATTCCGGTGCACGAAAGTGTCACGGTGCGCAACCTGGCTGCGCTGGAGCAGGCGCTAAGCGGTGGATTGGAACCCTCGCGCGCCTTTATCCTGGCCTGCCTGTTCGCCGACCTGCACCTCAGCACGCAAAACCGTCCATCCGATTCCCCGCGCGTCGAATTGCACGAGGAATTGCGCGGACGGGGCTTTCCGCGCGGCGAAACCGAGCGGATGCGGCTTTTGCTCAATGCGCTGAGCCGTTTGATGAATCCCGCCCGGCGACTGCGCGGGATGCATCGGCGGCCCTACTTCGCCGAAGCCAAGGCGCTGCATGAGTTGGTCGCCCCGGCTTATCCGGCTGCAAGCGAAAATGGCACCGCGCCGCGCAAGCGGCGCCGCCGTCGACCCTCGCGCCGCCGGCGCCGGAGCCCGGCAAATGCGCATCATCACAATGGTGCCGGCAACGTCGCGATCGCTGCTCAGGCCGACGGCGAGCCGGACGCCTGAGCCTGCGCAATCTCCTTAGCGTCCGCGAGCGCCCGGATGGGGCGATATCCAGACTTTTTCCAGCCGGCTGGGGCGCATGGGATTGATTACATAATCGTGCACCCACGGCTGACGGATCACGTAGGCCACCGGATGATAGAGGAATACCCACGGTGCCTGGTCGATTATGATGCGTTCGGCCTGCCGGTAAAGTTCAAAGCGCCGCTTGAGGTCGGCGATGGGCGCCGCCTGCGCCATCAGGCGGTCGACCTCGGGATTATAAAAGAAGGTGTCGTTGTTGGAGTGCCATTGACTTTTGGAAAACAGCACCTCCAGGAAGTTCTCCGGGTCGGGGAAGTCCGCCTCCCACGCCAGCATGAAGAGTTGGGCGTTGCGCGGTTCTCGAATCGCCTCCAGCAGCGGTCCCCACGCAATCGGCTTGAGCACGACATCGACTCCGACCAGGGCGAGGTCCTGCTGGATCGACTGTGCCAGCACAAGCTGGGTCTGATCGGCGCGCAGCCATAGAGTCGGCGCGAAACCTTCGCGTACCCCGGCTTCCTCGAGCAGTCGCCGCGCCTTGGGCGGATCGTAGGGATAACCCTTGACGTCGGGTGTGTAGCCAGGCAGCGCCGGCGGCAGTACGCCGCGCGCCACCACGCCGCGGCCATTGAGCACCGCCAGCAGCTTTTCCTTGTTGATCGCGTAGTTAAACGCCCGCCGCACGCGCACGTCGTCAAACGGCGCCATCTGGCAGTTCATCCCGAGATAATCGGTGGTGACGGTCACGTTATGAATGGCCAGAGCCTTAAGCCGCGGCGTTTTCATCACGCGCGGAAACTCCGCCGGAGGGATGCTGGCGACATCGACTTCGCCCGCCTCGTACTTGAGCCATTCCAGCTCCTCGTTGACGCCCATCAGATCGACGACCGCGTCGAGGCGGGGCAGGCCGCTGGCGAAGTAGTACGGATTGCGCACCATCACCAGACGCTGCCCGGGCAGCCATTGCGAGAGCTTAAACGCTCCGCTGCCGACTACATGGCGGGAGAAATCCTCGCCCCACTTTTCAGCCTCCTCGCGCGGCACCGCGGCGGCAAACGGCATCGTCAGCTTGTGAATGAAGATCGGGTCGGGGCCGGTCAGATGAAAGACGATCGTATATGGGTCGGGAAGCTCGATTCCGCTGACCTGCTTGGCGCGCCCGGCGATAAAGTCGGCAGCGCCCACGATGGCACGGTAGTACTCTGCGCCCTTGGAGTTGGTTGAGGGTTCCAGTACGCGCTCGATGCCGTACTTGACGTCGGCGGCGGTCACGGGCCGGCCGGTGCTGAAGCGCGCGTCGCGGCGCACATGGAAGGTGAAGGTGGTGGCGTCTTTGGAAATCTCCCACGACTGCGCCAGGTCGCCCTCCAGTTTGACGTCGGCGTCGCGGTAGCGGACCAGGGTGTCGAAGATGGCCTGCTCAAACAGCCATGACGCGGTATCGTAGCCGACCGCCGGGTTCAGGGTCGGCACGTCGTCCTTGTCGGCCAGCCACAGCACCTTGGCGCCGGCCGGCAGATTAAGCGGCGCTGCCCCTTTGCATCCGCCAGCCAGCATCAGCCACAGCGCGAGCAGCGCCAACGTCCAAGCAAAACCATCGCGCGCCGAACCCGGGGGGCCGGAGGGGAGCAATGATGCGATCATAGTTGCTTTAGACACGGGCTTTTGACGGGGTCATTTTAATTGTTCCGGTTGGTCGATGAAGGGCCTGACTATTGAAAATGATCAGGAAGACGGCCGCTGGTTCGAAGAAGCAGGCTCTCTGTCAACGGTGTCGATGGCGGCACTTCTGTTGACTGCCGTTGCCGCGCTCGCACGCTTGCGGCCGCCGTCGTTGAACAGGCGCGGCAGTTGTTCGGCGCATACGCGCAAAAAGCTGCGCCGTGCTCCTCCCAACTGCGTGGCGTTGTGATAGCCGAGGTACCAGTCGCGGTACACGCCCGCCGGACCCAGTGGCAGCGCCGCGCACTCGCCGCGCTCCACCGCGCTCAGCACCGACCATCGCGGAGCCACCGTGATGCCGACGTCCTGACGCGCCAGATGTTTGGCCAACTCCAAATCGTCGGTTTCGACCACGACTTTGGGAAACACGCCGGAATGGATCAGAAAGTTGTCCCATGCCACGAAGCGCAGATTTCCCGGCGGCGGCGTAATCAGCCGTTGCTCCCTGAGATCCGCCGCCAGCACGCGCTCCTTTTTCGCCAGCGGATTGCCCGCCGCAACCACCGCCACCAGCTCGTCCTTGCCCAACGGCGCCATCCCCAGCGATTTGTGATGCACGGTGGTTGGAATCAGGGCGACATCGACCTCGCGATGTGCCAGCCGTTCGACCGCCGCCTCCACGTCGGTCATCACCACGCACACCTGGATCGCGGGATAGCGCTGATGGAATTCATCGATCAGATGCGGCAGCAGCCAATGGCAAAAAGTCGCGGGCACCGCGACCGACAGCCGCCCCGCGTTGGCGCTTGACTGCTCGGCCAAAAGATCGCGCACCCGGTCGAGGCTGTCCAGAACCTGGCAGGCGCACTGCAGCAGAAGCTCGCCCATGTTGGTCAGTCCGACGACCTTGTTGGAGCGCACCACAAGCTGCGTTTTCAGTTCGCGCTCCAGGGCGCTGACCTGCTGGCTGATTGCGGACTGGGTCAGTTTGAGCTTGCGCGCCGCGCCGGTGAAGCTGCGAGTCTGCGCCACAACCCGAAACGTCCGCAGCAGACGAATATCCAGTTCCATTACTACTGACTATAGTTTTTATTAATCATGGTAATGAACGGCGGCTGCCAAAAAGCCGTTCACGGGCTGTTCAAAGCGCAAGCATCTGCCGCCTGAACAAGCAATCGTACTGTCGAAAACCGCCATCCGCGCATCGCCGCTCTCAGCAACGCAAGAACCGGTCCGCTTCGCAGCGATGCGGCTTCCGTTACGGCATCAAAATTGCCTTTACCATCGGGCGAACCGCGCGAGCCAGACGTTCAGCGGAATTAATGGCAGCGGTTAATCAACCTGATGGCGGGAAATGCAATGTCGCAGACATCTGGAGAAAAGCTGGTGGTGGTGGGAACCGGAATGGCCGCGGGACGCGCGGTAGAGGAAATCGTGACCCGTGCTCCCGGCCGCTTCGATATCACGATGTTCGGTGCCGAGCCCCACACCATCTATAACCGCATCCTGCTGTCCGACGTGCTGGCGGGTGTCAAAAGTCCGGAAGGCATTTTTCTCTACTCATCGGACTGGTTCGCGCGGCACCGGATTACGCTGGCAAGCGGCGCCAAAGTCGAGCGCATCGAACGCGAGCACAAAACCGTCGCGGTGGAAGGCCGGCCGCCCGTCGCTTACGACAAGCTCATCATCGCCACCGGCAGTCTGCCGATGGTGCCGGCGATCGAAAACGTCAACACCCCGGGCGTCTTCGTCTTCCGCACCATCAACGACTGTCAACTGATCGCGTCGTATGCGCGGCGATGCCGCCGCGCGGTGGTGATCGGCGGCGGATTGCTGGGACTGGAAGCGGCGCGTGGCCTGCTCGAGCACGGGCTGGAAATCACGGTGGTCGAAGTCATGCCCTATCCGATGGCGCAGCAGCTCGATGCGGAATCGGGCGCGATGCTGGCGCGGCGCCTGGAGACGATCGGGCTGCGTTTGCTGTTTGAAAAGGCGACGCAGCGCGTGCTGGGCTCGGGTGCGGTGCGCGGACTGCTGTTCAAAGACGGAACCGGGATCGAAACCGACATGGTGGTGATCAGCTGCGGTATCCGCCCCAACGTCCGGCTGGCGGTGGAGGCGGGGCTGGCGGTGGAACGCGGCATCGTATGCGACGATCATCTGCGCACCTCCGATCCCGACATTTACGCGGTCGGCGAATGCGTGGAGCATCGCGGCCGCCTCTATGGCCTGGTCGCGCCGCTGTTCGAGCAGGCGCGCGTGCTCGGCGATCATATCACCGGCTCCAACCCCGCCGCCGCCTACGCCGGCTCAAAGATTTCCACGCGCCTTAAGGTGATGGGCGTCGACCTGGTGTCGGTGGGCGATGCGCGCGAAGGACCCGGCGCCGAGGTGACGCGCTATGCTGAACCGCAGCGCGGGGTCTACAAAAAGTTGGTGGTGCGCGAGGGCAGGATCGCGGGTGCGATTCTGCTGGGCGATACCGACTGCGCCGCCGCCGTGATTTCTGCCTACCACACCGGCGCGTGCGCGCCGCAGCGCCACGCCGATCTGCTTTTCGCTGCGCCCCCCGCCGCGCAGACCGCTGCGGGCCTGCCGATGGAAACGCCGGTATGCACCTGCCATCAGGTGAGCCAGCGCACGCTGCTCGAGCAAATCTCCAAGGGATGCACCCTTCAGCAGTTGTCGGCCGCGACCAAAGCGGGTACCGGATGCGGCGGATGCCGCCCGCAGCTGGAAGCGCTGATTGCCCGGTACGGCAGCGCCCGCCGCGATCCCGCCGCCGATTACTACGTGCGCAGCGTGCCGCTGGCCAAGCCGGAGCTGGCCGCCGAGATTCGCCGGCGCGGCCTTAAAACCGTAAGCGCCGTGCTGCGCGAGCTGGGCGACGGCAGTGATGAGCCCGCGAGCAAGCCCGCGCTGGCCTCGCTGCTGCGCACGATCTGGCGCGAGCAGTACGAAGACGAACGCGACGCGCGATTCGTCAATGACCGCGTCCACGCCAACATTCAAAACGACGGCACCTTCTCGGTCGTGCCGCGTATCTACGGCGGCGTTACCTCGCCGCACCAGCTCAGGCGCATCGCCGATGTGGCGGAGAAGTACCGGGTGCGGATGGTGAAGATCACCGGCGGGCAGCGCATCGACCTGCTGGGCATAAGCAAGGAGGACCTGCCGGCGGTCTGGCGCGATCTGGGGATGGCCAGCGGACACGCCTACACCAAGGCCTTTCGCACCTGCAAGACCTGCGTCGGCCAGGAGTTCTGCCGCTACGGCGTGGGGGATTCGACCGCGTTGGGGATTGCAATCGAGCGGCGTTTCCAGGGCATCGAGTCGCCGCACAAGATGAAGCTGGCGGTCAGCGGATGCGCGCGCAACTGCGCCGAGTCCACGGTCAAGGACGTTGGCGTGGTGGCGGTGCCCGGCGGATGGCAAATCTACCTGGGCGGGGCCGCGGGCCTGCGGGTGCGCGCCGCGCAGTTGCTGGCCACCGTCGCCACCCAGGAAGAGGTGCTCAGGCTTATCGGCCGCTTCATCCAGTATTACCGCGAGCATGCGCGCTGGGCCGAACGCAGCCCAGCCTTTGTCGAACGTATCGGCATCGAAAGGCTGCGCGCGCTCCTGGTCGAGGACGCGGCGGGCGAAGCGCAGCGCCTGGACCGGGAAATCGAGGCCGAGGTCAACGCCTATCGCGACCCGTGGCTGGAAGGCGAGCAACCCCGCGAGCCGACCCAATTTTCCGGGCCGCTGCAGGTCTGAAGGGAGCCGTCGATGGACTACATGATAGAGACTGAAAACATCACTGAAAGTAGCGGCGCAGGCGCGCCGATCGCGCTCGACCTCATTCCGCCCGGACAGGGCCGATGCGTCAGGGTCGGCGCGGCGCGCATCGCGATCTTCAGGCAGCGCGACGGCGGGGTATTCGCGCTCGACGCGCGCTGTCCCCATCAGGGGGGCCCGCTGCACGACGGATTGATCGGCGCGGGCACGGTGGTCTGTCCCCTGCACGGCTGGCGCTTTCAATTGGCCGACGGCCGCGGCGTCGACAACCAACTGGCGGTTCGCTGCTACCCGGTCGAGATTCGTGAAGGACGCGTATGGCTGCAGGGAGTGGAGCGGCTATGAGCAACGCGTTGTCCCTGTGCGAATCCACCGCGCCGGCCCAAGACGCAATCCGCTGGCGGCGTTCGTACTGTCCTTACTGCGGAGTCGGCTGCGGGCTCAATATCGCGCTGCGCGCCAACAGCGTAGTCAAGGTCAAGGGCGACCCACGCCATCCGGCCAACTTCGGCGAGATTTGCGCCAAGGCGGCCCATCTGGGGCCGACGGTTGGCGCCGCCGGCCGCCTGCTTTATCCGCACATTCGCGAGCGGCGGGGCGGCGCGCTGCGGCGCGTGGCATGGCCGCAAGCGCTGGCTTACGCGGCGGCGCGGATGCGCGAAATCATCGCCGCGCACGGTCCCGACGCGGTCGCGTTTTATGGCTCGGGTCAGCTTCTGACCGAGGACTACTACGTCTTCAACAAGCTGGCCAAGGGCTTTTTGGGGACCAACAACTTCGACTCCAACAGCCGGCTGTGCATGGCCAGCGCGGCCGCCGCCTACACTGCCGCATTCGGTACCGACGGTCCACCGGTCAGTTACGAAGACATCGAGTTGGCCGACCTGTTTCTGATCGTGGGCTCCAACACCGCCTGGTGCCATCCGATCACATTGCGCAGGATCGAAAAGCGCCGACAGTCGGCGCCCGACGCGCGCGTGATCGTGATCGATCCGCGGCGGACCGAAACCGCCGACCTCGCCGACCTCCATCTGGCGATCGTGCCGGGCAGCGATATCGCGCTGCTCAGCGCGATGCTCGCGATACTGGTTCGCGAGCGGATGGTGGACGAGGGATTCATCGCGTCGCACACCGTGGGATGGGACGCGGTGCGCGACGCCGCGCTGGCGTGGACGCCGCAACGCGCCGCCCACGCCTGCGGCGTCCCGGCTCAGGCGATCGTCGAGGCGGCGCTGACGTTCGGCCGGGCGCGGCACCGGCTGTCGCTGTGGAGCATGGGCGTCAACCAATCGTCGTCGGGCACGGCCAAGGCAGCGGCGATCATCAATCTGCATCTGGCTACCGGATCGATCGGGAAACCGGGATGCGGGCCGTTGGCGCTCACCGGTCAGCCCAACGCGATGGGCGGGCGGGAGGTCGGCGGCCTGGCGCATCTGCTGCCCGGCTACCGCCGCGTCGACAACCCTGCCCATCGCGCCGAGGTCGCGCGCCATTGGCGAGTTCCCGTCGCGCGCCTGTCTCCTGGTCCGGGGCTGGCCGCGATCGAGCTGTTCGAGGCGGCAGCCGAAGGACGCGTCAAGGCGCTGTGGATTATCGCCACCAACCCGGCCGTGTCGATGCCCGACCTCGATCTGGTCGAGCGCGCCCTGCGCTACGCGCAGTTGGTGGTGGTGCAGGATTCCTATCATCCCACCGACACCAGCGCGTTCGCCGACCTGCTGTTGCCGGCCGCGCAATGGCCCGAGAAGGAGGGCGTGATGACCAACTCGGAGCGGCGCCTGACGCTGGTGCCGCGGCTGCTCGATCCTCCCGGCGAAGCGCTGGCCGACTGGGAGATCGGCGCCCTGTTCGCGCGCCACATGGGGTTTTCGACGGCCTTCGGCTTCGCCGATTCCGAATCGGTATTCGAGGAGTACAAGGCACTGACCGCGCACACACCGGTCGACATCCGCGGCGTCAGCTACGAGCGGCTGCGCAAGGGGCCGCTGCAATGGCCCTGTCCCGCGCCCGAACATCCGGGAACCCCGCGCCTGTATGTGGATTTGCGCTTCAACACGCCCGATGGCCGGGCGCAATTCAACGCCGTCGGATCGGTCGATGCAGGCGAAAAACCCGACTCCTTGTTTCCACTGGTTCTCACCACCGGCCGCGTGCGCAACCAGTGGCATACGATGACGCGCACCGGCCGCGTGGCGGCGCTGATGAAGGCGGCGCCGGAACCTTACCTGGAGATTCATCCGCTGGACGCCGCCGAGGCGGGCGTGACCGACGGCGGCTTTGTCGAGGTGCGCTCGCGGCGCGGGCTCTTCGTGGCGCAGGCGCGCGTCACCGGCGAGATCGCGCGCGGGGTGTGCTTCGCGCCGTTTCATTGGGGCCGCGCCAGCGGCCCGTTCAAGGCCGCCAACAATCTGACCGCGCGCAGCCGCGACCCGATCTCCCGGCAGCCGGAGCTGAAATTGTGCGCGATCAACGTCACGCCGGTAAGCCGCCCCGATATCAGCGGCCCGGATCTCGGTACCCACACCAACCGCGCCCACCGCGCGCCGGCGGGCCGGCCGGACCTTGTCGCGGAGGACTTCGAGTGAGGCTGCACGACTTCAGGCGCAGCGGCCATTGGCCCACCTTGCTGTGCGCCTTTTTGTACTTCGACATGAGCTTCATGGCGTGGACACTGATGGGTGCGCTGGGTGTCTACATCGCACAGGCCTTTCATCTGACCCCCGCACAAAAAGGTCTGCTGGTGGCGATTCCGCTGCTGGGCGGTTCGATCCTGCGCATCGTCATGGGAATTGCCACCGACCATTTCGGACCGCGCCGCGTGGGATTGTGCGGGTTGACGCTGACGCTGGTCCCGCTGCTGTGGGGCTGGCTGCATTCGACGTCGCTCGGCGATATGGCGGGAATCGGATTGATGCTGGGTGTGGCGGGCGCGAGCTTCGCGGTCGCGCTGCCGCTGGCCAGCCGATGGTATCCGGCGCAATTCCAGGGGCTGGCGCTGGGCATCGCCGGAGCGGGCAATTCGGGCACCGTGCTGGCCGCGCTGTTCGCCCCCTACCTGGCGGAGCGCTTGGGATGGCGCGCGGTGTTCGCCGTCGTGGCGATTCCCATCTCCATCACGCTGGCGGTGTTCTGGCGCTTTGCCAAAGAAAGTCCGAATCAGCCGCCCGCCCGGCCCCTGCACAGCTACCTCGGTTTGCTGGCGGAACCCGACCTGTGGTGGTTCAACGGCTTTTACATGGTGACGTTCGGCGGGTTCGTTGGACTGGCCAGTTTCCTGCCGATGTTCTTCTACGATCAGTACGCCGTCACACGGGTTCAGGCAGGCGGCTTCGCCGCGTTGTGCGTGTTTGCCGGCAGCCTGTTGCGTCCATTGGGCGGATTTCTCGCCGATCGGTTTGGCGGGATCAAGGTGCTCTCGGCGTTGTATGCAATGACGGCGGCGCTGCTGCTCGGCGCCGCCTGTCTGCCCGCGCTGGCGGCCGCAGTGGCGCTGCTCTTCCTGATCATGGCCTGCCTGGGAACCGGCAACGGCGCGGTCTTTCAACTGGTACCGCAGCGCTTCGGCGATGAGATCGGCGTCGCCACGGGCCTGGTGGGCGCGGCCGGCGGCTTGGGCGGCTTTTGCCTGCCCACGGTGTTGGGTGGGCTCAAGAGCCTTGAGGGCAGCTACGCGGCGGGGCTGATTGTATTCGCGCTGGCTGCGGCATGTGCGATGCTGGCGCTGCTAAACGTCGCCCAGCAGTGGCGCCGGGCCTGGGCGCGCGGCGAGTTGGGCGTGTCATTCTGAGGCGCTGAGGAAGGTCAACGATGGGATTGAGAACGGCGGAGTTCGCGCGTTGTTTATTGGCAATCGTGGTTGCGGCCGGATGGTTCGGCGCGGCGCCCTGCCATGCTGATTTTGACCTGCTCGAGCTGGACGGCCAGCCGCTGGCCGTCACGGGCTCGATGCGCGCCCGCTGGGAGGTGTGGAACTGGTTCACGCCCGGCGCCGTGCGCAACGGGCAGGAGAACAACCGCTATTACTTCCAGGATACGTTCGTGCGGCTGGGCGCCGGATATCAACTCGACGGGGTTAGAGCGTTTGCCGAGTTGATGAGTCCGGGACTGTTCAACCTGCCCGACAACGCTGCGGCCTCCGCACCCCAGGGAGCGTTGGGTCTGGGTGCCACCTATTACACCGCCAACAATCATCGCAACGGCGCCAGTGTCTTTCTCAAGCAGGGATACCTGGAGTTTCAGGACAAGCTGGCTGAGGGTGCGTATCTCAAGGGCGGACGCTTTGAGTTTTCCGACGGCGCCGATCTGATCCCCGAGGATCCCGAACTCAAATGGATCGTCACCAAGCGAATCCAGCAGCGGCTGATCGGCCCGTTCGACTACACCGACGTCGCCCGTTCCTTCGACGGCGTGCTGGCCCGCTATGGAGCGCCGCAGTGGAACCTGACCGCGATGTACGGCGTGCCCACCAAGGGCGCGTTCGATCTCGACGGGATGGACGAGATTGGCAACATGGACGTGATATATGCGGCGCTCAATGTGGGTCCCAACCGATGGTGGGGTCAGAGCCTGGGGCGCGTTTTTTATATCTACTACGACGACGGCCGGCCGCTGCCCAAGGTTGACAATCGTCCGACGGCGGTGCGCAACGCCGCGCGCCGCTTCCCGATCGACATCCATACGGCGGGAGTCGATTTCGCCCGCAGCTTCACGGTTGGCCCCGGCAAGGCGGACCTGCTGCTGTGGGGCGCGGGGCAGCTTGGCGGATGGAGCGGGATGGCGCAGGAAGCGTGGGCCGCAGTCGGCGAGGCCGGCTATCGCTTCGTCAATGCGCCGTGCAAGCCGTGGCTGCGCGCGGGCTACACGGCCACGTCAGGCAGCGCCAGCAGCAAGGGCGGCGTGCATGGCACGTTCTTCCAGATCCTGCCCACCGCGCGCCTGTACGCGCTGTTTCCCTTTTATAACATGATGAACATCAACGACCTGAGTTCGGAGTTGGTCCTCGCGCCGCGCGACAACATCGAAACCCGCACCACGTTTCACAACCTGTGGCTGTCCTCCAGCCAGGACCTCTGGTACCAGGGCGGCGGCGCCTATGACAACGATTTCTTCGGCTATGCGGGCCGTCCAAGCTCCGGCCGCAGCTATCTTGCCACGCTGCTGGATACCGGTGTGAGCTGGAAGGTCAACCGCTATCTCAGCACTTACGCCTACTACGGCCATTCCTTCGGCGGCTCGGTGGTCAGCGCGATCTACGCGGTCAGCAAACAAGCCGACTACGGCTACGTCGAAGCGACCTTCAGCTTCTGAGGCGCGGCATCGGCCCGAGCGGCAGACAATCAATAGGTTGGGCGACTTTGCGACTCACGTTGACCGTGTCCGCTGTTGCCGATCGAGTCACTTTTCGCGTTTCAACCGGCGAATTCCGCGAAAATCCGCCGTTTTTCCGCGGCATGAAGCTTGCCCAAAATTGGTTTAAAGAACCGCGCGCGCCGAGCTGACAAGCGAAAAGCGCGGCCCGTCAGTGGGGTAAAACACATGCCGTACGCCGAAGGCAGGACCTATAACGACGCCGACAGTCACATCATGGAAACCAAGGATTGGCTGGCGAGCCATGCCGATCCGAAAGTCCGCGACCGGCTTGCTCCTTTGGACCTGACTTCGGCCGGCGGCACGGCGACCGCGGAGCTGGTCGACAATCTGCCCAACATCATCGAACGCCGGCGCCGCGACCGGGCTGCGATGGAGCGCGCGGAGGCCAATATCCTGGAGCGCAAGAGCTGGCACGCGCTGGGCGGCTTCGATCCGCTCGAACGCAAGCGCGCGCTCGACCTGCTGGGTTACCATCGGCAACTGGTGTTCGCCGGCTCGTCGCTGACCCAGTTCTGGGGCAATACCAGCGGCCAGAAATTTTTCGATCCCGAAATCCTCTATGGCGGCGCTCGCGCGATGAATCGTGCGATCACGGAGTTTTGTGCGCACGACCGGCGGCTGCTGGCAGTGGGGTTCGTCCCGCTGGACGTACCTGAGCTGGCTGAGCATGAAATCGCCGCGGCGATCGAAATGGGATGCGCAGCGATTTGGGTGCCGGCCGCCCCGCCGCCCAGCCTGTCGCCCACCCATCCGCTGCTGGACCGGGTGTGGGCGCGGCTGCAAGACGCCGACGTGCCCTTCATGTTGCATCTGGGCGGCGCTCCGCTTTACATGCGCGACGCCTTTCGAAAAAACGGCCGTCCAGTCCAAATCGGTCCGTTGGGCGGCACCGAGGAAATCCGCGCCAAGGAGTACATGACTTCCCATTATGGCTGCGAGGCGTTTTTGTCCGCGATGGTGCTCGATGGGGTGCTGGAGCGCTTCCCGCGCCTGCGCGGCGGATGCGTGGAGCAGGGTGCGCTGTGGGTGGTACCGTGGCTTAAGAAACTCGATATCGCACAGGCAGCGTACGTGCGCTTCGAGCCCGCCCTGGACCTGCCGCTCAAACCCTCCGAATATGTCCGCCGGCAGTTGAAGTTCACGCCCTTTCCGCCAGAGCCGATTGGATGGCTGATAGAGCAGGCCGGCGCGGAACTGTTCATGTTTGCCTCCGATTTTCCCCATCCCGAGGGTGGGCGCGATCCGATCAGGCGCTTTACCCGCTCGCTGGACGAATATGGCGTCAGCGAACACGCACGCGACATGTTCTTTGCCCGCAACTGCGTGGAACTGGTTGGTGCGCGCGCGCTTTAGGGACGGGCGGCTGGCCCGGCGGACGGAAAAGTCCGCCCTGTCCTTTTCCGAAACAGTTAACCCGGTTGCGTTGCGAATAGCTAGACCAGGCCGCCCCCTGTAAACCGAATAACTTCGGTTGATAATCAACGAGAGGTGGTTGGCCGATGCGCGGATCGGCTCTCATCCGCCGACGATTCGCGAGGTAAATCGCTGGGCGCTCAGGCTTCCGGTGGAAAGCGTAAAGTGACGCGCTGGCGCCGTTGGCCAACTGTTGGAATGGGCGGGCGGATAGCCGGATAGCCCCGGCAGCGCCGAACCGACAAAACCAGGTAGCGCGAGCGTTTGTCGCGCCACCGATCAGGTGAGGACTGACGCCCGCGTGGACCCAGCGGATGTTTTTGGGTTTATTGCGCCTTCCTGTTCCGCCAAAAGAGAAGTGATTTTCCAGGATAAAATCACGCATCTCACACGAATCTTCCCAATTCGTAGTTTCGGAAATTTCATCCTGCCGCATCGGCGAATGCTCCCAAGTGGCATGAAACCTGCGTGAGCGTAAGTCAACTTGGCATAGCAAAGCCGTAAGTGTGTGAAACTGAGCCAATCCTGGCGGCAGCCGAATCAGTTGACGGGCGCGAAAGGTTAATTTGATGAAACCGATGAGAAAAAAGGGTCAGACCCTGATTATGACCGCCATCATCCTACCCATCTTCATTGGCCTGGTCTGCGGTTTCGCGGTCGACGTCGGAACCATCTACTTTACCCATACCCGGATGCAGACCGCTGCTGATGCGGCGGTGCTGGCGGGAGCGCATTGTCTGCCCGACCCGACGCGGTGTTCGGCGGTGGCGACCACCACCGACTACGCTGCCCGCAATGGCATTGCCGGGGGAGAAATTGTCTCCGGTCCGACGGTCGGAACCGCTCCGGATGGAAATCCGGATGTATCGATGACGGCGCGGCGGGTCGTGCCGCTTCATTTCTCCCGCCTGATCGGAGTCACTGAATCGAGCGTCCAGGTGCTGGCGACGGCCGAAATCGGACTGGCTAATAAGGTGTTCAATGCCTTTCCGGTCGGGCTACAGGTATGCAAGCCCGGCATGACCTCACCTTGCCCATATAGTACCGCGGCTAAATCGGTGGTGACGTTTGGGGCAAAGAAAAACGATAAGGGCGATTCGTGGGTCCAGGGGCCGGCCGACTGGTCTGGTGTCGAACTGCCCAGCAACACTCCGACCAATACGCTGTCAACCTGTCCCCCGCCCGTCCCGTTTGCGGTTCCGCCGGTAGACCCGTGTATCTCTTCGCAGCCCGGCTTCGCGGAAATCAAGGCCTTGATTGACGAAGCGAACGTGCTGATATCGACCAATCATCCCTATGTCGTTGTGCCTGTGGTTGACTGGGCCGGATGCAACGGCCGCTGCCCTCTGAACGTTTATGCATTCGCCGAGATTCAACTGCTGTCGGCGGTAAATGCCGGCCCCAATGCCAGCTACATCACGGGTATGTTTGTTGACTATGTCAATCCCGGCGATATCGGTCCGGGCGGAGGCAACAACATCGGAGCATTCGCCGCCAAGCTGATTGAGTAAGCAGCGGAGCGCCCGCGCGCTTGCCCAAGCGGATCGATTCTCCTAGGTTAACGCCGAGAGGTCGCCGGTCATGAAAGGTTCGGTCGCGTTTATCCCCGAGGGCCACAAGCTGCAGTTCTTCGAATACGACGTCCCCGCTCCGGCGCCGGGCGGACTGATCGCAGAGGTCACGCAGACCAACGTCTGCGGCTCAGAGGTACATATGTGGCGCGGCGAGTTCGGGCGGCGCGGAATCATGCCCGGCCATGAAATGGCGGGCAGAATCCATGCGCTGGGCGAAGGCGTCACTAGGGACTGGGCCGGGGTGCCGGTCAAGGTCGGCGACCGCATCGCGCCGGTTTACTACACGGTGTGCAATCGATGCGAGAACTGCGTGGCCGGCAATCATGCCGCCTGCCTTAACCGGGTGATGGGCGCGCCGCATCCCGACGTGCCGCCGCATTTCACCGCCACCTTCGCGACCCATTACTTCATCAAGCCCGAGCAGCACTTCTATCGTATCCCGGACAATGTTCCCGACTTGATTGCGGCTTCCGCCAACTGTGCGATGTCGCAGGTTTACTGGGCGCTCGATCGCGGCCGGTTATCTTACGGGGAGAAGCTGTTGGTGCTGGGCGCGGGCGGACTGGGACTGCATGCGATGGCGATCGCGAAGGCGCGCGGGGCCCGGGTGATCGCGATCGACGGCGTCGATCTGCGCCTGGCACAGGCCAGGCGGTTCGGCGCCGACGAAGTGATCGACCTGCGCCAGTATCCCGACCTCAAGGCGCGCCAGGCGCGGGTGCGCGAGTTAGCCGGCGGCAGCGGTCCCGACGTGGTGCTGGAAGTCGCGGGGATTCCCGAAGCATTCGTCGAAGCGGTCAGCCTGGTGCGCAATGGCGGGCGGCTAATCGAGGTGGGCAACATTTCGGGCGGACTGACGGCGCCGCTCGCGCCGTCGCTGATCACCTTCAAATCGATCGAAATCCACGGCGTCGCGACTTATCCACCCCATTACCTGAAAAAGACCCTGGATTTCCTGGCCCAGCACATCAATCGCTATCCCTACCTGGAACTGTGCGATGCCAAATTTCCGCTGTCGCGCGCCGCAGAGGCGCTGGACAAAAGCGAGCGCAAGGAGGTTACGCGAGCCGCACTGTTGCCTGGCCAGCAGGGCTGAGAAGGCGGCCAGAAGGCGCGCGTTTTCTTTTTCAAGCCGCTTGGGCCCAAGCGCCGCAAGCGTGATGACCGGGCATGTCGAAACTGGCCGCTTTTCTGGCCCTCGTGAGCTTCCTTGCCGCGCTCCTGACCGAAGCCGTATTCGCCCTAACCGCCCTGTTCACTCATTCTGTGCGAGTCTATCCCGTGGAATGCGAGGGACGGGTGGTATTCGGAACCTTCTGTGAAGGCGAGATTACCGTGCCGCTTGATCCGCGGACATTTCGCGCCTGCCCGCGGCGTCAGACGGTGACCGAGTGGGACACCGACGGAGTCATCGAGTTCAAGAACTGCACGGTGAAGGATTATCGCAATTGGCAATGCACGAGTGCCGCGGGCAGCGGCCTGGTGATTCAGCGCACGATGCAGGACGGCCGGCTGACGGTGTCGATGTACGACTCGCGCGGGTCGCCCAAAACCAACGTCAATTCCTGGGACGTGATCTACGTTGCGGCATTGGACTGGCTGCGGCTGGACCTGGAGTACGAGATGAAACAGCACGGCGCCAGCCTGGAGCAGTGAGTCGGTTTTTTTGCACACGGCCCAAGGCCCGCGCTGCTCAACTCAAATGAAAGGCGCGGGCTGCGTTGTCCCACAGGATCTTGCGCTTGCTGACCGGCGCGATCGGCTGCTGCTCCAGCTTGCTCAGCGCCCACGGCCAGGTGCCGTCGGGATGCGGATAGTCGGAGTTCCACACGAAGTTGTCGTCGCCCAAAAGCTCCACCGCGGCCTTGAGCGTCATCTCGTCGGCGCGGCAGGCGACGAAGATGTTGCGCTTGAAATACTCGGTGGGGCGCAGCTTCATGTCCGGATGCTCGGCGTTGCCGCTGAACTCCCAATGCTGTTCCATGCGCTGCACCCAATACGGCGCCCATCCCGCATCGGCCTCCACGTGCACCACCTGCAGGCGCGGGAAATGCTCGAAGACGCCGAACCAGATCAGCCCCGCCATCGCGGACATCGCTTCGAACGGATGGGCCAGAATATGGCCGCTGGTGTGCGTCTCCATGCGGTCGCCGTAGGACGGGATGCGCGGCGAGCCCGAGTCGTGGATCGCGATTGGCACCCCGAGTTGCTCGATTTCCGCAAACAGCGGCCAGTTGTCGCGATGGTGCAGGTTGCGGCCCTTGACCGGGTTGGGCCGCAGGTAGATGCAGACCGCGCCGTTTTTGACCGCCCGGCGCGCCTCTTCGATCGCCTTGCCTACATCTTGTATAGGAACCATCGCGGCCCATCGCAGGCGCTGCGGCGCGCTGCTGCAGTACTCGGCGCTCCAGTTGTTGTAGGCGCGGCAGCAGGCCGCCAGCAGCTCGGTGTCGAAAAACTCACGCCCCTGAAGCTGCCCGCCCACGGTGGGATAGATGATCTGGACGTCCACGCCCTCTTCGTCCATGTCCGCCAGACGCGCCTGGGGACTGAAGCCCGCGCGCTTGGTGCGCTCGAAACGTTTCATCGCTCGCTCGCCGGCGGCCAGGAACTCGGGCGAGTCCATCGGATATTTGCCCTCCTCGGCGGTAAGCGACTCGCCTTCCACCATCATCGTGGCGCGCCCGCTCGGGGTGCGGCCGATGCGCGGTGCCGCGCTTTTGAATCGATCCTCGATGTACTGCTCCCAGATGCGGGTCGGTTCCATCTGATGGGTGTCGGTATCGACGACTTTCATGCCGTTGCGCATCGTAATCCCTCCGCCGTGCGATTTCAGAGCGCCGGATTGACCAGCACCTTGACGCCCTGTTTCCTGCGCAGCAGTTCGAATGCCTGCAGTCCGTTGGCCAGGTCCACGCGATGGGTCACCATCGGCCTCAGCTCGACCTGGCCGCCGCCCACCAGCGCGATCGCACGCCGCCAGGTTTGCGGCGAGCGCACCCTGGAGCTGATGATATTGACGCCGTGAAAAAACAGTGCGCGCATCTCCGCCGACGGGATGTCGCGCGCGGGCCATCCCAGCAGCACCAACTGTCCGCCGCGCTTGACCAGTTGGCGGACGCTCTGCATCATCCCGGCCGCGTCGAACACCACGTCCGCGCCGCCCTCACCGACGCCCTGCACGACCTGCGCGATCCAATCCTCATCTTCGGCGCACACCGTGCTGAAACCGAAACGGCGCGCCAGCTCCAGCCGCTCCGCATCGGCCCGCAAGCCGGTGATCACGACTGATGCAGCGCCCATCGCGCGCGCGGCAAGCGCGGTGCACAGTCCGATCGGGCCGGGGCCTTCGATCACCACGCGGTCGCCAGCCTTGACGCCCGACTGCTCGACGCCATGCAATCCGGTGGCGAACGGCTCCAGCAGCGCGGCCTGCTCCAGGTTCATGTCGGCGGGAACCAAATAGGCGTTGGCGGCGGGCGCGATCGTGTACTCGGCAAACGCGCCGCTGAGCGTGGTCGGCGCGGTGCACAGGTTGAAGCGGCCGGACAGACAGGTCGGGCAGCGCCCGCAATGACCGAAGGGGTCGAGCGCGACGTGATCGCCCGGCTTGAAGCCGCGGACTTCCGCGCCGATCTCGGTCACCTCGCCTGCGGGCTCATGCCCCAACACCATCGGCAGTCGCGGTGCGAACCGCTCCGCGCCCAGCTCCCATTCATAGATGTGCAGGTCGGAGCCGCAGATGCCGCAGGCGGCCACCTTCACCAGCAGCTCGCCGCGTGCGGGCCGCGGGACGGGAAGGTCGATCAGTTCGGCTCCAAACGCAGGCCTGGTCTTGGCGATTGCTTTCATCCTGGGTGATTCAATACGACGCCCGGCGATAGACGTCAAAGGGCGCGCCGCCTTATAAGTTGGACCAGTGGCGGTGCGATTTGTGGAAACCGCTTTGCCGGCATTAATATGACGGCGACGAACCATTGCAGGAGGTGGTTATGACCCGGGAGCAGGTCGTTGACGCCGATGGTCATATCCTTGAGCCGCCCGATACCTGGGTGCGATACATCGAGCCGAAGTTCCGCGAGCGCGCGATGCGCATCGCGCGCGGCGCCGATGGGCGCGAGTACCTGGAAATCGACGGCAAGCCCTCGACGTTGGTTCCGCCCGCGTTTCTCGCCTCGCTGGGCGGCATGAAGCGGCTCAACGAACTGGGCGACGCGGGCATCCGTCAATTCAACGAGCGCCGCCGTCAAACAGTCATAAAACAAGCCAGCCAGCCAGCCTTCGACCGCGGTTTGGGCGAAGACGCCACCTACCTCAACGGCGCCGGCTTCGGCACGATGGATGCCAGGGAACGCGTTGAACTGCTCGATCACGAACGGATCGACAAGGCGATTCTCTATCCGACGCTGGGACTGGTGTGGGGCGCCCACGTATCGGACATCGAACTGGCCAACGCATACGCACAGGCCTACAACCGCTGGATCGCCGATTTTTGCCGTGATTCGGGCGGCCGCCTGGTGCCGATCGCACACCTGGTGCTGGCCGATCCGCAGGCCGCGGTGCGCGAGCTGGAGCGCGCGGTCAATGACGGATGCAAGGGCGCGTGGACGTACTGCTACACCTTTAACCGCAAGTCCCATGGCCATCCCGACCACGACCCGGTGTTCGCCGCGGCGCAGGACCTCGACGTGCCGCTAGCGCTGCATCCCTCGCTCGACAATCCCGCCTGGAGTGTGCATCACCGCTTCGACGACGTGAACTGGTCGGACTGGTACTTCAACGCCAGCGGCGTATCGGCGGTTCAGATGGCGTTGGCGAGCATCTTTGCCTACGGTGTGTTCGATCGTTTTCCGCGTCTTAAGCTGGTGATCCTGGAGTCCAGCGCCGGATGGATCGGCTCGTGGCTGGACTGGACCGACGCGCTCTACCGCGGCACCACCGCCGGCGGCTCGGTGCGGCTTAGCGAGAAGCCGTCATTTTATTTCAAGCGCCAGTGCTTCATCTCGGCCGACCCGTTCGAGCGATGCGTGGCGCCGCTGACCAAAATCGTCGGCGAGGACAAATTCTTCTGGGCCAGCGACTTTCCGCATTCCAATCATCCGGCCACCTACATGGAAGATCTCAAGGGACTGGTGGCGGGAATGGACGACTCGGCGCGGCGCGCAATTTTGGGCGAGAACGCGGCGCGCGTCTACAAATTGACGTAAGCGGAGTGCGGCAGCGATGATGAAGCCCGGAGAGAGAACCGAACTGGCGCGGCGGATGTGGCTGGCGTGGATGCGCCGCGACATGGACGCGCTGTGCGAATGCGTGGCGGAGGATGTCATCTGGCATCCGGCGGGCAATTTTAAAAATCCCTGGCGCGGCAAGGACGCGCTTCGCGCCGCCGCCGCGCGCGAGAGCCTGTTCCCCGAAGGGCAACAGGCGGAGTTCCATCATTTCTACGAAGTGGGCACCACCGTAATCGCCGAAGCGACCCACCGCGCACGCGCTTTCAACGGCCGCGCTTACGAGAACGACGCCTGCATGGTCTGGGAGATCCCCAACGACAAGATCGTGCGGCTGCGGGTGTATACGGATCTGACCAAGGTTGCCGCGCTGACCAAACCCTAAACGGGCGCCCGGCGCCTTGCATGTTGGAGGTCAATGGAAAATGCCTTTCGAGCTGACGGGCGGATGCTTCTGCGGCCAGGTGCGTTATACGATCACGGCGCCCGCCGGCTATACGCATCATTGCCATTGCTCCAACTGCCGCCGGATCCACGGCGCCGCGTTCGTCACCTACTCGATGTTCCCGCGCAGCGCGTTTCGATGGGACAGCGGCGCCGACGCGATGGGCGCCTTTAGCACTTCGCCCGGTGTGTCGCGCCGCTTTTGCAAAAACTGCGGCACGCATGTGGCCGGTGAAATGACGGCGTTTCCCAACGTCATTTCGATCGCCACCGCGACCATCGACGGCTGCCAATGGCCGGGCTCGCCCGCGGAGGAACTGCGCCACGGATGGGTGTCGTCGAAAGCGCCGTGGCTGGAACTCAACGACCATCTGCCCAGACACGAAAAGTGGTATCCGGGCCTGGCCGCAGCCATCAGAGCGATTAACGAGCGGCAATAGTCGGCGACGTTGGGCGGCTGCAAAGCGGGGCCGGCGACGTAAAGTAAAGCGGCGCGAGCAAGGATGCCCGCTTATCAACGGGGGCAGGGCGCCCGCTCGGGCATCGCTATCCGCTATTGACGCGCTGCTTAGCGCGAGGGTCTCTAGAGTGAAGCGGGCTGTTGCCAATTGCGCGAGCAAAGAATCTATCGGCAGCCCAAAGACGCCTGCCCCGCTATTTGTCCCCGGCTCACGACGCCAGCCGGCCCAACTGCCGCAGCGCCTCGTACACGACGATCGAAACCGCATTGGACAGGTTGAGGCTGCGCACGCCGGGCTCGAAGATTGGGATACGATAGGCGGGGCCGATGCCGCTGCTCAAGATGGTGCGGCCCAGGCCTTTGGTTTCGCTGCCGAAGAGCAGGAAATCGCCGGGCGCAAATTGCGCCTGGATGTAGCTGTGCGGGGCGCGGGCCGAGAACAGCTTGAACGGACCGGCTGGATGCGCGCTGAAGAACGCTTCGGCATTCACATACGTGCGCAAGTCCACCATCGGCCAGTAATCCAGCCCCGCGCGCCGCAAATAGCGGTCTGCCAGCGAAAACCCCAGCGGACCCACCAGATGCAACCGCACCCGCACCGCGGCCGTCAGGCGCGCAATCGAACCCGTATTCTGCGGAATCTCAGGCCGGACCAGGACGACGTTGAGCAGCGGCTCGCTCACGTCCGGCGGTCGTCCTGCGGCGGGGCCTGGTGCACCGGATAGCGCCGCCCGCCGACGTTGAAGAAGAACTCGCCGTTGTCATCCATCCCCAGGCAATCGCTCAGATGGTAATAGGCCGGGCGCAGGAAGCGCGCTCTGAACGCCCCGTTCTTGACCCGGCAATACAACACGTTGTCCGGCCCCACTTCCAGCGACGACGCGTCCAGCGGTTCGCGCTCCTCGTCGTTGAGCACCACGCTGAAACCAGCCGCCGCGTCGCCCTCCACCGATTTCACGACGTAGGGCGTATCCTCGACGGTGATCGACGCGCGCTCGTCGCCGACCTGGAGGAAGTAGCTGCCTTCGGGATTGCGGCGGATGCTGCGGCTGAAGAGCAGCGCGATGCGCGGGTTGTCGATGCGCTCTTCGTCGGAGTACCAGTGGCCGTCGCGCCGGAAGGAGATTTTGCCCGACTCGACGGCGTAAAATCCTGCGCGCGGCATAACCTTACCTGCGGCTATCCAGGACGAAGGTCACCGGGCCGTCGTTGACCAGTTCGACCTCCATCCTGGCGCCGAACTCTCCTTCTTCTGTTTTTATGCCTGCCTCGCGGCACAGGGAAAGAAAGCAGCGGTAAAGCTCGCGCGCCCGCTCGGGTGGAGCGGCCGCGGCAAAGGACGGGCGGCGCCCCGAGGTCGTATCGGCCAGCAGCGTGAACTGCGATACGACCAGCAATTGGCCGCCCACGGCGGCCAGATCGAGGTTCATCTTGCCTGCCGCGTCGGCGAAAATGCGCATCCGCACGATGCGCGCGGCCAGTTCGCGCGCGTCGGCCTGGGTGTCGTCGGCGGCAACGCCCAGCAACACCACCATGCCCACCCCGATCCTGCCCACGACACGGCCTTCGACCGTGACCTGGGCGCGTTTGACCCTTTGAACAACGGCACGCACGTAACCGTCTTTATACTGGCCGGATCGGTGCGGCGAAAGGGGCGGGCCGGCCGTGGGAGGGTGCCCTAGACGGCTGGCGACCAACCCCGCCGTCGGCATATTATAGTGGGGTAATCATGATCCCGATTCTTTTGCGCCTGGGCCCCATCACCGTCTACAGCTATGGGCTGATGATGGCGCTGGGGTTTATCGCCGCCGACATCGCCTGCACCAGCGAGTTCAAACGCCACGGGTACCAGGGCGAATGGGCTTCGACGCTGATTCTGTGGACCGCGATTGCGGGGGTGGTAGGGTCGCGCCTGTACGATATCGCCGACAACTGGCCGCATTACGCCGCCAACCCCTGGGAGATGATCTTCTCCGGCGCCGGCTTCGTCTGGTACGGCGGGCTGGCGGGCGGCGTGATCGCCGCCTATTTCGTCGCGCGGTATTACAAGATTCGCTTTCTGGTGCTGGCCGATATGGCCGCGCCCGGACTGGCGATCGGCCATGCGATCGGACGCATCGGATGCCAGTTGTCGGGCGACGGCGATTGGGGTACGGTGTCCAACCTGCCGTGGGCGATGGCCTACCATAATGCGATCGTCGGCTGGACGGGACGCACCGTGCTGGCGCTTAACGGCAACCGCCTGGTGGCGGCGCCCGGATGCACCGACACTGGATGCGCGCCGTGGGTCCGAGTGCATCCGGCGCCGGTTTACGAAACGCTTCTGTACACCGGGGTCTTTCTCATCCTGTGGTCGATTCGCAAAAAGATCCATGTCGAGGGGCGGCTCTTTTACCTGTACCTGATAATGGCCGGCGGGTGCCGTTTCGCAGTCGAGTTTATTCGGGTCAACCCACGGGTGCTGTGGGGCCTGTCGGAAGCACAACTGATCGCACTGGCGATGGTGGCGATCGGAATCGCGGCCTACGCCTGGTCGACGGCGACTGCGCCGGCGCGCATGACCGCCAAGCAGGCGGCCTGAGAATGCTGGAAAGATGAAGAGCAAGAGCCTGTCGTTCGTGGGGGGGTTGCTGATCGCCTCGGGAGTGGTGCTGTTTTTCGCCGTGCGTACGCTGTTTCCCGCCCTGACCACCAATCAGGACAGTGCGGAGGCGCCGGTGGCGGCAGGCGAGATGGCGGCCGATTTCAAGCTGCCCACCCTTTCCGGCCGCCAGATATCGCTCTCCTCGCTGCGCGGAAAGGTGGTATTCTTGAACGTCTGGGCAACTTGGTGCGGACCCTGCCGGGAAGAGATGCCTTCGATGGAGAGCCTGTACGAAGCTTTCAAAGACCGCTCGGACTTCGTGATTCTGGCTGTCAGCCAGGACCGCAAGGGACGCGCCGCGGTGCAGCCGTTCGTGGAAAAGAACCATCTGCACTTCGATGTCCTGCTCGACCCCGACAACGTGGTTGGTGACGCCTACAACGTCACCGGAGTGCCCGAAACATTCATCATCGATCGCAAAGGCCGCATCGTCGCCCATCACATGGGGGCATTTGACTGGTCGCAGAGCGACGTACGGCAGGCGCTCAACGATTTGCTCGATAACAAAGAGGGTTAGCCGCGCGCGGCGCGCCGCGCGGGCGTGTTACAGGTCAGGCTCAATGGCGACTTTAAAGAAACATAAATGGCTCATCAGTGTGGCGATCGGCGCGATCTTCTGCCTGGTCGCCGTGCAGGCAGTGACCGTACGGCGTGCGCAAGCGGTGCCGGAGAGCTCCTACGAGGAGCTGGAAACCTTCGCCAACGTGCTGGCGATTGTGCAGAAGAACTACGTCGAACCGGTTTCCACCAAGCAGCTTATCAACGGCGCGATTACCGGGATGCTGGCCTCGCTCGACCCCCACAGCGCCTACCTGACGCCTGAACTCTACAAGGACCTGCAGATCGAAACGCGCGGCAGCTTCGGCGGCCTTGGGATCGAAATCACGATCAAAAACGGCGTGCTGACCGTGGTCTCGCCCATTGAAGACACGCCCGCCTACAAAGCCGGAATCAAGGCCGGCGACCAGATCATCAAGATCGACTCCAACTTCACCAAGGACATGACTTTGACCGACGCGGTCAAGGCGATGCGCGGACCCAAGGGCAGCAAGATCACGCTCACCATCCATCGCGAAGGCGTGCCCGAGCTGTTCACCGTTCCCCTGGTGCGCGATGTAATCAAGATCAAGTCGGTCAAGTCCAAGGAGCTGCCCGGCGGTTACGACTACATCCGCGTCTCCACCTTCCAGGAGCATACCGATGACGACGTCGATGCGGCGCTGCAGAAGTTCCAGAAGGAGCATGGCGGCAAAATCAAGGGGCTGGTGCTCGACCTGCGCGACGACCCCGGCGGTCTGCTCAATCAGGCGGTGCATGTCGCCGACGACTTCCTCGACGGCGGCATGATCGTCTACACCGAGGGGCGCCTGGAGAGTCAGAAGCAGAAGTACCTGTCGCATAAGAAGGAGCATTACTTCGAGTACCCGATGGTGGTGCTGGTCAACGGGGGCAGCGCCAGCGCCAGCGAAATCGTGGCCGGCGCCCTGCAGGACCATCGCCGCGCCGCGATCGTCGGTACTCAGACTTTTGGCAAGGGCTCGGTGCAGACCATCCTACCGCTGGACGATAAATCGGCGCTGCGCCTGACCACCGCCCGCTACTTCACCCCCAACGGCCGTTCGATCCAGGCCGTCGGTATCACACCCGACGTGGTGGTGGAGCAGCCCAAGCTGCTGCCCGCCGCCGCCGAGGTTCCCGGCGATGTCGACGAGGAAACCATTCGTGAAAGCGACTTGCCTCATCACTTTACCAACGGCAAGTCCGGCAAGCCCGGCGAATCTCCGGGGTCGGGGAACCATGGCGGCAGCAAGAGTCGCTCGCTGGGCCTGCCGCACGCCAAACCGGCCAAGGACGTCCAACTCGACAAGGCGATCGATCTGCTCAAGCACTGGAAGAGTTTCCAGGAGCAACTGGCCAAGGCCGACAACCTGGCCTCCAAGTAGTCCGTCCGCCATCGCCGGACCAACAAAAAGGCACCGCCCACGGGCGGTGCCTTTTTTATCCGCAGGCCTGTCTTCAGCGAACGTGGTCCATACTGCAGAAACTCCAGGCGGCTGCGGAATCGGGTCTGCGCGCGCGGTTGGGCCGCGAAACGAAAGCGGCGGCGCTGTTGCGGACGCCGGCTAATGCGTCATATGCGGCTGCTCTTTGGACGGCGCCAGCTCCTGTTCGGCCCGCGCCTCGGCGACCATGTCCTGAAATTCTTCGGCCGCTTGCGCGACCATTTCGGCGGCCGCGTACGCGGCTTTGACGGCGGCCTTGAGCGCGGGGCGCAACACCGCGTTGACTCCCGGCATCCTGCTCGAGAGCAGAGTTACGCCCGCCCCGATCGCCATCCCGGGGATCAGTTCAGGTTGGAGCAGAGCTATTCCACCCAGCACCAGGGCGCTGGCGGCCATCGAGTTTGCGTTCCAGGCCATGCTTTCCCCGGTTGCGTGCGCGGTGCCGGTTGCGCTGTGCCGATGCTCCGCGTGAGTTTCACCGTTGCGACTGCGGGTTGGCATCTGCAGAACCGCTCCTTTGTTGGGCTATGGTTCCAGCATATCAGAATCGGCACAGGCGCCAAGGCAAAGTTTTCGGCCCGTGCAGGGATGGTGAAATTTTGCCGGCGGCGCTATATGGGAACCGCAGTGGATCCGGCGCTGACATGGACGTTGGCGATAGCGCTGGCCGCGATAATGGCGGTGTCGGCGGCGATGAAGCTGACTGCGATGGGGGAGTTTGCCGCCGCGCTGGAAAATTATCGCCTCCTGCCGGCGCTCCTGCTGACTCCGGTCGCCTGGCTGATACCTGCCCTGGAAGCAATTGCCGCGGCAGGCCTGCTCATCGCGGCAACCCGCGCCGCCGCCTGTGTGCTGACAGCCGCGCTGGTCGCGACCTTCACCACTGCAGTCGCAATCAACCTTGCGCGCGGACGCACGGAGATCGACTGCGGATGCTTCGGGCCGGCACTCCGGCCGACGCTCAGCGGATGGCTGATTGTGCGCAACGCGATGCTGATGGCGGCTGCGGCGGCCGCCGCGGCGGCGCCGCGTGGGCGCCCGCTGCTCCTTGCCGATTTCGTGACGATCGGCTGTGGCGCCGCGACCTTGGTCGTGCTGTACGCGTCGATGAACTATCTGCTTGCCAACGCCCCGCGCCTGCGCCGCCTGGAGCGTCTGCATGCTTGAAGCGTTGCTGGTCTCACAAATCGTGCTGTGGGCCGCGGTGCTCGGACTCGCCGCGGTGGTGCTGGCGCTGATCCGCCAGATCGGTGTGCTGCACGAGCGCATCGCGCCGATGGGAGCGCTGACCATCGATCACGGTCCGGCCGTGGGCAACCCTTCGCCGGCCTTTGATCTGCTCGATATCCGCCAACGCCGGCTTGCGATCGGCGGTCCCGCCGCCGACGGCAAAAGCACGCTGTTGATGTTCGTCTCCCCCGCCTGCCCGGTGTGCAAGAAGTTGATTCCGGCCGTAAAATCGATGGTCAAGAGCGAAGCCGGATTAAGGCTGGTGTTCGCCAGCGATGGCGATGGCCCGGAACAGGAGCGCTTCATCCGTGCCCAGCGCATCGAAGAGTATCCATTCGTGCTATCGACGCAGTTGGGACTCGCCTTTCAGATCGGCAAACTGCCCTACGCCGTCCTGATCGACGAACAGGGAACGGTGCGCGCCAAAGGCCTGGTCAACACGCGCGAACATCTGGAGAGTATCGTGCAGGCCCGGCAACTGGGCGTCGCCTCGATACAGGAGTATCTGCGCAAGGCGCGGGCGTCCACCTGACGCTTCAGCGCGCCCTCCGCATCATGGCGTGCGCGCCGATACCAGGGCCAGTACGCCGGAATACTGCAGCAGGCGGGTGGCGGCAGCCAGCGGGCCGATTTCGAAGCCCGTGAAAAATCCCGCGATCGGCACCTTGGGGAAATAGCGCGTCAGGTAGGCGCTGTCATGATCCGCCATCGAGTACAGATGGCTGCCGCGCGAGACGCAATCGAAGTACAGGCCGAAGGCGGGCGGATTGCCCACACAGCGTTCCATCTCCTCCAGCGTCAGTTTGAGGTTGTCGCGCGCGCCCTCCTCATCGCGCAGCGCGAAGCCCACCAGATCGCCGGGCTGCGGCCGGTAGACGGTGGCGATCAGTCCTCTGGCCTCGTCGAAGCCGATCAGGTTGCGGATCAGATAACGGCCGTGCTGCAGCCGCTCGGCCCCCGGCTCCAGCGTCATCGCCAGGTACACCATCGCCGCCGTACGGCGCAAGTCGTCGCCCAGCGGGCCGATGGTCTGGCGCAGCACCTCCAGGGCCGGCCGGCCGTCGAGCTCGATTATGACGTTGTGGCGGGCGGCCGTGATGCGATGCGGCGGGCCAATCAAGCGGCATCCCAGCGAGGCGCCGCTGATGATCTCCAAGTCGCCCGCAAACAGCATCCCCGACACCGCGTTGCTGCTGACCGCGTCGCCGCACAGGGCGAAGGTCTCGCCGCTCATGCCGTCCTCGGTGGCGCCGCCGCCCACCACCACCGCCTCGGGCAGGTCGCGGCTTAGCACGTCGAGAAACGGCTCCGGCTCCAGATTGTAGGAATCGGGGAACAGGCAGAGCAGGTTGCTGCGGCCCAGCGCGGGACGTGCGGCAGCGGCTACTTCGCGCGCCGCCTCCTGGGCGCGGCCCTTGATGCTGGGCACGAAGATGCGCCGGGCGGTGATGCCGCCGCCGACAGCCAGCACCGCCACCGCGTCGGCGCCTTCCAGTTCGCGCCCGTGCGCGATCACGCCGCTGGCGCTGCATCCTGCCACCTGCGGGGTTTGCGTGCTTTCGGCGACGGCGCGCATCAGGGGCCGGAAGGCGGCGGTGTGGCGGCTGCCGGCAAAGCACAGGGCCCCGTCCGCGGCCCGTAGCCCGGCTTGCGCCAGCGCCTGCTCCGCAGCCTCATGGGCGGCGGCGATCGGATCGGCGGCGGTCGAAACTCCAACTCCTGCGCGCAGCATAGGACCTCCTCACTGGCCACCCATGATTCGCAGCAGCTCCACCATCCGCTCGATCCCCTCGCGCAGCGCCTTGATCTCGATCCGTTCGTTGGCACCGTGCACCAGCAGCCCCGACTGCGCGCTGAAACGGATTGGCACGAAGCCGTAGGCGACCAGTCCGCGCTGGCGGAAGTAGTGGCTGTCGTTGAACCCGGTCAGCATCGCGGGAATCACCGGCGCGCCGTTGTCCTTGCGCCGCGACAGGGTGACGATTGCGTTCATCAACTCACTGCGCTCGGGCGAGGCCATGGTCGGAAAACTGAGAAGCCGTTCGATCTTAATACTATCATCATTAATCAGTTGCCGGAGCGACTTGATGAAGACCGCCGGGTCCTCGTCGGGCAGCAGCCGGCAATCGATCTCCGCCGAAGCCGTGGACGGGATGATGTTGGTCCGGTAGCCGGCGTTGATGACGGTGGGTGTAATCGTGTCGCGCACCATCGCATTGTCATGCGGCGAGGAGACGAACTTCTTGGCGAACTGGGGATCGGTCAGCGCCAGGCGCAGGTCGAGCAGCTTGGGCTGGTTCGAATCCAGTATCGCCAGGCGACGGAAATAATCCTGCACCACCGGCATCACTCTGAACGGCGGCTGGTAATCGTCCAGCTTGTGCAGGGCCGCGACCAAGCGTGTCACCGCGGTCTGCGCCGGCGGTGCCGCGGCGTGACCGGTGGGGCCGCTGGCGGTCAGACGCAGCCACAGCGGGCTCTTTTCCGTGATCGCCACGCTGTAAAAGACGTGGCCGGCTTTGTCGGCACGAATCCCGCCTCCTTCGTTCAGCACGAAACCCGCATCCTTGTAGAGGTTGGTCTGATGCTGCACCACCCAACCTGCGCCGTCCTCGCCGCCGACCTCCTCGTCGCCGGTGGCGATGAACACGACGTCGCGATCGAGCAGGATGCGGGCGCGCTTGATGGCCAGCATCGCCATTAGCGCAACCACGCCGGGTCCCTTGTCATCCAGCGCGCCGCGCCCCCACAGTTCGCCGCCCTTGACTTCGCCGGAAAAGGGCGGCACCGACCAGTCCTTGGGATTGGCCGGCACCACGTCCATGTGGCTGAGGAGGACCAGGGCCTTGCGTTTTTTGCCGATGCCGCGCAGGCGGGCGGCGATCACGCCGCGGCCGGGGGACGGTTCGAACACGGCTGCCGGGATGCCGTCGCGCAAAAACTTCTCCTTGAGCAGTTTGGCCGCGGGCAGCTCGTTGCCCGGCGGGTTGCTGGTGTTGATCTGGATATAGTCGGAAAGCAGGCTAGTGGCTTCGCGGGTCAGCTCCTCCCAGTCAAAACCCTTGGCATTGTCGGCGCGCGCCGCGCCGCCAATCGACAGTAGCGCCGCCGCGGTCAACGCGACCATCGCTCGCGACATCCACCCTCGCCTCCGTGTCTTCTCCAAGCCCAATGTCGCTTCCATCGCGCGCAATTGTACGTCAAAGCAAGGGCGCGGCGGTAATGGCGCGATGGTTCGCCGCCGATGCTTATTGGCTGGCGCAGGCGTGCTAAGCTCGATCGCCGAGTTGACCGACAGCAGCGGAAGACTTCAATGACCGAAGCCTCGCAACGTGTTGGCGCGGATCGCAAACGGGCTGGCAGGGATGGCCGGGTCAAGGCCCATCCGCCCGCGTTCACCGCCCGCACCGCGGGCGCGGCGCTCAAGCGCCTGCGGCGCGAAGCCGCGTCGTGGCAGGCGCCGGTTCTGGCGCTGATGGCGGCTGAGGAAGACGATCCCTTCAAGACCCTGATCGGATGTATCCTGAGCCTGCGCACCAAGGACCAGACCACCGCCATCGCGGCGCCGCGGCTGTTTGCGCTGGCCGACACTCCGCAGCAGATGCTGGCGATCGAGCCGGCGCAACTGGAGCGCGCGATCTATCCGGTTGGCTTTTACCGCACCAAGGTCCGCGTGATCCGCGACATCTGCCGCGACCTGATCGAGCGCTTCGGCGGCCAGGTCCCCGACCGGATTGATGCACTGCTGACGCTTAAAGGCGTGGGGCGCAAGACCGCCAATTTGGTGGTCACGCAGGCATTCCGCAAACCCGGCATCTGCGTGGACACGCACGTGCATCGCATCTCCAACCGATGGGGTCTGGTGCGTACCAAAACTCCCGAGCAGACCGAGGCCGCGCTGCGCCGGGTGCTGCCGCGCCGTTTTTGGATCGAGTACAACGGCCTGCTGGTGGCCTTCGGCCAGACGATTTGTCAGCCGGTATCGCCGTGGTGCTCGCGCTGTGTGCTGGCCCCGCGATGCCCGCGGATCGGCGTCGTCCGCTCACGATGAGATGGTGGAGCGCAATTGTCGCAGCGCTTGCCTGGTGGGCGTTGAGGCCCGCAAACGTGGCGGCCATCGACTTCTACGAGATCCAGATCTATACCGTGGACACCGCGCCAAAGGGCCATCTGACTCTGGAGCTGCACTCCAACAGCGTTACCACCGCCACCGGCCAGTTGGCCCATGACGCCATCAACCCCTACCAGATTCACGAAACGCTGGAGGCGACCTATGGCATCTTCGAGCACCTGGAGGTGGGGCAGTACCTGGCCACCGCCAAGCTGAGCAACGGCAATTACGAGTACGCCGGCGCGCGCACCAAAATCCATTTCGGCATCAGCCAAAGCGAGCGATGGCCGATAGAACTCGGCGGAAACATCGAACTGGAGTACATGCGCTTTGCTGCCGAGGAAAATCCGCTGGGTTTGGAACTGCGCCCGATTCTCGAGTCCCACCTGCGCCGCTTCGATATCGTCGCGAATTTGGCGCTTGAAAAGCCCTTCCGCGGTCCGGGCACGCATCAGGGAGTCCAATTCGATCCCTCGGGCGAGGTTGTTTACAACCATCTGCTGAGCTGGCTGTCGCCCGCGGTGGAATACTACGGCGACATGGGCGCGCTTGAACATCTGCCCAGCATCCAGACCCAGCAGCATTTCATCGTGCCCACCCTCAACCTGGAACTCGACCCGCGGCTGGAGGTCAACCTGGGGGTGGGCTTCGGCCTGACCCGCGCCAGCAATGGGGTGTTTTTAAAGTCGATCCTGGGTTGGACCTTCTGAAGCTGTCATGAAGCCGACGAATCATCGGCGGGAGGATTAAGCTTGAAGCAGCGCGACGCGATCAAGATGACCCGCGAGGAGGCGGTGGCCTTTCTGCACGAGGGGATGAGGGAGATGTGGCCGATGTTTCTGGCTACCAATGGTCCCGGCGGCTATCCGCATATCGTGTCGATGGGGTGGGTGTACAAAGACGGCAGGATTTTCTTCCAGACCTACGGCAAGTCGCAGAAGGTGGTGAACCTGCGCCGCGACCCCAGGGCCGCGGTGATCCTGGAAGCTTCGCCCTGGGGCGAGCCGGGCGGCTTTGAGCATCGTCGGCTGCGCGGCCTGATGATTCGCGGCGTTTGCGAGCTGGATGAAGACCCCGGCCGCGTCATCGAGATCCTCACCGCGATGTGGCAAAACGGCGCCGAGCGCAACCTGCGCCTGGGCGCCCGGCCGCAAACCGAATTACTGGAATTCGTCAGGCTGCGAGCGCAAAAGCGCGTCGCCATCACGTTCGTGCCGCAGAGATGGGCCAGTTGGGACCACGGCAAACTGGCTCCCGGCACTTACTGATCTTAGCCATCGTACTTTGGAGAGATGCAGTGGACGCAAAGATTAAGATTGTTGCTCTGGCAATCGCCTCTGTGATGCTTGCCGTGCCGGCGTTGGCGCAACCTGCGCCCACCAAAGCCGCGCCCGCCGTGTACAATCCGCTGGACTTCGCGCCTGCCGGCGTCGGCTTCGACACTGTCCAAATTCCGGGCGCGACGGTCAAAAACGGGTCTAGCGCCCTTGCCGTGACGAAGAACACCTTTGTGCCCGCTGACCGTGGCAAGGCGCTTAAGGTGTTTACCGCGCCCGTGCATGGACGCACCGTCTTCGCAGGCTGCGTTTACGCTTACAACTCGGCCTCCAGCATCACGCTGGGAAGTTTTACCGCCGCGGGAAAATGCAGCGGACCGGCGACCTACAGTGGACCCAACCTCACGGGAACGGCGGTGGTGCGCTACGGCACCGACGTCGGCCCGGCGATCAACGCCGCGATTGCCGCCAACGGCGATGCCTCCCAACTGCGGGCAGTGGCGGTCGCTTTGCCGATGAAAGGGTTTGCCATGGTTGGCAAGCCGATCGTGGCGCTCAACAAGAGTCTGCAGTTGAGTTGCGTGGGCTGGAACAACGCCCGCGACAGCAAGCCGGCCTGCGGTCTGGAGTGGGCGGGCGCGGCCGGCGCCGACATGATCACTTTGACCTGTTCGACGCAGAGCAGAATTCGCGGGATGATGCTGATTGGCAGCTCATATCCGGCCAGCCGGCCGCGCGCCCTTATCGCGCTTTTTCAAAACGGGCGTCCCTGCCTGGCGCCGACCTCCTTTAACGTAATCGAAGGCAATCTGATCGGTTCGGGTGCGGGCTACGGTCTGCCCGAAGACGGTTATGCGCCGGCGCAATTCGGAATTTATGCCGGCGGTCCGGCGCAAACGGACCGCAACATCGTCAAGCGCAATTATTTCAGCATGCTCAACGAGGGCATTTACTTCTCGCAGTCGCAGGCCGTGGAATGGACGCTGGAAAGAAACTCATTTTGGCGCTGCGGCGTCGATGTGGACAACCTGGCGCCCGACGGCACCGCGCAGGTCTACGTGCACGGCATGGAAGACCTCGATGGGGGGATGGTATTTGCCACCGGCGGCCGCCTGTACGTGTCCAACCTGGCCAATGAAACCGACAACGCAACCGCCGTCGGCGGAGTATGGCTGGCGCGGCGAAACGTCGTTCCCAACTTCGTCGTCAGGGACAATAACGGCAATTTTCAGCGCGTTGTCGAGGGGCAGCGGACTGGCGCAGGCCAACCCGCGTGGGCGGTCAATGCGCTGGCCACAACGCAGGACGGCGGAGTGAGATGGAGCAATATCGGCCAGTACGTGGTCGTCGTCAGAGCGGGCGAGGGCGGGGGGAATTTCAGCCTCAGGGTCAATGGCTATGCGGTAGCTCTCAGTTCGAGCGGCGGTGCGGCGCGTCAAATCGCCGCCGGCCTGGCCGACGCCATTGATTCCGACCGCCGCATCAATCGCGACGTCAGCGCGGCCGTCGATCTTGCCAATCGCGTGGTAATTGCCGCGCGCAGCCCAAAACCCCTGACCGTCGCGGCCGGAGCCAACCTCAGAGTGCACAGCGCCATGATTGCCACGCTGATGGGCGCGGCCAACTTTGGCGGCTCTCCAATCGGGCCTATCAGCATCGATGAGTCGGAGTACGAAGCGACCGCTTTCATGCCGGTCAACAGGGTAGACGGGACGCGCGGCGATATCATCCGGCTGGACCTCGGCGATCACGCGCAGATTCTGGCCCGCAGCCTGCAGCTTATGACCACCGGCGTCTCCGGCGCCAAGCCATACCTGACGCCCACCGTGGACCTCAGCCAGAACGGGTCGGCCTACCGGCTGTTTCGATGCGAGGGCTGTCTGGGGCTCAACCCCAAGCAAAACATCGCGCTGTTCAATGCTCCCTCCGACACCCGGCAGACCACGCAGATAAGCTTCATCCCCGGTCCCGGTCCAACTGCCAACAATGGCCAGAACAACGCCACCCTGCCCGACTCGTACATGTACCTGGTGGGCGGCTGGGCGGGCCGTGATTGGCGCGCGCAGACCGCCTACAACTCCGCTTCGGTAATCACGCCGTGGAGCCGAAATCCGTGGGGTTACTCTTTTGAAGGAATCGGCAACGGCAGGTCCGGCACAACCCCGCCCGATTGGGCATCAGTGCCGGTTAACGCCACGGTTCGCGACGGAAGTCAGACCTGGAAAAATGTCGGTTTCGTGCGCGCGCCTGACAACTACTTGCACCTGTTCCCGGGCAAGCTGGTGGTCAACGGCGGACCGGTTCTGATCAATCCCCTGAGCGCGCCCACCATCGTCTTGCTCGGCGGCTATTGCTCGGGCGGCCGCGGGTATACCTACCATTATTTCGTGACGCCGATTAGCCGCGGCGTTGAGGGGCCGCACAGCAACGAACTGACTGCGGCATGCGGCAGAGTCGGCGCCGGCAGCACCATCAAGTTCCTGATTTTGCCCTCCGCCACGGGCGCGGAGGACTCCTACAACATCTACCGCACCGCCGCCAACGGCGCGCCGGGTTCGGAGCACCTGCTGCCGGTGCAGATGATTGCCGGACACACCGGCACGGCGACCATAGGCCCCAACAGTTTCCTCGACGACATCCCCGACCGCGCAATTTCCTCGATTCCCATTCCCCAACACGACCAGGGCACCGGAGCGCTGACCGTCGCCGGGATGGTCACGATGGGCAATCTGCCTATCGCCTCATTCCCGCCGTGCGCCGCCGGCAACAACTTCGCGCAGCTATGGGCTACCGGCTGCAAGACAGCCTGTATCGCCCACGGCATCTGCCTGCCGGGCGGACCGCACATTTGCCGGATGGTCTGCAAGGGAACGGCGTCGCTATGGGAGGAGGACGGCTTTGAATTGTGAGAGGACGGGTTTTGCCGTCCTCAGAGGGTGGTTAGCAGGCAATTTGCGGCAGCGCCGATCGCTGTACAGGGCAGGCTTTACTGTGACAGGATGGCGGCGGGAGGCAGACCCGACGATTCGGCGGTCGCTTCACTGGTGTGTTTGCGCAAGCGGCGTCGTGTCCGACAGCCGCGATCCAGCGCCGCCCCCGATTGGGCCCGCCCGCGCTGCGTTTTCATGACGATACCGCCGGGAGACCGGCGTGTAAAAATCGCTCGAGGAGGATTGCGAAATGGCTGCTCTGGTCGTCTCCGCGGATTCGCACGTGATGGAACCGCCGACCTTGTGGACCGAACGCCTGGACAAGAAATTCCAGGATCGGGCGCCGCGCGTGGTGCAGAACGAGAAAGGCACCTATCAGTTTGTCGCCCCGGGCATCGTGCCGTTTCCGGTGGCGGCCGGCTTTGGAATCGGCAAAAGCGGCGCCGAACTGAAGGAGCATCTGACCAAAGGCTACGAGGCGGCGCGGCCCAGCGGATGGGACCCCGCGGAGCGGCTCAAGGACCAGGACATCGACGGGGTGGCGGCCGAAGTGCTGTACACGACGCTGGGGATGCCGCTGTTCGGATTGGACGACGTGGAGCTGCAGCAGATCTGTTTTTCGGTCTTCAACAACTGGCTGGGCGAATACGCCTCTTACGCGCCCAAGCGGCTTTATGCGATCGCGCTGATCTCGCTGGAAGACGTGGCGGCTGGCGTCAAGGAGTTGGAGCGCTGTGCCAAGATGGGATTTCGCGGTGCGATGATCTGGGGTGCGCCGCCCGAGGATCGGCCCTACTCCCGGCCGCTATACGATCCGTTCTGGGCGGCGGCGCAGGACCTCGACTTGCCGATCTCCCTGCACGTCATCACGCAAAAGAAGCAGAACGAGATCCGCTTCGACGGACCACGGGCGCCCGGCGGCCGCCCGCCGCTGGATCCGATCTTCGAGATCCAGCAGTCGCTGCGCGCCCTGATCTACGGCGGTGCGCTGGAACGTTTCCCCAGGTTGAAAATCGTGTCCGCCGAGAATGATGCGGGCTGGATCGCCCATTACCTGCATCGCCTCGACCACATCCACGAAAAGTTCCTCACCATGACGCCCTCAGGGCAGCGGCTCAAGATGTTGCCCAGCGAATACTTGCGCCGCCAATTGTGGGCAACGTTCCAGGACGATCCGGTGGCTCCGCTGACCACCAGTTACTTTGGCGAGGACCGGTTTATGTGGGCCTCCGACTTTCCCCACACCGACTCCACCTGGCCGCATTCGCAGGAAGTAATCGCCAAGGACTTCGCCCATGTCAGCGAGACCGTCAAGCGCAAGATCACCTGCGACAACGCGGTCAAGGCTTACCGGATGGACCTGAACTAGGGCTGCTCCGGCAGCGCGTGCGGCCGGCATGAGCCGGCCGCTTGCAATCCCCAGGGTGAATCGCCATGTCATACGACCTGCTGATCAAGAATGGAACGGTAGTGGACGGCACTGGCGCGCCGCGCCGGCTCGCTGATGTTGCGATCAAGGGCGGCATTGTTGCCGAGGTCGGCAAGGTGCGCGACGGCGCCGCGCGCGTGATCGACGCAGACGGCCTGATCGTGGCGCCCGGCTTTGTCGATCCGCATACCCATTACGACGCCCAGATCTGCTGGGATCCGCAGATCACCAGCTCGTCGTGGCATGGCGTGACCAGCGTGGTGATGGGCAACTGCGGCGTGGGGCTGGCGCCCTGCCGGCCCAACATCCATGACATCGCGGCGCACGACCTGGTCAACGTCGAGGGTATCCCCTTCGAGGTGCTCCAACGCGGTATCACCTGGGATTGGGAAAGTTTCCCCAGCTACATGGACGCGGCCCGCCGCCGGGGCAGCGCAATCAACCTGAGTTTCCTCGCCCCGCTCACCCCGTTTCGCCATTACGTGATGGGCGAGGAGTCGATGGAACGTGCGGCGACTCCGCGCGAGACCGAACAGATCGCCGCGCTGCTGCGCGAAGCGATCGCCGCCGGCGCGCTCGGTTTCTCGCACACCACCGGCGTTCAACACGTCGGCTACAAGGGCCGGCCGTTGGCCTGCCGGCTTGCGGATCGCGCCGAGTTGGGCGCCTATGCGCGCGTGCTGCGCGGGCTGGGCAAGGGCGTGGTGGAAATCACGCTGACGCAGAACTTCGGCCATATCCAGGACCATGAGCTGGACCTGCTTCGTTTTCTGTTGGATGAGAGCGGGCGGCGCGTGACGTGGCTGGCGATTTTCGATCGCGACGATCAGCCCCATGCCAGCGCCGAAACCCTGGAGCGCGCCGATTCCCTGATCAGGCGCGGCGGCATTCCGCAGATGACCTGCCGCCCGCTAATCGCCGAATATGAGCTCAAGTCGGGGCTGGGATTTTCGATGATGAGAGCGTGGCAGCCGGCCGTCGGCCAGCCGCCCGACAAGCTCAAACAGATCTATGCCGACCCGGATTTCCGCCGCGCGGTGGTTGACGAGATGAAGCGTGGCGTGTTCCGCCGCAATTGGGAGCGCGTGGAGTTTTGCGATGCCGGCAAAGCCGAATTGAAAACCCTGCTCGGCAAGCCCGTGGCCCAAGTGGCCCGCGAACGCGGCCGCGTTGGTCAGGAATTCGAGATGGTGCTCGATCTGGCGATCGAGGACGATCTCAACATCTCGCTCAGCCAGGCAGTATTCAACACCAACGAAGAGCGGCTGGCGAAGTTGATCAACGACCCGCGTCCGTTGATCGGACTGTCGGATGCAGGCGCACACGTCAACCTGCTGTGCGACGCGGGCTATTGCACCTACCTGCTCGGCCATTGGGTGCGCGAACTGCAGGCGATCACGCTGGAGTACGCGGTCAAGCGCATCACGTCGGAGCCGGCGGATTTCTTCGGGCTCAAGGGGCGCGGCCGGCTCACGGTCGGCAATGCCGCCGATATCGCGATCTTCGACGCTGGTACGGTCGGCTCGCCGCGGCGCGGCACCATGACCAACGATCTGCCCGGCGGCGGCAAGCGCCTGATCATGCCCGCCACGGGCGTCATCCACACCGTGGTCAACGGCGTGATGGTCTACGAGGACGGCAAATATACCGGCGCCACCCCGGGCGAAGTGCTGCGCTCGTAAACCTAACCCCCGGCCCCTTCCCGATACGGGAAGGGGCGGCAGAAAGGTGGTTCCCCTTCCCGGTTCCGGGAAGGGGTCAGGGGTTAGGTTTCTGACTGAAGGGGGGTCTCGAATCCAGAGCGAGTGGTGCGCAGGATCATTGCGCTGGCGCAGACCTAACCCCCGGCCCCTTCCCGATACGGGAAGGGGAGGCAGAAAGGTGGTTCCCCTTCCCGGTTCCGGGAAGGGGATAGGGTTAGGTTTCTGACCGAAGGGGCTCTCGAATCCAGAGCGAGTGGTGCGCAG
>JAJPHZ010000019.1 GCA_021325025.1 Pseudomonadota bacterium | reverse complement strand
CGCGTTCATATGAACGCGGCCCCATTGAAGCAGGCCGACGACGTGCTTAGCCGCGAGCGCGATGCGCGGGCCATTCCGCGTTCATATGAACGCGGCCCCATTGAAGCTGAACCTGGTTCCGGCGCGCTTGCTATTCCACTTGCCGCATTCCGCGTTCATATGAACGCGGCCCCATTGAAGCTCCAGGCAGTATTCGACCGCCCACTCGCGCTGGCTCCACATTCCGCGTTCATATGAACGCGGCCCCATTGAAGCACCGCGAGTTCTAAGACGATTGCGAGCGTAGCCACAGCATTCCGCGTTCATATGAACGCGGCCCCATTGAAGCATCGGATGCAGCACCGGCTCGCCCTGTCCCGGCTCTCATTCCGCGTTCATATGAACGCGGCCCCATTGAAGCCACTTTCGCCACTCGGCGCTCGAGCTGGTCAAAGTCATTCCGCGTTCATATGAACGCGGCCCCATTGAAGCACTGCTCATAGCGCAGGAACCGCGACTGCAACGTCAACATTCCGCGTTCATATGAACGCGGCCCCATTGAAGCGCGACCAGCCTGCAGGCCAAGCCGGCGCTGCGGCTACATTCCGCGTTCATATGAACGCGGCCCCGTTGAAAGAAACACGTTAGTGCATTCCGTGTTCAATGAATGCGCTCCGGCCAGGCGGAAGGGCGGTGCGCGCGGGCGGGTCAGCGGGCGGCGGGCAGGACCATTACCGTTCCCGTGGCTGGGTTGCGGCCCACGTAAACTTCGGTCTCATAGACCAGGCGCAGGTTGTCGCGGGTCAGGACTTCTTCGGGGCGGCCGCATCCCACCGCCCTGCCGTCCTTCAGCAGCAGGACGCGGTCGGCGTATAGAGCGGCGGCGTTGAGATCATGCAGCGTCGCGACCACCGCCATCGCGCGCTCGTCGCGCAGTTGCGCCAGACGCGAGAAGATCTCCGCGGCATGTTTGAGGTCCAAAAACGCGGTCGGCTCGTCGAGCAGGGCGACTTGCGGTTCCTGCGCCAGCACCCTCGCCAGCAATACGCGCCGGCGCTCGCCGCCGGAAATCTCGTTAATTGAGCGCGCAGCCAGCGGCAGCAGATCGAAGCGCTCCAACGCCTGTTGGGCGACTTTGAGGTCGCGCTCACCCTCCAGGCGCAGCGCGCCCAGATGAGGCGCGCGGCCCATCAGCACCATCTCCAGCACTGTGAACGCAAACGCCGACCCGCTTTCCTGACCCAGCGAAGCCAAGCGCCGTGCCAGGGCGCGCCGATCGAAGGTTTGCAGCGGGCGTCCCTCAAGCTCGACCACGCCCCCCCACGGCTGGAGTGCGCCGCTGAGCACTTTGAGCAGGGTCGACTTGCCTGCGCCGTTGGGTCCGACGATCGCCAACAGCTCGCCGGGCGCGACCTGCAGCGAGACCTCGTGCAGCACGCGGCGCTGGTGGTATCCGGCGGCGACGCCGCGGGCCGCCAGCAGCGGCGGGCTCATAGCGCGATTCCCCGGTGCCCTTCGCGCCGCAGCAGATAGATAAAGAACGGCCCGCCGCACAGCGCCGTGATCACGCCCACCGGCAGCTCGCCGGGTGCGATCACCAAGCGCGCGATGAGGTCGGCGGCGACCAGAAAGGCGGCGCCGGCCACGAAAGAGGCGGGCATTAGCAGGCGATGGTCGGCGCCGAAGGCCAGGCGCAGGATGTGGGGCACGATCAGGCCGACGAACCCGATCATTCCGCTGACCGATACGGCTGCGCCGATCATCAGCGAGGTGGCGATAAAAATCGCACGGCGCACGGCGTCGACGTCCACGCCCAGGTCGCGCGCGGGGTCGTCGCCCAGGCTGAGCAGATTCATGTCGCGTGCATGCCACATCAGCCACACAAAACCGCCCGCGCCCAGCGCGCCCACCGCCGCCACCTCGCGATAGGTCGGCGCTTCGAGGCTGCCCACCAGCCAGAACAGGATGCTGCGGGTTTGATACAGATTGACCACGCTGTTGATCAGCAGGATCAGGGCGGACCAGAAGGTGTTGAAGATGACGCCTACCAACAGCAGGCTGAAGGGCTCGATGCGGCCATGCATCTGGCCCAGGCGGTAAACCGCCAGCGTTGAGAGCAGCGCCGCGGCAAAACCGGCGAGCGGCACGATTCCCGCTCCGCCGCCGACGCGATAGGCAAAGACCAGCGCGAGGATTGCGCCGAAGGCCGCACCGCTGGAAATGCCCAGCGTTCCGCCTTCGGCCAGCGGATTGCGCACCAGCGCCTGCAGGGCGGCGCCGACCGCGGCCAGAATCGCGCCCACCACCGCACCCATCAGCACCCGCGGCATCCGCGCTGCGAACAGGATCGCGTGGTCGGGGCTTGAAGGCTGGGTCAACGCGCGCAGGAAGTCGATCCGGACTGAACCGAACATCACGCCCAGCACGCATACCGCCAACAGTGCGACACCCAGAGTGCCCAGCACCTCGGCCATCCGCGCGCGCGTCAGGTGCGCCTGTCCGATCGCAGCGACATCGCGAGCTTCGGGTGCTGACCGCTGCGGTGCAGGCGGCATCGGCGATGCTTTGGCGCGCGCGTCCATCAGCGGCGTCCCCCGGGCGAGCGCGCAGGCAGACCAAAGATTTCCGGATGGGTCAGCGCGGCGAGAATTTCCAGCGTCTGCGCGACGCGCGGTCCGGGGCGCAGGACGGGGTTTTCGTCATAGCCGAACACGCGATGGTTGCGGACGGCAGGAAGGTTCGGGTAGCGGCTCCAGAATCCGGCCGGGGTCTGCGGGTCGCTGCCCATCTGGCCGTCCAGGACCACCTCGGGGGCCGCAGCGATGATGTACTCGATGCTCAGCCGGGGCCATTGCGTGCCGAGCCCGGCGCCGATGTTGATACAATCCGCCATCCGCAGCAGCTCATCGAGATAGCCGCCGCCGACCGCGACCAGCGGGTCGTGCCCGACCACCATCAGCACCTTGCGCGGCGGCACTCTCTCAAGGCGCGCGCGCACGGTGCGCATCCGCGCGCGTATCGAATCGAGCACCTGTTGCGCCTGCGCGCCATGTCCGGTCATCGCTCCGATTCTCCCGATGCCGTTTTCAATCCCTTCCAGTGAATCATCATCGACCAGCAAAAGGCGATAGCCCATGCGCGCCAAGGCCCTCAGCTCGCGGTCGTTGGACGCGGTGTCCAACCCGATGATCAGGCTGGGCCGCAATCCGACAATCGCCTCGACGTTGGGAGTCAGAAACGAGCCGACCTTGGGCAGCCGCGCCGCCGCCCTCGGATAGTCGCAATATTGCGACACGCCCACCACCTGCGCGCCGGCGCCGACGGCGAAAAGCGTTTCGGTGATCGACGGTGCCAGCGAGACGATCCGTTGGCCGGGTGTCGCCGGTATCGGCTGCCGCGCACAGGCCCATGCGGCGAGTGCCGCTCCCAGCATCAGAACTGCCATGCACGGCGGTCCGTGCCGATGGCTGCGGACCGCGTCGGGGATTTTCCATCGAGGTTTCAAGCGCTGGCTGCCGGGGCGTATCGTCGCGCCCCGCGTCAATCAGACTACAGGTTGGCGCACGGTTGGGAAGTCAGGCTGTCCAAGGCGTCGCCCGCCGTTGCCCGGCCGGTCCGAATGACTGTTAAATTAAAGTCAACTGAGGCATCATCGATAAAGCCGGGAGGGCCAGAGTTCTGTTAAGACGGCAATTTGGAGGACACACCGATGGCAGCGGAGCAAGTCAGGCTGCAGCAATTCATGGAGAAGATGATCGGCGATCTGGGCGCCGCGGCAAGCGCGGCGCTGGTCGTGCTCGGCGACCGCCTGGGCCTGTACCGGGCGTTGGCTGAGGCGGGGCCGCTGGATTCGGCCGCGCTGGCGGCCCGCACCGGCACCAGCGAGCGTCATGTGCGCGAATGGCTGGCGGCGCAGGCCGCCGCCGGGTTTATCAGCTATGACCCCGCCGCCCGGCGCTACTGGCTCAGCCCCGAACAGGCCACGGTGTTTGCCGACGAGGGCAGCCCGGCGTTCATGCCCGGCGGATTCCAGGTGGTGGCGTCGATGTTCCGCGACGAAGACAAACTGGCCGATGCGTTCCGCACCGGCAAAGGCGTGGGATGGCACGAACACGACCCGCTGCTCTACCGCGGCACGGAACGCTTCTTCAGGCCCGGATACGCCGCCCATCTGGTGAGCGAATGGATTCCGGCGCTCGATGGCGTCAGCGAAAAGCTGCAGCGCGGCGCGTGCGTGGCGGACGTCGGTTGCGGGCACGGAACCTCGACCATCGTGATGGCGCGCGCGTACCCGCAATCAACCTTTATCGGCTTCGACTATCATCCCGCCTCCATCGAGCGCGCCCGTGAGTTGGCGCGCGAGGTGGGCGTGGCGCAACGCGTCAGCTTCGAGGTCGGCACCGCCAAGAATTATCCCGGCACCTACGACCTGGTGGCCTTTTTTGATTGCCTGCACGACATGGGCGATCCGGCCGGGGCCGCGCGCCATGTTTATCAATCGCTGACCGACGACGGCGCCTGGATGCTGGTGGAGCCGTTCGCGCACGACCGGATGGAGGACAACTTCAACCCCATCGGGCGGCTCTTTTACGCGGCTTCGACCATGATTTGCACGCCCGCCTCGCTGGCCCAGGAGGTAGGCCTGGGACTGGGCGCGCAGGCGGGTGAGCAGCGGCTGCGCGAAGTGGTGATGGCGGGTGGGTTCACGCGTTTTCGCCGCGCCACCCAGACGCCGGTAAATCTGGTGTTCGAGGCGCGGCGTTGAATTGCGCGCAAACAACATAAGGTTGTTGGTGCTTGAGGCGTACTCAAACCCTCGCCCCGTGCCGCTCCCACATTTGCGCCTTGGCGGGCTACTGTCGCAACCAAAAAGAAGGCCGCCTGCCTGGCAACACCCAAGCAGGCGGTCGATGGAAACGTATTTTGTGATTGGTGCGCAGGCTACGCCGTGGCGGCGGCGAATTCGCCCTGAGAGCCGTGCAGAATGGCGTTGAAGCGGCGATCGCCCAGGTAGAAACGCTGCGCTTCCTCGTCGGTGACCGGACCGCGACGCAGATCGCGCCGGCGGATCTGCCATACACCGCCGACCATCGGATGGCGCCCTTGCCGGTAGCTGAAGAAATAGTACACGAACTGACGCAACACCGAACGGCGCGCCTCGGCCGACAAGCCGCGCCCACCGGCCACGGTGAAGACCGTGTGCAGCAGGCGCCAGGGCGAGTAGAAGATCTTGAATGCCTCGGTGTAGGCGCGCATCCACATGTACTTGTCCATCTTGTCGTGCTTGAGCGTGACGTGCTGGGAGTCGAGATTGTTGAAGTCCCAGTCCGCAATCTGCCCTTCCTTGGCGTAACGGATCTGGTCCTCGGTGCCGGGCAGCGGCGTCATGATGAAGAACGACACGATATCAAAGCCCAGTTGGCGCAGCGTCTTGCCGGCGATGCGTCCGCAGTCGGGCCCGTCGAAAGGAAAGCCCAACATGTAGCCGGCGTGGACCGAGATGCCGGCGCGATGCCAATTGTCGACCACCCGCCGGTACTTGCCCAATACCCGCGTGCGCGCCTCCTCCAGCATCATCCGATGGCTGCGGTCATCGGTGTTCTGGTACTTGGTGGCATAGTTGAGGTTGTCGGGGTTAAGCGACTCGATCCCGACGAAGGCCTGATAGCATCCCGCCGCTGCCGCCAGGTCAACGAAACGCCGGCTGCGGCTGTGCTTGGCGCTGGGCTTTTCGCCCTCCGCCACGTTGGCATAGCACGAGGCGTCCACGTCGACCTGCATCATGAACGACAGCCTGGGAAATTCCTTGCGGATAGCGGCCATCCCGGTGAGGATTTCGTCCCATCGCGGACTGCGGAAGAAGTCGTCGTCGACCAGGAACAGCGAGTCGATGCCGTGATTGAAGACCGCGTCGCGCACCCAGCGCACCACCGATTGGGGGTCGCGCGAGCGCATCGTACGGCCCATCACGTTCTTGACCGAGCAGTACGAGCAGGTAAACGGGCATCCGCGCGATGTATCCAGGGTAGTCTGAGTGTCGTTGAAAAACCGCGTTAGGTAGCGGTCGTCGATGAGCGGCAGTTGGGCGTCGGTGATGACCGGCACCAGGATGTCGCCGGTCCCGGTCTTGGCCCGGATGCCGTCGCTGACCGAGTATTGGGGCTTGAGTTTGCCATTGAGGAAGTCTTCGATAACCTCGCCCCAGAAGTTCTCCGCCTCGCCGACCGCGGTGGAAACGCCGCACCGGTGCAGGAATTCGCGCGATTGCGGATAGCCGCTGACGTGGAATCCGCCCATGATCGTGGGCAGGCCGTGCGCCACGAACTGCAAGGCCAAATCGCGTCCGCGCGGATACTGGTTGGACTGTACGCCGGCGATCCCGATCAGCAGCTCGACGCCGTCCTCACGCGCGCGATCCTTGATCGCGACGATGCTCTCCGGGCCGATCGCGCCGTCGCACACCTCGTCCCAGATAACCGTCTCCAAAAACACGTTGCGCTGGGCGCCGAACTGCTTGTTGTAGGTATCGTTGAGGGCCGCCAACACGGTCAGCGTGTTGTTGGGCTGCACCCCCCAGCGGTAAAACTGCACGTAACCCTCGTCGTCGTAACGCGAGGGCTTGATGAAATAAACCCGTACCGTGCGGCACGGCTCAGGTTTCAACACCGCCGCCTCTCCCGCGCCCGGGCCGGCGGTAATCTGCTTGCGGCTGGTCGAGTCTCCATAGCGGTTGCGGCCCAGAATCAGGTAAAACAGGCTGGCCGCGGCCGCCATGATGACCGCGATGATAACTAAAGCACCCATCGAAAATTCCTCTTCAACCTCTCTCCGACTACCGCGCAGTGCCTGCCGGCGCGAGGCTTCCTAACCGACTGGTCAAGTCTGGTATTTCGTACCGCATCCAAACTAGCCCAGTCAACCTTTCGTGGGAACACTAATCCGGCCGATGCGGACACGAAGGAACGGGCGTCCCACCGCTCAGCGGTACATTTCCACCAGGTTGATTAGCTCAAGGTCGCGGTAGCGCTCAACCAGGTAGCCCTTGATCTGCTGCACGGTGCTCATTTCGAGCACATCCTTGGCGATCAGACGGGCAGTGGCGTAGTTGACGTGCCGGACCACTTCACGCACCACCGGGATGAACAGCGGGCTGAGGCTCAGTTCGGTCAGCCCCATCCCGATCAGAATCAGGGTCGCCATCGGATCGCTGGCCATCTCGCCGCAGATGCACACCGGCTTGCCGGCGGCGTGAGCGACATTGAAGACGTGGGAGACCGCGGCCAGCACCGAGGGATGGAGCGGTTCGTACAGCGGCGCGACCTTGGGATTGTTGCGATCCACCGCCAACAGGAACTGGATCAGGTCGTTGGTGCCGATCGAGAAGAAATCGACTTCCTTGATGAGCCGCGGTGCCAGCCAGACCGCGGCCGGCACCTCCACCATCGCACCCACCGGGATGTTGGGATTGTGCTCGACGCCTTCGCGGTAAAGTTCGGCTTGCGCCTCGGCCAGCAGTTCGCGCGCGTTGCGCAGCTCCTCGAGGGAGGAAATCATCGGGAACAGGATGCGCACGTTGTGGCGGGCGGCGGAGCGCAGGATCGCCCGCAACTGCAGCTTGAACAGCGAGGGCATCTCCAGCGACACGCGAATCGAGCGCCAGCCCAGAAACGGGTTGTCCTCGCGCGGCACGCGCATGTAGGAGGGGTACTTGTCGGCGCCGATGTCCAGGGTGCGAATGGTCACCGGACGGTTGCCCACCGGCTTGAGCAGGCGCGTGTACAGTGCCACCTGCTCGTTCTCGTCGGGAAAATCCTCGTAGGTCAGGAAGGAGAACTCGGAGCGGAACAGCCCCACGCCCTCGGCGCCGTACTTGAGCGCGATCTCGATGTCGTTTTGCAGCGCGATATTAGCCAGCAGATGCACCCGATGGCCGTCGTGGGTGACGGCGCCTTCGGCCGGATGCGCCATCAACTCGCGCCGGAAGGCGTTGTACTGGCGCGACAGCCGCTCGTATTCGCGTTGCACGTCGGCGCTGGGCTTGATGTACAGGATGCCCGAATTGCCGTCCAAAATGAGGTCGTCGCCCTCGCTCACCGATTCCATCAGGTGCTCGATTCCGACCACGGTCGGGATTTCGAAAGAGCGGGCCAAAATCGCGGCATGGGACGTCACGCCGCCCGATTGCAGGGCGATGCCGGCCAGATTTTCGTGCGACAGCAGCGTCAACTGCGACAGCGTCAGCTCTTCGGCGACCAGGATGGTCGGATGCACGAAGGGACTGCGGCTGTCCTCGCGCCGCAGATGGCGCAGCAGGCGATGGCCCACGTCGCGGAAGTCGCTGGCGCGCTCGCGCAGATACCCGTCCGCCATCGCCAGCATCGAAGCGCTCAACTCGTCAATCACGCGGAACAGCGCGCTTTCCGCCGCATAGCCCGATTCGATCGCGGTGCGGATGCGGCCGATGAACTCCTCGTCGTCCAGGATCATCCGGTGCGCGTCGAAAATCTTGAGCTCCGCCTCGGGCATCATGGTCGCCATCCGCGCCTTGAGCGCAACCAACTCGGCGCGCGCCTTGGACAGGCTCTCGTTGAGGCGGTGCAGTTCTTCGGCGCGATCGTCGGCGCGCAGGTTCATGTCGATGGTGTTGAGAAAGGTGCCGACCAGATGGGCGATGCCGTGGCCGAACCCGGGCGCCGCGCCCAGTCCGACCAGGCGCGGCCGGCGAATCTTGACCGGCTGCGCCAGGCGCGTCTTGCCGCCCACTTTCTCGTAATCCTTGAGCTGGCGGTTGGCCTCGATCATCCGCCGCCGATACTCGTCGCGTTCCTTTTCCTTGGTGGCCAGGGTCTGGCGCAGCCGGAAATGATTGAGCATCTGCGCCAACTGATTGGCGGCCGCGCGCAGCAGACGCACTTCGCTGGCGGTAAACTTGCGCTTGCGCAGCGTCTGGGTGACCAGCACGCCGATCGGCTCGCCATGGTTATTTTGTACCGGAACGCCTAGAAAGGAGTGGTAACGCTCCTCGCCGGTTTCGGGGAAGTACTTGTAGCGCGGATGGCTGATCGCGTCGGCTACCGCCACCGGCTGCATGGTCTCGAGCACCAGCCCGACCAGGCCCTCGCTGGGCTTCATTGAAACCTTGCCCACCGAGTCGCGGTCCAGACCGATGGTGGCGCGCAGGATCAGGCGCTGCTGGGTCGGATCCAACAAATACAGCGAGCAGACCTCGGTCTCCATCCCCGAGGCAATCGCCTTGACGAACGCATCCAGCGCTTCCCGGAGATCCGAAGTAGTTCCGGCAAGTGAGGAGATATTTTCGATTAACTCTAAGCGCCCGTCGCTTCCTGCCATCGGCGACCCATCAAGGGGAACACCATTTTATAGCAACCCCCGGGATCTCACAACCGAAAGGCAAAGAGCCCGCCGCCCAGCAGGCTAAAGGGCCTGATTGGGCACGCCGAACAGGGTGATGTTGCCGTCGTGCAGCAGGCCGCGCCCGGCGCCGCAGCGCGCCGCCTTGATCGCGTCGATCAGCGCGCGCTCGCTAAGCGCGGGTGCCTCCAGCACCGTGCACACGCATCCCACCGAGTCCACCGAATGGGAGTCCGAGCCCGCCACTTCGGCCAGGCCCAGCTTGCGCGCCACTTCCAGGGCAAAGCGGTTTTCTTCCTCCGAACAGCAACCGTTGAGCACTTCGACCGCATCCACCAGGGAGAAGACCATCTGCTCGGCGGCCTTGCTCACGTCATTGGGGTCAAAGGGCTCCTCGTGATTGTTGAAGAAGGTCAGTTTGGGATCGAGCCGGTAGCGGAAGGGATGGTTGGCGATCAGCAAGCCGCCGCAGTCATCTGCCACGCGGCGCAGTTCCTTGAGCCGGTAGATGCCGCCGACGTAACGGTCCAGGCCGAAAGCGCCAACGTGGCCGACCTCGGTGGTGACTTCCATCCCACGCAGCAGCACCACGCCCGCCTGCGCGGCGAAGTCCTGCACTTCCTGCACGTCCCACATGTGGTCGTGTTCGGTGATGCAGACCGCGCTGATCCCGATCTCGCGCGCGCGCGTGATGACCTGCTGGGGAGAGACGTTGGAATCGGAGCTGCCGCGGCTGGTATGCAGATGAAGGTCGATGGTGAAGTAGGGCCCGTTGCGGTGCCCGCTTCCGGATAGCGCCATTTTGTTTTCTTACCTTCCGGCCGGCAAAAAAGCCGCCATAGTTGGATTCTCCGTCAACGCCGCCGTGCGCAGGGTTCAGGCCGGCGGCTTGCTCGCCAGCGTCACCTTCTTCATGTGATCGCCGACCTTGATTTGATCCACGACGTGCATGCCCTTGATCACGCCGCCGAAGATCGTGTACTGGCCGTCCAGCCCCGGCTGCGGCTCAAGACAAATATAGAACTGACTGCCGCTGCTCTTGCGCTCGGGGTTGACCTCGTCACCGGTGCGCGCGGTGGCAACCGTGCCGCGCAGATGTTTTTCGTTGGGATTGATCTCGCCCACGATTTCATAGCCCGGCCCGCCGGTGCCGTCGCCGTTGGGGTCGCCGCCCTGGACCACGAAACCTTCGACTACGCGATGGAAGGTCAGGCCGTTGTAAAAGCCCTTGTTGACCAGCTTTTCGAAGTTCTCCACCGTCTTGGGCGCCACCTGCGGATAAAGTTCGATCACGAAGGTGCCGCGCTCGGTTTGGATAATCGCATAGTGGCCGGTGTTGCGCCTGGGCAAACCGTCGGACTCCGATTGCGCCTGAGCGCCGCCTGCCAATGCCGCAATTGCGGTCAGGCCGATTACCGCCGCCATCCATGCTCTGAGCTTCATGCTTCGATTTCCGCTTTCCCGCACCGCTATCAGCCTGCGTGGTTATGCCTTGTCCGAAAGCGTGACCTTCTTCATCCGGTCGCCGCGCTGGATGCGATCGACGGTTTCCATGCCGCTGATTACCTGGCCGAAAATCGTGTATTGCCCATCCAATCCCGGCTGCGGCTCCAGGCAGATATAGAATTGGCTGCCACTGCTGCGGCGCTGGGGATTGACCTCGTCGCCGGTGCGCGCGGTCGCGACGGTGCCGCGCAGATGCTTTTCGCCGGGCTTGATCTCGCCCTCGACATCGTAGCCGGGGCCGCCAGTGCCGTTGCCGGCCGGGTCGCCGCCCTGCACCACGAAGCCGGGAACCACGCGGTGGAAGGTCAGGTTGTCGTAAAATCCCTGCTTGACCAGTTTTTCGAAATTCTCGACGGTTTTGGGCGCGACCTCGGGATAAAGTTCGATGACAATCGAGCCGCGCTCAGTCTCCACCGTGGCGTAGTGGCCTGTGTTACGCAAAGTCAAAACCTCCATGGCCGATGGTTTACGGGCATTCCGTGCGGAGCCAGACCAGCGGCGTCAACGGGAACCAGAGTCTTAAACGACCTTCGCCAACATAGGCCGCCCCACCGCCCAGCGCAACCGGCACAAAGCCAAACCCGCCCGGCGAGGCTTCGATGGCATCCCATCCCGACGCCTGCGGCTTGTTTCCGCGCTCCCGATGGGGTTGACTCGAGGATAGGCGTAAGCGTCTGGAGGCTCGCTGCGAGGGACTTGCCCGATGCAGAACCACGAAATCGCCAAAATCCTCGACGAAGTCGCCGACATGCTCGAGGTCAGCGAGGACAGCTTCTTTCGCGTGCGCGCCTATCGCAACGCTGCGCGCATCATCCGCGACCATCCGCTGCCCATAGCGCAGATGGACCTCAAGCAGATGCGCGAGCTGCCCGGCATCGGCGCTGACATGGCAGGCAAGCTCAAAAGCCTGGTGGACACCGGCGACTTCGATGTCCGGCGCCAGCTTGCCGGCAAAATCCCGACCGGACTGATCGAACTGCTGCGCCTGCCGGGACTGGGCCCCAAACGCGTGCGCCTGCTCAGCGAACGGTTGCGCATCAGGGATATCGACGACCTGAAAAAGGCGCTTGGGGCTGGCGCGCTGAGGACGGTGCGCGGGTTCGGTTCCAGGATGGAACAGCAACTGGCGCAGGCGCTGATTGGGGAGAAGCACGCGGCCAGGGCGCGCCTGATGTATGCCGAAGCGGCGCAGTCGGCGCGCGCGTTGCTCGATTATCTGCACCGCGAGGCGGCGGTGGAACACGTCGAGGTCGCGGGCAGCTTTCGGCGCCGCAAGGAGACCGTCGGCGATCTCGATGTTCTTGCACTGTCGGCAGCGCCGGCGGCCGTGATGGAGCATTTCCTGCGGTTTGACGCAATCAAGCAGGTGCTGGGCAAAGGCGACACCAAGTCCAGCGTGCTGCTCAGCGGCGGTCTGCAAGTGGATTTGCGCGTGGTGGCGCGCGAGAGTTACGGCGCCGCGATGGTCTATTTCACCGGCTCGCAGGCCCACGGCGTCCACCTGCGGCGGATCGCGCAAAGCCGCGGGATGCTGCTCAACGAGTATGGGCTGTTTCGCGGCGCCGAGCGCGTCGCGGGTGCCAGCGAGGAAGAAGTTTACCGTGCGCTTGGCCTGCCCCTGATCGCGCCCGAGTTGCGCGAGGACCGCGGCGAAATCGAGGCCGCGGCTGCGGGCCGCCTGCCCCGCTTGCTCGCACGCGAGGACCTGCGCGGTGACCTGCACAGCCATTCGACTTATACCGACGGGCGCGCCTCGATCGAGCAGATGGCGGTGCGGGCGCGCGAGGCCGGGCTGGACTATCTGGCCGTGACCGACCATTCGCGCCGCGTCGCGATGGCGCACGGCTTGGATCCCCTCCGCCTGCGCGACCAATGGCGCGAGATCGAAGCGGTCGCCAAGCGCGTGGAGGGGATCGCGCTGCTGCGCGGAATCGAAGTCGATATCCTTGACGACGGTAGCCTTGACCTGCCCGATGACGTGCTGGCAGAACTGGACTGGGTCGTCGCTTCGGTGCATTACAAGCTCAGCCAGAGCGCCAAAGAGATGACGCGGCGGATGATCGCGGCGATGCGCAATCCGCATGTCGACGTGATCGGCCATCCGAGCGGCCGCCTGCTGACCGGCCGCGAGCCCAGCGAGTTCGACCTCGACGAGGTGCTGCATGTGGCATGCGAGGAGGGATGCGCGCTGGAGGTCAACTCGCAGCCCGAGCGGCTGGACCTGACCGACAGCGCTTGCCTGAAGGCCAAGCATGCCGGTGTCAAGCTGGTCGTATCGAGCGACGCGCATCATCCGCGCGATTTCGCCTTGCTTGAGTACGGCGTCAATCAGGCGCGGCGCGGGTGGCTCGAGCCCGCCGACGTGCTCAACACCCGTCCGCTCGCGCAGCTGCGCCAACGCTGAAGGGCGTGCCGTTGCGGAGTAGGATAGAGAGCGCTATGGAAACCGACATCGAACAGGCTGCCGAGCGGGTCACGGCCGTGATGAACTACCTGGCCGGCACGGATCGCAAGCCGGTCAGCTACATGTACCAGCCGCCGGCAGGTACGCCGGTGCGCTCATGGCACATCGCCAGGCATCCGACGGAGATTCGCAACGCGCGGCCGCTTGCCCGCCGCCTGTCGCTCGATCGCGAAGGCTTCATCCTGATTAGTCAGGGCAGCAGCGTGCGCAATTTTTACGACGATGACGAGGTACGGCGCGTCTATTACCCGGAGGTCGAGCGGCTGGTGAAGGAGGCGAGCGGTGCGGCGCGTGTCTTTGCCTTCGACCACAATGTGCGATGCGGCCCGAAGGCGAAGCGCGGTGAAAAGGGGATACGCGAGCCGGTCAAGTACGCGCACAACGACTACACACTGAAGTCGGGACCCCAACGCGTGCGCGACCTGCTGCCCGGCGAGGCCGACGCATTGCTCAACAACCGCTTCGCCGTGATCAACGTCTGGCGTCCGATTCGCGGCCCGGTGGAGGAGATGCCGCTGGCGGTGTGCGACGCACGCACCATCGCACCGCAGGACCTGGTCGCCACCGACCTGAAGTATCCCGACCGCACCGGCGAGGTGCATTCGCTGGCGTACAATCCCGCCCAGCGATGGTTCTATTTCCCGCGAATGCAGGCCGACGAGGCGATCCTGCTCAAGTGCTACGATTCCGCTGATGACGGCCGCGCGCGCTTCACCGCGCACGGCGCGTTCGAGGATCCCGCCACCCCGCCCGGCGCGCCGGCCCGCGAAAGTATCGAAGTCCGCACGCTGGCATTTTTCGCGCCGCAGCGCGAATCCGCTTCCACCTGAGGCCGCCCTCACTTGAACGTGCACGCGCCGGTGGTCACCCAGTCGGTCCGCGCCTTGCCCGCGCTGGCCGAATGGATGGTGCGGATTTCATCGCCACCCAGCGCGATAAAGAAGTTAAAGCTGATGGTCTGCCCGGTGGCGGGACTTTTGTAATTCAGGGTGCCGTTGCCGTCCGGGTCAACCGAGTAGGTGCCCGCCACGTTGGGCGTGAAGCTGTAGGCGCCGTTGAGATTGATGCGATACTGCAGGGTGACATGGCCGTGCCCGTCAAACGTAATCGGACTCAGGATAGTGGCAGGGCCCGTGCCCGCGCGCGCTCCGCTTGAGGTCGGGATTGCCACGTTGAGCCAGATGCAGGTCCCCCTCAGGCTTGCGGTTGAATACCGGGCTGCGTGCGCGTTGTGATTGCAGGTCAGACCGGCGATCGCCGCGATTATCAGTGCACGCTTGATACTTTGAAGCGTCATCATCCGCCCCTCCGCTAATCCTGAAACTGGCAGCGTCCCCAAGCGATCCGGTCGGTGATCGGCGCGGTGGTATTGGAACGATAGATGAGCAGCAGCTCCCTGCCGCGCGGCGTCACGTAAAAATCGTAAGTGGCGGTCACGCCCGATAGCGGACCCGTGTAGGTCAGGGTTCCGTGGCCGTCGGGATCGACGCTGTAGACGCCGCCCAGGTTGGGGATGTCGCCGTACGCGCCGTCCACATTGGCATGGTAATCCATCGACAGGCTGCCCTTGCCGTCGAAGGTCACGGCGGCGATGATCGTGAACGGGCCTTTGCCGTTGCGCTGTCCGCTGGTGGTCGGCAGCCCCGTGGCATGCCAGATACAGCGGCCGCGCAGGCTGCTCTTCGACCATTCCCGCGCCCCGGCAGTGTACGGCCACAGGGCCAGGCTTAGCGTTATCAGCAACATCGCAGGCACGCCTCGTCTCATCGTTCATCGACTCCTGATGCGGTTGAAATCGCGGATGCCCGGGCCGATCGGATCCCGAACCGGTCAATCGCGGGCATTACTTTTTGTCAGTGCGCAGCGCGGAGCAAGATTGCGGCGGTGCTGCCGGTTTCGGACCCGGAGTTGCCTCGAGCTACCATCCCGAGGGGCGGGGCGGCGCAGACGGCGGCGGGCTGGCGGCCAGGCTTACCGGGGTGTTCAGCTCAAAGGGGCTGCGCAGCCGCAGCTTGTCGCCGATCTCGCGCAGGGCGGGCAGCACTTCCTGGCCCAGCAGCCGGATGCAGGTCTTGGAATCCTCGTGGCTGATGCGGCCGTCGTTGGCCCATAGCGCGAGGATCGAGGGCTGGGTTTCCTCCAGGATGATGCGCATTTTCTCTACAACTTGTTTCGGGGTGCCGGCGATTATCGACAGCGACGCCACCATCTCCTCAAACGAGCGCGAGCCCAGCCCCGTGCGGTAGCCGGCGCGGATTTCCGCCAGGCCGCGCCGCGCCCAGGTGCCAAGATATCCCGACGGCGCTGCCCACACCGGATGCTGCAGGCCGATTAGCTCGCCCTGCATCCACATGAACTCGCGCGCGTTGCGCAGCGCCTTCTCCTCGCTCTCCGCCACGTGGCATCGAATCAGGTAGCCGCGCTGTTCGGGCCCCGAGCGGTAGCCCGCCACCGCTGCCGCCTGATCGTAGGTCCGCCACACCGTCATCGCCTCCTGCACCGGCAGGTTGAGCGCGATGTAGGGATAGCGATGGCGCGCCGCCCACACGATGGTCTCGCGGCTGGAAATGCCCGGAATCCAGACCCGCGGATGGGGCTTTTGCAGCGGCAGCACCCACGGGTTGACCACTCGCATGTGGTAGTGCTCGCCCTCCCATCGCCAGGGACCCGGCGTGGTCCAGGTCTTGATGATGAGGTCGTGGGCCTCCTCAAAGCGGGCGCGATTGAACGCCGGGTTGACGTTGGCCGCCAGCGACTCCACCCCGCCGCCGCGCACGAAGCCCGACACCAGGCGGCCCTTGGAGATCAGGTCGATCATCGCCAGCTCTTCGGCCAGACGCACGGGGTTCTCCGCGATCGGCAGCGGATTGCCCAGCAGCACCAGTTTGACGCGCCTGGTGGTGGCGGCCAGGATGGCGGCAAAGATGTTGCACTTGGCCTGCATGCAGAACGGCGCGTTGTGATGTTCGTTGAGCATGATGCCGTCGAAGCCGACTTCGTCCACGAGCTGGTATTCCTCCAGGCGCTCGCTGTACAGACGGCTGGCCGCGGCCGCATCGAAAAAGGCGTTGGGAAACAGCAGCGCGGTGTAGCCGAAGCGGTCGCCCTGCTCGGCGGGATAAGCCGACATCGGCTGCTCGGTGAAGTACATCAGGTGCATGTCGTCTCTCTCGGGCGCACAGGCTGCTGCCACGCTCCAGATTACGATCAGGATCGATCAAATCACCGGCGCGGTCCATCGGGTGCGGGCCGTCGCCGGCGTCGTGCATCATGGTATCATCGGACGGCTGCCGTGACAGGGGTTCGGCGCGGACCCATGTGAGCGCGGCGCCGCATCAAAGCAAGGGGAAGGGCCGACCGATGGATGCGAATCCAACCAGGCTGCTACGCTGGGTGATGGCCGCCGGCGTGATTTGGCTGGTGGTGGGCGCGATTGCCGCCGTCGCCCAGGTAATTCCCGGCGAGCAGGACTATCGGACCAACTGCGCGGTCTGCCACGGACCCACCGGCAAGGGTGACGGCGAGGCGGTCACGGTGCTGCCCGCGCTTAGGCCCCGGGATTTAACCCAGCTCACCAAAAACAATCACGGCGTGTTCCCGGCGCAGGAGATTTACCGGGCCATCGATGGACGCGACAACATCGCCGCGCATGAGCTGGGCGAGAACCGGATGCCGACGTGGGGCGTCAACTGGCAGATGGGAGAAGGCCAGCCCAACCCCACCAGCGAAGCCAACACCCGCCGCCGCATCAACGACCTGGTCAGCTACATCAAGACGCTGCAACAGAAGTAGTTTGGGGCGGCAGGCAAGGGCGTAGCCGGGTCGTCTTGCGGCTGACAATGCTGCTTGCCGCCGACAAAATCCGTGGCGGTAGGTACGCCCTTTTTTCGAGGCACCCGGCGCCCGGCTCCGTTCCCAACAGGCGGTCGCCCGCCACGGTTGTCGTCCGCATTCTCTCCCGGGGTGCGCGCTGGTGTATTCATGATGCATGGACGGGCGTTCGATTGGGGCCGCGAAGCCGACGCGGTGCGGGCGCGCGGTGCGGATGCGCCGCGAGGCGGTGGAGTTGCGGGCGGTGGCGCCGTACGATTTCGATCTGGCGCTGCACTACCTGCGCATCTGGCCGGCAGCGGTGTTGGAACGGGTGGACGATGGGTGCTACCGGCGCGCCATTCATGTCGGCGGTCATGACGTGCTGCTGACGCTCCACTCCATCGGCACCCGGGCGCGTCCGCGCCTGATGCTGGAGGTCGGCGGCAGCGGTGTCAATCGCGCCGTCGCCGAGCAGGCCGCAGCGCTGATACGACGGACTTTTCTGCTGGACGCCGACCCGGCGCCCTTTCTGGCCGCGGTGCGGGCCGACCCGGTGCTGGCGCAGCTTGCCGGACGCCTTCATGTGCTGCGCCCGATGCAGATTATCGATCCGTTCGAGGCCGTGCTGTGGACGGTGCTCGGCCAGCAAATCAATCTGGCCTTTGCCCGCCGCCTCAAGCTGGCGCTAATCGAAATGTGCGGCGGCTTTATGGAAGTGGGCGGCCAGCGCTTCGCGTTGTTTCCGCGCCCCGCGCAGGTTGTGAATCTGGATCCGGCGGCGGCGCGCAAGCGCCAGTTCAGCCGCCAGAAGGTCGAGTATATAAAGATAATCGCTGGTGCCGTGCTCAGCGGCCGGCTCGATTTCGAATTGCTGCGCACCTTAGCGCCGGAGCAGGCGCTTAACACTTTGACCGCAATCAAGGGAATCGGGCGTTGGACGGCGGAGTACCTGCTGATCCGCGCCTTGGGCTTTCCCGACGTGATTCCGGCGGCCGACGTGGGACTGCGCAAGGAGATCGGCAAGGCCTATGGAATGGGCCGCAATGCCACCGAGGCCGAGGTGCGGACGCTGGCCGAGAAATGGCGCGGCTGGCGCGGATGGGCCGCGTTTTACTTCTGGCTGGAGCGTTTGCTGGAGCTCTATGGCAATTTGACATACGGTCCCCAAACCACTAGCTAACTGCCTAGCAGCGGCTGCCGCACAGCACGCGCGCAATTCAGAAAGGTTCTCGCGATGCCGACCAAATACGTGCAGGTCGCCGGCCATCCGACCTACTATTACTATGTTGGCCAGACGACCACTCCCGACGTAGTGCCTGACTTCTCCCGCGGCAAAACGATCGTGTTCGTCCACGCTTCAGGCTCCAACGGCCATAGCTGGCACAATCAGCTCGACGCGCTGGGCGCCAGGCACAGCCCGATTGCGATGGACATGCCCGGCCACGCCCGCTCCGACGGCGTGGTCGGCTTCGAGACCGTCGCGGAGTACGCCGATTTCGTCGCCGCGTTTCTCGATGCGCTTAAGATCGGGAGCGCGGTGATCGCCGGCCGCTCGCTGGGCGGCGCAGTCGCGCTGGATTTCGCGATTCGCTACCCCGACCGCACCCAGGCGGTGATTGCGATGTGCACCGCGGCCAAATTCAATATCCCGGCCGAGCGCCTGGCAGCGTTGGAGGCGGTGGCCAAGGGCCGCGCCAGCCAGCAGTTCAACAACGACGGCTATTCGCCCAAGACCGTCAAGGAGAAGTTCGATGTCATCCGCGAGGGTTGGGGCGAGCAGATCAAGACCGACCCGCGCGTGCGATGGACCGACGTCAAGGCATGCGCGGCGATGGACCTGCGCGCCGACCTCGGCAAGATCAGGAAACCGACCCTGGTATTGGCCGGCGCCGACGATACCATCACGCCGCCCTCTGACGGCCAGTTCATTGCCGACCATATCGCGGGCGCCCGGATGGTGACGATCGCGGACGCGGCGCACAATCTGCCCACCGAGCAGCCGGCCGCGGTTAACGCCGAAATCGAGAAGTTCCTCTCGCAACTTTAAGCTTTGGGAATCACTTGCCGTGAGTCTGAAAAAGAAAGCAGCCATCGTCGGGGTCTATGAGCATCCGACCCGCTTCGCACCCAGCAAGACCACCTACCAGATCATCGCGGAAAGCGCGCGCGAGGCCCTGGCGGACGCCGGGCTGACCATCAAGGACGTGGACGGGTTGTTCAACGCCGGCGGCGGCGGGCTGATCGGCAGCCTGGCGCTGGCCGACTACCTCAACCTCAATCCCAGCTACACGGACACCACCAACTACGGCGGCTCCTCCTTCGTCGGGCACTGTGCGCACGCCGCGGCGGCGATCGCCGCCGGGCTGTGCAATGTCGCGCTGATCTGCTACAGCGCCACGCCGGTTTCGACCCCGATGGCGGGAATCGGCGGTGGGGGCGGCGGCGGGATGGTGGGCGATCCGAGCGTGCCGTTCGAGCAGCCTTACGGCCCCACGATTATCAACGGCTACGCGATGACGGCGCAGCTTCACATGCACGAATATGGCACCACCTCCGAGCAACTGGCGGAAATCGCGGTGACCACCCGTCTGCACGCTTCGCTCAATCCCAATGCCAAGTACCGCGACCTGATTACGGTGGAGGACGTGCTCAAATCGCGCGTCATTTCCACCCCGCTGCATCTGCTGGATTGCTGCGTGGTAAGCGACGGCGGGGGCGCGGTGGTAATGACCTCCGCTGAGCGCGCCCGCGACCTGCGCAAGAAGCCGATTTACGTCCTGGGCTCGGGCGAGGCGATGCGCCATGCCGCCGCCGGCCATCGCGATCTGTTGGATATCGCAACCAACGATTCGGCACGCCAGGTCTACCAACGCACCGGCCTGACGCCCAAGGACATCGACATGGCGATGATTTACGACTCCTTCACGATCACCGTGTTGATGCAGTTGGAGGCGTTGGGTTTCTGCAAGCGCGGCGAAGGCGGCGCCTGGGTAAGCGGCGGCCGGCTGCGCTATGACGGCGAGTTTCCGCTCAACACTGACGGCGGGGGGCTGTCCTCCAACCATCCGGGGATGCGCGGCATATTCCTGCTCATCGAAGCCACCCGGCAATTGCGCGGCGAAGGTGGGCCGCGCCAGGCCAAGAAGCCGCTGCGCACCGCGATCGCCAGCGGCATCGGCGGTATCCTGGGCTATCGGCACGCCGCCGCCACCGTCATCCTGTCCAACGAATAACTCCAGCCGATAAGGGCGCTACGAAGGGCATCGACCATGGCCGAGGAAAAAGACAAGAAAGCTTACCAGAAGCCCCTGCCAAGCTGGGACGAGGAGAGCCGTCCGTTCTGGGAAGCCACCAAACGGCACGAGCTGTACGTGCAGCGCTGCCGCGATTGCGGTTTCGTCCAATTTCAGCCGCGCGCGGTGTGCGTCGGCTGTCTATCCCCAAATGTGCAGTGGGTAAGGTCCGGCGGCCGCGGAAAGATTTATACCTTTACCGTGACCCATCAGAATCCGGTGCGCGGCTTTCGCGAGTCGCTGCCCTACGTAGTCGCTCATGTCGAGCTCGAAGAGGGGGTCAAATTGTTGACCAACATTGTCGACTGCAAGCCCGAAGAGGTTAAAATAGGGATGCCGGTTGAGGTGGTTTTCGCCGATGTTACGCCCGAGGTAACCTTGGTCCATTTCCGCCCGGCCAGGTAATCGCGCAAGGAACCAATCAGAGCTGATGGCCACGATTCTCGACTTGCACAGCCATAGCGAGGCGTCGGAAGACAGCCGCGCGCCGGTTGAGGCCTACCTCAACTGGATCCGGCTGCGGCGGCAGGAACGGCCCGTGGACGGGATCGTCCTGACCGAGCATCGCCAGTTCAATCGCGACGGCGACTACCGCGCGCTCGAAGACAAATTCGGCATCATGATTCTCAAGGCGACCGAAGCGGAGACCGACTACGGCCACATGCTGGTGTTCGGCGTCAACGAGGACATCCTGCATCGCTTCGACTTCGCCAACGTCCGCATTCCGGCCCAGGAGCTGATCGACGAAGTGGCGCGCATGGGCGGGGTGGTCGTGCCGTGCCATCCGGGACGTCCCACCGTCGGCCTGTGCGAGCATTACGCCAGCCGGCCGCCGCTGCAGAACGTGGTCGCCGTCGAGCTGCTCAACGGCGGCTCGCGCCGCGGCGAGGACGAGCGCACCGCCGAGTTGGTGGCGAAGTACGGCTACCGCGCCACGGGCGGCTCCGATTCGCATCTGGTCAGCTTGATAGGTGTTTGCGCCACCCGCTTCGAAGCCGACATCCGCGACATCGAGGGGCTGGTGCGCGAACTCAAGTCAGGGCGCTACGAACCGGTGGACTTCCGCGCGCCGCGCAAAGCGGTGCCGCGTGCGATTCCCGAACAGACGGCTTGAAGCGGCGTCGGCCCGCCCCAACCAAAAGAACCGGCACGGAGGCCGGCGCGACGGACTGGAGAAATATGGCACTCGATTTCGATCCGGCAATCATCGGCAAGATTTTTGAGGAAACCGATCCGGTGGCGGTCTCCGCTCAGGAGATCAAGGATTTCTGCGCCGCCGTCGGCGAAACCAATCCGTGGTATACGGACGAGGAGGCCGCGCGCAAGGGCCCCTACGGTGAGTTGGTCGCGCCGCCGTTGTTCGCGCTGACCTTCCGCAACGGGCGCCATTTCTTCCAGAACATCCCGCGCTTCGGCAAGGGCGGCTTCGACGCCGGGCGCGACGTCGAGTTCATCAACCCGGTGCGGGCGGGCGACCAGATAACCCTGGTCTCCCACGTCAAGGAAATCTACGAGAAGACCGGGCGCAGCGGCGCAATGTACTTCGTGACGGTGCGTTCCACGGTCAAGAATCAGAAAAACGAGGTGGTCGCCCATATCGACCATCGTTTCATGGGGCGGCTGTAGATGAGCGGCAAGGCAATGCATTCGCTGGAAGACGTACAGATTGGCGACAACATCGGGCCCGAGCCGCTGTTCCTTAGCAAGGACCGTGTGCGCGCCTACTGCAACGCCGCCGGGCTGGCGGGCGTGCCGCGCTTTACCGACGACGAATTGGCGCGCAAGGAAGGGCTGCCCGGCATGATCACGCCGGGCAACATGAGCGCCGCGCTGGTCGGCAAGCTGGTCACCGACTGGGCGCAGCCGATGAACGGGCGGCTGGTCAGGCTCGGCACCACTTACCGCAGCCCCGTGCTGCCCGAGCATCACCTGACGCTGCAGGGCTTTGTTACCCAGGTCGATCATGGCGAGCGCACCGCCGAGCTGGATATCTGGATCGAAAACGAAGACGGCGACCGGCTCGTGACCGCGACCGCGACGGTGAAATTTCCGCCCAAAGCCTGAGGCGGCCAATCGACGCGGCAAAGCCGGGGGTCACTGAGCGCCGCGCCAGCGCGTGACAACTTTTACCAAATCCGCCCTTGTTCTGACGACTGTGCTGGGCGCCGCTTCGGCGGCCGCGGCCGGCGCCAGGGACGTCGTGCAGGGGCGTGCCTACTACCTGCGTTATTGCGCGTCGTGCCACGGCGAGAACGGCAACGGCCGCGGCCCAATCGCGTCGTCGCTCAAACAGCAACCGGCCGACCTCAGGATGCTGGGCGAAAAGTACGGCACCCCGCTGCGAATCCGGGAGCTGGCCCGGTTTATCGACGGCCGTGAGTATGTCGCCGCGCACGGCCCACGCGAGATGCCGGTATGGGGCGAGCGCTTTTACGACATCTGGAGCGCGCAGGGCTCAAAGCAGGGCAGTATGCAGGACCGCATCCGGAAAATCATCCTGTACCTGCGCACCATCCAGATTAAGACACCACCGGGCAATCCCCAGGCGCAGCGCAACCGCGCCACGGACTAAAGACGAGCTGCGAGGGGCGGCCAAATCAGTAGGACCGCGCTCCGCCACCGTTTGGACGGATGCGCGCAGCGCACCGACAAAAGCAGATCGCAGGTAAAGGAAAGCGGCCGCTTTGATGCAGGGCGTTGCGAGCGGTTATCACGTTAAACACGGTCGCTTTTCTCAACGCCCCGCTTTACAGCATCGCGCCACGGAACGGGTCGTCGCGCTGGGGCGGATGCTGGAGCAGGTTGATGGCCCATCGGCGCGCCTGGCGCATCGCCTCCTCAGCACGCTTGAACAGCCGCTCGCGATACATCGTACCCCACACGTATACGTCCACCGACGGCTCTTCGCCCAGGAAGACGTCGATCATCCAATCCTCGAGCTGCGGCCCGCAGATCAGCAAACGAACCAGACGGCCGTGGTCGATTACGATTCCGCGCGCTTCGCGCGGCAGGCGGAATTCGTCCTTGACCCGTTTGATCAGATGCTTGGGATAATGCTCCTCGGTCATCGCCACGTAGGCCCATCCACCTTGCGGCGGATTGGCCTCGCGCGCGATGTTGAGGTTGTTGTCGGTCAGATGCTCCTTGGCGCGGTCCTGATCGTAATCGCGGGCCACGCTGTAGAAGCTCATCGCGATGGGCAGCTTGGGCAGCTCGGGCTCGTTGCGCGCCGCCTTAGGCTTTTTGACCGTGGTTTCAACCCACCAGCGGTCCTCGACGTTAGGCTTGTTTGCCATAAAAATCGTGACTCAACCCCGCGCCGAGCGTGCCCGCGCGCGGCGACCGAGCTTGGCCTGCACCTTGCGCGAGGCCGAGCGTTTGCCGGCTACGGCGCGCCGTCCACCCGCGCGCCGGGCGCTGGGCGAGGCGAAGCGACGCGACACCGCAGGCAGTGCACGGCGTGAAGTTGCCCCCATGGTGCGCCGCAAGCCGCGCACCATCCGGCGCGTGAAGACGTCAGCCTTGCGCTCCGCGTCGGTCCAGAACAGGAAGTGGCCCATTTCGTGGTAAAAGGTCTGGATCCACATCCGTTCGGTCTTATATATGCGACCGCGCTTCCAATTCTCCGGATGAATCAGGTGAATGCGACCGTTTTCGTAGGTTTTACCGGCGGTTTTTCCCCAGTCGATATACTCGTACCACTCGATCCGGGGCCGCTTAACGCCGTAAAAGCGGCAGAATTCGCCCAGCGCGCGGCGGAATTCGGCCGCCTTATGTGTCCTGAAATAGGCACTCAGACCCTGGTCGATAATCCTGCGAAGCGCCAGTGGCGGAACGAGCATGCGCACGGATGAACCCTTCCCTTCCGGTCTGTCGATCATAAGAAGCCGCTCTGGCGGCAGTCAATCTGCGCAGAAAAATCGACGGATTTATGGGCTATTTTTCCAACTCAAAACGGCGTCCGAGCGCGCGGCCGCAAACGACATGGTCGATCGGGCACCGAAGCTTTGAACGATATCGGCTACTGACAGGTGTGGCGATTTGATATATTTGACCCGGCTTCAGACCCGGAAATGGCGGGCAGCGACGCCCGCCCCACGAAGAGAGGGCCCAAAAATGGCAGACTTTTACTCCGCCGACGCTCCCAAGACCCTGCGCAAGCTGCGCCAGCTCAAACCCGACATGTTCAAGGCCTTCATCGACTTCGACCAGACCGTGTTCAAGGACGGCGCGATCAGCGGCAAGATGAAGCAGCTGATGGCGATCACGGCCGCGCACGTCACCCAGTGCCCGTGGTGTATCGACGTGCACACCAAGGCGGCGGTGGAGCACGGCGCGACGGACGAGGAAATCGCCGAGGCGGTGTTCGTGGCGATGGCGATGCGGGCGGGGGCCGCGTTCAGCCACAGCATTATCTCGCTCAATTCGGCGGAAGAGGCCCACAAGCACTAATCCCGGATCAAACGTCAGCATGGATCAGCCAGGACCGCAGCGTAAGACCCGACAGATCGACATCGGCGGCATCCCGGTGGGCGGCGACGCCCCGGTGGTGGTGCAATCGATGTGCGCCACGCGCACGATGGATATCGACGCCACCGTCGCCCAAACCCATCAACTGGCCCGCGCCGGCGCCGGCATCGTGCGCATCGCGCTGGACAACGAAAAGGAAGTTGCGGCGCTCAAGGAAATCCGCGCCCAGACCAAGGGCATCGTAATCTCGGTCGATTTGCAGGAAAACTACAAGATCGCCGACAAGGTTGCCCCGCACGTCGACAAGATCCGCTACAACCCCGGCCATCTGCATCATATCGAAAAGGCCAGGACCATTCCGCAAAAGGTGCGATGGCTGGTCGATGTCGCGCGCGATCACAACCTGGCAATTCGCATCGGGGTCAATTGTGGGTCGGTGGCGCCCGCCTTCCTGGCCAAATTTCCTGACGACCAGCTCAAGGCGATCGTCGAGTCGGCCGCCTACCATTGCGACCTGATGGACGAATACGGCTTCAACCGCTTCATCGTGTCGCTCAAGGATTCTGACCCGGCCAAGGTGGTCGAGGCCAACCGCCGGTTTGCCCAGCGCCGTCCCGACGTGCCGATCCACCTGGGGGTGACCGAGGCCGGCCTGCCGCCCGACGGCATTATCAAGACCCGCATCGCCTTCGAAAAGCTGCTCGCCCAGCATATCGGCGAGACCATCCGCGTATCGCTGACGCTACCCAACGAGCGCAAGCACGAGGAAGTGGTGGTCGGCCATCAGATCCTGGCAGACGTCGCGGCCGGCCGCTTCATCTCGGTGCCTGACTACGGACAGGGACTGAACATCATCTCGTGCCCGTCGTGCTCGCGGGTGGAGAACGAGCGCTTCGTGGAACTGGCCCAGCAGGTCAAGGAACTGACCGCCTACGCCGCCCAACATCGCATTACGATCGCGGTGATGGGCTGCCGGGTAAACGGTCCGGGCGAAACCGACGACGCCGATTTGGGCCTATGGTGCGGTCCCACCACCGTCAACCTCAAGAAGAAAGACCGCAAGCTGGGCAACTTCAGCTACGACGACGTGCTACCCCGCCTGCGCCAGGAACTGGACCGCCTGATCGAAGAGCGCGCAGACTTGATAAATCAGTGACCGTATCGGCGGATCGAGAAACGCACAAAGAACTGACTGCCACTGGGCGGGCAGCTCATACAATTCGGATCGCCTAAATGTCGCTCAACTAACCCGCCGAACGAACAGTGCCCGGCGCTCGTCGTTTGAAACGATGCCGAATCGTGTGGAGTTGGGCGATATAAGGTCCACTAAGCGGAGGGGTGCACCGTAAACCGGCGCGAGTTCGCTTTTCCGTCCGCGTCACGTTTTTATTCGACGGGCGCTGCTTTTCCAAGCGCCACGGCAGGATCTCCGCACCACGTATTGGCGGAGAGCCGCCGGAGCGGGCCTTTGATTCGGCCCCAGTAACACCGGATAATCTGGTTTTCAACGCCGGTCTTCCGGTCTTGATCGACCCGAACCGACCGTTGAGCCAAGGTCAGTCGGAGCGGACAAACGGCGGAGCGGCGAGAGGTTTTTCATGGCGGCAAGGACGTTGTTTGAAAAGGTCTGGGACGAGCATGTGGTCCATCAGGAGACCGGGCAGCCGGCGCTGCTTTATATCGACCTGCATTTGGTGCATGAAGTCACTTCGCCGCAGGCCTTTGAAGGGTTGCGCACGGCCGGCCGCAAGGTGCGTGCGCCGATGCGCACCTATGCCACCCAGGACCACAACGTGCCGACCACCGACCGCAACCTGCCCATCGCCGACCCCGAATCGGCGCGCCAGGTCGAGGCGCTGCGCGCCAACTGCCGGGAGTTCGGCGTGCGCCTGTTCGACCTCGGCGCCAGCGAGCAGGGGATCGTGCACGTGATCGGCCCCGAGCTGGGACTGACGCAGCCTGGGATGACGATCGTGTGCGGCGATTCCCACACCGCCACGCACGGCGCCTTTGGCGCGCTGGCCTTCGGTATCGGCACCAGCGAGGTCGAGCATGTGCTGGCCACGCAATGCCTGTGGCAGGAGCGGCCGCGCACGATGGAAATCAGGCTCGACGGCAAGCTGGGTGCGGGCGTGACCGCCAAGGACATCATCCTGGCGATAATCGGCAAGATTGGCACCGACGGCGCCACCGGCCACGTGATTGAATATCGCGGCGCGGCAATTGCGGCGTTGTCGATGGAAGAGCGGATGACGGTGTGCAACATGTCGATCGAAGCGGGCGCACGCGCCGGCATGATCGCGCCCGACCAGGTCACGATCGACTACCTGCGCGGACGCCGCTACGCCCCGCAGGGCACGGAGTTCGACCGCGCTGCCGCGCGCTGGCTTGGGTTCGCCACCGACGAGGGCGCCCGATTTGATACCACCGTCGCGATGGACGCGGGCGCGATCGCGCCGCAGGTCACCTGGGGCACCAACCCCGGGATGGTGGCCGAGGTCACCGCCAGGGTGCCCGATCCGGCCAGCTTTGCCGATCCCTCCCAGCGCAAGGCCGCCGAGCGGGCACTGGAGTACATGGGGCTTACGCCCGGCACGCCCATCACTGACATCAAAGTCGACCGCGTGTTCATCGGCTCGTGCACAAATTCCCGACTGTTCGATTTGAAGGCCGCCGCACAGATCGTCAAGGGGCGCAAGGTTGCCGCCAGCGTGCACGCGATGGTGGTGCCGGGATCGCAGCAGGTCAAGGCCCAGGCCGAGGCGCTCGGCCTGGACCGCATCTTCAAGGACGCCGGCTTTGAGTGGCGCGAGTCGGGATGCAGCATGTGCCTGGGGATGAATCCCGACATCCTCAAGCCGCAGGAGCGATGCGCCAGCACATCCAACCGCAATTTCGAGGGGCGTCAGGGCAAGGGCGGGCGGACCCATCTGGTAAGCCCGCAGATGGCGGCGGCGGCGGCGGTCGCGGGGCATTTCGTGGACGTGCGCCATTGGGCCTGAAGAAAGAAGAGGATTAGCGAGCATGCGCGCATTCAAGACGTTCACCGGTTTGGTGGCGCCGCTGGACAAGGCCAACGTCGATACCGATCAGATCATTCCCAAGCAGTTTTTAAAGGCGATCGTGCGCAGCGGTCTGGGCCGCGGGCTGTTTTTCGACTGGCGCTATCGCGCCGACGGCAGCGAGGATCCCGCTTTCGTGCTCAACGACCCGCGCTACAAGGGCGCGTCGGTGCTGGTGGCGCGCGCCAACTTCGGCTCGGGCAGTTCGCGCGAGCATGCGGTGTGGGCGCTGGACGACTTCGGCTTTCGCGCTGTGATCGCGCCCTCGTTCGCCGACATCTTCCGCAACAACGCGATGAAGAACGGGCTGCTGCCCGTGATTTTGTCGGCCGCCGAAGTCGACCGCATCTTCGTGATGATCGGCGAGCATCCCGGCTACAGCCTGACGGTCGATCTGGACAACCAGACGGTGCGCGATGCCTACGGATGGTCGGCACGGTTCGAGGTCGAGCCGTTCGCCAGGAAATGCCTGCTCGAGGGGCTCGACGACATTGGCCTGACGCTGATGCACGAGAGCCGGATTGCCGCCTACGAGGCGGCTCATCCGCTGCCCTATCCGGCGCGCTGAGGGCGTTTAAAACCACAAAACCGCGGCCCGGGAATCTGTTACACTTTGTCCCGAAGATTCCCAAAGGAGGAGCGGGAACGCGAAGGCGCGATTTCAAACGCCGTCCCGCCTGGTTATCTATGCGCAAACGGGATTCGCGCCGCCGGCGCGCCGGCGCGCTGACACGCCGGGAGTTCCTGGCCCTGACCGTGGCTGGAGCCTCGCTCGCCGGCAGTTCATTGGCGCTGCCGGCGGATGATCGGGGCCGGAGCGCAGCCGCCCCGATGCCCTACCGCAGGTTGGGGCGCACGGGCGAGAAGGTGTCGCTCATCGGGGTGGGCGGGGCCCACCTTAGCCCCCATCTGGAGGAATCCTACGCCATCAGCATCGTGCGCGCCGCGATCGACAACGGCGTCAACTTCATGGACAACTGTTGGGACTACAGCGCCGGCGTGTGCGAGGAGCGGATGGGCAAGGCGCTGCGCGACGGGTATCGGCGCAAGGTCTTTTTGATGACCAAGATCGACGGGCGCGATCGCAAGACCGCCGCGCGCCAGCTCGACGACTGCCTGCGGCGCCTGCAAACCGATACCATCGACCTGCTGCAGTTCCACGAGATCCTGCGCATCTCCGACGCCGACCGAATCTTCGCCCCCGGCGGCGCCATCGAGGCTGCCCTCGCGGCTAAACAGGCGGGCAAAATCCGCTACATCGGGTTTACCGGGCACAAGAGTCCCGCCGCGCATCTGCACATGCTCAAGACCGCCGCGCAGCATCGCTTTACTTTCGACGCCGTGCAGATGCCGCTCAACCCGATGGACGCCCATTACGAAAGCTTCGAGCGCCTGGTGCTGCCCGTGCTGGTCAAGCATCACATCGGCGTGCTGGCGATGAAGAGCATGGGCGGCGGTTTCATCCTGCGCAGCGGCGCCGTGACGCCGCTGCAATGCCTGCACTACGCGATGAACCTGCCGGTCAGCGTGGTAATCACCGGATGCGATTCGCTGGAGATTCTCCAGCAGGCGCTCGACGCCGCACGCAGCTTTCGTCCGTTGAGCAGCGAACAGGTCGCCGCGATCCTCGCCGCGACCGTCAAGCCCGCCGCCAGGGGCGAGTACGAACTTTACAAAACCAGCGCGTTCTTCGACGGCACTTCGCGCCATCCGGAATGGATGAGCAGTTGAGATCGCGCGGGTATTTTTTCGGACCCCCCGCGGTAATGGTGCAGCGTCGGGCGCAGACAGCCGGACTTGTTGGGATGGTGATTCCTGATAAACTTCGCACGAGATTTGAGCGTTCGGGGATTACTCCGTCATGGCAGCAGTCAAATCGAAATCGGCGGCGCTGCGCGCGCGCCTGAGCCATCCGATCATCGACTCCGATGGGCATCTGCTGGAGTTCCTTCCGGTCCTGACCGAATACGTGCAAAAGGCGGGCGGCGCCGGGGCGGTCAAGGATTTTCGCGTCGGCTTCCGCACCGCCTACCTGAACTTCGACTGGTACAGACAAAGTGCGCAGGAACGGCGTGAGTTGTGGTCGCGCCGCCCCCCGTTTTACATGGTTCCGGCGCGCAACACCCTGGACCTGGCCTCTGGGCTTTTTCCCCAGCTGCTGCACGAGCGGATGGACGAATTTGGCTTCGATTACGCGGTGCTGTATCCGACCATGGGACTTCATCCGCCGATGTTTGCCGGCGAGGAAATCAGGCGCATCGGATGCCGCGCGCTCAATGACTATTATGCCGACCTGTTTGGCGAGTTCGGCGACCGCATGACCCCCGCCGCCATCATCCCGATGCATACCCCGCGCGAGGCGCTCGAGGAACTGGATTACGCGGTCACCAAGCGCGGGCTTAAGGTGGTGATGCTGCCCAACTACGTCAAGCGTCCGATTGCGGCCGCCGCCAAATATCCGGAGGCGGCGCGCTACGCCTTTCGCCTCGACACCTACGGCATCGACAGCGAGTACGACTACGACCCGGTATGGCGGCGCTGTGAAGAGTTGGGCGTAGTGCCCACCTTTCACAGCCCCGGCGAGGGATGGGGCAGCCGCACGTCGATTTCCAATTTCGTTTACAACCACATCGGCCACTTCGCGGCGGCAGGAGAGGCGACGGCCAAGTCCCTGTTCATGGGCGGCGTCACGCGGCGCTTCCCGAAGCTTAAGTTTTTGTTTCTCGAAGGCGGTGTGGGATGGGGACGGTCGCTGCTGTGCGACCTGGTCGGCCATTGGGAGAAACGCAATGTGCGCGAGGTGGTCAAGTACGATCCGCGCGCCGTCGATCGCGCCCGGCTGAGCGAACTGCACCAGCGCTATGGCGGAAAGCTTTTCAGAGCCGCGGTAGTCGGCCAGGAAGCCGCGCAATTCGGGACCAATGTCGAGGACCCGGCGATGATCGACGAGTTCGCCGCCTGCGCCATCGAAAGCAAGCAGGACCTGCGCGATCGCTTCGTGCCCAGCTTCTACTTCGGATGCGAGGCCGACGACCCCGTCACTGCCGCCGCCTTCGACGCCACGCGCAATCCTTTTGGCGCGCGGCTCAACGCTGTCTTCGGCTCGGATATCGGCCACTTCGACGTCCCCGACATGAGCGCGGTCGCGGCGGAAGCGTACGAGCTGGTCGAGCATGGCCTGATTACCGAAGACGACTTCCGTGATTTCGTGTTCGTAAATCCGGCCCGATTGTGGACCGCGGTCAACCCCGATTTCTTCAAGGGCACGGCGGTGGCAAGCGCGGTGGCATCCTTGGCATCGCAAAAGGCCGCGTGAAACCATGCGCCTGGGCCTTGTAGCGTCGCATCTGCGCAAATAAACTTGAAACCCGTGGCCAGGGCACTGCTCAGCGCGCTCATCGTCGTGGGGCTTGTGTTGCCCAGCCTCGGAGTGTGTTTTCAGGATTCCGACACGGGCTACACGATGCCGTGCTGCGCGGGCGCCTCGTGCGCGATGGGCGAGCAGATGGGCGGTGCTTCGTGCTGTGCGGCCGTTCAGGGCGAGTTCAACGCCGCGCCCGTGGCTGCGCCCGCCTCGACCTGCGTGCCGTCGCCCGCGCATGCAGCGCGGACGGCGCAGACCGTGCCGACGCATCCGCCGCGCCTGACCCCGGCGCGCGCATATTCGTTATTCCAGTCCGTGCCGCAGCAGCATCCGCTGCAAATCTGATCGCTCTCTTCTGCGCTTGACGCCGATTTGCGCCCGCCGCCTGATTGCGGGCGCACAGCGACGCAACCGTGCACAACTATGGCCGCCGGGCGGGCGGCCGTAACCAGTGGAAGAGAGTGTTCGATGGCACACGGATTACGAGGTATTTTGCAGGCCGCGGTATGCGCGGTCGCGATCTTACATCTTGCCGCAGACGCGGATGCGGGGCAGCGCTCGGGGATCGGCTATCAGGACCCGCCCCAGCTCAGGGCGCTGATTGCTGAGGCGATGGCCCGCAGTCCGCGCATCGCGGCCGCGCGGCTGCATTGGCAGGCACTGACCAGGGGCCCGATCCAGGCGGCGACGCTGCCCGATCCACAACTGACGCTGCAGCCGTTTTCGGTCGGCAGCCCGCTGCCCGGCGCTGGACTTACCACCAGCGATTTCGCCTACACCGGTTTCGGAGTCAGCCAGAGCATTCCGTATCCGGGCAAACTTGCACTGAGTTCGGCGATCGCGCGGCGCGATGCGCAGTATGCCAGCGAGCAGTTGCGGCAGACGCGGCGCGAGGTGCGCGAAAAGGTCCGCGAACTCTACTTCGAGTTATTCTACCACACCAGGCTGCTGGCGACTCTCAACCTGACCCGCGCCGAGCTGGACCAGCTCACGCGGGCCGCCGGCGTTCGTTACCGCTCCGGGCGCGGGCAGCAATACGACCTGATCGCCGCGCAGCTCAAGCAGACTGCGATCCTCAAGGAACTGGCGATGCATCATCAGGAGGAGCACCAGGTGAACCTTCAGATGAAGGCCGAGTTGGGACGCGGCGCCGATTCCGCTGATATCGAAGCCGGCGACGTGACGCCCAGCAGGATCGAACTCGACCCGGCAGAGCTGCGCAAGCTGGTGGCGGCGCGCGCGCCGCAGCTTGAGATGCTGCGCATTGCGGCGCAAGCCGGCAGCGACAAGCTCAGGCTGGCACGCAAGAATTACTGGCCCGACTTCAGCGTCGGCTACATGTACCAGAAGACCGGGCCGGGCTTTCGCGATTACTACATGCTGTCGCTGGGTGCGACCGTACCGCTTTACTTCTGGCGCAAGCAGACGCCGGCGGTCGAGCAGGCGGCGCTGGAGCTGGAAGCCGCACAGCGGCAGCAGCAGGCAGGCGAATTGGAAGTTTCCTCTGACGCCGAGGCGGACCTGGTGGCGCTGCGCGCCGCCGATCGGATTATCAAAATCTACCGCGAGGGATTGCTGCCGCAAAGCCGCACTGCCGCCGATTCGGCCCTGGCCGCCTATCAGGCGGGTAACGCCGATTTTCAAACGGTGATTGCCGCACAAACCGACCTCTACAACCTGCACCAGGAGTATTACCGAACGGTGGCCGACCACGAAATCGCCGCCGCCAGGATCGAACAGTTCATCGAGGAGGAACCATGACGAATCCTTCCTCGCAAGTGACCATCAATCGGGCCGCGATGCTGGCCGCCATGGCGTTGGGAATGCTCTGCGCATCCCCTGCGCGCTCCCTTGCCCAGGCACCCGGAGCCCTGGCGCCCATCCGGCTCAGTCCCGAACGCCGGCAGCTGATCGGCGTCACCGTGGCGCAGGTCAGAGAGCACGACGTTTCCGACCTGCTGCAGGCCACCGCGATGGTCGAGGCGGACGAACGCCGCCTGGTCTACGTACAGACGCGCTTTGCGGGCTGGATCGACAAAGTGTACGCCAATCAGACCTGGCAGTATGTGCGGCGCGGTCAGCCGCTGTTCTCGATTTACAGCCCCGACCTGCGCGCCACCGAAGAGGAATATCTGCTGGCGCTCAGGGCCCGCGATCGCATCGCGGACAGCAGCGTGGAAGGGGTGGCGGCGAGCGCCGACTCGCTGGTTGACTCGGCGCTGGAGCGGCTGCGGCTGTGGGGCGTGCCGGAGGATGAAATCCGCCGCTTGCGGCAAACGCGTGCGGTCCGGCGTTCGATTACCGTCCTTGCGCCGGCCGACGGGTACCTGGCCGAGCGCAGTGCGTTTCCAAACATGTACGTGCAGCCCGACACGCGGCTGTTCGTGATCGCCGACCTCTCGACTATCTGGGTTTACGCCGCCGTCTTTCAGCAAGACGCGGGCCGCGTACGGCTGGGCGATCCGGCGACCTTTACCGTCGACGCGTGGCCGGGTGAGCAATTCACCGGCAGCGTCGACTTTATCCGACCGCAGATCGATCCCGCCACGCGAACCGTCAAGGTGCGCGTCAGCCTGGCCAACCATGGCGCCAAGCTGACGCCGGGAATGTTCGGGCGCGTCGCGCTGCGCCTGCCGCTGGGGCGCCATCTGACAATCCCCGACAGCGGCGTGCTGCGCACCGGTATGCACAACGTGGTGTTCATCGATCGCGGCGACGGCTACCTGGTACCGCGCGAGGTGGAACTCGGCCCGCACGTCGGCGGCGATTACGTCGTGCTGCGCGGACTCAAAGCCGGCGAGCGAATTGTCAGTTCAGCCAACTTCCTGGTCGACTCGGAAAGTCAGTTGCAGGCGGCGATGGGCAGTTTCGCGCCGCCGCCTCCAGGTGCGGGGGCAATTGCCCAACCGGGTGCTGCACCGCAGGCGCGAATCGAAATGACCACGCAGCCCAGCCCGCCATATCGCGGCCACAATGTCGTTCGCGTCATGTTGCGCGACCCCGGCGGCAAACCCGTCACCGGCGCGCAGGTGACCGTTTCATTCTTCATGGCGGCGATGCCGGCCATGGGGATGGCGGCGATGCATGCCGGCGGCGTGGCCAAAGAGCTGGGCGGCGGAGTTTACGAAGCGGCGGTGGATCTCGATTCCGGCGGCACCTGGCAGGTGACGATTACCGCCGTCAAGGACGGCCGCACACTGGCCACCGAACAGCGCAACGTCAGCGTCGGCGGCGGAATGTAGGAGGCGGCCATGATCGACCGAATCATCGAACGGTGCAACGCCAACCGCTTCCTGCTGTGGTTTGCAGTGTTGGTCCTGGCCGGCGCGGGAATCTGGTCGCTGGAGCGCATTCCGCTCGACGCGCTGCCCGATATCTCCGACGTGCAGGTCATCGTGCACACGCAATGGATGGGACAGCCGCCCACCGTAATCGAGGATCAGGTCACCTATCCGGTGGTCAGCGCGATGCTGGCCGCGCCGCGCGTCAAGGCGGTGCGCGCGCAAACGATGCCCAACGATTCCTACGTCTTCGTAGTTTTCGAAGACGGCACCGACATCTATTGGGCGCGCAGCCGCGTGCTGGAGTACCTCCAGCAGATCACCGCCCTGCTGCCGCCGGGCGTGGCGCCGGTCATCGGCCCCGACGCGACCGGCGCCGGCTGGGTCTTCGAGTACCTGGTCGTCGATCGCCGCCACAACCTCAGCCTGGCGCAGCTGCGCAGCCTGCAGGATTGGTATTTGCGCTATCAACTGGAAACCGTGCCGGGCGTCGCCGAGGTCGCCACTATCGGCGGCTTCGTCCGCCAATATCAGGTCAAGCTTGACCCCAATCGGCTGCTGGCGCTGGACATACCGCTGCGCGATGTGATCGATCGCGTCCGCGACAGCAACGGCCAGGTGGGCGGCAAGACGCTGGAAATGAACGGCGCCAGCTATCTCATCCAAAGTCCCGCCTATATCAACTCGCTCGACCAATTGCGCGAAGTGCCGGTTGCGATCCGCAACGGCACGCCGGTGCTGATCCGCGACCTGGGCGTGGTGAGCTACGGACCCGATCAGCGCGAGGGCGTGGCGGAATGGAACGGGGAGGGCGAAGCGGTGGGCGGGATCGTGGTGATGCGCTTTGGGCAGAACGCGCTCAACGTGATCGAGGGCGTCAAGCGCAAGCTGGCGCAACTGCGCTCAAGCCTGCCCCCCGGAGTCGAAATCGAAACCGGCTATGACCGCTCGGGGCTGATCCGGGAATCCATCTCCACGCTGGGCCATGACCTGATCGAAGAGGCGATCATCGTAAGCCTGGTGATCGTGATTTTCCTGTTCCACTTCCGCTCCGCGCTGATTCCGATCCTGATTCTGCCGCTGGCGGTGCTCGCCTCGTTCATTCCCATGTATTACCTGCAAGTCAGCTCCAACATTATGTCGCTGGGCGGCTTGGCGCTGGCGATCGGCGTGCTGGTCGACGCGTCGATCGTGATGGTGGAAAACGGCTACCGCCATCTCTCCGAAGCCCAGGCAGCGGCGGCGCGCGAGGGGTCTGCGCTGGCGGCCGAAGCGCGCCGCGACGTGCTGCTGGCGGCGGCGCGCCAGGTGGGACGGCCGATCTTCTTCTCGATGGTGATCATCGTGGTGTCCTTCCTGCCAGTCTTTTTGCTCGAAGCGCAGGAAGGAAGGATGTTCCGCCCGCTGGCCTGGACCAAGACCTTTGCCATCACCTTCTCCTCGATCCTGGCCGTGACGGTGGTGCCGGTGCTGATGCTGCTGCTCATCCGCGGACGCCGCCTGCGCGCCGAATCGGCCAATCCCATCACGCGCATCTGCCAAGCGGCGTATCTGCCAATCATCAGATGGTGTCTGCGCCATCGAGGGCTGACTATTGCGGTCAACGTGATATTTCTGGCCGCCACGCTGCCGCTGGCCTGGCGCATCGGCAGCCAGTTCATGCCACCGCTGTATGAAGGGTCTGCCCTCTACATGCCGACCGCGCTGCCCGGAATCTCCATCACCTCGGCCGCCAATCTGCTTCAGAAGCAGGATCAGATTATCCGCACGTTCCCCGAGGTGGAAAGCGTCTTCGGCAGCGCGGGCCGCTCCGACAGCGCCACCGACAACGCGCCGCTGGACATGTTCGATACCACGGTGATGCTGCGGCCGCGCGCGCAATGGCGTCCGGGCATGACCTACGAGCGGCTGATCACCGAAATGGACTCCAAACTGCAGTTCCCCGGACTGTCCAATGTCTGGACAATGCCGGTTGAGAACCGGCTTGACATGGAGCTGACCGGAATCAAGACCCCGGTGGGGCTTAAGATTCAAGGACCGCGCCTGGATGAAATCCAGCGCATCGGCAGCGCCGTGGAGGAAGTGCTCAAGCCCGTCGCGGGCACCCGCGGGGTGTTCGCCGAGCGCGTCTCGCAGGGCTTTTACATCAACGTCACCGTCGACCGGGCCGCCGCGGCGCGTTACGGACTTACCGCCGGCGACGTCCAGTTGGCGGTGGAATCGGGGATCGGCGGCGCCAACATCGCAACCACCGTCGAGGGACGCGAGCGCTACCCAATCAACGTGCGCTACCTGGCCGACTACCGCGACAATCCGGCGCCCCTGCGCCAGGTTCTGATTGCCACGCCAGCCGGCGCCCAGATTCCGCTGGGCGAGGTGGCCAAAGTCGCGATCAGCCCAGGGCCGACGATGGTGCGCGACGAAGATGGCCAGTTGACCGGCTATGTTTACGTCGATACCGCCGGTTCGGACTATGGCGGTTACGTCGCGCGTGCCCAGCGCGCGCTGGAGCGCAATCTGCGCCTGCCCACCGGCTACACGCTTAAATGGTCGGGCGAGTTCGAGTTTCAACTGCGCGCGCGCAAGCGCCTGAGCTACATCCTGCCGCTGGTCTTCATCGCCATCTTCGTGCTGCTCTACATCCTGTTCGAATCCGCCACTGAGGCGATTGTGCTGCTGCTGCCCTGTCTGTACGCAATGACCGGCGGCCTGGTGCTGCAATACCTGATGGGATTCAACTTCAGCGTCGCGGTATGGGTCGGGTATATCGCGCTGTTCGGCATCGCGGTGGAAACCGGCGTGGTGATGGTGATCTACCTGGACGAGGCGCTCCATCGCCGGCTTGCAGCGGGTGCACTGAGCCACGAACTGATCGAGGCCGCGGCGATCGAGGGCTCGGTGCAAAGGCTGCGGCCCAAGCTGATGACGGTGGCAGTGGTGATGATGAGCCTGGCGCCAATCCTGTGGTCCAGTGGAATCGGCTCCGATGTGATGAAGCCGATCGCCGCGCCGATCGTCGGCGGGATGGTGACGTCCACTATCCACGTCCTGATCCTGGTGCCGGTGTTCTTCGCCATGATGCAGGAGCGCCGCCTGCGCCGCCCAACCTGAGCATACAGGGACGCAGGGCTAAAGCGGTTCAGCCGCGCGCAACGAGCATCAGTGCCTGCGCGGCGGCGCGCGGGACTGCGGCATCGACCACGGGCGACAGGCCGACGCCCCGGCGCGCGGCTTCCTGCACGGTGATGGCGACGAGGAAGATTCGCGGCGCGACGCGCGCCGGATGCAGGGCACGGGCCAGCTCGATCGCGTCCATCACGCCCAGGCCGTGCGTGGAGAGCAGATGCTTCGAGCGCGCGTCGCGGCGGTGCGAATCAATCAGCAGCACGCGGCCCGATGGGCCGTCGTCCAATAGCGCATCGACCAGCACCACCGGATCGGCGCCGTCGGTGAGCAGGTCGATCAGCCGCGCCGGTTCGTTCAGTTCAATCAGTTCGCATCGTGCTGCCGCTTCGCGCAGTTTGCGGATAACGGCGATTCCCACGCCGTCATCGCCGGCCCATTGCTGCCCCACGCCGATGATGCGAGCGGCCACTGGACAACTATTCCCGCTCCAAAGTCAGCTTCAAAAAATGCGTCGCGCACGAGATGCACGGGTCGTAGTTGCGCACCGACTGCTCCGCCAGACGCGTCGCCTCGGGATGGGTCATCGCAATCATGTGCGGCGCCAGGCGCCGCAGGTCCTCCTCCATCGACGCCAGATTCTGCGAGGTGGGAGGGACGATCTTCGCGTCGCGAATGAGACCGGCGTCGTCGATGCGGTAGCGATGGTAGAGCAGACCACGCGGCGCCTCGCTGACGCCGTGTCCCACTGCCGCCACGACCGACGCGGGAACGAACGGCGCCCCCTCTGCTTCGTAGCGTTCAATCAAGCCGATCGCCTCCTGCAAGGCGAAGGCGACCTCCACTGCACGCACCATGATGCTTTTGAACGGGTTGAGGCAGGGAGGCGCAAGGCCGGCGCGCGCCGCCGCCGCACGAACCTCCGCGCTGAGCTTGTCAAAATGCAGGTTGAAGCGGGCCAGCGGTCCGCACAGGTAGGCGCCGCGCTGCGCCAGGCGCGAATGCAGAGCGTTGGAGTACGGGACCTGATGCTCTTGGAAATGGCGGTCGTAATCGCGCACGGCGATGTCCAGTCCGCGGCTGGAAATGATGCGGTTGCCGATGAATGGATATTCGGCGCCCGCGTCAACCGCGACGAATTCGTAGTCGGTTTCGTAATCGGGGTAATTCAGATGGCCCATCCATTCCAGCGCCTCCAGCGCAGCCTGGCGCGCATGCTCCAGGCCGGGGAGGAGTTCACGCAATGCGGCGCGCGGCGGGAGCGAATGAAATCCGCCCACGCGCGGGTTGATCGGATGTACCTCGCGTCCGCCGATGGCGCGCACGATGGCGTTGCCGGCCTTCTTGATTGCCAACCCGGCTGTTACTATCTCGCGATGCTCGCGCGCCATCGCGATCGCGTCGGGGTAGCCGAGGAAGTCCGGCGCGTGCAGCAAAAACACGTGCAGCGCGTGGCTTTCGATCCATTCGCCGCAGTAAAACAGCCGGCGCAGCGCGCCAATGGTGGGACCGGCGTCGATGCCCAGCGCGTCCTCCATCGCGGCGCAACTGCTCATCTGGTAGGCCACCGGGCAGATGCCGCAGATGCGCGCGGTAATGTCGGGAACTTCGGTGTAGGAACGGCCGCGCAAAAAGGCCTCGAAAAAACGCGGCGGTTCGAAGATGCGTACTTCCACGTCGCGCACCTGCTCGCCGCGAAAGCGGATGCGCACGGCGCCTTCGCCCTCCACCCGCGCCAGGTAGTCAACCTTAATCGTCTTCATGCAGTGCCTCGGCGGCGGCGCGAAATTCGCCGGCGTTGGCATTGAAGCTGCGCAGCACGCGATGCATCTGGGCGCGCGAGCCGCCCGCCGCGCTCCACGCGTTGACCAGCGACAGGGCGTTGACTGTGTCCGCCGGCCCGTAGCATCCGTAACATCCTCGCCCATAAGCCGGACAGATCGCGCCGCAGCCGGCGTGAGTAATGGGTCCGAGGCAGGGTGCCTTCTTCGCCACCATCACGCACACCGTCCCGCGCCGCTTGCATTCCACGCACACGCTGTGAGCGGCAATCGCAGGCTTGCGGCCGTTGATGAACGCGGCGAGCACTTCCAGCAGTTGGCCCTTGTCGATCGGGCATCCGCGCAGCTCGAAATCCACCGGCACATGGTCGGCGATCGCGGTCGAAGTGCTGAGTGTGGAGATGTAGGCGGGCGTGGCGTATACGGCCGAAATGAACTCGGGCACGTTCCCGAAATTGCGCAGGGCCTGAATTCCGCCCGCCGTGGCACAGGCGCCGATCGTGACCAGTGCCCTGGATTGGCGGCGGACTTCCCGGATTCGTTCCGCGTCGGCGGCGGTGGTGATCGAGCCCTCGACCAGCGACAGGTCGTAGGGTCCCTTGACCTCAGCACTGGTGGCTTCGAGGAACTTGGCGATTTGAACCTCCTGCGCCAGGGTCAGCAACTGGTCCTCGCAGTCGAGCAGACTTAACTGGCATCCGTCGCACGACGCAAACTTCCACACCGCAAGCCGGACGCGTCTGGTACGGGCCATCGTGCTTACAGCTCCCTTACTCCGAGCAGCGGGTCGACGCGGTCGGCGCGCAAGACGGGGCCGTCCTTGCAGATGAAGATCGGGCTGAGCTGGCAATGGCCGCACAAGCCGACCGCGCACTTCATGTTGCGTTCCATCGACATGTACACACGCTCGGGCGGCACGCCGCGCCGCAGCAGCTCGCGGTAGGAAAAGCGCATCATCACTTCCGGCCCGCACGTCATCGCGATGGTCTCCGCCGCATCGAATTCGACCGCGCCCAACAGGTCGGTGATGACGCCGACGCGTCCGCTCCACCCTGCGGCGGCGTGATCGACGATCATCTTCACCGTGACGCCGGGATGGGTCCGCCATTGCGCCAGTTCCTTGCGGTAAAGCACGTCGGCGGGAGTGCGCGCGCCGTACAGAATGATCAGGTTGCCAAATTCGCGCCGCCGCCGCAGCACCTCGTAGATCACCGGCCGCAGCGGCGCCAGCCCGATTCCGCCCGCCATCAGCAGCAGATCGCATCCGGCGCGCGCCGCCTCATCGAGCGGCCAGGCGCTGCCGTAGGGACCGCGCACGCCAAGCACGCTGCCGCGCCTGGCATCCACAAGCGGGGCCGTCACCGCACCGACGCCGCGGATCGTGTGAACCAGGTTTTGCGGGCGTGCGGGCGGACCGCTGATGGAAACCGCAACCTCACCGGCGCCGAACACGTAGAGCATGTTGAACTGGCCGGGAGCGAAGCCGGGCGCATCGATGGAGTCGTCGAGCTCCAGCGTCACCGTGTCATGGGTCTCCCTGACCGTGCGGCGCACGCGCAAAAAGCGCGGCATCATCGGGTCGGCGGCCCCTGCTGCGGCCGTGTCGGCTCCGGCAGCCATCGCCTCTCAGCCCTGCGCCCGATAGATGTCGAGCAGTTGGATGCGGGTGCGCTCAAGCCGCAGATGCACCTGGTAGAGGAAGCGCTTGACCAGCTCGTAGCCCAAGTCGTGATCGGCTTCGCACTTGGGGCGCAGGCAGTTGCCGTCCAGCGCGAACGCCCGCACCGGCTCCACGGCACGTGCGTCGAACTGCCATCGATAGGGCGCGAACAGCCACGACCATCCCAGCACTTCGCCCACTTCGACGGTCTGAACCTGCACCGGCCCGCGTCCCGGGATCGCGATCTCCAGCGCGATGCGTCCGCTGCGCAGCAGGTAGGAAGCGCCCGCCTCCTGTCCCTCCCTGAACAGGAACTCATCGGCCGCGTAGCGGACGTTGGAGGCGCAGCCGGTCAGAAATTCCAGATGGCGATCTTCAAGGCCGTGCAGGAAAGGATGCTCCTTGAGCAGCCGTGCGAGATTTTCCACCGCTTTGCTCCGTACCCCGTTAGCTAGCGTTTGCCGTGCTCCTGGCCGGCGCGAATCGCCGCCACTTCTTCGGTCAGGTCGATCCCCACCGGACACCATGTGATACAGCGGCCGCATCCGACGCAGCCTGAACTGCCGAACTGATCGAACCACGTCGCCAACTTGTGCGTCAGCCACTGCCGGTAGCGCGACTTGATTGATGAGCGCACGCTGCCGCCGTGCAGGTGGGAGAAATCCAGCGTGTAGCAGGAATCCCACTGGCGCACGCGCTCCGCGCCGCCGCCCGTCAAATCCGCATGATCCTCAACCGTCGTGCAAAAACAGGTCGGACAGACCATCGTGCAATTCGCGCAGGCCAGGCATCGCGCCGCCACGTCGTCCCATCGCGGATGCTCCAGGTTGCCGAGCAGCAACTCTCTGATGCCGGTGGTGTCCAGCTCCCGGCCCATCTGCGACGCCGCCCGTGCGCTGACCTCGGCGGCGGCGCGCCGATGCGTCTCTTGGGCGGGACGATGGGCGACCTGCTGCATGACGGCGGCGCCGCGCGCGCTGCCGATTTCGACCACGAACTCGTGACGGCCGTCGCCGAGCAGCTCGGTTAAAGCCAGGTCGTAGCCCGACTCCACGCGCGGCCCGGTTCCCATCGAAACGCAAAAACAGTTGCCGCCCGGCGCCGTACAGTTGACCGCGACGATAAAAGCGCCGCCGCGCCGCGCCGCGTAGTGCGGGTCTTTGTCGGCCCCGCCGATGAGGACCTGGTCCTGGATCGCGACCGCGTGCAGGTCGCACGAGCGGACGCCGATAAACGCGAACCGCGCGGCCGGCGGCGGGTCGGCAGCGGCGCTCACCGAACCGTCGCTTTGGCGTTGCGCGCGCCACAGCCGCAGCACCGGCTCGTGCAGGAACTTCTTCCAGGAATGGGGCCCGACGGCGAAACCGAAGATGGCGCCGTCGCCACGTTGCTCCAGCCGGTAGGAGCCGGGCGCTTGAACATCGGTCCATCCCGCGGGCAGCTGCGCCGCGCTTTGGATTTCATCGAAGATGATTGCCCCGTCGCCCAACGCCGGGCCGATTACTCTGTAACCGCCGGCGGCAAGCGCCTTGATCAGGGCGTCAAGCCCGTCCAGCCCGATGATGACAGCGCCGCCCGGCGCGGCCGCCCCTTGTGTATCCATCGCCTCCAGTTCGTGTTGCGCACTTACCTTCAGGTTACACGATCGGACGGATTTGGCTAACGGAGGAATCCTGGCGCCGCGCGCCGACGTTTTGCACACGAAGTCTAGTGATGTAGAACTGACTCACCCGGCGCGCGGCCGCGCCGGGAGCCAAGCCGCAACTGCAAACGGGAGGGCATCGGACGTGAAAGCGATCCAATTCGAAAAGGTTGGCGGTCCGGAAGTTCTGAAGCTGGTCGACATTCCCAAGCCCGACGTGAAGCCGGGGATGGTGTTGATACGCAATCATGCGGCGGGACTGAACTTTGCCGACAACTTTTTTATCCGCGGCGAGTACGCGATCAAGCCGCGGCTGCCCGACATCCCCGGGATGGAAGGCGCAGGCGTCATCGAAGAGGTCGGCGAGGGCGTGGAGGGCCTCAAGCCCGGTATGCGCGTGGCGGCAATCTCGCAGAAGACCTATGCCGAATACATCTTGGCCAGCGCGAAATTCGTCTTCCCGATTCCCGACAACATCAGCTTCGCGCAAGGCGCCGCTTTCCCGATTCAGACCCTGACCGCCTGGCACATGCTGTACACCTGCGACAAGGTGCGGCCCGGCCAGACGGTGGTGGTGCATTCCGCCGCCGGCGGAGTCGGCATCGTGGCGGTGCAAATCGCCAAAGCAGCCGGCGCGCGCGTGATCGGCACGGTGTCCAGGGACGACAAGGCGGCGCTGGTAAGGCAGTACGGCGCCGATGAGGTGATCAACTACGAGAGCCAGGACTTCAGCGCCGAGGTGATGCGCATCACCAACAAGCGCGGCGCCGACCTCATCCTGGACGCGGTGGGCAAGCCCACCTTTGAAAAGGGCGTCAAATGCCTGGCGCCGTTGGGCCATCTGATTATCTACGGCCGCGGCAGCGGTCTTCCCGATCCCTTCAACGTCGCGCGCCTGATGGAGAAATCGACCAAGATCAGCGGCTTCGTGCTGCCTGTGGTCTACGGCACCGATCTGATGCGCGCCGGAGTGGAGGCGTCGTTCGCGCTGATGCGCGAGGGCAAACTCAAAATGGTGGTAGGCAAAACCTACCCGCTGGCGCAAGCAGCCGAGGCCCTGCGCTTCCTCGCCTCGCGCGCCTCGACCGGCAAGCTGGTGCTTCAGGCCTGAAGCGGGCAACCCCGCGGTCTTCAGAAAGTCGTGGTGACGCCGGCCACGAAATTGACCGGCGGCGACTTGAAGCCGAGCACCGACTGGTATCTGCGGTCGAACATGTTCTGTACGCGGACGTAAAACTGCTCGTTGCGGATCAGGTTCCATCGCAGGCCGGGCGAGTAGTTCACCGTCAGGTTGAACAGGTGGTAGGCGGGGTTGTCCAGGATGCTTCCCAGCGGCGAGACGTCGTCGCGGTCGCCCACGAAGACGTAGACGAAATCCGCGCTGAGCTCGTCGCCCGCGCGAAGCAACTCGTTGTGCGCGAAATGGAGCGTCGAGGAAGCGGAGTACTTGGGCGTGCGCAGCGGCATGCTCGAGGACTGGGCCGAGCGATGCGTTTCATCCAGGTAAGTGAAATTGCCGCTCAGCCCGATTCCATGCCACGGCGATAGCGCCGGGATGAATTCCACGCCCTGTGTATCGACCCGTCCGGCATTGCCGGCCTCCGACCCGAAGGGACAGGTAGGGCCGGGTGTGCAGGGCACCGGCACGATCAGGTTGTGGATGCGGCGCGAGAAGTAGACAACGCTGACGTTGGCGGCCTCGCCGAAGTACTTGGTGATGCCGCCGTCGTACTCGCTGGAGAGTTCGGGCTGCAGGTTGGGATTTCCAAAGCCGGGGAAGAACAGTTCGTCGAAGCTGGGCGCGCGGAATCCTTCGCTGTAGCTGCCGCGCAGCACGGCGCCGATGCGCTTGAGGGGAATTACCAGCGCCCAGGCCGGACTCACTTCCTCACCGAAGTCGCTGTTGCCGTCCACGCGAAATCCGCCGGTGATGGTCGCAAGTCCGCCGGGCAGGGTTTCCTCCTGCTCCAGGTAGCCGGCGTATTCCTGGCGTTGATGGGTGAAAGTGCTGAACAGGTTGAAGAACGGGTTGATCAGATTGTTTCGGATTCGCGCCCAGCGGTCGTGGAAATCAAAGCCCGCCACCGTCCGGCCCCAATCCCACGTGTAGACCAGTTGCGCCTCGCTCGCGCGGGTCTCGTCGGGAATGTCGTCGGCTTCCGAACTGGGATTGCCAGGCGAGGGAGAATCGTTGAGCCGGATCTCGTTGCGCACGAAAAAGCCGCTCCATTTGGCCCACAGGCGCTCGCTGAAGTTGTGCTCCAGCTCGCCCTTAAAGAGCATGAATTCGCCGCGCTGGTGCGCGAAAGGATCCAGCCGCTCACCCACTGAGTTGGAAAAGTTCACCAGGTCCACGTTGGAGCGGATGTAGCGGGCAAAGCCGCGCACCGTCGTGTCGCTGTTCAGGTGGTAATCCAGGCGCAACGCACCCGACAGGTTGTCGGAACTGTCGTTGATGGGACGAAAGCCTTCGGTCGATTGATACGAGATCGATCCCGAATAGGCGAAATTGCCCTGCGCGCCGTTGGCGGTCAGTACCTGGCGCTCGGTAGCGCGATTGCCGCCTTCGGAGAGCAGGCTAAAATGCGGCGTGCCCTGGCCCTCCTTGCTGATCACGTTGACCACGCCGCCGATTGCCTGCGAGCCGTACAGCGCGCCGCCCGACCCCCGCACCACTTCGACCCGGTCGACGTTGTCGGTGGTGAGAGTGGAGAAGTCGAAGCCGCCGGTGCTGGCGGTGTTGACGTCAACACCGTCGAGCAGAATCAGGGTTTGCGCCGCGGTGGCGCCGCGAATCGTCACGTCGGTCTGCGTACCGGGCGACCCGGCCTGATTGACCTCGACGCCCGGCAGCTGCTGCATCGCCGGCGCCACCAGACCGAGCTTCTGGTCTTGCATCTGGCTGCCTGGCATCACGCTGACGCTGGTGCCGATTTCGCTCAGCGGCTGCCTGATGCGCGTGGCGGTGACGACCACTTCGCCCAGCTTGACCGGCCGCCCCTTGGCGGCCGCGGAGACGCCGCCGGCGGCCTGCTTGTTGCGGCCCGGCTTGTTCAATGCCGCGGCCGTCGCTTGCGCGGCGGGAGTCGCATTGGGAGCGCCTTGCGAATGCGCCGGCGCTGCAAGGGTAAGCAGAGCAAACCAGGGAAAAAATGTTGCGAGGGCCAGCCTCATCGTCTTCACCTCGTAGACCTGGGGCTAAGGCCGCGCGGTCCACGGGCGAGGCTCAGACCCTGGGGTGCGTGCGACGTGAGCTGTAACCGGGGTCCGCAGCCGTCTTCCCCGCGGAAGACCATGCGGCTCGTCTCACCCGGCCGGTTTCCTGGCTTGGGGTTCATCCTCCGGCCCGCCTTCCCGAATTTCTCGGTGGCATGATGGGCCTTCGTTCCCCCTGACAGTTGCGGGGCAGCGCCGGATTCGCACCGGACTTCCCGAACACCGGGCTGGACAACAGGTATTATTTGATGGCGTTCAAGTCAACCGTGCCCCGCGATGCGGCGCCGGCGTATTACGCCGATGCCTCATGCTAGGATTGCACGGTCATGGATCTGCATTCCGACCTGATTGTGCTCGCCAAGGTGATTTCGGTTGCGATTGCCGTCGGCCTCGATGTGCTGGCGGTGTCGGTGGGAGTCGGTGTGGCGCGGCTGGCATGGGACGCCAGCGTGCGCGTGGGCGTGGCGTTCGCCAGCTCCGAGATCATCATGCAGGTGGTGGGATTCGGGCTGGGCGCCGGACTGGGCCGGATGATCGGCGAAGTCGCCGCCTACGCCGGTTTCGCTTTGCTCGCTGTGGTTGGTGTCTTGATGCTCCGCGGGTCGGTGCATGACGACGTCGAAACCAAATTCGACGCAACGCGCGGCGCGGGGCTGCTGCTGACTTCGCTGTCGATCAGTCTGGATTCGCTGGGGGTCGGCTTTGCGCTGCCCGGAGTGTCGATTCCGCTCGTCCCGCTGCTGATCACGGTTTCGATCAGCACCACGATTTTCACCTTTGTGGGCCTGGAATTCGGCGCGCGGCTGGGCGAGCGCTATGAGAAGGGTGCCGAACGCGCCGCCGGCGTGATTCTGATCGTGCTTGCGATACTGTTCACGGTCGAGCACATGGCGTAGCAGGCCGGTAAGCGAAACCCTTCAAGTTTCTTTGAAGGCAGCGCGACCAGCAACGATGGCGCATCGGCGGCGGGCAGCGACGTCCGCCTCACCACAAACTTATTGATTGGCGCCCAGCCGATCTCCGGCTGCAAGGCGCCGGCCGCGGGCGTAGTCGTCGCCCTGCATGCGCTTGCGGCCCGCCGCCTGGACCTCCAGCAAGCGCAGTCTTCCCGTTCCACACTGCACAATCGGCGGCCCTTTTGCTTCCAGGATCGTTCCGGGCGGGGCCGGCTGGCCGCCCGCATCTTCGAGTGCGGCGGCGCGGTAGATCCTCAGTTCCTCGCCTCTGTATTCGGTAAATGCCACCGGCCACGGATCGTACGCGCGCACGATCCGCTCGATTTGCTCGGCCGGCAGGCGCCAATCGATGCGCGCGTCCTCCTTCTTGACGATCGCGGTGTAGGTTGCCTGACTCTCGTCCTGTGGCGTTTCATGCAAAGAACCGCGCGCCAGGGCGTCGAGCGCTTCCAACAGCGCCTGCGCGCCCAACTCTGCCAGGCGCTCGGTCAACGTCGCCTGCGTCTCGTCGGGTGCGATCGGGATTTGGCGCTGGAGCAGGATTGGACCCGCGTCCATCTGCTCGACCATCCGCATGATGGTGACGCCGGTAATCTTGTCGCCAGCCAGCAGCGCGCCCTGAATCGGGGCAGCTCCGCGATGGCGCGGCAGCAGCGAGGCGTGCACGTTGATCGGCATCAGCGCCGCAGCCTGCAGCACGGCTGGGGGCAGGATACGGCCATAGGCGGCGACCACCAGCAGGTCGGGCCGATAGGACTTTAACTGGTCGAGAAATTCGGCGGTGCGGATTTTAGTCGGCTTGAGAACCGGCAGGCCATAAGCGGCCGCCACCTGCGCCACCTCCGAGGGATGCAGCTTGAGGCCGCGCCCCCGTGGTTGGTCCGGCCGCGTTATCGCCGCCACCACGCGCGCCGGAATATCGCGAGCGTCGAGCAGGCGCCTTAGGATATGGGCCGCCAGCGCGGGCGTGCCCATGAAGACGATCGCAAAGGGCTTAGAGGCGGGGACTGGAGGGCCGTTCTCCATCGCTCTTGCCCTCCTTGAGCGCTTTGAGGAGCTTGCGCCGGTAGAGTTCGCGCTTGATGCGGCTGATCCGATCGATGAACAGCTTGCCGTCGAGATGATCGATTTCGTGCTGCAGCACAACCGCCAGCAAACCGTCGGCCTCGATCTCGATTTCCTTCTGCTCGGGCGTGTAGGATCGCACCAGCACCTGTGCGGAGCGTTTGACTTCGGCGTTGTAATCGACCACCGAAAGACAGCCCTCCTCCCAGGTGATCACGCCGTTGCGTTCGATGATTTGCGGATTGATCAGCTTGAGCAGCCGCTTGCCGGGGTTCTGATGGTCGATGTCGATCACCACCAGGCGGCGCGACTCGCCCACTTGCGGCGCGGCCAGGCCGATGCCCGGAGCCGCATACATGGTCTGGACCATGCTGTCGACCAGCGCGTTGATGCGGCCATCGATGTCTCTGACCTCCTTGGCCGTCTCTTTGAGCACGGGGTCAGGATAGGTACGTATCTTAAGCAGCGCCATCGGCGGATTGTTTTTGCAAACGGCGGGCATTCGCGCCCTGCGCGCCCTGCGCGCCCCGCCCTTATTCAACCTTATCAGACCGATGAAGTCGCATAAAGTACAGGCGGCCGGGGATATCGATGGCTAGGGAGATGCCAAGGCGATGCGGATGGGCGGGAGGCGAGTTGATGACCCGCTATCATGACGAGGAATGGGGCGTGCCGGTGCACGACGATCGCATCCTGTTTGAATTCCTCTGCCTGGAAGGGGCGCAGGCGGGGCTGAGTTGGGAAACCGTGCTGAAGAAGCGCGCCAACTACCGGGCGGCGTTCGCCGGCTTTGATCCCGAGGCGGTGGCGGCGTTCGATCACCGCGCGCTGGAGCGATTGTTGAGGGATCCCGGACTGATCCGCAACCGGCTCAAGCTGGAGTCGGCAGTCGGCAACGCCCGGGCGCTGCTCAGGGTGCGCGAGGAGTTCGGCGCTTTCCACACCTATGTGTGGCGCTTCGTCGATGGCAAGCCGGTGGTCAACGCGCGCCGCACGATGCGGGAAATACCGGCGCACACGCCGCTGTCCGACGCGCTCAGCAAGGATTTGCGCAAGCGCGGTTTCAACTTCGTCGGCTCCACCATCTGCTACGCGTTCATGCAGGCGGTCGGGATGGTCAACGACCACCTGGTGAGCTGCTTCCGTTACCGGGACGTGCAGCGGCTCCGATGACTGGTCAAACCCTGAAAGCGCCGCTAGCGAGTCGGGTTGGCCAACGTCGGGCGTGCGGAGCACCGGGACCGGTGAGTTGCGCCGCACCCCTTAGGCAGGGGTCCTCTCGTTGCGGCTGCGAGAGCCGGGCGCTTTGGCCTGCCGGCCTGCACCCCGATGTGTCAGGCGGCCAGCGGGCTGATGCACTTTGAGCTTTGGCTTGGGCGGTGTCGTGACCTTGTACCTGTTGGTGCGCGGACGGGCGGAGCGCAGGCTGGCCTGCCGCTCGAACAGCAGTAAGGTTTTGCGCAGCAGCCCGTTGAGGGTCTCAAGTTCGCGCGTGCTCAATTGTTCAAGCGCTTTGAACTCCGGCTGGTTGGCCGTATGGCGGTGCATCGTTGCGTCGACCAGCTTGTACCCTCTGCGAGTCAACCGAACCAGGATTGCGCGGCGGTCATCGGGATCGGGTTTACGCTCCACAAGCCCCAAAGCGGCAAGACGATCCAATTGTCTGGTCAGCGTGGCGGCGGGAACGAAATATTCCTCCAGCAGTTGCATCGGATTGAGCGCGAACGGCGGACCCGAACGCCACAGCGCGCTCAAAGCCATAAACTCCCGCGAATTAAGCCCGCACATCGCTGCCAGTCGTGCGATGTGGCTCTCGATGTAAAAGGCGGCGCGCTGCAGACGCGCACCGACCGCCAGCGGCAGCATCGAGAAGTTGAAAAGCTTCTTGCGCCACTCGTCCTCGAGCCGATCCACGAAGTCGCACTGGGAAGTGTTCCGCCCCGTCATAAAACCCCGTCATTATACGCCTGGAATCAATTGATATGCTTGCAGTTGAATCTATTCAAACACAGCGGAAAAATCTCCAACCTTTGCAAGCAATGGCGATGTCCTACCGGCTAACCAACGCAGGAGCGGCGCCAGCGAGGTTTTCGAGCCCTTGACATCGCGTTCGGATGGGGCTAGGAGTACGAAGAATTATTTCCATTTGGAACTAATTGCGGACCCGCAAAGGCGGTGCGGAAAGGAGGGCTTGTGCACGATCCGGTTCTGCTCGAAGTGATAAAGAACGCGCTGGGAACCATCGCCGAAGAGATCGGGATCGTCGCCGTGCGCAGTGCCTATTCCACCGCGGTCAAGGAGTCGGCCGACGCCAGCGCCGCCGTCTGCGACTGCGCCGGGCAGGTCATTGCGCAGTCGCTGGGTGCCCCACTGATGCATCTGTCGAGCCTGCGCTGGTCGCCGCGTGAGCTGATGAAGGACTTCCCGCCCGAGACGATGAAGGACGGCGACGTTTTTCTGTTCAACGACCAGTTCCGCGGCGGCATTCATTCCAACGACATCATGGTGTTCAAGCCGGTGTTCAGCGCCGGTAAACCCTGCTTTCTGACCTCAGCCCTGATCCATGTTGCCGACCTCGGCGGGCTTTCCGCGGGCGGCCTGCCGGCCACCGCCACTGAATATTTCCATGAAGGGCTGATGCTGCCGCCGGTCAAACTTTACGACGGCGGACGCCTCAACGACGACCTGGTCCGGATCATTTCCGCGAACAGCCGCACGCCGGAAAAAGTCATGGGCGACATCCGCTCGATGGTGGGCGGCACCAACGTCGGCGCGCGGCGGCTGCTTGAACTGATCGACAAATACGGCCTGGAGCGGTTGCAGACCCTGGTCGGCGAACTGCTGGATTACACCGAGCGCCTGACCCGCGCCGAGATCGCCAAAATCCCGCCCGGCACTTATCATGGCTCCTACGTGATCGAGGACGACGGCGTGGTGCCGGACAAGACCTACACCGTGCGCGTTGCCGTCACGGTCAAGGGTTCGGATTGTCATTTCGATTTCACCGGTACCGACCGCCAGGCGCGCGGCGCGATCAATGCGGCGTTCTCGCAGGCGCTGTCGGGCGTGGTGTACGCGCTGCGATGCTTCCTTGAGCCCTCGATTCCGATGAACGAGGGATGCTTCCGGCCGCTGACGTTTACGCTGCCGCCGGGCACGATGGTCAATCCCACCCCGCCGGCCGCGTGCAACGCGCGCATGGCCACGGTGCAGGCGGTGATCGACGCGATTTTCCAGGCCCTTTCCCAGGCGCTTCCCGACCGCGCGCTGGCCGCCTCGGGCAACGTGCACGTCTATACGATGAACGGCGTGGACCGATCCAGCGGACGGATGTGGAGCTACATGGACCCGGTAATCGGCTCGATGGGCGCCCGCTCGGTAAAGGACGGCTTGGACGGCATGCCGATCAGCCTGTTCGGCGGCGCCGACCGTCCCAGCGTGGAAGCCTATGAAATCGAGTATCCGGTGAGGTTCAGACGCTTTGGGCTGTGGACCGACTCCGGAGGTCCGGGCCGATGGCGCGGCGGCCTGGGGCTGCATCGCGAAGTCACGGTACTGGAAGACGCCGAAGTCACCGTGCGCGCTGCGGACCGATGCCGCATTCCGCCGCCCGGCATCATGGGCGGCAAACCGGGAAAGGGCGGCGGATGGGTAATCAACCTGGGAACCGTCGCCCAGGTCAATCTGCCCAGCAAGAAGACCAATCAGCCGCTGCATGCTGGCGATACCTTGAGCATGTTTGTCTCCGGCGGCGGCGGTTTCGGCGATCCGAACAAGCGGGATCCCGAACGGGTGGCGGCGGATGTAGCCGCGGGGGCAGTGTCGGTCGAGGCTGCGGCACGCGAATACGGCGTGATCGTTGATCCGATAACCTTCGAGGTTGACGCAAGCGCAACCGCCAAACTCAGGGCCGATCTGACAGCCAGTCGCTAATGGCGGCACAGCTCTATCTGGCGGGAGGAACTCCTCATGACTTACGACTTGCTGATAAGGAATGGCGTCGTGGTCGACGGCAGCGGCCGTCCCAGTTATGCGGCCGATATAGCCGTCGCCGGGGACAGGATTGCCAAGATCGGGAAGATCAAGGATTCGGCAAAACGAACCATCGACGCCTCCGATCTGATCGTGGCGCCCGGCTTCATCGATCCGCACACGCATTATGACGCGCAAATTTGCTGGGATCCCCAGCTGAGCTGTTCATCATGGCACGGTGTGACCACCGTAATCACCGGCAACTGCGGTGTTGGGATCGCGCCATGCCGCCCCGAGAACCACGAAGTGGTGGCCTGGGATTTGGTTAACGTCGAAGGCATTCCATTCGAGGTTCTGCAGCAGGGTGTTAGCTGGGATTGGGTGAGCTTTCCCGACTTCATGGACGCCCACGCGCGGCGCGGCGGCGCGATCAACGTGGGATGCTTCGCGCCGCTTACGCCGTTTCGTCATTTCGTGATGGGAGAGGAATCGATGGAGCGGGCGGCGCGCGCGCCGGAAATCGCGCAGATTCGCGCGCTGTTGCGCCAGGCGCTGGCCGCGGGCGCCTACGGCATTTCCACCACCAATACGCTTCAGCATGCCGGCTACAAGGGGCGTCCGCTGGCCTGCCGCCTGGCCAGCAACGACGAACTGCGTGCTTACGCGGGCGTGCTCAAGGAACTGGGTCGGGGTGTAATCGAGGTCGCGCTGACCCGCACGCGCGGGCAAATTTCGCCCGAGGAATGGGCGTTGCTTGAGATGCTGTTGAGCGAAAGCAGCCGGCCGGTAACCTGGCTTGCGGTCGATGGGGAAGAGATGCTGCGCAAGGTGGAACCGCTGGTGGCGCGCGGTGCGATTCCTCAGATCCGCTGCACGCCCACGCTGTTTGAATTCACGCTGAGAAGTCCGGGCCTGGTCTTTGCCAGCATCGCGCCCTCATGGACCAAGGTGTTTAATCAGACGCCCGAGGTTCAGAAGCAAATCTATCAGGACCCCGCTTTTCGCAATGAGTTTCGCGAAAAGCTCGCCGGGCCGCGCGGGTCGTTCATCAATTGGGAGCGCTTTGAATTCGCACGCGCAAAAAAACCCGAGTTCAAACCGCTCGAAGGCACGACCATCGCGCAAATCGCCGCCCAGCGCGGTACCGGCTGCGTCGACGCCTTTCTCGATCTCGGCATCGAGGATGACCTGGAGAGCTGGTTCACTATGATCCAGGATTCGCAGCGGATGGCGCCATTTATTGCCGACCCGCGAGTGATGATTGCGCTCAGCGACGGCGGCGCTCACGTGGATTCGCACTGCGATGCGGGCTATCCGACCTACCTGCTGGGCACCTGGTCGCGCCAACGGCAGGTCATCGGCCTGGAGGCGGCGGTCAAGCGGCTGACGTCGGAACCGGCCGACTTTTTGGGAATCAAGGATCGCGGCCGGCTTGCACCGGGCCTCGCCGCGGACATCACGATTTTCGACTATGACACCATCGATTCCGCCCAGCGTCAGGAGTTGCGCCGCGATCTTCCCGGCGGCGGGATTCGCTTCGTGATGGCCGCAAGAGGCGTGGAGTACGCGCTGGTTAACGGCGAGGTCGTCTATGAACATGGACGGCACAGCGGCAAATTGCCCGGCCGTCTGTTGCGCTCGGGACTCAACTAGCGATGGCGCGGGCGGACTTTTTTATCGGGGTCGATATCGGGGGGACCTTCACCGACGTGGTGCTGGCGCAGGCGCAAAGCCATCGTTTGTACACCGCCAAGACGCTGACCACTCCCGATAATCCCGCCAAAGGCGTGATCGCAGCGATCGGCGACGCGCTGGGACAGGCCCAGGCCGCGCCCTCAGAGGTGCAGCGCGTGGTGCATGCTACCACCCTGGCCACCAACCTGATCCTGGAGCGCAAGGGCTCGCGCGTTGCCTACGTCACCACCCAGGGTTTCGGCGACTTGTTCGTAATCGGCAAGGAGCGGGTGGTAGGCGGTGACCGCTACGACGTGATGATCGAAAAGTCGCCGCCGCTGGTCTCGCGCCGCCTGACGCTGGAGGTCGAGGAGCGGATCGATCGCGCGGGCGCGGTGGTGACGCCGCTTGAGGAGCGGGCCGCAAGCGAGGGGCTGGTGCGGCTGGCGCGCGAGGGGCCGCAAGCGGTGGCGATCTGCTTTTTACATTCGTACGCCAATCCGGCGCATGAGCGCGCGATGGCGGAGTTGGTGCGCCGCCATCTGCCCGGCGTCTACGTGGCGCTGTCCTCCGAGGTGTGGCCGGAGTTTCGCGAGTACGAACGGGCCTCGACCACCGTGATGTCGGCGTACGTCGGTCCCACGATTTCCAGCTACGTGGAGGCGCTCGACGGCGAACTGCGCCGGATGGGGATCGCGGGGTCATTCGAGATCATGCAGTCCAGCGGCGGGGTGATGTCGGCGCAGGCGGTCGCGCGCAAGCCCATCTACAGCGTCGAGTCGGGACCGGCAGCGGGGGTTATCGCGGCCACCCATCTGGGCAAGCTGTGCAATCAGCCCAACATCATCTCCTTTGACATGGGCGGCACCACGGCCAAAGCCGGACTGATTCGCCACGGCAAGCCGAGCATCACGCACGACTTCCGCGTCGGCAGCCATCTGAGTTCGGGCCTGCGCGCGGGCGGCCATCCGATCAAGATTCCGGTGATCGATTTGGCCGAAGTCGGCGCAGGCGGCGGCAGCATCGCGTGGGTGGACGCGGGCGGCGCCTTGCAGGTGGGCCCGTTGAGTGCGGGCGCGGCGCCGGGTCCGGCCTGTTACGGTTTCGGCGGTGCGCAGCCCACCGTGACCGACGCCAATCTGCTGCTCGGCTATCTGGATCCCGGTTATTTTTTGGGCGGCAGGATGCGTATCTACCCCGAGCGCAGCGCGGCGGCGATTGCGCCGCTGGCCAAGCGGCTGGGGTTGGACGCGGTGGAGACTGCGCGCGGCATATACGAAATCGCCAACACCCACATGGGCTCGGCGGTGCGGGTGGTGACGATCCAGCGCGGCATCGACCCGCGGGAGTTCGCGGTGATGGCGTTTGGCGGCGCGGGACCCGTGCATGCGGTCAAGGTCGCCGAGCAGTTCGAGATTCCCAACGTGATCGTGCCGGTTTCGCCGGGGCTTGCCTCCGCGCTGGGCCTGCTGGTGTCGGACATGGCCGAGGATTACGTGGCAACGCTGCTGATGGAGGGGCGGCAGGCCGACGCCGGGCGCATCGGGCAATTGCTGGGCGAACTGGAGCAAAACGGGCGCGCGGCGCTGCGCGCACAAGGAGTGGCGGAGGGCGACATCGTCATTCAGCGCATGATTGACGTGCGTTTCAAACATCAATCGCACGAACTATCGGTGCCGATTCCCGACGGTCCGATCGGCCCCGCCACGCTGAGCGCCGCGGAGGAAGGATTCCGCCGCCTCTACCACGAGTTATACGGCGTGCTGCCCAACGACCCCTGCCAGTTCGTGAATTTCCGCGTGCGCGCGACCGGAGTCGTGCCCAAGCCGCAACTGAGCGCGGCGCCGGCGGGGGACGGCAACGCGCGCCGCGCGCTCAAGGGCACGCGCAAAGCCTATTTCGCCGAATCGGGCGGCTTCACCGAGACTTCGGTCTACGATCGCGCCCGCCTGCGCCCGGGCGACGAAGTGCCGGGTCCGGCAATCGTGGAAGAACCCGACTCCACCACTGTCTGCCCGCCGCCCTACAAAATCCGCGTGGACGAATACCTCAACCTGCACATCTACACCAAGTAGGCTTAGCCTACCTGAAGACTCACAAGCTGCGGCATATACCCGGGCGCCGATTATCCGCGAGTGCAACCCCGGGCATTCGCCGTTTCGGCGCGCCGAAGTCTTCCCAGACTGGGCGCTAAAACCGGCTCGAGAGCAGACGGGCCTCTGCTGGACATGGCTTGGGTCTACGACGACAGTGGGGCGGAATGTATCCCGAACCTGTCATCAGCCGGACTACACCAGGGCCCCTCCGGCGGCTGCGCCGCATGGCGCAGCGGACGTAGTTGAACTGCGTTTTCCGGTTAGTTCAGCGCCGGGCGTTCGGAGAACAGCGCCAGCGAGCTGCGCTGGGCGGAACGGACGCCGCGATCCATCTCGCGCAGTACCTCGCGCACCATCCGCAGCGGGTCGGAAGCGTTCCACACCGGTTTGCCCAGCATCAGATAGTCGGCGCCCGAACGGACCGCGGCTGCCGGACCGACGCGTTCGGGATGGTCGCACCATCCGTCGTCGGATGCGGTGGCGGAAGTCAGAATCATGACCCGCCGGCCGCACGCCGCGCGCACCCGGCTGACCTGGCAGGGCGAGGTTACCACACCGTCCATCGAGGCGTCGGCGGCCAGGCGCGCCAGCGATGCGATCTGATCGGGCGGCGAGCCGCAATGGGCGGAACATTGGTCGGAATAACCGTTCATGCCGGCCAGCATCGCAATCGCGACGATATAGGGGCGGCGCAGCCCGTCGTGATGGCAGACGCGGTTAACTTCCTGCCGTGTTCGCTCCATCATCTCGACGCAATGGCCGGCATGCAGATCGAACATCTTGACGCCCAGGCGGGTCGCTTCGACCGCGGCCCGCGCCGCAAAGCGCGGGGTGTGAAACTTGAGGTCGAGGAAGACCTCACCGCCGCGCTTGCGGATGTCTCGGATCAACTCCGGGCCGGACTGCAGGAAGGAATGCTTGCCGACCTTGAACATACCGACGTAGCGCGCCAGGCACTCGACCATCGCCAGCGCTTCGCGGCGCGGACCGTGGTCCAGTTCCACGATCAGGCGTTCCTTAAGCAGGCTCTGACGAGAAAGCGAAAACCGCCAATACTCGGTCACGCAAGCCACCGCCCGGGCGCATGCCCGCCTTCACTGACGTTCTATCGCACCAGCAAACCCGCTCCCGAACCTGTCAGACGATAACCTCCTGCTAGCGCCGCTGCTTCCACATTGTCAAGCGACCCGCGGCGCGCGATTTTTGGCCTGTTGGCGGCGCTTAGCGGCGGAACAGCCCCGCGCCCATCGGCAGACCCAGCAGATAGCGGCGAATCCAGTCCAATGCCACCTGCGAGGCGAGCGTTTTGATCCAGTCGCGCGTTCCCCACATCTTGTAAGTGCGGGCGGTGGCGAAGCCGTCGGCGGCCAGCGCGATGCACACCGTACCCACCGGCTTCTCCGGCGTGCCGCCGCCGGGCCCCGCGATGCCCGAGGTCGCAAGCCCGATATCGGCGCCGCAGACTTTGCGTGCCCCGGCCGCCATCTCCAGCACGCATTGCTCGCTGACCGCGCCATGATTTTTGAGCGTCTCCTCGCTGACGGCCAACAGTTTGATCTTCGATTGGTTGGAATAGGCGACCAGATCGGCGAGCAGATAGTTGGACGCGCCCGCAACGTTGGTGATGCGATGGCCGATCAGGCCGCCGGTGCACGACTCGGCAATCGCCAGCGTCAGATGGCGTTCCGTCAGCAGACGTCCCACCACCTCCTCCATTGTCACGTCCCCCTCGCCGTACACGAATTCGGATATCCGTTCGCGCACCCGCTGGCTCAGTTCGTCCAACCGGGCCTGCGCCTCGTCGGGACTGCCCTCGACGGAGATGCGCAGCGAGATTTGCGGAAAGCTGGCGCGGAATGACACGCGCGCCTCTTCGGGCTTGATCAGCCCCGCGACCGCTTCGTCCAGTCCTGATTCGCTGATGCCGTAGGTCTGGAAGGTCTGGCTGACGTGGATTTTGTCGTGACCGCGGCTGTCCACCAGCCAGGGGATCACGATCTGCTCCATCATCGGTTTCATCTCACGGGGCACGCCGGGCAGGACCACCAGGTGCGCGATGTGATTTTTTTGTGGCACCTCCATCCGGAAGCCTGGCGCGGTGCCCAGCGCGTTGGGAATGATGACGGCGGTTTCGGGAAACAGCGCCTGCTTGAGGTTGTTCTCGGGCATCTTGCGGCCGCCCGATGCGAACAGCCGGCGCATCTTGTCGGCGGTTGCATCGTCGAACCACAACTTCTTTCCGGTCAGCCGCGCGACGGTCTCAGTGGTCAGGTCGTCGGCGGTGGGTCCGATGCCGCCAGTGGAGATGACCACGTCGGCCAGCTCCATCGCGGTCTTCCAGGCCCATTCCAGGCGCTCGCTGATGTCGCCCACGGTGATGACGCCGACCAGGTCCAGGCCGATCTCGTTGAGCTTGTCGGCCAGGTAGTTGGCGTTGGTGTCGACCACCTTGCCGGTGGTCAGTTCGTCGCCGGTGGAAAGGATGAATGCTCGTTGAATCATGGCGTCTCCCGTCAAACAATCAGATGCGCAAGTACACGCAGCGCGATATTGGCATAGACCGCGGCGGCCAAATCGTCCAGCATCACGCCCAACCCACCGCGCAGGTTGCGGTCGATAGCGCCGGCGGGCGGCAATTTCACGATGTCGAACAGCCGGAACAACACGAAGCCGAGCCACAGATGTAAGGCGTCCAGAGGGTTGAAGAACATCGTGGCGATCATGCCCATCACTTCGTCCACTACTATATGCGGGCTGTCGGGTTCGCCAAAAATGGCCTGCGCGCGCTGCGCGATCCAGCATCCGCCGACGAACGCCGCGGCGAATGACGCCAGCGCCGGCAGCCAGTGCACGGCGGCCCACGACAGCGTCGCCCACGCCAGCAACACTCCCAGCAACGAGCCAGCCGTACCCGGAGCAAACGGCGCAAAGCCGGTGCAGGCTCCGCTGGCCACAAAGATGATGAGCGCGCGGGTCATGGCAAAGCGGAGCGAATATAAAAGGCGGCTGCGACGCAGGTCAAACCGCGATGCCAGCGCGGCGTGCGACCCGCGGCCTTACTCCGCGCGCAGCGGCATCGGCGGCTCGTCGACCTGCAGTTCAACGCGTATCACGCCCGGCACCCGCCGCACGATCGAGCCCGCCAGCTCATCCCAGGGCGGCACCAGCGCCGAGCTCTTGAGCATCACCACGCCGCTGTTGGCTTCGACATCGATCGGAGCATGACCCATCTTAGGATGAGCCAGCAGGGCGGCGCGTACCAACGCGGCCAGCGCGGCGTCCTTGAGGATTTGCATCGAGCGGCGGTCGCTCTCGCGGTCGATCGCGCTGGCCAAATCCACGATGGTCGAGGCGAACCACGACATCGGACGCGAGGCGGTGTTGATAATCAGGTCGTAGCGGCTGGCGTCTTCGAGGTCGACGCCCAGGGAGCGCTGGATCCTGGCACGCACCTCCTGGTCGTAATGGCGAACGCGGCGTTCGGCGGCGGCAGCATCGAGCCGCTCCTCGCGCATCACCTCGCGGACGCGGCTGTTGAAGGGAGCGATCGCCCGGATGCGCAGTCCGTGGCGGCTTTCGGGCGGCATCACGAAGGGAATCGAGCGTCCCACCACCACCACGTTGCACTCGCTCATGTGCTTGAGGATGACGGCACGGAAATAGGCCGCCAGGCGCACATTGTCGGTGGTCAGGCGCTCCCACCATCCGGGCTGGCGCTCATCGAAGAGGCTGAAGACTTCGGGCGTGATGTTGTAGTCGCGCGAAGCCTCGGCGGCGATTTCGTCCGGTCCCAGCAATGGGTAATGCAGCCGGGCGGCGACCAGACCGCCTAACTCCAAGCCGCGCGAGCCAATTTGCTGGGCGATTGCCACTACGGCCATGGCCTATAGGTCCCCTGCGGAAAATTCATCCCCGTGTAATCTTAGGACCATCCGGGTACGATGCGCAAATCCTACTAACATTACACAGTAACGCCCCAGAGCGGGGCCGAGCGCCTTGAATCGGCGTCTGGATTCTGTTTGCGTGACAGCCACCACCGACTGAAAGAGCGAGCACCACTGATGGCGAAAAAAACCATTCCGGGACTGCGCGGCAGGGCTCCGATTAATCCCCAACCCGTGCGCGGCGACATGACCGCCGCCGAGCTTATCGACAACGCCTTTTTGGCTTACAACGGGCGCCGCCTCAAGGAGGCGTGCCGCCTGTTTGCCGAGAAGATGCTGGAGGACGATACCGTGGTGGGCATGAGCCTCACCGGCGCGCTCACGCCCGCCGGCCTGGGCATGTCGTGCCTGATTCCGCTGATCGAGCACGGGTTCGTCGATTGGATGGTGTCCACCGGCGCCAACCTCTACCACGACACGCACTTCGGCCTGGGGCTCAAGATGTTCCAGGGGCATGCCGAAGCCGACGACGTGGCGCTGCGCGAGGCCGGCGTGGTGCGCATCTACGATATCTTCTTCGATTACAAGGTGCTGCTTTCCACCGATTCGTTCTTCCGCGAGATCGCGCGCCAGGAGGAATTCCAGCATTCGATGGGCAGCGCCGAGTTCCACTACCGCGCCGGCCGTTATGTCGCCGAACGCGAACGCGTGCTGAGGCTTCCGCGCCGCTCCCTGCTGGCAGCGGCGTACGAACATGCGATGCCGATCTACACGTCGTCGCCCGGCGACTCGTCGATCGGGATGAACCTGGCGCTGCTGGAGCTGGAGGGACACGGGTTGCGTATCGACCCGCTGACCGACGTCAACGAAACCGCCGCCATCGTGTACGCCGCCAAAAGCAAGGGGCTGAAGAGCGCGGTGTTCATCCTGGGCGGTGGGTCGCCTAAAAACTTCGTGCTCCAGACCGAGCCGCAAATCCAGGAAGTGATGGGCGTGGAGGAAAGCGGCCACGACTACTTCCTGCAAATCACCGACGCCCGGCCCGACACGGGAGGATTGTCGGGCGCAACACCGTCGGAGGCGGTGAGCTGGGGCAAAATCGACCCCAACCGGCTCCCCGATACAGTGGTTTGCTACGTCGATTCAACCGTCGCGCTGCCGCTGATCACGGCCTACGCGATGGCGCGCCGCAAACCGCGCACGCCGCGCCGCCTGTACGAACATCGCGAGCGCATGATGGCGGAGATCGCCGCCGCCTACGAAGTCGTACGCAAAAAGCGCCTCAAGAAGGGCCTGTCGTGAGACTTGCGCTTTCAGCTTGTGGTTGACACTGATCTACCAGCCGCAGCTGTGGTTGATGCACCGGCTGACGTCAACCGCAGCGGCACCGTTCAGCAAGGAGCAGATGCCTCCAACGGACCGGACATTGGTGGACTTCTTTTACGGCTTTGCGGGGCGGCCCGAGGAGTTCGTTATCCATGACGACGGCTACCGGCGCTGGAGCTACAGCTATCGGCAAATCGGCGACGCGGCGAAAGCGTTTGGCGCACGGCTGCACAAGCAGTCGATCGCGCCCGGCGAGAAGATCCTGTTCTGGTCGGAGAACCGGCCCGAGTGGCTCGCCGCGTTCTGGGGCTGCCTGCTGCAAAAGGTGGTCGTGGTGCCGGTGGACTACCGCGCTTCGGCCAACGTCGTGCTCGGCTTTCAGCAGGTCGTGCAGGCGCGCGCGATTGTGGTGGGAGACGAGGTCAAGGCGGGCGCTCTCGGCGAGGCGATTCCCATCTGGCCGCTGCGCGATATCGATTTGACTGCACAGCCAGCGCCGCCGCACCCTGCCGTCCCCATCGCGCCCGACGATGTCGCCGAAATCGTCTTCACCTCCGGCTCGACGGCGGCGCCCAAGGGCGTGGTGATCACGCATCGCAACATCGTCGCCGACCTGGCGCCGATCGAACAGGAAGTAGCAAAGTATCGCCGCTTTGTCCGTCTGCTGTCTCCGCTCCGGCTCCTGGTTTTGCTGCCGTTAAGCCACATGTTCGGCCAGGCGCTGGCCACGTTCTTTCCGCCGATGCTCCCCGCCGGTGTCATCTTCATGCGCAGCTACGCCGCGCCCGAGGTGATCCGGCAGATTCGCGGGCGGCGCGCCGCATTTCTCGTGGCGGTGCCGAGGATGCTCGACACGCTGCGCCGATACGTCATCAGGCAGTTCCCCGAACTGGGCGGCGTCAAGCCCGATGATTCGCATTGGCTTATCCGGCGATGGCGTTATCGCAGGGCGCATCGTCTGTTCGGGCACCGCTTCTTCGGCTTCGTGGTGGGCGGCGCGCCGTTGGAGAAGGAGCTGGAGGAATTCTGGCGCGGGCTCGGCTTTCTGGTCGTGCAGGGATACGGGCTTACCGAGACCGCTCCGATCGTCAGTTTCAACCATCCGTTTCATCTCAAGCCCGGGACGACGGGCAGGCCGCTTTCGGGTGTGGCAATCAAAATCGCACCCGACGGCGAAATCCTCGTGCGCGGCGAAATAGTAACCCCCGGTTACTACAGCGCCCCGCCCGAGGCTTCACGGGCGTTTGAGGACGGATGGTTTTGCACCGGCGACATCGGCGCGCTCGACTCCGACGGCTACCTGGTGGTGCGCGGACGCAAGAAGGAAATGATCGTCACGCCCGAAGGCCTCAAGGTGTTTCCCGAGGACGTCGAACTGGTCCTGAACCAAATCCCCGGCGTGCGCGACTCGGCCGTGGTCGGACGCGAGCGCGTCCACGCCGTGCTGGTGCTGGAGCCGGGCGCGGACCCCGACGAAATTGTGCGCCGCGCCAACCAGTCGCTCGAGGATCATCAGAAGATCCGCAGCGTTTCGCTCTGGACGGCCGGCGAACTGCCGCGCACGGAAGGAACCGGAAAACTCAAACGCCCCGCGATTCAGAAATGGGTTGACGCGGGCGCTCCGGCCGCAGCGCAAGAGCCGCGCGATGAACTGACCGAACTGGTGCGCCGCTATGCGCCTGAGCGGCGCGTGACCGCCGAGACCACGCTTGACGAACTGGGCCTGAGTTCGCTGGAAAAGGTCGAACTGATGGTGGAGATGGAGGAGCGGTTCAACGTCACGCTCGATGAGACGCAATTCAGCGGCGCGACGCGTATCGGCGAGCTGATGCGCGAGGCATCGCATCTCGCGCCGGTGCAGGAGGCTCTGGCGCTGCCCGACTGGAATCGCGGTCTTGCGGCGCGCGTGGTCCGCCGTGTCGTGCTGGCGGGGTTGATCCTGCCGATCACGCGCCTTTTCGCGCGCATCAGCGTGCGCGGCGCCGACGTGCTGAGCACGCTGGCGGGTCCCGTCCTCTTCGCCGCCAACCATCAGAGCCATTTCGACACGCCGGTGATCCTGGCCGCGCTGCCGGCGCGATGGCGCTACGCGGTGGCCCCGGCGATGTGGAAGGAGTTTTTCGACGCCTACTTCCATCCGCAACGCCACTCCCTGCGCTCGCGCTTGACCAACACCATCAATTTCTACGGCGCCACGCTCATCTTCAACGCCTTCACCCTCCCGCAGCAGGAAGCCGGCGTGCGCGAGACGGTGCGCCACATCGGCGACCTGGTCAGCGAGGGATGGTCGGTGCTGATCTTCCCGGAAGGCGAACGCACCCGGACCGGGGCGATTGGCCCATTTCTACCAGGAGTAGGAATGATCGCTTCACGGTTACGAGTGCCGGTCGTGCCGATCCGCCTGGCCGGTGTCGACCGCGTGCTGGCGCGCGACGCCCGGATGCCGCGCCGCGGGCCGGTCGAGGTGCGCTTCGGAGCGCCGATGGCGCTGCGCGGCGATGACTTCGAAGCATTGGCGCGCCAGGTGCGGGCGCAGGTGTGCGCGCTGTGACACCGCGCGATCGCCGCGCCTGGCTGGTCGTTGTCAGCCTCTTCGTCACGCTGTTTGTCGTCTTCGGTGGCGCCTATAACACCGCTGGCGTGTTCTTCGCTCCGATGCGCAGGTACTTCGGCTGGGACGCCACGCGCCAGTCCTCCCTGCAAACCATCCTGGCCCTGACCGCTGGCGTGACGGCGCCGTTGTTTGGCTGGCTGCTGGACAAAATTGAGGCGCGCTTTGTAATCTCCGGCGGCATCCTCCTGAGCGGCGCTTGTCTGCTGCTGGCCAGCCGGGCTGCAGGCTTCGGCGTTCTGACGGTGGCCTACGTCGGATTGGGCGTCGCGATCGCCGCCGCGACCCTGCTTCCCAACGGGCTGGTAATCGCCAACTGGTTCGATGAGCGCCGGGGTCTGGCGCTCGGCATTACGACCTCGGGCACCTCGATCGGTGGAATGGTGATGACGCTGGTGGCGGCGCATACGATTGCGGCCGCCGGATGGCGCGCCGGCTATGTTGCACTGGCGCTGCCGGCGTTTCTGATCGCCGCGCCGCTGGCCGCGCTGACCGTACGGACACGCCCGCCCGGCGCGGAGCATTGGGCGGGGTCGGCCAATCCCCTGGCCGGCATGGACATCGGACCCGCGCTGCGCTCGCGCTCGTTCTGGATGATCGCCGCCGCGCAATTCTGTTTTTCGCTCGCAGGCGCGGGCGGCACGGTTCACACGGTTCCCTACCTGATTCACTCGGGCTTTCGCCCCGAGCGCGCCGCGGAGGTCTTCAGTGTCACCTTCGCGCTCGCGTCGGTCGGCAAATTCCTGATGGGATTCAGCGCCGACCTGCTAACCGGCCGAGTCGCGCTCGCGATAACTCTGGCCTTGGCCGCGATCGGACAACTGCTGGTGCTGGGCGTGCGCAGCAGCCTGCTGATCGGAGGATACGTGGTGCTGTACGGCGCGATGAGCGGAGCGCCGCTGGCGCTGATTCCGATGGTGATCGCGGAGTCCTTCGGGCTCAGGCGCTTCGGCTCAGTCAGCGGCCTGACCGGAATCTTCATCACGCTGGGCGGCGCCGCCGGCCCGCTGCTGGGCGGCCTGATCGTCGACCATGGCCTGGGCTATTCCACGGTCTTTGTCCTGTTCGCCGCGATTTTAGCCGCCGGCGCCCTCGCCGCCCTGTCCTGCGCGCCGCTGGGCGTTTTGAGCCAGCACATCCAAAACAACGAACGATGAAGCGGTTGGTGGGGCGTTTGATCAGCGCATCATGCCATCACTTCGATTGACGGGTCCGGCGACCGCGGCGTCGCCGACCGCGGGATGCAGGCGTCCGGCCTTGCTGAGGACCTTACTGCCAGCCTGCGGCCCCCGCTTCAACCGCTCAACCTCGGGTGGTCCAATCGTATTCTGGCGACTGCTTCGATCGCCCTTCTCCTAAGTCCTCCCTCACCGCAAGTCCGGGTTATTGCGCGAAGCTAATCTCGTTCTCAAAGAGGTATATTGTCGTGCCATCCTCAAAACGCACCAGGTACATGTGTCTGCCGAGATTGAAAATCTCGTGCAACACCATCGGCCGTTCGTCATAGTGGGTGCGGCCCAAACGGTCGCGCACCGGCACGAGCAGCCGACAGCGGCGACGGATACCTTCCGTACGACAAGTTTCCATAACGACACGTGCCTTCATGTTGCTTCATTGCGCAGGGCGTGAATGATCCTGAGTGTGGCTCGGCAGTAGCTGAGTGCTCGCTGCTGACCAACCTTCGGCGGAGGGATGGAGGCGAGGTCACAGGCGTCTTCGAAAGAACACTCACGCCCCGCAAGCGTAGAGATTATTGGCGCGAGGTCGACGAAGCGGGCATCGATTGCGGTGGTCCACGCAACGCCATCGCATCGACCGCACTCACCACGCAACGCACGCAGATCAAAATCCGCGCTCCACGCGATCACGTGATGTTGGGCGAGGAGCAGGCCTTCAAGCTTCGGCCAAATCGCCTTCCAGGAGGGCGCCCGGGTCACTGCGGCCTCATCGATCCCGGTCAATGCGATGGCGCTTGCGGGAATACGAACACCCGGATTCACAAGTGTTTCGATGAGGATGCGACCGTCATGATCAATAATGGCGATCTCGATAAGACGCAAACCGCCATCGACACCGGTGGTTTGACAGTCCAGAATCGACCAGGGTGAATGAAGATGAAAGATTTGCGAGAGCGGGCGGACGTGAAGTAGGGGGATCCGCTTCCCCCCGTGATACCCACAAGCCGGGGCCTCAACCCTTCCATGCCTGCGCTTATCGCGACGAAGAAAACTCCTACGTGCCATCGTACCGCCGTAGGAGTCATTGGTCAGACCCGTTTTGGAGGGAGCTGACGGCTCAAGCGAACTCCACCGCCTGGCAACCATCTTACACGATGTGCATCTGCACGTCAGCTAGCCTCGAGGCGAGAATGTTTCGCGGCGGACCGTGCGACCAACACCCTTTACGGTGGTAAACACATCGGCAGCAAGGCGGATTTTTAATTGTGCCGGAGGGCGCTCCTACCGTTTCCCTTTCGGGCAGGTCGCCGAGCTTCGGAAACAGATTCAGATCCTAGCCATGATATCCTAACCGAACCACCTTGGCACCGAGCTTGGGCACCTAGCGAATTTAGCGACGGCTCCCATGTCGGATTGGTCGTGAACCTAAGCATTCGTCGCCCAGTTGCACTTCCTGACCGACCGCCGCTTTCGCTTTCAACCGACCACGTCCAACCAAACGCCGGCAACGGCGATGGCTGAGCCGCCTACGAGCAAAAGAGCTGCCCAAAGCAGTGCAGGTCCTCCAACCACCCGGCCCAGGACGAAGCCGATCGACACCAGGGCGATCGAGGCCGCGATAAATGCGGCCGAAGATACGGGCCAGATGGCTGCCGCGGCCAACGGAATCATCGCGCCCACAAAGCTGCAGGCCGTAGTGGTCAAGGCGTCCAGTGCAGCCTGCCTACGCACCTTGCCGCTGAGTCTGCTGGCCAGAAGCGGTCTGACCGAGACTAAATTGAGCTCCCGCGCCGCGTGGCTTAACTCTCCACGCAACCGTGCGTAGTCGCTGACGAACACCGTAAAGAGGCCCGAGAGGCCGGCGGCGAGGGAGACGCGCACGGCCTGATCCATTCCAACCTTGGCCGTCCCATGCAACAGTACGCCCGCGGTCAGCACCAAAGCGGTGAGCAGTCCGTCGATAAGACCGAGTGCTACGTTGAACAGCGACTGGGAGGAACTCATCGTGCCCGCTCAATCCGCTCCACCAACTGTTCACCGGCCGCAATCTCGTCCACGGAATGGACCATTGCTCCTGTCGCTTCAATCGCCTTCAGGAGCGCACGATGATCGACATCGTCCCCCTCAACGGTGATGTTCGTACCGACCGTTTCCAAATCGATCTCCGAAACCGATATGTTGAATCCCTTGACGCCGCGAACCTTGTCGATGGCTTCGGCGATATCAACAACGAAGGCTGCGACAGGGCTTTGTCCACATCGAGTGTAAGTCTGCGAATTTTCATGCTTGAACCTCCCAAACAGGCTTTAAACAAAGTAGCGCGCCAAATTACTTGGCACGCGTAATGAACTAGGTTACCATTAAACCGGTGGTGGAGTCCGCCACAACTGCCTGGGAAGGCCGATGACTCCTGCTGCGGGTGACAACTTAAGCGGACGTTCTTCATCCTAGATCACCCGTTCGACTCAGGACCCGTCGGAGGTTCGGCCTTGTTTCACCGCTGCTGTAGTCATACCGAGCCGGTACGCGCTCTCAAAGAATCGTCTTGGCCTTTCGATAAAGTCTTTGCGCTTCGAGCGCAAGCTCTGGCGCAAAATCCTGCCAAACACTCGCACCCACAACCGCAGCTGCGGCGCTCCAGACATCTCGCGTCCAGCCATAGTCTCAGCCTACGACCAGTTTAAAATGAGAATTGCACTGATTTCAGATGTTCATGCTAATCTTGAAGCTCTACAAGCGATGCCCAAGGATTATGATGAGCTTTGGGTCCTGGGAGATCTCGTTAACTATGGTCCGAATCCTGCCGAGGTCGTTGATTACATTCGTTCTCAGGCCACGCTAACAATTCAGGGCAACCATGACTACGCCGTGGGAAACGATCAAAAGCCCCGGTGCTCGGCGCGTTTCCTGCCCATGGCCGAAGCTACGCAGCGATTTACGGTGCGTGTGCTCAATCGCAGCCAAAAGCGCTTTCTGCGCGACCTGCCATCCACAATGTGCCGCGAGGTCGGAGGGACGGTCTTTTTCCTGTGCCACGCAACTCCCTCTGACCCGCTGTTCGAATATCGTACTGTGGACTCGGCAGCGTGGGAGTTCGACGAGGAAATCTTCTCCGGCGCTCACGCAGTCCTCGTTGGACACACGCATCAACAATTCCTGCGTGATTTCGGCGGCTGGACGCTGGTCAACCCTGGAAGCCTCGGGCAGCCCAAGATGGGCGATCCAAGGGCCCGTTACGCGCTTTGGATAGACGGTAAAATCGAATTACGTTCGTTCGAATATCCATTTGAAAGCACCATAGCGAAACTCCACAGCATGGGTCTGCCTTCAAGTATAACCAATGATCTGGAAGTGGTGTTGAAAACCGGCAGCCTTTCAAAGTGACATCCAGCTTTGCCGCTTGCCTGAAGAGCTGCGGTTGCACCGAAGAGATGCCAAACCGGAAAAGCCATGTTTCGACTGAGTATCCGACGAACCCACACAGCGAGGCCTTCGGCCGCATTGGAGGACAGCTTCCTACCGGTCGACCGAATATAGTCGGCCCTCCTATAAGTGCTTGCCGGTATGGGTCTGTAAACCGAACCCTATAAAGTCAGAGAACGCAACCCCAGGGAGGAGTTGGACATGGACTTGAATAAGATTTCTGCAGGAGATAATCCGCCTTTTGAAATCAATGCCGTAATTGAGATACCTCAAGGAAGTGTTCCAATTAAATACGAGATCGACAAGAACTCAGGCGCACTGTTCGTCGACCGCTTCTTGCATACACCGATGATTTATCCGACCAATTATGGCTTCATACCGCAGACGCTGTGCGAAGATGGCGATCCCTGCGACATCCTCGTCATCTCTCAAGTGCCCGTCGTGCCGCTGGCGGTAGTACGATGCCGTCCAATCGGCGGCCTCGTCATGGCTGACGAGCGCGGCCCCGATGAAAAAATCATCGCCGTGCCGATCGATAGGCTAAATCCTTATTATATCAACGTTCGCAGCCTCGACGACCTGCCGACCATTTTGCACGAACAGATCGCACATTTCTTTTCGCACTACAAAGACTTGGAAGAAGGCAAGTGGGTCAGAGTCTCCCGATGGATGGAGCTCGGAGAAGCTAACGACTACATCGTGAAAGCCGTTGAGCGTGCCTACCGACACACGTGAGTCTGCTTTGCGCCACAAACTCGAATCGGCCCCCCCATAATGCAGTGGCGAAAGCGTGCGCCTTTGGCGACCTTGACGGAAATCCTTGGGCACAGTAAGTGGCGGGGCTTCAATTGAAGAGCCCCGCGTGTTCACCGCCCGCGCATTCAGCCAGTTGTGCGACAAATTAATTAATAACTCTTGTACAATTGAAGCCGGGGCCGAATCGATCATGCCCGCGATCGCAAAGGATTGGAGATGAGTAACGCAGCACGTGGGCGTTTGTCCGAGGTCGAGAACCCAAAGCTGGCGACGCCTTGGGGCAACTGCGTTAGCTGGCGATGCTGGCCGGGTCGGTGGAGGGAGTCAGCCAACATCGGACAGGAAGTGTGACTTGCTCCTTACCACCTTCATAGGCGGAGCTTACTCAGCTTGGTGCGATGATTGCGCGCAGCCGGCTGGGGTAGTCGGTGATGATGCCGTCGGTGCCGAGTTCGAGCAGGGCGCGCATCTCGGACTCCTCGTTGATGGTCCAGGCGTGCATCTCCAGGCCCAGGTCGTGGGCCGCCGATACGCTGGCGGACGTCGCCAACTGCATCGATTCATGGGCGGGCGGGATTTGCAGCGCGTCGGCGGGAATGCGATAGCCGGCCATCGCACCCATCATCGCGGCAAAGAATCCCACGATTTCGCGGCCTGAAAAACTGGTGGGCAATTCGGGCGCTAGCGCGCGGATTTCGTCCAGCGGCCGCTGATGCTCCGACGCGATTAGGACGCGCCGGCGCGTGCCGGTAGCGGTCAGCACCTGATTGAGCGCCGCGGCCAGGCTCGGAGCAACCTGCTTTATCTCGATCACGAAGAACGCGTCGTCAAACAGCGTCAGGACGTCGAGCAGCCGGGGAACCCGCAACCCGGCGCCGCGGAACGGATATCCGCCATCGGCCTGGAACCGATACCCGGCGTCAGCGCGCGTAATCTCGGTGTAGTTGAGCTCGCGGATTGCGCCGGTTGAATCGGTCGTGCGCCGCAGGTCGTCGTCATGACACACCACCAGCACCCCGTCGCGGCTGGTGTGAACGTCCAGTTCGAAATAGCGGATACCCTCGCGATAAGCGGCGCTGAATGCTTCCAGCGTATTTTCCGGCCGCACCCCCGCGCCGCCCCGATGGGCGATCAGCCGGGGTCCCGGCGGGGCGAAAAAGTCGGTCCTAAGGCCGCTGCGCATCTTCGGTATTTACGTTGCAGCCTTGATGTTATGATGCCGCGTCTTGAAATTAAAGCTGTCCCCGCCCGCCGCGACGCGACCGTGGCGGGCGCCGGCTTCACATCGATGGATCGCCGAGCAGACCGCCGTTGATCAACCGGTCCAGCGCGGCGTCAGGGTTGGCGCGCGGGCGCTGTTCGCGCAGGACGCCCCCGCGCGTCAGATGGACTTCATGGCGGCGCGATGCGCGGCTGCGCGACGGCGCGGTCAGCGAGCCCGGCATCGATAGTCCTGAAGCGGGCAGCGAAAATGACACCGGCGGTTGGGCGTCGGCGTTGAACGCCTCCAGGCGATTGAGCACCGGGTCGATGACGGCGGCGTTGGCCACACCGGGATGCAGCCGGGCGAACACCTTTTCGAATTCCTGCTTGAACCGTTCGAATAGGGGCCGCCGCTCGCTATCGATCGCGCCGCCACCCTCGTCGAGGTTCACCCTCAGCGGGTCCAGAAACCGCCCGTCCCTGTACAGCGCGTAGTGTAAATGGGGTCCGGTGGACAGCCCGCTGCTGCCGACATAGCCGATAATCTGGCCGATGCGCACCGGCGCCCCGGGCGTCACCTCCGGACTGATCGCCGACAGATGCGCATAGACGCTGACCAGCGCATTGTCATGCTGGATGCGGATACAGCGGCCCAATTCGCCTTCCCAATCGGCAAACTGAACCCGCCCGTCGCTCACCGCCCTGACCGGCGTCCCATAGCGCGCCGCCAGGTCGATCCCGACATGCGCCCGGTAGCGATGCAATATCGGATGATAGCGCGAGGGCGAAAAGGAGGAGGAGATGTACTGAAAATTAACCGGGAAGCGCAGGAACTGCGGCTCCAGCGGCCTGCCGTGCTCATCGTAAAGATGCTCGCGGCCGTGGCCGTCGTTGAAGGAAAAAGCACAGTAAGTGCGCCGCCCGTTCTGGATCTTGCACGCCTGTAGGTCCTGATTGCGATGATGCAGTCCGTCGGGAGTGACCAGTTCTTTGTAAACCAGCTTAAGCGTGCCGCCCCGCTCCAAATTGGGCAGCCGCGTGGCAAAGGCCGACTTGATCTGTTCCACTACAGTGCTGGGCAGATGCCTGCGCGCCGCCGCCACCTCCAGCCCCTGCGCCAGCGACAGGCTGTACGCCACCGTCTGCGGCACATAGCTAAGCGGCTGACGGGTCGCCAGTACCACGCCGCCACCGATACTTTCCGCCCTGATTACCGAATCGGTATCCAAGTCGTACTCCACCGCCTGCACCCGCCCGGTGCGCGGGTCGCGGAACACGGAAACCTGATGGCCCGGGTTCAGAATTCCCCAATGGGCCGAGGAGCGAAACGCTTCCGCCCATGCGCCGCGCTCGCCAGCGTCGACGCCGACCTCGCGCAAGAGCCCGGCGATGCTGACCGCCCGGTCAAGCATGAAGCGCTGAAGGCGCGGCGCTACCGCTGGTTCGAGCCGCGGCTCGGCGACGTTGTCGTAGGCAGGGGCAGCTCTACCTGCCTCGATTCCAGCAACACTTGAGGCCGGTTGACGGGGCCTTGCGGAGATTACGATATCCGCTTTGGCTGTGGTGGAATTGCGCCCGATACGCTCTGAGGCGTAAAAGGCACCCAGCGCGCCCAACAGCGCGCTGAATGCCGCGACCGTAACACCGAGACGGTTGACGAGGGCGGATGTTGCTAGCCCGGTCATCGCGCCCGATTTTGTCTGAAGATCCTCGGCTGGCGCAAGCCTTTTTCGAAATTTTTACGGCATGAAAAACGGTGTTTGCTAACAGGCTTGTTGGTTCCGGCGCGGGCTTGCTAGTCTCAATGTGCGGATGAGCATCCTTGGATTGGATCTGGGCAAGCGCCGAATCGGTGTCGCCATTGCCGACGTGACCGCTTTGGGCGCGCGGCCCCTTACCACCCTAATCAGGCGTTCCTGGCCCCGCGACCTTGAACTGCTGCGCGCCATCGTGGCCGACCGGCAGGTGAGCCGAATTGTATTAGGCTTGCCGCTTAACATGGATGGGTCGGAGGGGCCTGCCGCACGTGGGGCGCGCGCCTTCGCCGCCCGCCTCAGGCAGGAGCTGGCTGTTCCGGTGGACTTGTACGACGAACGGCTGACCAGCTTCGAGGCCGAAGCCCGCCTTAAAGACTCACCGTTGCCGCGCAACTCACGTAAAATGATGGTGGATCAGGTGGCGGCGGCACTGATTCTCGAGGGCTGGCTGGCCGAACACGGGGCCGGAAAGGCGAGTTTGTAACGCAATCGCCCGTGCGCCGCTCGCAGAATCCATCGGATCGCCAAAGAAACTTAACGTGAGGCCTGGTGACTAGCGGCCGGATGGTTAGGAAGCTGATAAGCGCGATTGCAGTCCTGATAGTGGTGGGCGGCGCCGCCGCCTGGTACTTCTTGTTCATGCCCGCGCCGGTCCTGGAAGCGCCACGCGTGGTCGAAATCAAGCACGGCGAGCATCTACGCTCCATCGCGGCCGCCTTGCAGCGCAATGGCGTGGTTCGCAGCGGGCTTGCCCTTAGCCTCTATGCGCGGCTGACCGGCGCCGCCAATCGGGTGCAACCCGGCGACTACCGATTCACCGGCGGCGAGACCATCGCGCAGGTGCTGGGCCATCTGGTGCGCGGCGAGTCGATCGTCATTACGGTCACGATTCCCGAAGGCTCTACGGTGCGCCAGATCGGTCAGCGCCTGGAGGAGGCGCGGTTGGTGTGCGATTGGAAGTTCGTGCAGGCTGCGCGTAGCTCGCCGCTGCCCGAAAAACTGGGACTCGTGCCGCCCGGTGTCGAGGGATATCTGTTTCCCGCCACCTATCGGTTTGCGCCTTCCGCTGCCCCCGAAGAGATTCTTGCCACCCTACTGGAGCGATTTTTCGAGCAGATTTCGCCGCAAGTCGAGGAGCGGGCCTTCCAGATGGGTCTGAGCATGCGCGAACTGGTGACGCTGGCGTCGATGATCGAAAAGGAGGCCCGGCTGCCCGCCGAACGTCCCTTGATCGCCAGCGTCTTCTATAACCGCCTGCGCCTGCACATGCCACTGCAATCGGATCCCACGGCGCAGTACAGCTTCGACGGGATCACCGGGCACGCCGCGCAGGCGGTGCATAGTGGGTCGGCGTTCAACACTTATAATTTCGCTGGCCTGCCGCCCGGGCCGATTGCCAATCCGGGTTGGGCTTCCATCCATGCGGCTCTTTATCCGGCGCACACCGACTACCTATACTTTGTCGCGCGCAAGGACGGCTCCCATATATTCTCCCGCACGTTAAAAGAGCATGATCGTGCCATCGCCAGTCTCCGCGAGGTGAATTTCGCCGGCGCCGGCGATATGGGTATGCCCGACACTATCGCTGCCGGCAGCAGGAACGCCTCCAAGTGACCGATCCCGTCAAAGCGATCCACACCGTCAGGGACCGGCTGGCCCGGCTGGCCGCCATGCAGACGCTGGCCGCGGCGCTGCCCGCCCTGATTGTGCTGACCACGGCGGCCATATTTGTCCGCGCGTTGGGCGAGCAGTCGTGGAAGCGGTTGGGCTTTGCGCTCGCGCCCGATACGCTGGCGGTCGTGCAAATGGTGCTGTTGTGGACCGCGGTCATCGGCCTGGCGGCTGCGGTCGCGGCAGGGCTATGGTTCTTTCGACGCAGCAGCGACCCGATCGTGGCCGCCGAGCTGATCGACCGCCGCCTCGGATGTCACCAGGAGGTGCTGACGCTGGCCGCGCTGGCTGAGGCCCCGGAGCGCAGCCCATTGTTTCCGGTGCTGTGGCGGCGCGCCGCCCAGCATTTGGATCGGCTCGACCCGGCACGTAATTTTCCCTTCGATTTGCGGCGAACATTGCGGCAAGCCGCCTTGCTGACCGCGTCGACGGTCGGTTTGCTGATCGCTGCGATGTCCGTGCTGCTGGCGGCGAACAAGCCGCCCTTCGCAGCCGAGGCGCGTCAGTTGCGCAAAATCGCTCGTGAGATTGCCGCCTCAAGCCCGGCAGACCATCAGACTCAGCAACTGGCAGCCCATCTGCGCGCTGCCGCCGACGCTTTGGAAAATCCCAAAGTGCCGCCCCTGACCAAGGCGGAGCAGCTCGCCCGTGTCGAGCAGGAATTGAAGGCTCAGCAGGAGCGCCATCAGCAGCAGCCGACGCAGGCGGGCAAGGGCGAGTCCACCGGCAAGGCCAACGGAAAAGGGAATCACGGGCAGGGCAGCGGCGAAGCCAGAGAGGCGGCCGGGCAGGGCAGAGAAGGGGCCGGAGCAGGCCAAGGGAAGGGCGGCGGCAAGGCAAGCGGTGAGGATAGCGGCAAGTCCGGCACCGGCGAGGTGCAGTTAGCGCAAGCGCGCCAGGACATTTCAAAGTTGCAGGCGCGATTGGAAGCCGAAGCCAGGCTGAAATCGGGACAGCAGCAGAAAAGCGGCCTCAAGGCCAGAGAACCGCGCCCCGGTGAACAGCCCGACCTTGCCCGGCTCGAAGGCAACGGCAATCTGCCCAATCCCAATCAGCCCAAACCCGGTGCGCAACACAATCAGGAGCAGGGCAAGCTGCAGCACGAGCAGCCCGGCCAGCCGCGCAAGGACTACGGTTCCTCCCAGGGCGATACCCATCTGGGGCAGTTTCCTCAACCGGGAAATTTTGAAAGGTTCTACAAGGCCGGCGAACATGGTGTACCGCTGGACGTCAAGAATGCGCGCTACGTGTTGTTCCGCATCCCGCCCGCGCTTATCAGCGCCGGCGCAGGCAAATCCGTGATCGACAAGGACCGTCCGTCGGCAACCGTGCCCTACGCCAACCTGCCGCTTAAAGAAGAGCGCGTCGCGGCGGAGCCCGACGAACGCCAGCTTATTCCCCCGCGCTACCGCGAGCTGCTGAGATAAACGTCAAGGAGAAGAGATGGGAGCCGCTGCACCAGCCAGGCCCGAGGATCGGGTGGCCGAGTTTCGCGAGGTCTTCAACCGGGTGGAGGCCGAGGTCGGCCGCGTCATCGTCGGCCATCAGGGCGTCGTCCGCAAGGTCCTGACCGCGCTGTTTTGCGGCGGCCACGTGCTGATCGAAGGCGTGCCCGGATTGGGCAAGACCCTGATGGTCAAAACCGCCGCCGAAGCGCTGGGGCTCAGCTTCAAACGTATCCAGTTCACGCCGGACCTGATGCCTTCGGATATCACCGGCACGCAGTTCCTCAACGAGGTTGACGGCCATCGCCAGTTCGAGTTCAAGGCCGGACCGATCTTCGCCCATGTGGTACTGGGCGACGAGATCAACCGCGCCACGCCCAAGACCCAGTCGGCGGTGCTCGAGGCCATGGAGGAGCATCAGGTGACCATCTTCGGCGCGACCTATCCGCTGGCGCCGCCGTTTTTCGTGCTGGCCACGCAAAACCCAATCGAGCTGGAAGGCACCTATCCGTTGCCCGAGGCACAGATGGACCGCTTCATGTTCAAGGTCGTGATCGGCGCGCCCAAGCCCGAGGAGCTGCGCGAGATCCTCCACCGCACGACCTCAGCCAGGACTTATCAGCCGCAGCCGGTTCTGGATCCGCAGCGGGCGCCCGAGGCCATCGAGCAGCTCAAGACGCTGGTGCGCGAGGTGATGACGGCCGAGCCGGTGGAGCGCTACGCGATCGGCATCATTTCCTCATCGACGCCCGGCGGACCGGGCGCGCCGCCCGAAATCACGCAGTACCTGCGCTTCGGACCCAGTCCGCGCGGCGCGCAGGCGCTGCTGTTGTGTGCCAAGGTCAACGCCCTGCTCGACGGGCGCGTCAGCGTTAGCTACGAGGACATCGAGGATGCCATCGTGCCCGCCCTGCGCCATCGCCTGCTGCGCAACTTCCAGGCCGAAGCCGAGAACATCACTCCCGAATCGCTGCTGGAACTGGTGCTGAAGAAGCTCAAGCGCCCGCGGTAGCAAAAATCGATGCTCGGACTACCCGACGAGTTCACTGCCGACTTCCTGGCCCGCCTGGAGCAGTTGCGCATCAAGACCCGGCGCGAGTATGCCGGCCAGGGCAAGGGCTCGCACCTGTCGCCGCGGCGCGGCTCCTCGCTGGAATTTGCGGATTACCGCCATTACGCGCCCGGCGACGACTTCCGCTACATCGACTGGAACCTCTACGGGCGCAGCGACAAACTTTACATCAAGTTATTCAAGGAAGAAGAGGACCTGCTGACCTATATCTTCGTGGACGCCAGCGCCTCGATGGGTTTTCCGGGGGGCGACCGCAAGTTCGCCGCGGCGGTCAGCATCGCGCTGGCGCTGGCCTATGTGGCGCTGTCTTCGGGCGATCGCGTCATGGTGCGGGTGCTGGGCGGCAGTGGCAGGAAGAGCGCACCGGCATTCGTCACCGGACGCCATCGGATTGTCGAGTTGGCGCGCCAACTGGCTGCCATCAAGCCCGCCGGCCAGCTTGACCTCGCGCCCGAGCTGGCGCGCGAGCTGGCGGTGCTTAAGCGGGCCGGCAAGGTTTTCGTGATCTCCGATTTTCAGATGATGTTCAACTCGATCGCGCAGGCGATGGGCCTGTTCGTTGCTTCCAACATGGACGCCACCGCAGTGCAGGTGCTGGGCGGCGGCGAGCTCGCAGCGGGCGACCTGGAGGGCGACGTGGAGGTGGTCGACTGCGAAAGCGGCGAGCGGCTGCGCGTGTCGATAAGCCGGCGCGGGCGCGAGCAGTATCGCGCCACGCTGATGCGGCTGGCGCGGGAGATCCGCGCGATGTGCCTGCAACGCGGATTGCGCTACACCCTGTATACCACCGACCGCAGCTTCCAGGACTTCTTCATCCGCGCCGTCACCGAATTGGGCCTGGTGCACTGAGCGCATGGCAAGACCGGTCGTGGGACCACACCTAATCGATATGGCGCCCGACCGCCGCACCGGCAGCGCAATCCAAATGCACGCTGGGCGGTGGAGCGCTGGCCCTCGCCCTCTCCCTGGAAACCAAAAGAGCCGGCCCTGTCTGACCTCGCCGGCGCCTGCGGCCTGGTCCGCAGGCGCAAGCCGGGAGAGAGCCTGTGCTGAGCTTGCCGAAGGATCGCCGGGCGATTTGTTTCGGCAAATCGGCCGGCCGGTGAGGGCCCGGATAAGCTTCGAGCAGCCGGGCCGATTCCATCAGCAGCGAGCATTTCTCATTGTTTTCGGGAGTTGACGAGCGATGCCGCCGATGGGTTTTCTTGCTCCGGGCGCGCTGGTTTTCTTCGCGCTCATCCCGCTGCTGCTGATCGCCTACCTGGTGCGCGAGCGCCCGCGCAGCGTGATCGTCAGCAGCGTGCTGGGCTACCGCGCGCTGCGCGGGCTTAAGGCGGAGCGTCCCTGGGGACGGCCGCGGCTGGATTGGCTGTTTGTTATCGAAGTGCTGATTTTGAGCCTGGCCGTGCTGGCGATGGCGCAGCCGTACGTAATTCATCGGCATACGCCGGTCGCGGTAGTGCTCGACAACTCGGCCGCGATGCAGGCCGGCACGCCGCCGGGCGCGCGCCTGGAGGCGGCCAAGGCGGCGCTGGAGCGGGCGATACCCAATCAGGCCGACGTCGAGGTCACTTTGTATGTGACCGCGCCGCAGCCCCGCCAGATTGCCGATGGCCTGAGCCCGGCACAGGCGCGCTCGGCGATCGCAAGGGTGCGCACCGTGGACGCCGCGCAAAGCACGGTGGCGGTGGGGCGGATGCTGCGCGACATCGTCGCGGGCCATCGCTTCACCCAATGCTTTTTCGCCACCGCCGATCCAGTCAGCCAACCGCTGCCGGCGGATTTGCACGTCTTCAAAGCGGGCGATCCAATCCCCAACTACGCCATCGGGTCATTTGCGGTGGGTGGCGCGCAATTCGGCTCGGGCGCGCTCAAGGCGCGCCTGACCATCGCCAACTTCAGCGCGCAGCCGCAAACGCTGGAGGTTGCGATTTCCGCCGAAGGCAAAACCTTGACCCGGGCGCAGGCGCGCGTGCCCGCGCAGGAGATAACCGGGGTCGAGTTTCCCACGCTGGCGCCGGCGCAGGTCTATCGCGCCGACCTCACGCCGGCCGACGCCTTTGCGCTGGACAACGTGGCGTGGGCGACGCCTGCAACCGGCGCCCAGATCCAGGTGCTGTTCGTCAGCCCCACGCCGGCCGACGCGGCGGGATTGGGATCGCTGCCGCAGCTCAGCGTCCGCACCATGTCGCCGGAGAACTATTCGCCCGACGCGGCCCACGCCGACCTGCTGATCTTCGAATACGGGATGCCCAAGGAGCTGCCTGCCGCCAACGCCCTGCTGATAATGCCGCCCGGCGGCGACAGCGTCTTCGGCCTGCGCCTGGTGCCCGGCGCGACGACCCAGATTACCGACTGGCGCTCGCCCGACCCGCTGACCGACGGCGTCAATTTCCGCCTGCTGCCGCTGCGCCAGCCCGAATCCTTCGCGGTGCATCCGTGGATGCATAGCGTGGTCAACAGCAACCTGGGCTCCCTGATCCTGCAGGGCACCCATCAGGGCCATCGTTACGTCGTGCTCGGATTTAATCCGTTTCCGTATCTGGGCCGCAGCAACCTGCCGATGTCGATCCTGACGCTCAATATTCTGGGCTATCTTTCCAACTTCGGTTCCGAGGACGCCGGCTACCGCACCGGGGAGCCGTGGATCGTGCCGGCGGGCGTCAGCGCAATCATCACGCCGAGCGGGACCAAAATCCGCGTCGAGCCCGGAACTCCGTTTACCCGCGACACCGAACAGGGCGTCTACGAACTGATCGGACCGGGCTCGCAGAAACGGCTGCGCGCGGTCAATCTGGCCGACCTCAACCAATCCAACCTGGAGAACCCGCCAACCATCAAGCTGGATATCCCGGCGGACGTGCAAAAGGCCGCCGACTTCTCCGAGCGTCAGACTTTCACCCCCTACCTGCTCGCCGCGATTTTGCTGCTGGCCGCATGCGAGGCGTTGTTTACCTACCGGCGCAGGCGCGCCTATGCTCAAGGGCTGACGTGACGTTCGACTCGATTCGCAACCTGCCCTGGATGCGCGAGCTTTCGTCCCTGGGCGACATCGCCGCGCTGCGCGACATCGTTATGTCGCGCGGCGTCACCTGGAGCCATCCGCAGGCGTTGTACCTGCTGATCGGCGTGGGCGCGCTGCTGGCATGGTGGATCGTGCGTGTGGCTGCGATCCGCAAGGCGGCCGCGCCGATCATGCGCGCGCTCGTGATGGCGCTGGTGGTGGTGGCGATCGCCGGACCCTATCGGCTGAGCACCTCACAGGGCGCGGCCCGTCCGGTGCTGCTCGACGCGTCGGCCAGTATCACACCCCCGATGCGGGCGTGGACCGAGGATTTGGTTCGCAATCAACTCAAGCTGCGCGCCAGCGACCCGGCGATCATCTTCGCCGGGCAGCCGGTGGCCGAACCGATGGGCGATGCGATCGCGTCGTTGACGAGTCGCGCCGGATGCGCCGTGTGCAAGCCCGGGGCAACCGACCTGGCCGGCGCGCTCGCCAAACTGACCGCGCTGGGCGAGGGCGGCGGACCGGTTGTGCTGGTGACCGACGGATGGGAAAACCAGGGCGACGCCGCACAGGAAGTCGCCGGATTGCGTGCCGCGCACACCGAGCTTTACATCTTCACCCCACCCGGTGCTTCGGAGATTAATGATGTTGCAGTCACCGAAGTATCGACGCCCCATGCGCTGGCGAACACCGATTCATTCACGGTAGGCGTCGCGCTGACCAATCTCAATGACCATCCGGTGGCCGGCACGGTGCGCCTGTTCGAAAAGGATCGGCTGATCGATCAGCGCAACGTCGCGCTCAATCCGGGCTCGGTGCGGCTGGATTTTCCGGTGCGCAGCGCCGGTACCGGCCTGACGTCGTATCGCGCGACCTTTACCGCGTCGCGGGGCGCCGACGACCTCTACCATGAGAACGACTCGCTGCAGAGCTGGGTGGGAATCGGCGCCAAGCGCCGGATGCTGATCTTCGCCGCCAGCGCACGCGACGCGGGCTATCTGGCGCAAGTGGCGCGCCGGATGGGGATGGAGCCGGAGGTGGTGGGACCCGCCGACACCCGGTTCAACGCCAATCTGCGCAGCTTCGACGCGGTCGTGCTCGTCAACGTGGCGCGCGACCAGGTGCCCGGCGCGACCCAGGACGCATTGACCCGCTACGTCGGCGCAGGTGGCGCGCTAGCGATGGTGGGCGGCGATCGCAGCTTCGGGCTGGGCGGATGGCACGGCAGCGAACTGGAGGCGATCATGCCGGTCATCATGAAGCCGCCCGAGCATAAGGAGCGCCAGCGTGCCCTGGTGCTGATCATCGACAAGTCGGGCTCGATGGGCCGCAACGAGAAGCTGGACTATGCCAAGGCAGCTGCGCGCGCCGCGGCGGGCACGCTCAAGGACAACGACTTGATCGAAGTGATCGGCTTTGACTCGCAGCCCTTCGTGGTCGTGCCGTTGGAGCCGATGCGCACGGCGCGTCCCTACCTGGCGCAGATGATCGACCGGCTCAAGGCGCGCGGCACCACCTACCTGATGCCCGCCCTCAAGCAGGCCGACCGCGACCTGGCCTCAAGCGGCGCCGCGATCAAGCACGTCGTCATCCTGACCGACGGCGAGACCGGCGGCACCGCGGCCATGTACTACGACCTGGTCGCGACGATGCATCGTCAGGGCGGCGTGACGGTTTCCACTATCGCGATTGGCAACGAAGCCAACGTGCGGCTGCTCGACGCGATCAGCCAGTACGGCGGCGGCGCGCTCTATCAGACCTCCAGCGCCAGCGCCTTGCCGCAGATCGTATTGCAGGACGTGGGCCGGCACAGTGCGGAGCGAAAGACGATGGTAGAGAAGCAATTTGTGCCGCAGACGTCGCGCCCCGATGGTATCCTCAAAAGCCTGGCCGGGCGCGCCCTTCCGCCCATCAAGGGCTACGTCAGCACGGAGCTCCGGCCCGGCGCCGCGCTCCACGCGTTCGTCAATCGCGAGGGGGGGCGTGAGCCGCTGATCGCCAGCACGCGCTACGGCGCGGGCAAGACCCTGGCCGTGACCACCGACGCGGGCGGGCGATGGGCCTCGCCGTGGATCCGCGACAATCAGTTCGCCGCCGTATGGGATCGCATCCTGGAATGGATGACGCCGCCGGCTCAGAACGTGCCCAAGTTCGATGTGTCGATGGGCTATCGCGAGGGTCGGGTCGAGTTCAAGTTGACCGACTACGACGCCGACGCCCGGCAGGCGCTCGCTCTGGTCGGTGCGCGTGTGCTGCGGCCCGACGGCGCGCGTGAGGATTTGGTCCTGTCGCAATCGGCGGTGGGCGAGCTTTCCGGCAGCTTCGCCGCTCCCGCGGCGGGCACCTACTACATCGAGCTCAGATCGGGTCAGAACGGCAAGGAGCGGCCCTTTCCGCCGCTGGCCTACACCGTCAGCCCCGCCGCATTTGCGGAGCTGCCGCGTCGCCGCCCCAATTATGACCTGTTGGAGCGTCTGGCCGCGGCCACCGGCGGCCGCCTCAATCCGCCGGTCGCCGAAGCGCTGACCGCTCGCCCCGAATTCAAACACATGCAAAGCCTCGCGCAGCCCTTGCTGGCCGCCGCGATGCTGCTGCTGATCGCCGAAGCCCTGGTGCGCCGCCTGACCGTGTGATCGCACAGAACCTGGTCCACCCCGCCCGCAGAGCGATTTCGCTGGCGCAAACTCGCTTTGCTGCCCGTTCCTCGTTTGCGGCGGCGGACCTCGTCCGCAACCGCGGGCAGACAAGAAGTTATCCTCTTCGTGTTTTTCTGTCCCCCTCCCGCAATCAGTTGCGGTAGAGAGGGCGGGGTTCCGGTAGCCTTGCAGCCCCGACAAATGTTTTTTGGTTTTGATCGCGTCGGCGGCGCCGTGCGGCCTTAATTGCGCCGGCGGGGGCTCTTGACGTGAAGCAGCCGCTTCTTGCGCTCCAGTTCTTTTTCATATTCCGCGTGCTGATAGATGATCACTCCGACCAGAGCCGCGACGGCGAGGAAGATTTCCGCGGAGCCTGCCAGGCTGTCTCCGCGTGCAAGCCAGTACAGGCCATTGCCAATAACCGCCAGCGCCAGAAAATATTTCATCGCCAACATCCTCGACGTTGATTAGGACATTGGATCGCCGGGTATTCGGAAAGCTGAGAGTTCAGCAGCGTCGAGCAGCGACCCGCCTCTGCCAGCCGAAGGAGAGGGACTACTGGCGGCTGGCCGTTTCGGGTCTAATCGTACGACGATAGTTTGTCAATCCGGCTAGGGCAGGCCGGCGCCGGGAACTTCGACCTCCGTCATCTCGATGCGCGCGCTGTGTTTTTGGCGGCATTCGTCGGGCACGACGGTTTCGGAGGTGAGCAGGAACAGCGTGCGGCGGCCGGGACCGCCCAGCGCACACGCGATCGGCATCTGCTCGCGCTGGATGCGCTCCACCACCTCACCGCCTTTTCTTACGCGGGTGAGCTCGTGCGTGAACGGCGATGCGACCCAAATCGCGCCCTCGGCGTCCAGCGCGATGCCGTCGGGAAGGCTGTCGCCCAGTTCCGCCCACACGCGGCGATTGGCCAGCGTTCCGTCGGCGTTGATGTCGAATTCGGTCAGCCGATGCGCCATCGACTCGCCCACGATCAACGTCCGGCCGCCGGGCGGAATCACGCTGCCGTTGGGGAACATCATGTCGGACGCCACGATGCGCGCCGAGCCGTCGGGGTTGACCAGGATCACCTCCGCGGACTTCTGCGGCTCGCCCTTGAAAAAGTCGTGGCCGAAGTTGCCGACATAGGCCCGTCCGGCGGCGTCAACCACCATGTCATTGCAGAGCGATGATGCCAGGGAACTGAGGTCGGCGTGCAGCCTCAGGCTCCCGCCCTCCAGCCGCAGCACTTTGCGGTCATGCATCGAAGCGATCAGCATCCGCCCGTCCGGCAGCCATCCCAGGCCCGAGGGCGACTGCGCCACTTCGGCAATAAGTTCGGCGCGTCCGTCCAGGTCGACGGCATTGACTGTGTGCCCATGCATGTCGGAGAAGTACAGCCGCCCGTCGTGCCATCGTGGACCTTCGCCGAAGCACAGATTGTCGAGCAGAACCTTGAACTGACGCATGGGGAACCTCCGGGCGCTGGAATTCACGCCGCTTTGGGATAGCTGCGCATCACATAGAACGCGGCCCGCGGCGGCGTCAATATCGGGGATTTTCGCGGGCCGCTTTGCTATGGTACAAAGGCGGCTGCGGTAGTACGATGCGAAGCGGGATTGATGAAAATCACATCGCCTGAGGACTGTCAGGGAGGTGCGCGATGCGCGTTCAGAAGTTTGCGCCGATGACCAAAAACTTTGCAACCTTTGACTGCGACGCCCATGTCACTGAGCCGCCGTGGTTGTGGGACCGGGCCAAGGACAATCTGAGCCGCCGCGAGTTGCAGGCGCTGGAAGAGACGATGTGGTTTGACGCTGAAAGCCGCCAGCTCATCGTCAACGGCAAGGCCGGCATGGGCATCGGCTCCCAGCGCATCGGCGGCACGCCGGGCATGGTCAATGTACTGTCGCTGGCCGGACCGGGTATGAAGCACGACATCCAGCGCACCTTCAACGTGCGCAACGTCAATCCCAAAACCGCGCTGACCAAGGAGCAGGCCGCCTACCTGGACCATCGCGGCTCCTACGAACCCAAGCCGCGCCTGCGCGACATGGATATCCAGGGCATCGATCAGGTGATGATTATCCCCACCGATATCGACACCTATCCCTGGCTGCAAAACGACGTGGGCGCCAAGGCCATTTGCAAGGCCTACAACGACTGGGCCTGGGAGTACTGCCAGGAGGATCCGGAGCGCTTGTATTTTGCCGCACTGTTGCCGATGCAAAACGCCAAATACGCCACCCAAGAGCTGTATCGCGTGGCGGCCAAAGGGTGCCGCGTGGGTCTGGTGCGTCCGATCGACGCGATGGGCAACTATCCGATCCAGCCCAAGTACGACGGCCTGTGGCACGCGATGGAAGAGACCGGCGTGGTCTACGGCATGCATCCGTTCCCGGCCTTCGGCTCGCTCAAGCCCGCGGGCTACACCGAGCAGCATTCCGGCGCGGAGCTGATCAATCTGAGCATGACCTCATCGGGCCTGCCGCACGTGTTTTTGACCAACGTCCAGAACTTCCAGGCCGAAGCGGCGCTGTGGGTCACGATGGTGCTGATGTCGGGCTTCTTCGAGCGCTTCCCCAGGCTCAAGGCGGCGGTGTTCGAGGCGTCCTCCACATGGCTGAGCTTCCTGCTCGACGAGTGCGACAAGACCCATCGGCTCTACCGCAACGACCGCCGCCGTTACCCGCTCAAGAAGATGCCCAGCGAGACCTTCTTCGAGCATTGCGTGACCGGCTTTGAGGGCGATGAGGCGCCGCCCTCGCGCCTGCCCGAGTTCTACGGCGACATCCTGGCCTGGTCCTCCGACGTCTACCATCACGACGGTGACGACGCGTGGCGGGCGATCGAGACCATGCGCAAGTGCGAGTTGCCCGAATCCTATCAGGCCAAGTTCCTGGGTGAGAACGCGCGCCGCCTGTACAACATCAAGCCGCCCTCCAGGATCATCCGCGACCGCGTGACCGAAATCGAGCGGCCCGACTGGTGGCCCACCGACGAGGAGGTCAAGCGGGCACTGGAGCCGGAGGCCGCGTTGCGCCGCTGAGCAGGACGCAAAGATTATCGACATTAGGGATTGCCGTAGCGCCGGCCTTCGTGCCGGTGATTTTTGGATGGCTGGAGTTTCAGCAATGGCAGGCAAGAAGAATTTTGCGGTATTCGACGGCGACGCGCATGTCGTCGAGCCGCCTGAACTTTGGCAGAAGTACCTGGAACCGGAGTACCGCACGCTGGGACGGTTTGCGCTGTGGCGCGAGGAGGGCAAGCTGGGGTCCTACCTCAAGGTCAACGGCAAGATGTTTCGCGACACGATGAATTCCAACATCCCGCGCCACGCGATCTGGCGGCCCGGGATGACCTGGGACCAAATCGGCGAACTGGACCCCGCCGTGCGCCATCCAATGAACGAGGCGGCGTGGGAGCCGCAGGCGCGTCTGCGCGACATGGACGCGATGGGCATCGACCAGGCGTTTCTCTACCCCACCTGGTTCGCCGAAGGTTTCCATCTGGTGGAAGACCCCGACGTCGCCTACGCGCTGGCACGTGCCTACAACAACTGGATCGCCGACTTCTGCAAGGCAGCACCCCAGCGTCTGTTTGCCGCCGCGATGATTCCGCTGCAGAACATGGACTACACACTGGAGGAGTTGCGCCGCATCGCGGCCATCCCGTGTTTCCGCGCCGCCTTCATCCGCCCGATGTTTCTTGAAGGGCGCTACTTCACCCATCCCTACTATGACCCGCTGTGGGCCGAGCTGGAGAACCTCGGTATCACCGCCGCGGTCCATCCGACGCCCGGATTGTGGAACCCGGAATGGACCTCGCATGGACCGTTTGCCGAGAAAATCAAGGGCCGGCTGCAGCAGCACGTCTTCGTCGGCACGGCCGGCGGCGGCCCCTTCGCCGGCGGCGGTCCGGCCGGGGGCGGCTTTCCCGCCTCGCCCCCGTTGGGCCATCCGATCGCCCAGATCATGGCGCCGTGGCTGGACAATCACATGTTCGTCGCCTCCACATTGATCGGGTTTACCGTGATGCAGCGTTATCCGCGGATGAAGGCGGTGGTCGCGCACGGCAAGGCGTCGTGGATGGAAGAGGTGCTGGAGAAGATGGAATCCTCCACGCGCACCATCCCGCTGGCACACTACTATCCGGTGCGCACCGACCCCGAGGAAATGTGGGAGGAAGGCCATGTGATGCTGGGCTTCGACGCCGAGGAGCGGATGATCCAGCGCCTGCCGCAGAACTACGAGAAGAAGGTGGTGTGGGGCTCGCACTACCCGCAGCACGACACCACCAGCGCCTGGGATGCGATCGAGATGCTGGCGCGGGCCAACGTGCCCCAGGCCACGATCGCGCGCATGATGGGCGCTAACGCGGCTGAACAGTTCGGCGTTCAACTCGTACAAAAAGTCGGCGCCTGACTGCTTTGCCCGGCGCGGCAAACCTTGCGTCGTCATCCGCCCGGGCCGGCAGGCGGCGACAATGAAGCCGGGCTTAATTTTGCTGGTCGGCATTTTGCTGGCCGGATGCGCGCCGCCGGTCAGCGTTGCCTACATACCCGATCCGAAGGCGCCGATGGCAGGCTGGAAATGCCCTGAGGACCGCCAATTCATCGCGCACACTAATCCGCCCTGCACCTGGATCCCGGGCGTCGTGCTCACCCAAGGCTGCCGCGAGCAGTACGTCCGCAGCATCAACCAGGCGCGCGGCTGCATTCCTCAACCTGCCAGCGCCGCGCAGCCGCCCCGTGAATGAACCTCCGCGTTCACCCGGCCCGGTAGCCGCGTCCCTTTACCATCCGCAGCGGCGTGTAGACGATTGCAACGGTGCCGTCCTGCTTGACGATTTGATTGCGCGTGCGCACCAGCCCCACACCCGGTCGCCGCTTGCTTTCCTGGCTCTCGATCACTTCGCACTCGACGTGAATCGTATCGCCGACCAAGGTGGGCGCCTTGACGTCCAGTTCCATGTTGAGAAAGGCCAGCCCCACGCTCTGCATCGCCGCCTGCACCAGCAATCCCTCCGCAAACGAATAGGCCAGCGCGGCGGGAACCACACGTCCCTTGATGGCCGATTCGGTCTTCAAAAACTCGACGTTGGTGAACAGCACCTCGAGCATCCCGGTGCAGGAGATGAAGTTGGCCAGGTCGGCTTCGGTAATCGTGCGTCCCACCGTTTTGAACCTGCGCCCGACCGGCAGGTCTTCCCAGTAGATGCCCAGGCCAACGGTCTCGATGTCTGCCATGGTGTGTTCCTTTCAATGCTAGCGGCGCGCCAGCCGCATTGTTCCGCGCCGTTGACGGACAATCAATCAGGGCCGTCATGTCCGGCGCGCTTTCGCGCCGATGGCGATTTGTGCGATGGTGCTGGCGAAAGATACGCAGGAGGATCAAACGGTGTCCAGGCGTCGCGGTATCGCAGGGTATTTCATCAGGTAAAAATAGTCATTCAATTATACTGAATATGGGGTAGCTCATGACTGCGCCAATCTTTTCGCACGTCGGCATCTGCGTATCCGACTTGGAGCGCTCGCTGCGCTTTTACCGCGAGGCCCTGGGTTTCGAACTGGTCGAGTCATACACCGTCGGAACCGAGTTCGGCCGCCTGATGGAGGTCGAGGGCAATATCGTGTTGCAATCGCGCTTCATCGCGCGCGACGGGGTGCGGCTGGAACTGCTGCGCTTCGACACGCCGGGATTCCAGGGGCCGGCCGCACGCCGGCCGATGAACCAGCTCGGCCTGACTCATCTGTCGGTGCGCGTGGCCGACGTGGATGCAGCCGCCGCCCGAATCCGCCAACTGGGCGGCGTCGTGCTCGAGCATACGCGCACGAAAATCGGCAATCCCGACGGCTCGAGCAGCGATTTCATATACTGCACCGACCCCGACGGCGTCAGGATCGAGCTGATGCGTCTGCCGGACTAACCCGCAGGGTTTGGCCGCGTGCGCACGCCCGCGCAGCATCTTCGGAGGAAACTGCAAATGCACGAAATCAGGTCAATCGGGGTTCTGTCAGCGGCGAAGTTGATGGGCGTGCTCTATTTCATCGTGGGCGAAATCATGGCGCTATTCCTGGCGCTGGGTGCTCTGGCGCGCGGCCATCCCGGCAGGGCCCTGCTGGCAGTGATTCTGCTCGGAGCGGTCGAGGGCGTGATTGGCTTCCTGTTCAGCGCCGTGTTCGCCTGGCTGTATAACCAAATCGCGGCTCGCATCGGGGGCATCGAGGTGCAAACGGTGCAATCGGGCGCTTAAGGTCCGAGCGCTCCGATCGGTTAAACGGGCTGAATTTTATTCGGGAGAAGACCAATGAGCACGACACGCGTTGCAATCGTCACCGGGGCCGGGCGTCCGTGGGGAATGGGGCGACAAACGGCCTTGCAGCTGGCGCAAAAGGGATTGGACGTGGCGGTTGTGGACCTGCGCGAGGATTGGGGCCGCGACGCCGCCGCGGCCATCGCCAAAGACACCGGCAGGCGCGCGCTCTATATCAAGACCGACATCTCCAAACGCGCCGAAGTGCAGGCGATGGTGGCGCGCGTCATTGCCGAGCTCGGCCGCGTCGATGTGCTGATCAACAATGCCGCCATTCCCATCGGCCAGCCGATCGCGGAGTTCACCGACGAGACCTTTCACAAGGTGATCAACGTCAACCTGCTGGGCGCGATGCTCTGCTCGCAGGCAGTGCTCAGGCCGATGAAGGAGCAGAAGTACGGCAGAATCGTGAACATCGCCTCGGGCGCCGCCGTCAAGCCCTATAAGGGCGCGGCGCTGTATGCCGCCGCCAAAGCGGGGTTGATCGCTTTCACCCGCGTCCTGGCTCTGGAAGCGGCGCCGGAGATTGTGGTGACCGCGGTGGCTCCCGGATGGGTCCACACGGCGATGGGCTCCGAGCAGCCGCCCTCCGACAAGGATTTCGAAATGGGCATCCAGGACAATCCCTTCGGCCGCCCGCTGTGGCCCGCCGAGGTTGCCGATGTAATCGTCTATGCGGCCACCAGTGCGCATCACGCGCTGACCGGCCAGACGCTCCATGCCCGCGGCGGCTCGCTGCCGTTCATGTAGAGCTGAGGTTGCTCGTCACTCCAGCGCGCCCGACGCGCGCAGCGTTGCGATTTCGCTTGCGCTCAGCCCCAGCACCGCGGTCAGGACCTCGTCGGTATGCTGACCCAACAGCGGTGCGGGCGCGCGCACGGCCAGCGGCGTTGCGCTCATCTGCCACGGGATGCCGCAATGCTGCCTGGTGCCGACCACCGGATGGGGCAGGTTGACGAAATAGTCGCGCACCTTGAGATGCTCGTCCTCTTCGGAAAGGTACTTGTTGTCGGCGACCACGAACGCGGCGATGCCGGCCTGCTGCAGTATATGAGCGGCCGCCGGCGCGCTTTGCTCCAAGGTCCAGGCTTCGACGATTGATTCGAGTTCGTCCTCATTGGCCTTGCGTGCCGCGAGCGTGGCGAATTTCGGATCGTCGCCGAGTTCGGGCCGGCCAATCGCCGCCGCCAGCCGCCGCCATGCGGCGTCGTCCGAGGCGGCAATCGCTACAAATTGATCGATGGTGACGCCGAATACCTTCACACTCCGGTCCCTGCACCTGAAGATACCGTGCGGCGCCATCCAGGGGTCCCGGTTGCCGATGCGCTGCGGCTCGCGTCCGTTCATCGTGTATTCCATGATCCCCTCGGGCAGCACCGCCATCGCGCACTCCCACTGGCTCATGTCGATGTACTGGCCTTCGCCGGTCAGTTCGCGATGGTACAGCGCGGTCAGGATTGCGAATGCGCCGTGCACGCCGCCGTTGGGGTCGGCGTAGCTGTAGCCGGCGTGCATCGGCGGTCCGCCGATATATCCGGTCAGCGCCGACAGCCCGCACAGCGGAACCTGGGCGGGACCGTAGGCGACGTAGTCGCGATAGGGTCCGGTGTCGCCGTAGCCGGAAAGCGAAATCATGATGATGTCCGACTTGATTTCCCTGAGCTGCTCGTAGCCCAGCCCCAGGCGGTCCATCACCCCGTGAGCGAAGTTGTTGACCACCACGTCGCTGACTGCGACCAGCCGGCGCGCGACGTCCAGTGCCCCGGGCTTGGCGAAATTGAGCGCCACCGAGCGTTTGCCCTGATTGTACTGATTGTAGTAGCCCGAGCTGTTGAGTCCCGCGGGCTTGCCGTCCGGCCACGGCGGCAGCATCCGCGTCACGCACGGGCGAGTTGCAGTTTCGATCCGGATCACGTCGGCGCCCAGGTGGGCCAACTGGAGGGTGCAATACGGACCGGCCCACACCCAGGTGAAATCCGCGATGCGAATGCCGGACAGGGGTGCCGTGGCCATCAAATCACTCCCCTTGCCTTGAGCTGTTCCAGGCGCTCGCTGGCCAGGCCCAGGCGCTGCCCGAAAATCTCCTCGTTGTGCTGACCCAGGGTCGGTGCGGGCATCCGGATCTGCCACGGCGTGGCGCCGTATTTAAGCGGCGCGCCCGGATACTTGTAGGTGCCGGCGAGCGGATGCGCGATCTCGACGAAGAAGCCGCGTTCCCTGATATGTTCGGAGTTGAGCAGGTCGCCCATCGTTGAGACCGGGGCAAACGGCACGCGCCGTTCCTGCGCCCGGCGGTAGAGATCCAGTACGCTTTGTTGTGCCACCCACTCGCGCAGGAAAATCTCCAGCGCCTCCCAGTTCTCCCCGCGCTTGAGGCGGTCGGCGAAAATCTCTTCGTTGGCCCATTCAGGGTTGCCCATCAGGGCCACGAAGTTGCGCCATTGATGCTCCTCCACGCAGCAGATGTAGATCCAGCCGTCCTTGCACCGCATCGTCTCCATCGGCTGCAGCGGCTTGCGTCCCAGCCGGGTCGCGATCACGCCCATGTAGGGCCAGTACTCGAACACCATCTCGTTCTGCGACACCAAGCATTCCTGCGCCGAGACTTCGACGTGCTGGCCGCGGCCGCCGCGCAGGCGCGCGAACACGGCACCCATCGCTGCCACCGCGGCGTGCGCGGCGGCCTGGAAGCCGGCGGGATGCCCGTAGGTCTTCAGCGGCGGCAGCTCGGGATGGTTGGGGCCGGCACCGTTGAGAACGCATACCCCGCCCGACGCCCACACGGTCAATTCCTCGGCGCGCCAGTTGCGATGCGGTCCGCGCAGGCCGAAGGGCGCAATCGAGGTCATCACCAGCCGCGAATTGCGCCGCGCCAGCCGCTCGAAGCTGAGCCCCACCCGGTCCATATCGGGCGGCCAGATATTGTGAATCAGCACGTCGGCGCCGGCGGCGAGCGCTTCAAGCAGTTCGAAACCTTCGGGCTGCGCGATATCCAGCGTCACGCCGTACTTGTTGGCGTTAAGGTAGAGGAACAGGCCGCTCTTTTCCGGATCGGGCCGCCCTGCGGGGAATGGTCCCCGGCGGCGGGCGGCATCACCCGCGCCGGGACGCTCGACCTTGATGACCTCGGCGCCCATGTCGGCCATCAGCTTGGCCGCGTAGGGCGCCGAGACCAGCTCCCCGATTTCGACTACCTTAAGCCCTGCCAGTGCGCCCGCCATGACCATCCTCGGCTACAGCGTACCATGCCGACCGATGGACACCGCAAGGCTTGAATTCGCCCGCAGCAATCCGCGTCAGGGCACGACCTGGATGGTCTGCATCATGCCGTTGTCCTCGTGCGCGACGATGTGGCAGTGGTAGACGAATTTTCCCACCTGGACCGGCTCCAGAAACGGAAGCAGAATTTTGGTCGTGCTGTGAACGGGCAGGTTCACGATATCCTGCCGCCCCACGAACGGCACCGGCTTGCCGTCTCTTTCGGTAACCTGGAAGTGCATCTGGTGGATATGGAAGACGTGCTCTTCGTCGGCCACGTTGATTATCGTCCACTCTTCGACCGTGCCGAGCTTGGCGATTGTATTAACTACATTGGGATTGAATTGCATCCCATTGATATAAAACTGGTTGGTATTTGGATTCTCGGAAAATACAAAGACGCGGCGTTTGGCTACCGGCAGAGTGCGGAGATCGAGTACCGGCGGGAACTGGGACCTGGTCGGCAGCGGCACGGGACGCTGCGGACATCCTTGGGAAATCAGCGTCGCCATGGGCACCTCGGGGTACTGATCGCCCACCTGTCCCTCGTTGTAGTAAAGCGTGCGGAACTGGTAAATGCCGGCGGCGCCTCCGCGTACCAGCACCTCGGAACGTGCGCCCGGCGGAAGCAGTATTTCATTTAGCGGCACCAGTTGATTGTGCCGCGCGCCGTCGCGCGCGATCTCGTAAAACACGTGGCCGTCGAGCTTAAGACGATAGTAGATATCGGCGCCGATATTCCCAATCCTCCAGAACTGCGTCTCGCCCGGATGAATCGTGATGGTCGGTCCGACCTGTCCGTTGATCGTCCGGGTGGTGCCGGCGTCGCTGTTGATTTCTCCTTCGCCGGGAATCTGGCCGCCGATATTCTGGAAATCCTTGAGCAGCATGATGCGCTCTTTTATCCCGCGCAACTGCGGAAACGGGTCGAGCATCCCCTCAACGATCAGCGCACCTGACATGCCGCCGAAGATCTGACCTTCCACCAGACCGTGCATGTGCGGATGGTACCACAGCAATCCGGGCGGATGATTGGGCGGAAAGTTGATTACCTGCTGGTAATGCTCGCCGGGCATTATATCGACGAATACGTTGTCGCTGTTGCCCCGCGGCGAGACGATCGTGCCGTGATGATGAAGATTGGTCATCTGATTGAAATGATTGACGATTTCCAGGGTCATCGTGTCGCCCGCAGCCACGCGCATCGTCGGCGGGATGTAAAGGCCGTTGTAGAAATTGCCGACCACCTTCTGGCCGGAGATGACAAGCGGCTGGCGGGTGATGGTCAGCGTCGTATCCAGCATCCCGTGGCGGCTGCTGATCTCGGGCGGGTTGCGGAAGGTCTCCTTGAATTCGTCGGGGCCGCAGTCGTGACGCCCTTCGTCGTCCGGCTCTACCGCCGAATCCGCCGCCGGATTATCGGCCTGGGCGATCAACATGGTGTGGGGCGACTTGCGGTGGTTGACGGTCTTGGCGCCCACAAACAAAACCAGCGCCAGGGCGGCGAAAACGATCAGTTGAAATCGCGGTCGCATATCCTGCCTTTCTGATTTAGATCTCTCTTGAATTGAGGTTTTTCGATTCTTAGCTGCAAGGTGATGCGAAGTCCAGCACCAGCGGCTGTTGCCCGGATGCCTTTTTTCGGCGGTTGATCCCGCTATCATCGCGACTACTCGATACGTGGAGACGGCCATCATGGATGCGGCGGAAAACAGAGCGATGATCCAACAGGCGTTTGAGGCCTGGAGCGGCGGCGACGGCCGGCCGTTCCTCAAGCTGGTCGCCGACGACGTGCGCTGGACGGTGATCGGCAGCACCCCTATCTCGCGCACCTACACCAGCAAGACCGACTTCAGGAACGCACTGCGCTCGATGTCGGAGCATCTGGCCGGTGAACTGAGGGTCGTGGTGCGCGACGTGATCGCCGACGGCGACAAGGTGGCGGTGCAGTTCGACAGCCACGCCGCCGGCAAAAACGGCACCGCCTATGATCAGACCTATTGCTGGGTGATGCGCGTGACTGACGGCAAGGTGCGCGAGGTTACCGCGTACCTGGATACCGAGCTGCTGACAAGGCTCTTGGCGTAACAGGAATCATCCGCGGAGCGGGATGTCGGCCTCGAATTAGCGGGGCAGGTGTCTTTGCCTGTCGACGATGCGCGAGCATCCTTGCTCGCGCAGCGGCGGCGGTGAGTGACGCCCGCCCCACTATGTTTTGGTTCAGATGATTGAGGCCGCCGCGAAATGTGCGAACCAAACGCGCGCGGGGCATGTGACCCCGCGCGCAGCATCAATCAGGCCAGGCCGTAGAGCTTGACCGCGTTGCCGGCCACGATCTTGTAGCGATCCTCGGCCGGGACGCCGGCGAAGTGCTCCTCGATGTACTGGCGCGAGTTGGGAAAGGTCGTGTCGGTGTGCGGATAGTCCGCCGACCACATCAGGTTCTCCACGCCGATCGCCTTGCGAATCATCACGCCGATCTTGTCCTCGATGAAGGTGGCCAGCACTTGGCGGTGGAAGTAGAAGCTGGGCGGATTGGGCAGGTCGAGTCCGGTATGGTGGCGATGGCGCTTGTAGGTGCGATCGGATTTCTCCAAAAAGTAGCCCAGCCAGCCGATGTTGCCCTCCACCGACACGAACTTCAATTTGGGGAACTTCTCCAGCACGCCGCCGAAGATTATTCGCGACAGCGCCTCGTAGTTGGCCAGCGACGCGAGGTTGAGGATGACGTCGACGTTGCCGCGCAGACGGCCGCCGGCCTGAAACAAGCCCTCGGTGCGCCGGTCACCGGTGCGCAGATGGATATGCATCGGAATGCCAAGCTCCTGCGCCGTCGCCCACAGCGGGTCGTAGCTCTCGGAGTTGAGCGGCTCGCCGCGCGGATAGGTGGGCAGCAGGGCGCCGCGCAGCCCGGGCAGCTTGGCGATGTGTTTGAGTTCCTCGACGCCGACCTGCACGTCGTCGGTCGGCACCAGGCCGATGCCGATTAGGCGGCTCGGATCGGTGCTGCACCATTCGGAAAGGAAATCGTTGTAGGCGCGCAGGCAGGCGAACTGCAACTCCAGGTCGTCGAGCAGGAACAGCGGCCCGATGCCCAGGTTGGGGTAGAGCACCTCGGCGTCCACGCCGTCCAGGTCCATGTCCTTGAGCCGTTCAACCGGATCCCACGCGCCCTTGCGAATCGTGTCGTAGGTCTCGCCTGACTGTTTGTATTCCTCGAACTTCTTGCCGCCCTGGACTTCCATCCCCATGCTGCGGCCGCGCTTGCCGTCGATCACCCAGGCGTCGCCGTCGGGTCCGCGCTCGATGCGGGGGGCGCGATCGCGCAGCTTGGCGGGCACGCGCTTGGTCCAGGTGTCGCCGGGCTCCTGTACATGATCGTCCGCTGAAACCAGATTGTACTGCCTCATCGCAATCTCCTTTTATAAAAAGTTATAAAAAGCGAGTAACGATTTCCGCCGACCTTCAAGGTTTCCTGTAGCCGGCTGCGGGGCCAGGCTACAATCGATCTAATAGCTCAAAGGCGCCGCCCGCTTCCATCCTCGACGGTTTCGCCTAGTTGGCAACGGGCGCCATGGCCGCGCCCTTTCCCGCCGCCTTGCGCCTGACCGCGCGCCCCGGCCGGGTGCCGAGGACCAGCGTTGAATGCGTGGTCAGATGCCCGCCGTTGCCAGAGACCAGGCAGAGGTCGTGTTTTTTCACCTGCCGCTCACCGGCCTCACCGCGCATCTGCATGATCGCCTCTGACAGCGGCGTCATGCCCCACAGGTAGTAGGCGCTCAATTCGCCACCACCCGTGTTAACCGGCAGCGATCCGCCCGGCCCGATATGGCCGTCGGCCACGAAGGGCCCGCCTTCGCCCTTGGGGCAGAAGCCGTAGTCTTCCAGGGTTACGATCACGGTGAACGTGTAGCAGTCGTAGAGTTGCACCAGGTCGATGTCCTTGAGCTCGATTCCCGCCATCTTGAAGGCGACTTCCCGGGCCAACCGCGCGCCGCTGGCCAGCCGATCGACGGGGTCGCCGCCGGGATGGCCCTGGCCCGCGCCCAGGATGTAAACCGGCGGTTTGCGCAAATCGCGGGCCCGCTCCGCGGAGGTGACGATAACGGCAATGCCGCCGTTGGAGACCAGGCAGCAGTCGAGCAGGCGAAACGGCTCGCAAATCCATCGCGAGTTCAGATAGTCCTCCATCGTCAGCGGCCGATCGCGAAAGAAGGCCAGCGGATTCATGTTGGCCCATTTGCGCTGCGCCACTGCGACCGCGCCGAAATGCTCGGCCGTGGTGCCGTACAGCTCCATGTGCCGCTGGGCGACCAGCCCATAGGTTGCGACCGCGCCGAACATCCCGTAGCTGGCGTTCATCCCCAAGGCCTGGCCATAAGCGGCGCCGCTGCGGCCCTGGGCGCCGGGCTGCGGTGGCTTGAGCGGATTGTCGGCGAACACGCACGCCACCGCGTTGGCCATCCCGTTTGCGATGCATTGCGCGGCGTATGCCACCATCGCGCCGGCCGTCGCTCCGCCCAGATTCATCGTCGCGATCAGCCGCAGGTCGCGCAGCCCCATCATCTCCTGCATCTCGGTGTTCGCCATCCAACTCAGCCCGCCGGCGGATTCCCGCCACGCCACGCCCGGCTGCACCAGCAAGCCGTCGAGGTCGGAGGCCTTGAGCCCGGCATCCTCGAGCGCCAGACGCACCGCCTCGATCGCGAATCCCATCGCGTCGAAATCATAGACCTGGCCCATCGGGGTCATCCCCAGGCCGGCGATTGCAGCTTTTCCTTTGAAACTCATCTGATGATTCTCCCGCCACGACAAGAATAGCCGGCGGCCCGACGCGCGCGAGCGGTGGACCCCAACGCCCGTTTAGCACAGCTCAAGGTCGGGCAAAACCCGAAGGAGAAGAGGACGGGCCTTGGGTTGCGCTTGTTAAACTTGGGTTATCTGAGCCATTATCGGGGACGGGAGCGCCTGCGCGGGAGGCCCGTTGCGCATCAGGTCCGCGCAGCTTACCCGGTTAGGAGGTGGCACTGATGAAATTTGGAATCCTGATGGAGTTGCAGACGCCCAAGCCCTGGACCCCCGAGTCCGAACTCAATTCCTGGCAAAACGGCCTGGAGCAACTGGAAGTCGCCGACCGGGTCGGATTCGACTACCTGTGGGAGGTCGAACACCACTTCCTGGAGGAGTATTCGCATTCCTCAGCAGCCGAAAGCTTTCTGGCCGCCGCCAGCCAGCGCACCAAGCGGATGCGGCTGGGGTCGGGCGTCACACTGCTGCCCCCGCCGATCAACCATCCGGCACGCGTGGCCGAGCGCGTCGCGGCGCTGGACCTGCTCAGCCGCGGGCGCGCGGAATTCGGCACCGGCGAGTCCTCCAGCTTCTCCGAACTGGACGCCTTTCACGTCTCGCGCGCCGAAAAGCGCGCGATGTGGCATGAGGCGCTGGGCGTGATCTGCCGCATGATGGTGGAGGAGCCCTTCCGCGGTCATGAAGGCAAATACATCCAGTTCCCGCCGCGCAACGTCATCCCCAAGCCGATTCAGAAGCCGCATCCGCCGGTATGGGTCGCCTGCTCGCGCCAGGAGACGATCGTGATGGCGGCGCGGATGGGAATCGGCGCGCTGACCTTCGGCTTCCTGTCCGCCAGTGACGCGCAGAAGTGGACGCGCGACTACTATGCGACGCTGGAGAGCTGCACGCCGATCGGTTACGCGGTCAATGCCAACGTGGGCTTCTTGTCCGGCTTCATGTGCCATCGCGACGGCGCGCTGGCGCGCAAGCTCAGCGCCGAGAACGGAACGTTCTTCGGCTACTGCTTCCGCCATTATTACGTCGACGGCTTCCATCGGCCGGCGCAAACCGATTTGTGGAGCAAGTTTCGCAACACGCCGATGCCCGAGCTGATCAGGATCGTCGGCGGCGACAGCGGCGCGCCTTCCTGTGTCGGCACGCCCGAGGAAATCCGCAAGGTGCTGCTCGATTACGAAGCCGCCGGCGTCGATCAGATCAACTTCATCGCGCAGGCCGGCAAGCTTAGGCACGAGGACATCTGCGAGTCGCTCGAATTGTTCGGCAAGACCATCATCCCCGAATTCCACGAGCGCGACGAAAAGCACTGCCGCGAGAAGGAAAAGCGCCTGGCGCCGATTATCGAGGCGGCGATGAAGCGGCGCGCGGAGGTGCAGGTTCCCGAGTCGTACAAGGATTATGCGTTCGCCGCCGGCGGCGAGCACATCCGCCATTTCGCCTACGATCCGTCCAAGGAAGGACGATAAGAGGCGGCTGTCCGCAACTATCGGCGCGGCGCAGCAGGAGGATAAATCGTGAATTTCGAGACCGTGTCATACGAGAAATTGGGTCCGGTGGCCCGTATCTGTCACAACCGCCCGGAGGCCGCCAACGCGGAGAACGCGCAACTGCTCTCCGAACTGGATCAGGCGGTCGTGCAGGCGGCCAACGATGATTCCATCCGCGTCGTCATCATCGGCGGCAAGGGCAAGCATTTCTCCTCCGGCCACGACCTCAAGGGCTTCTGGCCCAAGGGTACCCATCCGATCAGTACGCGCGAGGGATGGTGGTCGATGGAAGAGCAGTACTTTTACGACTACTGCATGCGCATTTGGGATTTGCCCAAGGCCACCATTGCACAGGTGCAGGGCGGCGCGATTGCGGGCGGCTTCATGGTGGCCAACATGTGCGACCTGATCGTCGCCTCCGACGACGCGTTCTTCGCCGACCCGGTGCTGCAATCGCTGGGCGCGCCCGCCGTCGAAGTGCTGATCCATCCCTGGGTGATGAGCAATCGCAAGGCGCGCGAGATGCTGTTTACGGGCGAGCGGCTCTCCGCCCGGGACGCGCTGGCGGCGGGGATGGTCAACCGAGTGGTGCCGCGCGAGCGCCTGGAAGAGGAAACCCTGGCACTGGCCAACAAGATCGCCAACGTGCCGCCGTTCGCGATGCGTCTGATGAAGCGCTCGCTCAATCGCACCATGGATTTCCAGGGCCTGCGCAACTCGCTGTCGGCCCATTTCGACACTCACGAATTCGCCCACGCCACCAACGAGCAGAAGGAGTTCAACAGCCGCGGCAACCTGATCGAGCGGGGCAAGAAGAATGTCGCGTAGGCGGGAGGGCCGCCTTGTCGGACCTGACCCTCGCTCCTTTCCTGAAAAGACTGTCGATTTTCAAACGGTTCGGATTGGATTGGCCTCGCCGCGGGGAGAGGTCGGCGCGCAGCGCTGAGGGAGGGTCCTCAGCGCCTGGCGCAGCTTGTGGCGCCGGCATCAAAATCTTAAAGCGCGGTGTTGAAAAAATAGCGCCGCGCATCAAGGACGCTCACCTTGATCCTCTCCCTTCATTGAGCTGCCGATGAATCGACAAATCACTCCAACCCATAACCGGTTTGAAAATCGGCGGTCTCCTCAAATGAAAGAGGGCCGGGTTTTAGGATGGGCCGGCTTGACCAGTGTTTCTTATGCCGTGGGCGGGTTGAGCTGCCAGAGCACGTGCAGGCAATAGCTCTTGATGCGCCAGCCCTGCGGGGTGCGGGTCAGGTTGTGGGTGTAATAGCCGCCCATGTCGTAGATCGGGTCGCCGGGCTTCCATCCCTGGAGGAAATGGCGGGCCTGCATGTACACCACGCAGCTGGCCTGATCGCCGTTGACCTCGATCCTGGGATTGCTCAGCGTGTGCTGCGTCACGGCGAATTTGGAGATGCGGCGAATGATGATGGCGGCCCACTTGTCAGCGCTTAGCGTGGCGGGCTTGCTTTCGCCGAAGCTTCCGCCCACGCCGTCGACGGTAATCTCGTCCGCCCAGATCGAACGGAAGAGTTTTTCGTCTTTCTGATCGACGCCGGTGGCGTAGTTGTAGACCACCTCGCCGATCTCCGCGCGGTCGAGCAACAGTTGCAGCTTCTCCTGGTCGGTCATAATGCTTCTCCTTGCCGCTGCGAGGCAGAAGTATCGCGGCGCGCTGACGACTGGTGCGCTTATAGTACGCGTCCTGCGGGGACGGCAATCACGAGGCGTCTTCCGCCCGCCCGGAATGCCGGCGGAAGACGCCTCGACAAGCACTACTTCTTTTTCGGATGCGGCGTGCCGAGGTAGGGAAACTCGTCTAGAACGTCGGTGTGTGGTTTGAGGCCGGTGGGCGGACACTGATTTTTCGTCAGGAAGGCGATGCGGTAGTCGATCACGTCATCGGTGAAGGAGCGGCCATTGGGGTATTTCGCGGGCCTGGACGGATCGAAACTCAGCACGTCGGGCAGAGTGCGCTCCCTGTCGAGCGCCGCGATCGCTTCCTCGCGGGTGTAATTGCCGGTGTGCCCCATCAGATGCACGAACTGATCGAGCCATCGCCGGCGGTCATTGGCCGGTTCGCTCGCGTTGTACTCCTCCTTGGTGTCGTCGGTGTTGAAAAAGCTGCTGACGCTGGGATGGCCCGCGCGATCGACGTGCAGCAGCTTGCCGTCGCGCCGCACGCTGCATCGCCCCCAGATATGGACTTCAGGCCGGGGATTGAGCTCGCTGGTCGGCAGTTCGATCACGGTCGAAAACACATTGGCTTCTGTATTCGAATCCACGCCGGTCCATGGCGACTTGCCGCCAAGATGAGGCTCGGTGAAGTTGCGTTTGCCCCTGGTATCGAACAGGTTCTTGATGCCGTCGAAATCAAAAAAGAACGCATCGCTGCGGCTGCCGGCAAAAAAGGTGTAGGCGCCGGACTTGATGATATTCGGCTTGGCGCCGAAGGAGACTTCAGCGCCGGAGATGATCTTTGTCCCTACCGCTTCTGGTGAGCGCGACTCGGCGCCTTTTGCCACGAAGACATCAACGGACTGCCTGCCACCCTGCGGCGGCGAAAACACATAGCTGAAGGCGATGTCGGTTATGTAATCGCCGTCATTATCGATGTTGAGGCGGTAGATGGCGTCGGGATGAAGTGCGTCCGCGTTGGGATTGGCATTAAGGATAATCACGGTTCTGTTCTTGTCGCGCGGCGACTGGAACGCGTACAAGTCGCAGAGGTCGAGTCGCTGATCGCCCAGCGGCGGTCCGAGACTGAGACCAGTGAAGTGGTTCGACATGGTCCCTCTCCCTTTAAAGTAGAACGATGAGTTTCATTGCACTCTAGCAAATGAGGCAAAGTCAAGTGTTTATTCGGCCAAGAGCTTTCATAAGGCTGTAAAACAGTTTTCGCTTTGCGTTTGGTTGTGACGACACGAGTCCACATCCATTTCCTGACCAAGCATGATCTACCGCTGCCCGCCTCGCCGGATCGAGTCGTCCGCTTCCGCCTCCATCACGGCGGTTCTTAGCGGCAGCTATGGAAATGCGATGATCGCTCCGATACAATCCGGACCGATGGGTCCAAAATAGCCCGCGGTTAGCGGTCTGCGCACAGGGCTTCTGCGACAGCTCCCATCGAAAGAAATCTTCAACGCCTTGAAAGAGGAGCGACTGCTTTGATGCTGCAGGCAAGGCGAGCCGATGCCCCCGAAGGTCTGTACGAGAAGCACATTAATCCGCAATGGGTTCGGTTGCTTGACGTTTTGCAGATGAACGTGGAGTACGTGCGCTGCGAGGGGGCGGAGTTGCACAGCGCCGACGGCCGCCTTCTGCTTGATTTCATCAGCGGCTATTGCGTGCACAACACCGGCCACAACCATCCCCGGATTGTCGCCGCGCTCAAGGATGAACTCGACGCGCGCGGGCCGGCGATGCTTCAAAGCCATGCCTCCGGGCAGGCCGGCGAACTGGCCCGCCGGCTGTGCGAGCGTGCCGGCGGGCGTCTGACGCGGGCCTATTTTGCCAGCTCGGGCAGCGAGGCAATCGATAGCGCGATCAAATTCGCGCGCGCCCGCACTGGCCGGCCCGCGATCCTTTACGCCGCCGGCGGGTTTCATGGCCTTACCTGCAGCTCGCTGTCGCTGATGTCCAATCCGTTCTGGAAGGAGCGCTTCGGTCCTTTCCTGCCTGACACGGAAGCGGTCGCGTTCGGGGATCTTGAGCAACTGGCGGAAAAGCTTGCCAGCAAGCGCTTTGCGGCATTCATAACCGAACCGCTTCAGGCCGAAAGCGGTATCGTGGCGCCGCCGCGCGAATATCTGCGCCGGGCGCAGGAGCAGTGCCGCAAACACGGCACGCTGCTGGCGCTTGATGAGGTTCAAACCGGGATGTATCGATGCGGCCCTTTTCTGGCGGCGCATCATTTCGGCCTCGATCCCGACCTCGTGGTACTGGCCAAGGCCATGAGCGGGGGCCTGGTGCCGAGCGCGGCTGTGCTGATGTCGCAAGCAGTATCCGACGCGGTTTACAGTTCGCTGCGCCACGCCGTCATCCATACTTCGACTTACAGCGAGAATGGCCTTGCGATGCGTGCCGGGCTGGCCACGCTGGAGGTGTTAGAAGAGGAGCGGCTGGGGGAAAGGTCGGCGCGGATGGGACAATACCTGCGCCAGCAGCTTGCGGCCCGGTTGGGCGGATTCGAGATGGTCGGTGAGATTCGCGGGCTAGGGCTGTTGTGCGGAGTCGAGTTCAAGGTCCCGCGCTCGTTGCGCCTGCGAATACCTTTCGAGGCTTTTAACCGCATTCATCCCGCGATGTTCGGGCAGGTGCTGGTAATGCGCCTGTTTCGCGACCACCGCATACTCAGCCAAATCTGCGGCAACAACTTTATGGTGCTCAAGGTAGCGCCGCCGCTCGTGGTCGAGCAGCCGCAGCTTGATCACTTCGTGTCCGCGCTGGCGCAGGTGGTGGAGTTGATGCACACTTCGGCCAGCTACTGGACCGAGGCGTTGGGGATGGCCCGCCGCGTCATCAATTCCATTTGACCGGCGCGCGCTTTCGGACAGATACCCGCTGGAGCAGCCTCGCGGTGACTGAGCTTCTGACGGAATCCGATGTCGTGATCGTCGGCGGCGGGCCGGCCGGTCTGGCCGCCGCGATCGCGGCGCGCCGGCGCGGGCTGAGTGTCACGGTTGCCGACGCCGCTACCATGCCCATCGATAAGGCGTGCGGAGAAGGTCTGATGCCCGAAGGTATCGAGGCGCTCAACCAACTTGGAGTTGCTCCCGGTGCCGAGGAGAGCTTCGCCTTCGGCGGCATCCGCTTCATCGACGGTGACCTGATCGCCCAGGCGCATTTCGACGGTGCGATGGGTGTGGGGATGCGCCGCACCGTGCTGCATCGGCTGCTGGCACAGCGCGCGCGCGATCTTGGTGTCGCGATCCATTGGCGCACGCCGGTCAGATGGATCAGCGCCGACGGAGTCCGGCTCGGGGATCGAGTCCTGCGCGCCAGATGGATCATCGGCGCCGACGGGCAGCATTCGCGGGTCCGGCGCTGGGCCGGGCTGAACCCGGTATGGAGTTCCAATCCCCGCGTCGGAATACGGATGCATTTCCGCCGCGCACCGTGGACCGATTTCGTCGAAGTCCATTGGCATCGCAACTGTCAGGCCTATGTAACCCCGGTGGCGGCCGACCAAGTGTGCGTGGCGCTGATCGGAAATCGCAAGGTGCCGCCGCGGATGACGGAGCTATGGTCGTCGTTCCCGGCGCTGGCCGACCGTCTAGAGGGCGCCGCGCCGATCGATTCGGTCCGAGGCGCCACTTCCGTATCGACCCGGCTGCGTTCGGTGGTACGCGCACCGGTTGTGTTGATTGGCGACGCGTCGGGCTCAGTGGATGCAATCACCGGCGAGGGGCTGTCGATGGCGCTGCGGCAGGCGCTGGTGCTCGGTGACGCACTCGCCGATGATGCCCTGGGCCGCTACCAGGCGGCGCATCGGCAAATCACCCGGATGCCGCGGCTGATGGCGCGGCTGATCCTGATGATGGACGGGCGCCCGACTCTGCGCCGGACCGCCTTGCGGGCGCTGGCCGCGCGGCCCCAATTGTTCTCGCGCCTGCTCGCGGCGCACGTCGGCGCCCTGGCCCCTTCAGCCGTGGCGCTCGAGGTCGCGGGTCTGGCCGGCTGGACATTGCTCGCCACTGCGCTCGCCCGGTTTACGGCGTTCTAATCGTATGCGCCGCTCGATTCTTACCGCCTTCGCCGTCGTCCTTTTCACGGTCGCGGCGGCACGCGCCGCCTCAGCCCAGCGGCAAGCACTCATCCAACTGGACTCCGCCGATACCCAAATCAACTTCACGCTCGGCGGATTTCCCCATACCACGACCGGGTCGTTCAAACTCAGGCGCGGCGAGATTCGCGTTGATCCGGAGACTGGCAATGCAACCGGCAGCATCGTGGTTGACGCCGCCAGCGGCGCCACCGGTATTGCGATGCGCGACAGGCGAATGAAAGACGGGATCCTGGAAGTGGACCGCTATCCTGAAATCAGCTTCGCACCCCGCCTCGTCCGCGGCCATCCGCTGGAGCAGGGCGCCTTCACGATGGAGGTCAGCGGCGTCATGGTTTTGCACGGCCATGCGCATCGCTTGACCTTGGAGGCGGAGATCAAACGCAACGGCGACGCATTCACCGCCGCTACGCACTTCGTCATTCCATACGTTCGCTGGGGGCTGAAAAACCCCGGCTGGTTGTTTTTAACCGTGTCCGACGAAGTGGCCATCGACGCAACCACTGCCGGCCGCGTCACCTGGGTTCAGCCTCGGTAAAAACCGCCGCGCCGTCCCGCGTCGCACGGATGAACGGTTTGCGTGCGGCCCCGATTCGATCTCCACGCCCGGATCGTTACCGGCGATTGTCGCGGATCAGATCGGTGACGGCCGTGACCACATCCTCGATGTCGGCGTCGGTCAGGCGCGGGTAGATGGGCAGAGAGATAATGCGCTCGAAGGCGGCGGTGGCGTTGGGAAAATCCGACGGTTTGTAGCCGTAGGTGTCGCGGTAGTAGGGATGGAGGTGGAGCGGGATGAAATGGACCGCGGCGCCGATGTTGCGCTGCTTGAGCAGCTCGATCATGCGATCGCGATCGATGCGCAACCGGCGCGGGTCAATCCTGATCACGTAAAGATGCCAGGCATGGGTGATGTCGCCGCGCTCGACCGGACGCTCGATCGCCGGTTCGCCGGCGAAGCCCTCATCGTAACGCCTCCTGCATCGCAGCCTGGCCTGCAGAAACTCATCGCAGCGGGTAAGTTGCGAGATGCCCAGCGCGGCGGCCGGGTCGGTCATGTTGTACTTGTAGCCCGGCGCGATTATCTCGTAGCGCCACGAGCCCTGCGCGGTGTAGCGTTTCCAGGCGTCCTTGCTGATGCCGTGCAGGCTCATGATCCGCATCCGCTCGGCCCACTGCGCATTGGCGGTGGTGATCATGCCGCCTTCGCCGGTGGTGATGGTCTTGGTGGCGTAAAAAGAAAAGCACGTCGCATCGCCGATCGTCCCCACCATCCTGCCGCGCCATCGCGCGGGCAGCGCATGGGCGGCGTCTTCGATGACCAAGAGCTTGCGCCGGGCCGCAATTTCCATAAGCGCGTCCATGTCGCACGGATGGCCGGCGAAATGCACCGGGATCACCGCCTTGCAGCGCGGCGTGAGCGCTCTTTGCAGGGCGTCAGGCTCGATGTTGAGGGTATCGGGCGCGCAGTCCACCAACACCGGACGGGCGCCCAGTTGCACCACCACCTCGGCGGTCGCCGCAAAGGTCAGCGTCGGCACCAGGACATCGTCGCCGCGTCCGATTCCGGCTGCCTCTAGCGCCAGATGCAGGGCCGCGGTTCCGGAGTTGACCGCCACGGCGTGAGCGGCGCCGGTATAGTGCGCGAAGCGTTGTTCGAACTCCTTGACACGCGGTCCCGCCGTCAGCCATCCCGAGCGCAGCGCCGCGGCCACGGCGGCGATGTCTTCCTCGCCGATTTCGGGAACGTGGAATGGGAGAAATGACTGGCGCAATCTCACACTCCCTGCCAAGGCCGTTGGCGGGCGGAAATTCGGTCGGCGGCAGACATGGAATTCACGGCCTCGATCAAAGCACGGCGGTGCTGTTTTCCAGGCGCAACTCGATGTCCTTGCGCATGTTGACGCCCTGCGGACCCAACACGGTCAGCAGATGCCGGTTGCGGTCGAAACGAATTTCCTCGCCGGCCGGGGTCAGCCACACCGCCTGCGCCATCCGTTGGTCTTCGGTCAAAGTGTGCTGCGTCGGTTCGCCCAGGATACGGCGCAATCGCTCCAGCACCGCCTCGGTTGAGGCAGGGGCGAAGCTCGCCACCACGACCTGCATCCCCTTGTCGCCGTCAAATTCGTAAATCACGTCGGGATAGGAGATGGCGTCGGAGGAAAGTCCGGTCACGTGATAGCAAGGATAGCCTAGCGGGCTCGCTTCGTTCATGCCGCTGGGATAGTAGCGCCGGGTGTCGCGCAGCGAGGCGCCAAAGCTGATTCCCAAAAACGACTTGAAACCGGCACTTTGAGTGGGCGCCGGCGCGCCGGCGTTGAAGCAGGCGCTGACCCACAGGGCGAGTCCCGCCACCAGCCATCGCATCGCCGCGCGCCGAGGAGTCAACCGAACCGCGCCGATCACTGGGCCAGACAACTGCTGGGCAGCACGACCCGAATCGTGCTGGCGCCAATCGCGTCGAGCAGGATGGCGACCCGCTCGCTGCCGGAAAGGTAGCGGTCGAAAATCGCCTCGATGTCACGGAAGGGACCGTCGACGATGCGGATTTTCTGTCCCGGATCCAATTTGCGCCTGGGCAGTTCGACAATCCCGTCGACACCGCGCCGTTTGATCTCGTCCACAATCGATACAGGTACCACCACCGGCTCCCCGCCAACGGAGACCAGACTGTGCACTCCGGCCGTGTATTTCACGTCAAAATAACGCTCCTTGAGATTAAAACGGGCGAACAGATAGCAGGGGAATAGCGGCTTGACGACGGTCATCATCCTGCCGAAGCAGCGGATGCGGCTGCGCAGCAAGGGCAGAAAAGCCTCGGCGGCGACATTGTTGAGCTGATCCTTAACCCATCGCTCCTTCTGCGGTTTCGTGCGCACCAGGTACCAATCGCAAACTTCCGTTCCCGCCATGCTGTCCATTCCTTACCCCCCGTGGGAGAATCCACACCTTTAGCCTGCCTACATAAGCCAAAATAGTAAATAGTTCCGGGCGCGGCTTCCCCGGATTGCGAGTATGCTGGATTTGGCGGAAAAAGTCAGCCTTTGCGCGAACCCGGCTAGGAGAGGTCCTGGGCCAGTGCCGCCGCCAGCGCGCCTTCGATGGTGGCGCGCACCTGCATTGCCGGATGCGTCACTTCGATACTGATTGCGCCCTGCGCGGCCCGGGCCGCGAAAGCCTCCGCGTCAAGCCCACCCACGCCGAAGCGCAAAAATTGCACTGAACTCACGCGCTCGGGCGAGACCTGGCGCAGGTCAACCCGCGCCTTGTGGCGGCGCTCGCCGATCAGCAGGAAGATGTGGTTTTCCAACCCGGCCAGCCTGCGCAGATTCTCATCGCGCACAGCCGCGTCGGGAAATTCAATCAGCATCGTGGCTGCCAGTTCATTGGGTCCGGGCAGCAGTTCATTGTAGGTGTCCAGTTCGTGGGCGATGCCCTCTTCGGACACGATGCGCTCGCTGCGCAGCATCTCCTGCACCTGGTACCACACGGTCTGCGCGTTTTCGAACAGCAGGGTCAGATTGGGCCCGACCGCGAGACGGCGGCGGTCCTTCTCGGCAATAAACAGGGGACGCAGCAGCGGGCGCAGCCGTTCGTACTGGTCGTAGGGCAGGATCTGGCCTCTTTGTACAGCTTTCATACTTCCACTTCTACTCTCCGGTTTGCGGCACCGGCCGATCGAATCCGTCGGGCCGGTAGGCGCGCGCCAGGACTTCGATCGGATGCATGGGGCGCACGCCGGTGGCCTGCTCGATCTGGATCGCCGCCAGGCTGCAGTCGGTGGCCATCACGTTGGCGCCGGCGTCGCGCAGCGGGCCGAAGGCCTTATCGCCCCATTTCATAGACAGCTCGAAATACTCCTTCTTCATCGCCCAGGTGCCGTCGTGTGCGCAGCAGGCATCGACGCCGGTGACCTGCGCCTGCGGAATCAGGCGCATCAGGTCGCGCGAGCGCAGGCCGATGTTCTGGGCCTTGAGATGGCAGGGGACGTGATAGGCGATCGAGCCCGGGGTGGAGCGGAAGTCGCGATTGAAAAGCTCCTTGCGGCGCAGTTCGTAGAGCAGTTCGTGTGGATCGGCGACCGCGGCGGCCACGGTGCGGGCATCCTCGGTGCCGAGCAGGCGTGGATACTCCTCGCGCATCATCAGCGCGCAAGTCGGATTCATCGCGGCGATGCGCCATCCGTCGCGCACCAGCGGCAGCATCGAGGCAACGTTGGCGGCGGCCTCCTTTTTGGCGAACTCGATATCGCCGCCGTCCAGCGCCGGCATCCCGCAGCAGTTCTGTTTGGGACAGCTCAGCGCACAGTTGTTTTTGGCGAACACTTCGACCGCCGCCTTGGCGGGCGCGGGGTTGTTGAAGTTGAGGATGCAGGTGTAAAACAGCGCCACTTTGACGGCGGGTTGAGCGGGCGCAGAGGGCAGGCCGTGCTTGGCGACCCATCGTTCGAATGTCTCAGCGGCGAATTCGGGCAGCTTCTTGTTGCGATGGATGCCGACGGTGCGCTCCAGGATCAGGCGCTGCAAGGGGTTTTTGTTGGCCCAATTCACCAGCGCCGGCGCGATGCTCGACATCCGCCCCAGCCGGTCGGGATCGCCGAGCATCCGCTCGCGCAGGCCAAGCCCGCGCTCCCTGACCCGCAGCGCCTTGCCGCGCTGCATCAGTTGCGGAAAATCCAGTTGAAATTCGTGCCCGTCGCGCGGCGTGTAGGGACATCGCAGGTAGCACAGGCGGCAGCCGTAGCACAGATCGATTACACGCTCGCGCTCGGCGGCGCTTAAGTTGCGCACGTCGTCGCCTTTGGCGTCGATGGCGTCGAACAGCGCCGGAAAGGATGGGCAGAGGTTGAAGCACAACCGGCAACTGTGACAGATGTCGTAAATCCGCGTCTGTTCCTTTTCAAAACCGCTGCGGTCCCAGTACTTGGCCTGATTGGGGTCGTAGGTAAGCCCGTCGGTGGGGCGCGACTCGATACGGCTGCTCATGCTAGTCCTCCGCCGGGCACCGCCGGAGCCTCAGCGCGATCTTCAAAAGCAGCCGGCCAGCCGCGGGCGCGGCTGGCCGGCCTCGGTTGCCGCCGTGCGGCGCGGTTACAGAGTGCTCTGTGCCTTGGCGAAGCGCCCGGCGTGGGACTTCTCAGCCTTGGCGAGGGTTTCGAACCAGTCGGCAATCTCGGTGAAGCCTTCCTCGCGGGCCGTCTTGGCCATCCCCGGGTACATGTCGGTGTACTCGTAGGTCTCGCCATGAACCGCGGATTTCAGGTTGAGCAGGGTGTCGCCGATGGGCTGATCGGTGGCCGGGTCGCCGACCTGCTTGAGGTAATCCAGATGACCGTGCGCGTGGCCGGTTTCACCCTCGGCGGTGTCGCGAAACAATCCGGCGATTTCCGGCTGTCCTTCCACGTCCGCGATCTTGGCGAAATAAAGGTAGCGGCGGTTGGCCTGGCTTTCTCCGGCGAAGGCCGCCTTCAGATTGTCGTGGGTCTTGGTTCCCTTGAGCGATTTGGCCATAGTGTCTCTCCTTCCTTTTTTTATGCGTTAGCCATTATCGGGTTGTAGTCAAGCTTCCTTGGCCGCCGCGCTGCGGCATTCCCGGCACAGCGCGTGCACCTCCACGGAGCAGCCCAGCAACTGGAAACCGCCCAGTGTCTGGCGCCCGTGCAACAGGTCGCTGAACTCGGGCATTTCGATATCGCGAATCTTGCGGCAGCGCACGCACACTACATGATGATGCGGCGCGGTGTTGCCGTCGTAGCGGGCGCTGTCGTGCAGCGGTGTAACCTTGCGCGCCTCGCCAATCGCACACAATGTCTCCAGCGTGCGATGCACGGTGGCCAGCGAGATGTTGGGATACTCCCGGCGCACCTTGGCGAACACGGCCTCGGCGCGCGGATGGTCGCCCGAGTTAACCAGCACGCGCATCACCGCCACGCGCTGCGGCGTAATCGCCAGCCCTCGCGCGCGGCATCGCGCGGTGAACTCCGCCAGGCGCTCGGCCGCGTAGCCGGCGCGCCATTTGTCGCTTATCAACGTTGGCCGATCCATCGTGGATGATAATTATTATCATCCGCTAATCGCTTGCGTCAAGCACCCAGCCGATTTGGTTTGACCGGCGCGCGCTGTTTGGATTAGTCACCAAAGGTGCAACCCGGCGCGGGAGGTCACAGCTATGAGCATCGACGATACCAGGTTCATTTCCGCCGACGGTCATGTGATGGAGCCGCCCGATCTGTGGGTCACCCGGATGGACAAGCGCTTTCGCGGCCGCGCCCCGCGTATCCAAGCGCGCGAGGATGCGGACTATCTGCTGATCGACGGCGTGGCGCCCGCCGCGGTCACCGATCTGATCGGCACGATGGCCAACGAGAAAGCCGAAGGCAAACCAATCCTGGCGCGCAACCACAATCGCTACGCCGACGTGCGTGCGGGGGCGCTCGATCCGGCGCTGCGGCTGGCGGATCAGGATCTCGACAACATCAGCGCCGAGGTGGTCTATCCCAACGATGCGATGTTCCTGTACGCCGCGCCCGACCCGGAGTATCGGCGCGAATGCCTGCGCGCCTACAACAGCTGGCTGGCGGAATATTGCGCGGCGGCGCCCAACCGCATCCTGGGCGCGGGGATGCTGCCCGGCGGCGAGCCGATCGAATGGTCGATCCGGGAGGCCGAGCGCTGCGCCAAATTGGGGCTGAGGTCGGTGATGCTGCCCGCCGACCTGCCGCGCATTCCCTACGGCGATCCGCTCAACGCGCCGTTGTGGTCGGCGCTGCAGGACCTCGGCCTGCCGGTTGCGTTTCACAACGCCGCCAGCGAGCGCTTCGACGTCGATCAGTTCCCGCCCACCGCCGGCGGTACGATGATGGCCACGGTGCATCTGAAAATCGCCGGCCAGCTCCGCACCTTCGCCAGCCTGATCTCATCAGGCGTGGCGGCCTCCTATCCCAGACTGCGCTTCGTGATCGTCGAGGGCGGCATCGGATGGGTCGCCGCGGTGACGCGCCTGATGGACCATTGGTGGGAGGATCACCATCATTGGCTGGAGCCCAAACTGGAACAGCCGCCCAGCTTTTACGCGCGCCGCCAGTTCTATCACACCTTCGAGGACGACAAGGCCGGCTTGATGCATCTGCCGATGCTCAGCGCGGACGGCCTGATGTGGGGCTCCGATTATCCGCACACCGAGGGCACTTTTCCGCATTCAAAAGAGCAGGTCGCAAAGGATTTTGCCGGCCTGTCCGCCGATATCCGGCGCAAGATAGTGCGCGACAACGCGGCGCGGCTTTACGGTATCGAGTGAGTCCCGCTGGCGCGGCGTTGCGCTGGCCGCCGCATGGCTGGCGCGCGGCGCACGGGTCGCAATAGCAGAAGGGGCGTCTGTACCGATCGATGACGCGCGAGCATTTTTGCTCGCGCGTTCGCACTTGAAAAAAGCCGCGCCAGTAAGATGCTCGCGCATCGACGGCAGGGACCCCCCCCACCCCGCTATTGGTTCAGACATTGAGAGGCGGGAAGAATTGCACAACTCCAATCGCGCGTCTTGAACGGCGCGCGAGCTTTCACGCTAAATCCCCGCCACTTTCCTTGCGTATGCCGCCACAGACTTGAAATCGTACTCGCGGTAGGCCTGCAGCTTTTCCGCCTCGAAGCCGCCCTCGGCGTGCACCGCCAACACCTCCTGGTAGCCGCCGTAATCCGAGGAGGTCAGGTCGGAGATCAGATTGATCAGGCGCAGCCGCTGCTCGGCGCCGAAACCCTTCTTGCCGCCCAGGTACTTGAGCACATAGTCGCGGGTGGCTTCGCTGGTCAGGTCCTCGGCCGAGGGCGCCGTGACCAGCAGTCCGCCCGCCAAATCCTGCACGATCTGCACCGCCTGATGGTAATTGTGGGCGAAGTGATACTTGGCCACGTTGACCAGCAGCGTGTTGGGCACCGCGATGCCGTGCTCCAGCGTGCAGGAGGCCGCCGCCTGCTCGATCAATCCGCGCACCGTGGTGTGGTAGGCGGCCAGATGGGTGAGCTTGTCGCGCACGTGTCCGGCGCCCGAGATGCCGTTGGCTTCGGCAATGGCGTGGCCCGCGCCCGCCAGCAACTCCATCAGCGGCAGCTTGTAGGAGACCGCGGTGAAGCGATGGAAGCGCACAAAGCTGAGCGCGACGAACACCGCAAACTCGGTCTCGCCCTGCAGGAATACCCGCTCCCTGGGAACGAACACGTCGTCGAACACCGTCAGCGTCTCCATCATCTTGTGGCGCGCGCTGATCGGATGTTCGATCGGGTCCTTTTTGGCGCTGCCGTGCGGACTGGCGATAAGCTTGAGCCCGGGCGTGTTGACCGGAATTGCGAAGGCCACCGCGTAGGCGCGGTCCTCGGGGCGCATCGCGCGCGTGGGCAGCACAATCACCTCGTTGGTGTTGGTCACCACCGAGGTATGGACCTTGGCGCCGCGCACCACGATTCCGTCGGCACGCTCCTCCACGATGCGCACGTAGTAGTCGGGATGCTCCTGGGCGCCGGGGCCCAGCGAGCGGTCGCCCTTGACGTCGGTCTGCGCCACGGCCAGCGCCAGGTCGTTGTCCTGGCACCAGGCGTGATATTTGGCGATGCGCTCGCGATACTCGGGCTTGCCCCGCGCCGCCATCTCGGCGCCCAGCAGATGCAGCGCGTACAGCGCGTCGGTGCCGATTTCCTTGATCAGCACCACCAGCGTGGCGGCTTCGCGGGTTGACGCCGCGATAAGCTCGCTGCGCTTGAGCAGGTCGGAGGAATTGCGCGGCAGATGATAGTAGCGGCTGTACTCCTTGCCGTCGGCCTTGACCACCGCCAGGTCGCGATAGCGCGGGTCCTCCGCCATCCGGTAGTCCAGCGCGGCGTGCTCGGTAGCCAGCCCGATCACCGGATGCGCGGTGACGTCGGCCACCTTTTCGCCGCGGAAGTAAACGCTGCGTCCGTCGCGCAGCGACTGCTTGTATTGCTCTGCGGTCCTGAGCGCCATTTTGGATTTTTTCTCCTCTGAAAAACAACGCTTCGCGGCGCCGGACCCGGAACTCAAGCGGGCGCCGGCCGATTGTTCTGCACGATACTTTATATCGAGCGCCTTGCAGTCAATAGCGTGCGGCCGCCCCGGCGCACCGTCAGTCCGATTGGCGCCGCACGGCAAGGCGCGGCAGGATCCTTGCCATCAACAGGTTGAGTTCCTCGATGCCGAACATCCAGGCCAGCCCGAAATAGACGGCGCCGAAGAGCGGGATCACCGCCAGCGCCACCAGCTTGGGGCCGTGGCCGTGCAGACCCAGCTTGAGGGCAAATCCCGCTACCGATGCCGCCAGCGCCATCGCCCACAACTCCACCAACAGCTTGCGCTGCAGTCCGCTCTTGCCAATCCGATGGTTGAGCGAGTAGCGCAGCAGCGAGAACTCCACCCATCCGGCCAGGCCCGCCGACGCGGTCAGCCCCGCCACGCCCCAGCGCCGGTCGATGCCGAGAGTGGCGGGCAGATACAGGGCGCAGTAGTAACCTAGCGCCAGCGTCAGCAGCACGCGAAGGACCGCGAACTTAAGCGGCGTGCGCGTGTCCCACAATGCATAGAAGGCGGAAGAGTACAGACGGCCCATCGTCACCGCCAGCAATCCCACCGCCGAGCCGGCCAGAATTCCCCACACGTAGATCGCGTCGGCGCGGGTGAAATGCCCGGACTGAAAGATCGCGCCCGCGATCACATCGCCCAAAAACACGAACGCGGCCGCCGAGGGGATGACGAAGAACGCGATTTGGCGCAATCCGACGTTGAGGCGTCCGCGCAAAATTCGCGCGACCTCTTCCGGAGTGCCGCTGGCGCGCGACATGCCGGGCAACTCCGCCGCCGCCACCGACATCCCGAACAGGCTGACCGGCAGCAGATAAAGGATCTGCGCGTAGTTGAGCGCCGCCACCGCGCCGGTCGGCAGCAGGCTGGCCAGCAGATTATCGATGTAGGCACTGATCTGCACCACGCCGCGTCCGGTCACGATCGGAAGGAAGTTGTTGAGCACCGCCCGCAGCGCGTCGACCGTGCGACGGAAATCAACGCGCAGCCGTCCCGCCAGGCGCATCGCCTGCGGCACCTGCACGCCGACCTGCAGCGCCGAGCCCACCACCGATCCCCACGCGGTCAGTAACGCGAGGCGGTTCTGGCCGCGATGAGGTCCGTAATAGAGCAGGAAGGCGATGATCGCCAGGTTCCACGCCACCGGCGCGGTATAGGAGGCGAAGAACCGGTGATGGCTGTTGAGCACGCCCAGGCACCATGCCGACATCACCAGCAATCCCGCGCCGGGAAACAGGATCCGCACCAGCAACACCGTCAGTTCGCGCTTGGCGCCGTGAAAGCCGGGTGCGATGGCGTCGATCAGGTAGGGTGCGGCCGCCACGCCTAGCAGCACCAGCAGCGAAATGGTGAGGCTCAGGATTGCGCCCAGCGTCCAGGCCAGGGCGTTGGCGTGCTCTTCGTCACCCGCGCCCAACAAGCGGCTGTAAACCGGAATAAAGGAGGCCGACAGCACTCCTTCACCGAACAGATTCTGCAGAATGTTGGGGATTCGGAAGGCCGCTTTGAACGCGTCGGCGGCGTCCGAATTGCCGAAGAAATGGGCGAAGACGCTTTCTCGCACCAGCCCGGCGATGCGGCTGAGCAGCATCCCCGACGCCACCAGGCTCGCCATCTTGAAGCCCGATTGCGCCGCCGCGCCGGGCTTGCTGCCGCTGCCCGCGGCACTGCCCGTGTCCCGCATTCCGCCTGCCGCCTCTCGCCCCAACTGAATGTTCTGTCTCAACGCCCTAACCGTCCGCGGTCAATCGAGTATAACCGCAGGGCACGCCGCGGAGTAGCGTCGGCCCGGTGGCGCCGGTCGGTTTGCGGACATAAACTGGAAAGGGTGAGCTTTTCGCTCTATGTGCATATTCCGTATTGTGAGTCCAAATGCCCCTACTGCGACTTCAATTCTTACGCGGCCAGGGGCTGGCCGGAAGCGGATTACACCCAGGCGTTGATTGTCGAGCTGCGGGCGCGCGCGGCCCAGATGCCCTGGGCGGGCAACCCGATTCGGACCGTCTTTTTCGGCGGCGGCACGCCCTCGCTGTTCAAGGCTGCCTCGCTGGGGCGCGTGCTTGACGAGGCCGGCCGCTTGTTCGGTCTCCAAAGCGGCGCTGAAATCACCGCCGAGGCCAATCCCGGCACCGTCGATGCAGACAAGCTGCGCGGGATGCGCGCGGCGGGCATCAATCGCATCAGCTTCGGCGCGCAATCCTTCAATCCTTCCACGCTTCGATTCCTGGGCCGGATTCATACCGCGGAGCAGACGGTTGTGGCGGTCGAACAGGCGCGCGCGGCGGGATTCGCCCGGCTCAATCTCGACCTGATTTTCGCTGTGCCCGGCCAGAGCCTCGACGACGTCGCCAATGATATCGCGGCCGCTGCCGCGCTGGGGCCCGAGCACATCTCGGCCTACAATCTGACCTTCGAGGAAGGCACGGCGTTCGGCGCGGCGCTCAAGGCGGGCCGGATGCGCGCGTTGCCCGAAGAGCAGCAGGCCCTGATGTACGCGATGGTGCGCCGCGAACTGCCCCACCGCGGCTACGCGATGTACGAGATTTCCAATTACGCGCGTCCCGGAGGCGAAGCGCGCCACAATCTGACCTACTGGCGCGGCGAATCATACCTCGGAATCGGTGCCGGCGCGCACAGCTATGCGGCCGACGGCCCCAGGGGCCGCCGATGGTGGAACGAGCGGCTGCCCGCCGCCTACATCGGCAAGGCCCTGCACAGCGGTATCGCCGAGGCCGGCAGCGAAACCCCCGACGCGGCGACGAGCGCATCGGAGTTCACGTTTCTCAATCTGCGCCTGACCGAGGGGCTTGACCTGCGCCGCTTCGCCGATCGATTCGGCGTCACGTTCCAGGAACATTTCGGCCCGCCTCTGGACCGCCTGCTCGAGGGCGGATTGCTGCTGCGCGAAGGCGATCGCATCAGGCTCAGCGATCGCGGCCTGGAGCTGGCGGATTCGGTGTTCGCGGAATTTCTCTAAGCCGGCGCAAAAGGAGCGCCGCGCTTCCGCAACCCGCCCTATTTGATCGCCACCGCGTTGGGCGGCGAGGCGTAACCGCCAATTACGTACAGCGGCACCGATACCAGCATGAACTCGTAGCGTCCGTCGCTTGCGCAATCCTCGGCCAGCGCTTCCAGGTTGAATTGCTCGCCCAGCGACAGTCCCAGCAGCGGCAGCGCGCGGATATGCAGGGTGCCTTCATCCTGGAAGTCGAAGGGAAAGGCCTCGACCGCGAAGGTGTCCGAGCCGATCGCCGCCACGCGATTGTCCCACAGCCAGGCCGCCATCTCGCGGCTCGCCTCCAGGCCGCAGGCGTGTACGTTTTCCAGCACGCCCATCGCCTGCTTAACCTCGGCGGGCGCGTTGAGATAGGCCTGCATCCATCCGGTGCGCACCAGCACGACGCTGCCGGGCTTGAGCTTTGAGCGCTGTGCCTTGAGGGCGCCCTTGAGTTCATCGACCGTGTACTTTTCGGCCGAAAGCGGATCGATCGAGCGGCCCGCCTGCGTGCAATAGCGATAGACGTCGATCAGCAGGCCGCGCCCGATAATCCGGTCCTTCCAGTTTTCCACGCCCAGCTTGCGGTTTTGCTTGACGTCCTCCACCGTGGCGCCGTTGTAAAACGCCTGCAGCCGCGTATGGCCGACGTGCTTGAGTCCGTCCCATTGGCTGCCTTCCTGCGTGTTGTAGTTATCCAGCAGATCGTCGAAGCCCAGCATCCCCAGGTTCTCGTGACTGACCACGGTGTGTGCTGTGACGGCGCGCCCGCCCAGCGGCGGACTGGCGTAGTTGATCGGATTGTCGAGCCTGAAGACCTTGCCCTGGCGCACCAGGCGCGCCGCTTCGACGATTCCCTGCGGGGTCAGGAAGTTGAAGCATCCTATCTGATCGTCGTCGCCGAACACGCCCCAACTGGAACCCTCGGGCGCTCCCGGCTTGATCGGCAGCTCCGAGAATTTCGGCAACCGGTCGTAATCGAGCTTGGCCATGGTTCACACTCCTTTCTCGACTTCCGATGCCGCGGACTAAAACCTGACCCGCCGCACCGTCCTGCCAATCGGATCGAAGATGTTGCGTTCGATGTATTCCGGGTTCCTGCCATAGATATGGACCGCCAGCGCCGGATGCGGAGTGTTGACCGTATGGATGTCGCGCGCGCCGATGCGCAGTATCCGGCCTGGTCCGACCGCCACCTGCGAGGTCGCCTCGAGCTGCGCGAAACCCGCGCGGCTGCCGTCATCGACGCGCCGCCACAAAGTGTTGATTTCCTCGCCCTCGACTCCGGCGATCAGCGCCCAGGTGCCGTGGTCATGGGCGGGCGCGCGGCTGCCGGCACGCCATCTCACCAGCAGGATCGCAAGACAGTGATCGGGCTCTTCGTAAACCAGGTTGCGGCCCGGCACGAGCTCCGCCCGCCGCCGCTCGACCCATGAGCGCTCCGCCGCCAGGCGCAGCGCCGGCTGGGTCAGCCTGCTCATCACGTCGTCGTCGGTTGCGCTGCGCGCCGCAACCTCCTTCATCGCCGCGATGAAATCGGACAGCGCGGAAACCTTCCGATTCATAGCGGCTGCTCTTCCCGAGGTGACTTGCGCAGCTTGACCAGCTTGAGGAAATTGCGCACCGGTCGCGGAGTCTTGAGTGTGCGGCCGAAGATGCTCCAGGAAACTTCGGCCACGTAGATATCGCCCTCGGCGCTGACCGCGATGCCGTGCGGAGCGATCAACTGACCGGGGCCTTCGCCCTGGCCGTTGTCGCACAGCTTGGCCTGCAGTCTTCCGTCCAGGCTGTAGATGCTGATTCGGGGCCCCATCCCGGGCCGATTGTAGGCCTGCCAGAACTCGCCCATCCCGCGCGTCCACCACACCGAGCTGAGTTCGCCGATATAACACAATTGTTCGGCGCTGCGCGTGTCGATACACATCCCGCACGGCATCGCCATTCCGGTCCAGACATGCTCGACTCTACCATTGGGCGTAAACACCTGCACGCGGTTATTGTGGCGGTCGGCGACGTAAACGTAGCCGTCGCGGTCGGTGCAGATGTTGTGAGGCAGATTGAACTGGCCGGGCTCGTTGCCCGGCTCGCCCCACGAGTAGAGCAGCCGCCCGTCGGGCGAGTATTTGTGCACCCTGGCGTTGAGATATCCGTCGGAGACGAAGATCTCGCCGGTATGCGGATGGATGGCGACGTGGGTGCATTGGTTGAACGGCTCGCCGCTCATCGCCGGCGCGGCCCTGCCGCTGATGCCGATGGTCATCAGGACCTTGCCGTCCAGCGTGCACTGCCGGGCGGTGTGATCGTACACGTCGGTCAGCCAGATGGTATCGTCGGGGCCCATCGTCACGGCGTGCGCGCGCGGGAACATCCGGGCATCGCCCCAGCTATGCAGAAACTCCCCTTGGGAATCCAGCACGATCACCGGGCGTTCGCCGCGGTTGAACAGGTAGACGTTGCCGCGAGCGTCGACGCCCACCCCGGCAACGTCGCACAAGCCGCCGCCCGGCAATTCGCACCAGTCCTCGACCATCTCGTAGACGAACTCGCCCGCGCCGGTCTGGATGGACATCGTGATAGCCCTCTTTTTCGATGCACTCGCCGCCACCCCACCCCGAGCTTATCGCTCAATTCGATGCGCAGGTCCACCGCAGCGAATCGGGTAACGGTACATGTAGCGTAGAGCCGCCCCTCCACCGTTTCTTTGCGTGGTGCCATGATTTTGTCTGTCGTCCTGAGCCGGGCGCGCCAGGAAAGGAGCGTCACGCCTCCAGCTTCGGTCGCGGTATCAGCCCATGATATTTTGCCGTCCGAAGCCCGGTATGGGCCAATGTCGAGGAGGAAAAAATGAAGAGGACGGCGTCAACCGTGTTTGCTGTCGTCATGGTCGGGCTCTTTGCGCTGACAGCGCGGGCGCAGGATCCAGCCAAAACCGATCCGGCCCATTTCAAGGTGGAGCTGGAAAACGAGCACGTACGTGTGCTGCATGTCACGGTGGCGCCGAACGCCAAAGTGCAGGTGCATGAGCTGAATGGTGCGGTGGTCGTGCCGCTGATCGATTATGAATCCAAACTCAAGCGGACCAACGGCGAGACCTCGGTGGTGGAGCGCAAGACCGGCAAGGCTGCATGGCTCCCCGCCGGCGCTCGCGAATTCGAGTCCGGCAACCAGGGCGTTAACGCCCTGCTGATCGAGATTAAACAAGCGGGCTCATCAAGGTAGGCCGACAGTACGTCACGCGGCGGCCGGCGCGATTAGGAGGAGGTCGGCGCTCATTGCGTGTCGGACACGGCGAGGATCAACCCGCCACCGTTGGTTGTCATCCAGCACGAGAGCGAAACGTTAGCTCTCTTTTTTCTGACGTCGGCCTTTATGTCGCCGACAAATGACTTCAGGCGGCCGGCTGAGCTTCCTGCAGCAGCTTGACGATGCGCTGGGGCGTGGCGAGCTTGATGAACACGCCCAGGCGGGGGCCTTGCTTTTGGCCGAGCAGGACCTTGTACAGAAGCGGGAAAATTTTGCCGGGCTTGTCGTAGTAGCGGCGGCCTACCTCGTAGAGCTGTTTTTCGATTTCCTCGGCGGACGCCTCGGGATGATGCGACAGGTAGTTTACGATTTCGTCGATCTGTTGGCGTTCGGTGGCGTCGGGGGTGTGGCGATGCTTGGTCGGTTCGACGAAGTCGCGGTAGAAGTTCAGCGCGCAATTCACTAGTGTTCCGGCCAGCGTCCTGGTTTGCTCATCGGAGGTGATACCCGGGTCATAGTGGGTCAGGTAGCTCCAGATCAGTTCGGGATCGGAGGTGCCCAGCGCCGACACCAGGTTCATGATCAGCCCGTAGCTCAATTCGGTTCGGAAGCGCTTGACGCTGTCGGGCTGCAGCACGAAGTCCAGCGCCGAGAGGCGGCGGTGCCCGGCGTCGGCCTGCTCCCACTTGCGCAGCTCTTCCAGGTACTCATCGACGTACTGCGGAATCGATTCCAGGAACAGCTTGCGGGCGCGGCGCGGATTGAGGATCAGGAAATACTTGAGCACCTCGATTGGCGCGTAGCGCAGCCATTGCTCGACGGTCACACCGCGGCCGATTGACTTGGAGACCTTGCGCCCCTCCTCGTCCAGGAACATCTCGTAGGCGAAACCCAGCGGCGGCACTCCGCCCAAAAGCCGCACAATTTGCCCCGACAGCCGCGCCGAGTCGATCAGATCCTTGCCGTACAATTCGTAGTCCACCCGCAGCGCGAACCATCGCAGCGCCCAGTCCACCTTCCATTGCACCTTGGCCTTGCCGCCGAGCACGCTTTGCTCGCCCTTAAAGCCGCATCCGTGCGAGCCGCCGAAAGTGCGCTCGCAGGAGAACTCCACTGTGCGGCGCTCCGGATGATAGGCCGTGACCAGGGTCGAGTTGACCTGCCCGCAAGCGGGGCAAATCGGCATGAAGGGCGACCAATGGGTGCGGTTGTCGCCGCGCAGCGTCGGCGCCACGATGTCGATAATCTCGCGATGCCGCTCCAGGATCAGGCTCAGCGCTGCGTCGAAGCGCCCGCCGGCGTAAGTCTCGCTCGACAGCATCAGCTCGTACTCGACCGCCACCGGCTTGAGGAAGTCGATGAGCAGGCCGACCATATGGGCGGAGAAGCTGCGGCAGCATCCGAAGGGGTCGGGGATGCGGGAGACCGGCTGGCCGATATAGGCCGCCGTCTGCTCGCGATTGGGGACGCTTTCGGGCACCTTGCGCAGCCCGTCCATGTCGTCGATGAACACCACCAGACGGCTGGGCCGCGACGCATCGAGCAACCGGTAGGCGTGGCGCACATAGGAGGGCCGCAACACCTCGCCCATCGTGCCCAGATGAGGCAGACCCGAGGGGCCGAAGCCGCTTTCGATAATCGCGGGCCGGCCGGGCTCGTACGCGGCGGTGCGCTCGGCCAGGCGGCGAGCCTCTTCGCAGGGCCACAATTCGGCGGCAAGGGAGGGCTGGTCGGCGGCGCTCATCGGTTTCTGCCTCTCAGGACGTTGGCCACGGCTTCATGCACCCAGGGGTCGATTTGCAAATCGCGGGTCTTTTCCGAAGCCAGCCGCAGCTTGACGCCGCAATTGGCACAGATCAACGCGGTTTCGCTCAGGCCCGAGTTGTCCTCAACCGTAAGCTTGAGGAACCATTGCTTTACCGGGCGGTTGCAAATTTGGCAATGTGGCTCGTCCACGGCTTGGAGGACCCTGTACAGAATCGAAACTTCAGAATAAATTAAAGCGCCGCGCTGTGATACAATTAAAAGCTTGCAACTCCTGCGGAGCACGGGCGTCGCGTCCGCAGGTTCCGGTCCCCGGGCTTTTCATGGACCAATCTTACACGAGGGAGAGGCTCAAGGAACTTCGCGCCCTGGTCGGGGAGAGCGAACGGGTCGCGATTCTTTTGCAAGACGACCCCGACCCCGACGCGATCGCCAGCGGCATCGCGCTGCGCACCCTGCTGGGCCGCAACAAACAGACCACGCCGCTGCTGAGCTTTGCCGAAATCACCCGGCCCGAGAATCGCGCGATGGTGCAGTTGCTGGAGATCGAGGTGGTGCGCGCGACCCGTGAGTTAGTGGAGAGCTGCGACAAGGTGGCGATGGTGGACGTGCAGCCGCCCTATTTCAACGGCCGGCTCAGCCGCGCTGATATCGTCATCGACCACCATCCCGGCTACACCTCCGGAAACGCGGTGTTCGAGGACGTCCGCACCCGCTACGGCGCCACCTCCACCATTCTGACCGAATACCTGATCAGCGCCGGCGAGCGGGTCAGCGAGCGGCTGGCCACCGCCCTGCTGTACGGCATCAAAAGCGACACCCTGATGCTGTCGCGGCGGGTGACCGACGACGACCTGCAGGCCTTCACCTATCTGTATCCGCTGGCCAACTACAACCTGCTGCGCCGCATCGAACGGCCCGAGCTGCCGCTGTCCTTCGCCCGCATCCTGGCGCGCGCGATGGACCGCCTGACGGTGCGCGACCAGCTCGCGGTGGTCCATCTGGGGCCGGTCAAGCGCGACGACCTGATCGTGCAGATGGCGGATTTCTGCCTGCAATTCGAGGGCGCGGAATGGGTGGCGGTGTCGGGCAAGCTGGGTCCCAACCTGGTCGTCGCAGTGCGCAATCACGGCGCCGGGCGCAGCGCCGGCGACGTGGTAAAAAAGCTGTTCGGCGATATCGGCAGCGCCGGCGGCCATCGCAACATGGCCAAGGCGGTCATGCCGCTTAAGGCGTGGCGGCGGCGCGAAGGCAGCACCGCCGACCGGCTGATCGAGGCGCGTCTGCGCGAGCTGTTCGCCGGCGAAATCGTGCCCGCCGAAGAAGAGGGCGACAGCCGCGGCTGACGCCTTCGATTACCTGTCATTCAATTTGTTTCATCGCGCTGCGGATGGTTCAATGCTGACCACGAGCCGTGTCCGCGTCCATTGCGGCCGCGGTGACGTACGGCGGGCTCTTTTTCAGCGCAACCAATCAACGGGCGGCGGCGGTGTGCGCCGATCCCGGACTGAGCGTCAGGACGTGAATGTTGCGGAGGAAACCGTAGAGATTACCAATCGCCTGGGGCTGCATCTGCGCGCTGCGACCACGCTTGCCCAGGCGGCGGCACGGTTTAGGTCCGCAATTACCCTGACCCGCGGTAAGGAGCAGGCCAACGCGCGCAGCGTCACCGCACTGATCATGCTCGGCGCCGGCAAGGGCGCCCGCCTGCGGCTGCGGGCCGAAGGCGACGACGCGCAGGAGGCGGTGGCCGAGTTGAGCCGCCTGTTCAAAGACGGGTTTGGAGAAGAGTAAAATACCACGTTTAGTTGGCTTAAGTCTTATATATTGTTGACCCGACGGTCAGGTTCGGCTATACGAAGACGGGCCTGCATGAGCGACCGCGTCGCCGCGGCCCGCATATGGTCGGCTGGCGCGGCGAGCGCAATCCGGTGATTATAATGCACATGCGCACGGCCCCACGGGCCGCCAACGGGCATGTGGATCGCCTGGTGGGTTAGGAGAAAGATGGCGCTTAAAGATTTTCTTTTTACATCCGAGTCGGTGTCCGAAGGGCATCCCGACAAGATGTGCGATCAGATTTCCGACGCGGTGCTCGATGCCTTGCTCGAGCAGGATCCCAATTCACGCGTCGCCCTGGAGAGCTTGGCCAAGACCGGGATGGTGGTGCTGGCCGGCGAGATCACCAGCAAGGCCAAGATCGAATATTCGGAAATCGCCCGCAAGACGATTCTGGACATCGGCTACAACGATTCCGCCCTCGGCTTTGACGGCAACACCTGCGCGGTCCTGACTGCGATCGAGCGTCAGTCGCCCGACATCTCGCAAGGAGTCACCGAAGGCGAGGGGCTGTTCAAGGAACAGGGCGCGGGCGACCAGGGACTGATGTTCGGTTTTGCCTGCGACGAGACCATCGAGCTGATGCCGCTGCCGATCCTGCTGGCGCACAAGCTGATGGAATACCTGACCCAGATCCGCAAGGAGGGCAAATTCAACTTCCTGCGTCCCGACGCCAAAAGCCAGGTGACGGTGCGCTATGCCGACGATCGCCCGGTGGGGGTGGAAACCGTGGTCATCTCCACCCAGCACAGCCCCGACGTTAAGTACGAGACGCTGCGCGAGGCGATGATCGAGGAAGTGATCAAGAAGGTGATTCCGCCGCAGTACCTGGACAAAGCGACCAAGTACTTCGTTAATCCGACGGGCCGTTTCGTGGTCGGCGGGCCGCAGGGCGATTGCGGGCTGACCGGGCGCAAGATCATCGTCGATACTTACGGCGGCTACGGCCGGCACGGCGGTGGCGCGTTCTCGGGCAAGGATCCGAGCAAGGTTGACCGCTCGGCCTGCTATATGGCGCGGCATGTGGCCAAGAACGTGGTGGCGGCGGGGCTGGCGCGCAAATGCGAGATCCAGGTGGCCTACGCGATCGGTGTGGCCGAACCAGTGTCGCTGCTGGTCGATACGTTCGGCACCGGCGTGGTGCCCGACACCAAGCTGTCGTCGGCGCTGCGCGAGTTGTTTGACTTCCGTCCTGCCGGCATCATCCGCAAGCTTGACCTGAAGCGGCCGATCTATCGGCCCACCGCGGCCTATGGCCATTTCGGCCGTACTCCCCATGATGGACTTTTTACCTGGGAGAAAATTGACATGTCCGCGGCGCTCCAGAATGCTTTTGGGATCAACGGCCGCTGAGCGGCCGCAATCGTCCCAGCGCCGACAGACTTAAACCGGAGTTTAATCAAGTGGCTGCAATCAAGAGCCGCCGCAAGGCGATTTCCACCCTGCGCGCCCGGCGCGCGCAGAAAAGCTGCGACGTGGCCGATCTGGGCCTGGCTGAGGAGGGCCGCCGGCGCATCCTGTGGGCCGACCAGCAGATGCCGGTGCTGCGCGGAATCCGCGAGCAGTTTGCCAAGACCAAGCCGCTGCGCGGGATGCGCCTGGGCGCCTGCCTGCATATCACCACCGAAACCGCCAATCTGCTGCGCGCGCTTAAAGCCGGCGGCGCCGAAGTGCTGGCCTGCGCCTCCAATCCGCTGTCCACCCAGGACGACGTCGCCGCCGCGCTGGTCAAGCATGAGGGGATCGCTTGCTTTGCGATTCACGGTGAAGACCGCGACACCTACTACCGCCATCTGCGCGCCGTGCTCGACAGTCATCCGAGCATCACGATGGACGACGGCGCCGACCTGGTCAGTCTGCTGCACACCGAATACGCCGACCAGGCCCAGGAAGTGATCGCCAGCATGGAAGAGACCACCACCGGTGTCATCCGGCTGCGTGCGATGGAAGCCGACGGCGCGCTGAAGATTCCGGTGGTGGCGGTCAACGACGCCGAGACCAAGCATCTGTTCGACAACCGCTACGGCACCGGCCAGTCCACTATCGAGGCGATCGTGCGCGCCACCGGAATTCTGCTCGGCGGTTCGGTGGTCGTGGTGGCGGGCTACGGCTGGTGCGGGCGGGGCGTCGCCTCGCGCGCCCACGGCATGGGCGCCAACGTGATCGTCACCGAAGTCGATCCGATTCGCGCGCTGCAGGCCGCGATGGAGGGCTTTCGGGTGATGCGCATGAGCGAGGCCGCCAAAGTCGGCGACGTGTTCGTCACCGTGACCGGCGACAAGCAGGTGATCGGCGCCGAGCACTTCAACCTCATGAAGGACGGCGCCATCCTGTCCAACTCCGGGCACTTCGACGTCGAGATCGATCTGGTGGCGCTGCGCAAGCTGACCCGCAAAATCGAAAAGGACGTCGCCCGCAACGTCGACGCCTATCATCTGAAGAACGGGCGCAAGCTCTATCTGCTGGGCCAGGGCCGCCTGGTCAATCTGACCTGTGCCGAGGGCCATCCCGCGCAGGTGATGGACATGAGTTTCGCCACCCAGGCGCTATGTGCGCGATGGGTCGCCAGCGCCAAAAGCCACGAAGTGAAGGTTCACGACGTACCGCGCGAAATCGAAGAGGAAGTCGCGACGCTGAAGCTGGCCGCGATGGGGATCAAGATCGACTCGCTGTCCGCCGAACAGAAGCATTACCTGACATCTTGGCAGACCGGCACCTGAGCGGCGCGGCGGTCCGGCAACCGTCGGTCAGACGCCCTGTTACGACTTGCTACCCGAGTTTGTACATTCGGTGCGAACGTCAGCGATCTGAACAAAATCTGAGTAACGCGCGCCGCCCCACTTGGATCTTTTCAGGTCCTGACGTCCACAGCAAATGAGGAGCGCAAGCGACAGCTTGGAAAACCCCTCCCCCGACCATCTTCACTTGGGCGACAGGCCCGACGCTTCCTCGACCGCAGCGCCGCGTTCGATCCTGGTGCGGCGGTAGAGTTCCCCGCACGCGAAGCTGACCGCGATCAGCGCCAGCGCCAGCATGAAACGCGGCGAAGTCGGATGCCACAGCTCGTTGCCCAGGAAGGCGAACAGGATGGTGCCCGGAATCATGCCAATCATGCTGGCCCAGAAATAATCCTTGAAGGTGATCGGCGAGGCGCCCGCCAGCAGGTTGAGCGCATTGTAAGGGATGATCGGAAAGACCCTCAGGTACAGGATGATCTGAAAGCCGTTGCGCGCGATCTTGTTCAGGGTGTCGGCGAAGCGCCCGCTAAACATCGAATTGACAAAGCCCTTGCCCAAAAAGCGCCCCGCGGCAAATGCCACCAGAGCGCCCAAATCGGCGCCGATTATCGAATAGACCGAACCCCATATCGTGCCGAAGGCCAGGCCCCCCGCCAGTGTCATCACCGCGCCCGGCACCAGCAGCGAGGGTCCGAACGCAAACAGCAGCATGAAACCGGCCGGCCCCCACGCTCCCCATCGCAGCACTTCGGCCTTGATTAACTGTGGATTGCGGAACACCTCCTCCTGGGTCATGAACAGGTAGGCAGTGGCGCCGAGCAGGATCGCGATCAGCGCCACTTTGAGGACCGACAACAGATGGAAACGGTTATAAAAGGCAATCGGTGCGGGTGATTTCATCGCCCTCCGCGGCCCGCGGTGTAATCGGATTAGGGCCAGTATACGGCAAATTTGAGCAACTCAGAAGTGATCGCCCCGCGCGCTGCTCGCTTTCCCCGCCTGCTGGTTGTATTTTCGGGCCTGTCAAACAGGACATCCGAAGGACAGCGGCGATGCAAGAACTGGCGAATAAGGTAGCGATCGTAACCGGCGGCGGATACGGAATCGGACGTCAAATCGGCCTGGTGTTTGCCCGCGCCGGCGCCAAAGTCGTGCTGGCGGCGCGCTCCGCGGACCGGCTTGCGGCCACGCGCGCGGAAATCGCGGCCTTGGGTGCCGACTGTATCGCGATCACGACCGACGTCGCGAAAGTGACGGACTGCGCGCGGATGGCCGAGCAGACGCTGGCGCGCTTCGGGCGGATCGACATCCTGGTCAACAATGCCGGAATCGAGGGCGCCACCAAGCTTACCACCGACATGACGCCGCAAGAGTGGCAGGAGGTGATCGACATCGATCTGACCGGGACGTGGCTGGCGGCGCGCGCCGTGCTGGCGGCAATGAAGCAACAGAAATCCGGCGGCATCATCAACATCTCGTCGGGCTCGGGGCGGCGCGGCTATCCCTTCCGCGCGCCGTACTCGGCCGCCAAGTGGGCGATGATCAGCCTGACCCAGACCTGGGCCGGCGAATGGGGCCGTGCGGGCATCAGGGTCAACTGCATCTGCCCCGGACCGGTGCAGGGCGACCGCATCGAACGCGTCATCAGCGCCCGCGCCAAGGCGATGGGTGTGTCCTACGAGCAGGTCGAGCGCGGCTTTGTCTCGGCGGCCGCGATGCAGCGCATGGTCACCGAGGAAGAAGTGGCCAAGGTTGCCCTGTTCTTCGCCAGCGACCAATCCTCGGGCGTCACCGGCCAGACGCTCAACGTCGATGCCGGATTCATCATGAATTGAATTGGAAAAGCTCAGTTCAAAGTACGAGGACAGCCTGCTGGCGGCTTACATCGCGATGTGCTGATGGCGAACGCTGGACTGGTAGCCGGCCCCGGCGAGCCAGGCGCGCAGTTCTTCGGCCAGCACCGGCGAGCGATGGTGGCCGCCGGTGCATCCCAGGCCCAGCGACAGATAGCTGCGCCCCTCGCGGTCGTACATCGGCAGCAGCGCGCTGAGCAGCTCCTGGAAGTGTTGCAGAAATTTCTGTGCGGCGGGCTGCGCCAGCACCCATTCGCGCACCTTGGGGTCCAGCCCGGTCAGCGGTCTGAGCTCATCGACGAAGAACGGATTGGGGATGAAACGGACGTCCTGTACGATGTCGAGCCCAATGGGCATCCCGTACTTGTATCCGAACGACACCAGCTCGATTACCATCGGGGCGCCGCGGCTTGAGCCCAGCACCGCAGCCGTGATCAGCTCGCGCAGTTCATGAACGCTCAGCGCGGAAGTGTCGATTACCCGATCGGCGCGGTCGCGCAGCTCGGCCAGCGACTGGCGCTCGCGCCGGATCGCCTGGGCCACGGTCAGTCCCCCGCCCGCCATCGGATGAGGCCGGCGGGTTTCGGAGTACCGGCGCATCAGGACTTCGTCCGAGGCGTCCAGGAAGATGACTTCGGGGCGATGGTGGCGGCGTTCGAGTTCGGCGAAGATGCGCGGCCAGTCGGGAAAGAACAGCCGCTCGCGTGCGTCGATGCCCAGTGCGATTCCCTTCAGCCCCGGGTCGCGCTCCAGCGCCATCTGCATCACGTTGGCGACCAGCGCGACGGGCAGATTGTCGACGCAATAAAAACCCAGGTCCTCCAGCACCCGTATCGCGGTGGCCCGCCCCGAGCCGGCCACGCCGGTTACGATCAGCAGCCGGGGATATTTCTGTTCGTCCGCCATCGGCCTGTTCCGCCGCCGCCCAGGCGCGATGCGCGGGCGCGCGGATGATGCGGAGGTTAGTACTTGCTGTCTTCTTCTTTCAACAGACGGTACAACTCGGCGGCGTCGGGCGCCTCGAGCAGGCGTTGGCGGAAGCTGGCGTCCTTGAACAGGCGCGACACCCGGGCCAGCGCTTTGAGATGCAGGCTGGCGGAGTCCTCGGGCGCCACCAGCAGGAAGAACAGGTTGGTGGGATTGCCGTCGAGCGAGTCGAAATCCACGCCCTTGCTGCTGCGGCCGAACACGCCCAGGATTTGCGTGATGCCGCGCAGCTTGCCGTGCGGAATGGCAATCCCGTCGCCGATGGCGGTCGAGCCCAGACGCTCGCGTTCGTTGAGCACCGCGAGCAGCCGATCGAACGCCACCTCCGGATGGGCCCGGCACAGGCACTGGGCCAGTTCGCTCAGCACGTCGGCCTTGCTCTGTCCGCGCAGTTGCGGGATGACCATCTCAGGACTCAGGATTTCTGCGATCTTCATTCCGGTTCAATTCCCGCCGCGGCAAGCCGCGTACACATCTGCTTGATTCGCCGCCGGGGCGCTTGTCTGTGCCTCCAGTTTACCCCGCGCGGCTTGTGAAGCGAGGGTCCAAGCGGAGCTATTCTTCTCGTATGCCGCGCCCGCCCTCGGCCTCTTCCGCATCATCCGCTTCTTCCACCGCTTCGCTCAGCACCTCGACGGCGGAGGGCGAGCGCACCTTGCGCGCTTCGAGTTTCTCCAGATGCTTTTTGGCCTGGCGCTGGACCTTGGCGGCGAGCAGGTCGATCACCGAATAAAGGTCCTTGTTCTGCTCCTGGGCGCTGATCATGAAGCGTCCGGACTTCACCGTGACTTCGCCGCACTGACGGTACTTGTCGACGCTCAAGATCACGTGCGCCTCGGCCGGAGGCTTGAGAAATTTGGCCACGCTGCCCAGCTTGCGTTCCGCATATTGGGCCAGCGCCGGAGTGGGCGCGAGGTGGCGGAAGGTGACGGTCACGTGCGCGTCCACGCGCGGCTTGCGGCGCGCGCGGATCGCCCTGTTGACGCCTTGCTTGACACGGGGATGACCTGATCTGCTCTTCGCCGGCATCGAATACCTCCCTGAACCCGAGGCGGTTTCAAACAACCCGTCCCGCCCTGCGCTGCCGCCGGGGGCGGAAGCGCGCGCACAGGACGCGGCTTTGCACGCGGAGTGTTGAGTGCGATATCGGGTGCGAACGCGGCTGACGGCATGCCCCCATCCCAACCTATTCGATCTGTTTGCGGCGTGCCGAAGGCAGAATTCCCAGCGCCTGACGGTATTTGGCCACCGTGCGGCGCGCAATGTTGATCTGATCGCGGCGTAAAATCTCGGCCAGCGCCTGGTCCGACAGCGGATCGTGGCGATCCTCGGCCGCCACCATGCGCCGGATCTTTTCCTTGACCGTCTCGGCGCTGACGTCCTCGCCGCCGGCGCCCTTGACGCTGGAGGTGAAGAAGAACTTCAGCTCGAAGGTGCCCTGCGGCGTATGGGCATACTTGTTGGCGGTGGCGCGGCTGATGGTGGACTCGTGCATCCCGATGTCGTCAGCCACGTCCTTGAGCACCAGATGGCGCAGATGGCTGATGCCGTGCTCGAAGAAGTCGCGCTGGAATTTGACGATCGACGTCGCCACCTTGTAGATGGTCTGCTGGCGCTGGTAGATCGACTTCACCAGCCATTGCGCCGAACGCAGGCGCTCCTGCAGATAGCCCTTGGTCTCCGCCGTCGCATCGGCATCGTGCAGCACGCGCTGATAGTAGCCCGACAGGCGCAGCCGCGGCACCGCCTCCTCATTGAGCGCCACGACGTATTCGTCGCCCATCTTGTGAATGATCACGTCGGGCACGATGTAGACCGCCTCCTGCCCGCCGTAATCGCGCGCCGGCTTGGGTTCGAGCAGCGAGATCACTTTGGCCGCTTGCGACACCATCTGCACTGACACGCCGGTGGCCTTGGCGATTTCGGCGTAGCGATGCTTCTCCAGCAGGCCCAGATGCGACCTGATGATCTGCGCGGCCAGCGAGTCCTCCATCCCCAGGTTGGCGAGCTGCAGCAGCAGGCATTCCTTGAGGTCGCGCGCCGCCACGCCGGGCGGGTCCAGGCGCTGCACGCGGTGCAGCACCTTTTCCACCGCCGCCACGTCGCATTCCAGTTGCGCGGCTAGATCCTCCAGCGGAGTTTCGAGATAGCCGTCGTCGTTGAGGTTGTAGATGATGGTGGCGCCGATGCGCTTGTCGTCCTCGCTCAACGGCGAGAGCCGCAATTGCCAGATCAGATGGTCTTCAAGCGAGGTCTTGCGCGTCAGCGTGTTCTCCACCGCCGGACGCCGATCATCGTCGGACTCGGCCGGATTGTCCTGCCAGTTATTGGAGTAGTTCTCCAGGTATTCGCGCCAGTCGATCTTTTCCAGGTTGCCGGCCTCGCGGATTTCCACCGCCGCGTCGTGCGATTCGGGCGCCGGCGCGACCGGCGGCGGTTCGACCTCGGCCGCCATCGCGCTCTCCTCGGGCATGTCGCCCGCGCCGTTGCCGTTGGCGGCGGGGTCGGGCGCGGTGGTCAGGCTTTCCAGGCTGACTTCGGGGCCGCCCGGCTCGGCCAGCTCCAGCATCGGGTTCTGCTCCAGTTCAGCCTGCACCACGGTTTCCAGTTCCGGTACTGCCAACTGCAGTATCTTGATCGCCTGCTGGAGCTGGGGCGTCATCACCAGCTGCTGACGCAGGCGCAATTCCTGTCCTAGCTTTGCCTCCAGAGCCATCTGAAACTTCTCAGGCCCCACGTCGGGGAGCTGCTAATCGGCGGTCTGGCGATCGGCCTTGCCGTTGTCGCGGGGAAAGATCACGGCTTGAGCATCCTCAACGACACTTTTTTCACTATCAAGATATATGATAATGCGCCGGCCGGCCACCGAATCCGGACCGTCGTGAATCACCGGCTGGCCGGTCATCTCCACCGTATGCTTGACCTCGTCGAGCACCGCGCGCTGACCGGTCGCCCAGCGCCCGCCCTGTGACAGCTTGACGTCGCCCAGCGCGATGACCTGCTTGATGTCGCCGAATTTCTGCCCGTAGATCACCTTCAGCGCCTTGCTGGTCAGCGTGGTGCCGCTTTGTATCGCATGCACGGTGCCGGTGAACTCGACCGTGTTGTTCTTATAGTCGAGGTTGAGAGAGTCGGCCTTAATCTGGATCGGTCCGCTGTCGGCCGAAAACTTCATCATCCCGAACGGAGTCTGGTCGCCCTCGGCCTTGGCGTCGCGGGCGGGCGTTGACGCAGCGGCCTTTTTTACCGGCGCCGGCTTTGATACGCCGGGCGCGGGCGTCCGAGGCGCTACTGCGGCCGGTGACGGCTGCGCCGATGCTGGGAGGGCGCCCACAGCAATCAGGACCAGGCTTGCACATCCCGCCCACAGCGCCCGCGCAAAGCGGCGGCTGTACGCATCGCGATCAGGAATGTTTGGAGGCTGCACGTGCCGCTCCTGGAGTTAAATCGGTCACCACCTGATGCTTAAGGGTGAAAGTTCGCGCCCGCGGTCTGGCTTCGAGGTCCACGCCGGCGATTCTAAATCCGTCGCCGGCAATCTCAACCCGGCCGTGCGCCTCCAGCAGGTCGCTGTCGGGCAGAAAGGTTCCCGATTCAGTGGTGACCTTGATGTCGCCGTAATGGAGCACCAGGCCGCCGCTGAACTCGGCGCGGTTGACGTGGTTGCCGTTGAGTTTGAGCGCCACGCGCTGAGCCCGCGCCAACACCGGCTTGCCGTCATCCAAAACCATCGTAAGCTTGCTGTCCTTAAGTGTAAGCGAGGAGCGGTCTTCGCCATAGTTGGCTTCGCTGGCGGTCAACTCCCATTGTTCCTTGTCCCCCTTCATCTGCGTCCAATGAAAGTGGCGCGCATGCAACAGCGAGCCCGGTTCCACGCTGATACTTTCAGCGAGCAGTTTGCGCTCGCGTTCACGGCCCTTGATGATCACCACCGCCGCCGCCACGATTACCACCAGCGCGGCAATACCGACCCCCGCCAGAGCTTTGGCGATCCGACGCGGACTCATTAGTTTAAGGCTATCAGCAGGTGTGGGCAGCGGTAAACTAGGGCGTTATTCCGGCACGCCCTGCTCACGCAGCAAATCGTCGATTCGCCGCAAGCGGTCAAGCAATCCGGGCAGCTTATCCAATGGATAGGAATTGGGGCCGTCGCTCAGCGCGCGGTCGGGATCCTCGTGGACTTCCATGAAAATCGCGTCGATGCCCGCCGCCAGTGCGGCGCGCGCCAGCGGCTCGACGAACTGGCGCTGACCCCCGGAACGTTCGCCACCGGCGCCGGGCAACTGCACCGAATGGGTCGCGTCGTACACGACCGGATAGCCGTACTCGCGCATAATCACCAGCGAGCGCAGGTCGCTGACCAGGTTGTTGTAGCCGAAAGAAAAACCCCGTTCGGTGACCAGAATCCGGCGATTGCCAGCGGCCTCGACCTTACCGATCACGGCGCGCATGTCCCACGGGGCCAGAAACTGACCCTTCTTGAGATTGACCGCGCGACCGCTTTTCGCCGCCGCCTGGACCAGATCGGTCTGACGCGAAAGCAGGGCCGGGATCTGAAGGACATCGACCACTTGCGCGCAGGCCGCAACCTGCGCCGGCTCATGCACGTCGGTCAGCACCGGCAGCCCAGTGGCGGCCTTGACCCGCTCCAGGATACGCAGACCGGCATCCAGTCCCGGTCCGCGAAAGGAGTTGTGGCTGGTGCGATTGGCCTTGTCGAAGGAGGACTTGTACAGCAGGGGAATCCCCGCCCGATGCGCGATCGCCGCCAGGCGCTGCGCATGGCGCAGGCAGGCGTCGGCGCTTTCGATGACGCACGGACCGGCAATCAGCACCATTCGCGGTCCCCCGAAATGCACCTCCCCCACGGCAAAGCGGGCTGGGCTCACGAGGCCGACCTCAACTGGCGGACTTTGGAGCGGGCCGGGGCAACTTCGGCCCGGCGCGCCAGCGCCGCCTGGATCAAACCGCGAAACAGCGGATGGCAATCCAGCGGACGCGAGCGCAGTTCGGGATGGAACTGACAGCCCAAAAACCACTTGTGGCCGCGCAGCTCCATGATTTCCACCAGGCTGTCGTCGGGCGAGGTGCCGGTCGCCATCAGCCCGGCGTCGTGCAGCCGCTGGCGGTAGTCGTTGTTGACCTCGTAGCGATGACGATGGCGTTCGTTGATGCGCATCTTGCGATACAAGCGCGCTGCCAACGAACCCGCGCGCAGTTGGCAGGGATACGACCCCAACCGCATCGTGCCGCCCAACTGTGTCACGCCCTGCTGCGATTCCATCATGTGGATTACCGGGTCGGGCGTGCTCTCGTCGAATTCCTGCGAATTGGCCCGCTTCAGGCCCAGCACGTTGCGCGCGAACTCGATCACCATCACCTGCAGACCCAGGCAGATGCCGAGGATCGGGATTCCGCCCTCGCGCGCGCAGCGCACCGCGCGAATTTTGCCCTCGATGCCGCGGTCGCCGAAGCCGCCCGGAATGATGATGCCATCGGCATGCTTAAGCCGCGCCGCTGGGTCGCCCTTCTCCAGTTCCTCGGCGTCGATGTAATCGATATTGACGCGCGCGTCGTTGGCCACCCCGCCGTGCGCAATCGCCTCGTGCAGGCTCTTGTAGGAATCGACCAGGTTGACGTACTTGCCGACCACTGCGATGGTCGCCGACAGCCTGGGGTCCTGCGCGGTCTTGACGATGCGCCGCCATTTGCCCAGGTTGGGTGCGCCGGTCCAGATGTTGAGCTTGTCGACCACGCGCTGATCCAGCCCCTCGTCGTGGAACACCAGCGGCACTTCGTAAATGGTCTCGACGTCGCGGGCCGCGATTACGCAATCTTCCTCGACGTTGCAGAAATGCGCGATCTTGGCCTTGACCTTCTTTTCGATCGCGCGATCGCTGCGGCAGACCAGGATGTCGGGTTGAATCCCCATCCCGGTCAGCTCCTTGACGCTGTGCTGCGTGGGCTTGGTCTTGAGTTCGCCGGCTGCCGGGATGTACGGCACCAGGGTCAGATGGATGTAGAGCACGTTGTCGCGCCCGCGGTCCCAGCGAAACTGACGAATCGCTTCCAGGAAGGGCAGACTTTCGATATCGCCCACCGTCCCGCCGATCTCCACGATGATGATGTCGGAGTCGAGCGCGGCCTCGTTGATGCGCCGCTTGATCTCGTCAGTGATATGGGGGATGACCTGCACCGTGCCGCCCAGGTAGTCGCCGTGGCGCTCCTTTTGGATGACAGTGTCGTAGATCTGGCCGGTGGTGCAGTTGTTGCGCCGGCTCATCTTGGTCTCGACGAAGCGCTCGTAATGGCCCAGGTCGAGGTCGGTCTCGGCGCCGTCGTCAGTGACAAACACCTCGCCATGCTGCAGCGGGCTCATCGTGCCGGGGTCGACGTTGATGTAGGGATCCATCTTGAGGAAGGTAACTTTCAGCCCGCGCGCTTCGAGCAGCGCGCCCAGCGAGGCCGCCGCCAGGCCCTTGCCGAGCGAAGAAACCACGCCGCCGGTGACGAAGATGAATTTGGTCTTGCTGTGTTTATCCACGCGTGGTCTCCCAGCTTACCATTTGGCGCGCAAAGCGCTCGGCCGCAGCCAGATCCTCAGCGGTATCGACCTCGGGCGAAGGCGCCGCGGATTTAACCACCCTGATCCGATACCCATTTTCCAGCGCGCGCAACTGCTCCAGCATCTCGACCTTTTCGAGCATCCCCAGGGGCATCGCCGCGAAGCGCAACAGAAAGGCGCGCCGGTACGCATACACTCCGATATGCCGCAGCGCCTGCGCGGGCCGGCCCCCGGCGCGCGCATGGGGGATGGAAGCACGCGAGAAGTAGAGCGCGTCGCCGTGCCCGTCACATACCACTTTTACCACATTCGGGTTGCCCCATTCATGGTCGTCAGTGATCGGCGTGGCCAGCGTGGCCATCGCCAGCCGCCGGTCGGCCAGCATCGGCGCGACCAGTGCGTCCAGGTCCGCAGCGGCGATAAACGGCAGATCGCCCTGGACATTGACGTAGAGCGCAGCGCGGGCGCGGCGGGCCACTTCGGCGACGCGATCGGTGCCGCTCTGATGCTGGTCGGAGGTGAGCATCGCCTCGCCACCGGCCTGGCGCACGACGGCGGCAATCCGCTCATCGTCGGTCGCCACGATTACGCGCGCAATTCCCCCGGCCGCACTGACGCTGCGCCACACCCGCACCACCATCGGCACGCCGTCGATCTCGCGCAGCGGCTTGCCCGGCAGGCGGGTGGATGCGTAACGCGCCGGGATGACAGCGATAACCGACGCGGTGTTCAAAAGTCGTCACCGTGCCGGGCACATCGCGGCCGTCTTCGGGCGCAGCAGGACGGGTTTCATGCGCGCTGGCGCGTGCGGCGCAGACGCCGTTTGCGCGCCTTGACCTGAACCGGATTGGAGCGGCGCTTGAGCGCCAGGCGCCGGTTGCGCCGGTTGCGCTGCCGCGATGCTTGTCTCATGTCAGTCCCTCACTCGGCCGAATTATGCGTCGCGACCGCCACTCCTTGCGCGCCGCTGCTGTCCTGCACCACGCTGGTGCCCTGCAATTGGCCGGCGCTGCCCACCGACACCGGGCTGAGCGCCCCCACCCGGGTCAGCACCCGGCCGCCGACGCTGACGTTGACCAGTCCCAGCGGGCTTCCTACCAGTAGCGGTCCGTTGAATGCCGAGGGGATATCGTACTGGATTTTGATTTCCGAAACATCCCGCTTGGGGACGACCACTTTTACGTCCTCGGCGGCCACCGGCTGAATCACGGCGCCCGACGCAATCTGGACGCGCACCGGCAGCGTCTCTCCCCGGCGGGCCAGCGTCAGCGCGGTAAAATTGTCGAAGCCCCACTCCAAAAGCCGCGCCGCCTGGCGAAACCGGCCTGGGTTGGAGGGCGCGCCCAGCACCACCGCGATCAGGCGCAGGTCGCCGCGTTTGGCGGTCGCCGTCAGGTTGAAACCGGCATGATAGGTGAAGCCGGTCTTGATGCCGTCGCAACCCTCGAAGTGGCCGATCAGATGGTTGGTGTTGTGCAGCATCTTGACGCCGTTGTCGAAGGGGCAGGATTCCTGACTGGACCATTGCAGCAGGTTGGTGCTGTGGATGATGGCGCGCGCCACCGTGGCCAGATCATAGGCATCGGTGACGTCCACGTCATGACCGGCGCTGGGCGGCAGACCGTCGACCGTGTTGTAGTGAGTGTTGCGCAGGTCCAGGCTGCGCGCCTTTTGATTCATCAGCGCCACGCATCCTGCAGTTGACCCGCCGATCTTCTCGGCCACTGCCACCGCGGCGTCGTTGGCCGACCTGATCAGCGCCGCCTTCATCAACTCGCCCAACGGATAAACGTCGCCCGTATGCAGGCCCAGACGGGTGCCGCCGGTGTGGGCGGCGTTGGCCGAAATCACCACCGGGTCGTTCAGATGCACCCGCCCGGCCCGGATCTGGTCCTCGGCCACCAGCAGCATCATCATCTTGGCCATCGAGGCCGGCGGCCAGGGCATGTCGGCGTTGTAGGCGTAAAGTACGCGTCCGGTGTCGGCGTCCTCGACCAGGGCGCCACGCAACGCCGCCCCTCCGCCGCCGGTGTCGGCGACTACCACATGATGCCGGCGATGATAATGACGGCCGCGCGAGGCCCAGGCCTGATCCGGCACCAGGCTCATCAGCACCGCTCCCACCAATAAGATCAACCACACCAACGTCCTCCGCCCCACGTGCCCGCCTCCTGATGGCATTGTTCCCAAGCCGCCCCGCCTAGCAGCAGGCTGCTGAGAAAGCTCTTTCGCAGCTCAGTTGCTCTCTCCTGTCCCTGCGCGCCCCAGAGACGATTAAGGAAGGCAGCCAGTCTTTATGCAGGGCGTTGAGTCCGGGTTTCGTGGTAAGGTCCATCGGCCCTTCCCCTTTCTCCACCCCGCTAGTGAGTGTGCGCGAAGCTGGCACTCACCTGTCCGCGCTCGGCGCGATCCAAAATGGTGAGATTGGCGCGCGCCGGTCCATACGCCGGCCGTATACGCAACAGGTCGGTCCATTGCTCGCGCGCCCGCGCGAAACGGCCTTCCTCCGCGTAAATCACACCCAGGGTATTTAGCGCATCGGGCTGGTCGCCGTCCAAGCGCAGTGAAAGCAGGATTTCCTGCTCGGCCGGCCCCAGCATCCCGCGCCGTTCATAAACCAGCCCCAGGTTGAAATGGGTTTCGGCCCGATCGGGGCCCAGCAACGTGGCCAGGCGCAGCACGTCGGTGGCCTCCGCCAGTTGCTGGTTCTCCAGGTACAGCAGGCCCAGGTTGAGAAACAGGGCCCAGTCGCTCAGGCCCAAATTCACCGCGTCGCGATATTGGCGCAGTTCCTGGTCATGCCGTCCGACCATCCCGTAGGCAAAGCCCAGATGGTAATGGGCCAGGGCGTTGCCCGGGTTGCGGGTCAGCACCAGGCGATGGCGCCGGATAGCTTCAGGATAGTCCTCCATCCCCAGGAAATAGTCGGCAATAGGATCGCATACTTCTTCGTTGTCCGAAGGGATGCTCTCTGCCGCGCTTGCCCAAAGGGCCGGCGGCACTGCCAGCACAACCGCGACCACCGCTGCGACCAACAGGTGAAAAAACCGGCGTTTCGACACATTGCGCCCCGGCCGGAAACCCAACCAAAGCTGCAGTAATCGTAGCAGGAAATTTTGTCGGCAAGAAAGCGCCGACGTGAAGCGAATGGGTCAAAAACAAGCAGCCAAAGCAATTCCGCCTCCGCCCGATTCCTGAAACCCGGCGGAGGCGGAGTGCGACCTGTTGCGAGCGGGCAGGTCAGTTGGTCGTCGCCGGAGCTGGGCTCTCCGTCGCCGGGCTGGCGCCCTTGTCCATGCTGCGCGCATGGTGCAGCATGCGATGCTTCTTCTTGCGATGATGATGACGGGTGGTCTTGGCCTTGCTCTGCGAGGTGGTGGCAGCGGCGCCGGTATCGGCGCTTTTGGCGGACGAGGGGGGTGCGCTGGTGGTGGCCGCCGCGCCTCCGCTCGCCGTGGTGGAGCTGTCCGCAGCCATCATCGGCGTCGCCACAGAGGCAGCCAACGCCGTCGCCGCCAGAACTGCCAGGATGCGTTTCATTAAATGGTCTCCTTCTTGCTCGCCTGGCCCGTCATGGGCCGGCGCACTTATAGGTAGCGATTTGCATGCCGTCTCGCCAGCCGCGCCCGCCTGCGATCTTCCACAACTTCTCCGGGCGGCGACCGCCAACCAGCCGGCTTGCCCACCGCAAAGGTAAAGAGGATTCGACGTTTTGGTATGGTGCGCGGCGGGCACCGGTGGGGACACCGCAATCGGGCTGTCTGCGATAACTATCGGCCCCGCCCCTTCATCACCCGCTCGATCTCCCGCCGCGTGTCCTTGCGCGCGATCGCTTCGCGCTTGTCGTAGGCGTGCTTGCCGCGCGCCAGGGCGATTTCCACCTTGGCGCGCCCGTCCTTGAAATAGATCTTCAGCGGTACCAGCGAATAGCCGCGCTCGCGCACCTTGCCCCACAGACGCTCGATCTCCTTGCGATGCATCAGCAGCTTGCGCTGGCGGGTTTCGGCATGGCTGAACTGGCCGGCCGGGGCATAGGCGCCGATATGCACGCCGACCAAAAACGCCTCGCCGCCCTTGATCCGCGCGTAACTGTCGCGCAGGTTGACCTTGTGGGCGCGCAGCGCCTTGACCTCGGTGCCGGTCAGCACCATCCCGGCCTCCAGCGCCTCTTCGATAAAGAAGTCGTGCCGCGCCTTGCGGTTGTCGGCTACCAGCTCGTAGCCGTCGCTTTGTGCCTTCTTAGCCTGCGCCATCGCCGGGCCATTGTAGCGCGGCGCGCGCCTTCAGTGGGACCGGGCACCCCGCAGGGACCGTCACCGGGGTTGAGTTCGGGCCGTACCGCAGCATTCCACCGCCGCGATGCTTTCCGGCGACTGCGGGAAGTATCGGCCGCGGATCCACAGGGCGACATTGACCAGGCTGATCAGGACCGGGACCTCGACCAGCGGGCCGATTACGGCCGCGAACGCTTCGCCGCTGTTCAAGCCGAAGGTCGCCACCGCCACGGCGATCGCCAGCTCAAAGTTGTTGGAGGCGGCGGTGAAGGAGAGGGTCGCGGACTGGGCGTAGTTCGCGCCGACCTTATAACTCATCGCAAAGGATATCGCGAACATGATCGCGAAGTAGACCAGCAGCGGAATGGCGACCCGCACCACGTCCAGCGGAAGCTGCACGATTGCTCCGCCCTTGAGCGAGAACATCACCACAATCGTGAACAGCAGCGCGAACAGCGTAATCGGGCTGATCTTGGGAATGAAACGCTCGCGATACCACTGCTTGCCGCGCACTCGGGTCAGACTCATCCACGTCAGCAAGCCGGCGGCAAACGGCACGCCCAGATAGATGCCGACGCTTTTGGCAATCTCCGCGATGGTCACGTGCACGACGGCGCCCTCCAGCCCAAGCCAGCGCGGCACCGCGGTGACGAACACAAACGCATAAAGGGAGTAGAACAGCACCTGGAAGATGGAATTGAACGCGACCAGACCGGCGCAATATTCCGCGTCGCCCTCCGCCAGGTCGTTCCACACGATCACCATCGCGATGCAGCGCGCCAGCCCGATCAGGATCAGCCCGACCATGTAACCGGGATGGTCGCGCAGGAAGAGCACGGCCAGGCCGAACATGAGCAGCGGCCCGATGATCCAGTTCTGCACCAGCGAAAGACCAAGTATCCGCCAGTTGCGGAAGACCTCGCCCAGTTCGTCGTAGTTCACCTTGGCCAGCGGCGGATACATCATCAGGATCAGTCCCGCCGCGATCGGAAGCGAAGTCGTACCCACGCTCAAGCGGTCGATTAGCGCCTTGGTATCCGGGACCAGGTAGCCCAACGCAACTCCGAGCGCCATGGCGAGAAAAATCCACAGCGTCAGGAAGCGGTCGAGAAAGGAAAGCCGCCTGACCCGTGGCGGGGCTTCAACCGGCAGCGGGCCTGCCGAACGGAGGTGGATTTCGCGGGCGTCGGCTGTGCTCATTTGTCATCGTCCTTGGTGCGGCCGATCTCATCGAGCTGCCGCTTGAGGCTCATCGTATCCAGTTGTTCGGGCCGCAGCGCGATAAACAGGCGGATGCGCGATTCCAGCTTGCGCGCCACAAGTTCAAACGCCCTTAAACGCTCCATCTCAATGCCCTCTGCCGCAGCCGGATCCTCAACGCCCCAATGGGCGGTCATAGGCCGCCCCGGCCATACCGGGCAGACCTCGCCCGCCGCCTTGTCGCACACGGTAAAGATGAAATCCATCGCGACGGCACGCGGCCGGGCAAACTCCTCCCAGCTCTTGCTGCGCAAACCGGCCGTCGACAGTCCGCGTTGGTGCAGGACCCGCAGCGCCAGCGGATGCACCTCACCCTTGGGATGGCTGCCGGCACTGAACGCGCGGAAGCGGCCCTGGCCGTGATGGTTGAGCAGCGCCTCGGCGATGATGCTGCGGGCCGAGTTGCCGGTGCACAAGAACAGTACGTTGTATGGGGCAGCCATGGGATTGCCGCCAGCCTTTCAGGCCTTGGAAACGACGCAGCAGGCGGCCGGCTCCGACGCCGGCGGCGCGCAGCAGGCTTCTCTGGCTGCGGTTCGCGGTGCGATGTCGTTGCCGTACACCGCGCTCTCGCCCAAGGTGTGAAAGGTTTCCCACGAGATGCCGTTGGGGTCCGCAACCCACCCCTTGTTGCCGCGCGCATAACAGCAGGTAGCATTCTCCTGCTTTAAGACCGATTGGCCGGCCGCGTGCAGACGCTGCGCGATACTTGCCAGCTCCGGGTCGGATTCAACCTGCAGCCCCAGATGGTCGATTGCAGGACGCGCGGCCCCGGAAGTAATCGCGAAATTCACCGGCGGATCTTCAAGCATCCATTTCGCGTAGTCCGGCTTGATCAGTGTCGGCCGTTGGCCGAACAAAGCGGAATAAAAACGCACCGACTCATCGAGGTCGGCGACCCGAACGTGCACGTGGAATCGCTTCATGGCGATACCCTCCTTTTGTGTTTCGAGGCGAGCAGCTGCCCCGGGCCGCAGGCCGCCGCGGGCAGGACCGGGGCGCACAGCTCCGGGCGTCCGCCGCAACAGTTCTGCGTCAGGTAGCCCAGCAGATCGCCCATGGTTTGGTAATTGGCGGCGTAAATGATCGAACGGCTGCGGCGGTGCGAGGTCACCAGTCCCGCGAAACGCAACTGATTGAGATGAAACGACAGGGTCGGCGCCGGCAGCCTCAGGCGCGCCGCGATTTCCCCCGCGGCCAAGCCCTCGGGACCGTGCTGCACCAGCAGGCGAAAGATATCGAGCCGGGTCTCCTGCGCCAAAGCACCCAACGCCCGGATTGCCGATATTTGTTTCATATCTCTGGAATTATCAAACTAATGTAGGGCACTTGTCAACCGGCGGTCCACGGCGCTGGCGAACATCAAGGCGGTACCGCGAAGACCGTGGCGACGTTCCGACGGCGTTTTTGGCAGCGATGCACCGGCCTGGGCGTACCGTCAAATAGTCCATCGGATTGGAAAGCGTAAGCACATCTATGCTCAATCCCCTCCCGCGTCCTGTGTCCTCCCGCGCCAACCCTTTTGCGGTGTGGTGGGAAAATTCACGGGTTTGGACAGGGATGGCACCGCGAAGTTGGTTTTGCGTCCGGCATAGTGTTTGCTGCTGACTTTGTCCGGGTCGCGCGGACAGGGTCAAACACATATTACGTCATTTACATCAAAATCGATTCCGCGCTGCGGCAAACTGGTCAATCAATAGTCAGTGGAAAGCAAGAACAACTGTAGAGCTGTTTAGACCACTGTGTGCCCGAGACGAATAGGCTGAATGGCGCGTCAGAAAATCGAATCGGCGGCGCCCGACAAGCGGGCGGCATCTTTCGACCTGCGCGCCGCGATCGTCGACCGTGCCGATGATGCCATCGTAGGCATCGCGTCCGATTTCACGATTGCGACCTGGAATCACGGCGCGGAAAAACTATTCGGCTATACCACAGCCGAAGCGGTTGGGCAGCCATTTACGATCTTCATCCCCGAGGAAGTGCGGGAGTTGGCCCGGCGCGATCTGGAGGGTCTGCGCAATCGGCCAGGGGGATGCATACGGTTTGATGCCCCGCACCAGGCCAAAGACGGGCGCCGGTTCATCGGCTCCATGTCTGTCTTTGCAATCCATGCGGATGACGGCGAACTGCTGGGTTTTGGCTCAATTCACCGCCAGCTCAGCGAGCCTGAACCCGCCCGGCACCAGCCCGCTTTGCTCAGTGCGATTATCGAGTCATCCGACGACGCGATAGTCGCTGTATCCCCCGATTTTCGCGCCATGAGCTGGAACCGCGGCGCCGAGCGCCTGTTCGGTTACAGCGCCGAGGAAGCACTGGGACGGCCGGTGGTCGAACTCTACGTTCCTCCCGAAGTACGCGAATTCGTCTCCGCCCAAATCCGCGAGGACTTCGCCCGGCTGCGCGAACAACCCGATTTAATCCGCCGGATGGAAATTGCTCTGCAGCGCAAGGACGGCAGCCGTGTCGACGCTTCATTGGTGGCCTGCGCGCTGCGCGATCCAAGGGTGGGCACGATCGGCATGCTGGCGGTCTTTCGTGACATTAGCGAGCGCAAACGTGCCGAGCGCGAACAGGCGCTGCTGGCCGCCATCGTCAACGGCTCCGAAGACGCCATCATCGGCACCACGCTGGATAATCAGATAATCAGTTGGAACCGGGGCGCCCAACGGCTATTCGGCGTGGGGGCCGAGGTGGCGATTGGGCGTAGCGTTCTTGATTTCGTCGCGCCCGATGAGCATCAGCGCGTTGCAAAGCTGGTGTCTGAAGTGGTGCACAGCGGGACGGCGCTGAGCTCGCGGCTGCTGAGCAAACGAAAGAACGGCACCTCGTTTCAATCGTGGGTCAATTTATTTCCGGTTCGTGATGCACTGGGCAATGTGACCAGCATCGGTGCGATCGGCCGGGATGTCACCGAACTGGTCGAGCTCGAACACCGCCAGGCGCTGCTGGCCACGATTGTCAACGCCTCCGAAGATGCCATCGTGTCCACTTCGCGCGAGGACATCGTGACCAGTTGGAATCCTGCCGCCGAGCGGGTCTACGGCCGCGGCGCCCAGGAGACGATTGGGCGCGGAATCGAGGCCTTTCTTCCCCCTGACGAAGTAGCCGCGGCCAAGAAGGCCACCCGTCACGTGCTGGAGACCGGCGAGCCGGTCAAATGGGAGCAGCGCATTTATCCGGAGCACGGCTGCCCGATCGTTTTGTTGGTCAGCGTCTTTCCCATTCGCGACGCCGCGGGCAAAGTGGTCGAGGTGGCCGGCATCGGCCACGACGTCACCAACTACAAGCGCATCGAAACCGAGCTGCGCGAGGCCCATGAGTATACGCGCGGGCTCATCGAATCGTCGATCGATGCGATGGTGATCGTTGACCCGCAAATGCGCATCGCCGACGGCAACGAGCAGTTGGCCAAGCTCACCGAGCTGCCCAAAAAGCTCTTGATGGGCACCTTGTTCGAGAGCTACTTCACCGACCCAGCCGCCGCCCGTGAAGCGATCCGCGTGACCTTCGCGCGGGGCTACGTAACCAATGTCGACCTGGTGCTGAAAGCCGCCAGCGGCAAGGAGATTCCGGTCTCCTTCAATGCCTCGCTCTTCCACAAGGCCGGCAAGGCGTTCGGCATCTTCGGCGTGGCCCGCGACGTCACCGAACAGCGCGCCATCGAACGTACCCTGCGCGTGGAGCGTGAGTACAGCCGCACCCTGGTGCAGTCCTTCCCCGACGCGCTGTTCGTGTGCGACGCCGGTCTGCTGCTGACCGACGTCAATGAGCGGGCTGTGGAGCTGGCAGGCTACTCGCGTCCGGAGCTGATCGGTATCAGCCTGCCCTCCTTGTTCAGCCAGCCGCGGCTGGCCAGCGAGCTGCTGCGCAAGGCCGCTGAGCAGGTCCGCGTGGACGACATCGAACTGCGCCTGCTCACCCGCGGCGCCAGCGAAATTCCGGTCTCGGTCAACATGTCCTCTTTCAGTGAAAGCGAAGGACTGGCGCGGCGCATCGTGGCCGCCGTGCGCGATGTCAGCGAGCGCAAGCGCGCCGAGCAGGAACGCTCGCTGCTGGCGGCGATCATCGATTCCTCCGGCGACGCGATCTGCAGCGCGACTCCCGGGCTGATCATCACCAGTTGGAATCCGGCCGCCGAAAAGCTCTTCGGCTACAGCGGCGCCGAAATCATCGGCCGCAGCGCGGCACTGCTGGCCCCGCTCGAGGCGCGGGCGGAGCTGCTCGAGCACGTGCGTGTTGTGCAAGCCACCGGCAAGCCGCAAGGCTTCGAGACCCGCTGGATGCGCAAGGATGGCAGCCTGATCGACGTGGCGGTCACGCAATCGCCCATCCGCAATGCGGCGGGCGAGACGGCGGGCGTGTCGATTACCGTGCACGACATCAGCGAGCGCAAGCGCATGGAGGCGGAGCTGGCGCGCACGCGCGACGCGGCGCTGGAGGCCGCCCGGCTCAAGTCGGAATTCCTGGCCAACATGAGCCACGAAATCCGCACCCCGCTCAATTCCATCGTCGGCATGACCGGCCTGCTGCTGGATACCGAACTGACCGCCGAGCAGCGCGAATTCGCCCATGACGTGCGTGACAGCGCCGACGTGCTGCTGACCTTGATCAACGAAATTCTCGACTTCTCCCGCCTCGCCGCCGGCAAGCTGACACTGGAAGAGACCGACTTCGAGTTGACCGCCGCGATCGAAGGCGCCGTCGAGCTGGTCGCCGAGCAGGCGCGCCGCAAGAGCCTGGAACTCACCGTGTCCGTAGAACCCGATGCCCCGCGCTACCTGCGCGGCGACCCCGCCCGGCTGCGCCAGGTGCTGGTCAATCTGCTCAACAACGCCGTCAAGTTCACCGAGCGGGGGGAAGTGGGCGTCGCGGTCGGCAAGCTGAGCGAAAATCCGCACGAGACGATCCTGCGCTTTGAGGTGCGCGACACCGGGATTGGAATCGCGCCGGATAAGATCCACCTGCTGTTTCAGCCCTTTACCCAGGTCGACGCCTCCACCACGCGCCATTACGGTGGCACCGGGCTGGGGCTGTCGATCGCGCGCGACCTGGTCACGCGGATGGGCGGAACGATCGCGGTATCCAGCAAGCCGGGCGTCGGCTCGACCTTCTGGTTCACCGCCAGATTCGGCAAACCGGCTGAACGGGCCACACCGGTGACGGAGGGCTTCGCCCCCTTGGCCGGGGTAAAGGTCATTGTCGTCGACGATAATCCCACCAGCCGCCAGGTGCTGAGCCGCCAGTTGTCGGCTTGGGGGATGGAGGTCGTGGCGGCCGCTTCTGCCCACCATGCCCTCGGCTTGATGCGCGCGGCGGCGCACAGCAGGCCCTTTCAGCTCGCGCTGATCGACGTCGTGATGCCCGAGGTTGACGGTATCGAGTTGGCGCGCCGCATGAAGGCGGAACCGGCGCTGGGCGCCCTGCGGGTGATCTTCATCTCCTCGGCCGGGGCCAGGCGCGATTTCGCCCCGCGCCTGGAAGGACTCGATTCGGAAGGCTGGCTGATGAAGCCGGTGCCTGAAGCCTCCCTCTACCGGTGCCTGGCACGGGCGCTGGGAAGCGGCGATGAAGCGCGACCGCAACCGCCCGCCGCGAGGATCGAACCGGCGCCAGCTGCCGAATTCAAGCTGCCGCCGGGCCGCAAGCTGCGGGTGCTGGTCGCCGAGGACAATCCGATCAACCAGCGGACAGCGAAGCTGCAGTTGGGAAAGATGGGTTTCGAAGTCGACACCGCCGCCAACGGACGCGAGGCGGTCGAGGCGGTGTCGCGCCTGCCCTACGACCTGGTGTTCATGGATTGTCAGATGCCGGAGATGGACGGCTACGAAGCGACCCGCGAAATCAGGCGGCGCGAGGCGGGGACCCGCCATCTGACCATCGTGGCGATGACCGCCCATGCGCTGGAGGGGGACCGCGAAAAATGTCTGGCTGCCGGGATGGACGCCTACATCGCCAAGCCGGTAACGCAGGCAGCCCTGCAAAAGGTCGTGGCTGAGGTCCTGGCCGCCCCTCGGCCCGCCCACGGTCAGCCGGCGCCGCCTGAAGATCCGTTGAAATAAACCCGATTGCAACGGCGCCAGCTTCCCTGCTCGCGCCTCCTTGGTAGACGGTCAGACGGGTTGCGGCAACGCGGCTTGGTCCTTAGAATGATAGATGCGTAACCGTGTGTATACCGCGATGGCAGCCTGAAAGGCTGGCCGTTTTGTTCGGTTTCCTCTCTTCGTGTTCTTTCAACGGGGGCGATTTGGGTTCGACGGGGACAAGAGGGTTGTGGTCGCACGCCGGGGTACTGTTGGCCCGTTAAACAAACAGACTGCGAAATTTATCCGCAGACAATAACGGTTACGCCCTCGCGGCCTAAGGGCCGCGAGCGTCTCGCCGCGATTCGCCCATGGTCGCGGGCCGAGGCGTCATTTAGTGGGCTAGGGCGCCGCAGTTCACCGGTTGGACGGCGTCCCGAAATTTCAACCGGCTGGCTCGTCGGCAGCCCGTCCGTGGGCGTCCGGCGGGCGAGCTAGAAATCGCGGACTAAGCGTGTAGTGGCCAGAACCGGAAGGTCTTCGGACGGGGGTTCAATTCCCCCCGCCTCCACCATAAGTCCTTGATATTGCATGGGGTTGTCGCTTCTCCTTGGACTACAAGGGCGGCGGTCTGTCACCAACTGTGCGACCGCTGCGTGCCGCAGTTTCTTTCCTGGCTTTTTGGTGCCGTTTTGATTTTGGGCCTTTGGTCGGATGCAAGAGGGAGCTGAGGTCACAGCTCCCTCCGCGGAAAGATGCCGGCGGCGGTCAGGAGCCGCCGCGCTTAACGCCCAATCGGCGCAATTCGGAAGCGAGCAAATTCGCCGCTTTGAACGCTACGTGGCCTGATGCTCGATCTGCCCCTTTTCCTCCTTGTCAACTCCAACCGGAATCCTCCGTCCCGCCAGCTCGGGCGACGCGGGCATTGTCAGCTCGAGCACACCGTTTCGGTAGTTGGCTTTAATCTGATCGGCCCGGACACCCTTGGGCAAAGTCATCGAGCGCTCGAACCTGCCATAACTGATTTCACGTGTCTCGAAATGCTGGTTGCGCTCCTCGCTGCGCCGCTCGCGCGACGCCCGAATGGTCAGCGTGTCGCCCGCCACTGAAACGTCGATGTCCTTAGGATCGACCCCTGGCAGGTCGACACGCATGACCCAATTGCCATCCCTGAAGAACGACTCAACCGCCGGCCACATGGTCATCGAACTGTTGGAGCCGCGATAGCCAATTTCACCGAAGAAGCGGTCAAACAGTTCGTCCATGTCCCTGCGGAAACGATCGAGGGACGGCCATCCCGAGAACCAAGGCTGAAGTTCACCCAGCATCAATCGTCACCTCCTTTTGTGCTCACTGGGGAGAGCTTCATTGGCTCACGCCTCCCGAATCAAAAACTAATTCCAAAATAGCGCGCTGCAAGGGGGTAGGATTAACAGAGTCAGTTCCTCGCACGCGGCCAAGGCGCGCGGAGCTGACAACGCATCGCCGCGGATTTGCGCGATCAAGAAGGGCAAGATTCGCCTGCGTCTTGCCGATGAATGCAAGAAGCCGCCGGTGCAAGCGGATTGCCTTCCGGCAACTCTCCACCCCTGGCGAAAGAACGCCTTGACGTCGCATACCTGCCTTGCGACTCCCTTCGCTCCGCGCGACCGCGGTGCTGGCGGCTCAGGCGACAACAACGCGCACTTCCAGCAGCAGATTGTTTATTCCAACGTCGCCCAGATCAACTTCGAACCTGTCGCCATCGCTTGCACCGGGTGGAATCCGGAGGACCACCGCAGGCGAACCCTCAACGAATCCGCGCCCGTAACAATCCGGACAAAGCCCCCACCATGCGCCCGTGCCGCCGCATCGTCGGCAGCCGACGTAGCACGGCACGCGGAACGGCACCTGGCAGCCAAACCGCGCTTCCTCAGCGTCGAGTATCGCCTCCACCGCGAGCCGCCGCAGAGGCCCTCCGCTCTTGCTCCGATAGCCGAAGAAATTCTGCTGTATCCGATCGAGCAGCTCGTCAATCGAAGGTCGTATCGTGAGGCAATCGTCGCGAACTACAATCGGCCTCGTCGCTGGCAGCGGTTCCGCTGACAAAGGTCGCCGATGTATCGAAATCTCCACATCATAGGAGCGGCGCCGATCGGGGTCGCTCAGAATCTCGTAGGCTTCGTGAATTTCCCGAAAGCGCTCGGGGTCCGGATGCGCGCCGACGTCGGGATGGACGGTGAAAGCGATTCGGCGATAGGCGCGCTTGATCTCGGCCGGCGCCGCCCCTGCTGGAAGGCCAAGAACTCCATACAAATCTCGCTTGGGCATGATGACCGACCCGCGGCGAGAATCTTCCGTCTGTCCCGGCCTTATGCACTGCGCACCTCGATTCGGCGAGGCCTGGCCTGCTCCTTCTTGGGCAATTCGAGCTCGAGCACGCCGTTTCGCAGCGTGGCCTTGATATTCGAATCGTCAATGTCCTCGTTCAACGAGAACTCCCGGTAGTAATTGCCGACGTTATATTCAGTGTACATCGGTCGCAGCCCGGCATACATGTCGGTGGCCACTTGGCCGACGATCGTCAAAACCCCATCCTTGAGCGTCACGTTGACGTCTTTCTCCTTGACGCCCGGCATATCGGCCCACAGCTTCAGCGAATCGTCGAATTCGTAGATGTTGACGTCAGGCACATAGTAGCGTCCGGGACGGGTCTGCTCTTGCGGTTTGGTCAGTTGCTGCTTTTCCTTGGTCGCGATTTCGCGAGATTCCTTCTCTGCCATGGCTTCTGACCTCCTTTCACGCCGTCTGCACGGTGATTTGTCGCGGCTTGGCGTGTTCGCCTCGCGGTACCCGAATGATCAGCAAGCCGGCCTCGTAGCGAGCCTCGGCGTTGGCGGGCTCATAATCCTCCGGCAGCTGAATCGAGCGCGAGAACTTCCCCTCGCTGAGCTCGCGCCGATGATACCCCAAGCCGTTGCCGTCCGGTTTGAATACCCGTTCGCCACTGATCGTCAAGGTGCGCCCCGTCCCAGTGACTCTAAGCTTTGCGGCGTCCAGGCCCGGAGCTTCAGCGACGACCAGAGCGCCCTCCGGAGAATCAAAAATGTTGACCGGCGGGTAAGCACCGAAGCCCGATGGACCCATCGCGAATGCAGGATTTCGCATGAATCGCTCAAGCTCTTCCTGCAAGCTTAAGAGGGTGCCGAACGGATCCACGTCGGAATCGATCCGCAAAAAAGCCATGTCCCAACACCTCCTGTTTAGAGATAGATGGCCTCTTTCAGCCCGAACTGGCGCCGCGCTGAAAGGGAAGGCCTTTATGAGCTATTCCGCCGTTGCGCTACTTCCGATCTTTCGAGTAAGCATCGTCTGCCTTGCTGGCAGGAGCTTCGGATGTAAGAAAATGTTTCCCGGGGAAAGCACATTCCTCTGCCAATGCCGGGAAGATTTCATCGTGAGTAGGGCGCCATCGAAAAGGAGAGCATCGGACGGCGGCCAGTTGCTCGGTCATGGCGTCCTGAGCGGATATTTGCGGTCATGTTGAGCATGATTCAGGTAGGCAGGCAGGCTACGCGATCGCCGAAAGGCGGGTTGGCCGCGCGGATATGGGCTCAAGCGCCGAAGTTGCGTTGGGGTACCGAATTGGAGCATGGTCGTGCGTGATCGGAGCAAGCCTGCGGTGGTGATGACGGCCTGCGGAAAATCACGTTTGGGAGGTGCACCGTGACCGAGACCGGCAATCCGAACGGCCCGAAGGGTTCGAAAGTGGCGATCGTCACCGGCTCCAGTCGTGGCATCGGCCGCGGCTGCGCCCTCGAACTTGCCAAGCGCGGATTCAACGTCGTGTTGTGCGCGCGCACGCTGCACGAAGGCCAGGCCTTTGAGCATTCCTCGACGGTCAAGAGCTCCAACACCAAGCCGCTGCCCGGCAGCCTGGAAAAGACGGCGTGCGAGCTCGAAGCGCTTGGGGGCAAAGCGCTGACGGTCAAATTGGACCTGCTGGAACGCAAGGATATCCATGCGCTCGTCGATCGAACGATGAAGGAGTGGGGCTGCATCGACGTGCTCGTCAACAACGCCCGGTACATCGGTCCGGGACATATGGATTGGTTTGTCGACACTCCGATCGAGTTGTTCGACGCCCACCTCCAGTGCAACGTGCTCTCGCCGCTGCTGCTCATCAAGCTGGTGGCGCCGATCATGATCGGGCGCGGCGGCGGCGTGATCATCAACGTCACCTCGGGCGCAGGCTACCGGGAGACGGCGCACGACATCGGGGCGGGCGGCTGGGGTCTGGGCTATTCGCTGTCCAAAGCCGCCTTCAACCGCATCGGGCCCGGCCTCGCCAAGGAATTTCGTCAGCACAAAATCGCCGTGATCAACCTGGAACCCGGTTTCGTCACGACCGAACGCATGGTGACCGACATGGGCGCCTTCGGCTTCGACGCTTCCAAAGGTCTTGGCGTAGACGTGCCGGGCTCGGTCTGTGCGTACCTGGCCGCGCATCCGACACCCATGAACTTCTCGGGCCGCGATATCGACGCTCCCACCTTCGCGGTCGATGCCGGCCTGGTCGATGGCACGAAGTTGCCGCCGCCCTACGGGCCTTCACACTGGGGCCTGCCGGGCAGATCGGTGCTTTAGGCTCCGCCAATTGCTGTCTGAAGCTTTTGGGACAGGATTGGAAACTCGGTTCGATTTACAGCACCGCTGGTCGGCAACCGGTTCTTCTTGCAGGGGCGGTTGGTGAAACCGCTTTGCGTGACGGCGGACGGTAATTACCACATTCTTCGACCGTGTCGCCGATCGCTCACCGCTTTCACCTGAGCGGCCGCTCTGCGGTAACGTCGTAGACGAAGATCGAAGCCGCCCTCGGCGCGACGCCCGTTCCCGCCGATGCCGGACGCGCCCTCATCGCGGCCAAATGAGCGTCGAGGTCTTCCTGACGCGCCCAACGCTCGAACAGCATCACCCGGCGGGGATCGGTTGGATCAGCGCTCAGCGTGTATTCCAGGCAACCGGGCTCGGCCCTGGACGTCCGCATGCCTTCGATTCTGCCGGCGAGGAACGCCTCACGTTGATCGGGGTCCACCTCTATTGTTCCTGCGACAATAACCATGCTTGCCTCCTGAGTCAGCTCGAAGTTGATTGCAGCGGTAGAGAGCGCCTCGTGCAGCAGTTGTGCGCCGATGCATTTGCCGCGGGGGCGGGCAGCCCTCGCGTTTGGCTAATCGTCGAAGAACTTCTCTCCTGAATTGGGACGGGTAATCGAGATGTGGGTGAAGTCCTGACCGTCCAGGGCGCCGTGGCGGTGCTTCTCGCCGGCCGGCGCGAAGACCACGTCGCCCTCCGACAACTCGCGCCGTTCCTGCTCGGTTTCAACAAAGCCCTTGCCCCTGGTCACGAGCAAAACCTGATCGCAGCCATGGATATGCATCCGGGTGTGGGCTCCGTGATCGAAATGGATCACGTTGACGCTCACCTCCTTGCTCTCGTCGGTGAGGCCCTGGCGCGAAACATGTTCGGCGCCATGGAAGAATTTGGTGGCGCGGCTCATGCTCTGGCGCGGCACCTCGGATACCTTTGCGACCTTCATCGGGCTCCCTCCTTGACGGGACAACGGGATGGAATCGCGAATCAATTAGCATGCGCAGGAGGTTGGTTCCAAGGCGTGTTCCATGTGTTTCAGAAGCCGACTTACGCCTGCAATGCGCGGCTGGTCCGGATTTCGAATTTCACGCCCGATTGTGAACGTGCGGCCAAAAAAACCTTAGCAGGTTGCGGAAAAAACGATTTTCCGCAACCTGCTTTCTCACTCTAGTCTCTCCCAGAGGGAGAGAAGTAAAGGAAAGCGGCCATCTTTTATCCAGGGTGCGGAACGCAGGTGTCTTCATGAGGGCACAAATATCCTTTTTCCGCACTCTGTTAGAGGCTGACGGTGGTCCCGCGGTAATAATGCCGGAGGATCTCGGTATAAGCCTTGCCCCGGCTTGCCATGACCGCGGCGCCAATCTGGCACAGGCCGACTCCATGTCCCCATCCCGCCCCGGTCAGAACCAAGCGGCCTGGTTCCTTGTCCACCACGAATGCGGAGCTGTAAAGATGAGTGCGTGACAGGGCGCGGCGGATTTCCAGTTCCTTGCCGATGATTATGTAGGCGCGTTCCCCGGTGACCTTCAACCGATATATTCTGCCCGACGGTCCCCACGCGAGCGCCCGCAGGTCGCGAATCGGACCGAGCTCCACGCCAAGCTTCGATCCGATCAGATCGGCGAGTTCTTCGGGCGTGTACTCGACGCGCCAGCGATAGAAATCGCGGGTTTCCTGATCGAATCCCGGAAGGATGCGCGAAAGCAGTTCTGTGTCCTGAGTATTGCAATAGGCCGGCGGGTTGGAGCGAATCCATCGCTCGGCACTTTCGGATGAAGGCGGTGCCGGTTCCCGGCTGGCGGGGCCATCGTACACGGACTCAAGATAGGGAATATCCTCATCTTCCCAGGCCGTGGCGTAGCGCTCCGTCATTCCGCCGCAGCACTTGTAAAACCGCGCATCGCAGATGGCGCCGTTGTAGCGGAGAAACTGGCCCGCTGTCGCCCGCACCGCCTGGGCCGCGGCCGGCGAAAACGCTTTGGTAATACCCTGATAGCGCTGGCAGTGGTCGTCGGCGCATACATCGAAATCCGGGTGTGCTTCGCGGCCATACCAGCGGCGGATTTCGTGGGAATCCAGGACCGCGCTTTGCCCGGCTTGGCTGCGTGCGGGATTAGTCTTCGGAAACCACAGCCAACTGCGGGAAATCACCGCATGGGCTTTCAGCAGTTCCAGGGGACACGACGCACTCATCTCGGAGGAAATCACGCTGGTGACGTACTCGTCGAGCGCCACGTCGTTAATCACGGTCAGGCCGCCGTGCCGTTTGACTACCCGCAGCCCGCCGCGAAAGACCTGGCGCTCCTTACGCTCCCAATGAAATCCGATCCCGATCGTAACGTCGTCCAGCGCAAACGCGCACGATGCCGGATCGGAGGGGCTCAGTGCGATTTCAGAGGTAAACCGGTGTCGGCCCGCAGCGTATGCTCTGCCGGCGGCGTCGGTAAACGTGCCCGTCAATTCCACGTCAACGCCGGGAAGTCCTTCAACAAGACCGACGGCTACATTCACCGCTCATCCTCCAGCTTCCTTGCAACCCGCTGAAACTGCTCGTCGGGCAAGGTGACCTCGCGGAAGACAGCGCGGATCGCGTCGCCTGTGATGCGGTCGAAATCCCGCGCCAAAGGCACGACAAATATGCCGCACAAATCGATCGATGCCGGGCTCACGGTCAGCTCGCCGGTGTGAAAGACTTCCGGCCGATGCTTGCTGCGCGCAAACAGGTAAACGACCCACTGTTCCTTGTCCTGATAGGCCGCGATGTTGACCATCGGTTCCGGTCTTTTGCGGGTGGTCTCCGCAAGCAGAGCAATGGCGCGATCCATGCGATCGATCAAGGCCGAACGCTCGCGACCCCGAAACAGTAACACGTTCCTTGCATAGTTCGGCACAGTTGCGCCGTTTAGCCGGGCGGTGTCCTTCTCGATCGGAAACACCGCCCGCGATCCGGCCTGGAAATGCAGGTGATCGGGTGCAGACGCGCCGCATTCCGGGCCATTGTAGATGATAAAATAGCCGGGCAAGGCAGCGGCCAGATCCAGCATACTCCCGAAGTGGATGGCTATGCGCTGCGGGAGGTGTTGCCGGTGGGCGATTGTGAGATGCCGCTTGACGATCGGAAACGGGTTGCAATAGATCGTGAACTCCTCGCCAAACGCAATGCCTTCTTCCTCCCTGGGCAGATTGGCGGCGCAAAGAAAACAGGGACGCCTGGCGACCGACTCCCGATCCACGGCCGCAGTCGTACTGCCCACGCGATGGGGAATGTGGCGTACCAAGACCTCGAACCAATCCACGCGCACCCGCCGCGTGCGGGCCTGCGCAAGACCCTCAATCCCCTTGGCCAGCAGGGGCCAGTTCCGCGCCTGGCGCTCAAAGAGTTGCTCCACGTCGCGGATCATCGCTGCATCCGGGCCTTGATCTCCACGGTCCGAAGCCAGTCCTTGTAGGAATCGTATCGATTCGCGACCTCAAGCGGCAGCGCGCTGTCACTGTTGCCCTCCCATCGGCGGCATAGATACAGCGAGTCGTAGATGCGGCCGATCTCATAATCGCGGCTGATGCGCAGCGCCACGGCGTAATCCTCGCCGTAGCTGACGTTGGGGAATCCGATTCGGCGCACCACCGAAGTATCGAATGCGCGGGGCGCACCAAGGCCATTGATGCGCAGCGCATTGTTCCTTCCATTTTCCCGCGTCCATTCGCGGTGATCGATCAAACCGGGCGGAATCTCATTGAGAGCAAAATCAACCATTGTATAAGCGCCGATGACCATTGCATAGGGTCCCGCATCGAACTCACGGACGATTCGGTGCAGCACGGACTCATCGATGTATAGGTCATCTGAATCAAGCTGTATTGCATATTGTCCGCAGTACCGTGAGTAAATCGCCTCGTTCCAGCATCCGCCGATTCCAAGATCTGTCCGTTGCGGGACAATATGTATGAAATGCGGATTGCGGATGCCGCGAAGGATTTCCGTCGTCCTGTCGGTGGAATGATTGTCTACGACTATTACATTGAAGTCGAAATCGGCGCGCTGGGCGAGCGCACTCCTGACGGCATCATGGATGGTACGCTCGCGGTTGCGGACCGGGATGACGACGCTGGCTTTGACCGGAAATGGTCCGGCCGAAGGCGGAACCTGGTCGAAGCGCGGCTCCAGCCATGCGCCGATGCGCTTGAGATGCGCCGTCGCGATCTGTTCCATCTCGATCTGATAATCGCGATTGCGCGGATCTACATAGTCGAATTGCTTTTCGCCGGTGGGCCGGTTGTCGATTAGCGGTGCACCGTACAGCGGCTCAGGAATCCGCACGATTGCATTGCACTCGGACAGCCGCAACCGCAGGTCGTATAATCCGCCCCATCTCCAAACCCCGCCGACACCGGCCTGACGTGCGGCCGGAACCGACACGGCAAGCACCGGACCAAAGTCGAAATTGTCGCGGATGCTGCCGAGTTGATAGTCAATTCGAGGACGGCCGGCGGCGTCGGCGTAGACAAGGCCGGCCCCTGTTTCACGCATGACGCAGACCATGCGATCGAACATGCGCGGTCCGGGCTCGATGGTTACGCGCGGGTCGCCGATAAAGATAACGTCGGAGTCGGCAGCGTCGAGAAGCTGCTGAATCGTTTTGGAGGAGTAGTCTTTCGGATAAACAATGTTCACATCCCGCTCCGCCCCTTCGCGCCAGCCCTTGTTCATGTAGAGGAAATTCCCCGCGCCGTTGAAGGCGTGATGCGGGCCGTCGCCCGGTTAAACTCCTGGGGCCTCACGACGATTACGCCAGCCATCCGGTTTGTCTTGAGGAACTCGCTCAATTCCTGCTCCACGACCATCGCGCGGCTGCGCGACGCATGGCGCAGCCGCACGCTTTGACCGTCGCGGATGACGATTCCGCAGTGAAAGATGTCGAGATTGCGGCGCGTGGACGCAAAGAAAATCAAGTCGCCGGTTTGCAGATAAAGCCGGCGCAGCGCCGGCTTCGGTACACATCGCAGGCGGATTTTTCTCGCTGCCAGCCCAGGCACCACGTTCAGCACGCGCTCGCGGCTGACGGTCGCGGCGGCGCCAGGCGACACCCGCCTGAGTATGCCATTGCATATGTTGTTGCGAATCCAGGCTGTCATGTAGTGATTGCGCCGCCGCCAGTGAATGCGGCCTTGCTCATAGCGAATCTTGCGCAGCCAGTCCGCGAAGTCGTCAACACGGCGCGCCCGGCTCAGTGCCAGCACCGTTTCGATGTAGGTAACGCAGTCGAATCCGTCGAGCGACGCGGTGAATTCTTCGGCGGTGTGGGCCGACCCGATCAGCGGATTCGCCATGTAGGGATAACCAAGAAAGCTGCGGGAGAGAGCGTCGATTCGGTCGCCGGCGCAAGCAGCGTTGCTCGTTTGCGACAAAAGCTGCGCCACACGCCGGCGGTCGATGCCGAACTTCACGGCGCTGGAAGCTACCATCGGGGAGCAGGCGGCTCAAGCAGCAGGGCGAATCCGCGGGCGTCGTGGAAATCGGGTTTGCCGGCGCGATGGTGCAGCGCCCAGTACGAAAGGCCGTCTCGGGTCTCGATGACCGCCGACAGACCCACGCGCAGCACGGCGCGCGGATAGCCGGCGCGAAGAGCGTCCAGTCGTACCGCGGCATCCAGTTCGAGCCTCGCGCCGCCGGTGCGCACCTCGATGCGCGGGCGCATCGTTTCGTCCAGGAGCGGAGCGCCGTTGCGATAGCCGGAGAACGCGTACACCGCCCATTGGCCCGACGGCGAGAAGTTCAATTCGTGGTACGCCGATTGCCCGTCCACGGCGATAAAAGCCTCGAAGCAGGTGCGGCGCCAGAGTTCGGTATTGATGCGCGGGACGGCGGGCAGCGGGATCGATATCCGGGCAAGCTCGCCGTCGAGACGGTAGGAAATCCGAAGTTCAGCGCCTGCCGCCGATCGCCGAACAAGCACCGCTATGGCACGCACCGCCCCGGCGGGCGTCGACGGATGGCATCGCAGGTCGATCCAGTGTTCGGCGTTCATAACCGGCCCGCTCACCGTTATGCCACCGGTGGAGTCAACCCGCCAGATTCAAGCGCCTGCCTCCGACGCTTCTAATACCCGGCACGCGACGCCGCATCTTGCTGCGCCGGCCCGTCAAATCAGTTGCCCGCCGTGCGCTCGCTGTGAATCTGGCGGCTGACGGCGTTCTCTTCGCGGTTAAGCTGCTGTTTTTCGCCCCGTGTGATGTGTCCGGCCGCGGCGACCCGCTCCTGATAATGGATGGGGCGGTCCTCGGTGCGCAATTGATGGGCCTGGCTGGGGGTGAGCTGATGGTCGCGCAGGCCGGCGTTGATGCGCCGATTTTGAATGCGCAGCCGCGAATTGACCTCCACGCGCCGCGGATGATGCCTTTGCCAGGCGGTCGCCGCCAAGCTCGTCCCCGCACCCAAAAAAGCACCGGCTAACAACCCGGCACAGACCGCAGAAACGACCTTCGAATTCATGAGCATACCTCCGTTCGCCCCGAGTCTTCGTCAACTGACGACTATGACGAGGCGGCGGCAGTTTGCGTTTACGCCGCAGCGCTGCGATGGTCGCGCCGGAAAAACAAGGGCCGCGAACGCGATGCGGCCGCGGCCTGCGATTTCACCATGGACCGGGACGCCGGTTGCTGCGTCAGGCGCTGGCGCGCTCCTGCTGGGGAATTTCCCACTTGACGTTGGCGTACTGGCGGCTGACCGGGATGTCGAAGGGATCGCCGATATCCAGCGACTTGGCGATCTCGCGCAGCGCGGGCAGCACCTCCTGGCCCATCAGGCGGATGCCGCTGAGCGAATCCTTGTGATCGATACAACCGTCGTTGCACCACAGGGCCAGAATCGAGCAGCGGGTTTCCTCCAGCCGGATGCGCAGCTTTTCGATGACCTGCTTGGGCGTGCCCGCGATCAGTGTGCCGTTCTTGATGCGCGACTCGAAATCGGAGCGATTATCTCCGCTCTTGCGCTCCTTGGTGCGATAGCCCGCGCGCAGCTCCGCCATCGGCCGGCGCGCCCATTCGCCCAGATACCCCGACGGCGCCGCCCACACCGGATGGGTCAGGCCGGTGAATTCGCCCTGCATCCACATGAACTGGCGCGCGTTGCGCAGCGCCTTCTCCTCGGTCTCGTCGACGCGCACCTGGAGTAGCGCGCCGCGATAGGCCGAACCGCCTTCGTAGCCGTGTTGGCGCGCGGTGTCGTCGAACAAGGTGATGACCTGCTTGGCCATCTCGGTAGGCAAATTAAGCCCGATGTAGGGATAGCCGTGCTCGGCGCACCACACCACCGTCTCGCGGCTGGACACGCCGGGCACCCAGATGCGCGGATGCGGCTTTTGCATCGGGATGACCCACGGATTGACCACCCGGAACTGATAGTGGTTGCCCTCCCATCG